>CAWDKA010000017.1:0-243772 GCA_963802845.1 uncultured Alphaproteobacteria bacterium
GAACGCCTTGGTGAAATGCGCCGGGTTGCGAAGGCTTCCATCCCAGTTCGGGAACAATAGCTCGAAATTTGCCGACGCCGAGCTTGAGGCAATATTCCCATTGCTCTTTGCGGTAGGACCGAAGCTCCTCCACCAAACGAGCGGGGAGGGCCACGGTGCGCCGGCTCCGCTCCGTCTTTGGTTCTTTTACAGAGAGTTTGCCGCCGACAAGCTCTACGACTTGCGCGACCTTTAGCGTCGCCTTGTCCAGATCAACCTCTTTCCATCGGAGTGCGAGCACTTCGCCGCGGCGCATTCCGGTGGAAGCTGCCAGCAAGACCGGGACGTAAAGCGAGTGCCCCTTTCAGGTGACTAGCCAGCTTAGCCATCTCCGCATCGTCTAACACCTGAATGTCGGGACGGCGCACCTTCGGAGTTGTTTGCACGCCAGCCATCGGAGAGGCGGTCAGCTTCTTGGCCTTCACTGCCGATGCAAGGATCAGAGATAGAAGGCGATGAATGTGCCGCACGGTTTGAGGCGAGAGACCGCCGTTGCCGTCGCGGCGTCCACTCTTGCCGAGCGTGGCGTAAAAAATATCGATCTGCGGCCCGTCTAGTTTTTGCAATTCAACGGCGCCGATGTTTGGGATAATGTGTTTCTCGATCAGCTCGCCGTAGCGTTCGCGGGTCGCTACGTTCGATCAAACGATTTTCGCCGCGCTCCGCGAGACGCTTGCTAAGCAGGGTGACAGCATCGGCCTTGGCGCCGCGTACCGTCTCTACGTGAACCTTTCGTTTTCCGGTGAGTGGGTCGTGGCCAACTTCAAACTTGACGCGCCAGGAATACTTTCCGCGTCGAGTGATGCTGCCCCGCATGGATCTATTTCCCCCGCCTAATGTCGATTTGCCGCTGGATCCACGCCTCGCCCGCCTCTTGTATTTCCGACTTGGAGTACTCGTACGGCCAAGGCGCACCATCAAAGTAATTCCGCAAACGCTTTAGATCTTCCTTCCTCAATCGTCAGGGTGACGATGTGCTCCTGGTGGGGAGGCTCACCGAGGGCCACTGGGTAGTCACGGGGTCATCGCCAAGTCCAACCAGCAATTCGCCCTTATGGATAAGAACGGGCGGCCACAGATCGCCAAAAAGGATTTCTGATGCAGACGGGTGAAGCGCCAAAGACACAGACGATTGCCGAGGCCGCGAAGGAACTCGGCATCGGGAAAAACCAGGCCTATGCAGCGGCGAGGCGGGGGGAGATCCCAACGATACGGATCGGAAACCGCATCCTCGTGTTGCGGGAGCCGTTCAAAAAAATGCTCGGACTATCGAGTGCGGAGAAGTGATTTGAACACTGGAAAAATTAAAGCGCCCGCCGAGGACGGCGCACGACGTTGACGGCTCGACTTCACCCCCTCTGGGTGGGTGGCCGGGACGGGTACCGCTTCTCAGTCCTGTTCGAGGGCAAACTATTAGTCGATCGTTCGCGGGATCCCGAATGCGACGCTGCCAGGGCTCTCCTCGCCAAGGGGATTAACGGCAAACTCACAATGCTTGATGGCAAGTCGGGAAGGCCCCGTATCATCGTTGACATTGAAGAGCTGCCCGGCTGACCGTGGAAGAGACTGGGGGTCTCCCTCGGTTCAGGAAGTACCGTGAGAGGGGTGGCAGCGAAGGCTACAGCCGCGAAAAGGATCAAGCGGCATGAGCAAGAGGGATAAGGGGCGCATAGAGGGACAATTCGTCGCCATGCGGTACGGGCGGGCTTCAATAAGGTCAAGGAATGGTTTGCAGAGCTGCAGCACTACGGCTTCATTGTGTCCTACATGGCAGCCTTGGTGCTGATGGTAAGGGCAGGGCGCCGCACTGGCGATTGACTGAGCTAGGACACGTTGTCGGCGCTGGAACCGAGTTTCCAACGAAGGAATATCTTCGCTGGGACGGAGTGCTCTTTGATCCGAAGCCTTATCGCAACAGTACGAAATGGACTTCTCAAAAACAGAACTTCGCTATCCACGTCGATAGCACCCCGCTATCCGCGTCAATAGCACTACTGCTATCCACGTCAGTAACACCTAAAACGCCAAGTGCTATCCACGGGGGTAACATAGAGAGCGCGGAGACCGCTATTCACGAGGGTAACATATCTAGTTTAACCACTGGGGGTCCCAGCGGGCCTCTCTCCCGCTCCCCCGAGAACACGCACAAAACCATGCGTGGCCCAAATTGACTCGTGTGCATGCTCTGCACACAACAAAAATGTGCTCAGAACAGTGAGGAAACAGCATGAGCATTGGAAGGCCTTTCGAAAAGGGTCAAAGCGGTAATCCCGGGGGTCGGCCCAAAGTTGTCGCAGAGGTAAACGAGCTCGCGAGAGCACATACTGCGGAGGCAATTGAAACCCTCGTATCGATCATGACAAATCCAAAGTCGGCGCCAGCGGCGAGAGTGTCAGCTGCAAATGCCCTACTTGATAGGGGTTATGGTAAGCCGCCGCCCCAGCACATTACCGGTCAGAATGCCAACTACGTCGCACTTTTGCCCCAACGATGCGAAACAGCCGAGGAGTGGATGGCTACCGTTGAAACTCGCAGAGCGCTCACCAAACCGAGCGATGAAGTCTGATTGTGCGAGGCAGTCGAGCAGGTGAAAAAAACGAGCAATAGTCTCTTCATTCTCAACCGGCCGCCTTATTGCGGCTGCCAAGGATCTGACGGCCCCGAAACAGGGTCCTCTTGTTGATTGCGAGCGTTGGCATCCTTGGCTAAGTCGATGGCTTTCTCAAGCTCAGCGGTCAGTCGTCTATCTAAGATTGCCTTTTCGTGATTTCCAACTTGGCCTCTTCTAAACCGCCTTGAAGGCGCGTTCGCGCTTGGTTGGCTGCATCGAGTTCCGTTTTCAGATTGGCAATTACACGTTCAAGCTCTCCGTTTCTCGTTCTTGCTGCGCTCAAGTCTTTTTGCATCTGAACCAATGGAGGGCCCAAAACAGCTACCATAGCCACTGCTAAGCCAATAACAATTAATGCCCATGCACGCATGGAAGCCCTTCCTCATCTATCCGTTTGCTGGGCTTTAGTATATCGCCTGATGACGCACCAAGGATCAAAGCCGTAGGAACAAGACCGAAACGTGGTGCCATCCGCAGCATTGCTTGCGGCGGTGCAGGGCGGGCGAGAGTGCAAGATGAGACGCGGTTGGTACCAAAACGGGTACCAACTCATTTGGCGAGCGTTAGGTTTCAATGGGTTGAGTCATCCAACACCGGTATTCAAGAGCGGCCGCCGGTCACAGCGGGGCAAGTCTGGTGTACAGGTCTGTAGCCGTTACGCACGGTGCGTTTGCCGCCAATGGCCAGTGAGCGGGTGAATTCAAACTTGACGCACACCGCGGGCGTGCAGGTGTTGAGGGCTTCTAGCTGGGGGGGTCCGGGTAGTCGATGGGACTCCTGACGCACCGCTGCTTCACATTGCTTTTTAAGCAGCCTGGTCAATGTCCGCTTTGCCCCCTAAAGCAGACGCGTTCAGCGTCGGAATCATGTCCGCTAAGTGCCATAAGCGGACACTCTATCGCCGCTCGGCAATGTGCTTCCAACTGGGGGCAGTCATTAAGAAGCCGAATTTGCGTGCAGGCTGGAGAAGTAGCAAGGTAGTGGCAAAGACGTCAAAATCGAAATCAAAAACAAAGAAGGTCGGCAAGGGAACCCGCCCTGCTCATGCATCTGCCATAGCGCGTGCGGAAGATAATATCGACGGTTGCGCAATCGAAGCTTCCGATAGTGAAGCGACGCCCGACATAGCACTGCCTCCCGCGAAAGGCGGTGTGGGCAGAAGGCGCCAACGCAGCTCCCAGAGGCGAGTGTGACGTGATTGTACGGAATGCGACGGTGCAGTCGGTGAGTAAGGCTAATGCCCTTTTCCCTAACTTGGTTGCCGCGTGTCCTGTTGGCCGCCGGCCTCAAAGTTGCTGAACAACCGGGTTGGCGTGACCGCGGGCGCGGCGACATGGAGCTATCAGAGGCCTCATCTGTCATCACACCGCTGGGCCACTGGCGGCAATATGCCGAGTTTAAGAATCATCACCAACGGGCGACCGGATCTTCTCGGACCTCTCGCCCAGCTTGGTTTGGGACGCGATGGCACGATGTATGTGGTTGCAGCCGGACGTTGTAACCACGCGGGACCTGGCAATTGGCAGGGCTTCACGCGCGGTAATACGAATTTCATTGGGATCGAAGCTGAGAACAGTGGGTTCACTAGCGGACCGAAAGCCGATCCTTGGCCCGCAGTTCAGATGGATGCCTATCGCAGAGGCGTAGCAGCGATCCTGAAGAAAGTGAGAGCCAACGCGATCATGGCCTGTGGGCATAAGGAATATGCTCTGCCGCCCGGCCGCAAGGGTGACCCAACCTTCGACATGAACGACTTTCGCTTACAGGTCGCCGCGATAATGGCCGGAACTGCACCCCTGCCATCCGTCATTCCCCTCGTAGACGCCGAGGGGCGAAAGACACTAAGACGAGGCGCGAGGGGCAATCAGGTCAAGGAAGTGCAGGTAAAGGTCGGCGTCGCAGCAAACGGCAATTTCGATGCTGGCACCGAAGCCGCCGTCAGAGGTTTTCAGCGTCAATACGGACTAGTCCCAGACGGCATCGTCGGTCCGCGAACGTGGGCCATGCTGTTGGCTAGACACTCTAGATTGCGATCCAACATACTAGCCGAATGATCATTGTGGCGATCGAGCACAGCAGCCTCCAAGAACGCGGCTGGTAGGAGTTGCGACAATGAGATCATAAGGATATTCAAGATCGGACATCCCATCGCTACAGAATTGTTGCGGGCGCGAGACGGCTACCCAACCCGACGCACCCGGATTCTGGCTGTCCAGTTGGATCACGAAGCGTTGCCCTGGTTGATGGCCCGCAGCATCCCGCCACGAGTGTGCCTTCCAGAGCCACCGCTCGCCTTCGGGCGTCGTAAAACTTGCCTGCCCGTTTGCGATTTCGAGAGACCAGAACGGTTCCGTGCCGATACACCGTAACCCGAAGCCTATCTCGCCTATGGCTGTAGGCTCGGCTACGGCTAGGAATTGAGAGTTGACCCAGCCTGCGTCCGATCTGCCGATTTGACAATGATCTGCCACCAAGTGGCTTGTCCGACGTTTTGTTTTACTCCTGTGAGAATAATGCCGGTCGCATTGGCAGAAAGATTGTCGATAACAGGTGCAGATGCGTCAGGTTGGCTACGTACCCTCAGGACGTCGCCGGGCGCCACGTTGACGACCCGATAGTTAACGCCGGCTCCGGCGCGCTGCGCTGATCGGCGACTGCCGGGGAGGCAATTAACAGCAGTAGGTTCAAAATGAGCGAGCGACGCACGACCTCGAATTGCGGAGCAGGAGAAGGCCAAGTTGGTATGTTCTACAGTATCTCAAACGCTCGCATCGAGCTGCGCTTCCAATAACTGACATTGGTTTGGTCACGTGAAGTCAATCAGCTACGTGTCGTGGTTGGCTTCACCGGCTTCTCCAACAAGAGCTTCCCAAGCTCGGTGGCGCTGATTGGCCTATCGCTTTCAAGCAAGTCGTAGGCATGGATCAGGGCAATTGCACTGGACTGTCGTCACTGATGTGCGACTTAGCGTCATTCACAGTAACTCGATTTCATACGTTCAAGCCATGCCGTGAGCCTTGATCTTTCTCGGACCAAGCCATCCTGATTGAAGTGGTGAACACAAAAATGAGCATATGAATTTTTGAACGCCATCTCCATATCCCCCGTGATCGAGGTTGTGCCTAGCCCGATTTCTGCGTAGGTGAACTCGAAACTGCCACTGGGACGCGCCAGCGCAATGTGGAATGGTTGATCAGTAAACTCGTTGATCATCGGCCTGCCGCTGCTCCGCATGACGCCGGGTATCTCTACTCTGGCGGTCCTGAGTTCCAAGTCCGCTTCAAGATGAATCGGCAGGAACAATGTCTCGCAAAATTCCGAGCATGTGGATGCGAACACGGAGAAAAGATTGCTCAATGGTTCGCATGCGTCGCCTGAGATGATCGTTTCAAGCACGTTCCGTTGAGCTTCATGCGCACGCTCATCGATAACGATCTGGCGCCGGCCGTTTCCGTCCTTGATTTCACCGGGCCACTTGTATAGCGCCGCCCAGTTCAGACCTGTGAGTGGCGTATCCTTGAAGTGGCCTTTAACGACGGTGCCGACGAAAGCCGACCGGCAATAGCCGTGGGTACTCGGCAAGTTGAACTGGCAACCACAATTCATATCGCAACTGCAGTTATTATAAGTCTCGCTCTCAAATACCCATTGATCAGCCATCTCACAGCGCCTCTCGAGCCTCATTGCAAGAACTTGGGACCGGTGACCATGTTGGCTTTCGGGTCGATCGCCGTCAGCGCGAGTCGGCATAGGTGCCGGACAAGCGCCTCGCGGCCGAAGACTTCGTCGATGAGAACCACACCCGCTGCCATCTTACGTCGGCAATGAGGTTGTCGGGATAGCCGTCGTCCGCCAGTTCTCTGAGGAAGTACGTCAGTCGTTCGTTCGCGGCGTCCCAGTTCTCGCGATTAAAGACTTTCATCGTCAAGCCCTCAAAACGCGTCAACCAACCCATAGACCTCGAGAGGTTAGCCGAGCATACCTTCCAATCTATAGCGGCTGGCCCAGCCTCCCATCGATTTATCGCAAGACCATTCCCAAAGCAGAAACGCTCCCAACAATGCTATCGGGATCAGGAAGCCCAATACGAATGGGATCGGTCGTAACATCGAAACTTGAACCATAGCAAAAGGGGCGCCCGCCGACACGAGCGGCGTTTGTGAGATAGAGGCCAGACAGCTATAATGAAACTCAACCCTCACTTTTCTGTGAGCATCGGCATCCCGAGAAACGCGCCACGCGTATATGAACCATATCGATGCCCCCGTAGGAGTCGTGCCATGAAACTGAAACCTCTACTCGCCGCTGCTATTGTTCTCACCGCGACCCCGGCATTCGCTGCCCCACAATGGGTCGAGGATGCCTGCTGGCGATATGCGCATCGCGTTCGCCCGGCGCTCAGTTGGAGAGAAGTAGAAGCCTACAGGACCAACTGCATAGCTGACTGGACGGCTGGAACGCCGCCGCCGCAGGGCCGCAGAAGTTATTATCGCAACAGATACGGCATACCTAGCACGCAGCATCCAGGGTACTGAGTAAAAAGCTGCCCGCAGCATTCGGCACAGCGGAGGGATTAACTGTACGAGCGGAACGCCCATGTCCGCTTTGGGTCATTAGCCGACATAACGGCCCGTTCGCGTCATGTCCGCTTTACCCCCGTCGGACATTCGTCAGCGCAGGTGCGATGTCCGAAAAGTGCCATTAGCGGACTTACCAAGTGCTGGCAGTCGGCTCGTTTCCCGACGGGGACTCAACACAGCGGCCTCTCTGACGCAGTCGCCTAGCGAAGCGAAAACCGAGCGGTTTATCACTGCGTGACTACAAAAGCCCTGGCGCTCCATCAGCGCCTGGTGGAGCTGCGGCAGCCGGTAAAACGGGACGCTTGGATACCAATGGTGCTCGAGATGGTAGCCAACATTGCATGGCAGGATAAAGATAGACTCCAGCCAGGTCGGGATCGTCGTGCGGGTAATCGAATACTCTTCCTGGTCGCTCTCCACCGCGCTGTGCTCGCAGATCAGGCGAATGTACTGAACCGCGATGTGCCAGGTGCAGAATGGCACGATCCAATAAAGCAGAAAACCGTGCCAAGCGTTGAAATAAATGAGTGTTGCGGCGCTAGATGCGTAAAAGCCTAAACGCGCGGTACGCATCCAGCCAGGCGAAGGAATGAGGGTCGACCCGACCAGGCCGCGTAAAATCCAGAACAACCCGGTGAGGAACGCGGCGCGCCGCGATAGAAGCCACACAAGTCCCAAACGCGTTTTCGGAAACTGCCAATCGGGAGCGAGATCGCCAGCGGCGTCGTGGGTGTACCAGATGTGGCGATTCCCATCGTTCGGAAGGTTCGTGTATTGATGATGCGTGCCGTGGAACTTGCGAAAGCCTTCGACAGACGCGAAGCTCGGCCACATCATAAAGAGATTAGCGAAGAGATCGTTTTGCCAGCGCACAGATAGCGTGCGGTAGTGCGCTGCATCGTGCCCAAGAATCAGCAGCGCATGCTGGCACGAGCCGATTACCAAAACCGCGACGACATAAAGCACGGGATGCCAGAAACTAGTGCAGAACGCGACTGCCGCAGCGATCAGCACCCACTTAGCGAAAGTAGTCACTATGGCTCTTGCAGGCTGCAGTCGAGAAAGTTCCCTGATCTTTGCAGGGGGCAGCCGCTCGGGGATTAGACGCGTCGTATTGTGCGGATGCTTGAAGATCGAGTCCTTAGAGATGTCCTCTGCCGGTATCTCTTCACGAAGGTAGCTGAACGCTTTGCTGATCTTAGCGAAATCCGGCATTGCGCCCCCAACAGCTATTACGCTCGCAACGCTAGTGTTTTTCTGTGACCATTCCTGGGCGGCGGTGGCGACTGAATTGCTCAGGTGGCCCAATGTCAGCTTTGGGTCATTAGCAGACATTCGGCACGTCGATTTCGGATGTCCGCTTTTGGGCCGAAAGACCGTCTGAATGTCCGCTAAGTGCCATAAGCAGAAGTGAAGGGCCTCTAACTGGCGTTACCGCCTTGACCGCGTGCCATTGCATCCTGACGTCATGGTAAGACGCCCCTCTGGTAGCAGACGTCGTGAGGTTCCCCAGGTCCCCTATGAGCGGCCCCACAGCACCATCCTTGACCCTTGCAGTCACTTCTCGAGGGATGAACGCGCACACCTCTTTGAGGTCCCCGCTGGGTCAGCGGAATCGAAACCGAAGCCGAGAGCGGACGCGCAACCAAGGGGATGCCAGCCAAAGCGCCCCTTTGCATCTCAAAACCGGCATGGGCGCCTGACGCCAAGTGCGCGTGCGATGTCGGCTTTGGGTCATTAGCGGACATCGCTTTGCCTGGGAAGTTCGTCCGCTAAGTGTCATGATCCGACGTTCCTCCCTTATGGCGACGACGTTTAGTTAGGAGATGTCATGACCCAAGACCAGAAGTTTGAAATTCCACAAGAGTTGCGTCAGCTGGCCGAGGAAAATGTCGAACGAGCGCGCCAGCTCTACCTTCAGTTCATGGATGGCGTCGGGCAAGCCATGGCCGCCTGGTCATCGGCTTCGTCAAATGTAATTGCCCCCGGATTCCATGAAGTCCAGGAGCGCGCTGTCAAACTCGCTAATGAGAACGCTGATGCCGCCTTCAAGTTGGCGAAGGACGTGGCGCAGGCTAAGGACCTCCAGGAGTTGATCGACCTGCAGACGCGATACGTGCAATCTCAAATGAAATGGTACGCCTATCAATCGCAAGAATTTGGACGGCTAATGGCGAAAGCAATAAGCGATACGAAGAAGACCCAAAGCTAGACGAGGGAAGAAATACCGCCATCGGCCCTACTGATCGCGGCTTACGGCTAATGCACCGGAGCCTTGGGCTTTATGCTTTTGCTGATAGCCGACGTTGGAAGCGCGGCCCAATGAATGCCTGGTGAGGGGCGTGAACGCAAATGTCCGCTTTGGGTCATTAGCGGACATCACAGCGGCAATCAGGGATGTCCGCTTTACCCTCGAGAGCGGACATTCGCCAGGTCAGCGTCAATGTCCGCTAAGTGCCAGAAGCGGACATCGTCGAGTGGTTCGTTCCGGCTGCTGGCGCGACCCCCGCCGGAGTCGGTGGTCCGCCCTAATGAGGCCCGGCTAAGGCTGAGTACGGCCGCGCCGTCGCGACGGCTGGTTCGACGCCTGTCATGTAGGAAGCATCGTCGGCACTGACAGTAATGATGGCGATCCCCGTTCACCTCTTCGGGTATGCCGTGAAAACGTAATCCTTGGCCTTCACTATCGTGTGGCACGCGAACCCGCATTTGGCGTCGTTCCCCTGGGGCGGGTTGTCAGCTAGGGTGTAGGGCGTGAACGTGTCGGATGCGGCGTCATACTTAAACTCGGCCCATCCCCATCCGCCGCTGTCCGCGAACCTCTTGCTATCCCTCACCATGAAACCAACGGATTGCAGGGTATCCGGCACTACCGTCGTCGGATCGGGGGCCTCCGTACTCTTTTTCGGCTTCCAATGGATCTTCACCATCTTGGAGCCGTCGGGGAAAGGCTTGCCGTTGCCGGGAACTCCAGCCCGGTAGGCGTCGATTGTTACGGGATTAGCGAGGATCGCATTGATCACGGCTTCCGTCTTACTGACGGCGACAGTTTGCCAGTCTTCGTATCCCTTGAACTCAGAGAACGCGAGGCCGCCCGGCACTTGCACAGTGTACTTATCCTGCGCGGAAATGGCGCTGCCGCCCAAGACACCGAGCAATAATGCGATGATCACAATCACGAGGATGGACGTGTCGTCATGGCTCACTCCTTTGCTAGCGTTTGCAACCCGGTGCGGCGCGCGCGACGTACAATTTCTTGTCTAAAGTTGGCTCGCACTTAAAAGGCCGGACTTCACCCGGCGGGTGGCCATTGTCTCACCCCACACTGTCACAAAGCACGGCGTCCTTGGTGACGCGGCAAAGTTCCTTCACTCCCTGCCAGAAACCGAATGGCACCACTGCGGAGAGTAGCATCCTCAATTTTGCTCAGGCAGCTTTGCAGTTTGAGGTCAGCGGCGTCGGCGGTGCGGTGACAGGACCGTGCGGCGCGCCCTCGGAACCTTTCGGCACCAGCGATCGAACTATTAAAGGTGTAATGTGCTCAAGCGGAGGATCAGCTAAGGCCTGGTGTGCCATGTCCACCAGGGGCAGTGGGGGATGTGGTACAGCGTCTGGCCGCAAAAAATCCGATCGCAGAGCCAACCAAGGCCGCCCTGATTGCCAAGTTTCAACCTGGCCAGGTCTCGGAGCGGGCTTAGCCTTCTTCTTGAAGGCCAGATCGATCAGAGGAAACATAATCATCGAGGAAACGACCACGACGGAGGCGTTCAGCAGGATAATGAACGTAGTGACCATCAGGCCACTAAGCATTTCCCCATAATTAATTTGCCCGAGAAGGTCCATTGGGGTCGCAAAACCGCGGCCCCCGTCTAGTTCGAAGACTGTAATGGGAAGCCTTACAAAAAACTGGTCAAAATTGCTCACCCGCCGAACCCTGACCGCGCTGACCTGACTGGCCGCGAGATTGCCGGACGAGCGCATGTCTCGGCAGTGCAGACGATACAGGCGAAGCTCGCCGCCGCCACCTTGCCACCGGCAGCGTGAGCATGGAGCTAGACCAGCTTCTGACCTACTGACGGCTTGCCGGCTAATCACAGCCTGTGAGGGAACCAATTGTTGTGAAGGCGCTTAAAAGTAACAAGGGGCACTGCCGGAAAGGGAGTGAACCCAATGGCCCAACATTCGCGGCCCCGCCACCGCCGCGCTTTAATTGTTGAAGATGAATTCTGGATCGCCCTCGGCCTCGAAGCAGAGATGCACGCACTAGGCTTCGATATTTGCGATCTAGCGGAAAATGCACAAAATGCCTTTTTGCGTGCAATGGAAGATCAGCCCGATGTTGTCCTGATGGACGTTTGCCTTGAAGGAGGCCGCGAAGGGATCGAGGCCGCTCGGTGGCTTCGAGAGGTATGCGAGGTGCCTATCGTTTTTGTCACTGGACACAGTGATCGCGACACCATCGAGCGCATCCACGCACAGGTGCCGGGAGCGCCGGTGCTGCCGAAGCCGGTCATCTTGGACCGCCTTGGCGAGGCCGTGGCGGAGGTTGTCCAGCCTCACCACTGAGCCGAGCGGCAATGTTGCGGCCGGCTATCGCCAAGCGGGGCCGCGCTGACCTGACCCTCCCCGCATCTTTTCCTGACGCTTCCGCCCCCTGTGAAGCCTTGCCACCGGCAGCCTGAGCACACATCGGCCAACAAGAAAGCGCCCCAATCTGTTGAGGGTTGGGACGCTAGAACGCCTTCACGCTACCGGCACTAAGCGGACCACATCTTCATCTTCGGGACGGGGGCACTGCCGAGGTCGATGTGGCCGCTCCTATAAGCTAGTAGGAAGCCCGGCAAAGAACTGGTCAAAATAGCTCACCCACCGATCATTCGCCGTCGCTTTCGCGTTAGCCCTTTTTCTTATCGGAAAGCTCCTTTTGGATTCGCTTCCATGCTCGCGGCCCGAAATGCCAGCTAAAATCATTCCTGCCGCCATGGAGTTCCTTTGCCCGTTTCAATGAATAGATCGCCGTCTTAAGCGACAGACCGTCGTTCTTATCGTCGCCGCTATCGGAAATGTAGATCGTGGGCATAGGCCACTCCGAATGCTTGAGAACGCATCGGAGCCTAGCATAAAGCGTCGACCTCTGAAGCACGGGCCGTGCGGAGGTAACGCTTCAGCCTTAACTGAAACGGCGCTTCATTCCGCATGCTTCATTGCTCTCCACAGCTTCTTTCGCCTGCTGTTGCGCTTCCACCATAACCTCAAGGAGGTCATCATAGTCGTCGGGGCCGAATTCAATGAGTACCTCAGTGCGGGCACCCCTACCGCCCCCAAAATTCCCTCCGTTGTACCGAGGCCGGGATTTGGTCCCAAGATTTCCGGTGCGGGCCGGAAAAGTCACCCCCGGATTTTACTAACTCCTCGTATGGGACATAATGCCGACCGTTGGCATTTGCTACCGCTTCGGATTGCTTTGGAGCGGCTCGGTCAACCCTAGCCAGCATCGGCACTGATGTCCGCTAAGTGCCAGAAGCGGACATGCACTCGGCGTGATCGTCGAACCCACAGTTTGCCGATTTCCTTGCCAAGCCCGCGGGTCACGTTAGGCGTACTCCCTAAGTGATCGTTTTCCTTACGCCAATCAGCGCGATAATTCGCCCTAACCAAAGTTGGGTGCGGTCATGAGTGGGACGTTGGAGCGCATGCAAGAGCGTGCACGCGAACTCGCCCGCTCGGGCAAGTTCAGTGGATGGCGTTCGGTCGCATTTGAATTGCAGTTCGGGCCCGGCCTAAAGGAGGTATTTCAGTGGCGTCACAGTGCGTCTGCTGAAGACGCTTTTCTGTGGCTTCACAGTTCAACAGGCGAAAGAAGAGCTTGACCGCCTTTGTCTTGAGCGACCTTTGTGCCGAAGCTAGGAACCCCGAAGCTGCTTGATGTATCGCAACTCTGGGGACACGCAACGCATGGACAGGAAAATTCTTTTGCGACAACTCGTCCAAGCAGAACAGGACGTTGCGGAGGGTAAGGCCTTTATCGCCAAGCAGCAGCGCCTGATCGTAGAATCGGAGCGAGACGACTGCCAGGATGTTGCCGAGACTATGCGCCTCCTGGAAGCGTTTCTAGTGCTCCAGCGATCGCGCGAGGAGGACCGCGCTAGAATCCTCGACGAGCTATCTGAGTAAATTATATGCGCTTTGGGTGATTAGGGGACATAGGGGCTGGCGCGTACACTTAGCTTGGTTGCGTGTGAGTGAGCGGTCTGATGGCGCCCACTCCGCTATGAGTTGCGGATCTAGGATCGCATAATCTATGCCAACGTTCGCTCCCGCAATGTTTCGAGGTCAATCACGCCTTCACGAGCAAATTCCACAAGCTTCCGAGTTACCTTGTCGCTTAGCTCATGAATTCTCATCGGAACTACCGAGGAGTTTGTCGTGTTTAAGCGCGGCCCAAACCGACCTATGGGCTCGATATATGATTTCTATATCAATGGGAGTGATGTGTTTCTTCGCACGCATAGTCCCCTCCGCTACTAAAGTTACTGACGGACACGAAGGCGCGATGCCAAAGGCCTCGATAAATCGCGATAAGCCTTGATGATGAAAGCAGCTTGCCAGCGCAGGTGATGCGGCGGTGACCGCTGCAGAGACGGCGGTACGCATTACTGGCCCCCACAGAAACGCCGAACGAGATTTGATCACACTGCGATACAGCGTTGGTGACCATATTGACACAGGCGCGCAAAAATTTCAGGCGGTCGACGGCGTCCTTGGCCGGCGCCAAAAGGCCGTGAACTGCCGCACATCGGCGAAAAGGACGTGCCGAAGGCCAGAAGGCCCAGCCAGAGTTAGTGAGATCTTCCTGGCTTAATTGGGCGCGGTAATGTCAATGTCGCTAAACGCTGGTCAAGGAACGCCCGAGCGCATTTCGGGGCACTAAAATGGAAACAGGGGCGCCCTACACCGGTAGTCCGCTTTGGGTCAGAAGCGGACATTAGAGCGTTGATTAGACATGTCCGCTTCGCCCTCAAGAGCGGACATGCTCAGAGCGGACATCAATGTCTGCTAAGTGCCACAAGCAGACCCCTGGAGCTTCCAATTTTCAGGCATGTCCGCTTTACGCCGGATAGCCGACATAAGGCGCCATAAAATTCAGATGATTTCACACTGAGCGGGCTGAGCGGTAATGGTACCGAAGTTGGTACCGAACAGACGTGACAAGCGGGGAAGACCCGACACGCTTATCGGCCAAAAGACCCATTAATCCTTGAAAACACGGATACGGCGATACGCGAAGGGAACCCAAGAAACAGCTGGCTTCGCATTTCAAGACCGGTGCCTTCAACCACTCGGCCACCCATCCTTGCAACTCGTCTCAGGTAGTCAGCTTCGATGCCTTTAGCAACAGGGGCAGAACGTAACCCACTTGTGACCCACGGTGCCACAGTGCCACGTGCCGAGTGCACTAATGCACCGTCCCGCCTGACACTGTCGCCTTCCTGACGTCCGGCCCTTTGCTTTTTGCCGATAGCTTCTGGATGGCCTCGGCCAGCGCGACAGCGTTGCGCCGCGTCATCACAACGGCAGTATGAAAGCTGACCTCGGTTTCGCCGACTTGGCCAAAGACAATTCCCACGGCCCTCGGGCTGACCTTCACCACGAGTTGATCGGTGAGAACACCGGGAACTCGCTGCCAATCCTTATCGCCCTTCATTTCACCACCCCCACAATGTCCGTCTTGGTTATGACCGAGAGGCTTCGAGTTGCGCGTGCCCCAGCGCGCTTCGAACCGATCATCGCGGGTTGTTCGGGACGGTTCAAGTCACGGCCGCTGACACGGTTATCGGATCGCGGTACTTTGCTTCCGGACGCTCGATCGTTCCTGCCTTGTCGATAGGCGGTTTGAAGCGCCTGCGCGAGCGCGCTGTAGAAGCTCGACATGTCAATGACTCGATGATCCGGACCGATGTAGCCCTGGATCAAGCCATGAGCGATTTGCTGTGCGTCCCTCAAGGTCATCGCGGAACTCCTTAAAAGTGAGCTCCCCCCGCAATGGCCGAGACCAGGATAACAAAAGTGCGCCCGCCGAAGCGAGCGCTCATCTCAATGTCCCACACGAACTCAGCCTAGTTCGTGGCGAGGACGGTGAGACGCGTCAAACCACACCACGTGCGGGCGGCGGCACGACGAAAAAAAGCCCGGTGGTGAGCCGGGCTTGAAGTTTTGTGAGAGCTATGCGGGTAGCCCCTTCATTTTGAACCTATGCCGCAGACTGACCGCCCTTTTTGCGAGCTTTGTATTCTGCCTTGCATTGCTTCATCAGGTCACGGTGCTCGCCCGCCATCGGGTGACTCTTGAGCCCCTGCTTGCAAATTTTGCGAGCACCGGCATTGGCGTCGGTGGAGGCCAGTCCGACGACGAGGCCTGAGCTCGCCAGGACAAGCGCGAGTGCTAGTGCAATCTTCTTCATTGGCTACTACTCCCTTCTGTTCCGACAAGGCGGCCCGGCACCGTCATGATTCCTTGCACAGGAGAGGATGGGGTACCGGGCCCCACCAGTCACAGAGCGGCAACTCCGACCGGCTAAAAGGAAAACGGGTCGATCCGCCTGATGTTCCAGGAGGCGGTGCGCAGGGACCGCGCCGAATCTGCTGTCCTCCGCGGGGCACCAGGACAGTCCATCGGGGCAATCTGGTTCCAGGCCCAGGAAGCCGGCCTTGAAATCCCGGCTAAGGTGACAAAGCACAAATGCGTTGGAGAGCCTCATGCTAAACTTCTCGCGGCGGCTTGTATTCGGCAAGCAGAACCTGTCCTTAGGGCCAAGGGAGGATTGCTTCGGGCGTTGTCGCACCGAGGTGACCAAATGCAAGCAGTATGCGCACGCGACATGGGGCGGTGTGCAGCGAGCGTTTCTGATAAACCTCCTCAACCAATGCGACGAAACGCACCGCGCTTGCCGCAAGACCTGTGAGCCGCTCGAGAACTACCCGGCGGCGCCACCGTCCTGTCAGCCGGGCTGGAACGCTTGGAGTTACCAGGGCCGAGCAGGGTGCTGTCCTCCGGGCCAGCAATATTTCGCATGGGGCGACACGCCCGGCGCCTGCGTCAAAACGGTGAACTGATCCAAGGCCTCTAACCTGCGCCTCAGCAATGTCACCGAACAAAGACAATCCGTCATGGCCGGAACTGCCCTACGAGGCTTGGAAGGACACCTGCGCCACGCTGCAATTGTGGACGCAGATCGTCGGCAAGATCCGCCTCGAGCAGACGCCATGGCTCAATCATTCCTGGCATGTCGTTCTCTATGTCGGGCCGAGGGGCCTGACCACGTCATCCATCCCGTACGGCGAGCGGAGCTTCCAGCTCGATTTCGATTTTTTGGATCACGTGTTGCGCGCATCGACGTCCGATGGGGCACAAAAAGAAATTCGGCTCGCCCCGCGGTCCGTAGCGGAATTCTATGCCGACCTTCTTCGCTCGCTTGCCGAACTTGGCATTCGCGTGCGGATCAACGAGCTCCCCAATGAAATTCCTGACGCGATCCGCTTCAGCGAAGACCACGTCCACGCAGCTTATGATCGGGACTACGCCCAACGCTTTTGGCGCGTCCTGGTGCAGTCCGAGCGCGTGCTCAGCAAGTTCCGGACATCGTTCATCGGCAAATGCAGTCCGGTGCATTTCTTTTGGGGAAGCTTCGATCTGGCGGTGACGCGCTTTTCCGGGCGGCGTGCGCCTCCGATGCCGTCGGGAGGAAGCGTGCCCAATCTGCCCGATGCCGTGACGCAGGACGCCTACTCGCATGAGGTCAGCAGCGCGGGCTTTTGGCCGGGAGGGCAGGGCATCGACTACCCCGCCTATTACTCCTACGCTTCGCCATCGCCGCCCGGCTTCTCCTCGGCCGCGGTGCGGCCTTCGCAAGCTTTCTGGAATCGCGAGTTGAACCAGTACAATTTGCCCTACGACGTCGTTCGCACCGCGGGCAATCCGGACGAAGTCCTGATGGATTTCTTGACCAGCACCTATGATGCGGCGGCCTCGGCGGGGAAGTGGGACCGCGCTGCTTTGGAAGGTCCCCTCGGCGTGCCGGGACGGCCGCGCCCCGTGTCCTGAGGCCTAGACCTGGTCGGCCGCGCTTCGCCTCAACCAGCGCCGGCGCAACAAGCCCACGCCAACGACGAAGAGCGCGCCCAAGGTCGCGCCGATGATCGCCGCGGTGTGCGCCGAAGCCGGATCGAGAGCCGCGGTGAACAGCGGGTCCTTGGCGATGATCTCGCCGGCGATCCAGCCGAGCAGCGCCGCGCCCGCCCAGACCACGACGGGAAACCGGTCGAGCAGCGCCATGACGAGAGCGGCGCCCGCCATGATCAAGGGAATGCTCACGGCCAACCCGAACATCAGCAGCGCATAGCTATGCGGGGCTTCGAACCGCTCGGCAACGGCGGCGATGGCGATGACATTGTCGAGGCTCATCACCAAGTCCGCGATCGCGACGATCCTGATCGCGCGCCACAGCTTGTCCACAGCCTCGATCTCGTTGCTCTTGCCGTTCTCTTCCGGCGTAAGCAGCTTCACCGCGATCCACAGCAGGAGCGCCCCGCCCACGATCTTGAGATAAGGGACCTGCATCAAGGTCGTCACGACCCCGGCGAAGATCACCCGCAAGGCGATGGCGACGACCGTTCCGAGAACCACGCCCCAGATGCGCTGCTTCGGCGGAAGCTTGCGACAAGCGAGCGCGATGACGACGGCGTTGTCGCCCGAAAGCAGGAGGTCGATCCAGATGATCTGTAGGACGGCGATCCAAAAGGCCGGTTGGTCTAAAATCATGCTGCCGTCCGCCCCCATTCCCCGCGAACCGCCTTGCCGTCCCAATAACGGGCAGGGCAACTATCCCTTGCCGTGAAAAACGGCAAAGACAAGACGGGATATATGCCTTTTCAAAAGCGAGGGAAGACCCGCAAGACCAATACTCGGCAAGGGAGATTTTCATGTTCCCGGACCGTTTCTTGCGACGACAAGAACCGGCCGATGGCTTATGCTTGGTTATCAATCGGCCGAATGAGGCGTTCCGGCCCGTCTCAGGGGGAAAGAACCATGACTCTCGATCTTGTCGTGCTCAATCCGCTAATTGCCTTGATTGCCGGAATTCTCATCCTCTTGGTGCCTCGCCTCCTTAACTTTGTCGTGGCGATCTATCTCATCGTCATCGGCATTCTGGGACTTGTCCCTCATTTTCAATAGAGGCGCCCCTTACGGAGGCCAAGCAAGCGCCACTTGTGGTCGCCTCGCCGGATGAACATCGTGTGAAACTGTAAAGTGCCGCCTGGAACGCCTGAGCCCGATGGCCTATAGTTTGCCGATTCACGCCCCTGGGAAACAGGCCGTCGTATGCACGATGCCGCAAACAATTCTTGGAGGCATTCGCTGCATGGGGTTCGCGGGCCGGCTGTCAACGTTCGCGGCTTGAACGGGCGGAGACGATGAAGCCGGTATGGCTGTGGCGTGCGAGGTGAGAATTCGATGTCGCGATTTCGGCCGCGCATGAGGGTTATGGGAATGGCAGCCGCCGTGGTCCTTGTCGGGACCCTGGCGCTGCGTACCGATTCCGGCGCCGCGCCGGGCCTAAGCGCGCCGCCGGCCCTGCTCACGCCGTCGAAGCCCGTTCCCGTCCTCGTCGCCGACAAGCCCGGGCCCCGAGCTTACGTCTGGTCGGCCACGCGCATCGAGTTCGAGCATCCGGCTGCGCGGCTCGGTCCCCTCCGACGAAGTGCGCCGCACCGTGCTCGGCATGGTCAAGGCGCATTTTCCCGATCTCGCCATCGAGGACCGGCTCAAAGTGACCAAGGGTGCGCTGCCGCAGGACCAGTGGCTCGGCGCGGTCAGTTTCGGGCTTCAGCAATTGTCGCATTTGAAGCGCGGCTCGGCGCGGCTTGCCGATATCGCGCTCCGCGTGGACGGCGAGGCGCAGAGCGCGACCGACTACGCCGACGTGAAGAAAGCACTCGCCGGACCGCTGCCGACGGGATTGACGGTCGCCAAAGGCAACATCAAGCCTCCCGTGGCCGATCCCTTCATTTTTGTCGCCGATCTCGGCGCTAACGCCTTGAGTTTGTCGGGCAGCGTGCCGAGCGAGAACGCGCGCAAAGAGGTGCGCGAGTTGTCGCGGCAATTGTTCCGCCGTCCCGGGCTCGACGACCGGCTCGAACTCGCCTCGGGCGCGCCGAGGGACTGGGACGAGGCCGTGGCCGCGGCGCTGCGCGCGCTGAGCCAGCTTGAGTCGGGCAAGATCGCGCTCGCGGGACTTGCGGTGACCATCGAGGGCGTGGCGCCGGACAAGGGTACGGCCGTCGCGATTTCCTACCAGTTGAGGCGCGACCTGCCGGCGCTGTTCTCCACCTCCGAGAGCATCAGCTGGAAGGAAGCCTCGGCCGCGCCCTTCATGGCCGCGAAAATGCTTCCCAGCATCAGGGGACGGGCCGAGACGCCCAGCTCGCGGCCGTAACTCCTTCGCCCGCCTTTTAGCGAGGCCTCGAGGCCGGGCAAACCCTTCAGCGGAAAATTGTCAGTCGTTGGCGGCGAAGAAGGCGCCGATCATTTCGACCGTTTCCGGCTCCTTGAGCACGGGCGCATGCCCTTGGTCCGGCACCGTCATGGCGCGGAGGTTGGGGTGCCGCCCGGTCATGGCTTCGAGCGTCTCGGCGCTGAGCACGTCGGAATTGGCGCCGCGCAAGGCAAAGACCGGAACGTGCCCGAGCGCGATGAATTGCGGCCAGAGATCCGGCACTGGGCGGCTCAAGTCGATCGTGCCGAGCGCCCGCGCGAGCCTGCGGTCGTAGGCCCGGGCCGGGCGGCCCTTGCGCTCGTCGAACACGTCTCGCGCAATCTCTTCCCATTGGGCGTCCGTGAACTGGGGAAACGCCCGCTCGTTGTACTCGCGCAGCAGCATGACGGCGTCGGGCCAGGTCTTCGGCACCGGCATGCGTCCGACATAGCCGATGATGCGGGCGAGACCGCGCGTTTCGATGACCGGACCGATATCGTTGAGCACGACAGGGCCCATCGCCGTCGGCCGGAGCGCGGCCATCAGCATCGAGATGATGCCGCCCCGCGACGTGCCGACGATGCCGACCTTGTGCAAGCCGTGCACGGTGAGAAAGTCGAGAACATCGCGAAGTTCGACGAAGGGCGTGTAGTGGCGCCACTTCCGATCGTATTGCGACCGCCCGCGCCCGCGATAATCGAAGCAGTAAACGTTGCGCGGCCGCTCCGGGTGCTTTGCCAGAGAGCTGGCGAGCGTGTGGAATTCCCGGGAGTTCCGCGACAGTCCGGAGAGACAGATCACCGGGCGCAGCTTCTCATCCGGCGCCGGATAGTGACGGACATAGAGCGTGAGGCCGTCGAACGACGAGTAATAGATGTCTCGCCACAGCTCGCCGTCGAACTCGGGCATGTCGGGAATGGACCTTGGCAGCGTATCGACCCGTCGGTCAGGCGTTGCCCGCACCGCCGCTTGAGTGTTCAGGAAAGTGGTCACGGGGGCAAGCCCTACAAGCCGGGAGACGCGGCCCGTCTCACTCTGATTTCACCTGAACGCCGGCGATCGTTCCGGCGTATGGCGTCTTCCTGCCGCGATTAAGGTCCTGAACGAGCTGCAACGCCTGCCTCGGGCCGGCGAGGCGCGAGCGATAGAGCTGCAGCGTCTCCATGATCTTGATCACGTATTGCCGCGTCTCGGTGAACGGGATGCGTTCGATCCAGTCGATGGGATCGACTTGCGGATCGCGCGGATCGCCGAAGGTCTTGATCCATTCGGCGACGCGGCCGCCGCCGGCGTTGTATGCCGCGAGCGACAGGAAATAGGAACCGCGATAGCTGTCGATGAGGTCGCGCAAATGCGCCTCGCCGAGCTGGGTGTTGTAGGTGGGATTGGTCAGCTGAGCCGAATCGAACTTCAACTTATAGGCCTTGGCGACGGCCCTGGCGGTTGCCGGCATGAGCTGCATCAGGCCGGCGGCGCCGACCGGGCTCTTGGCGGCGGCATTGAATTCGCTTTCTTGCCGCGACAGGGCATGGACGAGCGCGAGATCGACGCGATCGGTGATCAGGCTCCTGAACTGCGGGATCACCCCGATCGGCAAGGCGTAATCTCCGAGCGGAAGATCGCGGTTGAAGGCGATCTTCGATAGCCTCAGCGCGATCTGCGGATCGCCCGTAGCCTTGGCGAACTCGGCCAGGAGCACGACCTCCGCCGGGTTGGTCAGCTTGCGCGAGAGCGCCAGGAAGAATTGCGACATCGAGCCGTCGAGGCCCGTGGCCCGGGCGATGCCCATCGCGCGCACGCCATCGCGCGCGAGGAAGCTCCTTATATCGGCCTCGGTCGGCACGGGCGTCCTGGTGATCTGGAGATGCGCCGGCTTGACGTCGAGCGACTGCCGGCCGAGCTGGCCGTAGAAATATTGCGGGTACTTGGCCGCGTTGTAGAAATGGACCATGGCCGCGCCGCGATCGCCGAGTTCGAGTCCGGTGCGGCCGAGCCAATATTCGCCGAGCGCGATGCTCTTGGAGCTCGTCGCGACACGGCGCAGCGACAAGAAGTGCTTCAGCGCCAAATTGGGATCGTTGAGGAAACGGAGAGCGATCCACCCGGCAAGGAATTCCGCCTCGATGAAATTATCGCCGGATACCAGCCCGTGCTTGGCCGCAATCTCGTAGGCGACTTTGGGGTGCCCGTCATTGAGCGCGCCGCGGCAACTGACGCGCCGCTCGACCCACCAATTGTTGAGATCGAGCAGAACGTTGGGCTCGCTCGGTGCATCGAGCAGCATCTTCCAGGCTTTTTCCCGGTGCTCTTTGTCCTTGGTGCGCCGCAGCCATTGAATGCGGTTGAAGCGCAAGCCGGCATCGGCCTCGATGGCGTTGGACGGGAGCGCGTCGAGAAGCTTCCCGGCATTGCCGCCGCGCCTGATGACGGCGATGCGCGCCGTCAACTTCTTCTGCTCGTCCGCGGAGAGCAGCTTCGAAATCCGGACCGCCGCTTCGATGGCGCCTTTCTCATCCGGATAAAGCAGCCGGTCGATCCGCGCCCGGTGATGCTCGGGCGTAAGCCAGCTGCCGTAGCGGTCGAGAATCTTCTTTTCGATCTCGGCGTTGAGCTGATGGTCGCGCCAGGCGGACACGACGAGTTCGCGCGCGCCCGCTTCGTTGTTCTCCTTCACATAGACCGCGGCGAGGGCGGCCTTGCCCGCGCCGGTCTGCGGCGGCGAGGCGCTGAAAAACGCCTTGACCTCGTCGGTGTCTCCGCCGGCGAGGAAGAGGGCGGCCTCCGCCTTCTCGCGCAGTTCGTCCTGCCCAGGCCAGTCGGGATGCGCGAGCCGGAACTTCTCGATCGCCTCGGCCTTCCCGCTCGGCTTGCTGTTCCGGTACTTGTACCAGAGGGCAAAATCGCGGGCCGCCGGGTCCTTGATGCGCGAAGCCGCGCTTGCGCCGGAGCGCAGGACTTCCCTGAGATTGGCCTCGTCCGAGGCGCTGATCTCGTAAGACAGGATCGGCTTCAGGATCGATGGGTAGTCGAGCGCGGGCGGCACCGCGGCGATGGCCGGCGCGATTGTGCCTTTGAGACTACCTCCCGCGCGGCTCGGATTGACGTCCGGCAGCGGCATGTCGGTCACGACTCGCGGCGCCGGTGCCGCGGGCTCCGGGACCGGCGAGGCGGGCGTGCCGATCAGGGACGGCGGATTTGGAACGCGATCGGCGCGGGGAACCGACCCTTCCGCGCTCGTCTTGGCAATGGTGATCGACGCCAAAGGCGTCATCGGAACTGAAGTCGAGGACGAATCGGGCTCAGCCGCCGGCGGCGTCGCTACGTCCTGAAGTCCCGCGGTCGTCTCGAGCGATGATGGTGCTGCGTTGGGCGCGGCGGAAGGCGCGGGCGAGGCGCCGGCCGTTTCCTGCGCCTCGGCGGGCGTATCGGACGATGCCGCCCGGAGCGGATTGCGATCGGGGAGTCCCGGTGTGACGGCTGCTTTCTGGACGGGCGTCTTTGCCTTAGCCTTGGCCTTGACGGGCAACTTGGCCTTGGCCTTGACCGGCGTCTTGACGGTCGCCGCGCGCACGGACTTTGCCGCAGGCGAACGCTGGGTCTTCGCCTCGGCGAGCGCCGGAGGAAGAAGAGCCACGGAAACGAGTAATGGTAAGATGTGCGCGCGAATGCGTTTCATCTCGTCGATCGGTTTCCGGTTACGACCTGGTTACGCGGTCAGGACGTCCCCCGAGCCGGGGAGCCGCGACGAAGACGGCACTATAACTTGCCTGAATTGAACAATGTCTGAAAGAATCCGGCAGAAAAATGTCTCATGCGGTCGCGCAAGCAACTACAATTCTTGTGAAAAAACGCGTGCAAGCCGTTGGACAACATCGATTTTATCTGAATGATCGGCGAAGCTTGCTGTGCCGGGATCAACCCATGTCAAGCCTGCATTCCTTTAGCCTTTCGGCGCCTTGCCGCCCAAAGGTCCAAACCCTATTGTCCGCGTTCCTCTGCGTCTCCCTGTGAGGCGCGAAGTCCTCGAGGAGCGACCCCCGGGTGCCCATGCCGACCTTCAAAGGCTCGATTACAGCCCTCATCACCCCGTTCAAGGACGGCACGGTGGACGAGCGCGCCTTCCAACGTCTGGTCGAGTGGCAGATCGACCAGGGCACGCACGGTCTCGTGCCGTGCGGGACGACGGGCGAATCGCCCACGCTTACCCATGACGAACACCGGCGCGTCGTCGAGCTGTGCGTCGAGGCCGCGGCGGGACGGGTGCCGGTCATCGCCGGAACCGGATCGAACTCGACAGCCGAGGCCGTCGAACTCACCCGTCATGCCAAGAGCGCCGGCGCCGACGGCGTGCTCGTGGTGACGCCCTATTACAACAAGCCGACACAGGAAGGGCTCTATCAGCATTTCAAGGCGATCAACGACAGCGCCGACGTGCCGATCGTCGTCTACAACATCCCCGGGCGTTCCGTGATCGACCTGTCGGTCGAGACCATGGCGCGGCTGTTCAAGCTCGCCAACATCGTCGGCGTGAAGGACGCGACCGCGAGCATGGCGCGCGCGAGCCTGCAACGCGCGGCGCTCGGCATCGAGTTCGTCCAGCTCTCGGGCGAAGACGCGACCGCTCTCGGCTTCATGGCTCATGGCGGGCAGGGCTGCATCTCGGTGACGGCCAATGTGGCGCCGGCGCTCTGCTCCGAGTTCCAGCTTGCTTGCCTCGCCGGCAATTTCCACCGTGCGCTCCAATTGCAGGACCGGCTGATGCCGCTGCATGACGCGCTGTTCGTCGAATCCAATCCGGGCCCGGTGAAATATGCGGCAAGCAAGCTCGGACTGTGCAGCGCCGACACGCGGCTCCCGCTTGCGCCGCTTGCGCCCGCTTCGCGCAAGAGAGTCGAAGACGCACTGTCGGCGGTCGGCCTCGTCGCGGTTTGATGCGGGCAGGGTGACGTCATGGCGCCGAAGCGCGAGAGCGGCAAGCTCGTCGCCGAGAACCGGAGGGCGCGCTTCAACTACGACATCGAGGAGAAGCTCGAGGCGGGCATCGCGCTCAAAGGCTCCGAGGTGAAGTCACTGCGCGCGGGGAAAGCCAATATCGCCGAGTCCTACGCCTCTGACGAGCGGGGCGAGCTTTATCTCATCAACGCCCATATCGCCGAATATTCCAGCGCCGCCCGCGACGGTCATGCGCCGACCAGGCCGCGCAAGCTGCTGTTGCACGCGCGCGAGATCGCCCGCCTCCTCGGCGCCATCCAGCGTCACGGCATGACCGTTGTGCCGCTCAAGCTCTATTTCAACGCGCGCGGGATCGCCAAGGTCGAGCTTGGTCTGGCCAAAGGCAAGAAGCTGCACGACAAGCGCGAAACGGAAAAGAAACGGGATTGGGACCGGCAGAAGGGCCGCCTGATGCGCGAGAAGGGCTGAGGTGACGCGGCGTGCCCGGCTTTCCTCAAGCGACAAACGATGGGGACGCCTTCCATCTGACGCCCGGCACGAATGTGCCGCCGGTCGCCTTGCCGGCAACTGACGGAACGGCCGTCAATCTCGCTGAGGTTCAAGGGCGGAGCGTCGTTGTCGTTTATCCCTGGACCGGTCGCCCCGGCTTTCCCAATCCGCCCGATTGGGACGGGATCCCGGGCGCGCATGGTTCGACGCCCGAGCTCGAGGGCTTTCGCGACCTTCATGCCGATTTCGCGCAAGCGGATTTGCGGCTCTTCGGCCTAAGCCGCCAGGACACGGCCTATCAGCGCGAGCTTGTCACGCGGCTCGGCTTGCCGTTTCCCATCTTGAGCGATGAAGCGGGCGCGTTCGGCACGGCGCTCACGCTCCCGACCTTCGCGACGGGTGGGACAATTTACTCGAAGCGCCTCACGCTCTTGATCGCCGGCGGCCGCATCGAGAGGGTATTCTATCCCGTCATCGACCCGGCAGGTCACGCCGCGGAGGTCTTGCGCGACGTTGAGACCGGTCGCGCGCGCTAAAGCGCATCGTCCTCGGCGTCCTCGACCGAGTAACCGAGCCGGTCGAGCGCCTCTTCGAGATAGTCGGGGAGGAGCGGCATTCCGAGGAGATACTCGTCGGTGCGGTTGGTGCGCTCCGCCCGCGCCGTCGCGAGCGCCTCTTCAAGCTCTTCCGGACCGAACGAACCTCTGCCGATCCAGGCGAGAGCGACGAGGCTTGCCCGCTCGTCCTCGTTAAGGTCGCGGATGAAGCTCAGGAGTTCGTCTTCGGTCGCATCGTCGGCGAACAATTCAAGGATCGATTCGGCGTCATGATCGGACGTAGCGCCGTCGTCCCAAGCCGCGACCTTGGCCGCGATCTCACGCGCCTTGACTATGACAAAGCCGACCTTGGTCGGCGAGATTTCCAGCCCCGCCATGGGGTCACCCTCGGGTCTGTGCCCTTGCTCCCCGCGCCTAAACTTTGCACGAGTTGTCGAAGTCCCGCAAGGAGGCTTGCCGCTCACATCTGGCGCAAACTTGCCGCGGCCTCGGTCACGACCTTCTCGAACATCGCCTCGGTCAACCGCCCGGTATTCGTGTTCTGGCGGGAGCAGTGATAGGTGTCGAACAGGATGAGGCCGCCCGGAAGAGCGTGGCGCGCGCCGTGAGCGAAGGGAAAGGCGCCTCGTTTCAACTGAAGCGCATCAAGGATCGCGTCGTGGGCGATGCGACCGATGGCAAGGAGCGCGACGAGATTGGGCAGCGCCTCGATGCGAGCGAGAAGAAATGGACGGCAGGTTGCAACTTCCTTAGGCGTCGGCTTGTTCTGCGGCGGCACGCAGCGCACCGCATTGGCGATCATGCAATCGACGAGCTGAAGCGCCTCGGGCGCGCCCTGATGGTGATGCCCGCGCGCCAGACCCGCTTTGAGCAGGGTGGGGTAGAGCAGCTCTCCGGCGAAATCGCCGAAGAAGGGGCGGCCGGTGCGGTTTGCGCCTTTTAGCCCTGGCGCGAGTCCAACGATGAGGAGCCGCGCGTCCTCAGACCCGAAAGACGGCACCGCTCCATTGAACCATTCGGAATGCGCGCGCCGGTTCTCCTCGCGGAAGGCGACGAGGCGCGGGCAGAGCGGGCAGTTTTTGACGGGCTCGGGGCCTACGGGCGCGCGGGCGTGAAGGGACGGCATCCGCAATGACTAGCGTCACGCGGGCGCGCGCGCCACTCTCGAAGATCACGTCTCGATCAGATCTTCGGACTGAAACTCCTCGACCTGTTCGCCGCGCCGGCGCTCGCGTTGCACCCGCTCGGACGGATCGCGGCCAATCTCGTTTTGCATATTGGCGAGATCGATGAACTGGTCGGCCTGGCGGCGAAGCTCGTCGGCGACCATCGGCGGCGTAGTCGCCAGCGTGGAGACGACGCTGACCCGCTTGCCCTTGTGCTGAAGCGCCTCGACAAGCGAGCGGAAATCGCCGTCGCCCGAGAACAGCACGATGTGATCGAGATGGTCGGCAAGCTCCATGGCATCGACCGCAAGCTCAATATCCATGTTGCCCTTGATCTTGCGCCGGCCCATCGCATCGACGAATTCCTTGGTCGGCTTCGTGACCATGGTGTAGCCGTTGTAGTCGAGCCAGTCGATCAGCGGCCTGATCGAGGAATATTCCTGGTCCTCGATGAGCGCCGTGTAGTAGAGCGCGCGCACGAGCTGACCCTTGGAGCGGAAGAGCGCAAGCAGCCGCTTGTAGTCGATGTCGAAAGCAAGCGACTTGGCAGTGGCGTAGAGATTGGCGCCGTCGATGAAAAGGGCGATTCGTTCGTTCGGATAAAAGTTCATTTGCATCTCATTCACTTCAATATGACTTGATTGATACAAAGCGGCCTCTCGCAATGCCTGATGAGAAGGCCACTATGGACAACATAGGTATGGCGGGGTGGCTCCGCAATTGAACCCGCGTAGCAAAATCGTGATCGGCCTTGGTGCCAATTATCCCGGCATTTGGGGAACACCTGCCGAAACGATTGCTCAAGCCTTGGGCGAAATGAGGCGAGCGCAGATCGAGGTTGCGGCGGTCTCGCCGCTCTACGTGACGGCGGCGGTCGGGAGCGCGGGGCAGCCCCCTTATGTCAATGCCGTCGCGCTGCTCGACACGCGGCTTTCGCCCGAGGCTCTGCTCCGGGTGCTCAAAGGGATCGAGCGCCGCTCGGGGCGGAGGGGCGGCAGGCCCTGGGGCCGGCGCACCCTCGATCTCGATATTGTCGATTACGGCGGCCAGGTGAGGCACTGGCAGGGGCGCCGGTCAGCCTATGCGCGCGCCGGCGCTCGGCCGCTCACCCTGCCGCATCCGCTCGTCCATCGCCGGCCCTTTGTGCTCCGGCCACTCCTGGATATTGCGCCCGATTGGCGACATCCTGCCCTCAAAGCGAGTGCGCGCGAGCTGTGGCGCCAGGCGGTCAAGCGGGGGCAGGGCGCCGTGTTGAAAAGGCTCTGATGCGCCGTTCGGCTTGCCTCGCGCGGGCGAAGCGCCTAAATAGAGGCGAAATCGCTTTCATTAGAACAAGGATTGACTGATGGCTCGCGTTACCGTCGAAGATTGCATCGATAAGGTTCCCAACCGCTTCGAGCTCGTGCTCTTGGCCAGCCACCGCGCCCGCACCATCTCTGCCGGCGCGCAGATCGCGGTGCAGCGCGACAACGACAAGAATCCCGTCGTGGCGCTCCGCGAGATTGCCGACAAGAAAATCGCTTGCGACGATCTACGCGAGGATTTCATCCACTCGATGCAGAAATATGTCGAAGTGGACGAACCCGAGGCTGAGGCCGTGCCGATGCTCTCGACCGACACGCGGATGCCTGTGTTCGGCCAGGACGATCAGTCGACCGACACGGCGATCGACAAGATGACCGAGGAGGAGCTCCTTCGCCGGATGGCGAGCCAGGCGCCTTCGGATGGCTCCAATGCGGGACCCCGCTCACGCTGATCTTGCTTTCCTTTTCGGGCGCGTTGCCTGTCGCATTGCCACGCGGGTGACTGAAGCGCGGTTTGAACATCGCGCCCGCGCCCCAAAGGCCGCGCCATGACCCGCCAATACGAGCTGGTCGAGCGGGTCTTGAGCTATCAACCCACTGCCGACGAGGCGCTGCTCAACCGCGCCTATGTCTATGCCATGAAGGCCCACGGCAATCAGAAGCGGGCCTCCGGCGCGCCTTATTTCTCGCACCCGCTCGAAGTGGCCGCGATCCTTGCCGAGATGCGGCTCGACGACGCCACCATCGCCACCGCGCTTCTGCACGACACCATCGAGGATACCGACGTCACGCGCTCGGAGATCGACGCGCTGTTCGGCCGCGAGATCGGCACGCTGGTGGACGGCCTCACCAAGATCAAGAAGCTCGACCTCGTCACAAAGAAGGCCGAGCAGGCGGAGAACTTCCGCAAGCTCCTGCTCGCCATCTCCAGCGACATCCGCGTGCTCCTGGTCAAGCTCGCCGACCGCTTGCACAACATGCGGACGCTGTGGGCGATGAAGCCCGACAAGCGCAAGCTCGTCGCCGAGGAGACCATGGAGATCTATGCGCCGCTCGCCGGGCGCATGGGCATGCAGTGGCTGCGCGAGGAGCTGGAGGACCATGCCTTCAAGGCGCTGCATCCCCAGGCTTATGCGACCGTCGTCGAGCGGCTCGCCACATTGCGCGAGCGCAATCAAGGCCTGATCAACGAGATCGCCGCCGCGCTCACCGCCAAGCTCCGAGAGGCCAAGGTCGCCGGTTTCGCCGCCGGGCGGGAGAAGAAGCCCTACGCCATCTGGAGCAAGATGGAGCGGAAGCAAATCTCGCTCGAGCAACTCTCAGACATTTATGCGTTCCGCATCGTCGTTCCCGCGGTCGAGGATTGCTACCGGGCGCTCGCTGTGGTGCACACGAGCTGGCACACCGTGCCCGGCCGCTTCAAGGACTATATCTCCAACCCGAAGCAGAACGACTACCAGTCAATCCACACCACGATCGTCGGTCCGCGCCATCAACGGGTCGAGCTGCAAATCCGCACCGAGCGGATGCACTCCGTCGCCGAATACGGCGTGGCCGCGCACGCGCTTTACAAGGACCTGAACGGCGCGCAAGGCCGGAGCGCCGGGCCGTCGCAGGATTCGAACGCCTATCGCTGGCTCCGCCATCTCGTCGGCATGCTGCTCGACGGCGACAACCCGGAAGAGTTTCTCGAGCACACGAAGCTCGAGCTGTTCAAGGACCAGGTCTTCTGCTTCACGCCCAAGGGGCGCTTGATCGCGCTTCCCCGCGGCGCAAACCCGATCGACTTTGCCTATGCCGTGCACACCGATGTCGGCAACACCTGCGTCGGCGCCAAGATCAATGGACGTCCCATGCCGCTTGGGACCGAGCTCAGGAACGGCGACGAGGTCGAGATCGTCTGTTCCAAGGCTCAGCTTCCGCCCTCGGCATGGCAGAGTATCGCCGTCACCGGCAAGGCGCGCTCGGCTATCCGCCGCGCCACTCGCGACGCCGTGCGCGGGCAATACGGCAAGCTTGGCCGCGAAATCCTGGTGAGGGCGTTCCAGCGCCGCAACAAGACCTTCACCGAGGGCGGTCTTGCCGCGGCGCTCGGGCGCCTGTCGCAAAAGACGGCCGATGACGTCATGGCGGCGGTCGGCCGCGGCGAGCTCGCCTCCGCCGACGTGATCCGGGCGATGTTCCCCGGGGAGAAGCCGCAAGAGGCGCCCAAGCGCCGCCGCAAGGTCAAGCGCAACGACGAAGGCTGGTTCGGACTGCGCAAGGTCATGGGCCTCAAATTCCGCTGGCCGGGATCGGGGGAGCGGCCGCGCGAGGAGGATACCAGCGGCATTCCAATCAGGGGCATGCGCGGCGACCTGCCGGTGAGCTTCGCCCCGGGCGGCGCGGTTCCCGGCGACCGCATCGTCGGCATCCTCACCCCGGGTCAGGGCATCACCATCTATCCGATCCATGCCGAGGCGCTGAAGGCGTTCGACGAGGAGCCCGAGCGGTGGATCGACGTCACCTGGGACATCGACGAAGACAATCCGCAACGCTTCCCGGCGCGAATTTCCGTGACGGTGCTGAACGAGCCGGGCAGCCTCGCGCAAATTGCCACCGTGATCGGCGAGGCCAACGGCAATATCGACAATATCAAAATGGCGAACAGCATCCCCGATTACACCGAGATGCTGATCGACCTCGAAGTGTGGGACTTGAAGCACCTCAACGACATCATTGCCGGGCTGAAAGCCAAGGATGTGGTGAGCAGCGCCGTCCGCACGGGCGTCTAGCGCCCTGGCGCCATAAGGGAATTTTACCTAAATATGGCTATGGTTCTTCGCCCGGCGCCATTTGCATCCGGCGTTTGGACTTTGAGATTGCGCGTAGCGAGGCAGTGATGCTGTTCAAGCGCCGCGAGGCGGAAAGTTTCCTTGAGCGGATGCGGGTGCATATGTGGCCGCGGCGGAGCTGGAGCCGTTCCAGCCGCTACGTCGTCTATCGCCTGAGGCGCTTGAGCGACACGCCGCATGCCGTCGCGCTCGGCTTTGCCGCCGGCGTGTTCTCGGCGTTCACGCCCTTCATCGGCACCCATCTCGTCATGGCCATGCTTATCGCCTGGATCATCGGCGGCAGCATCGTCGCCGCGGTGCTCGGAACCTTTCTCGGCAATCCCCTGACTTATCCGCTGATCTGGTACGTGACCTACCATGTCGGCAATTTCATGCTGGGAGGCGAACCAAAGCCACGAGAGATCGACCTCTCCGGCGGCATCTTCCAGTCATCCCTCGAACAGCTTTGGCCGATCCTGAAACCGATGATGCTCGGCTGCGTGCCGGTCGGACTTCTCCTCGCGGCCGTGAGCTACGTGCTCGTCAAGCCGATGGTCGAGGCCTACAAGAATCGCCGCCGCCGCGAACTCAAACTCCGCTCGGCGCGCGAAGCTTTGGGGACGAGATGACCGCACACCCTGCAAGACCGGCGCGCGGTTCGAGCGTCGCTCCTATCCGGCTCGGCATCAACATCGACCATATCGCGACCTTGCGGAACGCGCGCGGCGTGTGGCACCCCGATCCGGTGCGCGCGGCGAAGCTTGCCGTCGAGGCCGGCGCCGACAACATCACCGCGCATTTGCGCGAGGATCGCCGTCATATCCGCGACGACGATATCAAGCGGCTCGCCGCCGCGGGTCTGGCGCCGCTTAATCTCGAAATGGCCGTCACGCAAGAAATGCTCGCGATCGCGCTCGCGACGCGCCCGCACGCCTGTTGTCTCGTGCCCGAGCGGCGGGAGGAGATCACGACCGAAGGCGGGCTCGACGTCGCGAGCCAGACCGGAACGCTCGCCCCTTTCGTCGCCGCGCTTAAGCGTGGCGGCATCCAGGTTGCGCTTTTCATCGATCCCGATCTCGAGCAGATCGAGGCCTCGCGGAAGGTGGGGACCGACGCCGTCGAGCTCCATACCGGCACCTATTGCACTGCCGCCGCCGAGGGCGGACCTGCCCGCGACCGCGAGCTTCAACGCCTCGTCGCCGCCGCGCGCGCAGGAGCGAAAGCCGGACTCGAAGTGCATGCCGGCCACGGCCTCGACTATGACAATGTCGTTCCCGTCGCTTCGATCCCCAAAATCGTCGAGCTCAATATCGGTCATTACCTTGTCGGCGAGGCGCTCTTCGTCGGGCTTGTTAAGAGCGTCTCGCGCATGCGCGCCCTCATGGACGGCGCGCGGGAGACGCTCCGGCAGGACGAGGCAGAAGCCGGAGCCGGCGGAGCGCGGCGATGATCATCGGCATCGGCAACGACATGATCGACATCAGGCGCGTCGAGCGCACGATCGAGCGCTATGGCGAGCGTTTTCTCGAACGCATCTTCACCCCCCTCGAGCGGAGGAAGTCCGACGGCAGGGCGGCACGGGCCGCCTCTTACGCCAAGCGCTTCGCCGCCAAAGAGGCTTGCGCCAAGGCGCTTGGCACCGGATTCCGCCAGGGCGTCTTCTGGCGCGATATGGGCGTAGTGAATTTGCACTCGGGCCGCCCCACATTGGAGCTGACCGGAGGCGCGGCGCTGGCGCTTGCCCGGCTGACGCCCGAAGGGCACGAGGTGCGCATCGACCTGTCCATCACCGACGATTTTCCCACTGCCCAGGCCATTGTCATCATTTCCGCTGTTCGGGTCCCGCGCCGCGACTGAGCGGTTTGCTTCACCGCAACGGAGGGGCTATAGGGGGCGGCGGTCTTGAGGGCGAGGGATGCAAGCCAAAACGAGGAGAGCGTCCGCATGAGTATCGAAGCGGAGAAGACTGAAGCAAAGGGCGGGGCGCGGGACACGATTCGCGTCATCATCCATGCGCTCATCCTCGCCCTGATCGTGCGCGTCTTCCTGTTTCAGCCCTTCAACATTCCTTCCGGCTCGATGATTCCGACGCTCCTGATCGGCGACTATCTTTTCGTTTCGAAATACAGCTACGGCTACAGCCGCTACTCCTTTCCCTTCGGATTGGACCTGTTCTCGGGCCGCGTCTGGGCCAAGGAACCCGAGCGGGGCGACGTCGTCGTCTTCAAGCTGCCGCGCGACAACGAGACCGACTACATCAAGCGCGTGATCGGCCTTCCTGGCGACGAGATCCAGATGGTCCAGGGCGTGCTGAACATCAACGGCAAGCCGATCCCCAAGGTTCGCACCGACGATTACGTCGTCACCGAGCCTTCGGGCGAGGAGCGCCATATCCCGCGCTATCAGGAAACCTTGCCCAACGGCGTGACCTATCCTGTCCTCGATGCGGCGCCGAACGGCTTCGGCGACAACACCGAGATCTACAAAGTGCCAGAGGGGCACTTCTTCATGATGGGCGACAACCGCGACAATTCGACCGACAGCCGCTTTCTGGCCGAGGTCGGATTCGTGCCGTTCGAGAATCTCGTGGGCAAGGCGCAAGTGATCTTCTTCTCGATGGATGAGAACTCGCGATTCTTCGAAGTGTGGACTTGGCCCGACAGCGTGCGCTGGTCGCGCCTTCTGCAGGCGGTGCACTGAACCTTGTCGCAGCCGCGCAAAACGGCACTTGAGAAACTCGCCGCCCGGATCGGGCACGACTTCTCCAATCCCGCGCTGCTGACGCTGGCGTTGACCCATTCGAGCGCGCGCGTAGGCGCAAGGCTCGACGAAAACAATGAGCGGCTCGAATTTCTCGGCGACCGTGTGCTCGGTCTCGCCGTTGCCGAACTCCTGACCGAAAGCTTTCCCGAGGCGCGCGAAGGCGACCTCGCGCGCGCATACAATCAGCTCGTCAGGGCCGAGACGTGCGCCGAAATCGCGCAAAGCTGGAACCTCGGCGATGCTATTCTGATGAGCGGGGGCGAGGCCGGGAGCGGCGGCCGCCGCAAGAAGACCATCCTCGCCAACACTTGCGAGGCCGTGCTCGGCGCCGTTTTCGCCGATGCCGGTTACGAGGCGGCGAAGCGCGTGGTGCGGGCGGCTTGGCAGCCGCAACTCGACGCCATCGAGGCCACGGCCACGGACGCAAAATCCGTGCTGCAAGAATGGGCGCAAGGCCGCCGCCTGCCGCTGCCGCGCTATCTCGAGGTCGCCCGCGAAGGCCCCGACCACGCGCCCCGTTTCACCTCGGAGGTGCAAATCGAAGGCATCGCGCCCGAGCGCGGGCAGGGGGCGAACAAGCGCGAAGCCGAGCAGGCGGCAGCACTTGCCGTGCTCTTGCGCGAAGGCGTCTGGCAGGCGCGCCAAGATGGCTAGCGAAGGCGAAAGCTCGGGCGGGAGCGCCCCCACGCGCTGCGGCTTCGTGGCGCTGATCGGGGCGCCGAATAGCGGCAAATCGACGCTCACCAATGCGCTCGTCGGCGCCAAAGTCTCGATCGTGACGCATAAGGCGCAGACGACGCGTGGGCCGGTGCGCGGGATTGCGCCGATCGGCGCGTCCCAGGTGATCCTGGTCGATACGCCGGGGATCTTTCAGCCGAAGCGCCGGCTCGATCGCGCCATGGCGCAAGCGGCCTGGGAGCGCGCGGGCGACGCCGATGTCGTCGCTGCCGTCATCGATGCCGAGCGCGGCCTCGATCAAGCGCTCGAGCCGCTGCTCTTGCATTTGCCCGAAGTGAGGAAGCCCCGCATCGCCATCCTCAACAAGATCGATCTGGTGCCTAAGCCCGAACTGCTGCGCCTCGCGGGCGATCTATCGGCGGGAACCGGATTCGACCGCGTGTTCATGGTCTCGGCTCTGACGGGTGACGGCATTGACGACCTCAAGACCTATCTTGCCGAAGCCGTGCCGCCGGGGCCGTGGCTCTTTCCCGCCGACCAGCTCACCGATCAATCGCTGCGTCAGGCCGCCGCGGAGATCACCCGCGAGAAGCTGTTCCTGCGCCTCCACGAGGAACTTCCCTATAAGCTCACGGTCGAGACTATCGATTGGGACGAGCGCCCCGATGGCAGCGTCAGGGTGGAGCAGACCGTCTATGTCGAGCGCGAAAACCAGCGCAAGATCGTGCTCGGCGCCAAAGGCCGCACCATCAAGGAGATCGGAACCGCGGCCCGCGCCGAGATCGGAGCGATGATCGAGGCACCCGTCCATCTCTTTCTCTTCGTGAAGGTGCGCGAGCGCTGGGCGGACGACCCCGAGCGCTATCGCGAGATGGGCCTCGACTACCCGAAGAGATAGAGCGAAGCTTCGCGACTCATGGACTGGAGCGACGAAGGCATCTTCCTCGGCGCAAAGCCCCTTGGCGAAGCGAACGCCGTCGCCGAGTTGTTCACGCTCGGCCATGGGCGCCATCTCGGCCTCGTGCGGGGAGGGCGGTCGCGCCGGCTTCGCCCGCTGCTTCAGCCCGGCAACCGATTGCGCGTCACTTGGCGGGCGCGGCTTTCGGAACATCTCGGCGGCTTCAATGTCGAGCTGATCGAGGCGCATGCCGCGCGCGCACTCGACGATGCGGCTGCTCTTGCCGCCATCGGCTCGCTCGCGGGCCTCGCCCGCCTCTTGCCCGAGCGCGACCCGCACCCTCAGCTTTACGCCGCGGCGCTTCACGTGATTGGCGCGTTCGACGCGCCCGGGCTCTGGCCGGCGTTGCTCGTGCGCTGGGAGCTTCTTCTGTTGCAGGAGCTCGGCTTCGGCCTCGATCTTAGCGAATGTGCGGCGACGGGCGGCGACACCGAGCTCGTCTACGTCTCGCCCCGCTCGGGCCGCGCCGTCTCGCGCGAGGCGGGCCAGCCTTACGACGCCAAGCTGCTCAAGCTGCCGGCGTTCCTTCGTGACGACGACGCGGCGTCAGGCGAGAACGATCTCCTCGCGGGATTTGCGCTCACCGGATATTTTCTCGAGAGGGACGTGCTCGCGCCGCACGGCCTCGCCCTGCCAGAGACGAGAGAGCGCCTGATCGGCCTTCTCGCGCGCCGCGCCAAGATGTCCGCATGAATATTGTAGAGAGGCGGCAGCAGCCGGCGCGTTAGATCGAAAACGAACGGGCCGGTCCCTGAGGATCGGCCCGTTGCATGTCGTGAGCGCGGGGTGGCGCTGCTACCACCACCACCAGCGGCCGCGCCGCCAGCGGCGACGGCGGCGCCGGCGACGGTAACGCCGTCCGGCTTCCGCGGGCGTGGCTGTCGCCACATTCACAGCGGTCGCCAGGGTCGTTACCCCGACGGTGGTTCCAACGGTCGTGCCGACCGCGCTTAAACACCAGAACAAGGCGATCGCCGCGGCTGCTACAGACTTGGCGAGCCACCTGCGTGGCCCCTTCGATCTGGCGTCGGCGCGGGCCGACAAAAGGCTATTTCCCATTCCGTTCAACCGTCCTTTCCTCTCCCATGCTGCAGCATGCGAGATCCTCGTTGTGACGGCAAAGCGTACTTTTCTCTGGCTTCAGTCAGAGACAAGAACGCATGAACCTTCTCGGCAGTTTCAGCCTACCGGTCGTTACGAATCCGGAGAGCCGAAAACAGCATAACCGCGCGGGCCTGCCTTGCCAAGGGTGGAGGATTTTCCGCTGTTTCTATCGCAAGTGCCGGGCCGCGCGCAGCGACGGCGCCTCACGCCTCGCCCCGGCTGAGGTCGGTTCCGGTCCCGACCTTGATCATCGTCGCGACGTCAGACCCCCATTTCATGATCGGATAGAACAGGCCGTAATAGCGGCTCTTGCCGATCAAGAGATCGTGCATGGCGAGATAGTCGATGCCGGTCGAGAGAAAGCATTTCATGGCATCGGCCGGGGTCTCGACGATCGGCTCGCCTCTGATGTTGAACGAGGTGTTCAAGAGCACCGGGACGCCGGTGAGCTTCTCGAACTCGAGCAGCAAGCGATAGAGGCGCTCATTGTGCTCGCGCCGCACCGTCTGCACGCGCGCGGTACCATCGACATGAACGATGGCCGGGATCCTCTCCTTCCATTCCGGGCGCACGCGCTTGGCCAGCAGCATGAACGGGGAGTCTTCATCGCCCTCGAAGACCTCCGAGGCGCGCTCGGCGAGTACGATCGGCGCGAACGGCCTGAAGGCTTGGCGATGCTTGACCCGGGCGTTGAGCAAATCCTTCATGGCGGCCTTCCGCGGGTCTGCGAGGATGCTGCGATTGCCGAGCGCGCGCGGACCGAACTCGGAACCGCCCTGAAACCAGCCGACGACTTTTTCCTCGGCCAGCACCTTGGCGGTTTCGGCGGTGATATCGCCCTCCGGCGCTTTGCACGTCTTGACAGTGACGAGCCATTTCTTCGCCGCGGCTTCAACTTCCCGGTCGCTGTAGGGCGCGCCGAGAAAGGCATGCTCCATGACGAAGTTGCGCGGCTTGTTGTGGATGGCAAGGTGCCCGTAATAGGCGCAGCCGATCGCGATGCCGTCGTCGCCGGCTGCGGGCTGAATCCAGACATTGTCGTAGCCGGCCTCACGCACGATCTTGCCGTTGGCGACGCAGTTCAGCCCCACGCCGCCGGCGATGCAGAGATTCTTGGTGCCGGTCGTCTCGCGCAGCCAGATCGCCCGCTCGATCAGGACCCGCTCGGTGTCTTCTTGCACGCGCCAGGCGAGGTCCTGCCAATGCTGCATGCCGGGGCTGCTTTCCCACTTTTCGTCTTCGGGCAGGTAGGGTTGGTCGAACGCCTCAGTCCATTCGGGAACGTCGAGAGCCCCGTTGGCGAAGGCGATGAGCGAATTGAACCTGTCGGCGCGACCGTAAGGCGCAAGACCCATCACCTCGCCGCATTTGTTCCAGTCGGAGAAAATGTAGCTCGACACCCGGCTATAGAGCGCGCCGAGACCGTTCATGTTGAAGAACTCGTCGGCGAGAAATCCGGTGGCGGGTTCGAGCCATACCTTCTTCAGCGGCTCGAGCGTCGCGCCTTCGAACCGGTAGTAGCTCTCTAACTCGCGCGCGAGCGGACTAAGATTGTCGATCCGATGGCCTTCCTCGGCAATGTCCGTGGCGTAGCTGCCGACCCCGTCCACGACCATCAACGCCCCTTCTTTGAACGGGCAGACGGCGAAGGCGCTATAGGCATGAGCGACGTGATGGGAGATGTCGACGACCTTGCCGGAGCGGGAGCGGAACAGGGGATATTCGGGCGCCAGTTTCCGCTCCTTGGGCGGAAGGATTTCGGGCACGTCCTGGTAGGTCAGGCGCCTTTCTAGCTCGCCCACGGGAAGCACGTAGCAATTGCGCACCACGAGATCGACGTCATCGAGCGTGATGCCCTCCGCGCGCAGACAGTAATCGATCACGTCGTGGTAGAAACCGGTCGAATGCTTTTGCCGGTTGATCCGCTCCTTGGCGATAGCGAACGCGATGGCGCCGTCGCGCAAGAGACAAGCGGCGACATCGTGATCGTAGGCGTTGATGCCGAGGATGTAGGTGTGAGACTTGGGCACGGGATGGGGGGCGGGGTGAGGGGACGACCCCTGCTTATAGCCGATATGAGGGCAGCCGCAACGCGCTCGGGCTTCAGGCCAGTGGGGCAGCGCAGGCCCTTGAGCGGAATCGGCCGATGCGCTAAGCGCGACCCATGGGACGGCGCATCACACCGCCATCTGATTCGGGGCCGATCGAGAACGTGGACCTGCGCGAGGCGCTCGAGGAGCGCTACCTCGCCTACGCGCTCTCCACCATCATGCACCGCGCGCTCCCCGACGTGCGCGACGGGCTCAAGCCCGTGCACCGGCGCCTGCTCTACGCCATGCAGCAGCTTAGGCTCAGCCCGCAAGGCGAGTTCCGCAAATGCGCGAAGATCGTCGGCGACACGATGGGCAACTTCCATCCCCACGGCAACCAGGCGATCTACGACGCTCTGGCGCGGCTCGCCCAGGATTTCTCCGTCCGCTATCCCTTGATCGACGGCCAGGGCAATTTCGGCAATATCGACGGCGATAATCCGGCTGCCGACCGCTACACCGAGGCGCGGCTGACGGCGGTCGCCGCGCATCTCCTGGATGGCATCGACGAGGACACGGTCGATTTCCGCGCCAATTACGACGGGCGCGAGCAGGAGCCGTCGGTGCTCCCTGCCGCCTTTCCCAATTTGCTGGCGAATGGCGCCTCTGGCATCGCGGTCGGCATGGCGACCAATATCCCGCCGCACAACGCGGGCGAGTTGTGCGACGCGGCGCTTCACCTCATCAAGTTCCCGAACGCCACCGCCGACAAGCTGGTCGATTTCGTTCCCGGCCCCGATCTCCCCACCGGCGGGGTGATCGTCGAGCCGCGCGCGGAGATCGTCGCGGCTTACAAGACGGGGCGCGGCAGCTTCCGCCTCCGCGCCCGCTGGACGCAAGAAGACACCGGACGCGGCACCTATCTGATCGTCGTCACCGAGATTCCGTATCAGATTCCGAAAGCGCGTCTCGTCGCCCGCATCGCCGAGCTTCTCCTGCAGAAGAAGCTGCCGCTGCTCGCCGATGTTCGCGACGAGTCGGCCGAGACCGTCCGCCTCGTGCTCGAGCCGAAGAGCCGCAGCGTCGATGCGGTCCTGCTCATGGAATCGCTGTTCAAGCTGACCGAGCTCGAGACGCGACTTCCGCTCAACATGAACGTGCTCAGCCGGGGGCAGGTGCCGAATGTGGTCGGCTTGCGTCAGGTCTTGCGCGAATGGCTCGACCATCGCCAGGTCGTGCTCGTCCGCCGCTCGAAATTCCGGCTCGCAAAGATCGACCATCGGCTCGAAGTGCTCGACGGCTACCTCATCGTCTATCTCAATATCGACAAGGTCATCAAAATCATCCGCGAGAAGGACGAGCCGAAACCTGCTCTGATGAAGGCGTTCAAGCTTTCGGACGTGCAGGCCGAAGCGATCCTCAACATGCGGCTACGCGCTCTGCGCAAGCTCGAAGAAATGGAGATCAAGCGCGAGCACGATGCGCTCAGCAAGGAGCGCAAGGAGTTAAAGGCGCTGCTCGGCTCGAAGGACAAGCAGTGGGCGCAGATCGCAGGCGAGATCAAGGCGCTCAAGACCGAGCTCGGCCAGAAGACCACGCTCGGCAAGCGCCGCACGAGCTTCGCCGACGCGCCCGAAGGGGTCGAGACCGAGCTCGCCGAGGCCATGATCGAGAAAGAGCCGGTCACGATCGTCCTGTCGGACAAGGGCTGGATCCGCGCCATCAGAGGCCACCAGACCGAGACCGAGAGCCTCGCGTTCAAGGAGGGCGATAAGTTGAAGCGGGCGGTCAAGGCGCAGACGACCGACACCCTGCTTCTCTTCGCCACCAACGGCCGCTTCTATGCGCTCGGCGCCGACAAATTGCCCGGGGGCAGGGGCCACGGCGAGCCGTTCCGCCTGATGATCGACATCGAGGAGGCGGCCGACGCCGTCGAGCTGTTCGTGCACGAGCCGGGACGGAAGCTTCTCGTCGCCGGAACCAGCGGACACGGCTTCATCGTCGCCGAGGACGAAATCCTCGCCATGACGCGGAAGGGCAAACAGGTGCTGAACGTGCCCTCGGGCGAAGAGGCGGCGATGTGCGCGCCCGTTGACGGCGACAGCGTGGCGGTGATCGGCGACAACCGGAAGCTCCTGCTCTTCCCGCTCGCCGAGCTCCCGGAGATGCCGCGCGGCAAGGGGGTGAGACTCCAGCGCTACAAGGACGGTGGCCTCGCCGACGCCAAAGTGTTCCGCAAGAAGGAAGGCCTTGCCTATACCGACGCCGCCGGCCGTTCCTTCGTGCTCACCGAATTGCGCGATTGGTGGGGCGCGCGCGCGCAAGCCGGGCGGCTTCCGCCCAAAGGCTTCCCCAAGTCTGGAAGGTTCGGACCTCGCTTCTAACGGGGCCTGCCGCTCAACGCGCCGGTGTGGTTCGCGCTGTCGTCGAACCGCACCCAGCCCTTCGAGGTGAGCCGTTCCTGCGGCATGAAGCGGTTCTTGTAGCGCATCTTCCGCGCGCCCTCGATCCAATAGCCGAGATAGACGAACGGCCGTCCGAGGTTCCGCGCGTAAGCGACATGGTCGAGGATCATGTAGGTCCCGAGGCTGCGTTGCCGCTGGCTCGGGTCGTAGAAGCTGTAAACCATCGAGATGCCGTCGCTGAGACGATCGCAGAGCGAGACGGCGATCAAGCGGCGATGAGCCGTCGCCGCGCGGATCGGGCTTCACCCGGTATTCGGTGACGAAGGTCTCGACCACGCTGTCCTCGACCATAAGCGAATAATCGAGCACCGACATCTCTGCCATGCCGCCATCAGCGTGGCGCACGTCGATATAGTCGCGGAACAGCGCGTATTGCTCCGAGCTCGGGGCAGGCTGCATCCGGGTGGCGACGAGATCGGAATTGATGCGGGCGATGCGCTTGAGCGAGCGCTTCGGCTCGAACGCATCGACCAGGATGCGGACCGGTACGCAGGCCGAGCAGGCGTCGCAATAGGGCATGTAGGCGATGTTCTGGCTGCGCCGGAACCCGCCTTTCAGCAGATTGTCGATGAGGAACCGCGGCTTGTCGCGGGTGAGGTGGGTGAACAGCTTCCGCTCGAGCCGCCCGGGAAGGTAGGGGCAGGGCTGCGGCGCCGTGATGTAGAACTCGGGAAAGTTGTTCTTATGCTCTGTCACGTCCGATCGACCGAATCCATTCCCACTCCGGCGAGCTTAGTGGAAGGGAGGCGGCGAACGCAATCCACCTGGCGCGCCCGGTTCGACCCTCCCCTTGACGGCGGCGGATCCGTGAAGGACGCTAGCCCTAGGCCCGGTTGATCACCAGGACGCCGGCAAGAATGTCGTGCAGGCAGCGCTTGCGCTGGTCGAAAAGGGCCCAGAGCAGGATCGGGCAGAACACCACCAGCGAGAACCAGAACAGGAGCGCATGGAAGGCCGCGACAAGCGGCGAAACCTTGCCGCCGAACCACATGGGTACCTCGAGCCCCATCATTCTCTGGCCGATGGTCGCCGACTTCGGGCCGCCGATCGTCAGCGCGTTATAGCCGAGGCCGACGACCGGAAAGACAAGGCCGAACAGCAGCCAAGCCAGCCCGAGCGTGATGATCCCGAGCAGGGCCACCACGACGTAGGCGATTGCCGTCAATACCGTAATGATGATGGCGTCGACAATGAAGGCAAGCGACCGCTTGCCGATCACGCCGGCAAATAGCTGCGGCTGCGTCACCGGATCGTAGGCGTGCGGCCGGTCGGCGAAACTCGTGCCGCGTTGGGGAATCGTCTTCGGGTCGGTCATCTCTCTCCCGGCTCCTAAAAGGCTCCTACTCGCGCGCTAGATAGTTACGGTTGTCGGTGCAAACAAGCATGCGCTTGTTGCCGAGGCGGAGCCGAAGCGTTAACAATTCCGCCAGGCCCGGGCTTAGGCACAAGCTACGAGGACGCATCGATGCGGAAATCATTGCTGACGGCAGGACTTGCCGTCTTCTTGCTCGCCAATCCCGCGTGGCAGGCCGCCGCGGCCGATTGCGAGGGCGAGATCATCTTCGAGGACAAGTTCGCCGACGACGCCGGCGGCTGGCTCTTGCGCGACACCGTCGAGCTCAAGGACGGCACCTTCGTCTTCAAGTTGCCGCCCGACGACATGCAGTCCAATCTGAACGTGACCTACACGGTCAAGGATGCCGATATCTGCTCGGAGACGGTTTGGCCGGAAGGCGACCAGCCGATGTTGGGCGCGGGCCTCCTGTTCTGGGGCGAGGACAATCGGACCTATTTCCAGTTCGGCATTGTCAACAACGGCAAGTTCTGGATCGCGCGGAAGCAGGACGGCAAATGGCTCGGAACTATCGCCGCCAATGTCGACTCCACCGCCATCAACCAGGGACCCGGCGCCACCAACACGCTCCGCGTCAAGACCGAGGGCAACACCGTGACCTTCTTCATCAACGGCACGAAGGTGCGCGACCTGCGCGGCCAGGCGCCGAAAAGCGATTGGCGCTTCGGCCTGTCGGGCGACAATTTCGACAAGGAGAAGGACGCCAAGGTCGTGTTCAAGACCGTCAAGGTCACGAACTAGGGCGTCAGCCGCTTCAAGAGCTTCGCCGCTTCCAGCGCGAAATAGGTCAAGATCGCATCCGCGCCCGCGCGCTTGAAGCCGATCAGGCTCTCGAGGATGGCGCGCTCGCGATCGAGCCATCCGCGCTCCGCTGCCGCCACGAGCGCCGCATACTCGCCCGACACCTGGTAGACGAAGGTCGGCACGGCGAAGGCTTCTTTGACCCGCCACACGATGTCGAGATAGGGGAGCCCGGGCTTCACCATCACCATGTCGGCGCCCTCGGCGATGTCGAGCGCGACTTCGCGGAGCGCCTCATCGCCGTTGGCGGGGTCCATTTGATAGGTCAGCTTGTCGCCTTTGAGCCGCGCGCCGGAGCCGACCGCGTCGCGAAACGGTCCGTAGAATGCCGAGGCATATTTCGCCGCATAAGCGAGCAGCTGCGTGTTGGCAAAGCCGTTCGCCTCGAGCGCGGCGCGGATGGCGCCGATCCTGCCATCCATCATGTCGGAAGGGGCGAGGATGTCGCAGCCGGCCTCGGCCTGGACGAGCGCCTGCTGAATGAGAATTTCGACGGTGCGGTCATTGTCGATCTCGCCGCCGATCAGAAGCCCGTCATGCCCGTGGCTGGTGTAGGGGTCGAGCGCCACGTCGCAGATGACGCCGATCTCGGGCACCGCCTGCTTGATGGCGCGCACGGCCCGGCACACGAGGTTTGCCGGATTGACCGCTTCGCTCGCCGCCTCGTCGCGCAAAGAGGGATCGGTATAGGGAAAGACCGCGATCGCCGGGATGCCGAGCGCCCGGGCCTCTTCGGCCGCCTTGACGGCAAGATTGACCGAGAGCCGCTCGACCCCCGGCATGGAGGCGACCGGGGTGCGGCGGCCGCGCCTTCGATCAGGAAGATCGGCCAGATGAGGTCCGAGCTTGCGAGGGTGGTCTCGCGCACGAGGCTGCGCGACCAGCCGGCGCGGCGGTTCCGCCGCATCCGGGTCGCGGGAAACCCCGGTCCTTTCACCTGTTCGGACGCCGCGCGCGTGCGCTTCGCCCGCTCATTCCGCAGTGAAATGGGTCTGTCCTTCGGAGCCGTCATTTTGCGCTTCTCGGCCGCTCGGCGCTCACTCTTTGCGGCAAACTACCATCGGCCCGTTTCCGGCGCCAATGGCTCTCGCTCGCTATGGTTTGCCAATTCAACCGGCTTACTCGCAGAAGTTCGACTTGCGCCGCTTCTTCATGTCGAGATGGAAATGATCCTTGTGCGCCTCGTTGGCATTCGGACCGAGCACCGTGCCGAAATGACGGCATGCGTCCTCGAACAAGAACGTGACGAATTGGCCCTTGGCATCGGGCGCGGGCTCCGTTGCGACCGAAGGCGGGGAGGGCGTTGTGCTCTCGACCTTGGCCGGGGTGACAGCATCCTCGCCGCGATCGCCGCTCTTGGGCTTGATGAAGGGGTTCGACGGATGGCCGCTCGCGTAATCTTCTTCCGTCGCGACCTGAGGCGACGAGGGAGGAGTTGCGCTCTCGGCCTTCGCCGGCGTGACGACGTCGCTGCCGCGAGCGCCGACCTTAGGCCTGACGAAGGGGTTCGACGACGCGGTCGCATCGCCGCCCGCGTGATCTTCTTCCGTCGCGACGAGAGGCGGCGAGGGCGGAGCGGTGCTCTCGGCCTTGGCCGGGGTAAAGATGTCGCGGCCGCGATCGCCGCCCTTTTGCTTCGCTACACTGTTCGTCGCGGTGCTGTCGTCTACGCGCGCTGGATTTGGCGAGGGTGGAGGCAGCGTCGCGACGCGAGGCCAGTGATCGAGCACGGTGATGCGCGTGCCATTGGCGAGCACGAATTGCGAGACGTCGAACGCATTGGCGAGCGCGTGCTCGCTCAACAGCGTGTTGGTGCCGTTGTAACGGTTGCGGCAGACATAAGAGGACGCGTTCTGGATCTTGACCACGGGGCTTCCGAACAAGTCCTTCGCTTTCGGCTGAACAGTGTTCCTCAGCCATTCGCCGAGCGTGTCGGCCATCGGACAGCTCAGTGTCGCCGGCGGATCGAGCACAACTTTCGGGTCTTGCCCCACGGCGCGCAGCAAGACCGGAGCCGGCGTTCCGCACAGCCCTTCCTTGATCGGCGGAAGGATTTCGTAGTCGAGCGGGTCCCCGGTCAGAAGCGTCTTGCACGTCTCCGTAGCTGCGTCGATCTCGGCCTCGGTCCACGGAATGGTCGGCTGATCTTTGGGCAGCACGGGCTTTGCGCTTGACAGGCGCCCGGAACGGGTTCCGCTGCGGCAAGGGCGGAAGGTCCGCGATCTCGGCGCTGGCCGCAGCCGGAAGCGCGACGAGGAGGACAAGCGTCAGCCGGGCGAGCGTGTTCAAGGTCATCTCAGGCGGCGATTGCCTTTGTTGCGAAACTTGTGGTTTCAAGAATTGGGTGCTAGCTGCCGCGGGCCTTCATCGCGCCGCCTGTCGGCGCGGATATGGCGCGTCAGTACACCGAATTCGAGTAGGAGACATCGCATTTTGTCCGAAGCGCCGGGCGTCAGCTTCGAAGAAAACGACCGCGCGGGCGTGGTGACCTTGAACCGCCCCGAACGTCTAAACGCGCTAACGCGGGAAATGTTCGAAGCCTTGACCGCAAAATATCGTGTCTGGGCGCCCGCGGCCCACATCTACGGCGTCGTAATGCAATCGGCGCACCCGACCGTTTTCTCGAGTGGGGGCGATCTCAAGACCTTGCATGAATGGAGCGAGCAGGGTGCGCGGGGCGCGATCCGTGAGTTCTATCGCGCTGCTTACACCCATGTCTGGCTGCTCGAGAAATTCATCAGACCGAACGTGCCCCTGATCAACGGGCTCGTGCTCGGCGGCGGCATCGGCATCACGCTTTACGGAACCCATTGCGTCGCCGGCGAGGGCTACCGCTTCGGCATGCCGCAAGTCGGCATCGGATTCCTGCCCGATATCGGCGGCACGTATTTCCTTCCGCGGCTGCTCGGCTGGACCGGACTCTATCTTGCCCTGACCGGGCGCATCATCGGACCGGCCGAAGCCTATCGCCAGCGTCTCGTCAGCCACACCATTCCGGCCGCGCATTTCCCCGTGATCAAGGACGCGCTCAGCGACAATCATCCGATCGACCGCTTGCTCGACGGCCTCCATCGCGATCCCGGCGAAGGCGAGCTCGTGCGCCACACGCCGCTGATCGACCGCGCCTTCGCCGCGTCTTCGGTCGAAGCGATTCTCGCCCGGCTCGACGCGGAACAGGGCGATGACAAGGCGTTCGCCGAGGAGACCGCGGCGACGATCCGCGCCAAGTCGCCGACCGCGCTCAAGGTCGCCTTCAGTCAGTATCGACGGGGAAAGTCGCTCGACCTCGCCCAAGCGCTCAAGCTCGAATTCCGCCTCGCCTCGCACCTCATCGGCGGTCACGACTATCGCGAAGGGATCGCCGCGCGGATCGCCGGCAAAGGGCGCTCCCCCGAATGGCAACCGGCCACGCTTGCGTCCGTGGACGATGCGGCGGTCGAGCGCCTGTTTACCACGCCCGCCGAGGACGAGCTTGTGCTTGCGGATTTGACTCCGGGGCTGTGAGGACTGGGCTCAAACACGAGCTAACATCGTTGCAACTTCATGCTAGAATTTCATGCAATCTTAAGCGTCTCGCTTAAGCGGATTTTAGGTTGCCGCGCCTATAGTTTTGGCCAAGTTGGGTATTTAACAACTAACAAAGGGTAGGCGATGGGTATGGCCCTGAACATGGGGATGCGTGAGAACGTCGGCGAAGCAAACGACCTCAAGACCAGATACCTTGTCTCTTTGAAGCTCATCGAGCGGCTCCATCGATTACTGCTCGATGTCATCAAGGACGAGTTCGAACGCTTGGGCCGGACCGACGTCAACAGTGTGCAGGCGCTGTTGCTCTACAACATCGGCGACGCCGAGTTGACCGCGGGCGAGCTCACGAGCCGCGGCTACTATCTCGGCTCGAACGTCTCCTACAATCTCAAGAAGCTCGTCGACGCCGGCTACATCGACCATCAGCGCTCGACCGTCGATCGCCGCTCCGTGCGGGTGAAGCTCACCGACAAGGGGCTGGAGATCTGCAAGTTGGTGAACACCCTCTATCAACGCCAACTCAAGTCGCTCGAACAGGTCGGCGGCATCGGCAGCGACGATCTCGAAGTGCTCAACAAGGCGCTCATCCGTTTGGAGCGCTTCTGGACCGACCAGATTCGCTACCAGCTCTAGCCCGCAAAATTGCATAGGCAAGGCTCGACCGGCCCCGGAGGAAAGAACAAAGCCTCCGGGGCTTTAAGTCTTTGGCGACTTGCGGTCTTTTCAGCCCAAAATCGCCCCATTCCGGAGCTAGACCCTGAATCGGCTTTCGCTAGGGCACGCGCGATTTGTCAACTGCTGGCGCTTCGGATCTTTCTGGGGTCAGCGGAATGTGACGTTTCGGTGAGGGCGTTCGCGCTAGAGTGTCAGGGCAAAAGCGCTTATATTCGAGCGGGATGAAGCCGCAAGCGACGGGGAGCGGCGAATGCTGAAGGGACAGGGCAAGAGGGGCGGAGCGATCGCCGCGGCTGCGGGATTCGCTGTCGTGTTGTTTGCAACAAGCCTCGTTCCGGCCAACGCCGGCCCGTTCTCCTGGCTGACCGGCAAGAATCAGCAGCAACAACAGCAGCAGGAGCAACAGCAATTCCAGCCGCCGCAGCAGGCCGGCCGGTCCGGACTGTTTCCCTTCTTCGGCGGAGGCAGGGCCAATCAGAAATGGCAGGGCAACGGGCCCGACCCCGTGACGGCGCCGCATGCCTCGGAGCTTCCCAGCGGCGACGAGGCCTTGCTCATCACCAATCCGCCGCTCGGATCGCCGACGCTCGCCGCGCGCAATATCGAGGCGACCAAGGCCGCAATCGAGCGATACAAGGCGATCGTCGCGCAAGGCGGCTGGCCGACCGTCCCGACCATGCCCATGAAGCCGGGCCAGCGCGGCCAGGAGATCGAAATCCTGCAACGGCGGCTCGAGATCACGGGCGACCTCGTCGGCCAAAGCGTGCCGGGCGAGTATGACGCCGCTGTCGTCGTCGCCGTGAAGAAGTTTCAGACGCGCCATGGAATTGGCGCAACCGGCATCGTTGACACCAAAGCGTTGATCGAGGCGCTACAAACTCCCGCCCACACCCGGCTCGCGCAGCTTCAAGCCAGTTTGAAGCGGCTGCAAAGCCTCACGCCAAACGCGGCCGGCCGTTACGTCGTGGTCAATATTCCGGCGGCGCAAGTCGAGGCGGTCGCGGGCGGCGAAGTCGCGTTGCGGCAAATCGCCGTGGTCGGCAAGCCCGAGCGGCCGACGCCAGAGATCTCCAGCAAGATTTCAGGAGATCAATTTCAATCCTTATTGGTATGTGCCGCGCACCATTATCATCAAGGATCTCGTGCCCAAGGGCCGCGAATTCTCCCGCAGAGGTCAGGACATGCTCGCGGCCTACCACATGCAGGCCTTCGATGCCGCCGGCAATCCGCTCGACCCGCGCCAGATCAATTGGAACAGCCCCGAAGTTTACAACTACAATTTCCGGCAGCTTCCTCAGAGCGAGAACTCGCTCGGCTTCGTGAAGATCAACTTCCCGAACAAGGACAGCGTCTACATGCACGACACGCCGCTCAAGAAGCTGTTCGGCCAAAACGTGCGCTTCGAAAGCTCAGGCTGCGTGCGCGTGTATAATGTCGAGCAGGTGGTCGAGTGGATTCTGCGCGACACGCCGGGCTGGAGCTACGAGCGGATCGTCTCGATGAAGCACACGGGCGAGCAGGTCGACGTCAAGGTCTCGAAGCCGGTCCCGGTTTATCTCGCCTATATCAGCGCCTGGGGAACGCCCGACGGCCTGGTCAACTTCCGCCCCGACATCTACGGCCTCGACGGGGCCTCCGCGACCGCTTCAGCCTATTGATCGGCCCGGCGCGGCTCGCAGCAGCCACAGAGCATGGGCTTGCTTTGCCTTCGCCAACGCCTAGCCTGTTGCTGGCGCGCCTTTGCGACATGTGGTAGAGCGAGCCAAACACCCCGGCGGGAGTAAGTTCGAGGAGCAGTCGGCCATGACGGCAAGTGACGCAAGACGCGCCGCGGCGCGCGAGAATGCCTTCTTCACCAAGCATCTAGCGGAGAGTGATCCCGAAGTTTGGGGCGCGATCGAGAAAGAATTCGATCGCCAGCAGCACGAGATCGAGCTGATCGCTTCGGAGAATATCGTCTCTCAGGCCGTGCTCGACGCCGCCGGCACGTTGCTCACCAACAAATATGCCGAAGGTTATCCGGGACGGCGTTATTACGGCGGCTGTCAATATGTCGACGTGGTCGAGCAGCTTGCCATAGATCGCGCCAAGCGCCTGTTCAACTGCTCCTTCGTCAACGTCCAGCCCCACTCCGGCTCGCAGGCCAACCAGTCGGTGATGCTCGCGCTCATCAAGCCGGGCGACACCATCCTCGGCATGTCGCTCGCCCATGGCGGCCACCTCACCCATGGCGCGCCGCCCAACCTGTCCGGCAAGTGGTTCAACGCCGTGCAGTACGGCGTGACCAAGACCGACAACCGCATCGACTACGACGAGGTCGAGCGGCTCGCCAAGGAGCACAAGCCGGCGCTCATAATTGCCGGAGGGTCGGCCTATCCGCGCGTCATCGACTTCCCGCGCTTCCGCCAGATCGCCGATTCCGTCGGCGCCCTTCTGATGGTGGACATGGCGCATTTCGCCGGGCTCGTCGCCGCCGGCCTGCATCCGAGCCCGCTGCCTCATGCCCATATCGTCACCACCACGACGCACAAAACGCTGCGCGGTCCGCGCGCGGGCATGGTGCTCTCCAACGACGAGGAGATCGGCAAGAAGATCAACTCGGCTGTCTTCCCCGGCCTTCAGGGCGGGCCGCTGATGCACATCATTGCCGCCAAGGCCGTGGCCTTCGGCGAGGCGCTCAAGCCCGACTACAAGCTCTACATCAAGGGCGTCATCGACAATGCCAAGGCGCTCGGCGAAAGCCTGGTCAAGGGCGGCGCCGCGCTCGTTTCCGGCGGCACTGACACGCATCTGATGCTGGTCGATCTCAGGCCGAAGAAGCTCACCGGCAAGGCGGCGGAGATCGCGCTCGGTCGCGCCAACATCACCTGCAATAAGAACGGCGTGCCGTTCGATCCGGAGAAGCCCGCGATCACTTCCGGCATCCGCCTCGGCTCGCCGGCAGGAACCACTCGCGGCTTCGGCATCGCCGAGTTCCAGCAGATCGGCGGCTTGATTATCGAAGTGCTCGACGGCCTTGCCGCCAAGGGCGATGAAGGCAATGCCGCCGTGGAAGCGAGCGTTAAGAAGCGTGCCATCGAACTCTGCGAGCGCTATCCGATCTATCGATAGTTGTGAGGTGACAGAAGGGGAGGGTCGTCGCCCATGCGATGCCCTTATTGCGGCAGCACCAACACGCAAGTGAAGGATTCGCGTCCGAGCGAAGATCACTCGACGATCAGGCGCCGCCGCGTCTGCGCCGATTGCGGCGGCCGCTTCACCACTTTCGAGCGGGTGCAGCTCCGCGAGCTGACGGTCGTCAAGCGGAACGGACGCCGCATGCCCTTCGACCGCGACAAGCTCATGCGCTCGGTGCAGATTGCGCTCCGGAAACGGCCGGTCGATCCCGAGCGGGTCGAACGCATGGTGAGCGGCATCGTGCGCAGGCTCGAGAATATGGGTGAGAACGACATCCGGTCGGAGACCATCGGGCGCCTGGTGATGGAGGCCCTGAAGGCGCTCGACGACGTCGCCTATGTGCGCTTCGCCTCGGTGTACAAGAACTTCCGCGAGGCCAAGGATTTCGAGGCGCTGCTCGGCGAACTCGCCGCGACCGATGACGACCAGGGTGGCGACGGCAAGGCGGCCGCCCCTGTCGAAGACTAAGCAAACACCCCACATTCAAGCCCATGACCTTGAGCGACGAGGATCACATGGCGCAGGCGCTCCAGCTTGCGCGGCGTGGGCTCGGCCAGACTTGGCCGAATCCGTCGGTGGGCGCCATCGTCGTCGCCGCAAACGGCGAGGTCGTCGCCCGCGGCTGGACGGCGCCTGGCGGCCGGCCGCATGCCGAAGCGATCGCGCTCGAGCGCGCCGGCGCCAAGGCGAAGGGGGCCACCCTCTATGTCACGCTCGAACCTTGCGCCCACCACGGGGGCAGGGGGGCGCCTTGCGCCGAGATCATCGCCGCGGCGAAGCCCGCCCGTGCCGTCATTGCGCTTCGCGATCCCGACCCGCGCACATCGGGCCGCGGCATCGAACGTCTCGCCGCCTCGGGCATCGAAGTTGAGGACGGCGTGCTTGCCGAGGAAGCCAAGGCCGTTGCGCTCGGCCACATCCTTCGCGTCACCGAGGAGCGTCCCGCCGTGACGCTCAAGCTCGCCGTGGGCGCCGACGGATTGGTCCCGCAAGGGCGGGGCGCGCCAGCGTGGGTCACGGGGCCCGATGCGCGCGCACATGGCCATCTCCTCAGAGCCCGGCACGACGCGATCCTGGTCGGCCGCGGCACGATCCTTGCCGACGACCCGAGCCTGACTTGCCGGCTTCCCGGCATGTTCTGCCGCTCTCCGGTTCGCGTGGTCTTGGACCGCCGCTTGAGGACGCCGCCCAAGGCGCGGCTGTTCGACGATATGATGGTGCCGGTCTGGCTCGTCTGCTCCGCCGATGAAGAGCATCCGAACACCGATGCCCTCCAGGATCGTGGCGCCGAGATCGTTCCGGTTCCAGTCGATTCCCACGGCCTTCTTGCCGTGCGCGACGCGCTCGAGACGCTCGCTTCCCGTGGCATCACCCGCGTGCTGGTGGAGGGCGGACCTTCGGTGGCGCGCGCCTTTGTCGATGCCGACATGGTGGACGAGGCCGTAATCTATCAGGGTCCGAAGGGCGTGGGCGAAAGCGGCATTTTGCCTTTCGTGGGCGACGGGCTTGATCGGCTGACCGCAAGCGGGCATTTCATCGAGATCGAAACCCGGTCGTTCGGTCCGGACCGGATGAGTTGGTGGCGGCGAGTAGAGCGATGTTCACCGGCATTGTCAGCGGCGTAGGAACGCTTCACGAGCGAGCGGGCTCGCGGTTCGTCATTGCCTGCCCGTTTAAACGCCGGAGCCTCGAAGAGGGGGCTTCGATCGCCTGCGACGGCTGTTGCCTCACCATCGTCGATATCGCCAAGGCGAAGGGCAAAGGCGCGCGCTTTGCCGTCGATGTATCCAACGAAACGCTCGCACGCACCACCCTCGGCTCGTGGCGGGAGGGGCGCCGCATCAATCTCGCACGGGCGCTCACGCTCGGAGATGAGCTCGGCGGCCATCTCGTGTCCGGGCATATCGACGGCACGGCCGCCATCCTCGCGCGCGAGGCCGACGGCGACGGCGTCCGCTTCGTGCTGGAAAGCCCCGCCGAATTCGCTTCGTTCATCGCCGCCAAAGGGTCGGTCGCGCTCGACGGGGTCTCTCTCACCGTTAACGATGCGAAGGCCAGGCGCTTCGGTGTCAACCTCATTCCTTACACGCTCGCCCACACGACATGGGGAGACCGCAACCCCGGCGATCTGGTAAACCTTGAAGTCGATCTCATGGCGCGCTACCTCGCCCGCCTCAGAGAGTTCTGAAAGGCTAGTCCCGTGACGATTGCGCCAAAGGCCAAGGACCATCGCTTCCTTTCTCCGATCGAGGAAGTGGTCGAGGATGCGCGCAACGGCCGGATGTTCATTCTGGTCGATGCCGAGGAGCGCGAGAACGAGGGTGATCTCGTCATCCCGGCGCAGATGGCGACCCCCGACGCCATCAACTTCATGGCCAAGCATGGCCGCGGCCTCATCTGCCTTGCGCTGACGCCGGAGCGGGCCAAGCAGCTTCACCTCGAACTGATGTCGCGCTCGAACCGGGCGCGCCACTCGACCGCATTCACCGTCTCGATCGAGGCGCGGGAAGGGGTCTCGACCGGCATCTCGGCCCATGACCGCTCCCATACCGTCGCCGTGGCCATCGACCCGACCAAGGACTATCGCGACATCATGACCCCGGGCCACGTGTTCCCGCTCGTCGCCAAGGAAGGGGGTGTGCTGATCCGCGCGGGCCATACCGAGGCGGCGGTGGACCTCGCGCGCCTTTCCGGACTTTATCCGGCCGGCGTCATCTGCGAGATCATGAATGACGACGGGACCATGGCGCGGCTTCCCGACCTCATCGCCTTCGCCGCCCGCCATGGCCTCAAGATCGCGGCCATCGCCGACCTGATCGCTTACCGGCTCCGCTACGATCATCTCGTCAAGGTCGTGGCCGAGACCAAAGTCGAGAGCGCCTTCGGCGGCGCATTCGATCTCAAGGTCTATGCCACGACGGTCGATCCCGCCGAGCACGTCGCGCTCGTCAAAGGCGACGTTGCCTCGGGCGGCCCCGTGCTCGTGCGCGTGCACGCGCTCAACACAATCGACGACGTCGTCTCTGTCGGAACCCACCGCGAAACGCTCGTGCACAAGGCCATGGAGGCGATCGGGCGCGAGGGCCGCGGCGTGCTCGTGCTGATCCGCGAATCCCGCGCCGACGCGATTTCCGTCCGCCTCGATCGCGAAACCGGAGGGCAGGGCCAGCAGCGGCTCATCGAATACGGCATCGGCGCGCAGATCTTGCTCGATCTTGGCGTGCGCGAGATGGTGCTGTTGAGCAATTCTCCCGCGCGCAAGATCGTGGGCTTGCAGGGATATGGGCTTACGGTGGCGGGCCACCGGAGCCTGGAGTAGACGGCGATGGCACGCAAAGGTCCGCGTTCGGTTCTCATCATCGAGGCTCGCTTCTACGAGGACATCGCCGACGAGCTTGCTCGCGGCGCCATCGACGAGCTCGAGGCGCATCGCATCGCCTATGAGCGCATCGCCGTGCCCGGTTCGCTCGAGATCGCGCTCGCGCTCAGCCTCGCGCTTGCAAATGGTTTCGTGGGAAAGGCCGGCCGTCATCGCGGCTGCATCGCGCTCGGTTGCGTCATCCGCGGCGAGACAACGCATTACGATATCGTGGCGCGGGAATCGGCCGCGGCCCTGCATCAGCTCGCCGTGCAGCATGCCGTGCCGATCGGTTTCGGCATCTTGACCTGCGAAAGCCGCGAACAAGCCTGGGAGCGCGCGAGCGTTGATGGGCGCAACAAGGGCCGCGACGCGGCGCAAGCCTGCCTCACCCTGTTGCAGCTCGAACAACACTTCTCTTCGGCAAACCGGCGCTAGCCGCCATGGCTAAGCGCAGCGATATCGCCCCCCGCGCCTCGTCCCGCAGCGCCGCGCGCCTTGCCGCGGTTCAAGCGCTCTACCAGATGGACATGACCGGCATCGACCTCAACCAGGTGATCGCCGAATTCGCGGCCCATCGCTTGGGCCAGGAGATCGAAGGCGACCGCTACGCCGATGCGGAGCCGCAATTCTTCCGTGACATCGTCGAGGGCGTGGTGCGCGAGCAGCTTCGCATCGATCCCTTGATCGACAAGCAGCTCGCCGAGGGCTGGCGGCTCACGCGCGTCGATTCCATCCTTCGCGCCATCCTTCGCGCCGGCGCCTACGAGATCCTCATTCGTGGCGACGTGCCGGTACGCGTGGTCATCTCCGAATATGTCGATATTGCTCACGCGTTTTTCGGCGAGGAGGAGCCGAAGGTCGTCAATGGCATCCTCGACCGCCTCGGGCACAGAGAGCGGCCGCAGGAATTTGCCGCCGGAGGAAGCCGCGATGGTTGACGGCGGCGAGCGGGAAGGTGGAAAGCGCCTCGGCGAATTCGAGATCATCGCCCGCTATTTCGCCCCGCTTGCAACCGACGCCGCGTCTCTGGCTTTGCGCGACGACGCCGCCGTGCTCAGGCCGCCTGAGAGCCACGAGATCGTGCTCTCCTGCGACACGATCGTCGAGGGCGTGCACTTTCTCAAAGACGATCCGCCCGACAGCATCGGCCACAAGGCCTTGGCGGTGAATTTGTCGGACCTCGCCGCCAAGGGCGCGCGGCCTTACGTCTACCTCCTGGCGCTGACGCTCCCCGCCGAGCCGTCTCCGTCATGGCTTGAGGGTTTTGCCTCGGGCTTGCAGGCGCTTCAGAGCGAGGCCGGGATCGCTCTCGCGGGCGGCGATACCACGCACGCGCCCGGTCCCTTGAGCATCACCGTCACCGCGCTCGGCCTCGTGCCCCAAGGCCACGCCGTGCTGAGGCGCGGGGCGAAACGCGGCGACCGCCTCTACGTGACCGGCACGATCGGCGATGCCTATCTCGGCCTTCGCGCACTGACGGAGCCGGCGCTCGCCCGCGACTGGGGATTTTCGGACGAGGACCTCGCTCATGTCATCGAGCGCTATCGTCGTCCCCGGCCGCATAGCGAACTCGCCGTCATCCTGCGCAATTTCGCCCAAGGCGCGATTGACGTGTCTGACGGGCTCGCGGGCGACATCGGCAAGCTCGCGAGCGTCTGCCATGTCGGCGCCGTGATCGAGGCGGGGCGGGTGCCGCTGTCTTCGGCTGCCGAAAAGGCCGTTCGCCACGAACCCCGCCTGCTAGCCGCACTGCTCAACGCGGGCGACGATTACGAGATCGTGGCGGCGGTGCCGGGAGCGAGCGGCCCGGCCTTCGAGGCCGAGGCGAAAGCAAAGGGCGTAGCCCGTGACGCAGATCGGGCGGCTGGAGAGCCCGGAAGCGGGACTCCTCGTGCTTGGCCCGGACGGCCAGGCGCTCAAGCTCGACAGCGGCGGATATGCCCATTTCTAGGGTCCGGCCGGCCCGGCCTCATGCCGAAAATGCCGCGGAGAAGCCGTTGCGCGCGGGCAGCAACTTTGGCATTTTCCCGCGGGCTTAACGCCACGCGCGGGGGTTTGGGCCTGGGGCACAACATTGGGCGCCCGGCCGTTTTCGCCAACTCCTGTCCATTCCATTCAACGCATAGAAGGCAGCCGACATGACCTGGGTTCTTTATCTCATTATCGCTTGCGGGGCGCTCTCGATCGCCTATGGCGTTTGGACGACGAGAGCCGTTCTTGCCGCGGATCCCGGCACGGCGCGCATGCAGGAGATCGCCGCCGCGATCCAGGAAGGGGCGCAAGCCTACCTTGCGCGCCAATACACCACGATCGCCATTGTTGGCGTCGTCATCTTCGCCATCCTCGCTTATCTGCTCGGCATCCCCCAGGCGATCGGCTTCGCCATCGGCGCCGTCCTCTCAGGCGTTGCAGGCTATATCGGCATGAACGTCTCCGTCCGCGCCAATGTCCGCACCGCCCAGGCCGCGACCAAGAGCCTTGCCGATGGCTTGAGCCTCGCCTTCCGCGCCGGCGCCATCACCGGGCTTCTCGTCGCCGGTCTCGCCCTTCTCGGCGTCTCGATCTATTTCCTCGTCCTCACCCGCCTGATGGGCTTCGATCCCGCCTCGCGCGAAGTGATCGACGCCCTTGTCGCCCTCGGCTTCGGCGCATCGCTCATCTCCATCTTCGCCCGTCTTGGCGGCGGCATCTTCACCAAGGGCGCCGATGTCGGCGGCGATCTCGTCGGCAAGGTGGAAGCCGGCATCCCCGAGGACGATCCGCGCAACCCCGCCACCATCGCCGACAATGTCGGCGACAATGTCGGCGATTGTGCCGGCATGGCGGCCGACCTGTTCGAGACCTATGTGGTGACGGTCGTTGCCACCATGGTGCTCGCCTCGATTTACTTCGCCGGCGGCGAGGATCGCGTCATGCAGATGATGCTTTATCCGCTCGCCATCGGCGCCATTTGCGTCATCACCTCGATCATCGGCACCTATTTCGTGCGGCTCGGCCCGAGCCAGTCGATCATGGGCGCGCTCTACAAGGGCGTGATCGCGACCGGCGTGTTGTCGCTGATCCTGCTCTGGCCGTTGACCTCATGGCTCGTCGGCATGGACACCGCCATGAAGGTGGGCGAGGTGAGCTTCACCGGGCGCTCGCTGTTCTACTGCGGCGCGCTCGGCCTCGTCGTCACCGCGCTCATCGTCGTCATCACCGAGTACTACACCAGCACCAAGTTCCGTCCCGTTCGTTCGATCGCCAAGGCCTCCGTCACCGGCCACGGCACCAACGTGATCCAGGGCCTCGCCGTATCGCTCGAATCGACGGCGCTGCCGGCGCTCGTCATCATGGCCGGCATCGTCGGCGCCTACCTGCTGGCCGGACTGTTCGGCATCGCCATCGCCGTGACGACTATGCTCGCGCTCGCCGGCATGATCGTGGCGCTCGACGCCTTTGGCCCTGTTACCGACAATGCCGGCGGCATCGCCGAGATGGCGGGATTGCCGAAGGAAATTCGCAAGACGACCGACGCGCTCGACGCCGTCGGCAACACGACCAAGGCCGTGACCAAGGGATATGCCATCGGCTCGGCCGGACTTGGCGCGCTGGTGCTGTTCGCGGCCTATACCGAGGACCTCAAATTCTTCGCCGCCAACGCCGACAAGTTCCCGTATTTCACCGGCGTCGATCCGACCTTCACCCTGTCGAATCCTTTCGTGGTGGTCGGTCTCTTCCTCGGCGGACTATTGCCTTATCTCTTCGGCGGCATCGCCATGACGGCGGTCGGCCGCGCCGGCTCCGCCATCGTCGAAGAGGTGCGGCGCCAGTTCAAGGAGAAGCCCGGCATCATGAAGGGCACCGACCGTCCCGATTACGGCCGCGCCGTCGATCTTCTGACGCGCGCGGCGATCAAGGAGATGATCGTGCCCTCTCTGCTTCCGGTGCTGACGCCGATCGCCTTCTATTTCGTCATCGAATGGATCGCGGGAAAGAGCGCCGCCTTCTCCGCGCTCGGCGCCATGCTGCTCGGCGTGATCGTCACCGGCCTGTTCGTCGCCATTTCCATGACGGCGGGCGGCGGCGCGTGGGACAACGCCAAGAAGTATATCGAGGACGGCAATTACGGCGGCAAAGGGTCCGAGGCGCACAAGGCTGCGGTGACGGGCGACACCGTCGGCGATCCTTACAAGGACACGGCCGGCCCCGCGGTCAATCCGATGATCAAGATCACCAACATCGTGGCGCTATTGTTGCTGGCGGTGCTCGCCCATCAATAGGCGGGCATCCTCGCCGGTCTAGATCGGGGGCGCGCCCGTCGACGCCGGCGGCCTCATGTCCTTGAACATGCCACGGTTGGAGATATTGCCGAAGATCTGCTCGAGCAGACTGAGGTCCTTGCCACGAGCAGGAGTTTCATCCTTCAGATAATTGACGACGATTCCGTCCTTCAGCCCGTAATGAGCGACCTGCTGCACATTGGCGTCGCCGCCGAAATAGACCGCGACGACCTGACGGTCGATCTCGCGCGGCTTGAGAAAAGCGACGGTCTTTTGCGTAGTCGAGATGTAATAATAGGCCTCGCCCGCGATCGTACTGGTGGTATCGGGCGAGCCGAGCACGGTGGTGACCTGCTCCTTGGTCATGCCGGGCTTGATGGAGTTGACATCGACGTCGATGAAGACATGTCCGTGCCGGTCGATCTGCGCGCCGCAGCCGCCGAGCAAGCTCGCGCTGAGCAGAAGCGCGGCGAGCGCCGGACGTACCGCAATCGAGTGCAGTCTCAACCTAGTCAAGACTAAAATCCCCCGAGAATGACCCGTATCGCGGCGCCGGACTCCGCGCTGCGAAAGGCTAGACCAAACGGACCGTCCTTTGAACCCCTTCACCCCCTTCAAGGCCCCAAATCCGGACGCCGCGAAACTCTATGGCGCGATTGTGGCGCAGGCGCGGCTTCCCGTTTTCTATCAGGCGCTTGAGGTTCCCGACACGCTCGAAGGTCGCTTTCTCGTCTTGTCGCTTAATCTTTTTGCTGTGCATCGCCGCCTCAAGGCGGAAGGCGAGCCCGCGCGCGGCCTAGCCCAGGACCTGGCGGACCGGTTCACCGCCGATATGGAGACCGTGCTTAGGGAGATCGGTGTCGGCGATCTCAGCGTCCCAAAGAAGGTGAGGGGGGTCGCCGCCGCTCATGCCGGCCTTCTCGAAGACCTGGAGCGCGCGTTTGCGTCGGGCGATGCGGCCATCGCCGCCTCTCTCGCAAGCGCACTTCCTTCGAGCCAACGCCAAAGCGGGGCTTCAAGCTTGCGGCTCGCGCACTATGTAAGAGACTTTGTTAGCGCGATTGCCGCGCAGAGCGGTGGCGGCGCTTGCCGCGGGCGAGGTGAAGTTTCCGGAGATCGGTTCCGGCGGAGGCTCGAAGAATTGACATGACCGAGGATGCGCAAGCTCCCATCCTGTCGCGGCCGATCAAGGTCGATGAGATCCGAGACGGCGCAAGCGACGAGATCGCCGTGACCGGAGCCGAGCTTGTGACGGTCGCCAAGATGCTCGATCTCGTGGCCCTCGATCGGCTGACCTTTGCCTACCGCATCCACCACGGCGGCGGCGGACGTCTCGTGCTCACGGGCACGCTTAACGCCGATGCGAAGCAGACCTGTGTCGTCTCGCTCGAACCGGTCGAAGCGCGCCTCGAGGTGCCGGTCGAGATGGAATTCTGGCCGGCAGAGCTGCTCCCCCGACCGGAGCGAGATACAGCCGAACCCGGAGGCGCCGGGGTTCTCGACTGGCCTGAGGCGATCCGCGACGGCAAGATCGATCTCGGACCGGTTATTTACGAGACCCTCGCCACGGCGCTCGATCCTTACCCGCGGCGCCCGGAGGCGCGCTTCGATTGGCCGCAAGGCGAGCCCCAGGAGGGGGAGGGCGCCGGAACCGGCCCATTTGCGTCCCTTGCCGCTCTAAAACGGCGCTAGAGGCCCCTTAAGGGCGCCAGAATCCGGTTGTCACTGGCGGCTTTTTTGCGTCTATTCCTCTTGTTTTCCGGGGGCTGCGGCGGCTATCCCGCCGCTATCGATCGTTCTCCAGAACGGCAGCAATCATGGGTTCTCCAGTCACCATTGCGCTCGACGCCATGGGCGGGGACCACGGTCCAAGCGTGGTCATTCCCGCCGCGGCGATTACCGCGATCCGTCATCCCGAGGCGCGCTTCCTCCTCGTCGGCGATTCCGCTCGCATCGAGCCGGAGCTTCGTGCCCACCCCGCGCTCGCCGCGAAGTCGCAAGTCGTTCACACCGACATCGCCGTCGCCATGGACGAGAAGCCGAGCCAGGCACTGCGCAAGGGCCGCTGGAAGTCGAGCATGTGGCTTGCGCTCGAAGCGGTGCGCGACGGCCGTGCCGACGCCGCGGTCTCCGCCGGCAACACCGGCGCGCTGATGGCCATGGCGAAGTTCTGCCTAAAGACGATCCCCGGCATCGACCGCCCCGCCATCGCCGCCATCTGGCCGACCATCGAGGCCGAATGCATCGTGCTCGATGTCGGCGCCAATGTCGGAGCGGATGCGCGGCAGCTCGCCGAGTTTGCCCTGATGGGCGCGGCCATGGCGCGGGCGCTGTTCGGCATGGAGAAGCCGTCGGTGGGGCTGCTCAATATCGGCGTCGAAGAGGCCAAGGGTCTCGACGAAATCAAGAAGGCGGCCGCCGTTCTCAAGGAAGCGCCGCTTCCCATTCGCTACAAGGGTTTCATCGAAGGTGACGATGTCGGCAGGGGCGCGGTCGATGTTGTTGTCACTGACGGCTTCACCGGCAACATCGCCTTGAAGACGGCAGAGGGAACCGCTAAGCAGATCGGCGAATATCTGCGTGCCGCCATGGGGCGGTCCCTCCTTGCGCGTATCGGCGCCGTCCTGGCGCAAGGTGCCTTCCGGGCCCTCAAGGACAAGATGGACCCGCGCCAGCTCAATGGCGGCATATTTCTCGGGCTGAACGGCATCGCCGTCAAAAGCCACGGCGGAACCGATGCAACCGGTTTCGCAAGCGCCATCGATCTTGCCTACGACATGGCGTCGAATGGCGTCGTCAAGCGTCTGGCAAGCGATATTGCCGGGTTCCACTCGAAGCTCGAGTTGGAAGGGGCCGCGTAATTTTCGGGGGTGATGATGTCGAATACCGTAAGGACGGTGGTGAGGGGATGCGGCGGCTACCTGCCTGAGCGGGTGCTGACCAATAACGACTTGGCGCGCATGGTCGACACCTCCGATAGCTGGATCGCCGAGCGGACCGGCATCAGGGAGCGCCGGATCGCCGCCGAAGGCGAGCTGACCTCGTCGATGGGTGCATGCGCGGCCCGCGCGGCGCTCGACGATGCGGGGCTCGCACCCGAGGACGTCGATCTCATCGTGCTCGCGACCTCGACCCCCGACCAGACCTTTCCCGCGACCGCAGTCACTATCCAGGCAGAGCTCGGCATCACCCACGGCGCGGCCTTCGACGTGCAGGCCGTCTGCTCGGGCTTCGTCTTTGCGCTCGCCACCGCTGACAACTACCTGAAGAGCGGTCAGTTCAAGCGGGCGCTCGTGATCGGGTCCGAGGCGTTCTCGCGCATCCTCGATTGGCAGGATCGATCCACGTGCGTGCTTTTCGGCGACGGCGCCGGCGCGATCGTGGTCGAGGCGCAGAAGCTCAATGGAGTGCTGACCGATCGCGGCGTTCTCGCCGTCAGCTTGAGATCCGACGGCCGCTACCGCGACAAACTCTATGTCGATGGCGGCCCGTCCTCGACCGGCACCGTCGGGCATGTTCGCATGGACGGGCCCGAGGTCTTCCGCCACGCCGTGACCAAGATCAGCGAAGTGATCGGGGCAACGTTGACCCAAGCCGGCTATCAGGCCTCGGACATCGACTGGTTCGTGCCCCACCAGGCCAACAAGCGCATCCTGGACGGGGCCGCGAGGAAGCTCGGGCTCGATCCGGCCCGCATCATCGTTACCGTCGATAAGCATGCCAATACGTCGGCGGCCTCTATACCGCTGGCGCTGGCGCAAGGGCGCGCCGACGGCCGCATCAAAACCGGCGATCTCGTGCTGCTGGAGGCCATGGGCGGGGGCTTTACCTGGGGCGCCGTGCTGCTGCGCTGGTAGTGCCGCGCGAAAGCCACACCCCTATAGAAAGTGTCGCAAAATCAGGAATTTGATGGCAAGATAGATTGACCGGATCGCACTCGCTCGATTAGCATCTTGAATAGTCCCGCGACTGGGGGAGCGTAGCAATGAGCGGGAAGACACTGACGCGCGCCGACTTGGCGGAAGCTGTGTTCCAGAAGGTCGGTCTGCCGCGCAACGAGTCCGCGGAGATCGTGGAGCTTGTGCTCCGCGAGATTATCGCGAGTCTCGAACGCGGCGACACGGTCAAGTTGTCCTCGTTCGGATCCTTCGGGATCCGCGACAAGGGGCAACGCATTGGACGCAACCCGAAAACCGGCCAGGAAGTTCCGATCACGCCGCGGCGCGTGCTCGTGTTCCGGGCAAGCAACATCATGAAGCAGCGCATCAACGATGCGCTGTCGCGGAGAAAGGCGGCGGAGTAGGCGTACCGGCGCGACTTTGATCGCCGGAGAGGAGGACGGGTGGACAAGGCGCCCGAGGCGTTTCGCACCATCAGCGAAGTTGCGGAAGAACTTGCGGTCCCGAAGCACGTGCTGCGCTTCTGGGAGGGTAAGTTCGCACAGCTCAAACCCATGAAGCGGGGCGGGGGCCGGCGCTATTACCGGCCCGAGGATGTGGCGCTCCTGCGCGGTATCCGTTTCCTGCTCTATAGCGACGGCTACACCATTCGCGGGGTGCAGAAGATCCTCCGCGAACACGGTCCGCGCTTCGTCATGGACCTCCAGCAGCGCGGCGAGGGCGACGACCGGATGGCGCCCATGGTCGTTCCGGTCGAGATACCCGACATCGCCGCCGAGACCGCGCAAAGCCGCCCCGCGATGCGGATGCAGGCGCGCGCCGGAGAGCGGGTGAGCGTTGAGGTTGAGATGCTGGGCGACCTTGCCGACGAAGTCGAGGCGTGCCGGCGGATCCTTGCTCTGGCCAAGGAATAAGCGCGCATCGCGGGACCCGTGTTCTGGCGATCTTAAAGCAAGGTCAAGACGCAAACGATTTTAACGAGGGAGAGTGGCCATGCGAATTCGTAATTTGCTCCGCGGCGCTTTGGTCGCGCTGATCGCGCTGTCTGGCGCCGGGCTTCACAGCGCGCATGCCGATAGCGGCACCATTACGCTCACGATCTTCAAGGCCGGCTGGATCATCGGCGGCTCGGGCGGCAGCGGCACGCTCAGCTTCCGCGGTCGCAACTACCCGCTTGGGGTTGGGGGCATCGATTATGGCCTCGTGTTTGGCGGCTCGAAGACCGTGCTGCGCGGGCGCGTGCGCAACATCCAGCGCGCCTCCGACGTCGCCGGAGTTTATGCCGCGGCCGGCGCGGGCATCGCGGTCGGGGCCGGCGTCCGCGCCATCGTGCTCACCAACCAGAATGGCGCCGTTCTCGAGCTCTCGGGCCGGCAAGTCGGGCTGATGGCGAACGCCGATCTGAGCGGGCTCGCGATTACGGTGAAATAGCGCTGGGGCGAGGCCCGGTTGCCAACGGCCCCGAGATTAAATATCTGATTTCTCAAGTCGGAGCGTAGCGCAGCTCGGTTAGCGCACCGGTCTGGGGGACCGGGGGTCGGGAGTTCAAATCTCCCCGCTCCGACCAGCTTTCCAATCACTGCGAAGCTCGCGACACCAACAATCGAAAGCTGCAACCCTCCTGCGAGCCACAGCGCGGGGCAAGCGGCCGCACACTGGCCGACGCGACAAATAGCACCGAAATTAGCAGTCGCCCCCCCCGCATGAGCGCTATAGTTGCCTATCACCGGCACATGATGAACGTAGGCCCCGGTGACTGAGAGAGCAGTCCAGGCGCTCCCGCCTACGAGCAGAGGACGGGAGCCATGCCCGGCGACCCAGCAGCGTGCCGAGACCACGCCAAGACCTGCTTGAAACTTGCAGCTAGCGCGACACGACCCGATGCCAGGGAGGTGTTCGAGGACCTAGCGCGCACTTGGCTCCAACTGGCCTGCGATTTGGGGAGTTCCACAGCCCTCCTCAAAGAATGGGGCGAGCCAGGCTCCAACAAGAAGGCTTCGTGACGGGCGCCAGCCGAAGCGAGCGCCGTTCCCCGCGAGAAGCGAGTGAGCTTACGGGCGACCGGCCAACATGGTATCTTGCTGGATGCCCGGCGACCCCAAGGATTGCAGAGATCACGCCAAGACCTGCATGCGGCTCGCCGCCTCGGCCAAAACCACCGAAGCTGCCATCGTGTTCGAAAATCTTGCCAGTACGTGGTTGCGCTTAGCGGCCGATCTGGAGACCTCGGCGATCCTCCTTGACGATTTGGAGGGGATCGACGTCAAAAACACTCCCCTAAGCAAATCCAAGGTGCACAAAAGAAAGCCCCGGCTAGCGGGGCTTTCAGCATCCGGTGAGCAGTAGCCGACGGGGGGTCGAAAGAGAAGATGCTGGCCGGACATACCTTGAACGCGGCTTCCAAGGTTTAGTTCCTTCACCGGAGCCAAGACGAGACCCCCGGCACCTAGTCGCTCATTCTCGGCCAGCACAAGGAGACGAGCCGACGGGCTGATGCGATGCCGCGGGGCGCAGGAACGTCAACGTGAGATAGGCGCCAACGAAGGAGCCGAACGCCGCGAAGAAAACATAGGTCCAGTCATTCGTGTATTTGATCACTGCAAATGAGGAAAGCAAATACCAGATGCTGCTCCAGGTGGCGGCGGGGAGGCGACGGCGCTTCAGCACGGAATTGGTGAACATCACATAGATCGCGTCCGTGGCGCCGGTCGCGAGGACCACGGCGAGCGCGATCAGGGGATCGATTTGAAGGGGAGGCATGTGTACGTACTCCATTGGCGTACATTGCGGAATGTCATCGTCTCTTTGCGCCACGCCGAAGGAGCGCGGCATAGTATAAACGCACCGTCGCCGCTCTTTGTGCGTGCATGGAGGCGATTGCAGCAGCGTTCCGCCGTTTGCGCTGGAACTGGCGCATTTTTCCGTGTTTATTGGTGTGGGGGAGGGCGAGAGACTGAGAGAGAACAGCAGTTCTCGCACCGTTTCGACAATTGTGAGGAGGACCCCATGAAGGCCATTCCGGTGATCTGTCTGGCCCTGATTTTCGCAACCCCTGCGGTTGCCGCCCCCCAATGGGTCGAGACAGCCTGTTGGCGCTACGCCAATCGAATTCTCCCGGCGCCCACTGGCAGGGAAAGGGAAGCCTATTTTGCCAATTGCATAGCCGACTGGACGGCTGGGACGCCGCCGCCCCAGGGCCGCAATAGTTACAGCCGCAACAGATATTGATTGGCGGTCTTCGGACGAAGCAACGGAAACTGTAATCTGAAGCCAAGTATCAGTCGGAGTTTAGAAGATGCCGGAACAAGAAAAATGCGAGTGCCAGTCTTCAACTCACGGTCACAGGCCCGGCCGGTGTCCGCATGAGGCTGTCAGTGAAGGCTTGTGCAAGGAATGCAATGAAGAGACGCGGGTCGCAGAAGCAAATCCTTATGGAACCAGGAACGCGGCCGGTCCCAGCCAATAGCGCCCCGATGTCGAGGCCGTCGGCATCGTTCGGGTAAAGTCCCTTATGAGAAAACTCGATCGACATTGGGCGAGCGCGGGTCTGTTGTGCACGGTCGTCGCTGGTTGCGGAGGCGAGTTGCCGGACCTGACCGTATCCGCCGACCACAAGGATGCATGCGTAAACGCGAAGCCCCAAGTGGAGCTGCTGAACGCCAAGATCGTCAATGCGGGCCCCGGTACGGTCGTTCTTGAGGGGGACGACACCAAGCCCTGGGTGATAGCGCGCCCATCTCTCCCGACGCCCGACTGGGTAAGACGGTACGTGGGAGACACAAGGAAGACGTTGAACCCGGGCGAGTCAGTTTCAATCCCGATCAAGGTGATCGTTCCGCCGCACCCCGACAACGCGCCCTATAAACTCATCGTCGAGGTCGATCCCAGAAATGCTTACGCGGAGACCGACGAGACGAACAATGAATTCGCGATCCCCGTTCCGCCCGCACCCTGTAACTAGGTCGTGGCCGCAAGCGTGATTGAAAATCCTTGAGACAGGGCCTCGCCGCCGCCACGTTGGCGGCCATAACCGTGGCGATCGTTTCACTTGCGGTGAACGCTTCGCCGCTCGTGAAGAGCCGCTCCCCGGCTGAGCTGATTGCTTCTCGAATCTCCCCATTCCGTCAGGCGCTGATCTACGCCAAGGAAGGAAGTCCGAAGCTCGTCGACGGGCGCTGGAATCTCGGCCAGGCCGAGGCCAAGCTCGGCATAGAGCTCTCGGACGAAGCGACGAAGCAGCTGCTGGCGTGCACGGGGCAGATCGTGTGCGAGACGCCCGCAGTCCACAACGAGGAAGAGGACAGAGTTGGGGTCAAAGTGACTGCGACCGCGGTGAGCGTGCTCAAGCCCGACCTGCTGGTGACGGCGAGGCACATCCTTTTCAAGGGCAAGAGAGCGGCGGTGTCCTTTGAGAGATGCAGCTTCCGCAGCTATTCGCAGCGAAAGACCGCCATTCCTGTTCTGGTCGAGAAAGACCAGCGCAAGGGGTTCGTTCTCAACAACGAGGATTTTGTCGTCCTTCGCCTCAAGCGGGAATTGGCGGGCTGCAGCGCGTTTGCGCTGGACGATTCCGAGTCATCGCTGCGCGTGGACGACCCGATCCTGTCGGTGACCGGTCAGCAGCTTCACAGCTTGAACAAGACTTCGAACCGGGAGCCGGTGCTCGCGACGGGAAAGATCAGACGAGTTCTGGAAGGCGTGCTCGGCGGCCCGCCGTTCTACTACGCCGACATCGACCTCGACGAGGGAGGTTCGGGGGGTGCGGTTTTCGCTCTCACAGATCGAGGCGCGCAACTCCCGCACCCCGACCGCCCGCAGCTATCTCCGGTCTCAGACGATGAAGGTCGCCTCGTCTTGAGGGGCATATCAGTGGCCTTCGGACCGCGTGCGAAGAGCGGCAAGCCCTACAGCGACGAACGAAACTATACGATCGTCATCGGCCTCGAGGCGGAGTTTCGGGACCTCGTCCTGGGCAAAGCCCAGAAGCCCGCTGCGGTGGAACCGGCGCCCTGTCTCCAAGGCGGGACGGCCAAGATCAATGTGATTTCAGAATCCGTTCCGCTGACTCAGTCGGAAACGCTTGCACCTCTCCTTCAGCAGAAGGCATGCGCCCGCGAACCGAAGCCCGGCCGCAAAGCTGCAAAGGCGAACGCCAATTGCACCAGGCTCGCAAAAGCATCGAAACGGACTCCGCGCGTAAAAGAGAAACACGAATTCACGTTGAAGAACGACACGAGCTGCCGCATCTGCTTCACCTATAATCGGTGCAACACCTACGGATGTTGGGACGAAGCGGTGAGGCTAAGCAGCAAGTCATCGCTTTCCGCCGGCGTGGGCGAGCGGGCACCCGCGATCAAGAAGCCGCAATTCTGCAAGTAAGGTCGGCCGCGGCCTAACGCGCGCGGGTCTTCGCCGCCAGCAACCGGCGCTCATTGGCGCGCACGCGCGAGCGATAATGCCGGACGATCGAGGCGGTCGGCTTGCCCATGCTCAACATGGCGCCGGCCCGCATCGAGGCGACGACTTTTTCGACGACCATGCGCTGGATTTCGGCCTGGGCGCGCGTGCCCCCGGTCGCGATCGCCACCATCCTCAGCGCTATGACCCGCTGCGCCTCGAGCGCAAGCAAGGTCGATTGCGCCACGAAGCGTATCCACGTCCCGAGCATTGAGTCCCTCCGCTCCCCATGCTGCAGCGAGTCAGGGACGCGTGTCCAGTCGAGAGACACTGCGATCCATAGGACACGGCACCCTCGGCCCGGGGGCTGGGCGTTCTTGCCTGAAGGCGCCAAGGGCCAGTCTTGGCGTGCTAGGATGGACGGCAGCTTTCGGCTCGGAGACGAACGATGAGCGTCATTGAGACCCGCGCCTACCAGCTCTTCCCCGTGCTCGACCCGGGGCAGATCGAGACCGCGAAGCGCTTCGCCAGCGGGCCTGGGCGGGATTTCGCGCCTGGCGCGATCGTGTTCGACGTGGGCGAGCGCAACATCCCGATATGGCTGCTGCTCAAAGGCTCAATCGAGGTGGTCCGCCGCGACGGTCTCCAGCGCGAGTCGACGATTACGACGCTTGGGGTCGGCCAATTCACCGGCGAAGTGAGCCAGCTCGCGGGACAAGAGACCTTGGCTCTCGCCCGCACGGGTGCGAAGGGCTGCACAGCGCTGCCACTCGATGCCGCGCATGTTCGCGCCCTGTTGATCGGCTCGGCGGAAATCGGCGAGATCATGATGCGCGCGTTCATTCTGCGGCGCGTCGGCTTGATCGAGGGTGGTGGCGTCGGTTCGGTGCTCGTCGGACATCCGGACTCGGCGGATCTCGTTCGGATCGAGGGGTTCCTCGGCCGGAACGGTTATCCCTATACGGTGCTCGATGCCGCAGCGAGCGACGGCAAGGCGTTGGTGGAGCGCTACGGCGTGCCTGCCGACGAGCTGCCGCTCATGATTTGCCCAAATGGGAAATTGCTGAAACGGCCGAGCGACGTCGAAGCAGCCGCCTGTCTTGGCATCACGCCCGAGCTCGACCCCGACACTGTATATGACGTGGCGATCGTCGGTGCCGGGCCAGCAGGGCTCGCCACCGCGGTTTACGCCGGCTCTGAGGGCCTATCGGCGCTGGTGCTCGATGAACGGGCGTTTGGCGGCCAGGCAGGGGCCTCGTCGCGGATCGAGAACTACCTTGGCTTTCCAACCGGGATTTCCGGCATGGGACTTGCCGGACGCGCCTTCAACCAAGCCCTGAAATTCGGCGTGAAGATCGCCATTCCCCTCGAAGTGACCAGGCTCGACTGCGGCGGCAATGGCAAGGATGGTGAAAATCTGCTGCGGCTGGAACTGAAGAACGGCGGCGCCGTGCGGGCGAGAACGGTCGTCATTGCCACAGGCGTGCAGTATCGCCGACCCGCCATTCCGAACCTCGCCGAGTTCGAGGGCGCAGGCGTGTCTTATTGGGCAACGGCCGTCGAGGCGAAGCTCTGCGAGGGTGAGGAGATTGCCCTTGTCGGCGGCGGCAATTCAGCGGGACAGGCCGTGGTCTTCCTTGCACCCAAGGTGAAGCGTTTGCACCTCGTGGTGCGGAGCGACGGGTTGGAAACTTCCATGTCGCGTTACCTCATCGAGCGCATCGGCGCCCTGCCCAATGTCGAGCTCCATACGCGCACGGAGATCATCGGACTCGAAGGCGACAAAGCTCATGGCTTGTCCGCGGTGATCTTCAAGGACCGCCACTCCGGCGCGGCGCATCGCTGTCCGCTTCGCCACGTTTTCTTGTTCATCGGCGCGGATCCGAATGTTGGCTGGCTCAAAGGCTGTGTCGCGACCGACAAGAACGGCTTCGTCACAACCGGGGCTGAGAACGGCGGCATGGCTGCCGGCGTCCATGCTTTTCTGCCGCTCGAGACCAGCCATCCCGGCGTGTTCGCCGTCGGCGATATCAGGGCAGGCTCCACCAAGCGCGTTGCGGCCGCGGTCGGCGAAGGCGCCGCCGTCGTGGCGCAAATTCACCGCGTGCTCGCGGCTGAATAAGGTCTTCCGATGCGCGACGCCCTCATTTGGGCTGCAGCCGCTGGTCGAGCAGCAGGACCGAGCGGTAGAGGACTTCCACGCCGTTGGCGCAGTCCTCCGATGAGGTGAATTCCTGCGGTGCATGACTGATGCCGTCGCGGCTCGGCACGAAGATCATGCCCATCGGCGCAATCCTCGATATCTCTCCGGCGTCGTGCACGGCGCCGCTCGGCATATCCGCGGTCGAAAGGCCGGCCGAACGCGCCGCTTCGCGGATGACGCCTTGGACCGCCGGGTCGCTCGGCGCAGCCGCGATATCATTCACCACCTCGCAAGCCGTCTCGACGCCTTCTTCCTTGTCGGCTTGCGCAAACTTCTCTTGAATGCGTTGCCACATCCGCTCGATCTTGCCGGCGTCGAGATCGCGAAGTTCGACCGGAAACTCGACCCGGCCGGGAATAACGTTCGGGGCGCCGGGTTCAGCCTTCATGTAACCGACCGTGCCGACCTGCGTGCCAGTCTCCGCCCGCACCACGTCGCGGACGGCAAGGAGATGCTTCGCGGCTGCGGCGAGCGCGTCCTTGCGGCGGTTCATCGGCGTCGTGCCGGCATGGTTGGCGAGGCCGGTCGTGACGCACTTCCACCGCTTGAGGCTCACAATTCCGCTTACGACCCCGATCTGAACCTTGCTCTCCTCGAGAACCGGTCCCTGCTCGATATGCAGTTCGAGGATCGCGGCGAGCGCGCCTGGCGCGATGCGCGCATCGGTCAGATGCGCGGGGTCCTGTCCATAACGGCGCAGCCAGTCGGCTACGGTTTGCCCATCGTCGTCCTTGCGGTCGAGGATCTCCGGACCCAATTCACCGGCCGCAACGCCGGAGCCCAACGCGCTGATGCCGAAATGCGGACCTTCCTCGTTGGTCCAGATCACGACCTCGAGCGGGTGGCGCGTGGTGATGCGCGCGTCGTTGAGCGCGCGGATGACCTCGATCGCGCCGAGGCTGCCCAACGGTCCGTCGAAATTACCGCCGTGGGGAACCGAGTCGATGTGCGAACCGAACAGCAGCGTCGGCAACTGCTCCGAGCCTGCCCGCCGGCCGAAAATGTTCCCGGCCGGATCGACGCGAACCTCGAGGCCTGCATCCTTCATGAGGCTTGTCACATAGGTCCGTGCATCCAAATCGGCTTGTGAAAAGCCGAGGCGGGTGACGCCGCCTTCGGGATTGCGGCCAAACTCGCTCAGTTTCTCAAGCGTCGCTTGGAGTCGTTGCGGGTTTATGTGCCGCGCCTGAGGAGGCGCGTCTTCAGACCGTGCGTCGCCGGCGCCAAGCAAAAGCGCGGCGAGCGCAATTCCCGCCGTAATCACTGCTGCACCGAGCAAGTCCAAAATGAAACCGGCGCGGACCATTTTCGGGAGCGGAATATAGCCGGTCCCGAATACCAGCGCGTTGGGAACCGTGCCGACGGGCAGCATGAAGCCGCACGAGGCTGCCAGCGCAACCGTCACCGCAAGCAAGACCGGCGGCGCGTCCCCGCCGATCACGAGGCTCCCCGCGACGGGGAGGAAGGCGGCCGTCGCTGCCGTGTTGCTGATCAATTCGGTCATGAACACGAGCAGCAGCGACACGCCGGCAATGAGCACGATCAGCGGCATGCCGTGCAGGAAGGAGAGACCGTTGCCAATCCAAGCTGCCAACCCCGAACTCTGCATGGCTTGCGCCAGGCTCAAGCCGCCGCCGAACAGGATGAAAATATCCCACGGTGCCTTTCGTGCTGTCGCGTAGTCGAGAAGAAAGGTCCGGCTTCGCCAATCGGCCGGAACGAGGAAAAGCGCGATGGCTCCGGCCACCGCGATGACGGCATCGCCAATTTTCCTGCCGGTCTGCGCTTCAGCCAATGGGTACAAGATCCAGCAGGCGATAACGACGGCGAAGACAATCGCCACGCGCCTCTCCGGAACGCTCATGCGTTCCGTCTGCCGCAACAGATCGACGGCCGCCTGCGTGTCCGGCGCTGCAAGTGTCGGAAACGGGAAAGCGACTCGAGACAAAACCAGAAAGGCCAGCCCCAGCATCACCGCCGCGATAGGCAAGGCGATCGCCATCCACACGCCAAAGTCCAACTCAATCTTGAAGGCTTGCGAGAGATAGCCCGCGGCGAGCGCGTTCGGGGGTGAGCCAATCAGGGTCGCCATGCCACCGATGGACGCCGCGTAGGCGACGCCCAGCGTCATGGCCGCAGCGAAATTGGCGCCCTCGGCACCGTGGCCTCGGCCGGGCGGCAACACGGCGACAATCAATGAAATCGCGATCGGCAGCATCATGACGGTTGTTGCCGTGTTGCTAATCCACATGCTGATCGCCGCGGTTGCCAGCATCACCCCGCCGAGCAACCCGAGCGGCCTTGTGCCGACCCGCCGGATGATGTGAAAAGCAATGCGCCGGTGCAAATTCCAGCGTTCAACCGCAAGCCCGAGCAGGAAGCCTCCGAGCAGCAGGAAAATGACTGGGTCGGCGAACGGCGCCGCCGCGGTGCCGATATTGGCGATGCCAAGCAGCGGAAGAAATACCAGCGGCAGGAGCGCGGTCACGAAAAGGGGGAGGGCGTCCGTGGTCCACCAGATCGCCATCCACACGGCAAGCGCCGCCGTGGCCCACCCCGCGGCCGACAGTCCGGGCGGCGCGGGACTAAGGTAGAGCGCGACAAAAATGATGGGGCCAAGAAAGAGGCCGACGATCTGGTAGGTCTTGTAGGCCCTCTCGACGTGTTGCTCTTCGATCATCACCCCGCGCCCCGCGTCAATTTCGGCCAAGTACCAAGAGTGGACATTGGGATCGATATGGATTGATGTAGCTCAGAAAGACGATCTGCCCCCGGACCGATCCGGTTATCGATCCCGAACTAGCATAGCAGATCGTGCGGCGTGGAGGATTTGATGACCGACATCCGAGCAAATCGGCGCGAATTGTTGCAAGCTACCGCGGGCCTCGCCGGCGCCTCGTTGCTAGGTGCTCTCGGGATCTCGCCGACGCGCGCCGCCGAAATGGCAAAAGCAGCCGGCCGGTCCGAGAAACCGCTGAAGGCCGCGTTCTCCAATATTGGTCTGCAGGTAAGTTGGTGCACCCAAGGCAAGCAGGCGGCCGAATACTGGGGCAAGCTCTTCAACGTCGAGGTGACCTGGTTTGATGGCGCGCTTTCTGACGCCAAGCAGCTTGCCGCAATCGAAGACATAGCAAACCAGAAATGGGACTTCGTCGCCATCCAACCCTTTAGTATCGGCACGTTGAAGGCGCCGGTCGAGAAGATGATCAAAGCGGGCGTGCCGGTCATCGACATGGACACGCTCATCGCGCCCCTCGACGAGATCAACGTTCATAGCTTCCTTGCGCCCGACAATGAGTTCATGGGCGCCGCCGTGACGCAGGTGCTGATGGATCAGATTGGCGGCCAAGGGATCGTCGTCATGACGCAAGGCGCATCGGGCCACACCGGAGCGCAGGGACGAGCCCGCGGCTTCTCAAACGTCGTCAAGAAATATCCCAAGGTCGAAGTGGTGGACACGACTCACGCCGACTGGAGCGTGGCGAAAGTCGCCAGCATCTGGGAAGCTCTGCTGACCAAATTCCCAAAGATCGACGCGGCCTACTTTCACAACGACGACATGGCGCTCGCCGCCTACGACGTGATGAAGGCTCGCGGCCGTACCGGTATCAAAATCGGCGGCTGCGATGGCATGCCGCCGGCGCTCCAGGCGGTCATGGATGGACGAATGGCAGCGACCGTGCGCAACCCGTCATGCCTGATCCACGGCGGAGCGATCATTGCCGGCGCGGCCGCTTCTACCTCCGGCGAAAAGACCGGCGAGGGACCGGGAATGATCCCTAAACACGTCGTGACGAACGGGCCGGTCGTGACCACGGCCAACGCGCCCGGCCTGCTATGGATGGAAGAGCACTTCCTGATCTGACGAACTTGGATTGCTTTAGAGTCGCTCTCGCCTCAGTCGTACTGCAACTGTTCCTGCCAGTGCGATGGACGGCCGTCGGGGGTCAAGTCGAAGATATTCCAAAGCGGTTCAATAGTGCCGGTGTGGCGAGGGTCCTGCCCGGGATCGGGATCGGCGTAGAACATTTCTGAGCTCCAGAAATGCCTGATCCCATCGTCGGCGAGGTGAAAGACCGTCACCATCGGCATCTGATGCCCTTCAGGCGTCTCGGCCCGATAATCGCGCTTGAAATTGTTTCCTGCCGACGACAGCAGTCGCAAGCTCCTCCAGTGCCGGTCCTTGGCGAAGTCGAGCAGCTGGTCGAGCGGGGCTTCGGCGACGACCACGAAATTGAACGCCGCGGCTTCAACGTGCTTGGCGACACCGTCGAGCGAATCGAGAAACGCCGTGCACGAGGGGCAAGGGCTGTCCTCTCGCTTGAGCCGGGCGGTTAAGCCCTCTGTCGGCCCCGGCCGGTCGTCCTCCGGATAACGGGGGAACATGAAACTATAGGTGACGAGCATCTCCGTGCCCGGGGCGAACAACTCCGAGAGCTTCAATTTGACTCTCTTATCGTCGGGGCCGAGGCCGTCGAATACATAATTCTCCGGCACGAGACCGCCTGGAGGCAAAGCGCGGCGCTGCGCAGCCACCCGTTCCATGTGCCGCTTGAGTTCGATTTCTTCCGCCAACAGAGCATCACGAGCCTGACGGTATTCATCGTCCTCGTTGGGAAAGCGAGTCGTGTTCTTCCTTGCCAGTTCGCTCGCAGGCGTCAGCGCGCTACCCGACGTCATGATCGTTTCCGTCATTGCACTGATAACAGCGCGCTGGGGCAATGGTTCCCGCGCCGGCAATTCCGGCTAGCCTGGTGTAAGCCAGCGTCCAACTCTGCCCCAAAACGATTCCGAACTCGGCTCGGAACTCGAATTGGGTGCCGCGCGCCTTACGCGGCGATTCTTGTTCGCTTCCCCGGCAAGAAGGCCGCTGTAAATCCAACCCTCCTTGCCGCTTGCGGGGTCGGTCACTTTGACCCATCCGCGCTTCCGATCGAGAACCTGAAGCTCGATGCCCTTGCCGACTACGCCGAGTACAGGCGATGACGACTTCGGCGCTTCCCGCATGTTGACGGCGACCGACGGTTGAACCGTGGGGAGCGCGCTCTCCTCAGTCTCGGCTTGCCCCAGCATGTTTGGCTGAGCGCCACTCGCGGACGCAACTGCCTGTTGCGTTTGCTCGCCAACTTCGGGCGCCGCGCCAGTCGATGGGGCCGTTGCCGTCTCCGTCGTGCCAGAAGCTGCATCGGGCTGCGTATCGTCGCCGCTCCCAGTATCCAACGAGGCTACTTGGCCGTCAGGCAGAGCCGCAGCTTCATCGCTGTCTTCGGCCATGACCGGCTCTAACGGGGTAGGGGCGGGCGCTACCGTGAGAATCGTTTCAGCCCTGGCAATGATGTTTTCGTCAGGACCAATGAGTGCGATGGCAAGTTTGAACTCACCAATCGTCGTGCTGCGAGGTAGGACGAGCTGCAAATCGCCGATCTGATCGGGTTTCAGCATCCAATCGTTTTCGCCAAAGGGGCGGCCTTCGGACAAATTGCTGGCTTGCGGGAGTCCCTCGATGGCGATGATGCTGCGAGCTGGTACGCCGTCGGTGCCATCGAGCGCGATCGGAAGGCCGACCGTGTCACCAGCTTTGGCTTCGATTGTCCTGGAGGTCGTGAGGACGGCGAGTGGTGCCATGGGCCGGAGCTCGGGCGTTTGTGCTGTCGGCGGCGCCGTCACGCCGGTCGAGCCGAACCATATGCTTCCGAGGATGACGCATGGAACCCATGCGGCAGATACGAGGCCGGCAATCAGCCACCACGTCCGGCGCGTGAACCCCGCCGACGAAGGGGCCTGTTCGTGCGTTGCGAAACTCGGTGCGGTCGTCCGTGGTACGTGCGGCGGATCGGCGACGCGCCGGGCTGCTCGACGCAAGTCTGACGAGTGGGCAAATCGCTGCGCGATCGGCTCCGGATTCTCCAGCACGCCGGCCGGATATTTTCCGCTCAAGGCAATAACGTCAGAAGTGAGCTTTTTGGGTTGCCCCATGAAGAACTCGCTGGACTTTAGATTCCCTCACAAGGTCCAGGGCTTAACAGTAGGGGGGATCGATTTCGCGGCAATAAAGTGGAAACAGCGGGGCGCCCTACGTGCGCTACGTCCGCTTTGGGTCATTGGGGCCGCGCGGCAGGAGCCGCACGGCCCTGCTGTCCTTCGTTCAGCTCAATCGACCTTAGCTTCTTTCGAGCTGCTAAGCATTCCGCCCCAGTCGACGTGGAACTTGTCGGGGGATGTGAAATAACCGGAGTAGGAGCCCTCGCCCTTTTGCCCAGCAAGCGAGCCCTTTCCGCCCACAATAGTCCAGTTACCCTTGACGGTCGTATTCGGCTGACCGTCCTTCATGGTCGTTGTGACGGCGCCCTCGATGCCGACCACCCGCTGGTCGGACCCCTTGCTGAAGATGACGTAGCCGCGCTGGGATCCCGAACCTTGTCGCAGATCGAGCGCTTCGCGGATGCTGAACGAGTAGCCATCCACCGCTCCGGCGGGGTTTGAGGCCGTGCCGTTGGACTCGCCTAGGATAAGGACATGGCCCTCTTGGTCGGGAATGGGTTGGACGTCGCGCTTGACGACCTCTCCCTCCATCGAGCCGGAATCCTTGACGCTTTCGGCCAGAACTACCGCGGGAGCGATGCCGAGCATGGCCGCTGCGGTCAAGATGAACAGTGAAAATGTGACTTTCGTAAACATGGCGCTTTCCTCTCTTGCGAATGCCCGCGAATTGGCGGGGATTGACGTCCTGAGAGGCGCGGGCCCGCGCCACGGGTCTTTGACTACGCGAGGCCGCGTTCGAAGTCCCGAAATCCTTCTGAAAAATTCTGAAATGCGCCGTGGCGCTTGGCGTCAAACCGCCTCGCGGTCTGCGGCCAAGGTCGGCCGCCATCCTACGGAGTGCAGCGCAGCCATGGCGCGGCGAGCGAGCTCCTGGGAGTGTGGCGGCAGGAAGCCAAAGCCTACGGGTTGTACCAAGAACTCCGCGAACCAAGTCCTGGCCTCATCCATTCGTCCAAGCCCTACCAGGATAATGATCCGATAAATCTCGGCTCCGCCAAAACTCGGCGCCTTCCGTAAGCACTCCTCGGTCTGCTCGAGCGCCTTTTGGTATCGCTCATTGCCCCAGAGGATCACGGCGTGGAAATAATTGTAGTAGGGAGGCCGCACCGGATTGAGCGATACCGCTTGCTCCACCTTTTCGAGAGCTTCCGCCACCGCACCTGATTCGAACAGGGCGACGGCGAGAAACAGCAAAGCGTCGGCGTCGCTGGGGCCGAGCTCGACCGCCCGTCGCGCGGCTGAAACGGCCTGCTCCACGTCGCCAGCAACGATCAGAGCTTGGCTTAGTCCCTCATAGGCGGCTGGAAAATTGGGATCGAGGGCGATGGCCCGTTTGAATTGCGCGATCACCTCGCCGAGATAGGAGGGCTGCCGCTCTCCTGTGAGTTGCATCATTATGTCGATCAGATCGATCCAGGCAAGATAAGCGCACGCTGGCGCGTAGGGATCGCGCCGGATCGCCTCCTCAAGATCTTGTCGTCCCGCGCGCGTCGCCTCCGGATTGAATTGATGTTTCCGGGCAATCCCGCGAAGGGTGAGCTCAAATTGATCAAGGTCGCGCGGTGGAGTCTCGAGGATCGCGTGCTTCTGCGCTTCACGCATACCCGAATGCAGGCTGGCCGCAATCTTGGCCGCAATCTCGCGCCGGAGTTCGGGGATATCCCGCGCTGTGCCCGAGAAGCGGTCGCCCCAGGCGATGGTGCCGTCGACAGCATCGACGAGCTGCACATCGACGAGCAGCTTGTTGCCCGACCGCTCGGCGGTGCCTTCCACCAGATAGCGCGTCCCGAGGCGTTCCCCGAGCTCCTGCGACATCAGGTTCCGCGCCGCCAAGGCAAACGAGGAATCTCGCGCGATGAGGCGCAAATCGCGATTGCGCGCGAGTTCGTTGATAATCTCCATCGCGACGCCCGCCCCAAGCGTGGCGTCGTTTTGATCTCCGGTGGAGAGAAATGGCATGACTGCAAGAGAAGGCTTGTCCGGGACATGGCCTGCCCAAGAGGCGGAGCGGTGTGCTGGGACGAGCACGTAGCCCTTGCGGCTTACGGTGCGCAGAACCCGACGCTCTTCATCGCCGATGGCTTTCCGGATATCCGTGATGCACTGCGTAAGGGAGTCGTCCGTAACGGAGACGTCATCCCAAACCTTTGCGATGATCTCGTCTTTTTCGACCAGGTGGCCCGCCTTCTCGGCAAGCAGCCGAAGCACGGCGTAAGAGCGGGCGCGAAGATCAACGCGTTCGCCGGATAGGGTGCGCAACTCATCCGCGGCGATATCGACAACGTGGAATGGCAGGTTGACCTGCATTGGCCGGACGCCTCACGGCCATTGTACCACTTTGCGCCCGCCCTCAAACGCCTGACATTGGCTGCTAGGAGACGCCCGCGCCGACCTCGGAAATATAGAAATCGATGACCTCGTGGGTCATGTGTTCGACGCTGAACCGCTCGGCGACGACCCTTTGCAAGGCGGCGGCCCGATCAAGGAAGGTCTTGGGCGTGGCGAGGAACGCCCGAAGCTGGCCCGCAAGCGCCGCGACGTCGCCTGCCGGGATCAGCGGCATTTCGACATTGCCGACGATCTCGGGGATGCCGCCGACATCGGTCGCGATCAAGGGCATCTGCGCCGCGGCGGCTTCGAGCACGATATAGGGAAAGGATTCGGCGCGCGACGGCACCACGACGCAGCGGGCGCGCGCAAACGCGCTTCGCGCCGATTGCGCCCCGGAAAAAGCGACGCGGCTATTGAGGCCAAGCTTGCGGGCGAGCCGCCTGAGCCGCGCCTCGTCGCGGCCGCTGCCGACGATCAGCGCACGGCCGGGAAAAATCGCCTGATGGGCGGCGAGCGCTTCGAGCAGGATATCGACGCCTTTCACGTATTTCAGCTCGCCGACGAAAACAAAATCGACTGCGTCGTCGGCCAGCATCGGATCGTAGAACTCGTGGCGGTGAAGCCCGTTCGGCACGATCCGCGCCGGACAGTGCGGTTGCCCGACCAGCTCGACATAACGATGCGCGGTGAAATAGCTCTCGAACAGAAGTCCGTCGCTCATCGGCAGCATCTTACGCTCGGCGCGGAGATAGAGCCGGCCCATGATCTGCGAGGGCGAATAATGCAGGCTCCCGCCATGCGGCGTGTAGATCGACTTCACCTTCTTGCCTTTGCGCTTCAGCTTGCGCCCGGCAAGCCGGGCATAGGCGCCGCCTTTGGCGCCGTGACCGTGCAGGACGTCGACGTCGAGCTTGGCGGCCAGGCGGGCGATGCGCCCCGTCGCGCGCCAGTCGCCCACGCCGACATTGTGGGGCATGGGAATGCGGGTCAGCCCAAGCACGCAATTGTCGGCAAGGCGCCCGAGCGCGACCGGATCGCCCTCGGTTTTCGCATCGCAGACGATGCCGACTTCGGCCCCAAGCTGGGCCTGGCCCAGAGCGAGGTCATGGACATGCCGGAAAAGGCCCCCGGCGGGCGCGCGCAGGCAATGCAATATGCGAAGCGTCGAGCTCACTGGACCCCGCGTTTCAACCCGGTTCGGGATGCCGTGAGCTTTAGAAGATGCGATCGTCAAGGTAAATAGCGGCGAACCGGGCGATCGACCGCGCAAACGGGGCAGGAGAGTGTTCTCCGGCACACGGGGCACGTGCAGATGGCGCTCCGCATCGCGCCGCATAAACCGGCCCCACACGCTTAACAAAGCCTCAGCACACGTGCCGATGCGAGCCGCGCCTTAAGCCTTTGGTTACCAGCACACGGCTGTAATGGGCGGTCGTCGCAATGAGTTCAGTCCGGAGTTCAGTCGTTGGCGATGTTTCGTGCCGGCCCGGTCGCGAGGAATGACAACCGCCCGAGGCTCGACCGTGCCTCGTGGCAGGCGAAGACGGGAATCCTTGCGCTTGCCGCCGGTACCGGCCTCGTCACCTTCATCACCCTGCCGGAGCGCGGCTCCTTCAGTCTCACGGTTGGGCTCGCCGCGGCTCTTCTCGCCGTCGTCTATTTCCTGGCGCGTGATCGAGCCGCCGCGCCTTCGAGCCGACCATCGTTTCACGCGCGCCCACAAGGGCGAGCGAGGCAGGCGCGGGCAGAACCCGGCGCTCAGTCCGCAGCCGGCTTCCTCGCGCGCTTTCGCCGGAGCCTCGAACTTGCCGAGAGCGAAGCGGAAGAAGCGGCGAAAGAATTCGGGGTGAGGGGATTTGTGCGGCTCCGTGTTGCGGCCGGCAGCGCTGCGGAGAATGACGGGAACGATCTCCGTCACTATCTGAACAAGAGACTTGCGGCGTCACGGGCGGAAACGCGAAACGCGATCGTGCCCAAGCATGACGCGGGAACGCACGTGCTCAAATCGCTCGATACCGTGCTCGACCAGATCCTGCCCGCGCGGCAGGACGCCGCCTCGCGCGCGCTCCTTGTCGGCGGGGCCGCGGCAATCGATGCGACGGCGGAGGCGATTGCGATTGCGCGCGCTCTCGTTGCTGCCGGCGGTCAAGTCGTGCTGCTCGATCTCGCGCACGGACCGCATTCGATTTCTGCCGCGCTCGGATTGCCACGCTTTCCCGGCCTGGCCGATCTTGCGGCCGGAAAGGTGCAATTCGAGGACATCATCGGGCTCGATGCCGACACGCCGCTCCACGTGATCGCCGCGGGCAATCCGCGATTTGCCGCCGCCGGCAATGGGCGCTTTGCCGCGATACTCGCCGCGCTGATGGAAGCCTATGACAGCGTTGTTCTCCATGCCGATCGCGAAGCGCTGCGGCGGACGGCGCCGGATCTCGGATTCAAGCTGTCGATCGCGGTCGCGGTGTGCCCCCAGGGCGCGAGCCCCACGGCGGATTTGAGCGACTTCGCGGTGCTCGGCTGCCAGACCCTCGCCTACGAGCAGGGGAGCAAGCGGCGTCCCCGGTTCCTCGGCTGGGCAGCGGCACTCTAGAGGCGCGCGGGAACCCTCAGTCGGGCCGCTGCATCCAGCGAATGACGAGCCCGGCCGGAATGACCCAAGCCAATCCGGCTGTCAGGAAGAAGGCAAATTGCACCCATTGCGGCGCCTGAGCGATGCGGCCCGAGCCGATCACGGCCGCAAGCGTCGCGTAGACGGCAAGTAGGAGAAGCAGCACGATCGTGCCGATGAGCTTACGGGAGCGCACGCGCATCTCGCCGGTCCTCCGCCGCATGGCCTGACGCATCGCCTTTGCGGCTCCGCGCGAGCCGAAGATAGCACCTCGCAAGCGAGCTCAACCTCAGAAGTTGCGACAACCGGGCGGGCTTGCGGAGTTGAGTTCGCGCGCTCCTGCCGCTATCAAACCTCTATGTCCTCAACGACGATCCTTGCCGGCTCAGGGAAGGCGACCCCGGTTCCCGCGCGCCACGCGCGCGCTTTGAGGATTTGGCTCGCCGCGCTCGCCGCGCTCATCATCGCCATGATCCTCGTCGGCGGCGCGACCAGGCTCACCGAATTCAGGCCTCTCCATCACCGAGTGGAAACCGATCGTCGGCGTGGTCCCGCCTTTGTTGGAGTCCGATTGGAACGAGGCCTTCGCGGCTTACAAGACCATACCGGAATATACCGAGCTCAAGCGCGGCATGAGCCTCGAAGAGTTCAAGACGATCTATTGGTGGGAATGGACGCACCGGTTCCTCGGCCGGCTGATCGGCTTCGCGTTCTTTATTCCCTTCGTCGCGTTCTGGATCGCGGGCGCAATTCCCCGGGCGCTGCTTCCCAAGCTCCTCGGCCTGTTTGCTCTCGGCGGCCTCCAGGGCGCGCTCGGCTGGTACATGGTGAAGAGCGGACTGACGTTGCGCACGGATGTCAGCCAGTACCGGCTCGCGGCGCATTTCGGCGTCGCGCTCCTCATTCTCGCCTACACGCTCTGGCTCCTGTTCGGGCTGGCCAGGGAAGCGCGGGTCGCGGCGCGCGATCGAAGCGCAGGCTTAATCGCGGGCTTCGTGCTCGCCCTGATCTTCACCCAGATGCTCGCGGGAGCGCTCGTCGCGGGAAGCGATGCCGGCATGGGCTACAACACCTGGCCGCTCATCGACGGCGCATTCGTGCCGCCCGGTCTCGGCGAGGCCTCGCCCTGGTACCTCAATTTGTTCGAGAACCCGCTCACGGTTCAGTTCGAGCACCGTATGCTCGGCTACGCCGTCGTGCTGGCCGGGCTCGGGCAATTGGCGTGGCTTGCGCTCAAGGGTGCGGCCCAGCCCCTTATCGGCAGCGCGTTCACGTTAGCGCTCTTCGCGTTGCTGCAAGCGGCGCTCGGGGTATGGACGCTGCTTCTATCCGTGCCGATTGCGCTCGGGCTTGCGCATCAGGCCGGCGCCATCGCTGTCTTTGCGGCGGCGCTCTATCATTTTTGGCTCGCGCGCCATGCTAGCGCGACGCCGGAGACTTACGTCTCAGCCAGCGCTTGATCGAGATCGGCGATAATGTCCTCGGCGTTCTCGAGCCCGATCGACAGCCGCACCACCTCGGGCCCGGCGCCCGCGCGCATCCGCTGCTCGTCGGTGAGCTGGCGATGCGTGGTCGATGCCGGGTGAATGATGAGGCTCCGCGTATCGCCGATATTGGCGAGATGGCTGAACAGCTTGACGTTGCTCACGAGCGCGATGCCGGAATCGTAACCGCCCTTTAGCCCGAAGGTGAAGACGGCGCCCGCGCCTTTGGGCGAATAGCGCTTGGCAAGGGCATGGAACTCATTGCCGGGCAGTCCGGCGTAGTTGACCCACGCCACCTTGTCGTGACCCGACACCCAGGTGGCGACGGCGAGCGCGTTGTCGCAATGACGCTGCATGCGGAGCGGCAAGGTCTCGATCCCGGTCAGAATTAGAAAGGCGTTGAAGGGCGAGATCGCGGGACCGAAATCGCGCAAGCCGAGCACGCGGCAAGCGATGGCGAAGGCGAAATTGCCGAAAGTCTCGGCCAGCGTGATGCCGTGATAGGCGGCGCAAGGTTCCGACAGCGTGGGATAGCGCCCGCTCGCCAACCAATCGAACGTGCCGCAATCGACGATGGCGCCGCCGATCGAGTTGCCATGCCCGCCGAGGAACTTGGTCAGCGAATGCACGACGATATCGGCGCCGTGCTCGATGGGGCGCATGAGATAGGGCGTGGCGAGCGTATTATCGACGATGAGCGGTACGCCCGCCTCCTTCGCCACGGCGGCGATGCTTTTGATGTCGGTGACGATGCCGCCTGGATTGGCGATCGACTCGACGAAAATCGCCTTGGTCTTGGGCGTGAGCGCCGCGCGGAACGAGGCCGCGTCGGTCGTGTCGGCCCACTTCACCTCCCAGCCGCATTTCTTGAAGGAATGGGTGAACTGGTTGATCGAACCGCCATAGAGCTGGCGAGCGGAGATGAACTCATCGCCGGGCGCGAGCAAAGTATGGAACACGAGCGCCTGGGCGGCGTGACCCGAGGCCACGGCGAGGCCCGCTGTTCCGCCTTCGAGCGCGGCCACCCGCTCCTCGAGCACGGCCTGAGTCGGGTTCGTGATACGGGTGTAGATGTTGCCGAACGTCTCGAGATTGAACAACGCCGCCGCGTGCTCGACATTGTCGAAGACGAACGACGTGGTCTGGTAGATCGGGGTGGCGCGGGCGCCAGTCGCTGGATCGGGATGAGCGCCGGCGTGGATCGCAAGCGTGTTGAAGCCGGGCTGTCGCTCCGCGGTCATTGTCGTGTTCCCTTCATCGAATTGCGGGCCGGACTATAGCGGCTCAAGCCTTCGGGGCAATGACGCGATGCTGCACGCCCTTAGCGCCGAGCAGCGGCCGCTTGCTCGACAGCGTGCGGGAGTTCACGCCTGCCCAATTCAATTCGCCCGACAGCCTGCCATATTCGATCTTCGGACAGCGGTTCATCACCACTTCGAGGCCGGCATCCTCGGCAAGCCGCGCCGCCTCGTCGTTGCGGACACCGAGCTGCATCCACACGACTGCCGCGCCGATCGCGATCGCTTCGCGCGTGATGCCAAGGGCCGCTTGCGAATTGCGAAAGATGTCGACGATGTCCACCTTGTCCAGGATTGCTGCGAGCGAACCGTAGACTTTCTCGCCGAGGATGGTGTGGCCTTCTTGCCCGGGATTGACCGGAATGATGCGGAAGCCCTTCTCCTTCAGGTATTTCATCGCGAAATAGCTCGGGCGCGAGGTGTTGGCGCTCGCTCCCACCATGGCGATGGTGTGGTTCCGCGTCAGAATGTCCCTGATATAGGCGTCGCTGTAGGAATCGTGGTTCATCGGAGCGCTTGGCTGCTTCCGGGGAGGGCGCGAGCGGTCTAACGCGGCCAGTTGGGCTCACGCTTGTCGAGAAAGGCGCCGATGCCTTCCTCCGCCTCGCGATCGAGCATGTTCTCGACCATCACGGAGACGGTGTAGCGATAGGCGTCTTCGAGCGTCATGTCGAGCTGGCGATAGAACGCCTCCTTGCCGATTTTGAGCGTCCGCTTCGGCTTCGTCGCGATCTTGCGAGCGAGCTCCATCGCCTCGTTCACCATGCGGTCGGGCTCGACCACCGAGTTGACGAGACCGAACGTCTTCGCATCGTTGGCGCTTACCATGTCGCCGAGGAGCAGCATCTCCATCGCCGCTTTGCGCGACACGTTGCGGCTGAGCGCGACCATCGGCGTCGAGCAGAAGAGGCCGATATTGACGCCGGGCGTGGCGAAGCGCGCGTCGGAGCTCGCCACGGCAAGATCGCAACTCGCAACGAGCTGGCAGCCCGCGGCCGTGGCGATCCCGTTCACCGCCGCGATCACGGGCTTCGGCGAGTGGACGATCGCGAGCATCATCTCGGCGCATGCGCCCATGGTCTCGGCGAAGAAGGCACGACCCCTGTCGCGGTCGTTGCGGTGCGCGGTCAGTTCTTTCAGGTCGTGGCCGGAGGAGAAAGCGGTCCCGGCGCCGGTCAGGACGACGGCGCGGATGGCGTCGGCGCCGGCGGTCGCGCGCACGGCCTCCGTCACAGCCGCGATCAATTCCCGCGACAGTGAATTTCGCGCCTCAGGCCGGTTGAGCGTCAGCAGCGCGACCGGACCCTGATCTTCCCGCAGCAGGATCTCGTCGTCGCGCGCTTTCTGTCTCGCAGTGGCCATGCCAAGTCCGCCTCTCGAAATGTTCGAATGCCTTATAGCAGAGATTCCTTGCCGCGCTTTGACGGCGCCGACGCTGCGCGACGGAAAGGGGCGCGACCCTGGTACTAGGATACCACATGACTAGTAGCCTGAATTTGTTGGAGAGTCCCTTTATCCTTGACCGCTCTTAAGACAGAAGCTAGAAGCGCCGATCCTTGAAGCCCGGAACCACGCAATGAAGACCTTCTCCGCCACGCCGAAGGACATCGAAAAGTCCTGGACCCTCATCGACGCCAACGGCCTCGTGGTGGGAAGACTTGCCGTGCTGATCGCAAACCGCCTCAGAGGCAAGCACAAGCCGGGCTATACCCCGCATCTCGATTGCGGCGACAACATCGTCGTCATCAATGCCGGCAATGTCGTCCTCACCGGCAACAAGCGCGCCGACAAGGTCTATCACTGGCACACCGGCTATCCCGGCGGCATCAAGGACCGGACGGCCGCCAAGATCCTCGAAGGCAAGCATCCCGAGCGGGTGCTGCAAAAGGCCGTCGAGCGCATGGTGCCGCGCGGGCCGCTCGGCCGCCAGCAGCTCCGGAATTTGCGCATCTATCCCGGACCAGACCATCCTCACGCGGCTCAGAATCCGACGGCGCTCGATGTCACCGCCCTCAGCGCCAAGAACGCAAGGAGCGCCTGAGCCCATGAGCGAGACCATGACGCTTGAAGACCTTGCTCCGTTGAAGACCGCGACGGGCGCGCCCGAAACCCGCGTCTACGAGAAGAAGGTCGACGCGCAGGGCCGCGCCTATGCCACCGGCAAGCGGAAAGACGCCGTCGCCCGCGTCTGGGTGAAGCGCGGCCCCGGCAAGATCACCATCAACGGCAAGGACCATGCCGCCTATTTCGCGCGGCCCGTTCTTCAGATGATCCTGAAACAGCCGCTCGTCACCGCCAAGCGCGAGGGCCAGTTCGACATCGTCTGCACCGTGAGCGGGGGCGGGCTGTCGGGGCAGGCCGGCGCCGTCAGGCACGGCATCTCGATCGCTCTCACGCGTTTCGAGCCCGAGCTCCGCAGTGTGCTGAAGAAGGGCGGGTTTCTGACCCGCGACGCCCGCACTGTCGAGCGCAAGAAGTACGGTCGGGCCAAGGCGCGACGAAGCTTCCAGTTCTCAAAGCGCTAGCCGCTAGTCCCGGGCGCTTACGTTGTCGGCACCGGCTTTGGCCGGTATCGCACCTTCCGCGACTCGGGCTTAATCCCTCTCTCATCACCTTCGTTGTAAGGCCTCCGCCATGGCCAACACCAAAACCATCAGAGCCGCCGTGCTCGGCGCTTCCGGCTATACCGGCGCCGACATGATACGGCTCGCGGCGCTGCACCCCGCGATTCAGATCACCGCGCTGATCGCCAAGGGCCATGCTGGCCAAACCCTCGCTCAAGTCTTCCCGCATCTCGCAAGCCTCGCACTGCCCGCGCTTGTGAGCTCCGAGGAGGCCGACTGGGAGGAGGTCGACGTCGTCTTTTGCGGGCTTCCGCACGGCACCGCGCATAGCGAGATCGGAAAGCTCCCAAAGCGCGTCAAGGTCATCGACATGTCGGCCGATTTTCGCCTGCACGATGCCGCAGCCTATGCCGAGTGGTATGGCAACGAGCACAGCGTGCCCGCGCTGTTGAAGGACGCGGTCTACGGCCTCACCGAGCACTATCGCGACAAAATCGCGACGGCGCGGCTCGTGGCCTGTCCCGGCTGCTATCCGACCGCGGTGCTGCTCGCGCTTCTGCCGCTCGTGAAAGCAAAGCTGATCGACACGTCGGACATCATCATCGACGCGAAATCGGGCGTCTCGGGCGCGGGGCGCAGCCTCAAGCAGAACATCTTGTTCTCGGAAGCGGGCGAGGGGCTCTCGCCTTACGGCATCGGTAATCACCGCCACGTGCCCGAGATCGAGCAGGAACTAGGCCTCGCCTCGGGCGCCACCACCATCAACTTCACGCCGCATCTTGCGCCCATGTCGCGCGGCGAGCTCTGCACCTGCTATGTGCGGATGACGGGCAAGGCGCGCGCCGCCGATCTCCGCAAAGCTCTCGGCGCGGCCTACGCCGGCAGCCCGTTCGTGCATGTCGTGGCCGAGGGCGTCACGCCCGCGACCCAGCACGTGCGCGGCTCCAATTTCTGCCATATCGGCGTCTTCGACGACCGCATCCCCGGACGCGCCATCGTCGTCTCGGCGATCGACAACCTGGTAAAGGGCTCGGCCGGGCAGGCGCTGCAAAACTTCAATGTGATGTACGGGCTTCCCGAAACGACCGGGCTCGAGCAGCTTCCGCTCTTCCCGTGACGCCCTAGCCGCGGTTCTTGACGTAGGACCCCGGCGCGTCCTCGATCGCCCAGAGCGGGCCGTTCGAGGGATTGCGGGCCGGAACCTTGGCGCCTGAATGTTGGGCGAGCCAGGACGTCCAGTCCGGCCACCACGAGCCCGGCGTCTCCTTTGCCGTCGCGATCCATTCCTCGAGCGAGCTCCCCCGCCCGCCCGACCAGTACTGATACTTCGTCTTGGCCGGGGGATTGACCACGCCGGCGATGTGGCCAGATCCCGCCATGGCGTGGCGCACCTTGCCGCCGAACAATTTGCTGCCGCGATAGACCGAGGCCGCCGGCGCGATGTGGTCTTCCCTGGTGAAGAGCTCGTAGATCGGAATCTTCACGCGCGACAGGTCGAGCTTGATGCCGCCGAGCTGCATCTCGCCCTTGGCGAGGCGGTTCAAGTGATAGAACTCGCGCAAGTAGAAGGCGTGGTTCGCAGCCGGCAGCCGGGTCGAGTTGGCGTTCCAATAGAGGAGATCGAACGGGAACGGCTTTTTGCCGAGCAGGTAGTTGTTGACGACGTAAGGCCAGATCAGATCGCGCGGGCGGAGCATGTTGAACACAGCCGCCATGCGCGAGCCGTCGAGATAGCCTTGCTCGGCCATCATCTCCTCGAGCGCCTTGAGCTGCGTGTCGTCGATGAACACGAGCAGGTCGCCCGCCTCGCTGAAATCGACCTGCGCGGCCAGAAAGCTCGCCGAGGCCACGCGGTCGTCGCCCTTGGCCGCCATGTAGGCGAGGGCGGTGGCGAGCAGCGTGCCGCCGACGCAATAGCCGAGCGCATTGATCTTGGCGCTTCCGGTCTGGCGGACGACGGCGTCAACGGCCGCGAGAATCCCGTCGCGCATGTAGTCCTCGAAGCTCCTCTGCGCGAGACGCGCGTCCGGGTTCACCCACGACACGAGGAACACAGTGAAGCCCTGCTCAACCGCCCATTTGACGAAGGACTTCTCCGGCACGAGATCGAGAATGTAAAACTTGTTGATCCAGGGCGGCACGACGAGGAGGGGCCGCTCGTAAACTTCCTCCGTCATGGGCGCGTATTGAATGAGCTGGATGAGGTCGTTCTGGAAGATGACCTTGCCGGGCGTGACAGCGAGGTTCCGTCCGATCTCGAACGCGGAGAGGTCCGTCTGGCTGATGCGGAGCAGGTCTTTCGACTGCTCCAGGTCTTGCACGAAATGCGCCATGCCCTGCACCAGATTGGCGGCGTTGGTTTGCAGCGTGGTGCGGACCACTTCCGGGTTGGTGAGCGGGAAGTTCGACGGCGAGAACGCCGCCAGCATCTGGTTCAGATAGAACAGCGCCTTCTTGCGCGTCTTGTCGTCGATGCCTTCGGTATTGCGCGTGAGGTCTTCGGCCCAGCGCGAGGTGATGAGATAGGCCTGCTTCCAGAAATCGAAGTACTGCGTATTGGACCAGTCGGGGTCCTTGAAACGGTTGTCGCCGGGCTCGGGCTCGACCACGGGCTCGACCTTCTCGCCGAGGAAGCGGCGCACGGAGCGGTCCCACAGATCGGCATAGCTGCGGAAGAGTTCGCCTTGCGCGGCGACGAGCTTGCTCGGATCGGCGACCCAATGGCGCGCGATTTCGCCGAGCGACTTGGCCGCCTCGGTCATCTCCGAGCTCATGCTGTAAGACCCGCTCCCGTTCGCGCTCGAGCGCTCGGCCAAAGTCGATGCGGCCTTAGCCCCTTGGTCGAACAGGCGGACCATGTTGCGGGCTAGGGCTTCGAACTGGCTCTGTCCGGTCTCCTCACCCTGACTTGAGTCGGGGTCCTTCCTCTTCTGCTGCATCAAAAAATCCTTGCTTTACCCCCGTGAAACCCCGCCGCAGCCACAATGCGGACGCGGTTCGCTTGTCGCCTGCGGCTGTACCAGACAAGGCTTAATTGTGCTATGCAATATACGGGACGATTGCAAATCGCCAAGGGGAACCAACAAAAACCGCCTTTGAACCGCATGCGGCACGTTTACCCGCCAGCCTTACGCTTATCCGCCCTCCTGCTCGTGCTCGGACTTTCCGCCTGCGCCGGCGGCGTGGAGGATTTGCCGCTCAGTTCGAGCCAGCTCCAGCGCCAATACGACAAGACCCTCACCAAGACCGAGCAGCAGGCGGTGATCAGCGATCTCCAGGGCGCGACGGCCAAAAAAGAGGGCGGTACCGGCGAGGAGGACAACGATCCCGCGACCGAGTCCGACAATACCAACTAGCGCTCGGGGCCGCGGGCGAGCGGCTTGCCCGTCCGCCCCCTTCTATGGTTCAAGTGAAATCCCTTCGGGGTCTGATCGGGGTGGGCCCTCGCGGTGACCAGCGATTTCCACAGGATTAAGCGCCTGCCGCCTTACGTCTTCGAGCAGGTCAACAAGCTCAAGGCGGAGGCCCGCGCGCGCGGGGAAGACATCATCGATTTCGGGATGGGCAATCCCGACATGTCGACGCCCGACCATATCGTCGCCAAGCTGAACGAGACGCTGCGCGACCCGCGCACGAGCCGCTACTCGGCATCGAAGGGCATCGGGGGTTTGCGCCGGGCTCAAGCCGCCTACTACGCCCGCCGCTTCGGCGTGAAGCTCAACCCCGACACGCAGGTGATCGTGACGCTCGGGTCGAAGGAGGGCTTCGCCAACACCGCCCAGGCGATCACGGCGCCGGGCGACGTCATCCTCGTGCCGAACCCGACCTATCCCATCCACGAGTTCGGCTTCATCATGTCGGGGGGCGTCATCAGGCATTTGCCCGCGCGCACCGATTCCCAGTTCCTATCCTCGCTCGACCGCGCGGTACGGCATTCGGTGCCGAAGCCCTCGGTGCTCGTGCTCAACTATCCGGCCAATCCCACCGCCGTGATCGCCAGTCTCGACTTCTATCGCGAGGTCGTGGCCTTCGCCAAAAAGCACGATCTGATCGTGCTCTCCGACCTCGCTTACGCCGAGATCTATTTCGAGGGCGAGAAGCCGCCCTCGTTCCTCGAAGTGCCGGGCGCCATCGACATCGCCATCGAGTTCACCACGCTATCGAAGACCTACGCCATGCCCGGCTGGCGCGTCGGCTTCGCCGTCGGCAATGAGCGCATCATCCACGCGCTCACCCGCGTGAAGTCATACCTCGACTACGGCGCCTTCACGCCGGTCCAGGTGGCCGCGTCCGCCGCGCTCAACGGTCCGCAGGACTGCATCGAGGAGATCCGCGCGATCTACAAGCGCCGCCGCGATTGCCTGGTCGACGCCATGCGCCGCGCCGGTTGGCCGGTGCCTTCGCCGCCTGCGACCATGTTCGCCTGGGCCCCGATTCCAGACATGTTCGCCCATCTCGGCTCGCTCGAATTCTCCAAGCTGCTGCTGGAGAAGGCGTCCGTAGCGGTCTCGCCCGGCGTCGGGTTCGGCGAGTATGGCGAGGGCTATGTCCGCATCGCGCTGGTCGAGAACGAGCAGCGCATCCGCCAGGCCGCGCGCAACATTCGCAAGTTCCTCGCCGACTCCGCCAAGACGATGCACAACGTGATTCCTATTGCATCCAAGGCCAATCGGTCGTTCTGATCCTCCCCCATGACGGATGGACTGAAGGTAGGTGTGGCCGGCGTCGGCACCGTCGGCGGCGGCCTGTTGCGGCTCTTGGCGGCGCGCAAGGGCGACCTTGCCGCGCGCGCGGGCCGTCCTATCGAGGTCGTGGCCGTATCGGCGCGAAACCGCAGCAAGAAGCGCGACGCCGACCTGTCGGGCCTCCGCTTCGTCGAGGACCCCGTGGCCCTTGCTGCCGACCCCGCCATCGACGTGTTCGTCGAGCTGATCGGCGGCGAGGAGGGCGTGGCCAAGAAGGCGGTCGAGACGGCGCTCGCGTCCGGCAAGCATGTCGTTACCGCCAACAAGGCGCTGCTCGCCCATCACGGCGCGAGCCTTGCCGCGCTTGCCGAGAAGAACGGCGCTGCGCTGAATTTCGAGGCGGGGGTCGCCGGCGGGATTCCCGTGGTCAAGGTCATCCGCGAGAGCCTGCAAGGCAACGACATCTCCCGCGTCTACGGCATCCTTAACGGCACCTGCAATTACATCCTCACGCTGATGGAGAAGGAGGGCAGGAGCTTCGCCGACGTGTTGAAGGAGGCGCAAGCCCAAGGCTATGCCGAGGCCGATCCGACCTTCGACATCGGCGGCTTCGACACCGCGCACAAGCTTGCGCTGCTGACTGGTCTCGCCTTCGGCACGCGCCCGAGCTTCGACTCGGTCTATGTCGAAGGCATCGAGTTCGATCACCCCCGCCGATATCGAGGCGGCGGGTGACCTCGGCTACCGCATCAAGCTGCTCGGCGTCGCGCTCCGCACCGATAGCGGAATCGAGCAGCGCGTTCACCCCACCATGGTGCCGAAGGACCGGGCCATAGCCGACGTTGACGGCGTGTTGAACTGCGTCGCCATCGACGGCGATTTTGTCGGCGAGGTGATGTTGATCGGTCCGGGCGCGGGCGCAGGACCCACGGCGTCGGCCGTGACGAGCGACCTCATTGACATCGCCCGCGGGCACATCCTTCCGCCCTTCGGCACCAAGGCCAAGGCGCTCAAGCCTTACAAGAAGGCCGAGATGCGGGCGCATGAAGGCGGCTATTACATCAGGCTCTCGGTCTACGACCGGCCGGGCGCGTTCGCGGCCATCGCCGGCCGCATGGCCGATCAAGGCATCTCAATCGAGAGCATCGTGCAGCGCCGTCCGGGCGCCGAGCTTCCCGGGTTCAACCGCCGCGACGAGAACGCGCCCGCCTTCGTCGTGCTCATCACCCACCAGACTACCGAGGCCGCGATCCGCAAAGCGCTTGCCGCCATCGAGCGCGACGGCCATGTCGACCAAAAGCCGCAGATGATCCGCATCGAAAAACTGTGATAGTGAGTGTGTATCCCTAAAGGCGCCGCCCATGAGCGCCTGAGGGAGGGAGGAACGTACGTGTCGAAGGCTCCGGCTAAGACCGAGCTCGACCGCGCTTTGGCGCTCGATATCGTACGTGTGACCGAGGCCACGGCCGTCGCCGCCGCGCTGTGGCGGGGCCGAGGCAACGAGGCCGCCGCCGACGAGGCCGCCGCCGAGGTCATGTACCGTGAGCTCGAGCGTCTCGCCATCGAAGGTATCGTCGTGGTCGGCGAGGGGGACGAGCACGAGACCCCGTTGCTCTACAACGGCGAGACGGTCGGCGGGAAGGGCGGCGCCGCCTTCAAGGTCGATGTCGCGGTCGATCCGGTCGAGGGTTCGACGCTGTGCGCCAAGGCGCTCCCCAATGCCCTCTCGGTGCTCGCCGTCGCCGAGCGCGGCAGCCTGCTCAAGGTGCCGACGATCTATATGGACAAGATCGCGATCGGACCCGGCTATCCCGAAGGCCTCGTCGATCTCGACGCTACGCCCGCCGACAACCTCAAGGCGCTCGCCGCCGCCAAGAACGCGCCGATTGCAGAGATCACCGTCTGCATGCTCGATCGCCCGCGCCACGCCAAGCTCATCGAAGAAGTGCGCGAGACCGGCGCGTCGCTTCGCCTCATCGGCGACGGCGATATTGCTGGGGTGATTCACGTGACCAAGCCGATGGAAACCGGCATCGACATTTATATGGGCATCGGCGGCGCGCCCGAAGGCGTGCTTGCCGCCGCGGCGCTCGCCTGCATCGGCGGGCAGATTCAGGGGCGGCTCGTGGCATCGAGCGAACAGCATCGAGGCCGCGCCCGCGCCGCCGGCATCCACGACCTCGACCGCAAGTACCACATGCGCGACATGGTGATGGGCGATCTTTCCTTCGCCGCGACCGGCATCACCGACGGTTCGCTTTTGGAAGGCGTCCGCTTCACCAAGGACGCAATTCACACCCACACGCTCGTCATGCGCGCCTCGACCCGCACGGTGCGCTGGATCAAGGCCGAGCACCCCAATATCAGCAAGTTCGATTGAGGGCTTGAGGAGGAGGGGCAGCGAACCCCGCGAATCACCTTACACTCCCGCGCTCACAGAAAAGCGCGTGGGATGGCGTAACGTGACAGCGGCATTAAAACTTCCAGCAACGATCGGCCCGAGCCCGTTCCTCGGCGTGGAACGCTCGGCGCGCGGCTATCGCTGGGTCGAGCGCCTCGACCCGTCGCGCGCGCTCGTCGCCGCCGCCATTTCGCAAGGCCACGGCTTGCCCGAGCTCATCGGCCGCGTGCTCGCTGCTCGCGGCGCCGACGCGCACACGGCCGCGCGTTACCTCGATCCCTCGCTCCGCTCGCTTCTGCCCGACCCGGCGCGCTTTCAGGACATGGAGAAGGCGGCCGCGCGCTTCGCTGCCGCGATCTCAAAAACCGAGCTGATCGCCGTGTTCGGCGATTACGATGTGGATGGCGCGGCTTCGGTCGCGCTGATCGAGCGGTTCTTGCGCGCCCATGGGCAAGTTCCCGCGACTTACATTCCCGACCGGCTCACCGAAGGCTACGGGCCGTCACCAGAGTCTCTCGCCGGCCTCGCCAAAGAGGGTGCGCGCCTCATCCTCACTGTCGATTGCGGCACGACCGCCGCGGCCGCGATTTCCGCCGCCAACGACGCTGGCGCGGAAGTCATCGTCATCGACCATCACCAGGCCGACGAAGCGCTGCCTCCGGCCTACGCCGTGCTCAATCCAAACCGGCAGGACGATCTTTCGGGGCAGGGGCATCTTGCCGCCGCCGGCGTCGTGTTCCTGTTCCTGGTCGCGACGGTGCGCGCCCTTCGCCGCCAAGGTTTTTACGGCGCACGCCCTGAGCCCGATCTCCTCGGCCTTCTCGATCTCGTCGCGCTTGCCACGGTCTGCGACGTCGTGCCGTTCAAGGACGTGAACCGCGCCTTCGTCGCGCAAGGGCTCAAGGTCTTGCGCCTCCGGCACAATCACGGCTTGCGCGCGCTCGCCGACGCCGCGCGCATCGACGCCGCGCCGAATTGCTATTCGCTCGGCTTCGTGCTCGGGCCCCGCATCAATGCCGGGGGCAGGGTGGGCGCATCTTCCCTCGGCGCGCGACTGCTTGCCACCAACGACGACATCGAGGCACGTGGCTTAGCGGCCAAGCTCGAAGTTTTCAACGCCGAGCGGAAAGCGATCGAGGAGCGCATGCTCGAAGAGGCTTTCGCCTCCGCCGACGCCGCGCTTGCCTCAGATCCTGGCTTGCCGCTGCTCTTTCTTGCTGCTGAGGGCTGGCACAAAGGTCTGCTCGGACTTGTCGCGGGCCGCATCGCCGAGCGCTTCCGGCTCCCGGCTTTTGTCTTTTCGCTCGAGCCTGACGGCTTCGCCACGGGCTCGGCCCGCTCGATCGCCTCCGTCGATCTCGGCGCGGCGGTGCGGAGCGCCGTGCATGAAGGTCTCCTCGTCAAGGGCGGCGGCCATGCCATGGCCGCGGGCTTCAAGCTCGAACGCGCCAAGTCGGACTGGCTCGTCAGCTTCCTCCGCGAGCGGCTGGCGGGGCCGGTGGCGCAAGCCGACCGGTCGCGCGCGCTCGCCATAGACGGCGCGCTTACGGCCGGCGCCGCCACCATCGCGCTGATGGACCAGCTCGACCGCGCCGGGCCTTACGGGCCCGGGCACGCGGAACCGCGCTTCGTCTTTCCGGCGCACCGGCTGTCCCGCGTCCGCCTCATCAAAGACATGCATCTCCGCTGCACGCTGCGCGCGCCCGACGGCGCGCGGATCGAGGGTTGCGCCTTTCGCATCGCCGACACGCCGCTCGGCAAGCTCCTTCTTGGCGGCGAGGGGCAGGCGATGCATGTCGCGGGGCATTTGCGCCGAAGCGTGTGGCAGGGGCGCGAGAGCGTCGAGCTCCTGATCGAGGACGCCGCTGAGCCGCACGCGTAGGCTCGTGCTGGCCTCCTTGCTTGCCACGGCAAGGCCTTCTATATCGAGGCTTGCGCGCCCCCTTCGTCTAATGGTCAGGACGTCAGGTTTTCAACCTGAAAACAGGAGTTCGATCCTCCTAGGGGGCGCCATGCTGTGGTTAGACCCAACTCCGGGAGCTTTGACCATGCACCCAAACACATTCTCCACTCTCGCCCTCTCGACATCGCTGTTCGTGTTGGTGGCGGTCTCGCCCGTCGCCGCGAAGATCGAATGCCGCGACAACTTCCAGGTGACCAAATACGGCTTGATCTCGACGCCCTATTGCGAGGAACGGCAGATCGCGCGTGTCGCGCGGTCCTATGGCTTTAATGTCTCGGACGCGGAGGTTCGCAACAATCCCAACACCAAGGTCTATCTCTGCCAAGTCATCGGCAACGATAACCGGCTGAAGGGGTCGTGCGGCGCCTACTCCGAACCAAGAGGGGTGCCTTGGTAGCGGCCATCCCCTAACGTCCTCATGCCCGGGCAACCCCGGCAATGACGAATGGGCGCGCGGCCGAATCACTTTAGAGTGTGTGCGGCTCCGGACGAGAGCCGACAAATATACTTGGCCCCGGACTAGGGCTGTCAACACTCAAGCCCCGCGGACTAGTCGCGGGGCTTTTTGTATGGGCGCCGCTTGGCCGGCGGCGTGGGCGTCAGGTCGGCGATGCAATTCGCCATGAAGTGTTCCCGGTCGCCGCGACCGTTGAATTGGATCTGAGCCGCCTGAGCCATGCAGTAGTCCTCGACCCACGGCGGGGCAGACCACGCCGGACTAGGCCCGATGAGAACCAAACCCGACAGGATTGCGAGTGGATATTTCATGCGCGTCATGTGCGTTTTCGCTTCGCTTGCGACGGCGTGCGGACGCTCTCTTTTAGCGACTCCATGAGCCCGACCGGCCGCTTCCGCTTCTTGAGCAGATCAGCGAAGGCCTCGTCGGCAAGCTCCTGGAAACTGCTGCCGGATCGTGGCCTCAATCGCCTCCCACGTCTCATCGTCGAACTGAACGCGCTTGCCGGGCATGCGATGGCAGCCTCCTCAATAGCCGGGCTACCACTTGCCGGTGTTCGGCATCGACGCCCACGGCTCTTGCTTCGGCTTGGGCTTGCCCCTCTGCAGGAGCTCGATCGAGATGTTGTCGGGCGAACGGATGAACGCCATGTGCCCGTCGCGCGGCGGCCGGTTGATGACGACGCCCTTTTTCATCAGGCGCTCGCAGGTCGCGTAGATATCGTCCACGGCGAAGGCGAGATGGCCGAAATTGCGCCCCTCGCCATAAGTCTCGGGATCCCAATTATAGGTCAGCTCAATCTCGGCCTCCTCGTCCTCGGGCGCGGCGAGATAGAACAGGGTGAAGCGGCCTTGCGGATGCTCCGTCCGGCGCACTTCTTTCAAGCCGAGCTTGTTGCAATAGAAGTCGAGCGACTGGTCCACGTCGGAGATTCGCACCATCGTATGCAGGTACTTCATGCTCGATCTCTTTCACTCTAACCAGGGTTTCCAGGCGCACCCCTTAGCGCGGCCCGCGCATCTGTTGCAAGCGCAACACGCTCCACAAATTTCGCATGAAGATTGCGCCGCCAGCCCTGCAATTGGCGAAAGACCACTCCGAATACGTATTTCACACGGTCCGAAGTGAAATTTCTCTCGACAACAGAGCTATTTGCGCGATCGCAACGGCAACTTTAGCTCGTTGTTGCCAGAACCGCGCCCCGAACGCGGGAATCGCGCCAGATTCGCTTTGCGATCAGAGGTTTGCGCTTCTGTCTTGCCGGAAGCTTGCGCAATGCCCGGGGCCATTGTGGAGAAGGAGGAAACGCAAGGAAATTTCCACTGGCCTCGAAGGGCGGCAATGATATCTTCGCAACAATTGTGTTCCAGCCGATTCGTGTGTGGGGCGTCGGGCCGGCTGCGTCGGAAGTATAAGCGGGGGAATGCGGCATGGGGGCGAAAGAACCGCCACTGGTAGAGGGGCATACCCAACGCGACGAGGAAGTTACAGTTGATGTCTTCGAAGTGTCAGGATCCATTAAGTGGTTCGATGCGTCAAAGGGCTATGGATTCATCGTTCCGGACGAAGACCTTCCCGACGTTCTCCTGCACGTAACTTGCCTCAGACGCGATGGGTTTCAGACGGCTTACGAGGGCGCGCGCGTCGTCTGCGAGGTGCTGCGGCGGCCGAAGGGCCTGCAGGCTTTTCGCATTCGCGCCATGGACGATTCGACGGCAATTCACCCGTCGCAATTGCCGCAGCGGACCCATGTCATCGTCGTGCCCGAGAGCGATTGGGAGCAGGCGACCGTCAAATGGTTCAACCGCCTGCGCGGCTTCGGCTTTCTCACCCGCGGCGGACAGAGCCTCGACATCTTCGTCCACATGGAGACGCTGCGCCGGTGCGGCTTCACCGAGCTCAGGCCCGGGCAGTCGCTGCTGGTGCGCTATGGCCGCGGGCCGAAAGGGCTGATGGCGGCGGAGCTGAAGCCCGACAGCGCGCAAGGCCCGTCGTCGCACTAGCCGGTCGAAGCATTTTCAGATTCGCCCGCATCGTTGCGGGCGTTTTATTTGTCTCCGTGCTGCTCGCGCCGGCGGGCGCCCTTGCCGGCGAGAAGGGCACGATCGTGTTCAAGACGGAGACGGGCGAGCACAGCTTCGACATCGAGGTGATGACGACCGGCGGCGAGCGCGCCAAGGGGCTCATGTTCCGCCGCTCGCTCCCCGAGAAGAGCGGGATGCTATTCGTCTACGACCGGCCGCAAGCCGCCAGCATGTGGATGAAGAACACCTACATCCCGCTCGACATGGTGTTCCTCGCCGAAGGCGGCACCGTGCACCGCATCGAGGCGAACACCGAGCCCTTTTCCACCGCGCTCATTTCCTCGGAAGGCGACATCATCGCCGTGCTCGAATTGAACGCGGGCGAGGCGGCGCGGATCGGACTGAAGCGCGGAGACCGGGCGATCTATCCCGGGCTCGGGCAGGCCCGCTAACCACGCGTGAAGTAGGCGCAGCGGTCCTCGCACCCTCTCCCCCACGCGGGAGAGGGTGGCGAGCCGCGTTCAGCGGCGAGCCGGGTGAGGGGGGTTTCTTTCGACCGAGCATCGCAGCTTCACTCTCACCCGCCTCAGCCTCGCAAACCGCTCGGCTTCGGCACCCTCTCCCGCAAGGGGAGAGGGTTTCGTTAGGGGTTTGCTTAGGCCTTAAGGACTAGCCTCGGAGCCACGCGCGAATTATGTATCTGCCTTGCCGGCTTGGGCCGTTACCGCCCGAAGCCCGGTTTGAGAGCGATGTGATCGGGGCATAGCGCAGTCTGGTAGCGCACCTGCTTTGGGAGCAGGGGGTCGCAAGTTCGAATCTTGCTGCCCCGACCACTCCCCGGCTCTCGGCATTAGGTGAGGACACATGGCGGCACGGATCTACAAGCCGGCGAGGAACGCGATGCAGCAGGGCATGGCGCCGCGCGCATGGGTGCTCGAATACGAGCCGGACAAGTCGCCGGTCATCGAGCCCTTGATGGGCTGGACCAGCTCGTTCGACACGCGCCCGCAAGTACAGCTTCGTTTCGCCACGAAGGAGGAGGCGGTCGCCTTTGCACTCCGCCACGGCATCGCCTTTCGACTCGAAGAGCCGAAGGAGACCGAGGTGAGACCGAAATCCTATGCCGAGAATTTCAAGTTCGGCCGCCCCGACCCCTGGACGCACTGACGCGCCGTTTGGGATTGGTTTCGGGTTATAGTCTAAGCCGGTTCAAAGACGGTCCCGTAGCTCAAGGGATAGAGCATCTGCCTTCTAAGCAGAGGGTTCAAGGTTCGAATCCTTGCGGGACCGCCACTCATTTGGGAACTGCCCGCCACGCATAACCCTTCAACCTCAGAGAAACATCATGCGCCCTGCCGTCGTGCTTCTGCTCGCGTCTTTGACCTTCGCCGCGCCGGCCGCAGCCGCGCCCCAGCTTCTGTGGGAGACGAAGGGCCTGGCCCAGCCCGAGTCGGTGGTCAAAGACCCGGCGACCGGGGCGATCTATGTCAGCAATATCGCCGGCGCCATCATGCAGAAGGACGGCAACGGCTTCATCGCCAGGCTGAAGCCCGACGGAACCATAATCGAGCGGCAATGGGTCAAGGGCCTGAACGCGCCGACCGGGCTTGCCCTGCATGACCGCACGCTCTACGTCGCCGATGTCGATGAGCTGGTCGAGATAAGCGCGGCCTCGGGCGAGATCCTCAACCGCCACGCGGCCAAGGGCGCGATCTTCTTGAACGACGTCGCGGTCGACCAGGACGGCGCCGTCTACGTGTCCGACACGCCGATGAACACGATTTGGCGGCTCAAGGCCGGCGTGTTCGAAGCGTGGCTCGCGAACGATGCGCTCAAGGGACCGAACGGCCTGCTCGTTCAAGACGGCAAGCTGATCGTCGCCTCGTTCGGCCAACTGCCGGAACAAGGCACGCCGGAGTTGGGAGGTCTGCTTGCCGTCGATCTCAAGGACCAGTCGGTGAGCACCATAAAAAACGACCCGATCGGTAATCTCGACGGGCTCCAGTCGCTCCAGCCCGGGATCTTCTTGGTGACGGATTGGGCGGCGGGCGCGCTCTACCGCGTCGGCGCCAAGGGCAAGCCCGAGCGTCTTCTCAAGCTCAACAAGGGTAGCGCCGATTTGGTCTATCTCGCCGACGAGAAGACCGTGCTCGTGCCGATCATGCTGAGCAACACGCTCGTGGCCTACAAGCTCGATTGACGGCTACGACGCGAGGCGCTTGAAGCCCGCCTCGAGATCGGCCTTGAGGTCCTCGACCTCTTCGAGCCCGACATGCAGGCGGAGCGCGGGACCCTTCTCCTCCCATCTCGTCGCGCTGCGATGCGTGCGCGGATCGAACGGGAGGATCAGGCTTTCGAACCCGCCCCAGGAATAGCCCATCCCGAATAGGCTGAGCTCGTCGAGCATCGCGGCAAGCTTCGCGCGCGCGACCGGCTTCAGCACGATCGAGAACAGGCCCGAGGCGCCGGTGAAGTCGCGCCGCCACAGCGCATGCCCGGGATCGGAGGGAAGCGCGGGGTAGATCACGCGCTCGACCTCGGGCCGTTCGGCAAGCCAGCGCGCAAGCTCGAGCCCAGACTTCTGATGGCGCTCGAGCCGAACGCCGAGGCTGCGCAAGCCGCGCAAGCCGAGATAGACGTCCTCGGGGCCGGGACAGAGCCCAAGCTCGTCATGAGTTCTTGTAGATGGCGGGAAACGCCTCCTCGGTCGCGGTGATGACGCCGAGCATGGCATCGGCGTGGCCGGCGATGAATTTGGTCGCGGCCTGGATCGACACATCGACGCCATGGGTGAACGGCTTGAAGAAGAGGGGCGTCGCCCAGGTATTGTCGAGGATCATCACGGCGCCCGCGTTGTGCGCGGCCTTGGCGATGGCCGGCACGTCTTGCACCTCGAACGTCTGCGAGCCGGGCGACTCGGCGAACACGACCCGCGTCTTCTTGGTGATGAGGCTCGCGATCGCGCCGCCGATCAGGGGATCGTAATAGATGGTCTTGACGCCGAGCCGCTTCAGCACGTGATCGCAGAAGCGCCGCGTTGGCCGGTAGACGCTGTCGGAGACGAGGATCTCGTCGCCCGCCTCCACGAAAGAGAAGAGGGCGGTCGCAATCGCCGAAAGGCCCGACGGCGTGAGCCGGGTGCGGTAGCCGCCGTCGAGTTCGGCAATCGCTTCTTCGAGCGCTCTCACGGTCGGCGTGCCGAGCCGCCCGTAGCTGAAGTCCTGGTCGTCCGCCTCGAGCGATGCTAGGGTGGGAAAGATCACCGTCGAGCCGCGGTAGACCGGCATATTCACAAAGCCATACTGGCGCGAGGGATCGCGCCCGGCATGGGCAAGCCGGGTCAGGTCTTTCTGCTGCCGCGTTCGTTTGCTCATCTCGCCTCGGCGAGCGGTAGGAGGGGCGTTGCGGTGCTCTAATCCGATCCGGTCTCGATGGGAAGGCTCTGATCGGCGCCCCACTCCGCCCACGACCCGTCATAGACGGCGGTCTTGCGGTGCCCGATCTGGGCGAGCGCGAGCGCAAGAGCGGCCGCGGTGATGCCGGAGCCGCAGCTCGTCACCACCGGTTTGCCGAGGTCGACATCGGCTTCCTCGAACAGCCGTTCGATCTCGCGCGGCGATTTGAGCGTGCCGTCCTGGTTGAGAAGCTTGCCGTAGGGGAGATTGCGGGCGCCGGGGATATGGCCGGAGCGCAGTCCCGGCCGCGGCTCGGGCGCGGCTCCGGCAAAGCGTTCGGCCGAGCGCGCATCGACGATCTCGGCCGACTTGTCCTTGAGCAGCGCCTTGATGTCGGACACATCGCGGACGAGATCCAAATTGCGCCGCGCCGTGAAGTGCCGCGCCGTCCGTCCGATTGGCTTGCCGCTTTCGAGCGGCCGCCCCTCACGCTTCCATTTCGGCAATCCGCCATTTAACACGCTCACATCCTCGACGCCCATGACCCGGAACGTCCACCACACGCGCGCGGCGCTGAACAGCCCTTGCGAATCGTAGACCAGGATGCGCGAACCATCGCCGACCCCCATGCTCCGCATGCGCGAGGAGAATTTCTCCGGCGGCGGCAGCATGTGCGGCAGCTTGCTCTTGGTATCGGCGATCTCGTCGATGTCGAAGAAGATGGCGCCGGGAATATGCTCGGCGAGGTACTCGGCCCGTGCGTCCCTGCCTTCATCGGGCATGTGCCAGGAGGCATCGATGATGACGAGATCGGGCGCATCGAGCTCGCGGGCGAGTTCGTCCGTTTCGGTCAACCACGTCTTGGTCTGCAGCAAATCTGATCTCCCGTTTTCAGCCTAAACGAACGCCTTGGGGCCGGCGGCCCGTTCGCGGTCGAGCCATTGAGGGACCGGCAGCCCCTTCTCACGCAGGAATTTGGGGTTGAACAGCCGGCTATGGTAGCGGGTGCCGTAATCGGCGAGCACCGTGACGATCGTGTGACCGGGGCCGAGATCGCGGGCGAGCCTGACGGCGCCGGCGACGTTGATGCCGCTCGACCCCCCGAGGCAGAGGCCTTCCTCGCTCAAGAGGTCGAAAATGATCGGAAGCGCCTCGGCATCTTGGATCTGGTAGGCCGCGTCGATCTTGGCGCCTTCGAGATTCTTGGTGATGCGGCCCTGGCCGATCCCCTCGGTGATCGAGCTGCTTTCGGCCTTCAGCTCGCCGTGCTTGTAATAGTTGTAGAGCGAGGCACCCATCGGATCAGCCAGCCCGATCACGACGTCCGGGTTGTGCGCCTTGAGACCCATCGAGACGCCGGCAAGCGTGCCGCCGGTGCCGACGGCGCAGACGAAGCCGTCAACCTTGCCCTCGAGATCGCGCCAGATCTCCTCGGCGGTCGTTTCGATATGCCCCTGGCGATTGGCGACGTTGTCGAACTGGTTGGCCCAGACCGCGCCGTGAGGCTCGGTGCGGCTGAGCTCTTCGGCGAGCCGGCCTGAATATTTCACGTAGTTGTTCGGGTCCTTGTAGGGGACGGCGGGAACCTCGATCAGCTCGGCGCCAGTGAGACGGAGCATGTCCTTCTTTTCGTAGGACTGGGTGTCGGGGATGACGATGACGGTCTTCAGCCCAAGCGCGTTGCCGACGAGCGCAAGGCCGATGCCAGTATTCCCGGCCGTGCCCTCAACCACGGTGCCGCCCGGCTGGAGCTTTCCCGAATTGAGCGCGTCGCGGATGATGAAGAGGGCGGCGCGGTCTTTGACCGACTGGCCCGGATTCATGAACTCGGCCTTGCCGAGGATGGTGCAGCCGGTTTCCTCCGAGGCGCGCTTGAGCTTGACCAGCGGGGTGTTGCCGATCGCCTCGATGATGCCGTTGCGGATGGTCACTTGGGGCCTTCAGGTCTTCTCGGGGTGGAGGCAACCTAATCAGCGCAAGGAGTGCCCGCAAGGCACGGAAATTTCAAGGAAGCCGCCCCGCCAGGGTTGAAGTTTCCGCCGGAGCGGCCCCCGCCGGCAAATTGCGCCCCGAAGCCGAGCCGCGGCCCTAATGCAGCGACACGGTCGCGACGGCGCGGGCAACCTTCTCGGCAGCCCATGCCGCGACGGCGCCTGGCGGAGCGGCCGGGGAGGGGATGTCAGTCCCTTGGCCTCCACCCGAGAGGGTGACGCTTCCCCCTTGGCTCGTGACGGTGATTTCGCCCTCGATCAGGAACACGCCATATTGCCCATCGATGGGGCCGCCCCAGAATTCGGTGCCGCGCACGCCGATCGTGGCGAGCGGCGTCGAAACGAGAATGTTCTTGTCCTTGAGACTTTTCATGCGGCCGGTGGCGAAAAGAAAAGCCCCCGACGCCACTTTCAGCGCGGCCTCGCCAATACCGCGCTCGGGTTCGTACACGTAGCGATCGACGATGAGACGCGCGTTCTCGCCGAGCGTAAGCACCGTATTGTCGCGAAAGGTGACTTGCAGCCGCGCATCCGGCCCGGTGCGAAGCTCGTCCTTCATGCGCACTTCCGTGCCGATCACGGCGGCCGCAGGACCCGATGCCGAGATCACTTGCGCCGCGTTTTGGACCTTGTTCACACGGCCGATCGGTTCCGCGCTTTCCGCTCCGGCCACGCCTGCAAGGTGCGCGGCGAGAAGCAGGCCAAGCACGGCCAAAAGACCGAGGCGAGGGGCAAGGCCGTGGAGCGCCGGCGCTTTAACGCGTTGGCAGAACCATCTCATGGGCTTGAGCTTAGGGGCAGGGCGGGTTGGAGGGGTGACCGCTTCATCATAACTGAGATACGGAGAAAGCGGCACCGCGGTTGCGCCGGGAAGGCTCCTTGGGGTAGCGGCCGGAGAATCCGCCGTGTTATAGACCCCGGCGCGGACGGACAGCCTTTCACGCGGGCGTGGTGGAACTGGTAGACACGCCAGATTTAGGTTCTGGTGGCTTCGGCCGTGGGGGTTCGAGTCCCTCCGCCCGCACCAAGCAAGGGGAGGCGCGAAATCCGTTTCCGCGCAGGGCCGAGAGAGAAGGCGAGTTGGACATGAATGTGACCGAGACGACGACCGAAGGCTTGCGCCGCCAATTGAAGGTGGTGATCGGCGCCGACGAGCTTGAACGGCGTCTCTCCGCCCGGCTCGATGAGCTAAAGGGCAAGGCGCGGCTCAAGGGGTTTCGGCCCGGTCATGTGCCGAAGGCGCATTTGCGCAAGGTCTTTGGCCGCTCGGTCATGGCCGAAGTGGTGCAACAGGCGGTCGCCGAGACGAGCCGCGAGGCTCTATCGCAGCGCGAGGAGCGGCCGGCCTTTCAGCCGACTGTCGGCCTGCCCCAGGACGAGGCCGAGATCGACAAGATCTTCGCCGGACGAAGCGACCTCGCCTACACGCTCTCCTTCGAAGTCTTGCCTCACATCGAGCTGATGGATTTCGGCGCGCTCGCCCTGAAGAAGCCGGTCGCAGCGGTGATCGACGCCGATATCGACAAGGCGCTCGACCGGCTCCGCGCCGCCAATCTGCGCTACAAGGCGAAGGACGGCGCCGCCGCCGACGGCGACAGGCTCATCATCGATTTCACCGGTTCGATCGACGGGACGCCGTTCGAGGGCGGCGCGACCGAAGACGCTCCCGTCGTGCTCGGCAGCGGCAATTTCATCCCGGGTTTCGAGGAAGGGCTGAAAGGCGCGCGCGCTGGAGAAGAGCGAGAAGTCGATGCGACCTTCCCCAACAAATATCCGGAGGCAAATCTCGCCGGCAAGCCCGCGCACTTCGCCGTGAGGGTGAAGGAAGTCGGCGCGCCGGAGACGCCTCCGCTCGATGACGATTTCGCCAAGAGCCTCGGCGTCGAGTTGGTCGAGAAGTTGCGCGAGACGATCAAGCAGAGGATGGAGCAGGAGCGAGCCGGGGTGTCGCGGCTGAGAGTCAAACGCGCGCTCCTCGACGCGCTGAACGAGAGCCATCGCTTCGAGCTTCCACCGACGCTGGTCGAGAACGAGTTCAACGCGATTTGGGAGCAAGTGACGGCCGATCTCGAACGCAGCAAGCGGACCTTCGAGGATGAAGGCACGACCGAGGACAAGGCGCGCGAGGAATATCGCGACCTTGCCGCGCGCCGCGTCCGGCTCGGACTGATCCTGTCGGAAGTCGGGACCCGCAACAAGATCGCCGTCACCGACGAGGAGGTGAGCCGGGCCCTGCTCGAGCGCGTGCGCCAGTTCCCGGGCCAGGAGCGCAGGGTCTACGACCATTACCGCAACAACCCCGAGCTCCTCGCCGAGTTCAGGGCGCCGATCTTCGAGGACAAGACCGTGGACTTCATCCTCGAACTGGCCAAGGTGACGGAAAAGAAGGTGAAACCCGAAGAGCTTTTCGCCGATCCCGACGACGACCACGATCATCACCACCATGATCATGACCATGACCATGACCACGATCACGACCATCACCACGGGCACGGTCATGACCACGACCATGGCCATGGCCGCGCCAAGAGCCCGAAAAAGCCCGCCAAGAAGAAGGGTTAGGGCCGAGCCCCGCCACCCTCTTCCGTTTGGGGCATGAACCCCATATGTAGTAAGACGAGCAAATCCACAGATTCGCGAGCGGCTGACCGCTCAGGACCAGCAATGTCAAACCCTGCCGATATCTACTTCAACACGCTCGTACCGATGGTGGTCGAGCAGACCAATCGGGGCGAGCGCGCCTACGACATCTATTCGCGCCTGCTCAAGGAGCGCATCGTCTTCGTCACCGGGGCGATCGAGGACCATGTTGCCTCGCTCATCACGGCGCAGCTCCTCTTCCTCGAGGCCGAGAACCCGAAGAAAGAGATCTCCATGTATATCAACTCGCCCGGCGGCATCGTGACGTCGGGCATGGCGATCTACGACACCATGCAGTTCATCCGGCCGGCGGTCGCGACGCTCTGCATCGGGCAAGCGGCCTCGATGGGCTCGCTGCTCTTGGCAGCCGGCGAGAAGGGCATGCGCTACGCGCTTCCCAACGCGCGCATCCTGCTGCATCAGCCTTCCGGCGGCTATCAAGGCCAGGCGAGCGACATCGAGCGGCACGCCGAGGACATCATCAAGATGAAGCGGCGCCTGAATGAAATTTACGTCCGCCACACCGGCCAGGACTACGAGACGATCGACCGAACGCTCGACCGCGATTATTTCATGTCGGCCGAGGATGCCCGGAGTTTTGGCCTCGTGGATGAGGTCATCACCAAGCGCCATCCCCTGGATGAGAAAGTAGAAAAGCTCGCGACGGTTTCGTGAGCCACACGCCCCTCTGTTGCCGAAACGTTCGTGCCGGCCCGGCGCGAACGCAAGGTGCATGCAAACTCCGGATAATGCATCGAAAGGCTTTGTTCGGCGGAAGAATCGGGGATTAATCAATCCTTGATAGTGGCGCACTAGCATGCTGAGATTGCCTTTCTCGGCTTTCGCTGGCGATTAGGGGGAGATCTCACTTGCGAGGCGGCAAGAGCGACCCATGGCGCCGGATAGGCTTTCCCCCCGGCACCACCTAACGAATGAGAGTTGGATGATCGAATGAGCAAGGTGAGCGGAACTGATTCCAAGAATACCCTCTACTGCTCCTTCTGCGGGAAGAGCCAGCACGAAGTCCGCAAGCTGATTGCCGGGCCGACCGTGTTCATCTGCGATGAATGCGTCGAGCTTTGCATGGACATCATCCGCGAGGAGAACAAGAGCTCGCTGGTGAAGTCGCGCGACGGCGTGCCGACGCCGATGGAGATTTGCGCCGTCCTCGACGACTACGTGATCGGCCAGGACTACGCCAAGCGCGTGCTGTCGGTCGCCGTCCACAATCACTACAAGCGGCTCAACCACTCGACCAAGAATTCCGACGTCGAGCTCGCCAAGTCGAACATTCTCCTGATCGGGCCGACGGGCTGTGGCAAGACCTTGCTCGCGCAGACGCTCGCCCGCATCCTCGACGTGCCCTTCACCATGGCCGACGCCACCACGCTCACGGAAGCGGGCTATGTCGGCGAGGACGTCGAGAACATCATTCTCAAGCTGTTGCAGGCCGCCGATTACAACGTCGAGCGGGCTCAGCGCGGCATCGTCTATATCGACGAAGTGGACAAGATCAGCCGCAAGTCCGACAACCCGTCGATCACCCGCGACGTGTCGGGCGAGGGCGTGCAGCAGGCGCTGCTCAAGATCATGGAAGGCACGATCGCCTCGGTGCCCCCGCAAGGCGGACGCAAGCACCCGCAGCAGGAGTTCCTCCAGGTCGACACCACCAATATCCTGTTCGTGTGCGGCGGCGCGTTCGCCGGGCTGGAGAAGATCATTTCCGCGCGCGGCCGGTCCACCTCGATCGGTTTCGGCGCCAAGGTGGAATCGGTTGACGAGCGTCGCACCGGCGACATCTTGAAGGAGGTCGAGCCCGAGGATCTGTTGAAGTTCGGCTTGATCCCCGAGTTCATCGGCCGCGTTCCGGTCATCGCCACGCTCGACGACCTCGACGAGTCGGCCCTGATGCGCATCCTGACCGAGCCGAAGAACGCGCTCGTCCGGCAGTATCAGCGCCTGTTCGAGATGGAGGACGTTCAGCTCTCCTTTGCCGAGGAGGCCTTGCGCACGATCTCGAAGAAGGCGATCGACCGTAAGACCGGCGCACGCGGCCTCCGCTCGATCATGGAAGGCATCCTGCTCGACACCATGTTCGAGCTGCCCTCCTTGCGCGGCGTCGAGGAAGTGGTCATCAGCTCCGAGGTGGTGGAGGGCAAGGCCCGTCCGTTGCGGATCTACTCCGACCGCCAGGAAGAGCTCGGCTCGAGCGCCTAGAGGATCGCTGTTCCGCCTTGCGGAACGGGGCGAATCCCCCTCAAAATAGTCGGAAATCGGCCGTCTACTGGCCGGAAGAACTACTTGACGGCGGGATGAGGGGTCGCCACGTAGAAATATTGATATTCGGGGCTAAAATGGCGGGGCAACATGCCACAAGCCCGCCGCTTGCCCTGGCCATACTATCTGGCCGTTGACCATAATCGTTGAGGCTCGCAACCGGGCCGACGCGAGGGGGGTAAAACAAAAATGCGGCGGCTTTCGCCGTTCCGCGCAGAGAAAGCGACAGGCTGCCATGACTGAATCAAAACCGACCACGATCAGGGAAGGCGGACCGGAGCTCTATCCGGTGCTGCCGCTGCGCGACATCGTCGTCTTCCCTTACATGATCGTGCCCCTCTTCGTCGGCCGCGAGAAATCGATCGCCGCGCTCGAGGAGGTGATGCGGGCCGACAAGCAGATTCTGCTGGTCGCGCAGAAGAACGCGAGCGACGACGAGCCCTCGACCGAGGGCATCTACACCATGGGCACGCTCGCCTCCGTGCTCCAGCTCTTGAAGCTGCCCGACGGCACCGTCAAGGTTCTGGTCGAAGGCACGCGCCGCGCCGCCATTCGCCGCTACACCGAGAACGAGACCTATTTCGAGGCCGAGCTCGAGCGCGTGGCGGAGACGGTCGGCGCCGAGGACGAAATCGAGGCGCTTGCGCGCTCGGTCGTGTCCCAGTTCGAGAGCTATGTGAAGCTCAACAAGAAGATCTCGCCCGAGGTGCTCGGCACCGCGAGCCAGATCGAGGACTATTCCAAGCTGGCCGACACCATCGCCTCGCATCTTGCGATCAAGATCGCCGAGAAGCAGCAGATCCTCGAAGTCACCTCGGTCTCCGAGCGGCTCGAGCGCGTCTTCACGCTGATGGAGAGCGAGATTTCCGTCCTTCAGGTCGAGCGCAAGATCAGGAGCCGCGTCAAGCGTCAGATGGAGAAGACGCAGCGCGAGTACTACCTGAACGAGCAGATGAAGGCGATCCAGAAGGAGCTCGGCGACAACGAGGAAGGCCGCGACGACCTGGCCGAGATCGAGCAGAAGATCGAAAAGACCAAGCTGTCGCGCGAGGCCCGCGAGAAGGCGCTCGGCGAGCTGAAGAAGCTCCGCCAGATGAGCCCGATGTCGGCCGAGGCGACCGTGGTTCGCAACTATCTCGACTGGCTGCTGACGATCCCGTGGGGCGTCAAGGGCAAGATCAAGCGCGATCTCGACGAGGCGCAGAGGATCCTCGACGAGGACCATTACGGGCTTGAGAAGGTCAAGGACCGCATCGTCGAGTATCTCGCCGTCCAGAACCGCACCAACATGCTGAAAGGCCCGATCCTGTGCCTGGTCGGCCCTCCGGGCGTGGGCAAGACCTCGCTCGGCAAGTCGATCGCGCGGGCGACGGGGCGCGAATTCGTACGCATGAGCCTCGGCGGCGTGCGCGACGAGGCCGAAATCAGAGGCCACCGCCGCACCTATATCGGCTCGATGCCGGGCAAGGTGATCCAGTCGATGCGGAAGGCGAAAAAGATCAACCCGCTCTTCCTGCTCGACGAGGTTGACAAGATGGGCGCCGATTTCCGCGGCGACCCGGCCTCGGCGTTGCTCGAAGTGCTCGACCCGGAGCAGAACCACACCTTCAACGACCACTATCTCGAGGTCGATTACGATCTGTCGAACGTGATGTTCGTGACGACGGCGAACACGCTCAACATTCCTCCGGCCTTGATGGACCGCATGGAGATCATTCGGATCGCGGGCTACACCGAGGACGAGAAGACGCAGATCGCCCGCCGCCATCTGATCCCGGCCATGGCCAAGGGGCATGGGCTTGAGGCTGATGAGTGGAGCATCGACGACGACGCGCTGAAGGAGATCATCCGCCGCTATACCCGCGAGGCGGGCGTGCGCAATCTCGAGCGCGAGGTCGCCAAGATCGCGCGGAAGTCGGTCAAGGAGCTGCTCACGGTCAAGAAGAAGTCGGTCGCGATCACGCTCAAGAACTCTCGAAGACTATCTCGGCGTGCAGAAATTCCGCTACGGCGAGGCCGAGCTCGAGGACCAGGTCGGCGTGGTGACGGGCCTTGCCTGGACCGAGGTCGGCGGCGAGCTCCTCACCGTCGAAGGCGTGATGATGCCGGGCAAGGGCAAGATGACCGTGACCGGCAATTTGCGCGACGTGATGAAGGAGTCGATCCAGGCCGCGAATGCCTATGTGCGCTCGCGGGCGGTCGATTTCGGCATCGAGCCGCCGCTATTCGAGAAGCGCGACATCCACGTCCACGTGCCCGAGGGCGCAACGCCAAAGGACGGCCCCTCGGCCGGCGTCGCCATGGTCGCGGCCATCATCTCGCTGATGACCGGGATCCCGGTGAAACGCGAAGTTGCAATGACCGGCGAGATCACCTTGCGCGGGCGGGTGCTGCCGATCGGCGGACTGAAAGAGAAGCTTCTGGCCGCGCTCAGGGCCGGGATCAAAACGGTGATCATCCCCGATGAAAACAGCAAGGATCTCACCGAGATACCCGACGAGCTCAAGAACGCGCTCGATATCCGCCCGGTCTCACGCATGGACGAGGTGCTGAAAATCGCCTTCACCCGGCCTCCTCAGCCGATTGCCTGGGAGGAAGAGGCCGAAGCGGCGGCTAAGGTCGTTCCCGCCAAGGACGAGACGCAGCCCGGCGTGACGGCTCATTAAATCAGCGGAAATCCGCCATTTTCGCCGTTCATTTGCGCTATTGGCGTGGTCCGACTCCGCTGCGGAGTCGGACCATTTTTGTTGATTTTCCGGGTTTTTTCCGCCAGTCATACACCACTTATTTGTGAATCGGAGCGTACCCAAGGCCTCGAGGGTTCCCCGCCCTCTTGATTGGGGCCCGAGCGAAAGGAAGATGACCCGTGAACAAAGCTGAACTGATCGCCCATGTGGCGAAGGATTCTGATCTGTCGAAGGATGCGGCGGAGAAGGCCGTTGATGCGACGTTCCGGAATATCGAGAGAGCGCTTCGCGGCGGCGATACCGTGCGGATCGTCGGCTTTGGTAATTTCCAAGTCGCGCACCGCAAGGCCTCGACCGGCCGCAATCCGCGCACCGGCGCCGAAGTCCACATTCCCGCCTCCCGCGTGCCGAAATTCCGCGCAGGGAAGGCTCTGAAAGAGGCCTGCAACAGCTAAGCCTCGATCTGCCGACTTCTTGAAGGGCGGGGACCGGCCACGGTCTCCGCCCTTTTTTTGCTATGGCGAGAGGCGCTCGCTTGATCTATCGCTTTTTGCCGGCGGGCGGTTAGCTCAGCTGGAAGAGCGCCTGGTTTACACCCAGGAGGTCGGCAGTTCGAGCCTGTCACCGCCCACCACACCAAGACGCATGCTTGGGGCGCGATGAACGTCGAGTGCCCAACGACAATGCTCCACCACGTCCAGAAGGTTCTGGCCGGGGAGTATGACGTGCCGTATCGGGCCACGCGGCCTGTGGTCTTGGATGTTGGGGCGAATGTCGGCAGCTTCGCGGCCTGGGCCCTTCAGCGTTGGCCAGGCTGCCACGTCCACTGCTACGAACCGCTTCCCGACAATTTCGCCTTGCTCAAGAAGAATCTCGCGCCGGTCGAGGGCAAGTCGGTCAGCCTCTACAACTTTGCGGTCGGCAATCCGGAACTGACCCGGCTTCATCTCGGCCGCAACAATTGCGGCGAAGCGAGCTTTTACGATATCGGCGAGCAAGCGACGGCGTTCGTGGAGGTCGAGACGAGATCGCCAAGCGTTCTGCCCAAGGCGCATATCGTGAAAATCGATACCGAGGGTTCTGAGGTCGACATCCTCGAGCGCCTCGGTTCTTTCGATTACGACGTGATCCTGCTCGAATTCCACTCCGAAGAGAACCGCCGGAAGATTGACGCGCTGCTCGGAGATTTCTTCCTCGTCGGTGGCGAGGTCCGCCACTTGCACCGCGGAACGCTGAAATACATGCATCGGAATCTGTTTCAGGCCGCCTAAGGCGGCGGATTGCGGGCTTCTGAAAGGGCGCCAGCAGGCCCAGAACAGCCTTCGTGCTCACCTTGACTTGCCGAATCCGAACCCGTACATGCAGGCAAGGATCGCCTCTGGCTGCGGGTCGCGGCCCTTAAGGGGGTGTAGCTCAGTCGGTTAGAGCGCCGGCCTGTCACGCCGGAGGCCGCGGGTTCGAGTCCCGTCACTCCCGCCAGTATCTCGCCTGATCGGCGTTGCCGGCAACGGTCCGGCTTTACATCCCATTAGCCCCATTCCGATAGCGTGCGCGACGTCGGGCATTCGCCGCCCGCACAATATGGGACGTCGCCATGATCGGCACGCCATCGAAACTCCTGAGCTACGGTCTCGCTCTCGCGCTCAGCGCAAGCTCAATCCACGCGGCCGGCGCCTGCACGCGCGTGCTTTATGTCGGCGATGACGGCCTCGTCATCGCCGGCCGGTCGATGGACTGGAACGACGACACGCGCACCAATCTTTGGGTTTTTCCCCGCGGCATGCAGCGCGACGGCGCCGCCGGTCCCAATTCGGCGAAATGGACCTCGAAATACGGCAGCCTCGCCACCTCGACCTACGAGGCCGGCACCGCCGACGGCATCAACGAGAAAGGTCTCGTCGCCAATCTCCTCTACCTTGCCGATGCCGATTTCGGCAAAGCCGACGGCAAACCCATGCTTTCGATCAGTGCTTGGCCGCAATACGTGCTCGACAATTTCGCGACCGTCGCCGAAGCGGTCGATGCGTTGCGGCTGGAGCCGTTCCGCCTTGGCGCGCCGACCTTGCCCACCGGCGATGCGGGCTCGGTGCATTTGTCGATTTCGGATCCAACCGGCGACTCGGCCATCTTCGAGTATGTCGGCGGCAAATTGGTCATCCACCATGGCCGGCAATACGTGGTCATGACCAACGAGCCTCCCTTCGAGCAGCAGCTCGCGCTCAACGCCTATTGGCAGGAGGTGGGTGGCGCGACATTCCTCCCCGGCACCATCCGCCCCGCCGACCGCTTCGTCCGCGCTTACTATCTGGTCACGTCAATCCCCAAGAGCGCAGTCCCGAGCATCATCGGAGCTGTGCCGGACGGCAGCTATCGCAATCAAGCCGTAGCCAGCGTCGCCAGCGTCCTGCGCGCGGTCAGCGTGCCGTTCGGCATGTCCTCGGCCGCTGAACCCAACGGCGCCTCGACCCTGTGGCGAACCTGGGCGGATCAGACCAACCTCGTCTACTTCTTCGATTCGGCCACGAGCCCCAATACGTTCTGGGTGTCGTTGTCCGATCTCGATTTCGGCGAGGGCGCGGACGTCAAGAAGCTGACCTTGACCGGCGGCAAGGTCTATTCGCGCAATGCGGCGGACAAGTTCGAGAAGGCGACGCCTTTTGCGTTTTTGCCCTACGCCTCGTAGCGACTCGCCTAGCGAATCCGCATGCCCGCCGTGGCGTCGTAGTGCAACGGCTTGTCCGATTTCGGTAGCGGCGCGTCGGCCGGGCCGATCGTGGTTCCGTAAGACCAGTCTGGCGGGCACACGGCCACGTAGCGCGCATAGCCACCGAGGCCTCCGCCGAATTTCGGATAGCCGATGATGACCAGCGCGCCCGTCTCCGGCACCTTGTCGAGATTGGCCACGCCTTCGGCTTGCGCGTAGCCGTGATGCATCAGCCACCGCTCGCCTTCCAGCGTCGGCGTCGAATCCGTGTCGAGCGGTTCATGTCCATGGAAGAGGATGCGGCGCTCCTCGTGCAGGAACTTCAGTGCGTCGAGACCGACGCCAGCGAATTCCTTCAAGGTGGCGAGCTTCGGGTCGGGCCATTGCTTTGACCAATCCGAGCGAACGAAGACGACCGACCCTTCCGGTATGCGGCCGTGCTGCTTTTCCCACGCCTCGATGTCGCCGACTTGGAGCGCATAGTTGGGGTTGCTCTTCAATTGCTCGACGATCGAAATCACGGCAAGCGGCCTGATGGCGTAGGTCGCCGGCAGCTCATCGAGCGCCGGATATTCGGGCGCCCAGTGGCCCGGTGGATCGAGCTGCGTGCCGAGCTGGTCGGTCTTGAGCGCGTACTCCGTCGCCTCGAAGCCGTGCTTGTCGTAAGTGTAGACCTCGCCCGTCTTCACATAGCCCTCGATGTCCGAGGCGGCCTTGGCGGGGGCGAAGGTGGAAGCGGTGAAGCCCGACCAGACCGGTATCTTTGGCGTGATGGTGTGGGTCAGATCGACATATTTGGCGCCCTTCAAGCTCTGTTCGTAAACCGGCCACAGACCGTCGCCTTCGGCCGCGCGGCCGGCGCCAGGGGCAATGATTGCAAGGACCGTTAGCGGGACGGCCACTGCGAGAATCGACCCACATTTGCCTATGTGTTTGACTGTCATATCACACCTCCGCGCCGTCTGCTTCTGAGGCCCTCACATCCCTAGATTTGGCCGCGTTTGGGCCATTTCTTGCCACCGTCACCCCGCTGCGCTAAGCCTGTTCAAGGCGTCAACGAGAGTGTCCCTCAGCCGGCCGGTTCGACAAGGGCTCGTTGCATCCACGCAGTCAGCATACATAAGAGCCATGGGCCAACTGCTTCAGGACTACCTGCCGCTCGCGATTTTCATCGGGCTTGCCTTCGCCATCAGCGCGGCGCTTCTGCTCGCGCCCTTCGTCATCGCGGTCAACAAGCCCGATCCCGAGAAGGTCTCGGCCTACGAATGCGGCTTCGATGCCTTCGGCGATGCGCGCATGAAATTCGACGTGCGCTTCTACCTTGTATCGCTCCTGTTCATTATATTCGACCTAGAGGTCGCCTTTCTATTTCCGTGGGCCGTCGCCTTCGACGAAATCGGTGCCTTCGGCTTCTGGGCGATGATGATCTTTCTCGCCGTGCTCACAATCGGCTTTGCCTATGAGTGGCGGAAGGGTGCACTCGAATGGGATTGATTCCTGAGCGTCGATTCGACAAGGACGGAGCGAGCGGCGGCATCGTCGCGCCGGGCGCGACGAGCTTTGACGTCTTCTCCGACGAGCTCGCCGACAAGGGCTTCCTGCTCACGACCGCCGACGAACTCATCAACTGGTCGCGCACCGGCTCGCTCATGTGGATGACGTTCGGGCTCGCCTGCTGCGCCATCGAGATGATGCAGGCGTCCATGCCGCGCTACGATCTCGAGCGGTTTGGCTTCGCGCCCCGCGCCAGCCCGCGGCAATCCGACGTGATGATCGTCGCCGGCACGCTGTGCAACAAAATGGCGCCGGCGCTGCGCAAGGTCTACGACCAGATGCCCGAACCGCGCTACGTCATCTCCATGGGGTCTTGCGCCAATGGCGGCGGTTACTACCACTATTCCTACTCCGTCGTGCGCGGCTGCGACCGTATCGTTCCGGTCGACATTTACGTACCGGGCTGTCCGCCGACGGCAGAAGCGCTCGTCTATGGCGTGCTGCTGCTGCAAAAGAAAATCCGGCGGACCGGCACCATCGAACGCTGATCCGGCAATTGTCCCTTCCTGGAGCCCCGATGGCCGCCCTTGACCAGCTCGTCGCCTATCTCGGCGACCGCCTCGGAGGAAAACTCCAGGGCGCTGAGCTTGAACTGGGCGAGATCACCCTAACCGTCGCTCGCGACGACATTCCCGAAGTCGTTCAGGTCTTGCGCGACGATCAACGCTGCCGCTTCGGCTGCCTCATTGACATTTGCGGCGTGGACTATCCCGAGCGCGAGGAGCGTTTCGACATCGTCTATCACCTCCTGAGCCCGTGGCTGAACCATCGCGTTCGCGTCCGCACCAGGACGGATGCGGGCTCGCCCGTGCCGAGCATCGTCGGCCTGTTCCCAGGTGCCGATTGGTTCGAGCGCGAGGCCTACGATCTCTATGGCGTTTTGTTTTCGGGCCACCCCGATTTGCGGCGGCTTCTCACCGATTACGGCTTCCAAGGCCACCCCTTGCGCAAGGACTTCCCCCTCACTGGCTTCGTCGAGCTTCGCTACGACGACACGCAGAAACGCGTGGTGTACGAACCGGTGAAGCTGATGCAGGAATATCGCAGCTTCGATTTCCTGAGCCCGTGGGAAGGCATGGACAGCGCCATCCCCGGCGATGAGAAGGCGGGCTTGGCGCCCGAGAGGGAGCGCAAGCCATGAAGCGCACGCTCAAAGCAGGGCTCAAGCATCGCTTCTCCTACCGCGTGCCCGGCAACAAGACCGTGCCGCAACTCTATCCCGAGGCAAGCGAACTCCAGGTCATGCCGGAAGTCTTTGCCACCGGCTTCATGGTCGGGTTGATGGAGTGGACCTGCATCAAGCTGCTCGAGCCGCATCTCGACCAAGGCGAGGGCAGCCTCGGCACGCATATCGATGTGTCGCACAAGGCCGCGACGCCGATCGGCTTCACCGTCACCGTCGAGGCCGAATGCGTCGAGGTGAGGGGGCCGCGCGCCCGCTTCAAGCTCGTCGCCCATGACGGCGTCGATGAGATCGGCGCCGGCACGCATGAGCGCTTCATCGTGGTGTGGGATCAATTCAATCGCGGCGTGGACGCCAAGCGCGCCAAGGCGGCGAGCGGGGCCGACGCATGATGTCCGACACGGAAACCCCGCACATGGAAGCCGATAGCGGCAAGAAGGAAGGGGATGAGCGCAAGTTCACCATCAATTTCGGCCCGCAGCATCCGGCCGCCCATGGCGTGCTCCGGCTCGTGCTCGAGCTCGACGGCGAGGTGGTCGAGCGGGTCGATCCGCATATCGGCTTGCTCCATCGCGGCACCGAGAAGCTGATCGAGTACAAGACCTATCTCCAGGCGCTGCCCTATTTCGACCGGCTCGACTACGTGGCGCCGATGAATCAGGAGCATGCCTATGCGCTCGCGGTCGAGAGGCTTGTCGGCGTCACCGTGCCGAAACGCGCCCAGCTCATCCGCGTGCTCTATTCCGAGATCGGCCGGCTGCTGTCGCACCTCCTCAACGTCACGACCCAGGCCTTGGACGTGGGCGCGCTCACGCCGCCGCTATGGGGCTTCGAGGAACGCGAGAAGCTGATGGTGTTCTACGAGAGGGCCTCTGGCAGCCGCATGCACGCGGCCTATTTCCGTCCGGGCGGCGTTCATCAGGACCTTCCCCCCGAGCTCGTCGCCGATATCTTTGCCTTCTGCGATCCCTTCCTCAAAGTCTGCGACGACATCGAAGGTCTCCTCACCGACAATCGCATCTTCAAGCAGCGCAATGTCGATATCGGCGTGGTCAAGCTCGACGACGCGTGGAGCCGCGGCTTCTCCGGCGTCATGGTCAGAGGCTCCGGCGCCGCATGGGATTTGCGTAAGAGCCAGCCTTACGAGTGCTACGACGAGCTCGAATTCGATATCCCGATCGGCAAGAACGGCGATTGCTACGACCGCTACCTCGTGCGCATGGAAGAGATGCGGCAGGCGGTGCGCATCATGAAGCAGTGTTGCGAACGGCTCGTCACCGAGCAGGGACCGGTCACGGTCGAAAACCACAAGATGGTGCCGCCGCGCCGCGGCGTGATGAAAGCCTCGATGGAGGCGCTCATTCACCACTTCAAGCTCTATACCGAGGGCTACCACGTGCCGGCGGGCCAGGTTTACGCCGCGGTCGAGGCGCCGAAAGGCGAGTTCGGCGTCTATCTCGTTTCCGACGGCACCAATCGGCCCTATCGCTGCAAGATCAGGGCGCCGAGCTTTCCCCATCTCGCCGCCATGGACTTCCTCTGCCGCGGCCATATGCTCGCCGACGTGTCCGCCGTGCTCGGCTCTATCGACATCGTGTTCGGGGAGATCGATCGGTGAGGAAGAGCCGGATTGCAACAGCGGCGCTCGTCATCGCTGCCGTCACGACGCTGAGCCTTGCCGCGGCGATGGCGCAAGGTCCCGGGCAGGGCGGTCAACCGCCCGCGCCGCCTCCCGCCACGCCGGGCTTGAGCCAGAGCGAAGGCACCAAACCGGAAGCTGGCGAGGCGGCGAAACCGGCCGAACCCGCGCCGAGCACGGGAGCCGGAACGCTTGCGGCCCCTTCTGCCGGCGAGACCCCAGCGGCCACGCTCGCCGCGTTGCTTCAGGAGGGGTTCGAGGTCAGCGCAACAGCCTTCGTTCCGGCCGATGCCGTGACGCGCCAATCCGGCAAGAGTTCGTCCGATGCCATTCTCGTGACCCTGCAAAAGGCCGCCGTTTCCGCCGTTTGCTTTTATACGCTGAAGGCATATGTGAGTAAGAAGCTGGGTACGATTCCGGCCTGCACCGTTCACCGCTAAGAATACGGCGCCCGGCCACGCATCGAGAACAAGAAGACCGCAAGCCAATGAGCGTTCGCCGCCTCGCCGCCGACCAACCCGAGGATTTCGCCTTCACTCCGGAGAACCTTGAATGGGCGCGCACCCAGATCAAGAAATATCCGGAAGGGCGTCAGGCCTCGGCCGTTCTTCCCATCCTGTGGCGCGCGCAGGAGCAGATGGGAGGCTGGCTGCCCGAGCCCGCGCTCCGGTACGTCGCCGATCTCCTCGGCCTCGCTTATATCCGCCTCTACGAGATCGCGACCTTCTACACCATGTTCAATCTCGCGCCGGTCGGCCGCCACTACGTGCAGGTATGCGGCACGACGCCGTGCTGGCTCAGGGGCGCCGATGCGATCAAGGACACCTGCCGCCGCCTGATCGGCGCGCCGGGTCACGTGACTTCGGACGGGCTCTTCTCGTGGACCGAGGTCGAGTGTCTCGGCGCCTGCGTCAACGCGCCGGTCGCTCAAATCGACAAGGACTATTACGAAGACCTCATCGCCGGAGAGCCTGGAAGACATCCTCGAGGGGCTGGCGGCGGGGCGTCCCGTCGCTCCGGGGCCGCAAGTCGCGCGGCAAACCTCGTCGCCGATCGGCGGCCCGACCACGCTCACCGATCCTGAGCTTTACCGCAAGGAGGAGCCGGACGGCCCGGCCGAGCCTCCGACGCCGGGCGCGAAGCGGGCATCGCGCAAAAATGAAGAGCGGGCGCGGCGCTGATGCTCAAAGACAAAGACCGCATCTTCAAGAATTTGTACGGCCTCCATAGCTGGCGGCTCAAGGCCGCGCGCGCCCGCGGCGCGTGGGACGGCACCAAGGCGATCATCGAGCGCGGCCATGAAGCGATCATCGAGGAGGTGAAGGCGTCGGGCTTGCGCGGCCGCGGCGGCGCCGGCTTTCCCACTGGCCTCAAATGGTCGTTTATGCCCACCAAGTCCGACGGGCGCCCGTCCTATCTCGTCGTCAATGCCGATGAGTTCGGAACCCGGCACCTGCAAGGACCGGGACATCATGCGGCATGACCCGCAGCTTCTCATCGAAGGCGCGTTCCTCGCCTCCTTCGCCATGCGCGCGCACGTCTCCTACATCTACATTCGCGGCGAGTTCATCCGCGAACGCGAGATCCTGCAAGCCGCGATCGACGAAGCCTATGACGCGAAGCTGATCGGCAGGAACAATGTCAATGGCTGGGATTTCGATCTCTATCTCAGTCACGGAGCGGGCGCCTACATCTGCGGCGAAGAGACGGCGCTGCTCGAAAGCCTCGAAGGCAAGAAGGGCTTGCCGCGGTTAAAACCGCCGTTCCCGGCCAATGTCGGCCTCTACGGCGCGCCGACCACCGTCAACAATGTCGAGACCATCGCCGTCGTGCCCGATATCCTGCGCCGCGGCGCAACCTGGTTCGCATCGCTCGGCCGGCCGAACAACACCGGCACCAAGCTGTTCTGTCTCTCCGGCCATGTGAACACACCCTGCAATGTCGAGGAGGAGATGGGCATCGAGTTGCGCGAGTTGATCGACCGCTATGGCGGCGGCGTGCGCGGCGGCTGGGACAATCTCCTTGCCATTATCCCCGGCGGTTCTTCCGTTCCGTGCATTCCGGCGAGCGAGTGCCTCGATCTGCCGATGGACTTCGACAGTCTCAAGGCGCTGAAGACCGGGCTTGGGACCGCGGGCGTGATCGTCATGGACAAATCGACCGACATCATCCGCGCCATCGCCCGCCTCTCTTATTTCTACAAGCATGAGTTCCTGCGGCCAGTGCACGCCGTGCCGCGAGGGCACCGGCTGGATGTGGCGCGTGTTGGAACGCATGGCCAGGGGCGAGGCCGAGAAGGCCGAGATCGATATGCTGCTCGATGTCAGCTACCAGGTCGAAGGCCATACCATCTGCGCGCTCGGCGACGCGGCCGCGTGGCCGGTCCAGGGCCTAATCCGGCATTTCCGCCACGTGATCGAAGAGCGCATCGACGCCCGCGCGCTCGAGCCGATCGCGCCGTCGGTTCCGGTCGCGGCAGAGTAGGGGGCACGCCCATGTGGTTCTGGGACAATGCCATGACGATCGCGACGGTGATGATGGCCGGGGCCGCCATCATCGCCTTGATCTACGCCCATTGGCAGATTTCCGAAAACCGCCGGGCCGAACGCCGCGGCAACGCCAATGAGCTGTGGCGCGAGACGCTGAGGCTCGGCTTCGACAATCCGAAACTCTCCGACCCAACGCTCAATCCGGGCGCGTTCGATTACGACAAGCTGACCATCGACGGCGACCCAGAGCTATTCCAGAAATACGAGATGTTCGTGGACACGATCCTGAACGCGAGCGAGGAAATTTTCGGCGTGTCGCCGTCCAAGGAATGGCTCGCCGCGCTCCGCCTCCAGCTTCGCCCCCATCGCGCCTATTTGACCTCAAAGCACTACGTCAGTTCCGGCTACGCAGAGCAATACACCCCGAAATTCCGCGCCTACATGCGCGACATCTTGAGCGAAGCGCAGAAACCTCATGCCTAAGCTCATCATCGACGGCAATGAGCACGACGTTCCGCAGGGCATCACCCTGATCCAGGCGTGCCAACTCGCCGGAATCGAGATTCCGCGCTTCTGCTACCACGAGCGCCTGTCGATCGCCGGCAATTGTCGCATGTGCCTGGTCGAGGTCGCCGGCATGCCGAAGCCCGTCGCCTCTTGCGCCATGAGTGTCAACGATCTCAGACCCGCGCGCGACGGCACGCCGCCCACCATCATCACCACCTCCGAGACGGTGAAGAAGGCCCGCGAAGGCGTGCTCGAATTCCTGCTCATCAATCATCCGCTCGACTGCCCGATCTGCGACCAGGGCGGCGAATGCGATTTGCAGGACCAGACCATGGCCTACGGCTTCGACGCCAGCCGCTTCCAGGACAACAAGCGCGCGGTCGAGGACAAATATCTCGGGCCGCTGATTGGCACCTACATGACACGCTGCATTCACTGCACGCGCTGCGTTCGCTTCATGACCGAGGTGGCGGGCGTCGATGAGCTTGGCAGTATCGGGCGCGGCGAAGACATGGAGATCACGACCTATCTCGAGCGCGGGTTGCTTTCGAACCTGTCGGGCAACGTGGTCGATCTTTGCCCCGTCGGCGCGCTCACCTCGAAACCCTACGCCTTCATCGCCCGCCCGTGGGAACTCACCAAGACGCCGTCGATCGACACGATGGATGCGCTCGGCAGCGCCATCAGGGTCGATTCACGCGGCCGCGAAGTCATGCGCATCCTGCCGCGCGTCAACGACGCCATCAACGAGGAGTGGATCTCCGACAAGACCCGCCACGTCTGGGACGGGTTGCGCACGCAGCGGCTCGACCGGCCTTACCTCCGGCGGAACGGCAAGCTCGTGCCGGCAGACTGGGACGAGACCTTTAGGGCTATTGCCACGAAGCTCAATGGACTCGACGGATCGCGCTTCGCCGCGATTGCGGGCGACCTCGCGGGCGTCGAGGAGATGTTCGCGCTGAAGCTGCTCGCTGAGGCGCTTGGCTCTGCCAATATCGATTGCCGCCAGGACGGCGCCAAGCTCGATCCCGCCCTCGGCCGCGCGACCTATCTCTTTAATTCCACGATCGCCGGCATCGACGAGGCCGACGCCTTCCTCCTCGTCGGCACCGACCCGCATCTCGAGGCCCCCGTGCTCAATGCGCGCATCCTCAAGAGCATCCGGCACGCCTTCGGCGCGCGGCCTGTCGGATTGATCGGTCAAGAGAGCGACCTCACTTACCCTTACGACTATCTCGGCGCGGGGCCTGAGACCCTCGCCGAGATTGCGAACGGCAATCATCCCTTCGCGAAGAAGCTCGAAGTCGCCGAACGGCCGATGCTCATTCTCGGGCAGGGGGCGCTCGCCCGGCCCGATGGCGCAGGCGTCCTCGCCCTTGCCGCCAAGACCGCAATCGCGATCGGCGCGATCAAGCCCGCTCTCGCCTGGAACGGGTTCAACCTGCTGCACAACGCCGCCGCGCGCGTCGGTGGTCTCGACCTCGGTTTCGTCCCCGGCGCGGGCGGCCGCGACGTCGAGGGCATCCTCGATGGCGCTTCCGAAGGAACCATCGAGGCGGTCTATCTCCTCGGCGCCGACGAGATCGACATGGCGCGGCTGGGAGATGCCTTCGTCATCTATCAGGGCAGCCACGGGGATGCGGGCGCGCACCGCGCCGATGTGATCCTGCCCGGCGCGGCCTACACCGAGAAATCCGCCATTTACGTCAACACCGAAGGACGGCCGCAGATGACGGCGCGCGCCACCTTCGCGCCGGGCGAGGCGCGCGAGGACTGGAAGATCGTCAGAGCTTTGTCGGAGGTTCTCGGCAAGACGCTGCCCTTCGACACTGTGCAGGAGCTTCGCGCCGAATTGTTCGTGCGCCATCCTCATTTGGCTGAGCTCGATGCCATCGTTCCCGCCGACGCCGCCGGCATCGAGCATCTCGCCGGCCGCCCGGCCAAGCACGGCAAGGGCCGCTTCGAGCCCGCCATCGCCGACTTCTACCTGACCAACCCGATCGCGCGCGCTTCAGCCACCATGGCGAGCTTGAGCGCGCTTCACGCCAACCGCACCGGCGAGGCGACGGGCACCGATGGCTGAGTTCTGGGCAAGCTACGGACTGCCGTTCGCACTGATCTTCGGTCAGAGCCTCGCTCTCCTCGTCATCCTGCTCATTCTCGTCGCCTTCCTGCTTTACGCCGATCGCAAGGTATGGGCCGCGGTGCAGATGCGACGCGGGCCGAACGTCGTCGGCCCCTGGGGCCTGCTGCAATCTTTCGCCGACCTTCTCAAATTCGTGTTCAAGGAGCCGATCATTCCGGCCGGCGCCAACAAGGGCATCTTTCTCATCGCGCCTCTGATCACGGCCGGGCTCGCGCTCTCGGCCTGGGCCGTCATCCCCGTGGCCAAGGGCTGGGAGATCGCCAATCTCAATGTCGGCATCCTCTACGTCTTCGCCATTTCGAGTCTTCAGGTCTACGGCGTCATCATGGCGGGCTGGGCCTCGAACTCGAAATACGCGTTCCTCGCCGCGCTCCGCTCGGCGGCGCAGATGGTCTCCTACGAAGTGTCGATCGGTTTCGTCATCATCACCGTGCTGCTCTGCGCGGGCTCGCTCAATCTCGGCGAGATTATCGCGGCGCAAGACGGACCCTTGGGCCTGTTCGGCTGGTACTGGCTGCCGCTGCTGCCCATGTTCGCCGTGTTCTTCATCTCGGCACTCGCCGAGACCAACCGGCCGCCCTTCGATCTGCTCGAAGCGGAGTTGGAGCTCGTTGCGGGCTTCATGGTCGAGTATTCGTCCACACCCTACATGCTGTTCATGCTGGGCGAGTATGTCGCCATTGTCCTGATGTGCGGGCTTGGCACGGTGCTCTTTCTCGGCGGCTGGCTGCCGCCGTTTCCGGTGGCGCCCTTCACCTGGATTCCTGGTGTGGTATGGTTCACCTTGAAGGCCTGTTTCTTGTTTTTCCTCGTCGCCATGGTCAAAGCCATGGTGCCGCGCTATCGCTACGACCAGCTGATGCGGCTTGGGTGGAAGGTCTTCCTGCCGCTGTCGCTCGCCATGGTGGTGATCGTCGCAGCGATCCTCAAGCTGATGCAGCAGGCGGCGTAAAAGGACGGCAAGCGTGAAACGCTGGGCGGAAGCTACTAAGTCATTGTTACTGATAGAGTTTTTGTCAGCCTTCTGGCTCGCCCTGAAATACTTCGTCGGCCCGAAGGCGACGCTGAACTACCCCTATGAGAAAGGGCCGCTTTCGCCGCGCTTCCGCGGCGAGCATGCGCTGCGGCGCTATCCCAACGGCGAGGAGCGCTGCATAGCCTGCAAGCTGTGCGAGGCCATCTGCCCGGCCCAGGCCATCACGATCGAAGCGGGCCCACGGCGCGACGACGGCGCCCGCCGCGCCACCCGTTACGACATCGACATGGTGAAATGCATCTATTGCGGCTTCTGCCAGGAAGCCTGCCCCGTCGATGCGATCGTGGAGGGACCGAATTTCGAATTCGCCACCGAGACACGGGAAGAGCTTTACTACGACAAGGAGCGGCTCCTGGCGAATGGCGATCGATGGGAGCGCGAGATCGCCAAGAACCTCGAGTTGGACGCGCCGTACCGGTGAGGGGGCTTCAGCACATGCAAGCGACAGCGAACCCAGCCACTCGCTCAAGGCGAGAGGCCCCGGCAAGATTGCGGCGGCGGCTCGGCGCGCGCGAGGCTCATCGATGCTGAGCGCGCTGTTCTTCTATCTGTTCGCCACGATCTTAGTCGGCGCTGGCTTTATGGTCATCGCGGCAAAGAACCCGGTGCATGCGGTTCTGTTTCTGATCCTTACCTTCTTCAACGCCGCCGGCCTCTTCGTGCTGCTCGGCGCCGAGTTCCTGGCGATGATCCTGGTCGTCGTCTATGTCGGCGCCGTCATGGTTCTGTTCCTGTTCGTGGTGATGATGCTCGATGTCGATTTCGCCGAGCTCCGCGCCGGCTTCATCAAATATCTGCCGATCGGCGCCACGATCGGCCTCCTGCTTCTCGTCGAGCTGATCCTGATCCTCGGCGCCTGGGCGACGGCGCCGGAAACGGTGGCCGAGGCGCCGACGCCTCCCGCCGCCGATATCAGCAATACCGAGGCGCTCGGGCTCATCCTTTACACGCGCTACGTCTATCTGTTCGAGGCGGCGGGTCTCATCTTGCTCGTCGCCATGGTCGGCGCGATCGTTCTCACCCTGCATCACAAGCGGGACGTGAAGCGTCAGAGTATCAGCCGGCAGGTGCAGCGTACCCGCGCCGAATCCGTCGAGCTTGTCGATGTCGAAACGGGGAAGGGACTGTCGTGACCATCGGCCTCTCCCACTATCTCACCGTCGCTGCGATCCTGTTCACGCTCGGCATTTTCGGCATCTTCCTCAATCGCAAGAACGTGATCGTCATTCTGATGTCGGTCGAGCTGATGCTGCTCGCCGTGAACTTGAACCTCGTCGCCTTCTCGGCCTTTCACGCCGATCTCGTCGGGCAAATCTTCGCCATGATCGTGCTTACGGTGGCCGCGGCCGAGGCGGCCATTGGGCTCGCCATTGTCGTGGTCTATTTCCGCAATCGCGGCACGATCGACGTGGCCGAAATCGACCTACTCAAGGGCTGAGCCGCAAGACCGATGTACCAGGCGATCCTCTTCCTCCCCCTTGCCGGCGCGCTCTTCGCTGGGTTGCTCGGTCCGTTCGCGGGCGCGCGCGCTTCGGAGGTCGTATCCACCACGCTTGTGCTGATCGCCGCACTCCTGTCCTGGATCGGCTTCTACGAGGTGGCGATCGGCGGCCACGAACAGCGCATCGAGCTTGCCCGCTTCATCGTCTCGGGCGACCTCAAGGCGATCTGGTCCCTTCGCATCGACACGCTGACTGCCGTAATGCTCGTGGTCGTGACCACGGTCTCGGGCCTCGTCCATCTCTACTCCATCGGCTACATGGAAGAGGATGACGGCAGGCCGCGCTTCTTCGCCTATCTCTCGCTCTTCACCTTCGCGATGCTCGCGCTGGTCACGGCCGACGATTTCGTCCAGCTCTTCTTCGGCTGGGAAGGCGTGGGGCTCGCCTCCTATCTCCTGATCGGCTTCTGGTATCACAAGCCGTCGGCGAACGCGGCCGCCATCAAGGCCTTCATCGTCAACCGCGTCGGCGATTTCGGCTTCGCGCTCGGCATTTTCGCCGTGTTCACCCTGTTCCAGTCGGTCCAATACGACGCGGTATTCGCCTCGGCGCCCGACCATGCCGGCGAAACAATGCAGTTCCTCTGGATGCGCGTCGATGCGCTGACCCTGATCTGCCTTCTTCTGTTCATGGGCGCGATGGGCAAGTCGGCGCAGTTCCTGCTGCACACGTGGCTGCCCGACGCCATGGAGGGTCCAACCCCGGTCTCGGCCCTGATCCACGCCGCGACCATGGTCACCGCCGGCGTGTTCATGGTGGCACGGCTTTCGCCTCTGTTCGAGCTTGCGCCGATCGCGCTCAACGTCGTCGCAATCGTCGGGGCTACCACCGCCTTCTTCGCCGCGACGGTCGGTCTCGTGCAGAACGACATCAAGCGGGTCGTTGCCTATTCGACCTGCTCGCAGCTCGGCTACATGTTCGCGGCCGAAGGCGTCGGCGCCTATGGCGCGGGCATGTTCCACCTCTTCACCCATGCCTCGTTCAAGGCGCTCCTATTCCTCGGCGCTGGCGCCGTCATCCATGCGCTCCACCACGAGCAGGACCTCCGCCGCATGGGGGCGCTCCGCAAGGTGCTGCCCTTCACCTGGGCGATGATGCTGATCGGCACGCTCTCGCTCACCGGCTTCCCCTTTACCGCGGGCTTCGTCTCCAAGGACGCCATCATCGAGGCGACCTATGCGGCGCACAGCTGGGTCGGCAACTACGCCTTCGTTCTCACGCTCACCGCCGCGGTGCTGACTTCGTTCTATTCCTGGCGGCTGATGTTCCTCGCCTTCGAGGGGAAGCCGCGCGAGCCGAAGGAGGTTCTTGCCCACGCGCATGAGCCGCCTTTGACCATGGGCATTCCGCTGGCGCTGCTTGCTCTCGGCGCACTGCTCACCGGTGGGCTGTTCGCGCATCTCTTCATCGGGGCAGGGCAGGCCGAGTTCTGGCGCGGCTCCCTCGTTACCCATGAGGGCGGACACCATGACGTTCCCGTCTGGCTGCTGGCCGCGCCGACGCTCGCCATGGCCGCCGGCTTCGCCACGGCCTGGTACTTCTACATCACCAACCCGCTCGTGCCCTTCGGCCTCGCCAAGCGCTTCCGCGGCGTCCATCAGTTCCTGCTCAACGCCTGGTATTTCGATGCGCTCTACGACGCGCTGTTCGTGCGGCCCGCGCAGCGGCTCGGCCGCTTCCTGTGGAAGACCGGCGACGGCACCGTCATCGACGGAATCGGCCCCGACGGCATCGCCGCCCGCGTCATCGACATCGCCAACCGCGCGATCAGGCTTCAGACCGGTTACATCTATCACTACGCCTTTGTCATGCTGATCGGCGTGGCGCTGCTCATCACCTATTTCCTCTTTACCGGCGGAGGGGTGAAGCCATGAGCTACGGCTGGCCGATCCTCTCCACCATCACCTTCCTGCCGCTGCTCGGCGCGCTCCTCATCTGCCTCTTGCGCGGCGCCGACGAGGCTGCCTTCCGCAATGCCCGCTTCGTCGCGCTGTGGACGACGCTCATCACGTTTGCGGTGTCGCTCATCCTCTTGCGCGACTTCGATCCGCTGACCGCCCAGTTCCAATTCGTCGAGCTCAGGCCTTGGCTCGGACCGATTAGCTTTCACATGGGGGTGGACGGCATTTCGCTCCCGTTCGTGCTGCTCACCACCTTCCTGATGCCGCTCTGTATCCTCGCGAGCTGGGTTGCGATCACCGAGCGCGTGAAGGAGTACATGATCGCCTTCCTCGTGCTCGAAACGCTGATGCTCGGCGTCTTCACCTCGCTCGACCTGGTTCTTTTTTATCTCTTCTTCGAGGGCGGGCTGATCCCGATGTTCCTTATCATCGGGGTGTGGGGCGGCCAGCGCCGCGTCTATGCGAGCTTCAAGTTCTTCCTCTACACACTCGCGGGCTCGCTTTTGATGCTGCTCGCCATCATGGCGATCTATTGGGAAGCGGGCACGACCGACATTCCGGTGCTGCTGACGCATGCCTTCCCGCCGGAAATGCAGAAATGGCTCTGGTTCGCCTTCCTTGCCTCCTTCGCCGTGAAGCTGCCGATGTGGCCGGTGCACACCTGGCTCCCCGACGCCCATGTCGAGGCGCCGACGGCGGGCTCCGTCATCCTCGCCGGCATCCTCTTGAAGATGGGCGGCTACGGTTTCCTACGCTTCTCGATCCCGATGTTCCCGCTCGCCTCGGCCGAGTTCGCCCCGCTCATCTTCGCGCTCTCCGTCGTCGCCATCATCTACACCTCGCTGGTGGCGCTGGCGCAGGAAGACGTGAAGAAGCTGATCGCCTATTCCTCCGTCGCGCATATGGGCTTCGTCACCATCGGCGTGTTCACCCTCACAATGCAGGGCCTCCAGGGCGGCATCTTCCAGATGCTGTCGCACGGCATCGTCTCGGCCGCGCTCTTCCTCTGCGTCGGGGTGATCTATGACCGCATGCATACGCGGGAGATCGCCGCCTTCGGCGGCCTTGCCGAACGCATGCCGCTCTATGCCTTCTGCTTCATGGTTTTCACCCTGGCGAATGTCGGGCTTCCCGGCACAAGCGGCTTCGTCGGCGAGTTCTTGAGCTTGACCGGCGCCTTCCGCATCAACACCTGGGTCGCGTTCCTCGCCACGACCGGCGTCATTCTGTCGGCGGCCTACGCGCTTTGGCTCTATCGCCGCATCATCTTCGGCAAGCTCGAGAAGGCGAGTCTGAAAGCCATCGCCGATCTCACCTGGCGCGAGGCGGCAGTGATGGCGCCGCTCGTCGTGCTCACGATCCTGTTCGGCTTCTACCCGGCTCCCGTTCTCGACGTATCCGCCGTCTCGGTCGAAACCCTGATCAAGGGCTTCAATGCAAGCCTCGCCGCGGCCGAGCAGGCGCGGCTCGCTTTGGCGCCATAGGAACGCGGGCCATGTCCCACCTCAACGACATCGCCGCGACGCTCCCCGAAATCATCTTGGCGAGCGGCGCCATGGCGCTCCTCATGCTCGGCGTCTTCACGCGGAAAGCAAGCGGCGAGCTCATCCTCTGGCTCGCCGTGCTGATCCTGGCGGTCGCCGGTGCCTTCGTGGCGACCAGCTCCGGCACCGCGACCGCATTCGGCGACAGCTTCATCGTCGATCCCTTCGCCCGCATGATGAAGCTGCTCACGCTCGCGGGCGCCGCTGTTGCGCTCCTCATGTCGGCAGATTACTGGCGAGCGGAGGGCGGACTGAAATTCGAATATCCGGTGCTGGTCCTCTTCGCCGCGACCGGCATGCTGATGATGATCTCGGCGAACGACCTGATCGCGCTCTATGTCGGTCTGGAGTTGCAGAGCCTCGCGCTCTACGTGGTCGCCGCCTTCAATCGCGACTCGGCGCGGTCGGCCGAAGCGGGTCTCAAATACTTCGTCCTCGGCGCGCTCTCCTCGGGCATGCTGCTCTACGGCGCGTCGCTCGTTTACGGCTTCACCGGCTCGACCAACTTCACGGTGATCGCAGCTTCGGTGCAGCCCTCCGGCGCCAATATCGGGCTCATCTTCGGCCTTGTGTTCTTGATGGCGGGCTTCGCCTTCAAGATCTCGGCCGTGCCGTTCCATATGTGGACGCCCGACGTCTATGAAGGCGCGCCGACCCCGGTCACGGCCTTCTTCGCCGCCGCCCCCAAGCTCGCCGCCATGGCGCTCACGGTTCGCGTGCTCATCGCCGCGTTCCCGGCGGTGACGACGGAGTGGCGCCAGATCGTGGTGTTTCTTGCCATCGCCTCGATGGCGCTCGGCGCGTTTGCCGCCATCGGCCAGACCAACATCAAGCGCCTGATGGCCTATAGCTCGATCGGGCATATGGGTTACGCGCTGGTCGGCCTTGCCGCAGGGACCGCCGAAGGCGTCGCCGGCGTCGTCTTTTATCTAACGATCTATCTCGCCATGACGCTCGGGACCTTCGCCTGCATCCTCGCCATGCGCCGCGGCGGCCGCATGGTCGAAGACATCGACGCCCTGTCGGGCCTCTCGCGCACCAATCCGGCGATGGCTTTCCTATTGGCGATGCTTCTGTTTTCGCTCGCAGGGATTCCGCCTCTTGCGGGATTCTTCGCCAAGTTCTACGTCTTCCTTGCCGCCATCCACGCGGGCCTTTATGCGCTCGCGGTGATCGGCGTGCTCTTGAGCGTCGTCGGGGCCTACTACTATCTCCGCATCGTCAAGATTATGTATTTCGATGCGCCCGCTGCGCGTTTCGAGCCGATGCCGTTGACGCTTGCCGCGGTGCTCGGTTTGAGCGGGATCTTTGTCCTCGTCTATTCCGTTTATCCGGCACCCTTGGTCGAGGCGGCCGGACTTGCAGCTAAGTCACTGTTTTAATGATATCTTTTACATCTTCATCGCCGAAATTGCCGAGCGGCTACCGGCTGCTCAGGATGGAAACGGTCGACTCGACCAATGCCGAGGCGCGGCGGCGCGCCAAGGCAGGCGAGCCGGGACCGCTTTGGATCTGGTCGGCGCGGCAGTCGCAAGGTCGCGGCCGCGGCGGGCGCGAATGGATCTCGCGTCCCGGCAATCTGTTCGCGAGCCTCCTGATCGGCGTCAACGCTCCGCAGCGCGTCGCGGGCCAGATCGCGCTCCTCGCCGGCGTTATCGCTTACGATACGATCGCCAAGTTGATCGCTTATGAGGGAAGGTCCGAGCTCCTGCTCAAATGGCCGAACGACATTCTGCTCGCGGGCGAGAAGCTCGCGGGCGTCCTTCTCGAGAATGTCGGAAGCACGATCGAGAACCGTTCGGTCGTGGTGATCGGCACCGGGATCAATCTCGCAAGCCACCCCGAGGATCTGCCGCAACCGGCGATCAGCCTCGCTGCCTACGACATCATGGTGACGCCGGCCGAGGCGCTCGAGGTGCTGGCCGCAACGACGCATGAGTGGCTCGCGCGCTGGGGGGAGGGGTCGTGCTTCCCAACCATCCGCCGCGCCTGGCTCGATCGCGCCGGTCCCGCTGGCAGGCCTTTGCGCGTGAAGGTGGAAGGCGAGGAGACCGAGGGCGTCTATGGCGGCCTCGACGCCGACGGCGCGCTCCGGCTGATGACGCCCGAGGGTGAGTATCGCATCGCCGCCGGCGACGTCTTCTTCTTGAGCTAATAGGTCTCGCCCGCGAGCATGTCGCGCAAATCGCACGCACCGAAAACCGATTTTGTTTTCCTCCCGCTCGGCGGCGTGGGCGAGATCGGCATGAATCTCTACCTCTACGGTTACGGGCCCGAGGGCGCCCGCGAATGGCTAATCGTCGATATGGGCGTGACCTTCGGCAGCGAGGCCGAGCCAGGCGTCGACGTGATCCTGCCCGACATTCGCTTCATCGAGGAAGAGCGGCGCAATATCGCCGGGCTCCTGCTCACTCACGCTCATGAGGATCATTTCGGCGCTGTCACTGATCTCTGGCCCGCTCTCGCCGGGATCCCCGTCTACGCCACGCCCTTCACCGCCGAGATGCTCAAATCGAAGCTCACCGAGATCGGCCTCGTCAACGGCTTCCCTTTGCAGGTCATCCCCATGGGGGATCGCCGCAAGATCGGCCCGTTCGATGTCGAGCTGATCAGCATGTCCCATTCGATCCCCGAGCCTTCCGCCGTGGTGATCCGGACGCCGCTTGGCGCCGCCCTCCACACCGGCGACTGGAAGCTCGACGACAATCCGCTCACGAGCGCCCCGACCGATTCGGCTCGGCTGAAGGCGCTCGGCAACGACGGCATCGCGGCGCTCATCTGCGATTCGACCAATGCCATCCGCGACGGCGTCTCGCCCTCCGAAGCCGATGTCGCGGTCGTCCTGGCGCGGCTGATCCGCGAGGCGCCGAGGAGGGTCGCCGTCACGACCTTCGCCTCGAACGTCGCCCGTCTCGGCTCCGTGGCCAAGGCCGCCCGCGCCGCCGGCCGCGAGCTTGTCGTTGTCGGCCGGGCCATGCTCCGCGTGATCGAGGCCGCGCAGGCGACCGGCTATCTCGACCCCAATCTCAATTTCCACGACGAAACCGTCTTCGCCAAGCTCCCGCCGCGCAAGGTCGTCGCCTTGTGCACCGGGAGCCAGGGTGAGCCGCGCGCGGCGCTCGCGCGCATCGCGCAAGGCGAGCACCCCAATGTCGAACTCGAAGAGGGCGACCGGGTGATCTTTTCCTCGCGCACCATCCCCGGCAATGAAAAGGCCGTGTCGCGCGTGCAGAACGGCTTGGCGGATTTGGGCACCGAGGTCATCACCGACCAAGACGAGGCCGTCCACGTCTCGGGACACCCCCGCCGCGGCGAGCTCGAACAGCTCTACGGCTGGGTCAAGCCCGGCATCGCCATTCCGATGCACGGCGAGGGCCGGCATCTCGAAGCTCATGCGAGAACTCGCCGAGAGCCTCGGCGTCGAACAAGTCGTGAGGGCGCGCAACGGCACCATGGTGCGGCTCCTGCCCGGGCCGGCTGAGATCATCGACGACGTTCCGGTGGGGCGGCTCTACCGCGACGGCACGATCCTCACCCGCGCCGATGACGGCCAGGTGCGCGAGCGCCGCAAGCTGAGCTTCGCCGGTTCCGTCGCGGTCTCGCTGGTGCTGTCGGACAAGGGCGTGCTGCTCGCCGAACCGGAGATCGCGCTCACCGGCCTTCCCCCCGCCGACGCGCAAGGAACGCCGTTCGCCGAGATTGTCCGCGGCGCGGTGAGCGGCACGATCGAAAGCATTCCGCGCCCCAAGCGAAAGGACCAGGCGCTCGTGAGCGATGCCGTGCGCCGCAGCGTCCGCGCTGCCGTGAACCAGGCCTGGGGCAAGAAGCCCATGTGCTCGGTCCTTGTGACGATGTTATAGACTTGGCGGAGCGTGACCGCCGAACGGAGTTGATGAAATGATTGGGCGCCTGAACCATGTCGCCATCGCCGTGCCCGACCTCGCGGCGGCAACGCAAGTCTATCGCGACACGCTTGGCGCGCGCGTGTCCGAGGCGGTGGATCAGCCCGAACACGGCGTGACCACCGTGTTCATCGAGCTTCCCAACACCAAGATCGAGTTGCTTGGCGCACTCGGCGAGGGCTCGCCGATCGCCGGCTTTCTGGAGCGGAACCCCAATGGCGGAATTCATCATCTCTGCTACGAGGTCCCGGACATCATCGCCGCACGCGACCGCCTCGTGGCGCAGGGCGCGCGCGTGCTGGGGCAGGGCGAACCCAAGATTGGCGCGCACGGCAAGCCGGTGCTGTTCCTGCACCCCAAGGATTTTTGCGGAACGCTGGTTGAACTCGAGGAGGCGTAGCCGATGACGCTCGCTTTCGCGGCCGCGATCTACTTCATCATCTGGTGGATCGTGCTGTTCGCCATGCTGCCGATCGGCGTCCGCACCTCAGAGGAGGCGGGCGAGAAGGCCTCGCCGGGCACCGCGGAGAGCGCCCCGCATATGCCGAATCTGCTGCCGAAAATGGTCGCGACGACCGTCGTCTCAACCATCATCTTCGCCGCGCTGTACGCCATCATCGTGCATCACGTGATCACGCTCGACGACATCCCGTTCTTTCCGCGCTACGAGCGCGTTCAGTAGCCTGCACTTGCGGCGGCGGATCGCGGGCAAAAAAAAGCAAGGCCGAAGCCTTGCTTTTAGTAACTCACTCCTTGTCTCCTAAACCATCAAGGCTCGCTCGTCGTGACGACCATCAAGATTTTGCTGGCTTGAAGCGGCTGCACCCTTCCGGCGCGCCTGGAGTTACTTCCTCCCAAGACTTGGACCTTGTCCAATCTCAACGCCCGACGTCGAGATCCGACTGGTCCCGAACTCTTCCAGCGTTGTGCGCGGCACCCTACTCTAGCCGCGCCAAATTGTCACCACGATTGTGACGAGGGGCGCCCCATCCGTGTCCGGCCCAGAGCGATGCAGCTGCGCCAAGCCTAAGCTCAAGAAATCGCGGTGACTTTGCCGCCTCCGCGCGGCGCCTTCCCGCGGTCCATCGCGATTCGAACGAAGACGCGCGGGCTGCTTTGGTAAAGCCGGCGTGCAGCTGCCCCTTGCGCTGGCGCGGTCGTGATTCCCGGAGTCTTCTTCCCAGGATTGCTTACGCGCGCGAAAGTAAGCTATTAGCCGCGACGGGGCCGGCGGGGAGGGGAGCACCCTCCGCGTAAGGCAGGGTTGCTTCCACCGCGGGCGGCGCGACCGCCCCAAACCGCCAATAAATGGTGCCCATGCGCCTCAGCCGGTACTTCCTCCCGCTCCTCCGCGACGATCCGAAAGAGGCCGAGCTCGTCTCGCACCGGCTCATGCTTCGGGCCGGTCTCGTCCGCCAGGCCAGCGCCGGCATCTACTCGTGGCTTCCCTTGGGTTTTGCCGTCCTGAAGAAGATCGAGCAGATCGTGCGCGAAGAGCAGGACCGCGCCGGGGCTCTCGAGCTTCTGATGCCGACCATCCAGCCGGCCGAGCTGTGGCAAGAGAGCGGCCGCTACGAAGTTTACGGCAAGGAGATGCTCCGCATCAGCGACCGCCACGAGCGCGAAATGCTGTACGGGCCCACCAACGAGGAGCTGATCACGGCGATCTTCCGCGACGCTGTGAAGTCGTACAAAGATCTGCCGCGCATCCTCTATCACATCCAATGGAAGTTTCGCGACGAGATCAGGCCGCGCTTCGGCGTGATGCGCGGGCGCGAATTCCTGATGAAGGACTCCTATTCCTTCGATCTCACCGTCGAGGAGTCGCGCAAATCCTACAACAAGATGTTCGTCTCCTATTTGCGGACCTTCGCCCGCATGGGGCTGAAATCCGTGCCGATGGTGGCCGAGACCGGGCCGATCGGCGGAAACCTAAGTCATGAATTCATCATCCTCGCCGACACCGGAGAGAGCGAGGTGTTTTGCCATCGCGATCTCGTCCGGCTCGATCCTCCGGGCGCCGATATCGACTATGACGGCGATTTGTCGGCCGTGGTTGACGCCTTCACCGGCAAATACGCCGCGACTTCCGAAAAGCACGATGCCGCGCGCTTCGCCCGCGAAGTGCCTGAGAAGGATCGCGTCACCGCCCGCGGCATCGAGGTCGGACACATCTTTTTCTTCGGGACCAAATACTCGGAAGCGATGGACTGCAAGGTGCAGGGGCCCGGCGGCGGAACTCGTCACGGTGCAGATGGGCTCTTATGGCGTCGGCGTGTCGCGGCTCGTCGGCGCCATCATCGAGGCCTCGCATGACGATGCCGGCATCATCTGGCCGCAGGCCGTGGCGCCATTCGACATCGGCCTCATCAACGTGAAAGCTGGCGACGTCGCGACCGATGCGGCGTGCGATGCACTTTACGAGAAGCTCCAAGCGGCGGGCTTGAGCGTGCTTTACGACGATCGCGACGACCGAGCCGGAGCCAAATTCGCCGCCATGGACTTGATCGGTCTCCCCTGGCAGGTCATCGTCGGGCCGAAGGGCGTTGCCTCGGGCGAGGTTGAGTTGAAGGAGCGCGCAACCGGCGCCCGCCATAGTCTTACCGTCGAAATCCGCCTTAAATCGCCTGGTTCAATCCGCGAGCGAAAAGAGCAAGGTAGCCGCATGAGCGCAGAGACGGGAACGCGAGCCTTCGCCCCCTTCGAGTGGATGGTGGCGCTGCGCTACCTGCGGGCGCGCCGCAGGGAGGGCTTCATCTCGGTCATCGCCGGTTTCTCCTTCATCGGCATCATGCTTGGCGTCGCCACGCTCATCATTGTGATGGCGGTGATGAACGGCTTCCGCCAGGAGCTGTTCAACAAGATGCTCGGATTGAACGGCCATGTCGTCGTGCATAGCCTCTCGAACTTCACCGATTACGACGACGTGGCGGCGCGGGTCCGCGCCGTGCCCGGCGTCAAATTCGCGCTTCCCCTCGTCGAGGGGCAGGTGATGGTCTCGACGCCTTCAACCTCGAGCGGCGCGCTGGTGCGGGGCTTGCGCGAATCCGACTTGAAGCAACTCAAGGCCATCGCCAACAATATCCGCTTTGGCACGATCGACGGTCTCGATCAGGTTCCGGGCGTCGCAATCGGCACGCGGCTCGCCAACGAACTGAACGTCAAGGTGGGCGATCAGGTTTCGCTGCTCACCCCGCGCGGCGCCGCGACCGCGCTCGGCACGGCCCCTCGGGTCAAGCGCTATCCCGTCGCCGCGATCTTCGAGATCGGCATGTCGGAATACGATGCGAGCATCCTGTTCATGCCGCTCAACGAGGCGCAGCTCTACTTCAACCAGCCCAATATGGTGACCGTACTCGAAGTCGTGCTCGATTCACCCGACGACGTCGCCAAGCTCGCGCCGGATATCGTCAGCGCCGGCGGCTCGAGCATCTACGTCACGGATTGGCGCCAGCGGAACGCGACCTTCTTCACCGCGCTCCAGGTCGAGCGCAATGTCATGTTCCTCATCCTCACGCTCATCGTCCTCGTCGCCGCGCTCAACATCATTTCGGGTCTGATCATGCTGGTGAAGGACAAGGGTCACGACATCGCCATCCTGCGCACCATGGGCGCCACCCGTGCCGCCGTCATGCGCATCTTCTTCATCACCGGCGCGAGCATCGGCATCGTCGGCACGCTTGCCGGGCTTCTGCTCGGCGTGTTCGTCTGCGCCAATATCGAGCGCTTGCGCGAGTTTATCGGCTGGCTGACCAACACCGAGCTGTTCGCGCCGGAGCTCTACTACCTCACGCAGCTGCCGGCCGAGATGGACTCAGGTGAAACGGCGTCGGTCGTCATCATGGCGCTCGTGCTGTCGATCCTCGCCACGCTCTATCCTTCCTGGCGGGCCTCGCGACTCGATCCCGTCGAAGCGTTGCGTTACGAGTAGGGCGCGAAAGTGGATAACAAGATGTCGCCGGTGCTTCGACTTGAGCGGCTCGAGCGGGCCTACACCCAAGGCAATCGCCGCATCGACGTCTTGAAGGGCGCCTCCGCCTCGTTCTCGCCCGGCGAAGCCGTCGCGCTGCTCGGGCCGTCGGGCGCGGGCAAATCGACGCTGCTCCATATCGCGGGACTTCTCGAACGCGCCGACAGCGGCCAGGTTCTCATCAACGGCATCGATTGCGCCCAACTTTCCGACAACGAGCAGACCGGCATGCGGCGCATGGAGGTCGGCTTCGTCTACCAGTTCCATCATCTCTTGCCCGAGTTCTCGGCGCTCGAGAATGTGGTGCTGCCGCAGCTCATTCTCGGCGTGAGCCGCGACAAGGCCGAGTCGCGGACGAAGGATCTGCTCGGCTCGCTCGGACTCGAAGAGCGCTGGGATCACCGCCCGGCGCAGCTCTCAGGCGGCGAGCAGCAGCGCGTCGCCATTGCCCGCGCCGTGGCCAACGGTCCCAAGGTGCTGCTCGCCGACGAGCCGACCGGCAATCTCGATCCGCCGACCGCCGAGCGCGTGTTCGAGCAGCTCCTGAAGCTCGTGCGCCAATCGGGCGTGGCCGCGGTCATTGCGACCCACAATCTCGATCTTGCCGCGCGCATGGACCGCACCCTTCGCCTCATGGACGGGCGCCTCGTCGAGGAAGAACTGGCTGTGGCGAGGGCCGAGATCGCGCGCCGCTAGACCGTTCCGTCTTGATCAGAACAAAATATGAACATAGACTGAGCGGGTCCCCGGAAAGCGGGGATAAAGCGCGGAAGGCCGCCGGGCAGGCCTTCGGTCGGCAAGGCGAATCCTCCAGGCTGACCACTTCAGGGCGAGAGGCAGGTAAGGCATGGCGAGCGAGCAGAAGCCCTTCGTGCATCTTCGGGTGCACTCGGCCTATTCGCTGCTCGAGGGCGCGCTCACGGTCGAGAAACTGGCGGCGCTCGCTCGCGCCGAGGCTGCGCCCGCGCTCGCGCTCACCGATACCGACAATCTCTTCGGCGCGCTCGAATTCTCCGAGGCGCTTGCCAAGGAAGGCGTACAGCCGATCACCGGCATGACGCTCTCGCTTGCCTTCGCGTCTTTGCCTGCAAGCCCGCTCCCGGGCGGCGAGCATCAGAGACCGCAGGCCGACGGGCGCATCGCGCTGCTGGCTAAGGATGCGCAAGGCTATGCCAATCTCATGCATCTCTCGACCGCGGCCCATTTCGCCGCGAGCGAAACCGGGGAGACGGTCACTTTCATCGCCGATCTCGCCGCGCGAGCGGAAGGTCTCATCGCGCTCAGCGGCGGAGTTGAAGGACCGATCGATCGAAGCCTCGCCGAAGGCAATAGCGAACTTGCCCGCGCGCGCGCCGAGGAGCTCAAGCGCATTTTCGGCGATCGGTTTTACATCGAACTCCAGCGCCACGGGCTGACCCAACAGCGCACGGTCGAGCCCCTTCTGCTCGCGCTCGCCTATGACCTCGACATCCCCATTGTCGCGACCAACGAGCCCTATTTCGCGAGCGGAGACGATTTCGAGGCACACGACGCGCTGCTCTGCATCGCCGAAGGAAGCTATGTCACCGTTGACGACCGGCGCCGCTTGAGCCCCGAGCATTACTTCAAGACCGGCGAGACGATGCAGAAGCTCTTCGCCGATCTGCCCGAAGCGCTCGACAACACGATCGAGATCGCGCGCCGCTGCGCCTACCGGCCGCTTCAGCGCCAGCCGATCCTCCCGCCGTTCCTGACGGGGGAAGCGGCGCCGGAGCAACGCGCCGAAATCGAAGCGGCGGAGCTCAGGCGCCAGTCGAAACAGGGTCTCAAAGAGCGGATTGCCCAGCACGGCGTTGCTGAAGGCTACGACGAGGCCGCCTATACCGAGCGGCTTGCCTTCGAGCTCGATGTCATCACCCGCATGAACTATCAGGGCTACTTTCTCATCGTCGCCGATTTCATCAAATGGGCGAAGGCGCAAAGTATTCCGGTCGGGCCGGGGCGCGGCTCGGGCGCGGGCTCGCTCGTCGCCTATGCGCTCACCATCACCGATCTCGACCCGATCCGCTTCGGCCTCCTGTTCGAGCGCTTCTTGAATCCGGAACGCGTGTCGATGCCCGATTTCGACATCGACTTCTGCCAGGACCGGCGCGACGAAGTCATCGCCTATGTTCGCGAGCGCTACGGCGCGCACCGCGTCGCCCACATCATCACCTTCGGCAAGCTTCAGGCTCGCGCCGTGCTCCGCGACGTGGGCCGCGTCTTGCAGATGCCTTATGGGCAGGTTGACCGCCTGTGCAAGCTCGTGCCGATGAACCCCGCAAATCCAGTGACGCTGGCGCAGGCCATCGCCAGCGAGCCCCGGCTCCAGGAGGCGCGCTACGCCGAGCCGATCGTGGCCAAGCTGCTCGATATCGGCCAGCGCCTCGAAGGCCTCTATCGCCATGCCTCGACCCATGCCGCGGGCGTGGTCATCGCCGACCGTCCCTTGAGCGACCTCGTGCCGCTCTATCGCGACGCCCGCGCGCAGCTTCCGGCGACCCAGTTCAGCATGAAATGGGCCGAGGCCGCGGGGCTCGTGAAGTTCGATTTCCTCGGCCTCAAGACCCTCACCGTGATCGAGACCGCGCGGAAGCTGATCGCGGGGCGGGGCATCGCCATCGACCCGGCGGTCCTCCCGCTCGACGATGCGGCGGCCTACAGCCTCCTGCAAAAGGGCGACACGGTCGGGGTGTTCCAGCTCGAAGGTCAGGGCATGCGCGATGCGCTGCGGAAGCTCAAGCCCGACCGCTTCGAGGACATCATCGCCATCGTCGCGCTCTACCGGCCGGGACCGATGGACAACATCGATTCCTACGTAAACCGGAAGCACGGACGCGAGAGTATCGAGACACTTCATGCCACCATCGAGCCGATCCTGAGGGAGACCTACGGCGTCATCATCTACCAAGAGCAGGTGATGCAGATCGCGCAGGTGCTCTCGGGCTTCTCGCTCGGCGAGGCCGATCTCCTGCGCCGCGCCATGGGCAAGAAGATCAAGAAGGAAATGGCCGCGCAGAAATCCCGCTTCGTCGAAGGGGCAGTCGGAAACGGCGTCGATCGCGCCCGCGCCGAATACATCTTCGAGCTTGTGGCGAAATTCGCCGGCTACGGCTTCAACAAATCGCACGCGGCAGGTTACGCCCTGATCGCCTACCAGACGGCCTACCTCAAGGCCAACTATCCGAGCGAGTTCCTCGCGGCCTCGATGACGCTCGATATGGGCAACGCCGACAAGCTCAGCAGTTTCGCCCAGGAAGCGCGGCGTCTCGGCATGACGATCGAGCCGCCAGCGATCAACCGTTCGGATGTGGACTTCCTGCCAAGCGGAAACGCGATCCGCTATTCGCTCGCGGCGCTGAAGAATGTCGGCCGCCAGGCCGTCATGCATCTTATCGAGGAGCGCACGGCGCACGGACCCTTCGCCGACGTCTCGGATTTTGCCCGGCGCATCAACCCGCGCCTCATCAACAAGCGCGCTCTGGAGACGCTCGCCGCTGCGGGCGCTCTCGATGAGCTTGGCATCGATCGCGCCACGGCCTTCGCCAATGTCGATCGCATCATCGCCGCGGGAAACCGCTCCCTGGAAACGACCGCCGATGGCCAGAACGACCTATTTTCGGGCGCCGCCCACGCCCCGCCAGCCATAGACCTCCGCACCGCAAGGCCATGGGTGCCAACTGACAAGCTCTCGCGCGAGTTCGAGGCCGTCGGCTTCTTCCTCACCGGCCATCCTCTCGACGACTACAAGGACGTGCTCGAGGCGTTCGGCGCCGAGACGTGGGTGGAGTTTGCCACCAAGGCGCGCGTGCGCCGCATCGTCGGAACGCTCGCCGGCACCGTGCTTCACGCCCGCGAGCGCAAGGGCAAGACCGGCAACGCCTACGCCTTCGTCGCCTTCTCCGACCCGACCGGCCAATTCGAGGCGGTGGTGTTCTCCGAGGCGTTGTCGGCATCACGCTCTCTGCTTGAGCCCGGCACCCCGGTTCTCCTCGACGTCGAAGCAGAGGCCGACGGCGAAACCGTCAAGGTGAGGGTCCAGCGAATTGCCTCACTCGACCGGGCCGCCGAAGCGCGCCATGACGGCATGAAGATCTATGTCGAGGACATTCGCGCCCTGAAGCCGCTTGCCGAGCAAGTGGGGCCGGCAGGCGGGCAGGGGCAGTTCCGGCTCGTGCTGCGCCTCGACGATCTGAGCAGCGAGGTCGAGTTCGTCATGCCGCAAGGGATCGACTCGACCCCGAAGCAGAGGAGCGCGCTGAAACTCGTGGCTGGAATTGCCGCAATCAGCGCGCTTTGAGGCTCCGCGGGCCTCGATTTCTCGAAAGCGCGGGCCTTGCCAAGGCGGAATGCGCTCCCTATAAACCGCACCATCTCACACGCGGGATGCGTCGCTTGGGCTCTTTCTAGCCCCTTGCGCTCGCTCCGGTGACTTTGGGCCTTAAACAGCCCGGTCTTCCTATCCCGCGGCGGCAGAACCGGAAAAAGGAGTCCGCAGTCCAATGGCACTGCCCAATATCACTATGCGCCAGCTGCTCGAAGCCGGCGTTCATTTCGGTCATCAGACCCATCGCTGGAACCCGAAGATGGCGCCGTTCATCTACGGCTCCCGCAACAACATTCACATCATCGACCTCACGCAAACCGTGCCGCTTCTGCATCAGGCCCTGCTCACCATCTCCGACGTCGTGTCCAAGGGTGGTCGCGTCCTCTTCGTCGGCACCAAGCGCCAAGCCTCGGAGGCCGTGGCCGACGCCGCCAAATCCTGCGCGCAGTATTTCGTCAATCATCGCTGGCTCGGCGGCACGCTGACCAATTGGCGGACGATCTCAAACTCGATCAAGCGGCTCAAGTCGCTTGAGGAGATACTGCAAGGCGAGGCTCACGGTCTCACCAAGAAGGAGTTGCTCCAGCTCACCCGCGAGAAGGAGAAGCTCGAGCGGTCCCTCGGCGGCATCAAGGACATGGGGGCGCTTCCCGATCTCATGTTCGTCATCGACACGAACAAGGAGTTGATCGCCATCGCCGAGGCGCGCAAGCTGAACATGCCGGTGGTCGCGGTGGTGGACTCAAATTGCGATCCCGACGGCATCAGCCATCCCATCCCCGGCAACGACGACGCCGGTCGCGCCATCACGCTGTATTGCGACCTGGTCGCCCGCGCGGCGATCGACGGCATCGAGCGGGCGCAAGGCGCGATCGGCACTGATCTCGGCGCAGCCGAGGAGCCGATCGCCGAGCAGGCGCTCGAAGGCGAAGGAGAGGGCGAGGGCGAGGCACCGGCGCGGAAGGCCGATGCGCGTCCGCGCAAGCGGCAGGAGCGCGGCGACGCGAGGGGCGCTCCGCGCGGCAGGGGCGACGGCAGGAAGCCCGGCCGGAAGCCAAGGGCGGCGCCTTCGGGTGACAAGCAGTAAACGCAGAGGCGAAAATGGCGACGATTTCCGCGACCATGGTGAAGGACCTGCGCGACAAGACCGGCGCGGGCATGATGGATTGCAAGGCCGCGCTCGCCGAGACCGGCGGCGACATGGAGGCCGCGGTCGATTGGCTGAGAGCCAAGGGCTTCGCCAAAGCCGCCAAGAAAGCCGGTCGCGTCGCCGCCGAAGGGCTGATCGGGCTTGCCACGGAAGCGCATGAGGCCGCCCTCGTCGAAGTCAACTCGGAAACCGATTTCGTGGCGCGCAACGCCACCTTCCAGGACATGGCCTCGGCAATCGCCAAGACCGCAATCGGCGCCAAGGGCAACCTCGACAAGTTGATGAACGCGAAGTTCCCGAACGGCAAGGCGACGGTGGCCGACACCATCACGGAGATGATCGGCACGATCGGCGAGAACATGGCGCTCCGCCGCACGGCCTTCCTCTCCGTCAAGAACGGCACTGTGGCCAGCTACATGCACAACACCATGGCGCCGGGGCTCGGCAAGATCGGCGTCATTGTCGCGCTCGAATCGAAGGGCGATGCGAAAAAGCTTGCGGCGTTCGGCAAGCAGCTCGCCATGCATATCGCCGCGGCCAATCCACAAGCCGTCGATGTCGAGAGCCTCGACAAGAACACGATCGCGCGGGAGCGCGCCGTGCTGGCCGAGCAAGCCAAGGAATCGGGCAAACCCGCACCGGTCATCGAGAAGATAGTCGAGGGACGCTTGCGCAAATTTTACGAGGACGTGGTTCTGCTGGCGCAGGCTTTCGTGCACGATCCGGAGACGAAGGTTGCGAACGCCGTGGCCGACGCCGAGAAGGCGGCCGGCGCGCCGATCAAGATCACCGGCTTCCACCGGTTCGCGCTCGGCGAAGGGATCGAGCGGGCGGGCGGCGAGGCGGCATAGGATGGACGATCGCTAGGCTCCGCGCGAAGGCGGGAGGAAGGTTGATGGCAGGGACGGGAGCGGCCAAGAACCTTCGCTATCGCCGGGTGCTGTTGAAGCTTTCGGGCGAGGCGCTTGCCGGCGCCAAGGGCTACGGCATCGATCTCGACGTGCTTGCCCCGATCACGCGTGACATTGCCGCGGCTGCCGAGGCCGGCGCGGATATCTGCCTTGTCGTCGGCGGCGGCAACATCTATCGCGGATTGATGGCATCGGAAGTGGGGATGGACCGGGCGCGCGCCGACTACATGGGCATGCTCGCCACGGTCATGAACGGGCTTGCGCTGCAGACCGCGCTCGAGCGCCAAGGTGCTGCGGCGCGCGTCTTGTCCGCCATTCCCATGCCCACCGTGTGCGAGGCCTATATTCGCGACAAGGCAATCGATCACCTCGCCAAGGGGCGGGTGGTAATCTTCGTCGGAGGCACCGGCAACCCCTATTTCACCACCGACACAGCCGCGGCGCTGAGGGCCGCGGAGATGGGCTGCGAAGCCCTGCTCAAGGCGACGCAGGTGGATGGCGTCTATAGCGCCGACCCGCGCAAGGACCCCGGGGCGCGCCGCTACGACCGGCTTTCCTTTGACGACGTTCTTAAGCAAGATTTGCGCATCATGGACGGGGCCGCGATCGCCCTTGCCCGAGACAACCGGATTCCGATAATTGTGTTTTCCATCAAGAGCCAAGGCAGCTTGCCGGAGGTCTTGAAAGGGAAGGGCGCCTCGACCACCATTGATGGCGGCGGGGCCTAGGTCAGGATATGGGCAGGCAAGCAAGTCCGATCGGCGAATGCCGGGCTAAGGGCAGGGACGCCAGATGACCCGTTTCGACCTCAAGGAGATCGAGCGCCGCATGCGGGGGGCCCTCGGCGTGCTCAAGCAGGAGTTTGGCGGCTTGCGCACCGGCCGCGCCAATGCGGGCATCCTCGACCCTATTACCGTGACCGCCTACGGCAACCCGATGCCGCTCAATCAGCTTGCCACCATCAACGTGCCGGAGCCGCGCCTCATCACCGTGCAGGTCTGGGACCGCAGCCAGGTCGGCGCGGTGGAGCGCGCGATCAGAGAGTTGAATCTGGGGCTCAACCCCGTGGTCGAGGGCCAACTCTTGCGGCTTCCCATTCCGGAGTTGAACCAGGAGCGGCGCCAGGAAATCGCCAAGGTCGCCCACAAATACGCCGAGCAGGCGCGGGTCGCGGTGCGCAACGTGCGCCGCGACGGCATGGAGCACCTGAAGCGCGCCGAGAAAGAGCACGAGATGGGCAAGGACGAGCATCACACGCTTTCGACCAAGGTGCAGGAATTGACCGACAAGATCATCAAGGAAATCGACGAGGCCCTTGCGAGCAAGGAAGCCGAGATCATGCAGGTTTAACCAGACGGGGCCTTCACATGGCGTTCCCCCTCAACCGGAGCAGCCGAACGTGACGCTTGCGGCCGACGACATTGCTTGGCAGGCGGCCGGAAAACCGGTCGCTCGCCACATTGCGATCATCATGGACGGCAACGGGCGCTGGGCCGCCGAGCGCGGCCTGCCGCGGGTCGAAGGTCATCGCCGAGGCGTCGAGAGCGTAAGGCGCACCGTCGAGGCCGCGCTCGAGCTCGGCATCGCCTATCTCACCCTGTTCAGTTTCTCCTCGGAGAATTGGACGCGCCCGAAACAGGAGATCAGCGATCTGTTCGGATTGCTGCGCCGTTTTATCCGCCGGGACCTGGCCGATCTCCACAAGAACGGCGTGAGGATTCGCGTGATCGGCACCCGTGCCGGTCTCGAAGCCGATCTTCTCCGGATGATCGACGACGCCGTCGAGCTGACCAAGAACAACACCGCGCTCAACCTGACCGTCGCCTTCAATTACGGCGCCCGCGACGAAATCGTCCGCGCCGCGCGCCGCATGGCCGAAGCCGCCGCAAACGGCTCGCTCGATCCTGCCGCGGTGACCGAGGAGCGCTTCGCGTCGTTTCTCGACACCGCCGACATCCCCGATCCCGACCTCCTCATTCGCACGAGCGGCGAGCTTCGCCTGTCGAACTTTCTGCTGTGGCAGCTCGCTTATGCCGAATTCGTGTTCGTCAACACCTATTGGCCGGATTTCTCGCGCGAACAGCTCGAAGCGGCGCTCGCCGAATATCACCGGCGCAGCCGCCGTTTTGGCGGCACCTCGGCACGATCGACCGCGCGGCTTTGACTTCGTGGAATCCGGCGGACAGCGAGAAATCGTGCTGCGTGTCGTCTCGGCTGCGACCCTCGCTGCTTTGGCGCTCGGCGCCGCGCTTTATAGTTGGTGGACCTTTCTCGCTCTGGTCGTCGTCGGTGCAGCGGTGGTTGCTTGGGAGTGGGGACGGCTCACGCGCGGCACTATATCGATGCCACAGCTTTGATTGCAACGGTCAGCGTCGCGGTCCTCGCGGTTTCGGTGACGCTGAACCGCACCGGTTACGGCTTCCTCCTGCTTGGCGCTGCCGCGGCGGCGATCGCGTTCTCGCGCGACGCGAGCTTCAGCCGCCCTTGGGCGATTGCCGGCCTCCTCTACGCCGCGCTCCCGGCCGCCGCCCTGATGTGGCTTCGCAACGACGAGGCCTTTGGCGCCGCCGCCGTGATCTACCTCTTCGCGGTTGCCTGGACCGCCGATACGGCCTCCTACGCCGCCGGACGGCTCATCGGCGGACCGAAGCTCGCGCCCGACATCTCGCCGCACAAGACCTGGAGCGGCTTTATTGTCGGCATCCTCGCGCCCTCGCTCGTCGGCTATATTGCCGCCAGAATGCTGGACAGCGGCTCGGCCTTGCGGCTCGCGCTCGTGAGCGTGGCCCTTGCCATTGCCTGCCAATTTGGCGATTTGCTGGAGAGCTGGGTCAAGCGCCGCTTTGGCGCCAAGGATTCAAGCCAGCTTATCCCGGGCCATGGCGGCTTGCTCGATCGCATCGATGGATTGATGATGGCGGCCGTGCTTGCCGGTCTCATCGCGCTTCGCGATCCGGCCGCGCCCGGCCGCGGTCTTCTCTTTTGGTAGAAGGTCCCTTCGTGTTTCCGTCCGCCACCTCCATTCTCGAGATCGAACCGCGCGGCGCGCGCGTGAAGCGCATCTCCGTGCTCGGCGCCACCGGCTCGATCGGCGAAAACACGCTCGATCTCATCGGCCGCGAGCCGTCGGCCTACCGGGTGATCGCGCTCACAGCGGGACACAACGCGGCGCGCCTTGCCGAGCTTGCCATCCGGCATCGGGCCGAGCTTGCGGTGATTGCCGACGCGGACGCGTATCCCGCGTTGCGCCAGGCGCTCTCCGGCACCGGCATCGAGGCGGGCGTGGGCGAAGCGGCGCTGATGGAGGCGGCAAGCCGCCCCGCCGATTGGGTGATGGCCGCGATCGTGGGCGCCGCGGGCTTGAAGCCGACGCTTGCAAGCCGTGCGTCAGGGAAGGCTGATCGCGCTCGCCAACAAGGAATGCCTGGTCTCGGCCGGAGACATCTTCATGGCCGAGGTGACGCGCGCCAAGGCGACGCTGCTGCCGGTCGATTCCGAACATTCGGCCGCCATGCAAGTGATGGCCGGCGCGAAGGCGGAACGCGTCGAGCGCGTTTGCCTCACGGCCTCAGGCGGCCCCTTCCGCAATTGGAGCCTCGATGAGATGAGGGCGGTGCGGTCGGAGCAGGCGCTCAATCATCCGAACTGGTCGATGGGACCGAAGGTGACGATCAACTCGGCGACCCTCATGAACAAGGGGCTCGAGCTGCTCGAAGCGCATCACCTGTTCTCGCTGCCTCCGGCAAAGCTCGACGTGCTGATCCACCCGCAATCGATCGTGCACTGCCTCGTTTATCTGAGCGACGGATCGGTGCTCGCGCAAATGTCGAGCCCCGATATGCGGACGCCGATCGCCTATAGCCTCGCCTGGCCGGAACGCATGCATGCGCCGACCAAGCGGCTCGACTTCGCCGAACTCGGCGCGCTCACCTTCGAGGCCCCCGACTTTCAGCGCTTCCCGGCGCTCCGCCTCGCCCGCGATGTCCTCGCCGCGGGCGGAAGCGCGCCGACCGTGCTGAACGCCGCCAACGAGGTCGCGGTCGAGGCCTTTCTTGGGGGCAGGATCGGCTTCCTCGCCATCGCCGCCCTGGTCGAGGCGACGCTCGAATCGAGTATCGGTCTCCTGGGGAGGAGCCGCCGCGGCGTCGAGGACGTGCTTGCGATCGACGCCGAGGCGCGGGCGAGCGCGCGAGGCTTGCTTCCCCGGTTTGCATAAACCCTTGAGAACCACTAAGTAGTCGCAATCGGTTGCTTTAATCGTCCCCCCAAAAGACAGCCCAACTCCCGGTCCCCGTCACGATGGTTTTCTACACGGTCCTCGGCTTCCTGTTCGTATTAACGGTCGTCGTCTTCTTTCACGAGCTCGGCCATTTCCTGGTCGCGCGCTGGTGCGGCGTCGCGGTCAAAACCTTCTCCATCGGCTTCGGCCCGGAGATCGCCGGCTTCAACGACCGGCACGGGACGCGCTGGCGCCTGTCGTCGATTCCGCTCGGCGGCTACGTTCAGTTCGTCGATGACGAGAACGCTGCAAGCGCGCGTCACAAGTCGCTCGAGGAGCTGACGCCGGAGGAGCGCAAGGGCAGTTTTCAGACCAAGCCTCTGGCGGTACGCGCTGCCGTTGTCGCCGCGGGCCCGATTGCTAATTTCATTCTCGCCATCGCGATCTTCACCGCGATCTTCACGCTCTACGGCGAGCGCATCGCACCGGCCAAGGTCGACAGCGTGAACCCCGGAAGCGCGGCGGAACGGGCCGGTTTCAAGCCGGGCGACCTTGTCATCAGCATCGATGGCGAGAAGATCGAGAGCTTCGGCGAGATGCAGCGCATCGTCGCTGTCAGCGCCGATCAACCGCTCCAGATCGTGGTGGAACGCGGCGGCCAAAATGTCGAGCTCACCGCGACGCCGGAACGCAAAGAGATCACCGACTATTTCGGCAACACCGTGCGCCAGGGGCTGTTGGGGATTGTCGGCAGCAAGGCGTCCGAAGACTGGCAGGTGAAGCGTCACGATCCGGTGACCGCCTTCGGGCTCGCCGTGAAGGAGTGCTACTTCATCGTCTCGCAGTCCCTTGCCTATCTGTGGGGCGTGGTGACCGGACGGGAATCGGCCGATCAGCTTGGCGGCCCGATTCGCATTGCCCAAGTCTCGGGCCAGGTGGCAAGCGTCAGCTTCGTTGCCCTTATCAATCTTGCCGCCGTGCTCTCGGTCAGTATTGGGCTCCTGAACTTGTTCCCGATACCGATGCTCGATGGCGGTCATCTTCTTTATTACAGTATCGAGGCAATCAGAGGCCGTCCTTTGAGCGAAACTACTCAAGAAATGGGCTTCCGGATCGGGCTTGCGCTAATCCTAATGTTGATGATTTTTGCAACTTGGAATGACTTGATTCAGGGTAAGTTTTTGTGAGACTTGGGACTCACAGACCGAATGCTGCGCGGGGGCCGAAGGGTTCCCGCTGGCGTGAGGGGGCAAGAACCCAAAAACGGCCACAAAAGGCGGCCAATTTGAGCCTTGGAAGCCGTAGCGGCGGCGGGGATCGGCTTTGAGGGGAAGACACCAGTAATGGTGCGCAGGACGTTGACCAGAGGGCTGCTTGCAGCCCTCCTTGTGTTGAGTAGCGTCCCGCTCTCGCTGGGTGTGAGCGCAACTCGGCGAGTTTTCCGCGCACGCTCAAGGCGCCTCGATCCAAGCCATTCGTGTCGAAGGCAACAAGCGCGTCGAGCCGGAGACGATCCGCGCTTACCTCACCTTTTCGCCCGGCGACAGTTACGATCCCGCCCAGATCGACGAATCGTTGAAGGTCCTGTTCGCCACCGGCCTGTTCCAGGATGTCCGCATCCGCCGCGACGGCGGCACTATTGTCGTCGTCGTCGTCGAGAACCCGATCGTGAGCCGCGTTGCCTTTGAAGGCAATCGGGAGGTCGAAGACGAGGCGCTCATCGCGGAGGTGCAACTCAAGTCGCGCGCCGTCTATACCCGCGCGCGGGTGCAAGCGGACGTCCAGCGCATCCTCAACGTCTACCGGCGCCAAGGCCTCTATGGTGCCCGGGTCGATCCCAAGATCATCAACCTCGACACCAACCGCATCGACGTGGTGTTCGAGATCTCCGAGGGCCCCGCCACCAAGGTGCGGGCCATCAACTTTCATCGGCAACTCTGCCTTCAGCGAGTCGCAGCTGCGCTACGTCATTACAACGTCGCAGACGAACATTCTGAGCTTTCTCAAGGGCAACAATATCTACGATCAGGATCGCCTCAGCCTCGATCGCGAGTTGCTCAGGCAGTTCTACATGAAGAACGGTTACGCCGACATCCGCATCATTTCAGCCACTGCCGACCTCGATCCAGGCGGTCGCGGCTTCTTCATTACGTTCACCATCGATGAGGGCCAGCGCTACCGGTTCGGCACCGTCAATATCGAGAGCGCTCTGCCGTCGCTCAAAACCGAGTTGCTTGGATCTTATATCCTGATCAAGAGCGGCAAGTGGTTCAACTCGGAGAAGGTCGAGAAGACAACCGAGGCGCTGACGCTTGGCGTGTCGCTCCAGGGCTACGCGTTCGGCCAGGTCAAGACTTGGATGGATCGCGACCCGTCGACTCACACCGTCAATCTCGCCTTTGTCATCGATGAAGGCCCGCGCATCTACATCGAGCGGATCAATATCGTCGGCAATATCCGCACCGAGGATCAGGTTATAAGGCGCCAATTCCGCCTCGCCGAGGGCGATGCCTTCAATCGCTTGCTCGTCGAACTCGCACGCAAGCGGCTTAGAGCACTCGGTTTTTTCAAAACAGTGGAGGTGGAAACTGAGGCAGGAAGTGCGCCAGATCGCGTGGTACTGCTAGTGAAGGTTGTCGAACAGCCGTCGGGCGAATTGTCCTTCGGGGCTGGGTACTCCACCAGCGAGGGCATCATCGGAGACGTTTCCATTACCGAGCGCAACTTCATGGGCAAGGGTCAATATGTCAGGCTCGGCTTCTCCGGGAGCCTCGACCGCGCCCAGGTGGATTTTAGCTTTACCGAGCCCTATTTTCTCGATCGCAACCTTTCCGCCGGCTTCGATCTCTTCCACAAGGAGGTCAACCTGCAAGACGAGGCGTCGTTCAACCAGCGTGACACCGGCGGCAATCTCAGGCTCGGCTTTCCCATTGCCGACAATACCCAGATGGGCCTGCGCTACCGCTTGTTGGAGCAGGAAATCTTCGACGTGTCGGAGAATGCGTCTTTGGCCGTCAAGGACGCAGAAGGCTCTTCTCTCGTTTCGAGCGTCGGTTACACGATCGCTTACGACACGCGGAACGTCCCCGCGTCGCCCACAAGCGGATATTTCACGTCGTTCTCACAGGATTTCGCCGGTGTCGGCGGCGACGTGAACTACATCCGCTCCGTGGTCGATGCTCGCGCTTACTATCCTATCACCAACAAGATCACCTTGGTTGGTCGCGGCCAAGCCGGCAATATCACCGGCTGGGGCGGCGAAGACGTGCGGCTGACCGATCTGTTCTTCAAAGGCGGCGAAACAATTCGCGGCTTTGAGCGGGCCGGATACGGCCCGCGCGATGCCTGCGAAAGCCCGATCACGGGTAACCGCGTGTCCAACTGCTCCCAGGACTCCCTCGGCGGCGAACTGTTCTGGGCGACGACGGCAGAAGTCCGCTTCCCGTTTCCGTACATTCCCGACAGTCTCGGTATGCAGGGCGCTGTTTTCGTCGATGCCGGATCGCTGTGGCAGGCAAGCGGACTTGCCGTGGCGGCAGTCAATGAAGAGGGCAGCTTCATCTTCGATAGCTCCCAAGTACGCCTGTCGACCGGGTTCAGCCTTATTTGGCAATCGCCACTCGGGCCGCTGCGCGCCGACTTCGCGGAGGCCTTGCTTAAGGCTGATTTCGACCGGACCGAATTCTTCCGCTTTGGCGCTTCGACCAACTTCTAAAACGGGAAATTTGCCGCTATGGCATAGCGCCATGGCTCATGCCGCAGCGCGTCCCCGTCCCCAAAGAATTTGAATGGAACATCCAGGTTTCTTCGATCGTGCCGGCCCCTTCGCCTTGGGGACTGTCGCAGAGGCCGTGGGCGCCAAGCCGGCCGAGGGCAGCAATTCCGGCATCCCCATTAAGGATGTGAGGCCCTTGGACAGCGCCGGGCCGGGCGACCTCTCTTTTCTCGACAATCCCAAATACCTGCCGCTCTTTGCCAAGACGGCCGCCAGCGCTTGCCTGGTCGCGCCCAAATTCGCCGGCCACGTTCCCGCCGGCACCGCCGGCCTGATTACGCCCGAGCCCTATCGCGCCTTCGCGCGCGCGCTTCTCCTGTTCTATCCGGATGCTGGCAAGCCTAAAGCGGCGCTGGCCGGCAGCAGCAGCAACGACGCGCCGGCAATTCATCCGAGCGCCGCGCTCGAGAAGGGGGCGATCGTCGAGCCCGGCGCGGTGGTCGGTCCGGAGGCACGCATCGGGCGGGGAACCACAATTGCCGCGGGCAGCGTGATCGGCTTCCGCGTGCATGTGGGACGCGACTGCTACATCGGGCCCAATGCCTCCGTCACCCATGCGCTGATCGGCAACAACGTGACCCTTCACGCCGGCGTCGCCGTCGGCCAGGACGGGTTCGGCTTCGCCATGGGCAAGACCGGGCACCTGAAAGTGCCGCAGATCGGCCGCGTCATCATCCAGGACGGGGTGGAAATCGGCGCCAATACCACCATCGACCGGGGCGCCTTGCGCGATACCGTGATCGGGGAAGGCAGCAAAATTGATAATCTCGTCCAAATCGGGCACAACGTGGTGATCGGAAGGCATTGCGTTATCGTGGCCCAAACCGGTATTTCGGGGAGCGCTGAACTCGGCGATTTCGTGGTCCTCGGCGGCCAGGTGGGCGTAGTCGGCCACGTTAAGATTGGCGCTGGCGCGCAGATCGCCGCGAGCAGTAATGTGCGGGGCGACGTGCCGCCCGGGGTCAGGTGGGGAGGCACCCCGCCAAGCCGGTGCGCCTCTGGTTGCGCGAGCTGACGCTGTTGCAAAAGCTTGCCGAACGGAAGGATTTGACGCTTGATCGGGACGAGGACGGACGCGAGAGCGATTAGGCTCTTTGTCCCAAGGAGTTGGCGTTGATGAATGAAAGAGGAGCGAAGTCGAAGCTCGAGAAGGCGGAAATTACCGACATCCTCAAGCTTCTGCCGCATCGCTATCCGTTTCTGCTTGTCGATCGGATCATCGACATGGACGGCGATCGCTCCGCCGTCGGCATCAAGAACGTGACCGCCAACGAGCCGTATTTCCAGGGACACTTCCCCGGCAACCCGGTGATGCCGGGCGTCCTCCTCATCGAGGGCATGGCCCAGACGGCCGGCGCCTTGTGCATGCGGCATCTCGAGGAATTCAAGGAGCCGCCGCTCGTCTATTTCATGGCCATCGACAAGGCGCGGTTCCGCCGGCCGGTGGTCCCGGGCGATACCGTCTATTACCGCGTCGAGAAGATGCGCAACCGCGGCCGTGTCTGGCGCTTTCGGACGCAAGCGCATGTCGACGGCAACCTCGTCGCCGAGGCCGAGGTGAGCGCCGTGATCGTAGAGACCTGAAGCCGGGCGAGCATGGCCAACATCCATGCGACCGCAGTGGTCGATCCAAGCGCAAAACTTGGGACGGGCGTCGAGATCGGCCCGTTTTGCGTGATTGGACCCGATGTCGAGCTCGGCGAGGGCACGAGAGTGTATTCGCACGCCGCGATCGGCGGCAGCACGACACTCGGCGCCGAGTGCGAAGTCTTCCCCTTCGCCTCGATCGGTCAGAGGCCGCAGGACGTGAAGTATCGCGGCGAGCCGAGCACGCTCACCATCGGCCCGAAAACCACGATCCGCGAATACGTCACCATCAATCCCGGCACCAAGGGCGGACATATGGCGACGACCGTCGGCGCCAACTGCCTCTTGATGATCGGCGCCCATGTCGCCCATGACTGCGCGCTCGGCGATAACGTCACGCTCGTCAACGGCGCGACTCTCGGCGGCCACGTGTCGATCGGCGAGGGCGCTATCATCGGCGGCCTATCCGCCGTCCACCAATTCGTGCGCATCGGCGCCTACGCCTTCGTCGGCGGCATGACCGGCATTACCGCCGACGTCATCCCGTTCGGCATGGCCATCGGCAATCGCGCGAATCTCGTCGGGCTCAACGTTGTCGGGTTGAAGCGGAAGGGCTTCCCGCGCGAGCAGATCCACGAGCTCCGCCAAGCCTATCGCATGCTGTTTTCGAGCGAGGGAACGCTGAAAGAGCGGCTCGAGGACGTCGAAAGCATGTTCGCGAGCAATCCGTTGGCGAAACAGATCATCGACTTCATCAAGACCGAGTCCGATCGCTCGTTCTGCGTGCCAAACAGCGCCGCGCCGCCGGCGCGTTGACGGAGCTCGCCACCCCCGTGCCCGAGGACGTGAAGATAGAAGGCTCGCTCGGAATCATCGCCGGTCGGGGGCCGCTTCCTTGCGCCGTCGCCGCCGCGGCGTCGTCGCGCGGCGTACCCCTGCATATCGTCGGCATTCGCGGCGAGGCGCGCGACGAGATCGAACGCTTTCCGCACACTTGGGTCAAATGGGGCGAAATCGGCAAGATGTTCCGCGCCCTCGACACCAACGCGTGCGCGGACATCGTCATCATCGGCGGGGTGAACCGTCCGGATTTTTCCAATGTCCGGCTCGACCTTGGCGCGATCAAGACCTTGCCCTTCATCTTGAGCCTCGGTAAAGGCGGCGACGATCACGTGCTGTCCCGGGTCGTGCGCTTCTTCGAGGAGAAGGGGTACCGCGTCCACGGCGCGGGCGACGTGGCGCCGGAGCTGCTGGCGGGGGAGGGCGTTCTCGGCGCCAAGACGCCCTCGGCGGAGGACGAGGCCGATGTCGCCTTGGCGCTTCGCGTGGTCGGGGAGCTCGGGCGCCTCGATGTCGGGCAGGCCGCTGTCGTCGTCAAAGGCTATGTGTTGGCGGTGGAAGCCGCCGAGGGAACCGATGCCATGCTTGGCCGCTGCGCCGAATTGCGCGCCGCGGGGCGGGCCGGCAAACGCGGCCGGGCTGGGGTGCTCGTCAAGGTGCCGAAGCCCGGTCAAGAAGAGCGCGTCGATCTCCCCACCATCGGCCCCGACACCGTCGCCAAGGCGGCCGACGCCGGCCTTGCCGGCATCGCGGTCGCGGCCGGCCGGGTGCTGATGGCCGAACGCGCCGCTACGATCGCGGCGGCCGACCGGCACGGACTCTTTCTGCTCGGCGTGACTTTAGCTTGAACGCGCCTCGCGCTGGCTCATCGGAACGTAAGCCCGCTCGGTCGCTCCCGTGTAGAGCTGACGCGGCCTGCCGATACGCTGACTGGGATCGGCGATCATCTCTTTCCACTGGGCGATCCAGCCCACGGTGCGCGCGATGGCAAACAGGACGGTGAACATGTCGGTCGGGAACCCGAGCGCCTTGAGCGTGATTCCCGAATAGAAATCGATATTGGGATAGAGCTTCTTCTGGATGAAATAATCGTCCGACAAGGCGATGCGCTCGAGCTCAAGCGCCACCTTCAGGATCGGATCGTTGCGGAGACCGACCGCCTCGAGCACCTCGTGGCACGTCTTCTGCATGATCTTGGCCCTGGGGTCGTAGTTCTTATAGACGCGATGACCGAAACCCATCAGCCGGAACGAATCGTCCTTGTCTTTGGCGCGCTTGATGAACTCAGGGATGCGCTCGACCGTGCCGATCTCCTGGAGCATGGTCAGCGCGGCCTCGTTGGCGCCGCCATGAGCGGGGCCCCACAGACAGGCAATGCCCGCCGAAATGCAGGCGAAGGGATTGGCGCCCGACGAACCGGCAAGGCGCACCGTGGACGTCGAGGCGTTCTGCTCGTGATCGGCATGCAGGATGAAAATGCGCCGCATCGCCCGCGCGAGAATCGGGTTGACCTTGTACTCCTCGCTCGGCACCGCGAAGCACATGTGGAGAAAATTGGCGGAGTAGTCGAGCTCGTTCCTTGGATAGACGAAGGGCTGGCCGATTGAATACTTGTAGGCCATGGCCGCGATCGTGGGCATCTTGGCGATCATGCGCACGCTCGCCATTTCGCGCTGTGACGGATCCTTGATGTCGATCGAGTCGTGATAGAAGGCCGATAGCGCGCCGACCACGCCGACCATGACGGCCATCGGATGCGCGTCGCGGCGGAACCCGGTGTAGAACCGCGTCATCTGCTCGTGCACCATCGTGTGCCGGGTGATGCGGTCGGTGAAATCGGCAAGCTGCGCCGCGGTCGGCAACTCGCCATAGAGCAGAAGGTAGGCCGTCTCGAGGAAGCTCCCCTGCTCGGCAAGCTGGTCGATGGGATAGCCGCGATAGAGCAGGATGCCCTTGTCGCCGTCGATGAAAGTGATCTTGGACTCGCAGCTCGCCGTCGAGGTGTAGCCGGGGTCGTAGGTGAAGCAGCCGGTCTCCTGGTAGAAGGAGTTGATGTCGAGGACATCGGGACCGAGCGTGCCCTTGCGGATGGGCAAGTCGTAGCGCGCGCCGTCGATCGTTACGGTCGCCGTGGGCGCGCCTGGCCCGCGAAGGTTCTCTGCCACGCTCATCGATAGGCTCCTCTCACTCGCAACCGCCCGCCCGCCATTTGCGGGTCGGCGCCCGAGGGTGTTTGTTGCATTGCCACATAATCGCGCCGATTGTCTCGCAGCGCAACAACCGGGCTGCCCAAATCTTAAGCAGGGCTACCTGCATGCACTTGATCGCGCAGCCGGGCAAGGGCTTCCTCGCGCCCGAGCACCTCAAGCACATCAAAAATACCGGGGGAAATCGAGCGTCCGGTTAACGCCGCCCTGAGCGGCTGGGCCACTTTTCCGAGCTTAAGTCCGGTTGCGTCGGCAAAGTTCCGCACTGCGGCCTCAAGTCCCGCCCCGGTCCACGGCTCGACCGTTTCGAGCTGCGGCAAAATGGCCGCAAGCGTCTCCCGCCCCGATTGGTCGAGCAATCTGCGCGCCCCTTCGTCGAGGGCAAGCGGCCTCGTCGCGAACAGGAAGGAGGCATTGTCGAGAAGCTCGACGAGCGTCGTGGCGCGCTCCTTCAGTCCCGGCATGGCGCGCTCGATCTTGCGCCAGCCCTCGGCGCCGATCCGCTTCTGAAGCTCGCCCCCGTCCGGCAGTTCGGGGAGGAGCGCCTTGAGCCGCTCCACGATCTCGGCGTCCGGCATGGCGCGCAAGTAATGTCCGTTCAGGTTCTCGAGCTTGACAAAGTCGAACCGCGCCGCCGAGCGCCCGATCGCGTCGAGATCGAACCAACGGACCATGTCCTCCGTCGACATGATCTCGTCGTCGCCATGGCTCCAGCCGAGCCTCACGAGATAGTTGCGCAGCGCCGCCGGCAGATATCCCATGGCACGATAGGCTTCGACGCCGAGCGCGCCATGCCGCTTCGACAGTTTCGCGCCGTCGGGACCGTGGATCAGCGGCACATGGGCGTAGACCGGCGTGTCCCAGCCGAGCGCCTTGAAGATTTGCGTCTGCCGCGCCGCGTTGGTGAGATGGTCGTCGCCGCGAATGACATGGGTGATGCCCATGTCGTGGTCATCGACCACGACGGAAAGATTGTAGGTCGGGGTTCCGTCGCTGCGCAGGATCACGAGATCGTCGAGTTCCTTATTGGCAAAGACGACGCGCCCCTGCACGCGATCCTCGATCACGGTTTCGCCTTCGCGCGGGGCCTTGAAGCGGATCGCGGGCTTGATTCCGGCCGGCACCTCGGCCGGGTCGCGATCGCGCCAAGTGCCGTCATAGCCGGGCGCGCGGCCCTCGGCGCGGGCCTTCTCGCGCATGGCTTGAAGCTCTTCCGCGCTCGCGTAGCAGCGATAGGCCTTGCCTTGCGCGAGCAGCTGTTCGGCAACCTCGCGGTGACGTTCAGCGCGGGCAAATTGGTAGACCGGCTCGCCGTCCCAATTAAGCTCGAGCCAGCGCAAGCCGTCGAGGATGGCGAGGATCGCGCCCTCGGTCGAGCGCGCCTGGTCTGTATCCTCGATGCGAAGCAGCATCTTGCCGCCTTTGGCGCGCGCATAGAGCCAGTTGAACAGGGCCGTGCGCGCGCCCCCGATATGCAGATAACCGGTTGGCGAGGGCGCGAAACGCGTGATGACTTTTTCGCTCATGGGCGGTGTCGGGGGGCGTCCTTGCCGGTCCGATGCGGGACTAGGGGGTTGAAGGGGCGTGATGTAGCATAGGGGTGGATGCGGGGTAAGGGCAGGGGAGAGGCGCCTCCTAACGCTTCCGGGCGTCGGCCATGCGGGGTCTTGGGCGAAGACGAGGGCGGCGCTCCCGCCCGTAGAGGGCTCGTGTCTGCGATCCTTGAGATCCTGCCGCAGATTTCAGGTCTCACGCTCGTACTCATCGTTCTGGGCGGCTTGTGGTTCTGTCTGTGGCAGACGCGCGCCCGCGCGCTCGGCCTCGTGATCGCCGCTATGCGGCATCGCGCTCGCGCCGCAAAGCCACCGGCCGGACGCCCTGATCGAACGGAACGGCGAGACGGCGGCGCTCAGATCCGACGCAGGCAGTCTCGTGTTTCCGCCGGCGACGGCTGCGAGCTATAGCGCCGAGAATTGGTTGCTCGCCGACGGCGATGAGCGAGACGTCGCCAAGGCGACGGATGAGAGCGTCTTCCGCTGCGATACGCTCGGCTGCATCGGGCGTGGTCAAGGGGAAGACGGTCGCGCTCATCCGCCATCCGGGCGCGCTCGAAGAGGATTGCCGCATCGCCGATATCGTCATCGCCCCCTTCACCGTCGGCAAGAAATGCCGCGCCGCGCGCGTCATCGTCGATCGCCGCATGCTGAGGGCCGAAGGCGCGCATGCCCTCTATGTCGAGGGCCTCTCGATCAGGACCGAGACGGTCGCCGCTGCGCGCGGGAAAAGGCCCTGGGCGCCCGATCGCGCCATTGTCACGGCGAGGCAAGCGGCGTACCCGCAATGGGACGCGGGCGGCAAAGAGGGCGGCGCGGGCGGCGGCTCGCGTTCCGACGGCAATCCCGAGAATTGAATTCTAGTAGCGGCGGATCAGCCCGACGAGGCGTCCCTGCACGCGCACGCGGTCGGGGCCGAAGATACGGGTCTCGTAGCTCGGATTTGCCGCTTCGAGCGCAATGGAATCGCCCCGGCGCCGCAGGCGCTTGAGCGTGGCCTCCTCTTCGTCCACGAGCGCCACGACGATATCGCCGTTGCCCGCGTCGTCGCATTTCCTGACGATGATGGTGTCGCCTTCGAGGATGCCGGCCTCGATCATGGAATCGCCTTTGACCTCGAGCGCGTAGTGCTCGCCTTTCGACAGAAGCTCAGGCGGCACTTCGATGGTGCTAAGCCGCGTCTGGATGGCCTCGATGGGGACGCCGGCGGCGATCCGGCCCATGACCGGCACGGCGACGGTCTGAGGCAGGCTCTCGCCCTCGGCCACCTGGGGAACGCGTCCCAGGCTTCCCTCGATCACGCTCGGCGAGAAGCCCCTACTGCGGCCCGACAGCCCTTGAGGCACGGATTCGGGCAGGCGCACGATCTCCATGGCCCGGGCCCGGTGGGGCAGGCGGCGAACGAAGCCCCGCTCCTCGAGCGCGGTGATGAGCCGGTGGATGCCCGATTTCGATCTGAGGTCGAGCGCTTCCTTCATTTCATCGAAGGAGGGCGGCACGCCCGTCTCCTTCAACCGCTCATGGATGAACATGAGAAGCTCTTTTTGCTTCGGTGTGAGCATCTGGTCCCCTTCGAGCGGTAAGGCTTGCCCTTGACAGGCCGCCCAGGCGATTCGTCTCTTGTACAAATCATGAACAGTTTATCTGTTCTATTTGTGTTCCGCAAGAGTTAACGCCCCAAGATGCAGGGGTCGTGCGCAAGGCAACCAGGCAGACTGCTGGCACGATTCGGGTTTCCGGCGTCTTAACCGCGGTGGAGCGGCACGATCCTAATCGCTGCGCCTTGCGGGAGCGCGGCGGCATCCGGAGCGCGGACGATGAGGCAGTCGGCCCGGGCGAGCGCCGCCACCAGAGAGGAATCCTGCGAAAGAAGGGGGGTCACGACCCGCGCGCCGTCCTCGCGCCATTCCGAGCGCGCCCGCATGTAATGCTCGCGCGGACCGTTCGCCGGAAGCGCCACGCCGAGAACCGCCTCGGGGAGGGGACGTCGCTCCTCGGTAGCGCCGAGCAGCTTGACGAGCATGGGCACGAGAAAGATCTCCGCGCAGACGAGCGCCGAGACCGGGTTCCCCGGTACGCCGAGCACCCTTTGCTTGCCCAGCCGCCCAAAGAGCAGGGGCTTGCCCGGTCGCATGGCGATCTTCCAGAAATCGAGTTCGAGCCCCTCGGATTTGAGCGCTGACGCCACAAGGTCGTATTCGCCGACCGAGGCGCCGCCGATCGTGAGGAGGATATCGGCCCCGCTGCCGGCGCGGGCGAGCGCGAGAATGCTTTCCGGATCGTCCTGGGCGATGCCGAGAGGCATGGCCTCGCCACCGTGGCGCGCAACGAGCGCGGCAAGCCCTGAAGGCACGGAAGAGACGATCTGATCGGCCGCGAGGTCCGACCCGGGCGGCACGACCTCGTTCCCGGTGGCGAGGATCGCAACCTTCGGCTTGCGGCGAACCGGCAAGTCCACCTGGTTCATGGCCGCGGCCAGCATCAGCTCGCGCGGCCCGAGCCTCGTGCCCGCGGTGAGGAGCACCTCGCCTTCGGCGAAATCCTGTCCGCGCGGACGGATATGGGGCTCGCCGGAAACCTCGCGCACGGTTACGGATCCCGGCCCCTCATCCGCGTTCTCCTGAATGACGATGAGATTGGCGCCTTCGGGCACCGGCGCGCCGGTGAAGATGCGGACGGCTTCGCCCCGACCGACGCACGCGCGGAACCCCGCGCCCGCAACCGACCGTCCGGCAAGCTTCAGCGTGACAGGAAGGGTCGCGACGTCGGCGGCACGGACGGCATAGCCGTCCATCGCCGAGGCATCGAAGGGCGGCTGCGTCAGACGCGCCGCGAGGTCCTCGGCAAGGATGCGGCCGTCGGCCTTATCGAGCGCCACGCACTCGGTCTCGAGCGGCGCAAGATCGCGCGTCACGCGGGCAAGAGCTTCGGCAACGGAGAGAAGAGCCATCGTCCTTAGCGGCGGAACGTGCCCGAGCGCCCGCCGGTCTTTTCAACGAGGCGAATGCCGGTGAAGGACATGCCCCGATCGGCCGCCTTGCACATGTCGTAGACGGTGAGGCAGGCGATCGACACGGCGGCGAGCGCCTCCATCTCGACCCCGGTCTTGCCCTCGGCCTTGGCCGTCGCGGTAACGGCAAGGCCGGGCGGATCGCGCGATGGCTCGAACTCGACCGTCACCTCGGTGAGCGCAAGCGGATGGCAGAGCGGGATCAGCTCATGAGTGCGCTTTGCCGCCATGATCCCGGCGATGCGCGCGGTCGCAAGCACGTCGCCCTTGGGCACGCGCCCCGAGAGAATGAGATCGAGCGTCTCTTGCATCATGGCGACGAACCCCACGGCGCGCGCCGTGCGGGAGGTGACCTCCTTGCCCGACACATCGACCATGCGGGCCTCGCCCTTGTCGTTGAGATGGCTGAGGCGCGCCGTCATTGGGCAGCCTCCGCGCGCGTCACGGACCCGGTGAGAAGTGCGCGGGTCGCCGCCGCCACGTCCTCCTGCCGCATCAGGCTCTCGCCGACGAGAAAGGCGCGCACGCCCGCGCACGCCAGGCGGTCGAGATCGGCGTGGGTGAAGATGCCGCTCTCGGCGATGACGATGCGATCCGCCGGCACGCGTGGGGCGAGAAGCTCGGTCGTGGCAAGCGTCGTTGCGAAGCTCTTGAGGTCGCGGTTGTTGATGCCGATGAGCGGGGTGTCGAGGGCAAGCGCGCGGTCGAGCTCGGCCTCGTCATGCACCTCGGCAAGGACCGCCATGCCGAGAGCGTGCGCTGCTATGGCGAGCTCCCTTGCGGTCGCATCGTCAACAGCGGCGAGAATGACAAGGATGCAATCGGCGCCGAGCGCGCGCGATTCAATCACCTGGTAGGGATCGATCATAAAGTCCTTGCGCAGGACCGGAAGCCGCGTCGCCGCGCGCGCGGCGGCAAGATAAGCGGGGAGCCCTTGGAACGACGGCGTGTCGGTCAAGACCGAGAGGCAGGCGGCGCCGCCTTCTTCATAGGCACTGGCGAGCGCGGGCGGATCGAAATCGGCGCGGATCAGTCCCTTCGAGGGGCTCGCCTTTTTGATTTCGGCAATGAGGGCGTATTCGCCCCGGGCCATCCTCGACCGCAACGCATCGGTAAAGCCGCGCACCGGGCTTTGCCCCTCGGCCTTGGCCCGCAATGAGGCTTCGCGCACCGCGGCCTTCGCGGCGGCAACCTCCTTGCGCTTATAGGCGAGGATATCGTCGAGCAGCTGTGCCATGGCTCACATTCTATCATGGCTGAGCTTAACGAGCGCTTCGAGCACGGCCCGCGCCTTGCCGCTGTCGACGGCCTGAGCGGCGAGCGAGACGCCTTCGCGCAAGGTCTTGGCCTTGCCCGCGACCAGAAGCGCCGCGGCCGCATTCAGAAGAACGATGTCCCGCAAGGGACCGGGCTTGCCGTCGAGCACGGCGCGGATCGCGGCCGCGTTCGCGGCCGCATCGCCGCCGATCAGGTCGTCGGCCTTCGCTTCCGCCAACCCGGCATTCTTCGGCGAGACCTTGAAGGTCGAAACCTTGCCGCCATCGAGAACCGCCACATGGCTGACGCCGGTCGTCGTGAGCTCGTCGAGGCCATCTTCGCCGTGCACGACCCAGGCCCGCTCTGTGCCGAGCAGAGCGAGCACCCGCGCCATGGGTTCGACCCAGGCCTCGCTGAAGACGCCGACGACTTGGTATTTCACGCTGGCGGGATTGGCGAGCGGGCCGAGGAGATTGAAGATCGTGCGCGTGCCAAGCTCGGTCCTCACCTTCCCGACATGGCGCATGGCGGCGTGATGGGCGGGCGCGAACATGAAACCGAGCCCGCATTGCGCGATCGCCCGCGCGATCGCCTCCGGCGCGCATTCGATATTGACGCCGAGGGCGGCGAGCACGTCGGCCGAGCCCGAGCGCGAGGAGATCGAGCGGTTGCCGTGCTTGGCGACGGGGACGCCCGCGCCGGCGACGACGAAAGCTGCGCAGGTCGAGATGTTGTGCGTGCCCTTGGCGTCGCCGCCCGTGCCGCAGGTGTCGATGGCGCCTTCCGGCGCAAGAACCGCGACCGCGCGTTCCTTGAGCGCGCGGGCGGCGCCCGCGATCTCTTCGACCGTCTCGCCGCGGATGCGAAGCCCCATCAGGAGCGCACCGATTTGCGCCTCGGTTGCACCGCCGGACATGATGACGCCGAACGCTTCGGCCGCTTCGCTCTCGCTGAGCGTCGCGCCATCGGCCACGCGGCGGAGGATGGGGCGGAGATATGCGAGCTCGGCCATGGTCGCGGCCGAGTGGTTAGAGGACACCGGCCGCCGCTCGTGGCGCTTTGCCGCGTGCGCGCCGCTCGACGCGGGCAAGGTCGAGGAAATTGGCGAGGAGCCGATGCCCGTGCTCCGAGGCGATGCTCTCGGGATGAAACTGCACGCCATGCACGGGATAGCGCTTGTGTTGCAGCCCCATAATGACGCCGTCGCCCGTCTGCGCCGTGATCTCCAGCGCGTCGGGCAGGCTTGCCGGCTCGACCACGAGCGAATGGTAGCGCGTGGCGGAGAAGTCCTGGGGGATACCGGCGAACACGCCTTTGCCGGTGTGATGCACCTTTGACAATTTGCCGTGCATCAGCGTCGGCGCGCGCACGACGCGGCCGCCATAGACTTGGCCGATGGCCTGATGGCCGAGGCAGACGCCGAGGATCGGCACGGTCGGCCCGGCGCGCTCGATCAGCTCGAGGCAAATCCCGGCGCGGTCGGGATCGCAAGGTCCGGGCGAAAGCACGATCGCCTCGGGAGCCTCCGCCAAGACCTGGTCCACGGTGATCTTGTCGTTGCGATAGACGCGCGTGGAGGCGCCCAATTCGCCGAGGAAATGGACGAGATTGTAGGTGAAGCTGTCGTAGTTATCGATCAGCGTGAGCATGGTGGTGGTGTTACGCTTCGCGCCCGTGTCCCGTCAAGGCGCGGGGGAGGGCCCCCCGCGGAAGCTCGAGCCTCAGCCGCGCAAATCCTTCGGCGTCAGGAACAGGCTCAAGCTCCCGCTGTTGACCGCGACGCTCTTCCATAAGCCGGCATCGAAATTGATGACCGCAAGGGCGGCGGTCGGATATTTCGACCTCAGGCGCTCCTGGTAACCTTTCGAGCCCGAACCCACGAGATCGAGCGCGAAGGAATGGATTTCGGGATTGTGCCCGACCAGCATGACGCGGTTCGCGCCCGGTTGAATGGCGTGCAGCATGTCGAGCATCTCCTCGGCGGTCGCGTGATAGAGCGCGTCTTCGTACACGACCTTGGGCTCGACGCGGAGTTCGGGCAGGACGAGGGCAAGCGTGTCGCGGGTGCGCCGCGCCGAAGAGCACAGCACAAGCTCGGGGTCGATGCCGCGCTCGGCCATGGCTTTGCCCATTAGCGGGGCGTCGGCGAGCCCTCGCGCCGCAAGCCCCCGCTCGCGATCGGACGCCACGGGATCGCTCCAACTCGATTTGGCGTGGCGAAGAAGAGACAGAGTCAGCATGAAGCCGCTCACTGCCCGCGTTTGGCGCGCGCGGCAAACCGCACGGCTTCGTCGGCCGCCTTGAATAGCGCGCGCGCCTTGCTCACGCATTCGGCCTGCTCGCGCTCCGGCACGGAGTCGGCGACAATGCCGGCGCCCGCCCTGACATACATCGTGCCGTCCTTGACCACCGAAGTTCTCAGCACGATGCAGCTGTCCATCTCGCCGCCGGCCGAGAAGTAACCGACGCAGCCCGCATAGGGACCGCGGGCCTGATCCTCCAGTTCGTCGATGATCTCCATGGCCCGCACTTTCGGCGCGCCGGAGACCGTGCCCGCAGGAAAGCCCGCCATCAGCGCATCGACGGCATCGAAGCCGCCATCGAGCCGCCCTTCGACATTCGACACGATGTGCATCACCTGGCTGTAATATTCGAGGAAGAAGGAGTCGGTGACGTTGACCGTGCCGATCTCGGCCACGCGCCCGACATCGTTGCGGCCGAGGTCGAGCAGCATCAGATGCTCGGCGCGCTCCTTGGTGTCGGCGAGAAGCTCTTTGGCGAGGCTTGCGTCTTCTTCCGGCGTCGCTCCCCTTGGCCGCGTTCCGGCGATCGGCCTAATCGTGACGGCGCCGTCGCGCACTCTCACGAGAATCTCGGGGCTCGATCCCACGACGGCAAAGCCGCCGAAATTGAGATAGTAGAGGAAGGGCGAGGGATTGATGCGCCGGAGCGCGCGGTAAAGCGCGAAAGAGGGAAGGGTGAACGGCGCCTCGAAGCTCTGGCTCAACACCACCTGGAAGATGTCGCCGGCGGCAATGTAGTCCTTGGCGCTTCTGACCTTCGCCATGTAGGCCTGAGGAGCGGTCGCGGCCTTTGCCTCCGGATGCGGCGCGCCCGTGTCGATCTCGCTCGTATGAGGCAGAGGCTGCTCGAGCCGCTCCAGCGCGAGATTGAGCCGGTCGCCCGCCCGCGCATAGGCCGCCTTGGCGCTGACCCCAGGTGCCGGCCGCACCGGCGTCACCACCGTCATCTCGTCCTTTACGCTATCGAAGATCACGATCAGCGTCGGCCGCACGAGAATGCTGTCGGGGAGGCCGAGACTGTCCGGCTTCTTGTTCGGCAGCCGCTCGATCAGCCGGACCGTGTCGTAGCCCATGTAACCGAAAATGCCGGCCGCCATGGGCGGAAGCTCGGGCGGCAGCGCGATCGCGGATTCGGCGAGGAGCGCGCGGAGCGAGGCGAGCGTCGGCAAGGGCGAGGGAGCAAAGTCTTCGGGGTCCGATTGCGGCGTCCGATTGATCTCGGCGGTCGCGCCATTCGCCCGCCACACCAGATCGGGTTCGCAGCCGATGATGGAGTAGCGGCCGCGGGTCGAACCGCCTTCGACCAATTCCAGCAGGAAACTGTTCGGCCGCTCATGCGCGAGCTTGAGCGTGACCGAGACCGGCGTTTCGAGATCGGCGACGAGCCGCGTCCACGCCACTTGCGCCGCGCCCTCATCGTAGCGGCGCGCGAAGCTTGGAAAGTCCGGCTCGATGGGATGAGCGCCGCCTTTTGGGTCGAGTTGGGTGACGGAGGCTTTCGCCGGGCTCATGGCTCTTCGTCGCTGCCTGCGAGCTTGGCGAGGGCTTTCTGGTTGACCGTCACGCCATAGCGTTGTTCGAGCGCGACGGAATACTCGTCGGTGGCGTCCTGGCTCAACAGCAATTCGATCTGCTGCTTGAGGCGTTCGAGCTCTTTCTCGCCGAGAGCCGCGGGCGGCGTGACCTTGTCCACTTGGAAGATGATGCGGCCCTCTTCGACGGCCGACGGACCCGAGCCGTAGCCCTTCTCCGGCAGGGCGAAGGCCTGCTCCACCGAAGCGGGCAGGACGTTCACGGTGATGCTCTTGCGCTTCAACGGGTCGCTGGTCAGGACCTCGACATTGAGGTCCTTGGCGATGTCCTCGAGCGTCTTGCCTCCGCTCAGGCTGTTGACCAGGTCTTGCGCATGTTTCGCCGCCTTGGCTCGCGCCTCGTCCGAGCGCCAATCCTTGGCGACCTCGTCCTTGACCTTATCGAACGGCTTGAGCTGCTCGGGTTCCACCCCCAGCACTTCATACCAGACGACCCCGTTGTCCTGGGCGTCGATCGGATCGTTCTCGACGCCGGCATCGGTGGCGAACACGGCGGTCAAAAGCTCGGTCTGCTGGGGCAGGGTCACCAACGTGCCGTCGGGCTTGCGGCCCTCGCGATTGATTTGGTCCACCGACTGGTAGCTGAGTTTGAGTTTGTCGGCGATTTCAGCGAGCGTCGCTCCCGACGCCAGCAGGTCCTCGACCTTGTCATGCAAATCGAGGATGACGCTCGAAGCGCGCTCCTTGACGAGCGCCTTTTCGATACTGGCCTTTGCGTCTTCGAAGGTTGGGGTTTTGCCGGGCTGGACCGCCGTCACCCGCAATAGCACGACGTTTCCGAGCTTGCCCGTGACCGGCTCGCTCACCTTGTTCGGCTCCAGCGTGAAGACGGCTTCGGCGATGGTCGGATCGGCAAGATCGGCGCGGGCAAGCGTGCCGAGGTCGATATCGGCGTCGCTCAGGCCCTGCTCCTTGGCTACGGCCAAGAAGTCGGTGCCCGATTGAATCTTCTGATAGGCGGCGTTCGCCGCGGCGAGGTCGGGAAAGGAAATCTGCTGGATGATGCGCTTCTCGGGCGCGCCGAGCTTGTCCTTCTTGGCCTCGAAGGCCGTCTTGATGTCGGCATCGGTAATCTGAAGCTGGTCCTTGAGGGTGTCGGGCGTGATGGCAAGGACGCCGATCTTGCGGAACTCGGGCTGCGTGAACTTGCCGTGGTGATTGTCGTAGTAGCGCTTGAGATCCTCATCGCTCGGGTCGGGAATGCTCCCGGCCGCGCTTGCCGGCATCAGCACGTAGCGCAACGTGCGCGTCTCGTTGTTGTAGGTATTGAGCGCATCGGCCAGCATCGATGGCGCGCTGACCACCTCGCCGACGGTGGCGAGGATCTGCTGGCGCAAATTCTGCTCGCGCAACGAGGCGAGGAAGCCCTGCTCGGTCATGTTGAGCGAATAAAGCGCCTGCTGGAACCGGGCCGGGCTGAAATTGCCGGTCCCATCGCTGAAGAGGGGATCCTTCATGATCGCATCGAGGAGCGCCGCCTCGCTGATGCCGAGCTTCAGAGACTTTGTATGCATGTCAATCGCAGCGCCGCCGACGAGCCGCGCCAGCACCAGGCGATCGAGTCCGAGAGCGCGCGCCTCTTGCAGGCTGAGGCTGCGCCCAGCTTGCCGGCTCATCTCGCGCAACATGTCCTGCTGCGCGCGCATGTATTCTTGCGAGCCGATCTTCACGTCGCCGACGGTGATGACGTCCTGGGCGCCGTAACCCTGGAACCAACCCGAGGGAAACCAAATGATGAAGCTCGCAATCAATAGGAGGACGAACCCGACGCCGATGACGCCGCCCGCACTTTTGCGCAAACTATCGAGTGCCACGCCTGAAACCTTCCATTCGCCATTTGCCAAAGCCGCGCTGGCGTCCGATGCTGGGACTCCTCGCGCGGCGGCGGCATCATAGGTAGCAAGGAGAGGCGCGGCAAGGCAGGGGGAGCCTTGGGCCAATGTCTTGGTCCAGGGCCGAAAAACGCGCTCCGGCGGGCGCTGTCGGAGGGGAATTTGGCAGGGAAAACGCCGCTCGTCGCGGGCAATTGGAAGATGAACGGGGTCGGCGCCTCTTTGGGCGAGCTTCGCGCGCTCAAAGAACGGGTGGCTCAGGGTCCGGCGCCGAGCGCCGAAATCATGGTTTGCCCGCCGGCAACGCTGCTGTCGCGGGCGCGCGATGTCCTCGAGGGGAGCGCCATCAGGCTCGGCGCGCAGGACTGCCATCCGCTCGCCTCGGGTCCCCATACCGGCGACATCGCCGCCGAGATGCTCGCCGATGCCGGCACGAGCGCCGTGATCGTCGGCCATTCGGAGCGACGGCACGACCACGGCGAAACCGACGCGCTGGTGAACGCCAAGGCGCGGGCGGCCATGCGCGCCGGGCTCGCCGCCATCATCTGCGTCGGCGAGACCGAGCGCGAGCGGCTGAACGGCGCGACCTTGGAAATCGTCGGCCGCCAGCTCGAAGGATCGCTGCCGCGCGAATCGCGACCGGCGAACGCCGTAATCGCCTATGAACCGGTCTGGGCGATCGGGACCGGGCTCACGCCGACTCCCGGCGATATCGCCGCAGCGCACGGCTTTATTCGCGACGCCTTGGGCCGCCTGCTCGGCGCGGAAAACCGCGATCTCCGCATCCTCTATGGCGGCTCCGTCAAACCGGGCAATGCCAGGGAACTCCTGTCCATTCCCGGCGTGGACGGTGCGCTCGTCGGCGGCGCGAGCCTAAAAGCTGCCGATTTCTACGCTATAGTTTCAACTTATTGCCGGCAGCGTTCCGGTTGATCTTCCGCGCGAGCGGGGTTGGCAAATCGGGCGATATTCGTCATTCTGACGTCGGCGATCTGCGGCCGGGGGAACAATCCTGCAGGCAGTTGTGATGCCGTTGCTGCGCTTCATTGCCATGGCGCTTCTTACCGGGACGCTCGCCGCGCTTCCCGGCGCGCGCGTTTCTGCCGAGCCGCTCGACAGGGAGTCCTGCCTGAAACTGCAAGCCGACCGGGCGAGGTTGTTCACGCGCGAGATGAGGGTTGCTCTCGAGCGCGGTCCCGATTGGGTCAAGGACCATCTCAACACCGGCGAGATCGAGAAGGTCCGTGAATTCCTTGCCGTGGAGGAGATGATCGAGTTCCGTTGCCGCGGCGGCGGCACGGTGAAACAAGCCGCGACGCCCGCGAGCGCGGAGGACATGCCGTTGCCCGATCGCAGGCCCGACCCGCCGCAAGGGACAGCGGTAGGAAGCGCCGAAACGCCTTCGACCCCCGCCGCGGGCAGCGCCGATATTCCGCTCCCCGACCGCAAGCCAGGTTCCGCGACCCCGTCGGTGGCCGACGTCGTGCCTAGCCAAGCCCTGGCTGATTCGGATAAGACAGCGCCTGCAAAAAAGAAAGCGACACGATGAGCACTGTTCTTCTCCTGATCCATATCATGATCGCAATGGCCCTCGTGGGCGTCGTCCTGTTGCAGCGTTCCGAAGGGGGGGCGCTCGGGATCGGCGGGGGAGGCTCCGGCGGGTTCATGACCGGGCGCAGCGCCGGCAACGCGCTAACCAAGACCACCGCGGTGCTGGCCGCCTCCTTCTTCGCGACAAGCCTTCTGCTGTCGATCCTGGCGGTGCACCGGCAGCCTGCATCAACCATATTGCCCTCCGGACCAGGGGGGCTCGCGCCACTCCAAGTTCCGGGAGCCCCCGCGCCAGCTGCCCCACAAGCGCCGACGACGCCTCCCGCACCGCAGGCTCCGCAGTCGCAATAGCGTAAATTCCGAACTCCCGGGGATAACGCCCGCGCCAGGCGCGCCGAAACGCTGTTTGGGACTACCGACTCGCCCACGTTTCGGTGTATGGTCGAGGCCCATGGCGCGGTACGTCTTCATTACCGGCGGCGTGGTTTCCTCACTCGGCAAGGGGTTGGCCTCTGCGGCGCTCGGTGCGTTGTTGCAGGCCCGGGGGTTCAGCGTGCGCTTGCGCAAGCTCGATCCCTATCTCAACGTCGATCCGGGAACCATGAGCCCTTACCAGCACGGCGAGGTGTTCGTTACCGACGACGGCGCCGAGACCGATCTCGACCTCGGCCATTACGAGCGCTTCACCGGGCGTCCCGCGTGCCAGGCCGACAACATCACCACCGGGCGGATTTATCAGGAGATCATCGGCAAGGAGCGGCGTGGGGACTTTCTCGGCGCGACCGTGCAGGTCATCCCCCACGTGACCGACGCGATCAAGGCCTTCATCACCTCGGGCAACGAAGGGGTCGATTTCGTGCTGTGCGAAATCGGCGGCACGGTCGGCGATATCGAGGGCTTGCCCTTCTTCGAGGCGATCCGCCAGCTTGGCAACGAGTTGCCGCGCGGCTCGACCGCCTTCATCCATCTCACCCTCGTCCCATTCATTCCGAGCGCGGGCGAACTCAAGACCAAGCCGACCCAGCATTCGGTGAAGGAGCTCCGCTCGATCGGTATCCAGCCCGACGTCCTCCTTTGCCGCACCGACCGACCGTTGCCCCGGGACGAGCGGCGCAAGATCGCGCTCTTCTGCAACGTGCGGCCCGAGGCGGTGATCCAGGCGCTCGACGTGCAGAGCATCTACGATGTGCCGGTCGCCTATCACGCCGAAGGTCTCGACCGCGAAGTGCTCGCCGCGTTCGGCATCACCAATGCGCCCGAGCCGGACCTGGAGCGCTGGCGCGAGATCGCCGAGACGGTCGCCAATCCCGACGGCGAAGTCACCGTTGCGGTCGTCGGCAAATATACCGGGCTGAAGGACGCCTATAAGTCCCTCAACGAGGCGCTCGTCCACGGCGGCATCGCCAACAAGGTGCGCGTGAACTTGCAATGGATCGAATCGCAGACCTTCGAGAGCGAGGACGCGTCAGCCTATCTTGAGGACGTGCACGGCATCCTCGTGCCGGGCGGATTCGGCGAGCGCGGCGCGGAAGGCAAGATCAGGGCGGCGCGCTACGCGCGGGTCCGCCGCGTGCCCTATTTCGGCATCTGCTTCGGCATGCAGATGGCGGTGATCGACGCCGCGCGCGAGGCCGGCATCGAAGGGGCGAGCTCGACGGAGTTCGGCCCGACGGAGGAGCCCGTCATCGGCCTCATGACCGAATGGATGAAGGGCGAGGAGCTGCAGAAGCGGCAGACGAACGGCAATCTCGGCGGCACCATGCGGCTCGGCGCCTATGACGCGGTGCTCGCCAAGGGCAGCAAGGCCGCCAAGATCTACGGCACGACCCGCATTTCGGAGCGCCACCGGCATCGCTATGAAGTGAACACGCGCTACCGCAACAAGCTCGAGGCCGCAGGCTTGCGCTTCTCGGGCCTCTCGCCCGACGGGCTCCTGCCGGAGATCGTCGAGATTCCCGATCACCCCTGGTTCATCGGCGTGCAGTTCCACCCCGAGCTCAAGTCGCGACCCTTCAGCCCGCATCCGCTCTTCGCTTCCTTCATCGGCGCTGCTGTCGAGCAGAGCCGGCTGGTCTAGCCGGCTCTGCTTTCGCCACTAGTTGCGTTTGCGCGGTGCGGACGCCGCGGGCGCGATATCAGATTTCGCGCCGCCGCGCGACGGGATCTCGTCGTCCGCCGCGAGCACGCCGCCAGGCTTGAACAAGAAACCGGCGATGGCCCCGCCGATCAGTGGCGCAACGATGAAGAGCCAAACTTGCGCGAGCGCCGCGGGCTTCGTCCCGGCGCCGATCAGCGCCGGCCCAAGCGAGCGGGCCGGGTTGAGCGAGGTGCCGGTGATCATCAGGCCCCATAGATGGATCGCGATCAGAGTAAGCCCGATGGCAAGCCCGGCGAGGCCAACGGGCGCGCCCCTCTGCGTGACACCGAGGATGCAGACGAGGAACAGGAAGGTGCCGATGACTTCGTAGAGCAAGGCCGAGGTGACATTGAACTCGCCCAGATAGCCTGGCCCCCAACCGTTTTGCCCGAGCCCGCCGTCCCACCCCGAAGCCTTGCCCGACATGACGAGATAGAGAACCGCGGCGCCGGCGATGGCGCCGAGCACCTGCGCGATCACGTAGGTGACGAAATCCGAAGGGGTCATCCGGCCCGCGACGAGAACCCCGAGGCTCACCGCCGGATTGATATGGCAGCCCGACACTTGGCCGATGCCGTAAGCCATGGCGACAATGGTGAGGCCGAAGGCCGCGGCGATGCCGAAGATCGCGATGGCGCTCGGCTCGCTTCCCATTCCGCCGATGACGGCAGCCCCGCAGCCGACAAGGACAAGCGCGAACGTGCCGATGAATTCCGCAATTGCTTTTTTCATGACGAGTCCCCCTTATAGGCGCGCCATGATGCCAGACTGCTCGGCCCGAGCCTAGGGGAGCGATGGGTCGGGCTCGCTCGAAGAGACGCTCTTCATTCTGATGCGGGCAGTGCGCTGCTTGCCCATGAGCGCCCGAGCCACCCCTAGTTGACGCCCGCGCCTCGGGGTCTCATGGTCCGGCCATGAACGAAGCCATGAAGCCCGCTCCGAGCGCGGTCGTTTCGGCCGGAAGCGCGAAATTCGGCAATGCCCTGCCGTTTGCCCTGATCGCGGGTCCTTGCGCGCTGGAGAGCCGGGCCCATGCGCTCGAGACGGCCGAGGCGCTAAAGGAGATCGCGGCAAGGCTCAAGCTCGGTCTAGTCTACAAGAGTTCCTTCGACAAGGCGAACCGCACGAGCGCCGCGAGCGAGCGCGGGCTGGGGCTCGACGCAGCACTCCCGATCTTCGCCGAGATCAGGGAACGCGTCGGACTTTCCGTCACGACCGACGTGCATGAAGCCGATCAATGCATGGCGCTCGCCGAGGCGGTAGACATTCTGCAAATCCCGGCCTTCCTCTGCCGTCAGACCGATCTCCTGATTGCCGCCGCGCGCACCGGCAAACCGGTCAATGTCAAGAAGGGCCAGTTCCTCGCGCCGTGGGACATGCGCAATGTCGTTGCGAAACTGCTCGCCGCCGGCAATCCGAACGTGCTCGTCACCGAGCGGGGCGTCTCCTTCGGCTACAACACGCTCGTCTCGGACATGCGCGCACTCCCCATCCTCGCCGAGACCGGCGCGCCCGTGATCTTCGACGCCACCCATTCGGTGCAGCAGCCGGGAGGGCAGGGGACGGCGAGCGGCGGCGAGCGGCGCTTCGTGCCGGTGCTTGCGCGCGCGGCGGTCGCCGTCGGCGTTGCCGGCCTGTTCATCGAGACGCATCAGGATCCCGACCGCGCGCCGTCGGATGGCCCGAACATGCTGCCGCTCTTGAGCCTCGAGCCTCTGCTCACGGAGCTGATCGAGATCGATCGCCTGGCGAAGCGCCGCTAGCCCCTGCCGCGATAGGGTGCGACGCCTTGCTCGGGAATCCACACGCCATCCGGCGCCGCCCCGTATTGCCAGAACACGTCGATGGGAATGCCGCCGCGGGGATACCAATAGCCGCCGATCCTGAGCCAGGCCGGATCGATCAACTCGACGACACGCTTGCCGACCGCGATGGTCGCGTCCTCGTGGAAGGCGCCGATGTTGCGGAAGCTCGCGAGATAAAGCTTGAGCGATTTCGATTCGAGCAACCAGGCGCGCGGCGCGTAGTCGATGACGAACTGCGCGAAGTCGGGCTGTCCCGTGACGGGACAGAGGCAAGTGAACTCCGGACAGGTGAAGCGGGCGACATAGGCCGTGTCGGGATGCGGGTTCGGCACGCGTTCGAGCGTGGCCTCAGCCGGCGTTTTGGGCAGCGGCGTCTTGGCGCCGAGCTGCTTGAGACCGGTGATCTTGCGCGCCATGGCCCTCACTCCGCCGCGAGCCGGGGATGCGGCCCGCGATAGATGCAGCCTTCATGGCATGAATCGCGCGCGACCTCGATCTCGGCGAGACCGGGCAGTCGGTTGTGCAGGCGATCCCACAGCCACATGGCGACCCGTTCGAGCGTCGGCTGCGTCAGCCCATCGACTTCGTTGAGGAAGCGGTGATCGAGGGATTCGCGCACGTCGCCGATGGCCGCCTCGACGTCGCCCAAATTCATGACAAGGCCGGTCTTGCCGTCAGGCTCGCCGTCGATCGTCACGCGCACCCTGAAAGAATGGCCGTGGACGCGCGCGTTAGGGTGCCCAGGGGGCGCCGAGGGCAGGAAATGGGCGGCCTCGAAGCCGAACTCTTTGTAAATCCGCATAGCAGTCGTTTAGGCGATTTTTCGCGCACCGGCCAGGGTTTAGCGCAGGCCGAGCAGCTTATGGGTCTGCACGCTCACGCGCCATTTGGGATGGGCTTGGGCATAGGCGATTGCCGCGCGGAGATTGCCGGCGGTCTTGGCGCCCTGGTCCATCGGCTGGAGCAGGAAATGGGCGAAGGCGAGGTCCTCGAAGCTCCGCGGGTCGAGCGCCTCTTGCGGATAGACGAGCTTGAGCTCGTCGCCCGAGCGTTGGTTGAGCGGCGCGCCGCCTTTGGGGCTTACGCAGATCCAGTCGATCGCGCGCGGCACCGGCAACGTGCCGTTCGTCTCGATGGCGATTTCGAAGCCTTCGGCATGAAGCGCCGCGATGAGCCCCTCATCGACTTGCAGCATCGGTTCGCCGCCGGTCAGCACGATGTAAGGACGCGTTCCCGAATTGCCGCGCCATGCGGCGCGGGAGGCGCGGGCGAGGGAGGCGGCGTCGACGAACTTTCCGCCGCCCGGCCCGTCGGTGCCGACGAAGTCGGTGTCGCAGAAATTGCACACGGCCTCGACGCGGTCCGCCTCGCGTCCCGACCAGAGATTGCAGCCGGCGAAGCGGCAGAACACGGCGGCGCGGCCGGTCTGCATGCCTTCGCCCTGGAGCGTGTAATAGATTTCCTTGACCGCATACATGGGCCGAACTTGGTCCCTAACCGTGCCGAGGGCAAGGGGGCGCGGGGCCGCCCCTTAGTGGAGAGTGCTCGACCCGGCCGCGGTCTGCGCCACTCGCAATGCCCTTTCGTCCGGTTCGGTCGCGTTCTCTATCGGCGACTCCAATTGAGTATCGGCGGATGGGGACGCTTGTAGTCCTCACACTTGTAGTAGACGACTTCACGCGACAATGCTCCATCCAACAAACGACGGGACAAAGAAAGCATGATCCTCTCGAGGTGATCCACACGCAGCGATCCCTTGAGCATGATCAGTTCATCCGGCAGCACGTGCTCTTTGAAATAGGCGCTCGCCTCGAATGCCGTTCGAAATGCGAAGACTTTGTCGGCGAGTTCACCTTGGCGAAGCTTGCTGACGTATCGGGAAGTCGAGCCGACGAACACGACGCGGTCCACAACTTCGAGAGCTTCTCGCGCGATCCGGCGATAGGGTTGACTCGCCGATCCGGGATAATCGGACAGGGTTCCGAAGATCACGGTCTTGCGGGGAGCGCTGGCGGCTTTGAGAAAGGCGAAACAGTGCGGAATGGTCCAAACCGGCGCCTTATGATCCAAAACGAAGGTGGGACCTCCCGGAACAAGGTGCACCGAATATCGCGCAAGGTTGGGCTCGGCTGTCGCGATCGCTTTGGCGCAAGTCGCAAGTCGAGTCCGCAGGCAACCCCGCAGGTGATGGCGGCCAGAACCGCAGTCGTCCAAAACTCGCCGACGAATCTGGTTTGGATATGCTGACTTTTGTTTCGGTGGGTGACGGTCAGAGAAAGGCGGTTTGGCCACTTGCTCGATATGTCGGTTGCCCTGACGTCGGCATTTGGTGAAAGGCCAAATGACACCACGCGCGCACGCGTGCGCTTACGCATGCGCCAGATATTCGAATCGTCGGCATTGAGGATGGCGATCCCGCGCCTCGGCAAATCTGTGACAAGCCGGCGCTTTTCCCTCGCCGTCGCCTCCAAGCTGCGAAAATTCGCGTAATGATCGCTGCCGACATTGGTCACCACCCCGATTTGCGGCCGCAGAATTCTCGTCTGATACCTAATTTTTCCGGGATGATCGCCCGAGATCTCCTAAACGCAGAAGCGGGTCAGCGCTCCCACCGACAAGATATTGCGCGAGAGGTGGGGAATTCCGTTAGCGTGCGTGGTTCGACATCGGCCCGCCCGTTCCAGCACGGTGCCAATCAGACGCGTCGGAGTGGTTTTGGCGCAACTCCCGGTGACACCGACATACGTGACGTGGGGCAACATCGCGCGATGCAGGCTCGCTAGCCAGGCAATCCGATGCTTCTTGCTCGCAAGCTGCCAGCGCAGTCGCTTCAGTTTACTGCGAATGCTCATTGTTCGGAACTTTCGCCTGACGATAGCGACTTCTTCAACCTGAAGCCATGCGAACTTGGCGCGAAGCCTGCCATTCGGCGAAACCGCGCGCGCGAAGCTCGCAGGCCGGGCAGGCGCCGCAGCCATAGCCCCAAGCGTGGCGCTCGGTCCGCGCGCCGCGATAGCAGCTATGGGTTTCCTCGATGACGAGATCGACAAAAGCCTCGCCGCCGAGCCGTTCGGCGAGCGTCCAGGTCTCGGCCTTGGTCAGCCGCATCAGCGGCGTCTCGATGGTGAAGGGTATTTCAGTGCCGAGCCTGATCGCCTCCTGCAGAGCGCGAAGCGTTGCGTCGCGGCAATCGGGATAGCCGGAAAAGTCCGTCTCGCACATGCCGCCGACAAGGGTAGTGAGTCCGCGCCGGTAGCCGAGTGCCGCGGCATAGACGAAGAAGAGAAGATTGCGTCCCGGCACGAAGGTCGAGGGCAGCCCCGAGGCGAGCAACGTAATCTCGGCGTCTGAGGTGAGCGCCGTTTCGCCGATGGCGCCGAAGCTCGAAATGTCGATGACGTGGTCGGGCCCGAGGCGCGCCCCCCAGCGGGGAAAGCGGCGCGCAATCTCATCACGAACACGCTCGCGACATTCAAGCTCAACGCTGTGGCGCTGGCCGTAATTGAAGCCGACCGTCTCGACCCTCTCGTATTGGTCGAGCGACCAGCCGAGGCAGACCGTCGAATCCTGCCCTCCGGAGAAGAGCACCAGCGCCGCGCCTGATGCTTCCTTGGTCATAGGCTCTTGCCGTCGAAAGTCGTGATGCTCAGCGCGTCGAGGTCGACATTGTCGAGACAGCGCACATTCACCGCGATCATCTCCTCTCCGTTCGGCCCCGTGCCTCTGCTGAACGCGCCGATTCCGCACGTCTTGCAGAAGAGGTGATGGACCACCTTTTTGTTGAACTGATAGTCGGTCAGCTCGTTCTCGCCCGAAATGAGCTTGAACGCGGACCGCGGCACGAAGGTCAGAACGGAACCCCGCTTCTGGCAGATCGAGCAGTTGCAGGAGAGAGCGGGGCTGAGCGCGGTCGCGACTTCGTAGCGAACCCGGCCGCAATGGCAGCTTCCGCTATAGGTTTGCACGTCAGCCATGGAGAGCGGCTCCTTGCAGCCAAAACGCTTTGCACTGCCCCTTGAACCCGTTAGAAACCCGCGCGGGACCGAGCGTGTCACGGGCGCGCGCGGCGATCAACCCGAAGGAAGCGCCATGACCGCCATCACGACCATCCTCGGCCGGGAAATCCTCGATAGTCGCGGCAACCCGACCGTCGAAGTCGATGTCGTGCTTGAAGACGGCCATCACGGCCGCGCCGCGGTCCCATCCGGCGCCTCGACCGGGGCTCACGAAGCACACGAGCTTCGCGACGGCGGCGCTCGCTACGGCGGCAAAGGCGTGAAGAAGGCGGTCGAAGCCGTCAATGGCGAAATCCGCAAGGCGCTCGCCGGCGTGGACGCGGCCGATCAGCGCGGGCTCGACCGGCGCTTGCGCGATCTCGACGGCAGCGAAAACAAGAAGCGGCTCGGCGCCAACGCCATTCTCGGCACTTCGCTCGCCGCCGCCAAGGCGCAAGCCGCCGCGCAAAATCTGCCGCTCTACGCTTACATCGGAGGGGAGGAAGCGACGCTTCTGCCCGTGCCGATGATGAACATCGTCAATGGCGGGGCGCATGCGGATAATCCGATCGACTTCCAGGAATTCATGATCGTGCCGGTTGGCGCGGCAAGCCTCGCGGAAGCCGTCCGGATGGGCGCGGAAGTCTTCCATGCGCTGCGGAAGACGCTCAAGGGCGCCGGTCACAACACCGCGGTCGGCGACGAGGGGGGCTTTGCGCCCAATCTCGCCTCGACCCGCGATGCGCTCGACTTCGTCATGGCGGCCATCAGGGATGCAGGATTCAGACCGGGCGACGACACCTATCTTGCCCTCGACGTCGCCGCGACCGAGTTGATCGATAACGGGCGCTATGCGCTGAAGGGCGAGAACCGAACGCTGACCGCCGACCAGCTCATCGCCTATTACGGCGAACTCGTCGCCAACTACCCGATCTTCTCGATCGAGGACGGCATGAGCGAGGACGACTGGGACGGCTGGCTGGGCCTGACGCAAGCGCTCGGCAATCGCGTCCAGCTCGTGGGCGACGATCTCTTCGTCACCAATGTCGCGCGGCTGAAGCAGGGCATCGACCGGGGCATCGCCAATGCCATCCTGGTCAAGGCGAACCAGATCGGCACGCTCTCCGAGACGCTCGACGCCGTGCGCATGGCGCAAGAGGCGGGCTATGCCGCCGTCATGTCGCACCGTTCGGGCGAGACCGAGGACGCCACCATCGCCGACCTCGCGGTTGCCACCAATTGCGGGCAGATCAAGACCGGCTCGCTCGCGCGGTCCGACCGCGTGGCGAAGTATAACCAGTTGATCCGCATCGAGGAGGAGCTTGGGCCAAAGGCCCGTTATGCCGGCAGGTCGGTGCTGAAGGCCTCGCGGTAACGGCCGCTTAACGGCTCGCGCGCAAACTCTTGGGCGATGCGGCTCACCTCTTTCATTTTTCCGCTTCTGGCCTGCGGCGCGGCCGGCTATTTCGCCTATCACCTTCAGATCGGCGATCACGGCCTTGTCGCGCGCGCCGAGCTTCAGGGCCGGAAGGACGTGCTCGAAGGCGAGCTCGCGGGCCTCAAAGAAGTGCGGCAGAGGCTTGAGCGCGACGTTTCCCTGCTTCGCCCCGAGAGCCTCGATCCCGACATGCTCGACGAGCGCGCGCGGGCGATCCTCAACCTCGCGAACCAAGACGATCTCGTCATGCTGAAGCGCCGGCCGCCCGTGGCCGACCCGGTCGAGGCGAAAAAGCGCTAATTCCGTTCTAGGGATTTTCGGCTCGTGCTAGCCTCGGGGCGAATCCGAGGATTTCACGAAGGAGCAGGGAGCCCGTGGCCACGCCAAGCCTGAACCCCGGCGCCGCCAATTTGTGGCTCGGCGACGGCGATGCGGGTCAGCCCAGCATGCCGGGGCGTCCGGGGCTTACGCCCGAGCAGGAGCTTTCGGCCTATCGCCTCATGCTCTTGATCCGCAGGTTCGAGGAGAAGGCCGGTCAGCTTTACGGCATGGGCTATATCGGCGGCTTCTGCCACCTCTATATCGGCCAGGAAGCCGTGGTCGCCGGCATGCAAATGACGATCTCCGAGGGCGACCAGGTCATCACCGCCTATCGCGATCACGGACACATGCTTGCCTCCGGTATGGAGCCGAAGCGCGTCATGGCGGAACTCACCGGACGCCGCCACGGCTATGCCAAGGGCAAAGGCGGCTCGATGCACATGTTCTCGGTCGAGAAGGCCTTCTATGGCGGGCACGGCATCGTCGGCGCGCCGGCGCCGCTCGGCACCGGCCTTGCCTTCGCCAACAAATATCGCGGCAACGACCGCGTCTGCCTTACCTTCTTCGGCGAGGGCGCAGCCAATCAGGGCCAGGTCTATGAGAGCTTCAACATGGCCTCGCTGTGGAAGCTGCCCGTGATCTACGTCATCGAGAACAACCACTACGCCATGGGAACGTCGGTCGAGCGCGCCAGCGCGCGCGCCGAGGAGCTCTACCATCGCGGCTCGGTATTCGGCATTCCCGGCGAGCAGGTTGACGGCATGGACGTGGCGTCAGTGAAAGCGGCGGGCGACCGCGCCCTGGCAGCGGCAAGGCGCGGGGAGGGGCCGAAGATCCTCGAACTCCTCACCTACCGCTATCGCGGCCATTCGATGTCGGACCCGGCCAAGTACCGGACGCGCGAGGAAGTGCAGGAGATGCGCGAGCATCGCGATCCGATCGAGCTCTTACGCAATCGCATCCTTGCGTCAGGCCGTGCGAGCGAAGCCGATCTGAAGGAGATCGACCGTGCGGTGCGGGGCATCGTCACCGAGGCGGCGGAGTTCGCGCAGGCCGATCCCGAGCCCGAGCCTTCCGAGCTGTACACCGACGTGACGGCGAGTTGAGCAAGTCCGGCAGAGTCTGATGCCAACCGAGATCCTCATGCCGGCGCTGTCTCCCACCATGGAAGAGGGGAAGCTCGCCAAATGGATGGTGCGCGAGGGCGATCCCGTGCGCGCGGGCGACGTCATCGCCGAAATCGAAACCGACAAGGCGACGATGGAGCTCGAGGCCGCCGAGGACGGACGGGTGGGCACGATCCTCGTGCCCGAGGGCACCGAGCATGTGAAGGTCAACCACCCGATCGCGCTCCTCATTGCCGACGGCGAGGATGTGTCGATGCCGCGTACGCCGGCCGCTTCTGAAGCGGTCGCAACGCTGCGCGCCGAAGAACCCCCGCCCGATCTCGGCGAGGCTCCGCCTCGGGTGGAGGAAGCACCGGCCGGTCCGCAAATTGCCCCGGAGGAGCCTCGCCCCGAGCCCGAACTCCCGCCGGGGACGGCGATGGTCAAGCTCACCGTGCGCGAGGCGCTCCGCGACGCCATGGCCGAGGAAATGAGGGCGGATCCCGCGGTCTTCGTCATCGGCGAGGAAGTCGGCGAGTACCAAGGCGCCTACAAGGTGACGCAAGGCCTGCTCGATGAATTCGGTCCCACCCGCGTCGTCGATACGCCCATTACCGAATACGGCTTCGCCGGGGTAGGGGTCGGCGCCGCGTTCGCCGGGCTGAAACCCATCGTCGAATTCATGACCTGGAACTTCGCCATGCAGGCGATCGACCACATCATCAACTCAGCCGCGAAGACGCTCTATATGTCGGGCGGGAAGATGCGCTGTCCGGTCGTGTTCCGCGGACCGAATGGCGCCGCCGCCCGCGTCGCCGCCCAACACAGCCAGGACTTTTCGAGCTGGTACGCCCACGTGCCGGGGCTGAAGGTGATCGCGCCCTATACCGCCGCCGACGCCAAGGGCCTGCTCAAGACGGCGATCCGCGACGCCGGACCCGTCGTATTCCTCGAAAACGAAATTCTCTACGGCCAGAGCTTCGAAGTGCCGGACCTTCCCGATTTTGTCCTGCCGATCGGCAAGGCTCGGATCGCGCGCGCCGGCGAGCACGTCACCCTCGTCTCCTTCTCGCGCGGCATGGCTTATGTACTCGATGCCGCCAAGCGCCTGGCCGAAGAGGGGATCGAGGCGGAAGTGATCGATCTCCGCACCTTGCGCCCGCTCGACATGGCAACGGTGCTCGCCTCGGTGCGCAAGACCAATCGCCTCGTCACCGTCGAGGAGGGCTGGCCGATCTGCTCCATCGGCTCGGAGTTGTGCGCCCGCGTCGCCGCGGACGCCTTCGACCATCTCGATGCGCCACCGCTCAAGATTACCGGCGTCGATGTGCCGATGCCTTACGCGGCAAATCTCGAAAAGCTCGCGCTTCCCTCGGTCGATCAGGTGATCGCCGCGGTGAAGTCGGTCTGTTACCGGACGTGACGCCCATGGCCGAAGCACCGATGCGTTGGAGGACGGGCGGATGTCATTGCGGCGCGGTGCGCTTCGAGGTGCTGGCGTCGGATGAGGTCGAGGCCAAAGAGTGCAACTGCACGATCTGCCGCAAAGTCGGTTATCTCCATCTCATCGTCGAGAAGGAGCGCTTCCGCCTAGTTGAGGGCGCGGACAAAATCGCGACCTATAGCTTCAATACCGGCACGGCGAAACATCACTTCTGCTCGGTCTGCGGGGTGAAGAGCTTCTACGTGCCGCGCTCGAAGCCCGACGGCTATAGCGTCAATCTGCGCTGCCTCGACGACGGCCAGGTCCGCGTCGCCCGCGTCGTTCCCTTCGATGGCCGCAACTGGGAACAGGCCTTTGCCGCCGCGCAAGGGAAGGTGTGAGCCATGGCGATGCAGATCCTCATGCCGCAGCTCTCGCCGACCATGGAGGAGGGGAGACTTGCCAAATGGCACGTCAAGGAAGGTGACGCCGTCCGGAGCGGCGACCTGGTGGCCGAGGTCGAGACCGACAAGGCGACGATGGAGGTCGAGGCGGCCGAGGACGGGGTGATCGAGAAGCTGCTGCTCGCCGAAGGAACCGAGCATGTCCCCGTCAACCATCCCATCGCGCTGTTGCGCGTGGAAGACGAGGTTGCTTCACCCGCCGCGACCAAGCCAGAGCCTGAGGTGGCGGCGTCGCGCCCGGAAGCGGCGCCGCGAGCTCCGAGCGAGGCGCCCATCACGGCGAGCCCGGCCCATGAAACTCCAGAGGCGGTGCTGCACCGGATCGCCGAACAGATCAGGCGAAACGGCCGGCGCGCTGGCGGCGACGGCGGCGCCCGCATCTTCGCCTCGCCGCTGGCGCGGCGTTTGGCGCGCGAGTTCGGGCTCGAGCTTGGCAGGCTTGCGGGCTCAGGCCCGCGCGGCCGCATCGTCAAGGCCGATGTCGAACACGCCGCGCGCGACGCCATGCGAGAGCCCGAGCCTGTCGCGACGGCGAGGCCAGAGCCCGAACCGCCGGAACAACTCCGCGCGGCCCCGCGCCCGCAAGAGCTCGTCGCGCGCCGCGATGGGCCCGAACCGCAGCGAATGTCCGACTCACAAGTGCTCGCCCTCTACCGGCCAGACTCCTACGAGATCATCCCGCACGACACGATGCGGAAGATCATCGCCGAGCGGCTCACGCTCGCGAAGCAGACCATCCCGCATTTCTACCTTGCCATCGATTGCGATCTCGACGCGTTGCTCGCCGCCCGCGCCCGGTTGAACGCGCTTGCCCCAAAAGACGGCCCTAGGGCCTTCAAGCTTTCGGTCAACGACTTCATCATCAAGGCCATGGCCATGGCGCTACAAGCCGTGCCCGCCGCGAACGCGAGCTGGACCGAGCAGGGGATTCTGCGCCATCGCGCCTCCGACATAGCGGTCGCGGTCGCGCTCGAAGGCGGCGGGCTGCACACGCCCGTGATCCGTGACGCCGAGATCAAGAGCCTGTCGGAAATCTCCAACGAGATGCGCGATCTCGCCGCCCGCGCCCGCTCGAAGCGGCTTGCGCCGCACGAATATCAGGGGGGATCGACCACGATCTCCAATCTCGGCATGTACGGCATCGATCGCTTCGATGCCGTCATCAACCCGCCGCAGGCCTCGATCCTCGCCGTCGGCCGCGGCGAGAAGCGCCCGATCGTCAAGGACGACGCGCTGAAGATCGCGACCGTGATGAGCGTGACGCTCTCGGTCGATCACCGCGTCATCGACGGCGCGCTCGGGGCCGAGCTGCTCGCCGCCTTCAAAGCCCATATCGAAGACCCGGTGACCATGCTGGTGTAGGGACCTCGCGCGCATGGCACCGGAAGTGTCCTTCAGACCCGCCACCAGAGCCGACGCCGCGGCGCTCGCGGTGCTGGTCGATATCGCGGGCGAAGGCATGCCGGCTTACATGTGGAGCACGTTGGCGGCGCCGGGCGAATCCGTGTTCGAGCTTGGGCGCGAGCGCGCCGGCCGCGACAGCGGCGGCGGCTTCTCTTGGAAGAACGCGGTGGTCGCCGAGGTGGACGGTGAGGTCGCGGCCGGCCTCGTTGGCTACCGGCTCGATGATCCCTACGATCTCGACGGCCTCGCCGAGATTCCTCCGGTCGTCCAGCCACTGGTCAAGCTCGAGGCGAAGGCGCCCGGCTCCTGGTATGTCAATGTGCTGGCGACGTTCCCCGAGTTCCGCGGATTGGGCATTGCCACGACGCTCCTCGAAATTGCCGAGAACAACGCCAGCGACGCGGAAGCTTCCGCCTTGAGCGTGATCGTTGCGAGTTGGAACGAGGCCGCGGAGCGCCTCTATCGCCGCGCCGGCTATGAAGCGGTCTCGACCGAACCCGCCATTCCGTTCCCCGGATGCCCCCACGCGGGCGACTGGGTTCTGATGGTAAAGTCGCTCGCGAACGGCGCTTAAGGGAGAAGTCCAAGCCGCAATGACCGCCACCCGTTTCGATCTCGCCGTCATCGGCGCAGGCCCCGGCGGCTATGTCGCCGCCATCCGCGCGAGCCGGCTTGGGCTGAAAGCGGCGGTCGTCGAGCGCGAGAATCTCGGCGGCATCTGCCTCAACTGGGGCTGCATCCCGACCAAAGCCCTCCTGCGCACGTCGGAGCTTTATCAGGCCATGCGGCACGCAGCGAATTTCGGGCTCGCCGCCGACAACGTCCGCTTCGACCTTGCCCGCGTGGTCGAGCGGAGCCGCAAGGCCGCCGAGCGGCTCTCGAACGGCGTCGCTTACCTCATGCGCAAGAACAACATCGCGGTGGTCGACGGCACGGCGCGGCTGTTGGGGCAGGGGCGGATCGCGGTCACCGGCAAGACGGGCGAGGCGCTTCCCGACATCGAAGCCGCTCACATCATCGTCGCGACAGGAGCGCGCGCGCGAAATTTGCCCGGGCTCGAGCCCGACGGCAGGCTGATCTGGACCTATCGCGAGGCGATGGTCCCGCAGAGCTTCCCGCAATCGCTCCTGGTGGTCGGCTCGGGCGCCATCGGCATCGAGTTCGCAAGCTTCTATCGCAGCCTCGGCGCCGAGGTGACCGTGGTTGAGATGCTTCCCCGCATTCTCCCGGCGGAGGATCCCGAGATTTCGAACCTCGCCCGGAAGGCGTTCGCGCGGCAGGGGATCGCGATCCACACCGATACGCGCGTGGACCGTCTGGTCAAGGAGGCCGACGGCGTGACGGCGCATCTCAACAAATCCGGCGGGCAGGCCGAGACTGTGCAAGCGCGCCGCCTCATCCTCGCCATCGGGATCGCCGGCAATGTCGAAGGGCTCGGGCTCGAGCAGCAAGGGGTCAAAATCGAAAAGGGCCATATCGTCATCGATGAATGGTGCCGCACCGATGCGCCCGGCATCTACGCCATTGGCGACGTCGCGGGGCCGCCGTGGCTCGCGCACAAGGCAAGTCACGAGGGCGTGCTGTGCGTCGAGAAGATCGCGGGCGTCGAGGGGGTGCATCCCTTGGACCGGACCGCCATCCCGAGCTGCACCTATAGCGCGCCGCAAGTGGCGAGCGTCGGCCTGACCGAAGAGGCCGCGCGGGCGGCGGGCCACGAATTGAAGATCGGCCGCTTCCCCTACTCGGCCAACGGCAAGGCCATCGCGCTCGGCGAGACCGAGGGCCTGGTCAAAACCATTTTCGACGCCAAGACCGGGGCGCTCCTCGGCGCGCACCTCATCGGCGCCGAAGCGACCGAGCTCATCCATAGCCTCGTCATCGCAAAAACCCTGGAGACAACCGAGGCGGAATTGATCGCCGCCATCTTCCCCCATCCCACATTGTCGGAAATGATAGGCGAATCGGTGCTCGACGCTTACGGCCGCGCGCTCCATATCTAGGCCGCCGGCAAAGGGGGGTAGGGCTCCGAACAACCTTGGAGCAAAGAACCATGGATATTATCTACTTTCTTATTGTGGGCCTGATCGCCGGAGCCATCGCCTCTTACGTCATGGGGCGCCAGCAGGATCTCCTGGTCAATCTCTTGATCGGCGTGATCGGCGCTGTCGTGGGCGGGCTTCTCGCCGGCCTTCTCGGGATCGCGGCCTATGGATTACTCGGCCAGATCGTTGTCGCCACTCTCGGCGCTATTCTGTGCATCTGGGTGTGGTTACGCATGAGATAAGATAAAACGCAGAAACTTGTGAGGAGGTCGACAATGGACAACGCGCAAACCTTGTTCGCGATGCCGGGCGTGGGCTTCATCGGCATGCTCATCATCGGCATCGTCGCCGGCTACATCGCCGAGAAGGCGACCGCGAGCGACCACGGCCTCCTCACCAATCTGCTCGTCGGCATCGCCGGATCGTTCGTCGGAGGCAACCTCGCCACCGTTCTCAATGTCGAGTTCTACGGCTGGCTCGGCAATTTGATCGTGGCGTCGATCGGCGCCATTCTCATCTTGTGGATTTGGCGGGCCATCAGGGGCCCGTCGGTTTGACACCTCGAGGCGGTTTTGAGTCGTTCCATGGTCACGGTGCTTGAGCGTTCGGATCGCGGAGCCACGCCGCCGCGCCATCCGGAAAAGGCGCGATTGCCCGATACGCCGGTTCTGAAAAAGCCGGACTGGATTCGCGTGCGCGCTCCCGGCGCGCACGCCTTCGAGGCAACGCGCAGTGTGCTCCGCGCGCATCGCCTGACAACGGTGTGCGAGGAGGCGTCGTGTCCCAATATCGGCGAGTGCTGGGGCAAGCGCCACGCGACCTTTATGATTTTGGGCGACATCTGCACGCGGGCTTGCGCCTTCTGCAATGTGCGGACGGGAAAGCCGGGCGCTCTCGATCGCGATGAGCCGACGCGGGTGGGCGAAGCCGTCGCCGCGCTTGGCCTCGCCCATGTCGTCGTGACCTCGGTCGATCGCGACGATCTTGGCGATGGCGGGGCGAGCCAATTCGCCGCCACCATTCGCGCCATCAGGGCGGCGCGTCCAGACGCGAGCGTCGAGGTCTTGACCCCCGACTTCCGGCGGAAGGACGGGGCGCTCGAAACCGTGCTCGATGCCGCTCCCGACGTGTTCAACCACAATGTCGAGACCGTGCCTTCGCTCTACCGGCGCATTCGCCCAGGCGCCGACTATGGTCATTCGCTCGCGCTGCTCTCGCGCGCCAAGACGCTCGCGCCCGGCCTCTTCACCAAATCGGGCATCATGGCCGGCTTGGGCGAGACAGAAGGGGAGGTGGTTGCGGTGATGGACGATCTCCGAGCGGCGTCCGTCGATTTCCTCACTGTTGGGCAATATCTTCAGCCGACGCGCAAGCACGCGGCCATCGACCGCTTCGTCACGCCCGATGAATTTGCCTCCTATAAGCGGATCGCGGAGGCGAAAGGCTTCCTGCTCGTGGCGTCGAGCCCCTTGACCCGCTCCTCCTATCATGCGCCGGAAGATTTCGCCCGGCTCAAGGCGGCGCGCCGCGCCTCCGCCGGCGCGTGAAGCGCGCGCGAACGGCCGAACCGTCATGCATGTCTACGAGACCAGGCATCCCGTGGCGCAGTCGGCCGACGACATGTTCGCCCTCGTTGCGCGGGTCGAGGACTATCCTAAATTCCTGCCGTTATGCGAGGCAGTTAACGTCAACAGCCGCGAAACCGGCGACGACAAAGAAGTGATTGTCGCCACAATGACGGTCGGGTACGGGCTCGTCCGCGAGAGCTTCACCACCAAGGTGCATCTCGACCGCGCCGCGCGGAAGATTCTCGTCGAGTATCTCGACGGGCCGTTCACGTTTCTGGAGAATCGCTGGCACTTTCAGCCGAACGGCCCCCGCGCTTGCGAGGTCGAGTTCTATATCGCTTACGCTTTCAGATCGCGCCTGTTCGAGCGGCTGGTAGGACCGCTGTTCGCCAAGGCCGTGGAACGCTACACCAACGCGTTCGAGGCACGGGCCGACGCCCTCTATGGTCGCAACACGAACGCGCTCGCTTCATAGCAGTGACAGCAGGTGATCGAGCGCGCGTTCGACGCTGCGGCGCCTGATTTCCGTCCTGCCGAGATCGCCGAACAACACGTATTCGCTGCGCATGGGCTGGTCCCGTCTTCCGGCGGCGAAGCAAACGAACCCAACCGGCTTCTCCTCGCTCCCGCCGTCGGGCCCGGCAATTCCGGTGACGGCGACGGCGAGGCTCGCATGGGAATGGGTGAGCGCGCCGCCGGCCATGGCTCGCGCCACGTCTTCGCTCACGGCGCCGTGGCGCTCGATCAGCCAATAGGGCACGCCGAGCGCCTCGCTCTTGGCGCTGTTTGAGTAGGTCACGAAGCCGCGTTCGAACACGTCGGAGGAACCGGGGATGGCGGTGAGGGTCGCGGCGATCAACCCGCCCGTGCAGGATTCTGCCGCCGTCACCGTTTCATTGCGGTCGCGGCAGGCATCGAGGAGCTTTGCCGCCTGGGCAAGGAGCTTGGCATCGATTTCGACGCGATGGGTCACGGCAAGCTCACCGTCGCCGTCGCCATCGCCGCGATCCCTTCGCTCCTGCCGATGAAGCCGAGCCCTTCATTCGTGGTCGCCTTGATGCTCACTTGCCCGACATCGAGACCGAGCATGGCGGCGATCCGCTCCCGCATTTGCTCGCGATAGGATCCGATGCGCGGACCCTCGCAGATGAGCGTGACATCGACATGCACGATGGCGCCGCCGCGCTGTTCGATCAGCGCCGCCGCATGCTTGAGGAAAAGCTCCGATGCGGCGCCGCTCCAGCGGGCGTCAGAGGGCGGGAAATGCACCCCGATATCCCCCTCGCCAATGGCGCCGAGAAGCGCGTCGGTCAGGGCATGCAATCCGACATCGGCATCGCTGTGGCCAACGAGCTTCTTCGGGTGAGGGATGCTCACGCCGCACAGAGTAACGGCATCGCCAGGGCCGAACGCATGCACGTCGTAGCCCGTTGCGACGCGGATCGTGCCGGTGTCGCGCCCGCGCTGCGGCTGCAACAGCTCATCGGCGATGCGAAGATCCTCCGCCGTCGTTAGCTTGCGATTGCTGGCGGCGCCTTCGACTAGGGCGACATCGAGGCCGAACCATTCAGCGACAGCGGAATCGTCGGTGAAGTCGCGCATCGGCTCTCGTTCCGCCGCGGCGCGGTGCGCCGCGAGGATCGGGCCGAAGGCGAATCCTTGCGGCGTCTGCGCCTGCCACAGGCTTTCGCGCGCGATCGTGCCGGTCACGCGCGTCCCTTCGGCGCGCTTCAAGCTGTCGGTGACGGGAAGCGCGGGGAGGGCGCCCTGATGGACTCTCAGAGCGTCGATGACGCGGTCGATGAGTGCGTCGGGCACGAACGGCCGCGCCGCGTCGTGAATGAGAACGGAGGAGGGAGCCCGGTTCGCGAACGCCTCGAGACCGGCGCGAACGGAGTCTTGCCGCCGCGCTCCGCCCGCGACCGGATCGCGCAGGCGCGCGGCATGAGGCGCACTTGCCAGCCCGGTAGAGCGCTTCGTCTTCGGGATGAATCACGACGAGAAGGTCGTCGATGCGCGGATGGCTGGCGAAGGCGGCGATGGCCCGGGTCAGCATCGGCGCGCCCCCGATCGGCCAGTACTGCTTGGGGCCGCGCGTGCCGCCCGCTGCCCGTGAACCTCTTCCCGCCGCGACGATTAGGGCTGCCACGCTCACGAGGCAATCCTCATGAACAAGAAAAATTCAAATGATATCATGCACTTTTTGCGGTGCGGCAAAACGATTATTGCTCCGGTCGAGATTGGCCAATATCCTGCCCAAGGAAACGTCATGGAATTTTCTTGCATAAAAAATATGCACAAGCGGGTCAACCCGCCCGTGTCGCTGCGCCGAGGATACACCGCTTGATCGGCGCGGCCAAAAAACTCAATGCGCGGCGACTCAACGAGGCGCCGCCAATCGAGATCGCGCTTCTCGGCGCGCTCCCGCATCCGCTGCTGGTCATCGGCGACAAACTTGCCATCGACTATGCCAACATCGCCGCCGAAGATTTCTTTCAGATGAGCGTCGGCGTTCTGTGCCGGCGCTCTCTCACCGAAATCGTCGCCTTCGGCAGTCCGCTGATCGCTCTCGTCGAGCAGGTGCAACGGAACGGCGCCACCGTCAACGAATACGGCGTCGAGCTGAGTTCGTTTCGCTTCGATGCGCCGAAGCTTGTCGATCTTTACGGCGGCCCTGTCGCCGAGCTGCCGGGGCGCGTGCTCGTCATGGTCCAGCAGCGCAGCATGGCGCAGATGATCGAGCGCCAACTGACCCATCGCGGGGCGGCGCGGTCCGTCTCGGGTCTTGCCGCCGTGCTCGCCCATGAGATCAAGAATCCGCTCTCCGGCATCAGGGGTGCGGCGCAACTGATCGAAAGCGAGCGCGCCGATTCCGACCGCACCCTGACCCAGCTCATCTGCGCCGAGTCCGACCGCATCTGCAAGCTCGTGGACCGCATGCAGATTTTCGGCGATGAGCGGCCCTTGCAACGCGAGCCGGTCAACATTCACGACGTGCTGGACCACGTCAAACAGATCGCCGTCACGGGCTTTGCGCGCCAAATCAAGATCGTCGAGAACTACGATCCTTCGCTGCCGCCGGTTCCGGGGGACCGCGACAAGCTGATCCAGGCCTTCCTCAATCTCGTGAAGAACGCGGCCGAGGCGATCGGCGAGGAGCGAGCGGACGGCCAGATCGCGCTCTCCACCTCGTTCCGGCCGGGCGTGCGTCTTTCGGTGCCGGGCAGCCAAGCGCGCGTCAGCCTGCCGCTCGAGATCGCGGTCGAGGATAACGGCGCGGGCGTGCCCGCCGACTTGATGCAGAATTTGTTCGACCCGTTCGTGACCACCAAGCCGATCGGGCACGGGACTCGGACTTGCGCTCGTCGCCAAGATCGTCGGCGATCACGGCGGCATCATCGAATACGATTCGCGGCCGCGGCTGACTGTGTTCCGCGCGCTGATGCCGATGGCCGAGGGCGGAACGCCCGAGGGCAGGGAGGGTTAGGACCCAATGACGAAGGGGAACATCCTCATCGCCGACGACGACGCCGCGATCCGCACCGTGCTCAACCAGGCGCTCGCCCGCGCCGGCTACGCGCCGCGGGTGACCGGCAACGCAGCGACGCTGTGGCGCTGGATCAATCAAGGCGAGGGCGATCTCGTCATCACCGACGTGCTCATGCCCGACGAGAATGCCTTCGACCTCATTCCCCGCGTCAAGAAGGTGAGGCCCGATCTGCCGATCATCGTCATGAGCGCGCAGAATACATTCATGACCGCGATCACGGCCGCCGAACGCGGCGCCTATGAATATCTGCCGAAGCCCTTCGACCTGAACGAGCTCGTCGCCGTCGTCGGGCGCGCGCTCGCCGAGCCGCGACGCAAAGCCCAACGACTTCCCGCCGACACGCCCGAAGGCCTGCCGCTGATCGGTCGCTGCCCGGCGATGCAGGAGATCTACCGCGTGCTTGCCCGGCTCACGCAGACCGATCTCACCGTCATGATCACGGGCGAATCCGGCACCGGCAAGGAACTCGTCGCCCGCGCGCTGCATCAATACGGCAAGCGCCGCAACGGCTCCTTCGTCGCCATCAACATGGCGGCAATCCCGCGCGAGCTGATCGAGTCGGAACTGTTCGGCCATGAGAAGGGGGCATTCACCGGCGCGCAGAACCGACATACCGGGCGCTTCGAACAGGCCGAAGGGGGCACGCTCTTTCTCGACGAGATCGGCGACATGCCGATGGAAGCGCAGACGCGTCTCTTGCGCGTGTTGCAGCAGGGCGAATACACCACCGTTGGCGGCCGCACGCCGATCAAATCGAATGTCAGGATCATCGCCGCGACCAATCGCGATCTGCAACAGCAAATCGACCAAGGTCTGTTCCGCGAGGATCTGTTCTACCGCCTCAACGTGGTGCCGCTCCGCCTGCCGCCGCTCCGAGAACGTCTCGACGACATTCCCGATCTCGTGCGTCACTTCCTCGCCATCGCCGCGCGCGAAGGGCTGCCGCCGAAGGGCTTCGAGCCGGCGGCGATCGAGCGTTTGAAGCGCTATCATTGGCCGGGCAATGTGCGCGAGCTCGAGAACTTGGTGCGGCGACTTTCGGCGATCTATTCCCAGGAGATCGTCGCCGTCGACATGATCGAGAACGAATTGGCGAGCCCGGGCCGCGCCCCGTTCGCCAACGCCGCGGAGGCGACGGGGGATCTCTCCGAGGCGGTCGAGCGCCACCTTGCCGACTACTTCATGGGCTTCGGCAACGAGTTGCCGCCCACCGGTCTCTACGGCCGCATCCTGAAGAAAATCGAACTGCCGCTGATCACGGCGGCGCTTGTGGCGACCCGCGGAAACCAAATTCGTGCGGCCGATCTCTTGGGGCTTAACCGCAACACTTTGCGCAAGAAAATTCGCGATCTCGGGATCAAGGTAGTCCGCACCCAGGGTGGCTAGCGCCATGACCCTCTTCGCTAAACACCGAGAAATCAATACGTTGATAGCTACGGGCGCCCGCGCATACCGATGGCGCTGGCGAGCCTAAAAGATTTTTGTCGCCAAAGCGCCACATTGTGATTTTATTGCATCATTCCTGAGACTGGCACTCCCGAGAAGCGCGCGGTCCAGGGGAGAGTTGGGGCATGCCTTTCGTGGCGTTTTTCAATTCCTGTGCGCGAAGTCTGAGCGTTCGGCGGTTGGCGGCGAAACCATGACCGAGCCTTCGTCCGAGAACGTGAGGGCGCACGACGCGCCGCAGGACGGGGCCGCCTCCGCGAAGGACGAAGGGCGCCGCCGTCCGCCGTTCGCCGTCGGCCTCATCACGGCGGTGCTTTCGCTCTGCTCCGGTCTCGCCACGTTCCTGATCTTGACCGGGCTCACGCCCATCAAGCCGACCGACGACGTCGTCGTTGGCGTGCTCCTCATCAATCTCGTTCTGGTGCTGGCGATGATCGCCATCATCGCCTGGCAGGTGACGGGGCTATGGCGCGCCCGCCGTCGCCAGGCCGCCGGCGCGCAGTTGCATGTGCGCATCGTCAGGCTCTTGAGCGTGATCGCGCTGGTCCCTGCGGTCTTGCTCGCCATCTTCGCCAGCATCTCTCTCGGGCGCGGCCTCGACTATTGGTTCTCCGAACGCACCCAAGCGATCATCCAGAACTCGATGGACGTGGCGAGCGCCTATCTCGAGGAACATGACCAAGTCATCCGCGCCGACACCGTGGCCATGGCGAGGGATATCGACGAGGCGGTGGAGCTGGCGGGGTCTCTGCCGCAAAACTTCGGCAGCTTCCTCAATGCTCAGGCCGCCATGAGGGCGTTTCCCGTAGCCTACATCATCGACGGGGAAGGGAAGGTTCTCGCCACGGCGGCCGAGCTTCGAAACCTGCCGTTCCGGGCGCCGCCGGCCGAGGTCATGTCGCGCGCCAAGGAGGGACCGCCGGTGCCGATTTCCCTCAAAGACACCAACATGGTCGGCGCTATCAAAGTCCTGGAGAATTTCAACGACACTTACCTCTACGTGGCCCGCCCGGTGAACGCGCGCGTGCTGCAGCACCTCTACACGACGCGCGCCAAATTTGCCGAGTATCAAGCGCTCGAACAGCGGCGCTCCGGTTTCCAGGTCGCTTACGGCCTCATGTATCTCGCCCTCGCGTTGACTCTCCTTGCGACGGCAATCTGGATCGGCATGTGGTTCGCCAATCGCCTGGTCGCTCCGATCCGCCAACTCATGGGCGCGGCCCAGCAGATTTCGCGCGGCAACCTCGCCGTCAATGTCGATGTTCGCCCCGCCGATGGCGACCTCGCGATGCTCGGCTCCACTTTCAACACCATGACCTTTGAGCTCAAGAGTCAGCGCGACGAGCTGGTCGGCGCCAACTCGAAGCTCGATGAGCGCCGCCAATTCATGGAGGCGGTGTTGTCGGGCGTCACCGCCGGCGTCGTCGGCGTCGACAGCGATGGTGTCGTCACGCTGGTCAACCGCTCGGCCGAGACGCTGTTGCAGATGAAGTCGGCCAATCTCGTCGGTCAGCCGCTCGCCAAGTCCGTGCCCGAATTCGCGCCGGTGCTCAAACGAGCCCAGAAGCAGGGCAAACGTCTCGTCACCGATCAAGTCACGCTGCGCCGCCAGGGTTCGGAACGCAATTTCGCCGTGCGGGTCACGAGCGAAGGCCAAGACCGCGACGCGCAAGGTTTCGTCGTGACATTCGACGACATGACCGAACTCGTCAGCGCGCAGCGGAGCACCGCCTGGGCTGACGTCGCCCGCCGCATCGCCCACGAGATCAAGAACCCGCTCACCCCGATTCAGCTGTCCGCCGAGCGCATTCGCCGCAAATACGGCGACTCGATCACCAAGGACCGCGAGGTGTTCGATCAGTGCACCAACACCATCATTCGCCAGGTGTCGGATATCGGCCGCATGGTCGACGAGTTTTCCGCCTTTGCCCGCATGCCGAAACCGGTGATGGAGCGTCACGACGTGCGCGACGTGGTGCGCGAGGCCGTGTTCCTGTTCCAGGTGTCGCGACCCGACATCGCCTTTGAGCTCGATCTTCCCGAGACGCCGGTGGTGGCGTTGTCCGACCGGCGCCTGCTCGCGCAAGCCGTCACCAATCTCGTCAAGAACGCGAGCGAATCGATCGAACTCGGCCGTCGAGACGGACGCCTCGCGCGCGAGCTCGGGGCGCATCGTGGCCAAGGTCCGCACCAAGGGACAACGGGTGCAGATTATCGTGATCGACAATGGCTGCGGTCTGCCCAAGGAGAACCGCGAGCGGCTGGTCGAGCCTTACATGACCACGCGCGAGAAGGGGACGGGGCTGGGGCTCGCGATCGTGCAGCGAATTACCGAGCAGCATGGCGGGACGCTCACGCTCGCCGATGCGCCGAAACGCAACGGCAAGGTCGAAGGGGCCTCGGTGCGGATCGATTTTCCGATGGGCGAGAAGGAAGAGACGAGCGAGGAAGAGGTCCTGCCCGAGCCGGGCGCGTCCGCGCCGTCGAGTACAGCCGAGCGTACGGCCGAGGCCGAGGCCGAAGAGGAAGAGGGAGAGGGAGTGACCCATGGCGTCTGACATTCTGGTCGTCGATGACGAAGCCGACATCAGGGAACTGATCGCGGGCATTCTCGAGGACGAAGGGCATTCGACCCGTCTCGCCAAGGACAGCGACGAGACGCTCAAGGCGATCGAGGAGCGGCGTCCCTCGCTCGTGATCCTCGATATCTGGCTGCAAGGCTCCAAGCTCGACGGGCTCGAGCTGCTCGACCGCATCAAGAAAGCCCACCCCGATCTTTCGGTCATCATCATCAGCGGACACGGCAATATCGAAACGGCGGTCGCCGCCATCAAGCGCGGGGCCTACGACTACATCGAGAAGCCGTTCAAGGCCGACCGGCTCGTGCTCATCACCGCCCGCGCGCTTGAAGCCTCGCGGCTCCGCCGCGAGAACCGCGAGTTGCGCGAGCGGAGCAGCTATTCCTTCGACATGATCGGCCGCTCGGCCGCCATCAATCAGTTGCGCCAGGCGATCGACAAGGTGGCGCCGACCAACAGCCGCGTGCTGATTACCGGGCCGTCGGGCGCGGGCAAGGAGCTTGCCGCGCGCGTGATGCACGCGAAGTCCGGCCGCGCCGAGGGTCCGTTCGTGGTGTTGAACGCCGCCGCGATGGTTCCCGACCGCATGGAGCTTGAACTGTTCGGCACCGAGGAGGGCGGGGGCGCCGGCCCGCGCAAGGTCGGCGCGCTCGAGGAAGCCCATAACGGGACGCTCTATATCGACGAGATCGCCGACATGCCGCTCGAGACCCAGGCCAAGATCTTGCGCGTTCTCGTCGAGCAGCGCTTCCAGAGGCTTGGCGGCGGTCCCAAGGTGCATGTCGACGTGCGCGTGGTGTCATCGACGAGCCACGACCTGCAGAAGGAGATGGGGGCGGGGCGTCTGCGCGAGGACCTTTATCATCGCCTCAACGTCGTGCCGATCAGGGTCCCGGGGCTAGCCGAGCGTCGCGAGGACCTGCCCGAGCTCGTGCGCTATTTCGTGCAGACCATTTCCGTCGCTTCCGGCCTCGCGCCGCGCCGCATCGGCGACGACGCCATGGCCGTGCTGCAATCGCACGACTGGCCCGGCAACGTGCGGCAACTGCGCAATAATGTCGAGCGGCTGATGATCCTTGTCGGCGGCGATCCCGATAGCGTCATCACCGCCGACATGCTTCCCGACGAGATCGTCTCTCCGGTTCCGCTCTCGCCGAATGGGGCAGGGGGCGAGCATTTGATGTCGCTCCCGTTGCGCGACGCCCGCGAGATCTTCGAGCGCGAATATCTTCTGGCTCAAGTCAACCAATTCGGCGGCAATATTTCGCGTACGGCCGAGTTCGTCGGCATGGAGCGCTCCGCGCTGCACCGCAAACTGCGCGCGCTCGGGGTGAATGCGACCGAGCGAAGCCCGGCCTTGCGCTAGACGCCGGCGCCCGCAAGCCTTGCCGGGGCAGGGCACGCGATGAAGTTTTGGGATCAGGCCCTTGCGGGACGGCCTCGTAATCGCGTCTAATACCCTATCGAGGCCGGGCAGGCAGCCCCGGCACAAAGAACAGCGTAAGCGTCACCAAAAGGGACGAGGAAGCCCATGGCAACAGAACGCGCGCAGAGCCTTCAAGACACCTTTCTCAATCATGTCCGCAAGGCAAAGACACCACTCACGATATTTCTCGTCAACGGCGTCAAGCTTCAAGGCGTCGTGACCTGGTTCGACAATTTCTGCGTCTTGTTGCGACGGGACGGGCATTCGCAGCTCGTTTACAAGCACGCGATCTCGACAATCATGCCGGGTGCGCCCATTCAGCTTGCAGAAATCTCCGACGCAGAAGGTCCCGCTGAGTAATTGCGTCCGACCGACCCGAAGGCGCTGAAGCGGAAGGAACGGCGAACCGGACGCCGCTCGCGCCAGGGTCCGATGCGGACGCTCGTGATCCTGCCGGTGCTCGGCAGGCGGGGCAAGGCGCGCAGCGCGGCGCGCGGCGATGCCTTCGCGCGATCGTCGCAATCGCGCCTCGAAGAGGCGGTCGGGCTTGCCGCCGCGATCGATCTCGAAGTTGCTGCAAGCGGATTGGTGCCGCTCGAAGCGCCGCGTCCCGCGACGTTGTTCGGCTCAGGCAAAGTCGAGGAGCTCGCAGGGCTCGTACGCGCCGAGGAGATCGGGCTCGTCGTCGTCGATCATCCGCTGACGCCCGTGCAGCAACGCAATCTCGAAACGGCATGGGGAGCAAAGGTGCTCGATCGCACCGAACTCATTCTCGAGATCTTCGGCCGGCGCGCGGCGACGCGGGAAGGGCGCTTGCAAGTTGAACTCGCCCACCTCGTCTACCAGAAGAGCCGGCTGGTCAGGTCGTGGACCCATCTCGAACGCCAGCGCGGCGGCTTCGGCTTTCTTGGCGGCCCGGGCGAGACCCAGATCGAGGCAGACCGTCGCATCATCGGCGAGCGCATCGACAGCATTCGCAAAGAGCTGGAGCAGGTGCGCCGCACCCGCGGCCTCCATCGCAAGTCGCGGGAGCGGGAGCCTTACCCGTCCGTCGCGCTCGTCGGCTACACCAACGCCGGCAAGTCGACGATGTTCAACGTTCTGACCGGCGCCTCGGTGCTCGCCGAGGACACGCTCTTCGCCACGCTCGATCCGACCATCCGGTCGCTGCCGCTGCCGGGCGGCTCGAAGGCGGTGATATCCGACACCGTCGGTTTCATCTCCGATTTGCCGACGACGCTCATCGCCGCCTTTCGTGCCACGCTTGAAGAAGTTCTCGAAGCCGACCTCGTCCTGCATGTGCGGGACATCGCCGGGGCGGCGAGCGGGAGCGAGCGCGCAGACGTTAATGCGATTTTGTCGCAGCTTGGCATCGAGGCCGAGGCCGAGCCGGGCCGGGTGATGGAAGTGTGGAACAAGGCTGATCTTCTCGATGAGCCCTCCTTCCGCCGCGCAAAGAGCGAGGCGCCGCGCGCGGAAGCGGTGCTCGTCTCTGCCACGACGGGCTACGGTCTCAATGCCTTGCGTGCGGAGATCGAACGCAGGCTCAATCTCAGAAGCGAGACGATCGAGATCGCGCTCAAGCCCGAGGAGGGCGCGCTCGCGCATTGGATCCACGAAAACTGCGAAGTGATCGCGCGGCGCGGGATGGGCGAGGGCGTGACGGCGCTCCGCATCCGCGTGGCGCCCGAGAAGCGGGAGCGGCTTGCGCGCCTCGCGGGCCCGGCCCGGCTCAAGCTCGCCGCGGAATAGACTTACGCCTTCCGCTCCGAAACCTTCGCCTCGTCCCAAAGCCGATCCATCTCTTCGAGCGTCGCGTCTTCGGCTTTCCGCCCGTGCCTTGGCCAGAGCGTCTTCGACGTGCCCGAAGCGGCGCACGAATTTCGCGTTCGCGTCGCGTAGCGCTCCTTCCGGATCGACGCCGAGATGGCGCGCGATATTCGCAATGGCGAAGAGGAGATCGCCGAGCTCCTCGCTTGCGCGCTTCGCCACGCTCGCATCCGCGGTTTCGTCAGGCGCCTCTACGGCCGCCTTGAGCTCGTCGAGCTCTTCTTTCGCCTTGTCGAGAACGGGCGACACGCTTCCCCAATCGAACCCAACCTTGGCCGCACGCTTCTGAAGCTTCACCGCGCGCGTCAACGCGGGGAACGCAAGCGGTACGTCGCCGAAGCGGGAGCGGGGGTTAACGCTGCCCCGTTCGGCCTTCTCCGCATCCTTGATCCGTCCCCACATGTCGGTGGCGAGGAACTCCTCGCGCTTCGCGTCGCCGAAGACGTGCGGATGCCGCCGCAGCATCTTCCGCGTGATGCCGTCTACGACGTCGGCGAAGTCGAACCGGCCTTCTTCCGAGGCCATCTGCGCGTGATACACGACCTGGAGCAGGAGGTCTCCGAGCTCTTCCTTCAGCGCCTCGCGATCGTCGCGCGCGATCGCGTCGGCGACCTCGTAAGCCTCTTCGATCGTGTACGGAGCGATCGTGGCGTAGCTCTGCGCGACGTCCCACGGGCAGCCCGCATCCTTGTCGCGCAGCCGCGCCATCACCGCGAGCAGGTCATCGAGCGCGTAGCGTCGTGCGGGAGCCTCAGCCACGGCGTTCGCCCGGCCGATGGCGAAATTCCTTTTTTTCCTCAATTGGATAGCGGAATGCCATGTGGCTGCCCCAACTCCGGGATTCGCATAAGGTATATTATGGAAAATTACCTGATGACCCGATCGCGCTGGGTCGCGAACGCATCCCCGTCCTCAGTGCCGCTCGTAGCGATCGGAAATCAGCCGGTCGAGCAGCCTCACGCCAAATCCCGATCCCCAGCTTCGATTGATCTCGCTGTCGACCGACGACATCGCCGTGCCGGCGATGTCGAGATGCGCCCACGGCGTTCCGTCCTTGATGAAGCGCTGAAGGAACTGCGCGGCTGAGATCGAGCCGCCCCATTTGCCGCCCGTGTTCTTCATGTCGGCAACTTTCAAGTCGATCATCTTGTCGTATTTCGGACCGAGCGGCAGGCGCCACAATTTCTCGCCCGTCGCATCGCCCGCTTCGATCAGCCAGGCGGAAAGCTCGTCGCTGTTGCTGAAGAGGCCCGCATGCTCCTTGCCGAGTGCGACCATGACCGCGCCGGTGAGCGTCGCGAGATTGACCACGGCCTTCGGCTTGAAGCGGTTCTGCACGTACCACAGGCAGTCGGCGAGCACCATGCGGCCCTCGGCGTCGGTGTTGAGCACCTCGATCGTCTGCCCCGACATGGCGGTGACCACGTCGCCCGGACGTTGCGCGGTTCCGCTCGGCATGTTCTCGACGAGACCGATGACGCCGACGGCGTTAACTTTCGCCTTGCGCGCGGCAAGCTCCTGCATCAGCCCGACGACGCAAGCAGCGCCCGCCATGTCGCCTTTCATCTCCTCCATGCCAGCAGCGGGCTTGAGCGAGATGCCGCCGGTGTCGAAGGTGACGCCCTTGCCGACGATGGCGATCGGCTCGCCGCCCTTCGCGCCCGCGCCCTTCCACTGCATGACGACGACGTGGCTCGGCCGCACGCTTCCCTGGCCCACGGCGAGAAGCGCATTCATGCCGAGCTTGCGCAAAGCGCTCGGGCCGAGCACGTCTACCCGAACGCCGAGCTTGGTCAGCGCCTTGGCCCGGCTCGCAAACTCGGCAGGGCCGAGCACGTTCGCCGGTTCGTTGACGAGATCGCGCGCAAGAGCAACGCCGTCGGCAATGGCGTTCTCAGGCTGAAACGCGCGTGCCGCCGCTTTCGGATCTGCCGCGTGGATGACGATCTTCTTGAGCGTCCGTTCGCTTGATTCAGCGCCCTCGCCGCTCTTCTTGCGCGCCTTGGTTTTGTATTTTTTGAAATTGTAACCGCGGAGTTCCGCGCCGAGCGCGAAGCTTGCAACGTCGCGAGGCTCGACCTTGCCCTCCGCCGTCTCGACGAAAATATGCGCGGTTGGCGCTTCCTTGCCGCTGAGAAGCCCGCGCACGGTGCCGCCGAGATTGAGCCAGTCCTCGCCGCGATAGGCGCTCGCTTTGCCCAAGCCGACGAGAATGATCTTTGCGAACTTCAAGCCTTGCGGCGCGAGAAGATCGACGATCTGGTCCTTCTTGCCCTTGAAGCCGGTGATGTTTGCGGCTTTGGACAGAAGGCCTTTCGACTTTTTGTCGAGATCTTGCGCGGCCGGACTGAGCTTGCGTCCCTCTTCGGCGAAGATGACGACCACGCCATCGGCCGGCACGGTTCTGCTCGCGAAGGACAAACTGGCTTGCTCGCTCACCAAAAAACTCCTCGCGTGCCCTCGCCTTTCGGCGTCAGGGAATCGACCGGAACGGCGTCCCCGGCGTTGGGCCGGAAGCGCTGACTGATGCAGTCTTGCAACAGCGGCGGGAAATAACAGCGGCCTTACGTAAAACCAGTCTCAGGTGAAAGCAAGCCATTCCAAAAAGGCCGAAATTCCGCCATCTTAGGCTGGTGAGAATCGCGTTTAGCACCAGGGGGTTGGTGGAGCTTGGAGCGGCTTCGCCAAGGTGCCAAGTCGGGGGATTTGCAGAACGGCGATGACGATCTTCGGCCGCTATCTTTTTCGGCAGGCAGCCAATGCCTTGCTCGTCATCCTTTTAACCCTGACGCTCGTCGTCTGGCTCGCTACAACTTTGAAAGAATTGAATTTAATTACTTCGCAGGGGCAAGGGATTCTGCTCTTCCTGCAGATGACCCTGCTCACCCTGCCGAGCTTGATGGCGCTGATCGCCCCGAATGCAATGCTGATGGCAACGCTCTACACACTCGACCGGATGAACGGCGACAGCGAGCTGATCGTGATGACGGCCTCTGGTGCGCCCATCTGGCGAATTGGCGCTCCGATCGTCGCGCTGGCCGCGATCGTGTCCCTAGGCGTGCTGATAGCCAATCTCTACGTGACACCGGCTAGCATGCGGGAATTGCGCAGTTTCATCACCCATGTCAGGGCCGATCTGATCTCGCAAGTACTTCAGCCCGGCCGTTTTTCTAGCCCCGAAGGGGGTCTCACCTTCCACATTCGCGATCGCAGCCCCGCAGGCGACCTGCTCGGCCTCCTCGTCCACGACGAGCGCGATGGCAAGCAGGTGATGAGCTACCTCGCCGAACGCGGTCGAATCATCGACAACGACGAGGGGTCCTACCTGGTCATGCTCGAAGGTTACGTCCAGCGTTACAACAATGAAGGCGATGAAAAAGAAGTGCAAATTGTTGCTTTCGATCAGAATATGCTCGATTTAACCGAGTTTAGTCCAAAGGATAGCGCTGGAAAAGGAATGCGGCCACGCGAGGCCTATATGAGCGACCTTTTCCGCCCCGACATGACGAAGCCGGAAATACGGCGGAATTACCCTCAACTCCGGGCGGAATTACATGATCGCCTCGCGACGCCGCTCTATCCTCTCGTCTTCGCCTTTGTCGCCATTGCCTTTCTCGGCCATGCCCGCACCACCCGACAGAACCGCTGGGGGCAGATTCTGGCGGCCTGCGGCATTGCGGTCGGATTGCGCGTGGCGGGTATCACTCTGGGCAACATGGTGGCCCTGTCACCCTGGGCAATTCTGCTTGTTTACGGCCTTCCGCTGGGGGCGATTATCGTTGCGGCCTGGGTGGCCCACGTTAAAATGCTTCCAGAGCTGCGGTCCAAGCTGAGCTTCGGGGCTAAGTTCCAGTCAACAAAGATAAAATTTTGGACCGGTAGAGGGATGCACGCGACGTGAGAGCGCAGATGCCAGGCATCAGTGCAGTGGGAACGCTTGCGCGCTATTTTGCGCTGCGCTTCGTCATTGCCATGCTGGCGATGTTCCTGATCTGTTGCGTGCTGATCTTCTTCGTCGACTTCATCGAGATGCTCCGTCGCGCCGGTAACTATTCCGGCGATGTCCCGGGCGCGCTCCTCGCCTGGATGACGCTGTTGCGTCTGCCGTCCTTCTCCGAACTCGTTCTCCCCTTCGCCGTTCTGATCGGCACCATCGGCATCTTCCTGATGCTGAGCCGTTCCTCCGAACTCGTCGTGCTCCGCGCCGCCGGCATTTCGGTGTGGCAATTCATGTTGCCCGCAATGATCGTGGCCTTCTTGCTCGGGCTTGCCTTTGTGCTGCTCTACAATCCGATCGCGGCGGTGGCGCGCGGCGAAGCCGAACGGCTCTACGCCGCAGCTTTCGGTCGCGGCGAGTCGCTGCTCAAGACGAAAAACGCCGGGGCTTGGCTGCGCGAGGACGGCGCCGACGGTCCGTCCGTCGTCCATGCGCTCGAAGTCTTAAATCAGGGTCTCGAGCTCAAGGGCGTCACGGTGTTCCAGTACGATCCCGATCACCACCTGACCGAGCGGGTCGAGGCCGCGAGGGCCGAGCTCAAGGACGGGCGCTGGGAACTCGAAAGTGCCTGGGTGAGCGCGGTCGGCCAAGAGCCGGAGTTCTACAAGCGCTATCTGCTCAGCACCTATCTCACGCCGACGCAGGTTCGCGACAGCCTCGGCACGGTGTTCTCGATCTCGTTCTGGGACTTGCCGAATTTCATCCAGACCGCCGAGAGGGCGGGCCTCCCCGCCACACAATACCGCGTGCAGTACCAGCTCCTGTTGTCGCGGCCGTTCCTCCTCGTCACGATGGTCTTGATCGCCGCGACGTGTTCGCTTCGAGGGTTCCGCTTCGGCAACGTGCAAATCAACGCCGTGTTCGGCCTTGCGGCCGGTTTTGCCTTCTTCGTGTTCTCCGAAATCTCGCGCAACTTCGCCATGGCAGGCCTGACCTCCGCGGTCGCCGCCGCATGGGTGCCGGTGATCGTCGCGGCTTCGCTCGCGCTCACCGTGCTTTTGTACAAAGAGGACGGATGATGGCCGGCGCGCGCGCAATACTGACCTGCATGCGCCGGGCTAAGCCCGGCCTTGCCGCGTCTAAGGGCCGGGTGTTTGCGCGCCTGCACCGGGCACTTTTTGCCTGCATTCTCGCCGCCTTTTTCTCCCCCCTCGCCTCTTGGCAACCGGCTTTCGGTCAAGCGCAAACCTCGCTCGAGCAGATCGTCCAGCCCCCCAAGGTCGATCCGTCGGAACCGATGCTGCTGCAGGCCGACGAGCTGGTCTACGACAACGACAACGCCCGGGTGACCGCCAAGGGCAACGTCGAGCTCTACTACGGCAACTACACCCTGCTCGCCGATCGCGTGATCTACGATCGCTCCGCCAACACCCTTTCCGCCGAGGGCAATGTCCGCATCAAGGACCCGGACGGCGCGGTGATCACCTCCGACCAGATCACGCTCACCGACGACTTCCGCGACGGCTTCATCAAGTCGCTGAAGCTCGTGACCAAGGACGATACCCGCATCGTTGCCGCTTCGGCGTCACGGCAGGCTGGTAACGTAACGGTGTTCGAGAAGGGTTGGTTCACGCCATGCAAGCCTTGCGTGGAGAATCCCGACAAGGCACCGACCTGGCGCATCCGCGCCGGCAAGATCAAGCATCAGCGCGATCAGGCCACCATCAAGTTCAAGAACGCGGTGTTCGACCTTTTTGGCGTGCCGGTGGTCTGGGTGCCCTACTTCCAGATTGCCGACCCGACCGTGAAGCGCAAGTCCGGCTTCCTCATGCCGAGCTACAGCCATTCGAACGAGCTCGGCAACACGGTGCAGATCCCCTACTACTTCGCGCTCTCGGACCACTACGATTTCACCTTTGCCCCGATGGTGACCGAGAAAGCGGGTACGCTGCTTCATCGGCGATTGGCGCCATCGCCTGTCGAGCGGCGCTTATCGCATCCAGCTTGCCGGCGTGTGGGATGAGGGCACTTTCGAAAGCCCCACCGACGGCGACTTCCGCGGCAGCATCAAGACCGACGGCAGGTTCGCGCTGAACCCCTATTGGAGCTACGGCTGGGACATTCTCGCCGAGACCGATGAAACCTTCCGCCGGTTTTACAACCTCGACAGCCGGCTCAAGACGGACCGCGTCTCGCAGCTCTATCTCGAGGGCCTGCACGATCGGAACTACGCCTCGATGCGGTTCTACAACACGCAGAGCCTGCTCTTCACCGACGAGCCGTTCTCCGACGCGACCGTCTTCCCGATCATCGATTACGACTACATCGTCAACCGGCCGATCGTCGGCGGCGAGCTCAGCTTCAACTCCAACGTAATGGTGTTCCAGAACCAGGATGGCATCAACTCCAACCGGTTGATCGTCGAGGCCAATTGGCGACGCCAGATGATCGACGGCATCGGCCAGGTCTTCACGCCCTTCGCGCAGCTGCGCGGCGACATCTACGGGGTGAGCGGTCTCCAACAGGGGCTCGACGGCTCGGAGGACTTCGTCGACGACGAGGAGGAAGGCGAAAGCGCCATTCTGCGTGGCGTTGCGCTGGGCGGAATTGAGTATCGTTATCCGTTCATCGCCAGCACTGGCAGCATCACCCATGTGGTCGAGCCGATCGGCCAAATCATCGCGCGGCCCAATACGGCGGGCAATCAGCAGGAAATTCCCAACGAAGATGCTCTGAGCCTGGTGTTCGACGATACCATCCTCTTCGACCTCGACAAGTTCTCCGGCTACGACCGCATCGAGACCGGCACGCGCGCCAATGTCGGCGCGCGTTACACCGCACAGCTTGCTTCCGGTGCTTATGGCCGCGCCGTTTTCGGCCAAAGCTACCAGATTGCCGGCGAGAACGAGTTCGACACCGATTTCTATCGGACGGCCGGCCTTGCCACCGACCAGTCCGACTATGTCGGCGGCCTCTACGTCCAGGCCTCGAGCTATCTCGGCTTCTCGGCCCAGTCAGCGCTTCGATGAGCAGGACTTCAGCGATGCGGCGTACAGACCTTGCGTCCTGGGCGCGCTTCGGTCCGGCGCGCGTCAAGGTCAACTATGCCGACGTCACCGCCGAACCCGGACTTGCAGATAACGAGCCGCGCGAGGAAATCATCACGGCCGGCACTTTGGCGGTCACGGAGTATTGGTCGTTGCTCGGCAATTTCCGCTACGACCTCGAGACCGACCAGACGATCACCGATGGTCTCGGCCTCCGCTAGCAGGACGACTGTCTCCGGTCGACATAACCTATCAGCGATCCTTCATCGAAGATCAGGACATCAGGCCGGACGAGCGCTTCCTTGTGAATTTCTCGCTCAAGTATCTCGGAAACTATGGGTATGCGACCTCAGCAACCAGCGTGTTCGACGCAAGCGGGTCCGACACCAACGATTATTAGGCGTTAAGGTTCATGCATCTACTCCGTGAGCGCTTCTTTGCAACCGCACCGGCGCGGCACCGCCGTCGGCGTCCGCTATTGCTCGGGATCGATGGCCGCGCTTTTGATTGCGATTTTGGTCGGCGGCATCGCCGCCGTCATCGCCCAGGAAGTTTCGATCAAGATCCTCGTCAATGACGAGCCGATCTCGGATTACGACATCGATCAGCGCGAACGCTTTCTCGCCATCACCACGCAGCAGGAGCCCTCGCCCGCTCTCAAGAAGCAAGCCGCCGACATGCTGATCGATGAGCGATTGCAAATTCAGGAGGGCCGCAAAGTCTCCGTTGCTCCCGTGGAAGAGGACGTGACGGCAATCCTCAGCGACATGGCGCAAAAGAACAATCTCAACGTCGAGGGACTTGCGACTGCGCTTGGCAAGGCCGGCGTCAACATCAAGACGTTGAAGGATCGTATCCGGGCCCAACTCGTGTGGCAGGCAACGGTGCAGAAGAAGTTCCGCCGCGACATCCAAATCGCCGACGCCGACGTGGACGAGGCGCTGGCCTCGGGCGCTGCGGGAGGCGGCGCCGCGGCGGAAGGCGGGGCCGCTCCGGCGGCGGCAGCAGCCGAACCGGCGTTGCAGCTTCGCCAGATCAAATACGCCCTCCCTGCGGGCGCCGACCAGCGGGTCATCGCCGGCCAGCTTGCGGCGGCCGAGAGCATGCGCGCGCGGTTCAAGTCCTGCACCGACCTCGCCAACGGCGTCCAGGGCGCGAACGTGACCACGCTCCAGGACTACAAGACGGCGTCTTTGGCCCAGCCCGCGCGGTTGCTCGTCACGAACGCCAAAGTGGGGCAGATGACGCCACCGACCATTACCCAGGCCGCCGTCGAGCTATACGCGGTCTGCGGCAAGCGCTCCGCTGCGGGCGACGGCACGTCCGCGAGCAGGCCCAGCGTCAGTTGATGAGCCAGGAAATGGGGCTTCGCGCCGAGCGGCTGTTGCGCGATGTCCGGGCGGAGGCCTTCATCGAGTACCGCTAGGGACGCGTTTCGTGCTAGCCGAAGCCCCATGGCTAGCATCGAACGGGTCGAACGGCCGCTTGCGCTTACCATCGGCGATCCCGCCGGGATCGGACCGGATATTGCGCTTGGCGCTTTCGCCGCGCGGAAGAGCGAACAGGTCCCTGCCTTCGTCCTGATTGGCGACCCTGCCGTGCTCGCAGCGCGCGCCCGCTCGCTCGGGCTTGACGTGTCGCTTGCCGTCGTCTCGGAGATCGGCGAGGGACCGAGCCGCTTCCCGGATGCGCTTCCGGTGCTCCCGATCCTCGGGCCCGGCGAGGTCGTGGCCGGACGGCCCGACGCGCCGCCGCCCCTCTCATCACGCGTCGATCGAAGGCGCCGTAGCACTTGCAGAAGCGGGCAAGGCGCGAGCGGTGGTGACCAACCCCATCGCCAAATCCGTGCTCTATGGCGCGGGCTTCGCCTTTCCGGGGCACACGGAATATCTCGCCGCTCTTGCCTCGCCGAAGGGAAAGCCGCCGCATCCGGTCATGATGCTTGTCGGTCGGTCGCTGAAGGCGGTTCCGGTCACGATCCACGTTCCGCTGAAAGAGGTTCCCAGCCTCCTCACGCGTGCGCTGATCGTGAAGACCATCGCGATCACTGCTGAAGGTCTCGAACGCTATTTCGGCATCGAGCGTCCGCGTCTCGCCGTTTCGGGCCTCAATCCTCATGCCGGAGAGGAGGGAAGCATGGGCCGCGAGGAGACGGACATCATCGCACCCGCGATCGCGGACGCGCGCGCCATCGGCCTCAACGCCACAGGCCCCTACCCTGCCGATACGATGTTCCACGACGCCGCTCGCGCCACTTACGACGCCGCAATTTGCATGTATCACGATCAGGCGCTTGCGCCGTTCAAGACCCTTGCCTTCGAGGAAGGCGTCAACGTGACCCTCGGGCTTCCCTTCATTCGCACCTCGCCCGACCATGGCACGGCCTTCGCCCTCGCCGGCACGGGCAAAGCGAGCCCGCGCAGTCTGATCGAGGCGCTGAAGCTCGCCGCTGCCATGAGCGCGCATGCCGAGGCGCGGGCGTGACCGCGCCTGACGGATTGCCACCGCTTCGCGAGGTCATCCGCGCGCTCGGATTGTCGGCCAAAAAGAGCCTCGGCCAAAACTTCCTGCTCGATTTCAATCTGACCCGGCGCATCGCCCGCGCGGCGGGGCCGCTTCAAGGCGTGACGGTCGTCGAGATCGGGCCCGGCCCCGGAGGCCTCACCCGCGCCCTTCTGCTCGAAGGCGCAAGGAGCGTCGTCGCCATCGAGAAGGACGCCCGCTTCCTGCCCGCGCTCGACGCGATCGCCGCAGCCTATCCCGGACGTCTCGATGTCGTTGCCGCTGACGCGATGGACATCGACTATGCGCCGCTTGCGCTTCCCTCCCCTGCCCGCATCGTTGCCAACCTGCCCTATGGCGTCGCGACGCCTCTCCTCATCGCCCGGCTCAAGACCAACCCCTGGCCGCCCTGGTTCGACTGCATGGTCCTGATGTTTCAGCGCGAGGTGGCCGAGCGGATCGTGGCATCGCCGGGCAGGAAGGACTACGGGCGGCTTTCGGTCTTGTCGCAGTGGCGCACGCAAGCGCGCATTCTCTTCACCGTCCCGGCGGAAACCTTCACGCCGCGGCCTAAGGTCGATTCGGCCCTGGTCGAGCTTGTGCCGAGGCCCGCGCCTGAGCCCTCCTGCGATGTCGGGGCGCTGGAGCGCGTAACCGCCGCAGCCTTCGGTCAAAGGCGCAAGATGCTGCGCGCGGCGCTGCGCAAGCTCGTGCCTGACAGCGTTGCCGTCCTCGAAGGACTTGGCATCGACCCCAAATCGCGCGCAGAGGAACTCCCGGTTTCGGCGTTCTGCCGCCTCGCCAATGCGCTTCAGCCCGCGGCGCCGCGCAAGCGCTAGAGCTTCGACTGCAAGCTCTGGACGAAATCCTTGAGCCCGGTCAGGCGCTTCCGCCTCAGGCGCTCCGCGTCAAGGATCGCGCGCACCGCCGCCACCGACTGCGCGACGTCGTAATTGATGACGACGTAGTCGTAGTCCTTCCAGTGCTGGATCTCATTGCTCGCGCCGAGCATCCGGCGCCGCACCGTCTCGGGCGGATCCTGGGCGCGGATATTCAGGCGCTGTTCGAGATCGGCCGCCGTCGGCGGCAGGATAAAGACGGTGACCACGTCGTCTCCCGCCTTCTCGCGCAAGGAAGCCGCCCCCTGCCAATCGACGTCGAACAGCACGTCGCGACCTTGCGCCAGCGCATCCTCAACCGGTTTCCGCGTCGTGCCGTAATAGTTGTCGAACACGACCGCCCATTCGAGGAATGCGCCCTTCTCGCGCATGCGCGTGAAGGTGTCCCGGTCGACGAAATGGTAGTCGATGCCGTCCTCCTCGTTTTTGCGCTTGGCCCGCGTCGTATGCGAGATCGACATGGCGATCCCGGGGTCGGTCTCGCGTTCGCTCTCGACCAGCCGGCGCGCGATCGTGGTCTTGCCGGCGCCCGAGGGCGACGACAGAACCAGCATGAGTCCCCTTCTCGTGATGCCGTTCCCCATCTTGCTCACTCGATGTTTTGGACCTGCTCGCGCAGCTGGTCGATGACGGTCTTGAGTTCGAGCCCGGTGCGCGTGGTTTCAATGTCGGCGGCCTTCGAGCAGATCGTATTGGCTTCGCGATTGAACTCCTGGGCGAGAAAGTCGAATTTGCGGCCGACCGGTTGGCCGCTCGCGATCAGTTCGTTCGCCGCGGCGACATGCGCGCGCAGGCGGTCGAGCTCCTCCTGGATGTCGGCCCTGGCGGCCAACAGCAACGCCTCCTGGTGCAGGCGTTCCGGATCGAGAGTGGCGCTCGCTTCCGAGAGCCGAGCGACCAGCTCGGCAAGCCGCGCCGCGATCGCCGCCGGTTGCTGGGCCGCGGCGGCAGCGGCAATTTCGATCAGTCGCGCGATCGTCTTGAGTTGCTTCTCGATCACCGCTTGCAGCCGCTCGCCCTCGCCGCTCCGCGCGCGCACAAGCTCATCAAGCGTCCCCGCGAGGCTCGCGATCATGGCAAGGTGAAGCGCCGCGAGCGCTTCCTCGCTCTCCTCCGCCTCGGCCGTTTCCACCACGCCGCGCATGCCGAGGAGGGTGTCGAGTCTCGCATGTTTCAGCCCGGTCAAGTCCCTGGCGCGTTCCGCCACGGCCTCCGCCTGGCGAAGCGCAGTCTCGTTCAGCCTGATCTCCGCGCGCCCGGTCTCTCGCCTGACCCAAAGATTGATGGTGCAATTGCCGCGTGCGAGCTTCTCCTGGGCGAGGCCGCGCGCCCTGATTTCAAGCGCCTCGAAACCGGTGGGGAGACGGAAGCGGAGGTCGAGCGTGCGGCCGTTGACGCTGCGCGCTTCCCAGTTCCAGCTGGTATCCCCGTGCATTCCGTCGCCACGGGCAAAGCCAGTCATGCTCTTCAGCGTCACGGACTTAAGCCCCCAAGCTCGCGCCCCATTGTAACCTACGCCGCTTATAAGCCGAGTCGCACGCGATAAAGAGCTTGCGCCATCCCTAGCGGTTTGGATTTCGCTGCGGCGAGGGAACGGGCTCCGAACCCGTGGCCTCGGGTTCGGCAAAGGGACTTACGGTAGTCCCCAGCGATTCCGGATCGACGAAGACCTCCGGCGCGATCGTCGGGTCGGCCGCGGTCGCGGGAGCCGCGGCTTGAGCCGGCGGCGCGGCCGCCTCTCCCGCAGGCGCCGCGCCGGTGGCGCCGGTGGGCGCCGCCATCGGCAGCGGTGCCAGCAGCTTCCTCCGCCGCCGCTTTGGCCGCGGCCTCGGCCGCCTCACGCGCGCGAATCTCGCGCTCGATCTTCCGCCATGCGACGACATTCTTATTATGCTCATCGAGGGTCGGCGCGAAGATGTGACCGCCGCTGCCATCGGCGACGAAATAAAGGTCCTTGGTCTTGGCCGGACGCAACACCGCCTCGATCGCCGCGCGGCCGGGATTGGCGATCGGCGTTGGCGGCAAGCCATTGATTTTATAGGTGTTATAGGCCGTGTCGCGGTCCAGCTCTTCTTGCAGGATGGGATGGTCGAGCGCGCCTTTGCCGCCGACGAGCCCATAGATGATGGTGGGATCGGACTGGAGCCGCATCTTCTTCCTGATCCGGTTCTGGAACACGCTCGAAATGCGCTGCCGTTCGTCGGCCCGTCCCGTTTCCTTCTCGACGATTGAAGCGAGGATCAGCGCCTCTTCCGGCGTCGTCACCACGATATCCGGGTCGCGCGTCGCCCACACTTTGGCGAGGAACTTGGCCTGCGCCGCCCGCATACGCTCGAGAATGTCCTGCCGCGTGTCATTGGTGCCGAACTTATACGTATCCGGCAGGAGACTGCCTTCCGGCGGAATTTCCTTGATCTCGCCGCGAAGCTCGCGATGGCCCATCAGCCTCTGCACGATCTGGTAGCTGGTCAGCCCTTCGGCGAGCGTCACCTTGTGCTCGATCGACTTGCCCTCGACCAGCGTATCGAGCACTTCGCGCATGGTCGCGTTTTTGCGGAACTCGTATTCGCCCGCCTTCAGGCTCCCCTGCCCCTTGATATATTTAAAGTAGAGGATGCCGGTCATGAAGACGCGCCGGTTGGCGATGATGCCCTCCTGCTCGAGCCGGTCTGCGACAGAGCTCCCGCCTTCGCCTTTGGGGACGGCGAAGACGGTTGAGGTGGCAAGCGGCCCCGGCTCGATCGAGCTGGATTTTGGCCCAATAAAAGATGCCCACCCCGAGGCACGCGAGCAGGAAGACAAAGGTCAAAAGCCCGTCGAGCATCCTGAGGAACGGATGCTGATTCGGCTCGGGCTCGTCCCAGTCGGGCGGCAGTTCCGGTGCCCGCATCGGCTCGAGCGCCTCGGCGGGACTGCGCGGCAGCGGCCCGGCGTGAGGCCCGGCGGGGCCCGGCGCAAAGCGGTCGGCGCTATTGTTGGCCGTCAACGCAGGGTCTCTGTCTCTAGTAAAAGACATTGGCTGAAAAGCCCCGGTTGAACGCGATTCCAACCACTTTCAGTCGAAATATGGCGAAAGGGAGGATCGCTCGCCGCCTTATCCGTTACAGCGCCTGATGACCAGTGAGGCGTTGGTCCCGCCAAAACCGAAGGAATTCGACAGCACCGTATCGATGGTGCGGCGCCTGGCCTGGTGCGGCACGAGGTCGATCGCGGTCACAACCGAAGGATTGTCGAGATTGAGCGTCGGCGGGGCGACATTGTCGCGGATCGCGAGCGCGGAGAAAATCGCCTCGACCGCGCCGGCCGCGCCGAGCAGATGGCCGATAGCCGACTTGGTCGAAGACATCGACACTTTGCCGGCCGCGTTCCCGAACAGGCGCTCGACCGCGGCAAGCTCGATCTCGTCGCCCATCGGCGTCGAAGTGCCGTGGGCATTGATATAGTCGATATCGGCGGGCTCGATCCCGGCGCGCTTCACCGCCGCGACCATGCAGCGATAGGCCCCATCCCCGTCCTCGGCCGGCGCCGTGATGTGGAAGGCGTCGCCCGACAACCCATAACCGATGATCTCGGCGTAGATCCGCGCCCCGCGCGCCTTGGCGTGTTCGAGCGATTCGAGCACGACGACGCCCGCGCCCTCGCCCATGACGAAACCGTCGCGGTCGCGGTCATAGGGGCGCGAGGCACGTTCGGGCTGGTCGTTGAAATTGGTCGAGAGCGCCCGGCAAGCGGCAAACCCTGCGATCGCCAGCCGGCAAACCGGCGACTCGCTTCCGCCGGCGAGCATGACATCGGCATCGCCGAGCTGCACGAGCCGCGCCGCGTCGCCGATGGCGTGCGCGCCCGTGGAGCAGGCCGTCACCACCGCGTGGTTCGGCCCTTTCAGACCGTGCTCGATCGAGACATACCCGGCTGCGAGATTGATGAGGCGTCCGGGGATGAAGAACGGGCTCACCCGGCGCGGCCCCTTCTCGGCCAAGAGCAGCGAGGTCTTCTCGATGCCCTGAAGGCCGCCGATGCCGGAGCCGATCAAGACGCCGGTGCGGATTTGATCTTCATAAGCGGTCGGCTGCCAGCCGGCGTCTTTCAGCGCTTGGGTGGCCGCGGACATGGCATAGACGATGAACTCGTCGACCTTGCGCTGCTCCTTCGGCTCCATCCAGTCGGATGGATTGAAGCTGCCGTTCGAGCCGTCGCCATGCGGCACTTGGCACGCCACCTGGCAGGTCAGGTCGGAGACGTCGAAATTCTCGATGCGGCGCGCGGCGTTATGCCCGGCGACGAGCCGGTCCCATGTCGTCTCGTAGCCGCAGCCGAGCGGCGTGACGAGACCAAGGCCTGTGATGACGACACGTCGCATCGCGCTTCGCGTGATCCTCGCGGGAAACCGATTTCGAGCCGTTCGAGGGCTTTAATTCTACCGCGGGACGGCGGCGGCACGCTCCGCGCGACGTCGCGTCAAGCGGCTGTATTCTTCTCCAGGAACTTGATGGCGTCCCCGACCGTCAGGATGGTCTCCGCCGCATCGTCGGGAATCTCGCAGCCGAACTCTTCCTCGAAGGCCATCACCAGCTCGACGGTGTCGAGGCTGTCGGCCCCCAGGTCGTCGATGAAGCTCGCGTTCTCGGTGACCTTGTCGGCGTCGACTCCGAGATGTTCCACCACGATCTTTTTTACGCGCTCCGAGATATCGCTCATATCCGCCTCACCCGTCCCTAAAACTGCCGGTCCTCAACCTTCGAACATCGCCCTGAGCCGGCGGTTCGCGCACCCCCGAGCGGCAAAGTCATAGCAGGGTTGATCGCGGCGGGATTGTCGTTTGTCAAGCCCCCACCGAAACGGCCGCTTGCGTACCATACTTTGCCGGGCCTTGAAAGCAGCCGCGGCGCTCGTCAAACGGTTTTGCAAGCCGTTGCCGGACGTTGCCGTAAACCGTTGTAACTCAAGCCCTTACACCATTATCATGCCGCCGTTCACGTGGATCGTCTCGCCCGTCACGTAAGATGCCTCGGCGCTCGCGAGAAACACCACGGCCGCGGCCACGTCCTCGGGCTTGCCGAAGGTCTGAGCCGGGATGGCGGCGGCGATCATCTCGACCTGCTTGGGCGTCAGCGCGTCGGTCATCGGCGTCTTGATGAAGCCCGGCGCGATGCAGTTGGCGGTGATGCCCCGGCTCGCCACTTCGCGCGCGAGCGACTTGGTCATGCCGACTAGCCCGGCCTTCGAAGCGGCGTAGTTGCCCTGCCCCGGATTGCCGAACACGCCCGAGATTGAGGCGATATTGACGATGCGCCCGTGGCGCCGCCGCATCATGCCGCGCAAGATCCCGCGCGTGAGCACGAACACCGACGTGAGGTTGACCGCAATCACGTCGTCCCACTCCTCGTCCTTCATGCGCATGAAGAGATTGTCGTGCGTGATGCCGGCGTTGTTGACGAGGATATCGACTTGACCCAGCGTCTTTTCCGCCGTGTCGGCGAGCGCCGCCACCGGGCCCCGGTCGCGCAGGTCGCAAGGAAGCACGAAGACACGCGAGCCGAGTTCCGCGGCGAGAGCTTCGAGTCGCTCGGCTTTGGTGCCCGATACGGCGACGTTAGCCCCTTGCGCGTGCAGCACCTTGGCGATGGCGCCGCCAATCCCGCCGGTCGCGCCGGTGACGAGAGCGCCTTTTCCTGTCAGGTCGAACATCGAAGCCTCTCCTCTTCTCACGCGCCTCAGGCCACAAGGGCCGAAACTGCCGCTTCCACTTCCTCGGGCAAGCCTACGCTCTTCGCCTCGATCCCGTCGAACCGCCGGGCAATTCCCGTAAGCACGCGGCCGGCGCCGACTTCATATACGGTGCTCACGCCGTGCTCCTTCAAATAGAGCATCGTTTCCCGCCATCGCACCATGCCGGTCACCTGTTCGACGAGGTGCGCGCGAATCATTTCCGGATCTGTGATCGGCGTCGCCAGCACATTGGCGACGAGCGGCACCACGGGCGGTCTGATCGTAACCGCGGCGAGCGCCTCGCGCATCGCATCCGCGGCGGACTGCATCAGGGCGCAATGGAACGGCGCGCTCACCGGCAGGAGCACAGCCCGGCGCGCGCCGAATTTCGGCGCCAGCACAACGGCCCGCTCGATCGCGCTTTTGGCGCCCGAGATCACGACCTGTCCCAGCGCGTTGTCATTTGCGGCCGCGCATATTGCGCCTTCGGCGGCGGCCTTGGCGAGGTCTTGGGCTTGAGCGAGATCGGCGCCGAGCAGCGCCGCCATCGCGCCCTCGCCGACAGGCACGGCCTCTTGCATGGCGCGGCCGCGCGTCTTCAAGAGCCGCGCCGTATCGGCAAGGCTCAGGGCGCCCGCGGCGGCAAGCGCCGAATATTCGCCAAGCGAGTGCCCCGCGACAAAGGCCGCCTTGCGCGGAAGATCGAGACCCTTCTCGTTGAGCACGCGTATGGCGGCAAGAGAGACCGCCATCAGCGCAGGTTGCGCGTTCTCGGTGAGCGTGAGTTCGGCTTCGGGCCCCTCCCACATCACGCGCGACAGATTCTGCGACAGCGCCGCGTCAACTTCCTCGAACACCGCGCGCGCGGAAGGGTAAGCCTTGGCAAGCTCGGCGCCCATGCCGACAGCCTGGCTTCCCTGTCCGGGAAAGATGAAAGCGATGCTCATGGTTGCTGGGTTGAAGGGTCGCGGTCCGGCCAAAGACACCGTTTCGTTTCGGTCTGTCAAGACGACCGAGCGGCGTCCTTTCGCCATCGCGACAGGCGAAAAATCTTCGCCCATCATGGCGAACCGAAAAGATAGCGCGCGCGTTCAAACCCCAATGCTAGAACATTGTTTCGACAGAAATCTCTGTTCTGGCTTCTAACGGAGTAGATAGATGAATCGTCCCGTTCCTCTCGGCGCTCTCGTTGCGGCATTCGGCCTTGCAAGCGGGGCCACGCTGCTCCTTGCGGCAGATGCCCAGCCCTGGCCTTGGAAGTCCAAGCTCCCCCCCGACCCCGCGCTCGTCGTTATGAGCTCGATCCAGGACGTGACCGCCGCCATCAGCAAATCGGACCCTCCGACCGTGACGATCACGGTTAATGCTTTGGCGCCGACCCCGAACTACAGCGAGCTCCAGCTCACGCCGCGCATGGGCGACACCAAGGACCTGATCTTTGCCTTCGACGCCAAGGGACGTCCGCCCCAGGATCTCAGCACCCAAGTCATCACGCCGGTGAGCTTCACCGTCGTATATGCCGACGCGCCGATCGAAAAGGTCGGCGTTATCGAGATCAACGCCCAAGAAGGCTGCAAGGCCTTTTCGCTGACCGAGAACAAGGCGGTTGACTGCACGTCGCTCTCAGCCCCGCAATAGGACCTCCGGGTCGGGCGCTCACCCTTGCAAAGGCGGCGCAAAGTCTTATAAGACGCCCACTAGCAACCGCTCCGGTCGGAGGCTGAACGGAGGACCGCTCGTCAAGAGAGCGGTAGGCGAAAGCCGCCCTCCCGTGTCTCCGCTCTCTGGGTCGTCTCTTGGGCCTTTCCTTCTAAAGCGCCCATGCGAGGCTTCGCGCCGGAGCAAACGAAGAAGGAAAGGCGCTTCATGCCTCTCTACGAGCACGTATTTCTGGCGCGGCAAGACATTTCCGCCCAACAGGTCGAGTCCCTGCTGCAGGACTTTCGCACCCTGCTGGAGGGCCGCGGAGGGTGGGTCCGCAAGACCGAATATTGGGGCCTGAAGTCGCTCGCGTTCCGCATCAAGAAGAACCGCAAAGCGCACTACGCGCTGATGAACATTGACGCCCCGCATGACGCCGTGAACGAGCTCGAGCGTCAGATGCGGCTTTCGACCGACATCATCCGCTTCCTCACCGTGCGGGTCGATGAGCACGACGCGGGGCCGTCGCCGATGATGCGCCGGGCCGATCGCGACGAGCGCGAGGGCCGGGGCGACCGCGATCGCGATCGCGATCGCGGCGATCGCGGCGATCGCCGCGGGGGTCGTCGCGACCGCGACTTCGGCCCGCGGGAAGCGCGCGGCGGAGGCGAGGTGGAGGTCGATGAGATGAACGCGGGCGAGGAGAACTCAAGATGAGCATGACGCAAGTCCAGGCCCGCCGCCCGTTCTACCGCCGGCGCAAGACCTGCCCCTTCTCCGGGGACAAGGCGCCGAAGATCGACTACAAGGACGTGAAGCTGCTGCAGCGTTACGTCTCCGAGCGAGGCAAGATGGTGCCGAGCCGCATCACGGCCGTATCGGCCAAGAAGCAGCGCGAGCTTGCGCGGGCGATCAAGCGCGCGCGGTTCCTCGGTCTTCTGCCCTACCTCATTCAGTAGGAGCGCGAAGCCTGGAGCAGGCTTGAATGGAAGTTGGGGCGGGACCCTTCCCTCCCCTAACCGCTTGGAGGCGGGACAGCGCAAAGATGCCAACGCCACTCATCATCGGCGCAGGTTCGGGCCTCGTAGCCGCGGCGCTGTTCGCTTCGGCCGCAACCGCGACGGCTCTTGCCGGCGTGCTCTTCTATCTTGCGCCACTCCCGCTTTGTCTCGCCGGTCTGGGCTGGGGAACCACCGCGGGGCTGACTTCGGCGCTGGCGGGCACGGTCGTCATCGCTCTAGGGCTCGGCCCCGCAGCGGCCGGCCTCTTCGCCCTTTCGATCGCCGCGCCGATCGCGTTTCTGACCCATCTTGCCCTTCTCTCGCGCCCGGTTCCGGCTGCGGAAGGCGAACCAAGCACCAATCTCGAATGGTATCCGCCGGGCCGCCTCGTCGGCTGGGCCGCGCTCATCGCGGGCCTCCTTGCCGCCCTCCTGGTGCTCGTCCTCGGTTACGACCAGGAGAGCTATGAGAAGTCCATCCGCGAGGTCTTGAGCCACAGCGCGCTCAAGGATCTCGACACCGACGGCACCCTCTTCACCGAGGAGAACTTGACAAAGATCGCGGGCCTGATCGCTTGGGTGCTTCCTGCCGCTTTCGCCATCGTCTGGCTGACCATCACCCTCTTCAATCTCTGGATTGCTGGGCGCATCCTCGATGTCTCGGGACGCGCGCTCCGGCCCTGGCCCGACTTGCATTCGCTCGAACTCCCCAACGCGTTTGTCTTGCTCTTCGCCGGCGCCTTGGCGGCGTCTTTCCTGCCGGGCGTGGCCGGACTCCTTGCCACGGGTCTCGCCGGCGCGCTGCTCTTCGCCTACGCGCTGCAGGGATTGGCGGTCATCCACGTCTATAGCCAAGGCATGCCGCTGCGCGGGCTTCTGCTCGCGACCGTCTATCTCGCAATTCTGTTTCTCGGCTGGGTCGTTATCGTCGTTGCCATCATCGGGCTGGCCGAGCCGTCTTTGGGCTTGCGCCGGCGAGCCGCGCAAAGCGGGCAGCCGCCCAAACCCGGCGGAACCATCTGACAAGGATAGGAGTGTCGAACATGCAAGTGATCCTTCTCGAGCGCATCGGACGCCTCGGCCAAATGGGCGACGTCGTCACCGTCAAGGACGGCTTCGCGCGCAACTTTTTGCTACCCCAGGGCAAGGCGCTTCGCGCCACCGAAGCCAATCGCAAGCGCTTCGAGCTCGAGCGCGCCCAACTCGAAGCACGCGATTTCGAGCTGAAGGGCGAAGCCCAGGCCGTGGCGGCCAAGCTCGACGGAAAGAGCTTCATCGTCATCCGCCAGGCCGGCGATACCGGCCAGCTCTACGGCTCGGTCTCGACCCGCGACATCGCCGATGCCGTGACCGAAGGCGGCTTCACCGTCGAGCGGCGCCAAGTGATGCTCGACCGCCCGATCAAGACCCTTGGCCTGCATCAGCTCCGCGTCCAGCTTCACGCCGAGGTCGAGCCGCACATCACCGTCAACGTGGCGCGTTCGGCCGACGAGGCGGCGAAGCAAGCCCGCGGCGAGGACGTGAGCCGCGCCGCGACCGAGGCGGAGGAAGACGCGGAAGCCGCGAAGCGCGCCGCGGCGGCGCTGTTCGAGGAAGGTGCGCCTGCCGAGGTTACGGGCGAAGCCGAAGAAGGTGACGGGAGCGCCTGACCCGCTCCTTGTGGGCATCCCCGGATACCCCCGCTGTTCACAGACCCGGCATCTAGCCGCACCGTCCCTTTGGGGTAGTGTCGCTCCATGAGCAACGCCGTGATTCGCCCGCTTCAGCCGGAGACGCCGATCTTCCGGGAGGCGCCGCATAACCTCGAGGCGGAGCAAGCCCTTCTCGGCGCCATCCTCGTCAACAACGAGGCGATCGACCGCGTCAGCGGCTTCCTCAAAACGGAGCATTTCTACGATCAACTTCACGGCCGCATCTACGAGGCGGCCTCGAAGCTGATCCTGAGCGGCAAGCGCGCCACCCCGATCACGCTCAAGACCTTTTTTCAGGCCGAACCCGCGGGCGGAGAATTGTCGATCCCGCAATATCTCGGCCGGCTCGCCGCCAACGCGACCACCATCATCAACGCCGAGGATTACGGCCGCACTGTCTATGACCTCGCCGTCCGCCGCCAGCTCATTCAGATCGGCGAGATGATGGTCAACACCGCCTTCGACTCGCCCATCGACGCGCCGCCCGCTTCCCAGATCGAGGATGCCGAGCAGAAGCTCTACGAGCTGGCCGAGACCGGCAAATACGGTCAGGGCTTCGAGCCGTTCACCGCCGCGCTGACGCAAGCCATCGACATGGCCGCCAACGCCTACCGGCGCGACGGCGGCCTATCCGGTCTTGCCACCGGCTTCAACGACCTCGATCAGCGGATGGGCGGCCTGCAATCCTCCGACCTCATCATCATCGCCGGGCGCCCCTCCATGGGCAAAACCGCGCTCGCGACCAACATCGCCTATCACGTCGCCAAGGCCTATCGCGCCGCTACCGGTTCGGACAACGCGCTCGACGGGGCGGTGGTCGGGTTCTTCTCGCTGGAAATGTCGGCCGAGCAGCTTGCCACCCGCATCATCTCCGAACAGGCCTATATCCCGTCCGAGCGCATCCGCCGCGGGCGGATCGACGCCGAGCAGTTCGATCGCATCGTCGAAGTGTCGCAGGAGCTGCAGCATCTCCCCCTCTATATCGACCAGACCGGCGGCATCACCGTGGCCCAGCTTGCCGCGCGCGCGCGGCGGCTGAAGCGCCAGAGGGGGCTCGGCTTCATCGTCGTGGACTATCTCCAGCTTCTCTCCGGCTCCTCCCGGCGCGCGGCCGAGGGCCGGGTGCAGGAGGTCTCGGAGATAACGACCGGGCTCAAAGCCCTAGCCAAGGAGCTTCACGTTCCGATCCTTGCCCTCTCCCAGCTCTCCCGCCAGGTCGAGCAGCGGGAGGACAAGCGGCCGCAACTTGCGGATTTGCGCGAATCCGGGTCCATCGAGCAGGATGCCGATGTGGTGTTGTTCGTGTTCCGCGAGGAATATTATGTCGAGCGCAGGCAACCCCGCGAGAACACCGACGAGCATAAGCAGTGGCAGTCAGAAATGGAGATGGTGACGGGCAAGGCCGAGATCATCATCGGCAAGCAGCGTCACGGACCGACCGGCACGGTGACGCTGCAATTCACGCCGGAGTACACGCGGTTCAGCAATCTCGCGGCGGAGGAACGCCTGCCGGAGCGCCGCGCGTGAGGACTGAGCGCGCTCCCTCGGACGCGCGCGACGAAGGGCCGGACGAGACCGCCATCCTCACCATCGATCGCGACGCCATCGCCGCCAATTATCGCGCCTTGCGCGCGCTTGCCGCGCCCGCCGAATGCGCCGCCGTGGTCAAGGCCGACGCTTACGGGCTCGGCATGGGTCCGATCGCCGCCACGCTCTGGGACCAAGGCTGCAGGACTTTCTTCGTCGCCACGCTCGGTGAGGGCGAGCGCCTCCGTGCGCTTCTTCCCGAAGCGACGATCTATGTGCTCGCGGGGCTCATGCCGGGCACGGACGCCCTTTATCGCGCGCAAAATCTCCGCCCCGTGCTGAACAGCGCCGATGAGGTGAGAGAGTGGGCCTCGTTCTGCAAGGCGGAAGGGGAGAAGCTGCCATGCGCCGTGCATATCGACACCGGCATGAACCGCCTCGGACTTGCGGCCGACGAGGTGGAGCGGATCGCAACCGCCGACGAGCTTTGGTCGGAGCTTGCACTATCGCTGGTGATGAGCCATCTCGCTTGCGCCGATGAGCCCGATCATCCCAAGAACGAAGCGCAACGAAAGCTGTTCGACCGGCTTCGCGCGCGGCTCCCGCAAGCGCCCGCAAGTTTCGCCAACTCTCCCGGAATCCTGCTCGGCCCCGCCTATTGCTACGATCTGGTCAGGCCCGGCCTTGCGCTCTATGGCGGCCGCCCGCGGAGTCACGGCGACAACCCGTTTCGTCCCGTGGTGCAGCTCATGGGGCGAATCCTCCGCATACGCGACGCCTCGCCGGGAGAAACCGTCGGCTATGGCGCAACCCGCACCTTCCGCGGGGCGACGCGACTCGCAATCGTCGCCGTCGGCTACGCCGACGGCTTCTTCCGGTCGCTGTCGGTTGCCGACGGCGAAGAGGGTTACGCCGGCTATTTCGGGCCTCATGCCGCGCCGATTGTCGGCCGCGTCTCCATGGATCTCGCTGTGCTCGACGTAAGCCGCGTGCCGGCGGAGCTTGCGCGGCGCGGCGCCTTCGTCGAATTGATCGGACCGAACGTCCCGGCGCATGAGCTCGCCCACCATGCCGGCACCATCGATTACGAGGTCCTCACCAATCTCGGCGGGCGCGCCTTCCGGCGCTATGTCGGAGGCTAAAGCAAACCATGGCCAAAGCCTCGCGAGCCTTTGTCTGCCAAGCCTGCGGCGCCGTCACCAACCGCTGGTCGGGGAAATGCGCCTCGTGCGGCGAGTGGAATTCCATCATCGAGGAGCGCGCGCCATCGGGGTCGCCCGGACTGATCGCGATCAAGGGCGGCAAAGGACGGCTTGCCACGCTTGAGACCCTTGCCGCGGCGGCGAGCGAAGCCCCGCGCCTTCCAACCGGCATTGCCGAGCTCGACCGGGTCCTCGGCGGCGGCCTCGTGCCGGGCTCCGCCGTGCTCGTTGCCGGCGATCCCGGCATCGGCAAATCGACCTTGCTGCTTCAGGCGGCGGCCGCGCTCGCCGGCTCCGGCGCGTCCGTCGTTTATCTCTCCGGCGAAGAGGCGCCGGCGCAGATCCGCATGCGTGCGGCGCGCCTTGGGCTCAGCGCCGCGCCGGTCGCGCTCGGCGCCGAGACCAATCTCGCCAACATCGTCGCGACCCTGGGCAGCGCGCGGGCTCCCTCCCTCATCGTCATCGACTCGGTGCAGACGCTGTGGTCGGAGGGCGTGGAAGCAGCGCCCGGCACCATCTCTCAGCTCAGGGGCTGCGCCTCGGCTTTGATCGGCCATGCCAAGGCGAGCGGCTCGGCGCTCATTCTGATTGGCCATGTCACCAAGGAGGGCCAGATCGCCGGTCCCAAGGTCATCGAGCACATGGTCGATACGGTGCTGTCCTTCGAGGGGTTGAGCGGGCACCAGTTCCGCATCCTGCGCGCGGTCAAGAACCGCTTCGGTCCGACCGACGAGATCGGCGTGTTCGAGATGCGCGAGGCGGGCCTCAAAGAGGTGGCGAACCCCTCGGCGCTCTTTCTTAGCGACCGCGAGCAGGGCGCGCCCGGCACGGCCGTCTTCGCCGGCATGGAAGGGACGCGACCCCTGCTCGTGGAGATCCAGGCATTGGTCGCCCCCTCCTCCCTCGGAACGCCGCGCCGCGCCGTGGTGGGATGGGACCCCAACCGCCTCGCCATGCTCATCGCCGTACTCGAAGCGCGCTGCGGCGTGAGGCTTGGCGCTCACGACGTCTACCTCAACGTCGCCGGCGGCCTGCGCCTCAACGAGCCCGCCGCCGATCTTGCCGCCGCCGCGGCCCTGCTCTCGTCGATGAGCGCAAACCCCGCCCCCGAAGACACCGTCTATTTCGGCGAGGTCAGCCTCACCGGCGCCGTGCGCGCCGTAAGCCACCGGGATCAGCGCCTCAAGGAAGCGGCCAAGCTTGGTTTTGCCAGCGCCGTGCTCCCTGCGGCCTCCGGCGAAGGGGAGCGCGAGATCAGGGACATGCGCCTCGTGCCGCTGTCGCAATTGGACGAGCTTGTGGCTCTTTTTTGCACCACACGGGTGTAAATTCGGGCCGACCTGCGACAATCCCGCCACCGCAAGCTTCAACGATTGCCGAGAGGGGGCCAATTGTGCTTCATCGCCGGGAATCGTGATACTGTGCGCCCCCCGAAGGAGCCTCGCGCCATGCCCATCTCCTGGCTCGATGTCATTCTGATCGCCATCATGCTCATTTCGGGCTTCCTCGCCATGGTGCGCGGGTTCACCCGCGAGGTCCTGTCGATCTTCTCCTGGGCCATGGCTGCGATCGCCGCCCTTTTTCTGACGCCCAAATATGCCACCCTGCTCGAGCCCTATGTCGGCAATCCCAGCATCGCCCAGATCGCCTTCGCCGCCGGCGTTTTTATCCTCACCCTGATCGTGGTGAGCCTGATCACCTTCCGCATTTCCGACAGCGTGCTCGATAGCCGGGTCGGCGCTCTCGACCGCACTTTCGGCTTCATCTTCGGGCTGGCGCGCGGATTTCTCCTGGTCGCCATCGTCTTTATTCTTTTCACGGCTCTCGCCCGCGACGAGCCGACATGGGTGCGCAACGCGCAGTCCTACGCGATCCTGCAGAAGACGCGGATTGCCATCGAATCGCTGCTGCCCATGAATCCGGAGCAGTACATCCCGGGGTCCAAGGACGAGGAAGGACAGCCCGCAGGTCAGCCCGAGGGGCAGCCGCCCGGCGCTCAGCCGCCGGAAGGCGCGCCCGAGGCGCCAGCGCCCGATGCGCCCGCGGAGGCCCAGCCGGACCAGCCGTCATGAGTTTAACGTTTAAGGAATTCTGTCGCGTCGCGTGCCATTGAAGCGCTTTCTCGCGCGATTATTTACTAGAAGGAGGCTTGAGGCCCGTGACAGAGCACATTCTGACCAGGGAGCCGGACTGGCTCGAAGAGGACCGGCTGCACGAGGCGTGCGGCGTCTTCGGCATCATCAATCATCCCGATGCCGCGGCGCTGACGGCGCTCGGCCTGCATGCTCTTCAGCATCGCGGCCAGGAAGCGGCCGGCATCGTCAGCTTCGACGGGCACCATTTTCATACCGAACGCCGCCTCGGCCTTGTCGGCGACCATTTCACCTCGCGGCCGGTGATCGACCGGCTCGCGGGCGACATGGCCATCGGCCATGTGCGCTACTCGACCTGCGGCGATCCGGTCATGCGCAACGTGCAACCCCTCTTTGTCGATCTCGACTCGGGCGGCTTTGCGCTTGCCCACAACGGCAACCTGACCAATGCCCTGACCTTGCGCGAAGGCCTCATCAAGCGCGGCGCCATCTGCCAATCGACCACCGATACCGAGGTCATCCTCCACCTCGTCGCGCGGAGCGAGAAGCAGCGCTTCGTCGAGAAGTTCATCGAAGCCCTGCTCCAGGTCGAAGGCGCCTATGCCCTGGTGGGCCTCACGCATAAGAAGTTGATCGGCGCGCGCGACCCGTTCGGCATCAGGCCGCTCGTGCTTGGCAAGCTTGGCGAGGCGTGGGTGCTCGCCTCGGAGACTTGTGCGCTCGACATCATCGGCGCCGAGTTCGTGCGCGAGGTGGAAAACGGCGAGGTCGTGGTCATCACCCACGAGGGCGTCGAGAGTCATCGCTTCGTGCCGAGCTATCCCGCCCGGCTCTGCATCTTCGAATACATCTATTTCGCCCGGCCCGATTCCATCGTCGGCGGCCGCTCGGTCTATGAAGTACGCAAGGAGATGGGACGGCAATTGGCGCGCGAGGCGCCGGCCAACGCCGACGTGGTCATTCCCATTCCCGACTCGGGCGTGCCGGCGGCGATCGGCTATTCGCAGGTCTCGGGCCTGCCCTTCGAATTCGGCATCATCCGCAACCACTATGTCGGCCGCACCTTCATCGAGCCTGAGCAGCGCATCCGCCAGCTCGGCGTGAAGCTGAAGCACAGCGCCAATGAAGGCCAGATCCAAGGCAAGCGTATCGTGCTGATCGACGACAGCGTGGTGCGCGGCACGACCTCGGTGAAGATCGTGCAGATGATGCGCGAGGCGGGCGCGAGCGAAGTTCATATGCGGATTTCGAGCCCGCCGATCACGCATCCCGATTTCTACGGCATCGACACGCCGGACCAGGAGAAGCTGCTCGCGGCCCACAGGAGCCTCGAGGAGATGCGGGCCTTCATCGGCGCGGACTCGCTGCAATTCCTCTCGGTTGACGGCATCTACAAGGCCATGAGCTTTGACGGCCGCGACAACGCCCATCCCCAATTCACCGACCATTGCTTCACCGGCGAGTATCCGACACGGTTGAGGGACCGCGAAGGGCCGCCGCAGCAGAAGCAACTCTCCTTCCTCGCCGAAGTCGGTTGAGTTCGGAGCGGCTCAAGGACCGCATCGCGCTCATTACCGGCGCTTCGCGCGGGATCGGCCGCGCGGTTGCGCTCAGCTTCGCCCGCGAGGGCGCGCATATCGTCTTGCTCGCGCGCACGCGGAAGGGGCTCGAGGAGGTTGACGATCGCATCAGGGCGGGCGGCGGCAAGTCCACCCTCATTCCGCTCAATCTCGCCAACGGCAAGGCGATCGACGCGCTCGGGCCGTCGCTCTATGAGCGTTTCGGCAGACTCGACGTGCTGGTGGGCAATGCCGCCATCTTAGAGCGGCTCTCTCCCCTCACCCATATCCCGTCGGAGCTTTGGGACAAGAGCGTCGCCATCAACGTCACCGCCAATTGGCGGCTCATCCGCACGCTCGACCCGCTGCTTCGGCTCTCCAGCGCCGGCCGGGTGATTTTCGTCACCTCTGGCGTCGCGCGATCGGGCCGCGCTTATTGGGCCCCCTACTCCGTGACCAAGGCCGCTCTCGAAACCCTGGCCAAGACCTATGCCAACGAGACGAGCGACAGCGCGATCAAGGTGAACCTGATCGACCCCGGCGCCACGGCGACGCGCATGCGCGCCGAAGCTTTTCCCGGCGAGGACCAGTCAAAGTTGCCGACGCCGGAAGAGGTCGCCGAGGCCTTTATTCCCCTCGCCATGCCCGATTTCACCGAAACCGGGCAGACCGTCGAGCTGTAAGTCCCCTACCCCTCTCCCGTCAGCACCATGCCGTCAGAGGCGGGCTCGACGCCTTCGGGGAGCTCGGCCTTGAGCCGCTCATAGTCGAGATCGACATGCATATGCGTGAGCACCGCGCGCTTCGGCTTCATGCGCGCGATCCAGCCGAGCGCCTGCTCGACCGAGAGATGGCTCGGATGCGGCTTGTAACGGAGCGTATCGAGGATCCAAACATCGAGGCCCGTCAGCGCTTCAAGCGACTCTTCGGGGAAATCGCTCACATCCGGCGAATAGGCGAGGCCGCCGAAACGGAAGCCGAGCGTCTCGCCCGAGCCGTGGATTTGCCGGAACGGCAGCGCTTCGATCGCGCCCCCGGCCCCGGCAATGCGAACCTTTTCGCCCGCGCGGATCTCGTGACTCTTGAGGATCGCGGGATATTCGCTCGCAGGCGGCGTGTCGAAACAATAGGCGAAACGCGCGCGGAGCTGCTTGCCCGTCGCCGCGTCGTGGTAGACGTCGACGCGGCGATTGCCGTTGTAGGCGACCTGGCGCAGATCGTCGATGCCGTGAGTGTGATCGGCGTGATCATGGGTGTAGAGCACGCCGTCGAGCCACGCAGTGCCGGCATCGAGGAGCTGCTGGCGCAGATCGGGCGTGGTGTCGACAAGAGCCGTGGTCTGACCTTTCGCGCCGTTCCGTTCGATGAGAAGCGCGCAGCGCTTACGCCGGTTCTTGGGGTTGGCGGAATCGCATGCGCCCCAATGATTGCCGATGCGGGGCACGCCGCCCGACGTCCCGCAGCCAAGAATGGTGAATTTGAGACTCATGCGGCGCTTTGCGGCATGGTTTGCAAGGCGCGCGGCACCTTCTTGAAAAGCCTGAAGAAATTCTCCGTGGTCAGGCGCGCGAGGTCGCTCTCGCTGAGCCCGCGCAAGGCCGCAAGCCGCGCCGCGACGTGGGCGACGTAAGCAGGCTCGTTGGTCTTGCCCCGCATCGGCTCAGGCGCAAGATAAGGCGCATCGGTCTCGACCAGGAGACGGTCCTCCGGCACCTCTGCTGCGATGTCGCGGAGCGCGCCCGCATTCTTGAATGTGACGACGCCCGAGAAGGAGACGTAGCCGCCGAGCGCAAGCCCTCGCCGCGCAAGCTCGGCTCCGCTCGTGAAGCAATGCAGCACGAAGGGGAACGCGCCCTTGACGCTCTCCTCCTCGAGAATGCGCGCGATATCGTTATCGGCCTCGCGCGCATGGATGACGAGCGGCAGCCCGGTTTCGCGCGCAGCCTCGATATGGATGCGGAAGCTTTTCGCCTGCGCATCGCGCGGGCTGTGATCGTAGTGATAGTCGAGCCCGGCTTCCCCGATCGCCACGACCTTGGGATGACGCGCGATCTCGATCAGTTCCGCCGCCGTGACATCGGGCTCTTCGGCGGCGTTGTGCGGATGCGTCCCGATCGAGCAGAACACGTTCGGATGCGCCTCGACGATGGCTTTCAGCTGATCGAAGCGGTGGACGCGCGTGGAGATGGTCACGATCGCGCCGATCCCGGCTTCGCGCGCGCGGGCGAGCACCGCGTCGAGCTCGCGCGCGAGATCGGGAAAATCAAGATGGCAGTGGCTGTCGACGAGCATCACGAAAAAGAGAAAAGACCGATATTCTTCATGCTGCTAGGTTAGGCCGCGTTGGCCTGCGCCCCTATGTGCAGCATTTGCCCCAGCGTGACAATAAGGGCGCGGTTCGCCCGCGAACGGGGAGAAGGAATGACACGACGCGTTTCCATCGTTAGCCGCCTCAACCTCATCGCCGCGGCCGCGGCCTCGGTGCTGTTCTGCCTCGGCGCGGACCCAGCCTTGGCCGGGTGCAGCAAGAGCGTCGTGCTCTACAACGCCTCGTGGTGTCCCTATTGCCGGCAAGTCCGGGCGATCCTCGCGCGCAACAACATCAAGTACCGCATCCTCGACGCGACGACCGCGCCGGTCCAAGCCGACATGGTTCGGCGCTTCGGCGACACGGCCGTTCCGCGCACAATAATCGGTGGCGCACTCGTCGAAGGCGTGGACGAGGCCCGCATCAAGCAATTGTGCCGCTAGTCCTTTTGGCTCACGACGCCGCGGCGTCGCCCGCTTCGACATGGCGCGGGAACACCGGCGCAGGCGGCGGCAACTCCGTCCCGGATTTCAGCCGCCCCTTCGGTCCAAGCGCGGCGAAGTTGCGCGCGGATCGCGGCACCCCAAGCTGGTCGAGCAGCTTGCCGGCGCTCTCGGGCATGACCGGCTGAATGAGGATCGCGATCTCGCGCGTCACCTCTGCCGTCACGTAGAGAATCGTCTCCATCCGCTCAGGATCGGTCTTCTTGTGCGCCCAAGGCTCCTCGCTCGCGAAATAGCGATTGGCGTCGGCGACGACCGCCCAGATCATCTCGAGCGCGCGATGAATGGCGAAGGCGTCGATGGCGGCCTCGACGCGGGGCAGAAGCCCATCGGCCGAGGCGAGGATGGCCTCGTCGGCCGCGGTGAGCTTGCCCGGCTTCGGCGCCTTGTTCCCGCAATTCTTGGCGATCATCGACAGCGAGCGCTGGGCGAGATTGCCGAGGTCGTTGGCAAGATCGGCGTTGATGCGCTGCACGATGCCCTCGCGGCTGTAGTTCCCGTCCTGGCCGAACGGCACCTCGCGCAAGAGAAAATAGCGGAGCTGATCGGCGCCGTAATCCGCAACCAGCGCGAACGGATCGACCACATTGCCGACCGATTTCGACATCTTCTCCCCGCGGTTATAGAGGAAGCCGTGGCCGAACACCTGCTTCGGCAACGCCACGCCCGCCGACATCAGGAACGCCGGCCAGTAAACCGTGTGGAAGCGGATGATGTCCTTGCCGATGATGTGCGCTTCGGCGGGCCAGTAGCGCCGGAACACATCGGACCCATCGTCGGGGAAGCCGACGCCGGTAATATAGTTGGTGAGCGCGTCAACCCACACATACATGATGTGTTTCGGATCGCCGGGGACGGGAATGCCCCAATCGAAGGTCGTGCGCGAGATCGAGAGGTCCTGCAGCCCGCCGCGCACGAAGCTTTTCACTTCGTTGGCGCGGGTGTCGGGCCCGATGAATTCGGGATGCGCCTCGTAATAGGCGAGCAGCTTGTCCTGATACGAAGAGAGCCGGAAGAAATAGCTCTCCTCCTCGACCCATTCGACCGGCGTGCCTTGCGGCGAAAGCTTGCTGCCGTTGGCGCCGTCTTTCAGCTCGCTCGCGTCGTAATAGGCTTCGTCCCGCACCGAGTACCAGCCGGCATATTTGTCGAGATAGATGTCGCCGGCCGCCTGCATGCGCCGCCACAATTCCTGGCTCGCGCGCTTGTGCCGTTCCTCGCGCGTTCCGATGAAATCGTCGTTTGAGCAGTTGAGCGTGGCGACCATGTCGCGGAATTTCGGCGTGTTGCGATCGGCAAGCTCGGCGGGGGTGATTCCTTGCGCCTTCGCCGTCTGCAGCATCTTGATGCCGTGCTCGTCGGTCCCGGTGAGGAAGAACACGTCGCGCCCCTGCAGGCGCCGGAAGCGCGCGAGCGCGTCCGTCGCCACGGCCTCATAGGCATGGCCGATATGGGGCGCGTCGTTCGGATAGGAGATGGCCGTGGTGATGTAATAGGGCCGCTTGTCCGCCATGACGGAGGAATAGCCCCAAGGCCCGGCCGCGGGCAAGCGCGCTCGGGCGTCTCGCTAAACGGGATGTTCCCGGGCCACGTGCTGCAGCCGGAACCAGCTCTGAAGCAGAAGAATGCCGCGATCGAGATTGAGGGCCTCGGCCTCGGCCTTGGCTTCCGAAATCTCCTCCCACGCCTCGGCCCAGTCGGCGAGATTGGCGGGCGAAAAGAGCCGCGCGGCAAGCTTCCGCTCCTCCGCCGTCGCCCCCTCCCCGGTCGCCGTGAAGCGGATCAGCCGCTCGATGAGACCGAGCAGGAGCGCAAGATAAAGATCGAAACGCTCCGCTTCGCCCGCGCCCGCGAGCCGGTCGACGAGACGGTGGAGATCCGGACCCTCGACCTCCGGCAGGGCGCCGAGTGAGGCAAGGATCTCGCGATAGAGTTCGATGCCGCCATTTGAGACGAGTTCGAGCGCGCGGCGCACGCTCCCCTCGCTGAGCGCGAGCGCGGGCGTGAGCGTCTTCTCGTCGGTCTCGTGTTCGTCGCGTTCGAGCGCGGCCCGCACCGCCTTCTCCAGCTCCTCATCGCTCAAGCCGGTCACGCGGAGCGTGCGGGTGCGCGAGCGGATGGTCACGGGAAGCCGGCCCTCGGCGCTCGAGACGAGGAGGAACAGCGTCCTCGGCGGCGGCTCTTCGAGCGCCTTCAGGAGCGCGTTCGCCGCGTTTTGGTTCAGCTCATCGGCGCGATCGACGATGACGACGCGCCAACCCTCCTCCCCGGCCGAATGCCCGAGAAAGGCGCGAAGGCGCCTCACCTCCTCGACGCCGATCCATTGCGAATACCGTTTCGATTTCTCGACCCAGGAGCGCCGGATGAGAAGAAGATTGGGATGCGACAGGGAGGCGACCTTGCGGAACACCGGATGGTCGCGACCGATACTGCCCCGCTCGCCCTCCGTCAGGACGGTGCGGGCGAAGCGATAGGCGAGCGTCGCCTTGCCGACGCCCTCGGGGCCGACGATGAGCCAGGCGTGATGCATGCGCCCGCTCGCGAGCGCGTCGTGGAACTCTGAAAGCGCCGCCTCGTGGCCGAACAGAAGGTCGATCTCGCGCGGCGACGAAAATCCTTCGAGCCGGTCGGGCTCCTCAGACGCCGCCCGCGTGCGCTCGGCGGTCATGCTCATGGATGGAGGCGCTGGAGAACGATTTCCCACACATCCTCGGCGACCATCGCCTCGGGCTGGCTTGCGTCGATGACCACGCAGCGCTCCGGTTCTTCCTCGGCGATATCGAGAAAGGCCCTGCGGATGCGCTCATGCAACATGACTTGCTGACTCTCGAAGCGATCGGGCATGGTGCCGTTCCGCCGCGCCGCGGCGCGCGCGAGCCCCTGTTCGGGCGGAATGTCGAGGATGAAGGTGATGTCCGGCGAAAGCTCGCCGACGGTGAGCCGTTCGAGCGCGTTGATGAGCCCGCGCGGGACCCCCGCCGTCGCGCCCTGATAGGCGCGCGTTGAGTCGTAGAAGCGGTCGCACACGACCCATTTGCTGGCGAGCAGCGCCTCGCCGATCGCCTTCTCGATATGATCGGCGCGCGCTACTGCGAACATCACCGCTTCGGCGAAAGGACCGAATTGCGAGACTTTGCCCGAGAGCAGCGCTTCGCGGATCTCTTCCGCGGCCGGCGAGCCGCCGGGCTCGCGCGTGGCGAAGACCTTTCGCCCGGCGCGCGTCAGGCGATTGGCGAGAATTCCGGCCTGGGTGGACTTGCCGGAGCCCTCGCCGCCCTCGAATGTGATGAACCTGCCGAGTTCGCCGCTTTCGCGCTGCATGGCTAGAGCAGCCAGCCGAAGGCAAGTACGAGCAACGAGTCGATCCCCCGCATAGCGAAGTTGCTCTGGTCGATGTCTTCACCTGCATAGAGAGGGATCTCGTTTGTCGCCTGGGACTCGGTCGAGGTGACCTTCAGCACGGCGACCTCGGCGCCCTTCTTGATGGGAGCCTTGATCGGCCCTTGGTAGACGATCTCGGCCGCGACCTTGCCGGTCGCGTTCGCCGGCAAGATGATGTCGATGTCGCCGTTGCCGATCAGCGGCACATAGTGCTTGGTGCCGCCCCAGACGAGCGCGTCGCTCACGATCTGGCCCTGGTCGAACAAGCGGAACGGCCTGAAACTCTTGAAGCCCCAATCGAGCATTCGGCGCGCCTCGGCCTCGCGGTCCTTGGCCGTTTCGAGGCCGCCCACTACGAGGATCAGCCGCTGGTCGCCGCGCTTGGCGCTCGCCACCAGTCCGTATCCCCAACTCCTTGATGAAGCCGGTCTTCAAACCGTCAGCGCCGATATCGGCGAAGATCAGCGGATTGCGGTTCAAGAAGGTGAACTTCTCGCGGTACTTGAACTCCTTCTGCCCGAAGAAGTGATAGTACTCGGGATAGGTGTAGATCAGGTGATGGGCGAGCGTGGCGAGGTCGCGCGCCGTCATCAGGTGACCTTCCGCCGGAAGCCCGGTCGCGTTGGCGAAGGTCGATTTCTCGAGCCCGATCTTGCGCGAATATTCCGTCATCTGCTTGGCGAAAGCGTCTTCGGTGCCGCCGATCCCTTCGGCGAGGATGATCGCGGCGTCATTGGCCGACTGCACGGTAATGCCCTGGATAAGATCGTTCACCGTCACGAGCGTGTTGAGCGGCGCGAACATCGCCGATCCGCCCGAGGGCGCGCCGCCCGTCCGCCAGGCATGTTCACTGACCTTGAACTCGGTCTCGAGATTGATCCGCCCGGCCTTCAACTCGCGAAACACGATGGCAAGGGTCATCAGCTTGCTCATGCTCGCCGGTGGCGCGAGCGTATCGGCGTCCTTCTCGAACAGGACGAGATCGGCGTCGGCATCCATGAGAATGGCGCGTTTCGCCTTGGTTTCGAACGCCGCGGGCGGAGGCGCGGCGTGAAGCGTGGCCGCCGCGAAGCCGGCGCCGAACAAGAAGACGGCGCCTAACGCTGCGATCTTGATCCGTTTGTCAAGGCGCCAGGCGGGCACGGGCTGACCGGGTTAGGATTGGCGTTTGGCTGCTGCTGCTTTAGAGCAGCCGCATGCGGCAAATATCGAGCGCTGCGCCGCAAAAATCAACCGGGAAGGGAAACCGGAAAAATCTAGTTCTGCGCGACCACTTTGGCGCCTTGATAACCCGCTTGCGTCACCTTCGCCAACGCCGCCTTCGCCTCGCGCGGATCGGAGAATGGTCCCACCCTCACGCTGAAATAGAGCTCCTCGCGCACGGCGATCGAAGCCACATCGACCGGCGCAATGGTTGAAAGCACGGTCCGCGCGCGCTCGGCATTGTTTTTGTTCTTGAACGTGCCGGCTTGCACCACGAGGCCCGGGGCGCGCAGTTTCTCCTTGGTGTTTGCGGGAACGACGCCCGTGGTTTGCGGCGGCGGTGGCGCCGCCAGCGGCTGTTTGACCGTGTGCCACGGCAGATTCAAGTTTCCAGGGTTCGGCGTGGGCGGCGTTTCCCTGCGCGTGAAGTTGGCCGGGACCGCGTTCGGGGTCTTTCCCTTCGCCGCAACCCGCGCCCAGCTCTGATTGGCAAGATAAGCGAGCTCATAGCTGTCGTCGCCGTTGAGCGGCGCGCGGCGGAGATATTTGACCCGCACCGTGGCCGTGCCCTGGTTGCGAAAACCGAGCGCCTCGGCCGAGCGGCGCGACAGATCGATGATGCGGTCGCTCGCGTAAGGCCCGCGATCGTTGATGCGGACGACGATCGAGCGGCCGTTATTGAGATTGGTCACCCGCGCATAGACAGGAAGCGGGAGCGTCGGATGCGCCGCCGACAGGCGGTCCATGTCGTAGATCTCGCCATTGGCGGTGCGTCGTCCATGGAACAGCTCGCCATACCAGGAGGCGCTGCCGACACGGTCGTAGGCCGGGTCCTCGCGCGGCGTGTAGACGAGCCCCGCGATCTCATAGGGCTTGCCGACCTGGTAATAGCCCCCGCCTTTGGGCACGGGCTGACCGAGCGGAATGACGCGCTCGCCCAGCGGCTGTCCGTTGCCGCCCCCGCCGCAACCGCCAAGCCCAAGGGCAAGAGCGGCGCCGATGAGAAACGGCGCGGCAAGCCCGCTCGGGCTTACGCCACCAACGCGCCTTCCCCCTTCCGGCACAGGCTGACCGACCGAACGCAACGTGCCTAACCCCCCGACGGGCCCCTGGAAAGGCGTGCGCATCGCCTTCCTTGGCGAGTGCCACCGGCACTGGCCTGCCCTCGCCCAACTCTCGTCTAAAGAGCCTTAGCAAAAGGTGAATTTATGGGTTCGTCTGCGACCGAACCCCGATCCGTTCGAGGCTAGTGGCCGCGACCTGCTCGAGCGGTCGGCTCGCATCGACCAGCGCGAAATCCTGCGGTCCGCGATCGTAGCCGAGCTGCACGTCGACCAGCTCCGGCGTTGCGTCGGACACATCGGCGGTCCGCGCCGCGATCCGATCGCGCAGGAGCTTTGCCGGCGCTTCGAGCCAAAGCCCCGTGAAGGGAACGCCGCACGAAGCCGCAAGCGCGGCAAGCGCCTCGCGCTCATGGGCCCGCGCCTGCACGGCATCGACGATCACGGACTGTCCCCCTTGCAGGGCAAGAAACGCACGTTTGCGGCACATGGCATAGACGCGCTCGGTGACCTCGGGCGCGTAGGCGGATTGCGGCAGCCTTTCGAGCGGGCCCACGCCGAACAGGCGCTTGCGCTCGACGTCGCTGCGCACGATCACGGCCCCGGGAAAGGCGCCGATGTGAGGGGCGATGGCGCGCGCTACGGCTGATTTGCCGCTTCCCGACAATCCGCCGATCGCGATGAGGCGCGGCGCGCGCGAGCACCAGGAAATCTTGCGCGAGCGCGAAGTAGGCGCGCGCCTCCTCGCGCACGGCGTCGGCCCGGCCGGGCGCCGCGAGGGCCGCGCGCAACAACTCGACCTTGGCCCTCACCGCCGCCCGCATGGAGAGGAACAGCGGCAGCGCCGCAAGTCCTAAGAGATTTCCGCTGCTCGCGTCGGCGTCGAGATAAGCGTTGAGCACGGCGTTGGCGTGGGCCTTGAGCCCGCGCTTGCCGAGATCCATCAGAAGGAAGGCGAGATCGTGGAGAACGTCGATGGTTGCGAGACGATCGTCGAACTCGATGGCGTCGAATAAGACCGGCGCGTCATCGATTTCAACGATGTTGCGCAAATGGAGATCGCCGTGGCAATGGCGCACGTAACCGCCGCGAGCGCGCGCCTCGAGCAGAGGTACAAGCGCGGCGAGCCTCTCGCGGCTTGTCGCGGCGAGCGCCTCGGCCGCGTGCGGCGGAAGCGTCGCGGATTGAGCGGAAAAGATGCCGGCATTGTCGCCGAGCACTTCCTCAAGCGATCCGACCGTTAGGCCCGCCGAAAGCACCCGGTCGGCCGAAGCGTGGAAGGCCGCAATCGTTTCGGCAAGGCGCGGCATCAGATCGAGCGCAAGTCGCCCCTCCTCCGCCATGCGGTCATAAAGCGCGCCTTGATCGAAGCGGCGCATTCTCAGCACCCACTCGACCGCCTCTCCCTCGCCTCCCAACCGAAAGCTTGCCATTCCCTCCGGCAGTTACCGGGAGAACTTCAAGATAAAGCTGGGGCGCGGTTCGCCGATTGACGCGAAGCTCGTTCAGGCAGGCCGCGCGCCGCTTTTCCAGCGTGGAGAAGTCGAGAAACGAGTATTTGACCGCGCGTTTGACCTTGTAGGCATGGTCTCCCGCCAGAAAAACGATGGAAGCGTGGGTCTCGATGCGCTCGACGGTTGCAGGAACCGGGGCATAGGCTTCGGGGCGCCCCATGAAATTCAGGACGCTAGTCTGTAGAGCGTCTTTCAGAACAGTCCCCCGCAGAACCCACAATACGCCCTGTCCGGATGTCGTCTCGCTTTAGGCCGACGAAGGGAATACATAGCCCCTCTCCTGCCATCATTCCCGGCTTCAAGTGTCCCATTAGTGGGAGCACGGTGGGCCGAAATGCGCGCGGCAGTCGAGGAAATTCCCGCTCCATCGGGTGCGATTTTAGCGCTAACCGGTCAGGAGCGGTGGTTCGTGGTTCGCACTCAGCCGCGCCGTGAATCACAGGCCGAGCGACAGCTTGCCAACCAGCACTACCGAATATTCCTGCCACGCTTTCGCAAGAGCCGGCGCCATGCCCGCAAATTCGAAATCGTCTCCGCGCCGCTGTTTCCGGGCTACCTTTTTGTCATTTTGGATCTATCCCGGGATCGTTGGCGAAGCGTCAACGGTACTTACGGCGTTGACCGGCTCCTGACCCGGGCGGCGGTCCCAGAGCCAGTGCCGCAGGGACTAGTGGAGCAACTCCTAGCGGCGACCGACGCTGAGGGGATTGTGCGTCTCCATCCCAACCTGCAAAGCGGCCAGATGGTTAGGGTCTCTGCCGGGCCATTTGCCAACTTCGTGGGCCGGCTGCAACAACTCGACGATTCCGGCAGGGTCAGGATTTTGCTTGAGGTTTTGGGTGGAAAAGTTCCGGTTTTGCTCTCGGAAGATTGTGTCGTACCCAGCGACCAAACGGCTGAATTTCTCGCCACCCCCAATTAGCGATAGCCCACATCGAACCCGACGGTCGAGAACGATAGTCGTGTTCTCTCCGAGTTGTCGGAGTTGCGCTCAATTCATCGATTTGCTGCGCTACTAGCCGGACCGCCCGTTTTGCATCGCAGCAATTGGGTTCGTTTTGCCAAACTTAGCCTCGTCCGAGAGATACCGAGGCAGCAACTCCATATGCCTTGGCTGGATCGATCACGTCCGTCCTGCTTCACGGAATTATCGCCGGTCTTAACAGGCAGCTTCAGATGATTTGTCCCTGCCCCGTCGCCTTGCCTCGGCACAAAGCTGATCGAGCTCGTCTTGCGTTTCGATGTCCGCCAACCACCGCAGAGCTTCTTGGTAGTCTGGCTCGAAGCGAAGCTCGAAGGCGATCGAGCTTGATCAACGGTAGAGTTTGGGAGCCTTAAATCTCGAGTTTGCACTAAGCTTACTGCTTACCGCTTAGGCAGGTTTTCGTCCGCGAAAGTGCTCGTCGGCGCCTTTTGGGCCACACGACGGCTCACCTCGGCGAAGGCCAGTTCGATGAAACCGTCTTGATCGGTCACCCCGTAATTAAGGAGATCTTTTCGGTCACGCAGCCTCTCGCCTCATGGATCGCACCTAACCCGCCCGCGCAGCGTCAGCCACCGCGCGAAAATTAGGCATGGGGGCTAGCAATCCCCTCCTCTAAGGGAATGCGACGACGTCTGGGCATTTCCGTTACCTCGGCGTTTAGATGACGCTTTCAGCGTTTTTTTATTTCCGTTGCGCAGAAGCCACAGGTTTGTCTTAGCCGGCTCAGCTATTATGCAATCACCTTAGGGTTCATCCTAGGGTACACACCCCGAGTTGACGCGTTCGTTGTACTCGGGGCCCTGATTGACTTGTCCCTTGTACTCAGGGGGGTCCTCTCATCGCCGTATTCCCCTTCCCGGGAGGCCCCTCCCCTTTTCTCCCAATCTCTGGCTTCGGAGTCTCGCCAGGGCTAAGCCTTGGCGAAGGGGGTAGTCCAAATGAACCCATCGCGGCGAGTTAGCCGTAGCTCCAGCGACTGATTAGCTCTGGTAATAGCTTCGGGAGATAGAAGTGAGCAAGGACATTGCGTGCAAGGATGCCAAAGAACAGCAACGAGGATCCGTGGTCGATGAAGCGAGTGCGAGGTTTTTTCGTCCATATCGTGGGCGACGATTATCATCGTCGCGGGCACTGTCGTCTTCTACTTAGCAACCCACGGTCTCTAGTCAGGGCTATCGTGCTCCGGGAAGGCTGACAACCGCCTGCTCCCCACCTTTCGAGCCAGAGTATATGCCACCAAAAGCCTCTCCCTTGTGAGGCCAGCTGCGTCATGAGCGGACCAGAGCCGCAACGAGGATGTCCGCACTCGCCCCTCGCGCGGGAAACCGTTCGCGCTGCATAGAGTTCAGTAATGTCCAGGATCTCGTCGCCCGCCTTCCCGGGCCACGTTTTTCAAATCCGACTGCACCATCTCCACCACAAGTTCTTGGTTTTGCTCGCCCCGTCCGACCACATAATCGGCGACACTGGCGCCTTTCTGCGGGCGATCGAGACCGGGCTTGCGGCAGCCGAAGCGGGCGCGCTCGTCACGTTGGGTATCCAGCCGGACCGCCCGCATACCGGTTATGGCTATATCAACGGGACGCCAGCACAGGCGCGCTCCTCAAGGTCAAGCGCTTCGTGGAGAAGCCTTCGCTAGAGGCGGCCGAGCGCTATCTCGAGCAAGGCGGCTTCTTCTGGAACGCGGGGCTGTTCCTATTCAAGGCCAGAACCATGCTCGGGCTGATCGAGATGCATGCGCCGCAGATCCTCAAAGCCTGCCACAAGGCGCTGGACACCACGATGGAAGATCTCACCTTCCGCGTGCTGGGTGAGGCCTATGGAGAGGCGCCCGCCATCTCGCTCGACTACGCCGTGCCGAGAAGGCACGCGACATTGCTCGCGTGATGCTCGATACGCCGTGGAGCGATGTCGGTTCATGGGAGGCGCTATGGAGCTGCATGGGCAAGGATATTGCTGGCAATGTCGTCAAGGGCGACGGTCAAGTCATCCTGCAAGAAACGCGTGACAGCTTCACCTTCAGCGACCATGCCTGTGTTGCCCTCGTGGGGATGGACAATTGGTGGTGGTGGCGACGGAGGATGCCGTGCTGGTCGCAGCAAAGGAACACGCCGAGCAGGTCAGGCACTGGTCGATCGGATGCGGGCCAACGGGTACTCTAGCGCTCTACCACAACCGGGTTTATCGTCCTTGGGGCTGGTACCAGACCTCAACCGCGGCGACCGCTACCAGGTGAAATGCATCATGGTAAAGCCGGGCGCTACGTTGTCGCTGCAGAGCCATCAGCACCGCTCGGAACATTGGGTGGTCGTCACCGGGACTTGAGGTCACCCGCGCGAGGAGGACGGAACTCTTAAGCGAGAACCAGTCCACCTACATCCCGATAAGCGAGAAGCACCGCCTCACCAATCCGGGCAAGATCCCCGCGTTCCTAATCGAGGTGCAGTCGGGACCCTATCTCGATGAGGACGATATCGTCAGGTACGAGGATATTTACGGGAGGAGCGCAGCCGACTAGAGCGGACTGGCCTCGGCTCTCGCACGGGGAGCAGGGACGGCCCTTGTCAGAGCGGGACGCGCAACCAATATATGCCCTCCTCTCCTTACTCGAATTGCTTGACGTCGTCATTTGGCACGTAACGGCCCAGACGCTAAGATTGACCGCCTGCCCTGTTAGGTTGGCAGTAATGCGTGACCCGAAATATCACATGTGGGCCGAGGCCTGCGCCATGCTCAAGCAGGCCGAGCAGCTCCACCGCCAGTTCTTCGAGCCGTCGCGCGAGGGGACGCGGGCTGCGCGCTGGGAGCCGCCCGTCGATGTGTTCGAAACCGAAGGGGAGCTTTTGATCATCGCCGCGCTTCCCGGCGTCGCGCCGGAGGCGGTGCGGGTCGAGATCGAAGGACGAGACCCTGATGATCGCCGGCACCCGTCCCCTCCCCTGCCAGGGACGGCGCGCCAATATCTTGAGGCTGGAGATCCCTTACGGCCGCTTCGAGCGCCGCATCACGCTCACCTCCCGCTTGCGTCTCGCCGAGCGTGAGCTTCGAAACGGGTGCCTCATCCTCACTTTCGCCAAGCTGTGAACCCGGACGTCCAGTCGAGAACCATGAACGATAGCGAACATATGACGCCGCAATCGGCCGAAGCCGCGAAACCGGCGCGGAAGGCGCAAAGCGCAGCCGCGCGACAAGCCCGGCGAGCGAGGGCTCAAGCGAGCTCAAGCTTCCCGAAGGCGCGATGATCCTGCTGCCGACGCGCAACGCGGTGCTGTTCCCCGGCATCGTGGTGCCGCTCACGCTCGGCCGCCCGCAATCGATCGCGGGCGCGCAGGCCGCCGCGCAAGGCGACCGGCCGGTCGGCGTGCTGCTGCAGAACGACCCGGCGGTCGACGCGCCCGGCCCAGAGCATCTGCATCGCGTCGGCACCGTCGCCGAGATCCTGCGTTACGTCACCGCGCCCGACGGCAACCATCATGTGGTTGCGCGCGGCGTGCGGCGCTTCCGCGTGCTCGATTTCGTCGCCGGGCTATCCCTTCCTCGTCGCCAAGGTCGAGGAGATCGGCGAGGCCGAGATCTATACTCAACCGAGATCGCCGCGCGCATGCATCAGCTGAAGGAGCGCGCCCGCGAGGCGATTTCGCTCCTGCCCAACGTGCCGCAAGAGATCGCCGACGCGATCGACCAGATGCAGTCGCCCTCCGCGCTCGCCGATTTCATCGCCAATGTCTCGGACCTCGCTTCTGCCGAGAAGCAGGACCTGCTCGAGACGTTCGACGTCGCCGAGCGCCTCGACAAGCTGCTGCGCTATCTCGTCCAGCAGATCGAGGTCTTGCGGCTGTCGAAGCAGATCGGCGAGCAGACGCAGGAAACGCTCGTCCGGCGCGCCAGCGCGAGCACATCCTGCGCGAGCAGCTCCGCCAGATTCAGAAGGAGCTCGGCGAAGGCGAGGACGGTCAGGCCGAGATCGCCGAGCTGCGCGAGGCGATCGAGAAGGCCGGCATGTCCGAGGAGGCCGAGAAGCAGGCGCTGAAGGAGCTGAAGCGGCTCGAGCGCATGCCCGAGGCTTCCGCCGAGCACGGCATGATGCGGACCTATCTCGATTGGCTGATCGAGCTTCCCTGGTCGAAGCTCGTCGGAGGACCGCATCGACATCGCCGAGGCGCGCCGCATCCTCGACGAGGACCATTACGGCCTGCCCAAGGTCAAGCAGCGCATCCTCGAATATCTCGCGGTGCGCAAGCTGAAGCCCGAGGGCAAGAGCCCGATCCTCTGCTTCGTCGGCCCTCCCGGCGTCGGCAAGACTTCGCTCGGCCAATCGATCGCCCGCGCCATGGGCCGCAAATTCGTGCGGCTCAGCCTCGGCGGCGTGCATGACGAGGCCGAGATCAGGGGCCATCGCCGCACCTATATCGGTGCGCTGCCCGGCAACGTGATCCAATCGATCCGCAAAGCCGGAACGCGCAATCCCGTGATGATGCTCGACGAGATGGACAAGCTCGGCGCGAGCTTCCACGGCGATCCGTCCGCGGCGCTGCTCGAAGTGCTCGACCCCGAGCAGAACGCGACGTTCCGCGACAATTACCTCGCGGTGCCGTTCGATCTGTCGCGCGTGATGTTCATCGGCACGGCGAACGTGCTCGACCAGATTCCCGGGCCTTTGCGCGACCGCATGGAGGTGATCGAGCTTCCCGGCTACACCGAGGACGAGAAGGTCGAGATCGCCAAGCGCTATCTGGTGAAGCGCAGGCTAGAAGCGACGGGGCTTACCCCAGAGCAATGCGAGATCAGCGAGGATGCGATCCGCGCCATCATCCGCGACTACACGCGCGAGGCCGGCGTCCGCAATCTTGAGCGCGATATCGGCGCGATCTGCCATCGCGTCGCCATGCGCATTGCCGAGGGCGATGCGACGAGCATGCGCGATCGGCGCCGATCAGCTGCACGCGATCCTCGGGCCCCGCCGCTTCGAGAGCGAGGTGGCGATGCGCACCTCCGTGCCCGGCGTTGCGACCGGGCTTGCCTGGACGCCGACCGGCGGCGATATCCTGTTCGTCGAGGCGGCCAAGGTGCCCGGCAACGGCAGGCTCATCCTCACCGGCCAGCTCGGCGAGGTGATGAAGGAGAGCGCGCAGGCCGCGCTCAGCCTGGTCAAGGCGCGCGCGTCGACGCTCGGCGTCGATCCCGGCGCGTTCGAGAAGTCCGACATCCACGTGCATGTGCCGGCCGGCGCCATCCCCAAGGACGGCCCGAGCGCCGGCGTCGCCATGTTCATCGCGCTTGCCTCGCTGCTCACCGGGCGCACGGTGCAGGAGCGACACGGCCATGACCGGCGAGATCTCGTTGCGCGGACTCGTGCTGCCGATCGGCGGGGTGAAGAACAAGGTGCTTGCCGCGGTGCGCGCCGGCATCACCACCGTGCTCTTGCCCGAGCGCAACAAGAAGGACTTCGAGGACGTGCCGGAGGCCGCGCGGGAAGCGGTGCGCTTCGTCTGGCTCGCCACTGTCGATGATGCCATCGAGGCGGCGCTCGAACCCCTGCCGCAGCGGGAGACGCTCCGGTCGCCACCGACAGTCAGCGCCGCACTGCCAGGGGCTAGAACCTTGACCGGGATCGAGAATCGGGACGGAACATGCCCGTTGAAGGGAGGATCCCGGTCTTCGCAGCTTCCCTTCCAAATCGCTCGCGCGAGGCGCCTGGCCGCTTCCGCTTCGGGCGCCGGGAGCTTATGATCGCGTTCTAGGGGGACGGGGGATGCGACTTCTCTTTGGCATGATTCTCGGGGCCGTGCTCATGGTCGTCGCGGCCTATATCGTCGACGCCAGATCGGATCCTCTCCAGGGAACCCGGATGGTGAACTGGAACGTCGTCGGCGAGAAGGTGAGCGAGCTTAGCTGTCGACCTGCGGCGACTTCTGGCGCGATTTCACGCGCGAAATCACCGGCCCGCCCTAGGCCGGCTAAGCCCATGCACGAACCGCGAAGTGGTCACGCCGCTGGCCCGGTGGGCGTAGGCGCTTCGACCCGCTCCCTCTCGCTCGGTAGGGCCGTCGGCGCGGTGTCACCCTCGGGGCGCTGCTGCACTTTCGGGCCTTTGGGATGGGAGCTCGAGCGCTCCGAGGCGGCCGACCCCACCATGTTCATTCCGGTGAGAAACGCGGCGGCGCTGCAAACGACGGCGACGATGCCGACGATTTGGAGGCCGCGCCTGAGGTCCCGGCGTTGGGGCGCTTCCAAGGCAATCGTCCGGTTCAAATAGGCGAGGAACGAGCTCAGAAGCGCGGCAACGGCCCCGCCGCTGAAAAACAGCATCGCCGTCGCCATCTTGCTGTCGATGGATCCTTCGGCGGCCCGCCCCAGAATTGAGAGCAAAACCAGAGCCGCCGCGCCGTTCAGCAAGATGAGAAAGCCGAGAGCGCGCGCGCCGAACCGGTTGCGCTCCCTTTCGATAAGAGCGACATCGAGGCGAGGATCGGCTTGTTTGCTGGTCTCTTGGCGCATCCTTGTCATATTCCTTGAGGTTGGGGCCGCATTGTGACGGACGTTACGTCAGGCCTCGCGCCGTTTCATGTCAAAGATTTGCCGGCGGGCAGCGCCGGAATCGGCCAACTTGGACCCGAGGCCTGATGCCGGAGGACGTCATCCGGACCCCGTTTCTTCAGTGGTTTTGGCCATTGAGTGGGGACAGGCCTGTGGCCGCTCGACCGGCCCGGCAAGACTGAGTTTCGAGGCGTGGGCCGGATTTCGCTCCGCGCCAAACGGATTTTCTCCCCGCATATACCATTTTTGCCAGCCCTGCTTTACGGCCGCCGGATCCCTCTCATCGAGGGCGCCGATGAAGTTTTTCCGTGCGTCCCGATAGGCTTTGAATTGCGTCGCGAGCTCGGGGTTTTCCTTGAGCGGGATAATCTCGGCCGTGACATCGTCGAGCGCACGATACTCCACCAAGGTGATGAAGCAGAACGGCTCGTCCTTCTCGAACACGATACCGGTAGGCGAATCGGTGCCGCGTCTCATCCATCCACGGCCGCCGCTGCTGACCGGGGACAATGCGTTGAAACCCGACAGCTCACCTCAATGGCATGGCGGCCCGGCTTAGTAGCCTCGCAGCGCCTTAATTTGTTCTTGGGTTAGCCCGCGAATGTCTTCGCCTGTGAGCGAGTGAACTCCTTCGCGCTGTGCTTTCGCTTTGGCGGCCATAAACTTGGTCTCGGGTACCGCGTGTTCACGAGAGTCGGATCTTTGTTCAGCCTTCCTAGTCGGAAGAGGAGGCGGTGATTCCGCATCGTTTGCTGGAGCCAGCTCCGGCTTTCTTGGCGGCAGTGGCGGCCCCATTTCCGCTGAGGCTGGAGCTTTGATTGGAGGCCGCGCTGGCTTCGCGAGATGCGTCGTTATTTTCTTGGATCGCTTGCTGACAGTCCGAGATGGCTTCGTTACCACCTTAGCTACACTCGCCTTAGTGAGCTTCGGTTGCGATTGCGTGGACAAACACCTTGCCGGAACAGCTTGAAGATGTCCTGTCCGAGGAGGACATGAACAGCCGCTCAATGCGATTGAAGCGCCGACAACAAGGACAACAATCACGCGCATAACGAACACACGTCCCAAAGGTAGGCACGCACTATCGTTAACCCTATTCGTTGCTATTTAGTTTAGAGCGCCGGTCGTGGGGACTGCGGCGATTACCGGCTGCTTGATTACGGAGGCGGCGCAAAGCAGAGTGACGGGGCTATCAGCGTGTACCTGTCAGCTCTCCGAGGTGTGGGTCGGGAGTTTTGCAGTGATGCAATTGCATTCCACAAGCCGGAAAGCACCGCCGTTTAATCTTAATCACCTTCGAGGCGCAGCGTGCGACGCAGTGTTTGTATTGGTATTGGCAAAAGCCCGCCTGCGCAGGGCCCGCGCCAAACGCGACGAGGGTCACGATTAGAGATGCTGACAATATGCTTATCGGGATTCGCATACGTAGCTGCATGATTAGCCCTAGTTAGGGGGCAGACCAAAATAGAGTGCGATGACAGTAAAAGCGATAATTACCCCGCTAGTCCAAACGCGAGGACATAACGCACGTTGTGGTTCGTGACGCCGCCTCTCACTCCCACGAATGACAAGACAAAGTGTGCAATGCTGTTGGCACGGGCGGTAGGCCGACCGGGGCAGCCAAGCTCATGGAACGATGCGTCAGGATCGCATGATTGCGTCCGGCTATTCGTTAGGTGTTGACACGAAAATTAGATTTTCCAAAAGGCTTTTGCGTCTGAAAATTCCTTATGCGCTTTTTCCGCGGCTCCAAGCAGATCGTCAGTCCGCGCTTGCTGCGAGCCATAGATCACGCCGGCCACAAAAGGCACCCTGCTGCCGTGCGTTTTTTTGCCGGACACATTGCCAATTTCTGACATTAACTTCTCACGCGTCGCGATGTCGTTGAGACCGCCGAGCCCACTTTGGAGGTCCTTCAGCGCAGCGAGAGCGGCCGCTCGACGTTCCTCGTTTTTCTTGCCTGGAAACACGCTCGTGAAGAACTCAATTCCGTAACGTAGCTTTTTAGCTCGGATGCGAAGCCTGTGGCGTTGCTCATCAGCAAGTTTACGCAAGTGTCGACCTCGTTTTCTGATTTTATTGCGTCTCCTAGCTAGTTCGGCGGCCGCATGCCATTTATGGAACGCCCGCGCCGCAAGCGGAGCATCGGATCGTCACTAGAAGTCCAGGCACCAATCTCGATCC
>CAWDKA010000018.1:0-34463 GCA_963802845.1 uncultured Alphaproteobacteria bacterium
CTTTTTCGAATTGGTTTCAAAGCGAACGGTTGCTCTTAAATCAGATAGGAGAGGCTCAAATCTGTCACAGCTCCGTCACAGCTACAGACCAAAAGCGGGTTGTTTGCTTACCGCAACAAAAATGCGTAGGCTGTATAAGCAGCTGATTTGACGGTGTGTTTCGAGAAGCTTATAGGGGTTCGCTCAGCTGGTAGAGCACTTGTTCACATCGCAGGGGTCGCTGGTTCGAGTCCAGCACCGCCCACCACTAAACCATCCGCTAGATCGACCGGCACCGCGCTGCATAAAATAAGTTGGGGGGCGCGTCAGTTCCTCATCGCGCGCCATTTCATCAAACTCCTCGCAGTGAGCCGTTCGTCCTCGCCGCCGTGACACCCGCCGCAATCGAGCGGCGGGAAAACGCCCGTGGAGCCCTTGCGAACAAATCGGCGGTAATCCATACCCTGAAACCATGGGCGACTGGCTGCTTAATCTGCCGCTTCCGGCGATGGCGCTTCTGGTGTTTGTCGCCGTCTCCCTTGTCGCCGCTGCCGTCTATCTCGTCGTGATCGGTCTCGCGGTCGATGCGCAGGGGCGCGCCTTCAAAGCGCTTTCGCCAGGCATGCTGCCGCCGCTCGGCATCATCTTCGGTCTCTCGTCGGCTTTGTCGCCGTTCAGGTCTGGAACGATTTCGACCGCGCCAAGCTCGCCGTCGCGGCCGAGGCGAGCGCCCTTCGCGGCATCGTGATCCTCGCCGAGAGCGTCCCGGCAGAGCAGAGGGGCGACTTACGCCGGCTCGTCAATCGCCATATCGAGCAAGCCATGACGCATGAATGGGGAGTCATGGCCCAACGCCGCTTGACCATGGAAACCATGCCGACCCATCTCATCGATGCGCTGAAAGTCGCCCTCGCGTTGCAGCCAGCCGATGAGACGCAAAGGATGGTGCAGCGCGAAATCATCAACGATGTGCATCGCGCGCTCGAAGCGCGGCGTCAGCGCATCGTCGTCAGCCAAACGTCGGTCAGCGTGGTCAAATGGCCGCGATCCTGCTCCAGGGACTTTGCGCGCTTGTCGCCATCGCCATGGTGCATAGCGACAACCGCCTCACCTGCGCCATCGCGCTAGCGATCTTCGCCATGGGGATCGCCGTCTCGGTCTTGCTGATTGCCGCTTACAGCCGCCCCTTCACCGGCGAAATTTCGGTCGGGCCCCAGCTCCTCCAGCAGGTCATCGCGACCGAGCCGCCGGACACCAGTCCTGACAACGCGGCACCGTTGCGTTCCGGCTTGGCGAGGCGTTAACTATAGTCCAACCCGGTAACGGGCATTTGGCGCGACTTATGGTAAACTCCAAAGCACGTTGAGACAGCGGCATTTGCGAGGCCGTCCTCCCACGCCCTCGCATCATTCCAACGAGCGAACATGTTCGGCAGAGACAATAGCGCGGCTATGGATATCGCGGGCGTAGATAGCGAAGCGGCGGGCAAGTCCGGCGCGGAGTTCCGTCAACACGGCTCCGAGCAAGACATCGAACTCGTGCTTCTCGCTTCGGCGGGGGCAATTCAGCGCCTCATCGCCGAGCGGAACACGCTCCGCGCCCGTGTCGAGGCTCAGGAACGCGAACTGACGCGGCTTCAGCGTCATGTCGCGCTGATCCACGACAGCTATCGCAGACTGACGAACGAGTTCGTGACGCAGTTCCAGCTGATTGACAACGCCGTCAGCAACTTCGTCCGCGATCCTGGCAAGCCAGCCGTCGCGCTCGCCGAGGAACAAGAGCCCACGTCCGACGCTTGAGGCAAAAGACGCGCGTTGCTTCCGGCAGGCGGAAGCGCACGCGCGCGATCAACAGTGAGGCATTGCGGCAAAGATGGATATGTTCGGTCCCAACACAAATCGCGGACGCGTTCCGCTCGAGACGACGCGCGTAAAATTGCCACCGGTGGAAGTCAGCGAGAGTCCGGCGCCGCTGAAGCTGCTCGGGTCTCAAATCGTCGCGGCCGAGGAGGCTGATCGCAGCAGGACGGATCTCCTCATTCAAGGCCTGGTCGATCGGCTGCCGAAGCCGAACGCGGTCTGGTCGCTCGAAGAGCGCGCGAAATGGCTTCGCACCGCGGCGAGCGTCTTCGGCCTCGTTTACAAGGATAGCGACGGCGAAGAGCGGGAAATCGGCATCGTGTTCGGTAAGCCCGACCCTGCCCGGTCGAACGCGCGCCACTCCGCTTCCGAGCGCGGCTGAAGCTTCGCTTCTTCTACTTGTCCCAGTCCTGCCCTTCCGTGTCGGGAGTGAGCAGCTCGTGGCCTTCGAGCGCCGAACGGCAAGCGGGGCTAAGCGCGCTTGAGTTGTTGAGCAGACATTGCAGTCCGCGCCCGTAGCCCGGGGGCACGCCCGCGCAGAGAAGCCGGTAATCGGGCTGGCACGCCTTGAACGCGCCGGCATAAGCGAGCCCGTGCAAGGTCAGAGCCTGGAAACATCTCTGGCTGAGCTGGTCGGCATGGGCATTGAGGCAAAGCACGATGCGGCCGCCTCCGGGGGGAACGCCCCAGCACAGCCGGCGGTAGTCCTCGGCGCAAGCATCTCGTAGCAGCGGAACCTGGACCGGTATCAATCGCTCGGCGCGCGCGGCATGAGGAAGGCCGAGCGCGCACGACGCCGCCAGAAGCAGCGTGGCCAGGCGTTCCTTTCTGATCAATAACGCGCTCATCGCTTTACGCCGCGATCATAAAGAGGCCGCTCGACCGGAGCAGCCTCTTTTGTGTCTCGTTCTGAACTAGCACGCGGCTCGTGCCCAGGCTTTGGTTACCACGGGCGCGACCACCACGTGCTGCCGCCATACGTCCCGGTGTTTCCGCGCGGACCGGTGACGGTTCCGCCGAAATTGCACACCCCGCCCGCGCAAGAGCCTGCGCCGCTCCGCGTCCAGTTGGCGCCATTCGGAGCGGTCACGCTGACGTCGCGCTCCCAGCCATTGCCGGTCCGGGCAAGCGTCGAATTGCTCGACCACACGCCGCCATTGGGGCCGGTCCACGTGCCCGACGAAGAGCAGGCGCCGCCCGCGCAAGAGCCGCTCGCCTGATAGTTTCCGGTGCCGCCGCGCGGACCGGTGACGGTGCCTTGCGCCTGCCAGCCACCATTGCCGTAGGTCGCGGTGCCGCTCCGCGTCACCACCTTGCCGCCGGGGCCGACATACGTGCCCGAACCGGTGCAACTGCCGCCGGCGCAGGTGCGGGTGTTGGACCAGCTTCTCACGCCGCCGCCAGGTCCAATCGCAGTGCCCCGCGCACGCAGGTGCCGCCTTGGCAGGCGCCGTAGCGCTGGAAGGTGGTGGTGCCGCCCCACCGTCCTTTGAAGGTGCCGCTCCGGTGCCAGGTCCGTCCGCCAGCCTTCGCGTCCGAAATGGTGGCGATGATGGTCGCGAGCAAAACCAGCGCGCAGAGCGCCGCAACGAGAGTCTTTGCCATCGATTTTCTCCTTGAAGGGCGTCCCGCGCCCGATAGGCCAAGACCGTAGGTGTTCCGCTTTGCGCCCCTATGCCTGTCGCGAGACAATTTGCGACGTTTATTTTCAGGCCTGTAACAATTCGTAACGGCCGGTTTTTCCGTCTTGCGCCCGCGCTTCAGACCCCTATCGTCACCGCTCATGACGGCTCACGAGCGCCCGATTGTCGTCGTTGTCGAGGACGACGCCGAAATCCAACGGCTGGTACACGACCTCTTGGCGCAAGAGGGGTTCGCCGTGGAGACCGCCTCCTCGGGCGGCGCGCTCGATCAGCTGCTTCTGCGCCTTCGCCCCGATTTGATCCTGCTCGATCTCATGCTGCCGGGCGAGGACGGGCTCGCCATCTGCCAGCGCCTGCGCAAAAGCGGCAACACTCCCATTCTCATGCTGACCGCCAAGGCCGATCCGATCGACCGCGTGGTCGAACTCGAGATCGGCGCTGACGACTATCTAACCAAGCCATTCAATCCGCGCGAGCTGCTGGCGCGGGTACGCGCGCTGCTCCGGCGGTCGCGGGGGCTTGCGCCCTCCTCCGAACCTCAGCGCCGCTATGAGTTTGAAGGCCTCACCATCGACCTCGACGCGCGGCTCCTCACCAATGCGGCGTCGGAGCCGGTTCCGCTGACGAGCGCGGCGTTCGAGCTGCTCGCCTGCTTTGTCTTAAGGCCGCGCCGCGTGCTCTCGCGCGACCAGCTCCTCGATTGGACGCGGGGGCGCTCGGCCGAGCCGTTCGATCGCACCATCGACGTCACCATCTCGCGCCTTCGCAAGAAGATCGAAGCGGCGGTGCCGGGGCTGAACCCGATCACGACCGTTCGCAACAACGGCTATCTGTTCGTGCCGGCCGTCAAGCCGCTCGTGGCCAAGCCGCTTGCCCCATGATCCGTTTTCGTTTCGGCACGAGGCTGCTTCTCATCGTGCTGACCGGCCTGGTCGCGATCCAGCTGCTCGGGGCTGCGATCTATTTGCTGCAGCGGGCCCGCGACACCGAGGCCGGTTTGCAAATGCCGCTGCCGGATCAGGCGGCGGCTTTGGTCGCGTTGCTCGAACGAACGCCGAAGGAAAGCTGGCCGCTCGTGCTCCGCGCGGCCAACAGCACGAATTTGCGCGTCCGCATCCTGGATGAAAAAGAGGCCGCGCGTGCGCAGGAATGGTACGAAGCGCCCGTCGCCGAGCTCGTGCGCCAGCGCTATAGCGGAGCGCTCGGCGAGCGCGACGTTCGTGTGCATGTCGATCCCTCCTCGGAGCTGTTCTCGGGTCCCTTGCGCGCGTTCTCCTGGCTGTCGCCGGGCGCCGTCGAGATCGAGATTGGGCTTGCCGGCGGCGACCGGCTCGCGGTCATGGCGAGCGGCGGCCTCGGCTTGAGCATCTTCGGGATACCGCCCGGCTTCTGGGCGGCGGTGCTCGCTCTTCTTATCGCGGCGGCGACCGTGTTGATGCTGCGGCGGGAGGCACGCCCGCTGCGCGACCTAGCCGAATCCGTGGACCGGATCGACCCCGCGCGTGGCGATCATGCCATCCAGGATGCGCCGGGAAGCGCGCCGGAGATCCGCGCGCTCATCGCCGCGTTCAATCGGCTCAGGGAGCGGGTCGCCGATCTGCTAAAAGCGCGCATGGCGCTGATCGGCGGCATCTCCCACGATCTCCGCACTTACGCGACGCGGCTTAGGCTTCGCACCGAGTTCATCGCCGATGAGGGTGAGCGGGCCAAGGCCGTGCAGGATCTCGACGACATGCGCCGGCTCCTCGACGATTCCCTTCTTGCCATCGAGACGGGCAAGCCCGATCACCATGAAGAGTTGATCGCGATTGCCGACCTGCTCGAGCGGGAAGTCTCGGACCGCCGTCTCGCCGGAGCCCCAGTCACGCTCGCCTTCGAAGGCAAGGCGCGAACCGCCGAACTCCTCGGCGATCCCGTGTCGCTCCGCCGCCTCTTCGCCAATCTCACCGACAACGCCATCGCCTATGGCGGCGAGGCGAAGATCGTCGCGGCGACGCGCGGCGAGCGCATCGTCGTCACCATCGACGATCGCGGTGGCGGCATCGACAAGGCGCTTCGAGAGAGGGTTTTCGAGCCCTTCGTGCGGCTCGAGGAATCGCGGAACCGCAACACCGGCGGGGCCGGGTTGGGGCTCGCGATCGCCCGCAAAGTGGCCGAAGCCCACGGCGGCAGCCTCACCCTTGCCGAGGCGCCAAGCGGCGGCACGCGCGCGATCGTCGAACTGCCGCTCTTTCCCATGTCTGCACGAGACGACGCCCGAACGCCGCAGGGGCAATGAACCGCACTAGCGGGCTCGCGCCTCCGCTTTGAGCAGAGCGTCGGCTTCGGCAAGCTGGTCCGCATCATTGATGTTGAAGAAGGGATCGATCCGCCTTTCCCCGGCGGTCACGTCAGGGAACGTCACCTCGACCGCGTTATGCTGCGCGGCCCAGGCGCCGGTCTTGCGCATGCCCTCCCGGAGCGAGGCTTCGAGCGCGTCAGCGAGGCTCACCCGCCATAACCCGATTACCGGGTGCACCCCCTGCCCCGACCGCGCCACGAGAAGCGACGGCGCACGCTTCAGCGCGGCGCAGAATCGCTGCACCAAGTCCGGCGGAAAGAACGGGGTATCGGTCGCGACCGTCACGGCATAGCGGATGCCGGGATGGTTCGCCTCGACCCACTTGAGGCCGGAGTGGATGCCGGCGAGCGGCCCGGCGAAACCGGGAACGCCGTCGGCGACGACCGCAAGACCGAACGGGGCGAAGCGCGACGGATCGCCATTGGCGCTGACGACCATGGCGGCGACCTGAGGCTCAAGCCGCTCGATGATGCGGGCGAGGATCGTCCTCCCCCCAAGCATCCGCAAACATTTGTCGCCGCCGCCCATGCGGCTCGATCTGCCGCCGGCGAGCAGGATGCCCGCGACGGGCTCTGTCATGCTCATGCGGAAATGTAGGACGAGACTCCCTGCGCCGCCACGCCGAGATCGCGTAAAGGCCCGCGCGCGCGCCGGCCTCACGCCCGCGCGGTTTTGAGCGTGACGGGCGCGGCTTCCTCGGTCGCGGCCGGCTCGGCATCGGCGTACATCGTAAGCATCGGCTCGTCGCGAAGCGTCACTTCATCGTATTCGCCGAACCCGTTGAAACAACTCGCGAAGACCCGGCCGTAAGCGCCGATCTGGCCGATCTCGATATAGTCCCCCTCGCGCACGCTATCGGGCAGCTCAAAAGGCCCGGGCAGGAAATCGGAACTGTCGCAGGTCGGTCCGTAGAGGGCGAATTCGGCGACCGGTCTTGCCTTGCGGCGCGAGGTTGCGACCAGCCGCGCCGGAAAGCGGAAACCTGAATTGGCCGCATCGAACAACGTGCCGAAGGCGCCGTCATTGACATAGACCGCGTTGCCGCGGCGGGCATCGACGCGAACGATCACCAACTCGGCCTCGGCCACGAGCGCCCGTCCCGGCTCGCACAGAAGCTCGCAGGAGTGTTTGACCGCAAGCTCGTCGGCCGCGCGCACCACCTCGTCCATGAAGGTTGAAAGCTCGGGCGGGTCGGAATGGGGATAGCGGCTCGGGAATCCGCCGCCGATATCGACGGCGTCGACCAGTACGCCGGAGGCGACGATCAGTTGACCGATCTGCCGGATGGCCTCGCCGAAGGCGGCCGGAACGACCGCTTGCGACCCGACATGGAAGGTGAGACCGAGCCGCTCGGCGATCTGGCGTGCGCGCAAGAGGAGCGCCGGCGCCTCTTCGCCCGATGCGCCGAACTTGCCTTCGAGCGGGATGAGGCTGTGCGTATTGGGACAGGCGACGCGCAGGTAGAGCGTCAGGTCCTTGGCCCCGCCGGTCTCGGCCACGATCTTGTCGAGCTCCTCTTCGCTGTCGAAGGCGAAGCTCCTGATGCCGAACTCGCCATAGGCGCGCGCGATCGCGCCGCGCGACTTGACCGGATTCATAAAGAACAGCTCGGTGCCGGGAATCCCGGCCACGCGTTCGATCTCGACCAGGGAAGCGACGTCGAAGGCGCGGATGCCGGCCTCAACGAGAGCGTCGATGATCGGGCGCGCGTCGTTGGCTTTCGCGGCGTAGAGCACGCGGCCGGGGAAGTTGTCGATGAACCAGCGTGCCGCGCGTTGCGCAGCGTGCGGCCTTAATGCGAGGACCGGCCGCTCCGGACGGCGGCGACGCAAGAATTCCGCGGCAGAAGTGAAAACGTCCATCCCATGTCTACTCCCACACGAGATTGCCGATATCAGTTGCTGCCCTTCGAGCGGAATCGCCCCCGAGCCGTTGGTCCCGTATGAAATCCGTGCGCCCTTGTAAAGCGATTTTCGCGCTGGCTGCCAAGATATCGCACCCGCCGATGGTCACGCGCGAGACCGCGACGGTGGGGTCTTGCGGCCGATGACGTCCGTCTCAGTTGGACCCGGCGGGCGCCGAGGTCGCGCTTGTCAGCACGTTGGTGGCCGCGCCGGAATAGACCGGTCGCTGGAGCACGCCGTAAGTCTTCCGCGCGGCAAGATCGACGAAGGCGGCGGTGAAGACATAGATCTCGGCGGTATCGAGCCTCCCGTTGCCGTTGCCGACGGGCGGCAGATCGGCGGCGCCGGCAAGTCCTTCGATCACGTAGCGGGTGAAGAGGCCGATATCGTAGGTGACGTCGGGGAGACTTCGCTGCCCGCGATCGGTGGCGGCAAGCACCGTCAGAACCGGCAGCGAGTTCTTGCGGCAAGGCGCTCTTCACGGTCTCGGGCAAATTGGGCGGCAGCACGTAGGCGCCGTGATCCGGCCCGTACTCGGTCTCGAGCAAGACCAGCACCGAGTTCGCCTTGAGCTTGGCGAGATTGGCGTAGAGCGTTGCGAGCTTGTAGCCACCAACGGCCTCCCGGTAAGGCTCGGAGTCCACAGGAAGGAGATAGGTTTCGGTCTGCGTCTCGTCGGTCGCGCCATGCCCCGAGTAGTAGACCACGATCTTCGTGTCGGGCTTGGCTTCGACGCGACGGGCAAGCTCCCCGTCGATGCCGGGTTCCGTGCCGAACACGCGTTCGAAGTCGGCCTTCTTTGCATCCCGCAAATCGATGATGTTGTCGGGTCTGAAGCCGAGACGCTCGGTCAGAAAGGCGTAGACGGCATCGGCGTCGTTGTAGGAGGTGACGCTGCGCGGCAGGCGGTCGTAACTCCGATTGCCAATGATGACCGCGTACTGACCGGGGTCTTCGGGCATCGGCGGCAGGGCGCGATAAAGCTCGCGCACGCGCAAATAGGATCGCAACCCGTCGGTGACGCCCTCGCCATATTTTGCCAGCTGTCGCGGCGGGATCGGGCAGAGCGCGACATTGCCGGCGCGCTCGATGCGCCTGACGTCGGTCAACGCAAGCTGGCCCGAGATGGGCACGCAGGTGCGGCACCACGCCACCGAGCCTGCGGCCTGCATCGCATCGATCTGGGTCTGGGGCAACCCTGCCGGCGGCATGACGCAGGCGCGCCCGCAGGTTGGGACCTCGACCCCGAGACCATGGGCGCGCCGGAGCACCGCGAGGAGGTCTTCGCCAAGACAATCGAGATCGAGGCGAGGCCCGGCCTCGGCCGCTTGCTGCTCGGCCCCTTCCCCGTCCGCAGCATACGCGACGTCATCGCCAGAAGAGTCTGCTTCGCCCACGCCGGTCTCGGGTGACGCGAGTGTCGCTTCGTCCTCACCCGGAGTCTGAGGCTCGGCGGTTTCCGCCTCCTGCTGCGGCGCGAGGGGATCGTTCGCCGCATCGAGCGGCGCGTCGTCTGTTTGCGTCTTGCACAGCTCGGCGATCTTCTGCTGCACCGGCTCGGCAAGGATATCGCTCTGGTTCCCAAGCCCATGCTCGCGCTTGAACTGCCAGAAGGCCGACCATGTCGCGCGGCCCCGCTTTCCGTCGACTTCGGCCTTGTAGTAGCCGAGTTCCGCCCAGCAGCGCTGCGCGCCGGCGATCGCCGCGACCTGCTCAGGCGACGGCGCTTCGGCGGAGCTGGAATCGGTGCGCGCGACGTCCGGCCGCGGCCGCTCCGTCTCGGGCTTGGGCGGCGGCTGCTCGGCCTGCGGCCGATCCTGCTCTTGCGTGGCGGCGGGAGCCTCTGGCGCCTTCCGCGAACGCCGCTCCTTCCGGCCGGCCTCCGACACGTCCGCGACCAGCGCGATTCCCAAAGCCATAACCAGGAGCCCAAGGATCAGGCCCCGTCCCGCTGGAAATTTCTCCGCCATCAAGAGACCCTCAAAGCCCCGCCGCAAGCCCCTTCTTCGAATGGGGAAATACTAGCACGGCTTGCTTCCGGGCTTACCGCTTATCCTCATCCGAACCGCCCTCGTTTTCGCCCGCCGATTTCTCCGGCTCGGGATCGGCGTCGGGCCGGGGCGGCAGCGACTTGATATAGGCGGCGATGGCTTCGCGGTCCGCGGGCGTGAGCTTCGCCATGTTCCTCTGCACCGGGGCCATGGCCTCGCCGATCGTGTCGTAGTCGTGCTTGGTCCCGGTCTCGAGCAGATAGGCGATGTCCTCCTCGCTCCAATCGCCGATGCCGTCTTCGCTCGGGGTGATGTTCGGCACATGCCCCTTGCCTTCGAGACCCGGGGCGCCCGCGAATTCGGTGTCCTTGACGATGCCGCCGAGGAGATTGCGTGAGGAATGGCATTCCGAACAATGACCGGGGCCTCGCACGAGATAGGCGCCGCGATTGATCTCAGCGCTCGCGTTTGGATCGGGCGTGAAGCTCTTGCCGTCGACATAGATATGATCCCACAGGCCGAGCGCGCGCCGGATGTTGTAGGGAAAGCGCACCGCGGCCGGCGGCACCCTGTTGTTCACGGCAGGAAGCGTGTCGAGATAGGCCTTGAGGTCGATCAGGTCCTCATAGGTCATGCGCTGGTAAGACGGATAGGGAAAGGCCGGATAGAGATAGGTGCCGTCGGGCGCGACCCCGTGTTTCATCGCGTTGACGAAATCGAGCGTGGTCCAATTGCCAATGCCGGTGTCCTTGTCGGGAGAGATATTGGGCACGTTGAACGTGCCAAACGGTGTCTTGAGGCAACGCCCACCCGCGAGGATCTCCGCAGCCTTGATCTTGAGATCGCCGCAACCCTCGCGCGGCACCGCATGACATTCCGCGCAGCCGGCCGCGGTGAACATGTATTCGCCATTGGCGAGATCGGGCGTGTGGGCCGGAAGCGCCGACGCCGGCACCGTGACCGGCATTGTGGCAAGGTAGAAGGCAAGGACACCGGCGGCGCCGAGCACGAGAAAAGCCAGAAGCGCCCTACGCAATGCCCCTCCCCTTTGGACCGCTCGTGCGGCGCGCGGGCGCTCAGCCCCCGTACCGCATCATGTAGTCGAGCAGGGCCGGCGACGGACGTCCCGTGACCGGCAGGCGATTGGAATATTGATATTGCGCGATCGCGTCGGCGGTGCGCCGGCCATAAACGCCGTCGGGTGGGCCTGGGTCGTAGCCGAGGCGGTAGAGCGCGACCTGCGTGTCGTGGACGAGATTCGGTCCGCCGTACGGTTCCCCGCCGTAAGCATAGGCACGTTGTATGTTGTCCCGCTCGATCGCGCCGGTAACGACGCCGACGCCGGCGCCGATCGCCGCGCCGCGGCCCGCTCCCTTGCCGCCGCCGATAATGCCTCCGATGATCGCGCCCGCGATACCGCCCTGGACTCCGCGCTCGATCACTTGCGCCGAGGCTGGGTTCGGCGCCGTCACCTGGCTAATCGCCAACGCGGCGGCAAACATCGCGCCAAGCCCGGTCGCGCGCACGGCATTGCTTTTCATGCTGGGTCTCCTCTCGCATCGGGAAGCTTGCGGCAAGCGCTCCATCCCGACCCCCGTCAGGCGCTTCGCATTCGCCATTCTGCCACAAGCAGTGTTGAACCCGAAAGACAGGCTGACCGGCGTTCATGGCAAGGGAATGGCGCGACCCTGCTTCAGCACGTCATAGCCGCGCTCAACCGCGGGCCGCTCCGCGATCGCCAGATACCAGCGCTTCACATTGGGGTGATCGGCGAAGTCCACCGGCTGCCAGCCGAAGCGCGCGATCCACGGCCAGATGGCGATATCGGCGATCGAGTACTCGCCCGCCACATACGCGGCTTCGCCGAGACGCCGGTCGAGCACCCGCCACAGCCGCCTGGCCTCTTTGGTGTAGCGCTCCTCGGCATAGGGGGCCTTGCCCGGGTTGAACTTCAAGAAATGATGCACTTGGCCGAGAAAGGGTCCCGGCCCTCCCATCTGCCACATCAGCCACTCCACCACGCGCCACTTTGCCGGAAACTCCTGCGGCCAAAGCTGGCCTGTCTTCTCGGCGAGATAGAGCAGGATCGCGCCGGACTCCATCAGATGCAGGCCGTTGTCGGTATCGACGATCGCGGGGATCTTGTTGTTGGAAGAAATCTTGAGGAAGGCGGCCTGAAACTGCTCGTCCTTGCCGAGGTCGATGGGATGGACGCGGTAAGGGAGCCCGACTTCCTCCAACATGATCGACACTTTCAGGCCGTTCGGCGTCGTCCAGGTGTAGAGCTCGATCATGGTCCCCTCTTCTTGCGATGCGGCAACGACGGATGCCCGTGAAAAGCGCTTCTGTCAAAGGGGCGCGCCAGATCGGCTTCGCAGTTGCGAAATCAATTCGGCAAAATTGATTCATCGATGCTTCATTCCTCGGCCTCTCTATCGCCAAGAACCCGTCGCGCCCACGCCACAGGGAAATGCTACGGGCTCGGACAATAAGCTTGCGGCGTGATCCCTAGCGCGCCGCACCGAGGAGGAAACCGATGCCTCATTCCGCTCGCCGCGACCGTTCGCGCCCATACGACGCGGCCCCCCAAACGAGCTTCGCGCGCTATGCCATTTTCTATACGCCGCAGCCCGGCACGGCGCTCGCCGCGTTCGGGCGCTCCTGGTTCGGACGCGCCAATGACGGCGTCACGTTGCAGGCTTTCTCCGAAGCCGGTCTTGGCGCCATGGGGTTTGCGCGGTTCGCTCCGGTGCCGCGCCGCTACAGCGGTTTGCATGCTCTCATCAAAGCGCCCTTTTCCCCGCGCAGCGGCATCGGGCTGGACGCGATCAAGACACGCCTCACCAATTTCGCGCAGCGGCGGAAGCCATTGGCGACCGGCCCCTTGACGCTCGCGCGTGCGGGCCGCTTTCTCGTGCTGCGTCCCGTCGAGGCAGCGGCCGGGCTCGATTGGCTCGCCGCGCAATGCGTGGCGTCTTTCGAGGACTTCGTGGCGTTCCCGGACGACGCCGATAGCGCAAACCGCTTCTCGATCACGCTCACCGGTCCGCTTGAGTCGGCCCACCTCGAACGCGTGACGCAGGCGCTCTGGCCCGTGCTCGAAGAGATTTGCGCCTCGGGCGTCACCGTCGATGCGCTCTCGCTCTTCGGCGACGGCGGCGGGCGCGCGCCGATGCGCGCGATCGGCCGCTATCGCCTCGGAGCGTAAGTCGAAAAGCGTGCCCGCGGCCCACGGCAGGTTCGAGCCTCAGTTTTGACACACGGCCCCGGCACGGTTTCTTCCGTTCTGTAAGCGTGGGGGATGAACATGGCGGATTACGGGGAGATCCTTGAGTTCCTCGCCGCGAACCCACCTCAATTCGCCGCCGAGCGCGAACTCCATGCTTCGCTGCTCGAGATGATCGCGAAATGCTTGCGTTCCGACACCTTGGACGACGAGGGGGACGAGGTCGCGCTCGATAGCGTGCAAACGCGCATTCGTTGGGGGGATTTCAACTGACCGCGACCGTGCCGCACCGTAAGAGCTTCATACTGGGCGCCTTTTCATGCCGTGCGCGTCAACGGGTCCTTCCTATTTGCACCGCCGGGTCGCGGGTGCTATTTGAGCCGAAGATGGGGCCGCCTGGGCGCTGGATGGCCAGCATTCTTGCGATTTTTCAGAGGGAGATGATCCACTCATGAGGACAGCGTCGCCGTACAGCATCCGGCCGGGCGTGAAGGCAGAAGTGCGGCGAACGAGGCCGTGCGCGACTTCATCGCGAGCCTCGACAGCGCCAAACGGGCCGATCAGCCCTATCGCTTCTGGATCCTGAAGAACTGCTTCCCTGCCGACTCCGTCGACGACATTCTCGCCCGTCCCTTCGACGCGCCGTCGCTCGACGGCGTCTCGGGCAAGCGCGAATTGCACAACAACACGCGCAAGTATTTCGACGTCGAGAACCGCGAGCGCTTTCCCGTCTGCGACGCGATCGCCAGGCCTATCAGGACAAGCGCATCACCAACCATATCGAGAAGGTCTGCGGCACCAATCTCAAGGGGACCTATCTCCGCATCGAGTTCGCGCAGGACATCGAAGGTTTTTGGCTCGAGCCCCACACCGATCTCGGAGTGAAGGCGTTCACCATGCTCGCCTATTCCAGGGATCCGAGCCACACCGATCTCGGCACCGACATCTATGACGGCGAGAAGCGCCATTTTCGGCCGTTCGCCCTTCACCTCAAACAGTGCCATGATCTTCGTTCCGTCGAACAACACCTATCATGGCTTCGAGAAGCGCCCGATCAAGGGTGTGCGCACGTCGCTCATCATCAACTATGTCACCGATGAGTGGCGCGCCCGCGAGCAGCTCGCATTTCCCGAGGCGCCCATCGCCTAACCCTTGCGGGACGCGACGATCGATTTGATGGCCGGGGCAAGCCCCGGCCATTTCGTTTTGGCTTGCCGACATAGCCGCCGATGAGGCAGTTACCATCGGGATGTAGCGCATGAGCAAAATCGCCTGGATCGGGCTCGGCGTGATGGGCTTCCCCATGGCCGGCCATCTCAAGACGCGCGGGCGGCACGACGTTGTCGTGTTCAACCGCACCCGCGCCAAGGCCGACGCGTGGGTCGAGAAATTCGGCGGCCGGTCGGCCCCGACCCCGGCCGAGGCGGCGGCAGGCGCGGAGTTCGTCTTCACTTGCGTCGGCAATGACGACGATTTGCGCCAAGTGACGCTTGGAGCCGACGGAACCTTCGCCGCGCTTTCCCCCGGCGCCATCGCTATCGATCACACCACGGCTTCGGCCAAAATCGCGCGCGAGCTTCACACCGCCGCGAGCACGCGCGGCGCCGACGCCCTCGATGCGCCGGTGTCGGGCGGCCAGGCCGGCGCCGAGAACGGAACGCTGACGGTCATGGTGGGCGGCGGCAACGAGGTGTTTGGCCGGGCCGCACCCGTAATTGCCGCCTACGCGCGGGCCTGCAATCTGATCGGGCCGCCGGGCTCGGGCCAACTCACCAAGATGGTCAACCAGATTTGTATCGGCGGCCTGATCGAGGGGCTCGCCGAGGCGCTCCACTTTGCGCAGAGCGCCGGTCTCGACATCGAGAAGGTGATCGACACGATCTCGAAGGGCGCCGCGCAGTCGTGGCAGATGAAGAACCGCTGGCGCACCATGGTCGAGGGCAAATTCGATTTCGGCTTCGCCGTCGATTGGGTGCGTAAGGATTTCGCGCTCATCTTCGAGGAGGCACGCGCGAACGGTGCAAGCCTTCCCGTCACCGCGCTTGTCGATGAGTTCTATGCCGAAATCCAGGCGATGGGCGGCGGGCGCTGGGACACATCGAGCCTGATCGCGCGGCTTGAGCGCAAGCGTTAGCCTCAACTGCCCTCGGAGGCGTAGTCGAGCGGGAGCGCCGTTGTGAACTTGATCTGCTCCATGGCAAAGGCCGAGCTCACGTCCGACAGTTCGATCCTGCCGATCAGCTTCTTGTAGAAAGTGTCGTAGCGCTCGATATCGGGCACGACCACGCGCAGGAGATAATCGACCTGCCCGCTCATGCGGTAGAACTCGACGACCTCGGGGAATTCATTGAGCGTGGCGTGGAAGCGGTCGAGCCAGTCTTGGGTGTGATGGCTCGTGGTGATCGACACGAACACGGTCACCCCGACATTGACTTTCTTGGCGTCGAGCACGGCGACGCGCGCCTGGATCACGCCCAACTCCTCGAGCTTCTGGATGCGGCGCCAGCACGGCGTGGTGGAAAGCCCGACCCGTTTGCCGATCTCGGCGACGGGAAGCGTGCAATCCTGCTGCAAAATATCGAGGATCTTGCGATCCATTCTGTCGAGCATGGCGGGCTCAGCAACCATATTGCTCAGTGACGGCTAATTCTGGAACAATATTCCAATAACGGCAACTTGATCTCGCTTTGGTAGATTATTTTTCTACAAGGCGCAAGGCGCTTGTTAGAGCAGCCGCCTCACCTCGCGCCTGAGCACCGGCAGAAGCTCCGCCCCGAACCAATCGTTCTGCTTGAGCCAAGCATTGTTGCGCCAGGACGGATGCGGCAGCGGAAAGATGCGCGGGCGCGTGTTCCGCCGCAGATGCTTGCGCCAATCGTCCATCGTCGCCTGCAAGCTCGGCCCGGCCGCGTCGCCGAGATGCCATTCTTGCGCGTAGGACCCGATGGCCAGCACGAGCTCGATCTGCGGCAGCGCCGCGAACAGGTCGCGATGCCACAGCGGGGCGCATTCGCGCCGCGGCGGCAAGTCCCCTCCCTTCGCATCCTGGCCGGGAAAGCAGAACCCCATCGGCACGATGGCGACCCTCGCCTCGTCGTAGAACTCTTCCTTGGTGACGCCCATCCATTTCCGCAAGCGATCGCCCGAGCGGTCGGAGAAAGGTATGCCCGATTGGTAGACCTTGGTCCCGGGCGCTTGGCTGCACACGGCAAGCCGCGCGGTCGCGCTTGCCCGCAACACCGGGCGCGGTGCATGCGGCAGAGGCTTTCCTTCCGGCGCCTCGACGCAACGCCGGCAGGCGCGGATTTCCGCAACCAAACGCTGAAGCGCGGCCTCTTGCGCCGTCATAGATCGAGGACGAGCCCGTCGCGGGCGATGATGTAGCGCGAAGGATCGACCTTGTCCGCCGCCGCCAGCATCGCCTCCCCCATATGGGTGAGGAGCACGCGCTTCGCGCCGAGCCGCGCGTAATTGGCGTCGATCGTCTTGTAATCGAGGTGGATGGGGAGCGTGACGTCGTATTGGAAGCATTCCGAAATCAAGAGGTCGGCCCCTTGCGCCGCCTCACACAGTGCATCGACCCAGCCGGTGTCGCCGGTGAACGTAAGCACCTTGCCGTCGAGCGAGAAGCGCAACGCGTAAGGCGGCGCGCCCGAGGGGTGATGCACCTCGAAGGGAACGACGGTGACGGGGCCCACGGTGATCGGTGTCCGCTCCGCATATTCGAGGAAGACGAAGTCGAAATTCCGCTTAGTGGTGGTGATGCCGGGATAGAGCGCTTCCGCGGCGACGGCGAAGCGCTGAGCGACGCTTTTCGGCCCCGTGACCACGAGCGGCCGCTTGCGCGCGCTGGCATAGATGGCGTCGACGAGAAGCCAAGCCAGCCCGCCGAAATGGTCGCCGTGAAGGTGGGTGACGAACACGGTATCGATGTCATTCGGCTGCAGCCCGAGCCGGCGCATGCCGATAAGCGTCGTCACCCCGCAATCGATCAGAAAGGTCGCGGCGGGAGCCCGCACCAGGAATGAGGTTTGCAGGTTGCCGCCCGCGCCGAACGCGTCGCCGCAGCCGAGAATGGTCAGTTGCATTGCCCCGATCTTATCGCCGTCTCACCGCGGAGCGAGTGTAAACACACCGTTAGGGATTTCAGCCGATAGTTCGAGGCTTGCCCGCGTGCGGGCAACCGTGGGGCATCCCCAGGCTTATGTCTCTGGGAAGTCTTGTTTTTTGTCAGTCGGGGCGTTTGCGGATCGCCTAGCATGTCAGCGCGTGCGTCAGCCGGGGCTCAATCGTCCGCCTCCGCCTCTTCGAGCGGCAAGCGGCGCGCCTTCCGCAGCGTGCAGACCGTCCGCGAAAAACTCGCTTCCAAATCGGGCAGCAAGCCGGAGTTCGAATACGAGCTCCTGTCCATGTTCGTGCGCAACGAGCTGTCGGCCGCGATCGCGACGCCCCTCCTCGCCATCATCGTCGCCATGGGCGCCATGTTCTGGGCGCCCTCGCGGGAATTGCTGTTTTGGCTCGCCACCATATTCGTGGCCAAGGGCATCCTCGTGGCGCTGTGCCGGCAATTCGCCAAGGCGCCGCGCGACGACGCCGAGACGCACACATGGCGCGCCATGATCACGGCCGCCGAGTTTCTCTACGGCGTCTGCTGGGCAAGCGTCGCCTTCATCAGTCCCGCCACGCAGGGCGAGGCGGCTCATACTTTCATCTTCGCCACGCTCATCGTCGTCATCTCGATGCGGGTGCTGTTCGCCTCGACGGTCAAATCGATCGTCTATGCCGGCACCCTGCCGATGACCGCGGCCATCGTCCTTCGCTTCGTTCTCCTCGACAACCCGTTTTACTGGGCGATGGCGGCGATGGCGGTCGGCGTCTACATCTATTTCATCTGGCTGATGAAAGGACTCAACGCGACCGTCGTCACCATGCTCGAGTTCCGCGCCGAGAAAGACGCGCTGATCGCCGAGCTCGAACAGGCGAAAGCGAACTCCGACGAGGCGCGCTTCCGGGCCGAGGAGGCGAACCTCGCCAAGTCACGCTTCCTTGCCACCATGAGTCACGAACTGCGCACGCCGCTCAATGCCATTCTCGGCTTCTCCGAGATCATGCGCGCTGAGATCCTCGGGCCTCACGCCAACCCGACCTACAAGGAATATGCCGCCGACATCCATCAGAGCGGGCAGCACCTGCTCAATCTCATTAACGAAATTTTGGACATCAGCCGCATCGAGGCCGGACGCTACGAACTGCGCGAGGCGCCGCTCGACCTTGCGCAGGTGGTCGAAGACTGCCAACGGCTGCTCAGGCTCCGCGCCGAGAACAAGGGCCTCAAGCTCATCGAGCATTTCGAGCCGGACTTGCCGGAACTTTGGGCCGACGAGCAGGCGCTGCGCCAGATTTGCCTCAACCTCCTCTCGAACGCCATCAAGTTCACGCCGCGCGGCGGCACTGTCACGCTCACGACCGGACGCAACGCATCGGGCGGACAATTCTTGAGCGTGAAGGATACCGGCCCCGGGATTCCCGAGAGCGAGATCCCGCGCGTGTTGAAGAGCTTTGGTCAAGGCTCGCTCGCGCAAGAGAGCGCCGAGGGTGGCACCGGGCTCGGGCTCCCCATCACCAAGGGCCTGACCGAACTGCATGACGGCACCTTCGAGCTCAAGAGCAGGCTTCGCCACGGCACCGAGGTGATCGTGTCCTTTCCCAAGAAGCGCGTGATCGAGCCCCTGCCCCGCGTGCCCGAACCGCACGAGGACGAGCCGAGGCCCGTGCGCGCGACCTGGCATGCGAGCGTCAGGCGGCAATTGTTGCGCCAACAAGCGCAGTAATCCCCGGAATTGCGCCGCGCCATTCGGCGCGCGCTTGCCCAATCAAGACCGCCCTTGCTCCCGCCCCAATCGGGACTAGACTACCCGCTTGACCGCCGCTCGCGCGGCATGAGGGAACCATCGGGGGGAACCATGAAGCGTCTCCGCTTTCTTGTTTTCCTGTTGCCCGCTCTTGCATTTCTCTGCGGCGCAACCGGACAAGCGCTCGCCGCCGTTCTCATCGTGATCGATAAGCCGAGCCAGACCATGACGGTCGCCGTCAACGGCAACGTCCAGTATCGATGGTACGTCTCGACGGGAGCCACGGGTTATTCGACGCCGGGCGGCTCATACACGCCCTTCCGCTTGGAGCGCATGCATTACTCGCGAGAGTGGGACAATGCCGGCATGCCGCACTCGATCTTCTTCACCTCGCGCGGGCATGCCATCCACGGTTCCGACCATCCCGGCCGGGGCTCGCCGAGATCGCATGGCTGCGTGCGTCTCTCGCTGCCAAACGCGGCGACCCTCTTCCAGCTTGTCGCAGCGCAAGGCATGGCGAACACCAAGGTCGTGGTCAGAGGGTCTGACCCGCCGGGCCATCATGTCGCGACGCAGATCCCGACGCGCAAGCGGGCGCAGCAAGGGCCGTGGCAGAAGCCGTTCTCTTTTTTCCCGTTCTGAGTGGCGTTACAGCAAAAGGAAATGGGCACAAGCGTGTCACTTGTGCCCATTGGGGGGAGAGAGGCGTGATGGTCGCTTGACCATCTATTTCGACCCGGTTTAGCGGGTCATATAGACGTTCGGGAAACCTTCAGCCAAAACGGGGCTGGCAGAGGCAACGACGAGCGCGACAGCGATAATGAGCTTCTTCATAGGGGTTCTCCTTGGTCTTGGCCGGTTGAGTTGTCGTTCGCCCGGTTGGCCAAATTGTCCGTTCGAACAATGCTAAGATGGTCGAAGCGCCCGGTCTTTCCCAATAGCGATTGGCTATCGTTTCGCTGCTTACGGCGATGGCCGGCCGCGCGGCCCGCGCAACCTGCCTCGCGCGCCTTCACGATGGCGTGAGCGAACCGGGGGCGCGCGGGCCGGGAGGCTAGCGCGGCATCGAGCTTGACGAGCGGTTCGAGATGCCGGCCTTGGTCTTGCCGATCTTCACCGAATTGTTGTTGCCCGTGACCCTGGCGTCGGACCTGTTGCCGCTGTCCTTGTTCCGCGGCGGATCGATCACAGCAACCTTGACGCAACGCCAGGCGTCCTTGCCGGCCCTGACCGGCTTTTCGCCACGGCCGCAGGCGCAGGCACCGTTCCTGACCGTACCGCCCGCGCACGCGATCTTCGGTTGCGACACCGTGGGCTTGTCAGGTTTCGGATCGACCACGACCTTGACGCAACGCCAGGCATTCTTGCCGGCCTTGACCGGCTTCATCGTGCGCTCGCACACGCATGCCCCGCCCTTCATCGTGCCGCCCGCGCAAGCGATCGTCGGCTCGGGCTTCGATCCACCTGCATCGCGCGGCGGATCGATCACGATCTTGCCGGGCTTGTCGGGCTTTTGCGGGTCGGGCCGCATCTCGGGTGCGAGATCGTCCGCGCCGGTATCGATTGGCTTGTGGCACGTGAAGGTCATTGATGCGCCGTCGAGCGGCTTGAGCTTGCCGCCGATGCGCGTGCGCAAAGCGCACGTGACCTGCTCGTTGTTGGTCACGTCGAACGCGACCTTGTCCACGCCGTTCTTGTTGGCCATCGCCGTGACCTTGCGTTGCCACGACTTGCCGGGGCCGCATTCGAGCTCGTAAGGAAGCTCGCCCGCGCCGTCGTTATGGATGGCGACGAGCGCTTCGCCCTTGCAGGAATTGGCCGCGGGGCTTTGCAGGGTGAGTTCGCCCGATAACGCCTCCACGCATTCGACCTTGAGCGGCTTTTGATCGCCGGCTGACGGGTCGTTGACGAGCTCAAGCTGCATCATCTGGTCGAAAGCGCCCATGGTCAGCGTCCGCGTGCGACGCGCGACATAGTTGTCGCCTTCCCGCGCGATGTGGGCGGTGCCCTGCGTGACCACGAGGCCGCCTTGCGTTTTGATGCGATAGGGAGCCTCGCCGGGGCCGTTGGCGTGGAACGTCGCCTCTTCGACCACCTTCTTGGGGCAGGTGTCCTTATCCTCGACCTCGTATTTCAGCCAGGCGCTCGTCACCTTGAACGGCGGGCAATCCACGTCGAGGCTTCTGGTCGGGCTCTCGCCGCCGCCGATCACCTTGATCTGGAAATCGTGCTTGCCGGGATCGAGCTCATAGCGCTCAAGCCGTTCGATGCGATACCAGGTCTTGCCTGCGAGCGAGACCTCGCGCGCTTTGATCTCGATCGTCTCGCCCGGCGTGCCGTTGTCGACCACCTGGAAGCGACCGGTCATGGGCTTCTCGTAATCGATATAGGCCGTGACCTCGGCGTCTTTCGGACACGTATTGCCCTTTTGCGCGACGCGAATATCGACGCTGACCGGCTTCGGCGGAGCTTCGGCCTTCGACGGACCTGCCAGGCAGCGGATGGTGATGGGAGCACGAGCATAACCCGTCTCGGTGCGTCCGGCGTTCGGCTCCTGCGGATCGTTCGCTTCGCTCCGTGACAGGATGAAGGCTTTGATGCCGACGTTGATATCGGAAAAGATCTTGCGCTCTTGCGTTGCGGCATGATCGCCCGCATTGCAGGCCCCAACGATGGAGAGTTGGTCTATTCCGCCGATATTGTCGGTGTGGAAGTCATGGACCAGGTCTCGCTTCACGCGCTTGCTCAACTCATTTGCGACAATTCGACATTCCTCGGGTTCGGGGCTTGCGCAAAAGTCAGCGCTGGGCACGGCGACATAAACCGTCTGAATCCGCCAGCCGGTACTGACCTCGACCTCGACGTCGAGATCGAGCTGGTGCGAAGCTCTCCGGATCTCTGTCCATTTTTCTCCATCGGATTCAACTTCAATAACCGGGCCGCCAAACGCGTTGCTGTTGGGGGTGACCTTGACCGTCCAACCAGCGTTGGCGGGCTGACAGAGAAGGCAGCTTGCAGCTATGGCCGCGAATGCCATCTTGGCGAATGATTTCCGCATCTTATCCTCCATCGAGCGGCTGAGATGGCGGCTGCCCCGCAAAGCCGGGATGCCGCGTTGTCAGCGTTTGACGCGGCGTCTTAGCGCTAGGTTCATGCTGGTTTGGGTCAGCAGCGGCGGAACGGGCCGGAATTCGCCCTGGGTCGCTCAGGGACGGCGATTGCCCGCAAGTCCCGCAGTCCCTAAATTCGTTCGGAAGCTTCGGCCTTGCGGACCACGCGGTGGAAACCCCTTGCGCCAATATCTGCCTGCTCGACCCGGCGACGGGCGCTTGCCTCGGCTGCGGGCGCACGCTTGCCGAGATCGCAAGCTGGGCAAGCATGAGCGATGCCGAACGCCGCGCTGTCATGGCGGCGCTACCAGCCCGCATGGAGCGTCTCGAGGAGGCGAAAGGCTGATCGCGTGACCACCTGGCTCGCCCTCTTCATACTTACCTTCGCCGCGGTCCTGCTCGTTGCCGACGAGTCCGGCATGATCGCGGGACTCGATTCGACCACGTTCGGCTATGTCGCGGTTTTCCTCGCCCTCATCGTCTATCTCGGCGGCGGCATGCTGGGGGACTATCGCGGGCGCGTGGGCACGATGGTGCGCGATGCCGTGACTTGGCTCGCGCTCGGCTTGGCCCTCGTCGCGCTTTACGCCTACAAGGACGAGCTCATGCCGATCGCGGCGCGCGTCGTCGGCGAACTCTTGCCCGGAAGCGCGATGACGGTCGAGCAGAGCACGGGCGGGGTCACCGAGGTTCGCATCCGGAAGCGCCTCGATGGACACTTCACCGCCAATGTCGAAGTCAACGGCGCCACGATTTCGATGATCGTCGACACCGGCGCATCGAGCATCGTGCTCAGACCTCAGGACGCCAAGAAGGCGGGCATCGACGTGAAGAGCCTCGCTTATCGCGTTCCGGTGCTGACCGCCAACGGCCGCACGCTTGCCGCGCGGGTGCGCCTCGATGCGGTCGCCATCGGCCCGCTCGACCGCACCAAGGTGGACGCGCTCGTCGCCCCGCCCGGCGCGCTCACCCAGAGCCTGCTCGGCATGAGCTTCTTGAGCCGGCTCCGCTCCTACGAATTCTCGGGCGATTTCCTCACGCTGCGGGGCTGAGCCGCGGGCCAAGCCGAACCTATGCGGACCAGATCGAGTTAGTCCTCTCAGACTGTTGGTGAGTTCCGCGAAATCGCCTATCAAGGCCCGTCATGTTCCCCACCCCCCGCCAGGACTTGCATCCCAACACTGCCGAGTTCGAGCGCCTGCCCTTCGTCAAGGCGACGGGCTTCCGCGAATACGATGCGCGCTGGCGCTACCCCGAGGAGATCAACCTGCTCGGGCTCCAGGCCGTCGGCCTCGGGCTCGCCACGCTGATGCGCGCGCGCGGCGTGCCGGTGCGCGTCGTGACCGGCCACGATTACCGCTCCTATTCGGCGGCGGTGAAGGCGGCGCTGACCACGGGCCTTCTGGCCGGCGGGGCCGAAGTCCACGACATCGGGCTCGCGCTCTCGCCCATGGCCTATTTCGCCCAATTCGCGCTTAACGTCGAAGGCGTCGCCATGGTCACGGCGAGCCACAACGACAATGGCTGGACCGGCATCAAGATGGGCATGGAGCGGCCGCTGACTTTCGCCCCCGAAGACATGACCGCGCTCAAGGATATCGTGCTCAAGGGAGGGTTCGACGCGCGCAACGAAGCCGGGCGCTACATCTTCGTGCCCGATTTGCCGGAGCGCTACCTGGCCGACCTCCTGGCGCGGCCCAAACTGAAGCGCCCCCTCACGGCCGTGGTCTCTTGCGGCAACGGCACCGCCGGCGCTTTCGCCCCCCGCGTGCTCGCGGCCCTCGGCGCCACGGTCGTTCCGCTCAATTGCGGCCTCGACTACACCTTCCCCGCCCATAACCCCAATCCCGAAGATCTCGCCATGCTGAATGCGACGCGCGACGCGGTGCTCGAACACGGCGCCGATCTCGGGCTCGCCTTCGACGGCGACGGCGACCGCTGCGGGGTCGTGGACAACGAGGGCGAGGCGATCTTCGCCGACAAGGTCGGGGTGATGCTCGCCCGCGACATCGCCGCACGCAACAAAGGCGCGCTCTTCGTCGCCGACGTGAAATCGACCGGGCTCTTCCTCACCGATCCGGTGCTGAAGGAGCGCGGGGCCACGACCAAGTTCTGGAAGACCGGCCACTCTTACATGAAGCGCTACAGCCATGAGACCGGCGCGCTTGTCGGCTTCGAGAAGTCGGGGCACTTCTTCTTCAATCCGCCGCTCGGCCGCGGCTACGACGACGGGCTCGTGGCGGCGTTCGCGGTGCTCGACATGCTCGACCGCAACCCGGACAAATCGCTTGCCGATTTGAAGCGGGGCCTCCCCCAGACCTGGCAATCGCCGACCATGTCGCCGCATTGCGACGACGAGATAAAGTACGAGGTGGTGGACCGCATCGTGAAGCATTTCGAGGAGGTGGCCGCGAACGGCGGCAAACTCGCGGGCCAGTACATTCGCGAGCTCATTACCGTCAACGGCATCAGGGTCGTTCTCGACGACGGCACTTGGGGGCTGGTGCGCGCCTCCTCCAACAAGCCCGAGCTCGTGGTCGTGGTCGAAAGCCCGACTTCGGAGGCCAATATGCGCGCGATCTTCGCCGCGATCGATGCCGAGCTCGCCAAGCAGCCTGAGGTCGGCGCCTACAACCAGAAAATCTAGAGGGCCTGACCGCCACAGAACTGTCAGCGCTCTGTTGCAAATCTGCAAAGCGAATCTGCTTCCTTGCCCAGCGCATGATTGTGTTGGGTCTGAAAGATTTCGTCTTCGCTGCGGGGCTTGGCGCCGGCGCCATCCTCAATCTGCTTCTGCTGCGGACTCTTCTCGCTCCGCCCTTCCGCATCTGGCCGACGCCCGAACCCGGAAGCTGGCAGAGCCTGACCTTTTGGGGATTATTTCGCGGCGGCATGGTCGTCACCTTCGCCGTCGCGTTGTTGGATTGGAATAGCGCGGGCCTGCTCGATGCGAGCCGTTATCTGATCGGCCTGCCGCTGTTCCTTGTTGGCTTCGGCGTCACCGTGTGCGGCTATTTCAATCTCGGCCTCGGCAACACCTATTGCGGGGCCAATGGGCTCGTGAGCCACGGCCTCTACCGGGTGAGCCGCAACCCGCAATACGCCTCGTCCATCCTCGGGCTCATCGGCCTTGCGATTTGCGCCAATGCATGGCTCGCGCTGCCGCTTGCCGCACTGATGAGCGGCGTCTACGTGCTGATGGCGCTCACCGAGGAGGCATGGCTCGAGCAGCGTTACGGCGCGCCCTATCGCGACTATTGCGCGCGCACGGCGAGATTCGTCGACTTGCCGGAACTTGTGGCGCTGTTCGAGCGGAAGCGGCCTTACCGCCAAACGGGCTGAGCCTGCGGGAGGCCGCTACTCCGCGGCGATCGCACTCGTCTCAGTGAAACGTCCCGCAACGATGGCGCGAGCGCCCATCAGCACGTCGATCCCGGCGCCGTCGCGATGGGCGTTCTCGGCGAGATGCCGTCTGAAGGCGCGGGCCCGCGGCTGGCCGTGAAAGAGGCCGAGGATATGACGGGTCATGGCGTTGAGGCGCGTGCCCCGCGCAAGCTCGGCCTCGACGTAAGGAACGAAGCGGTCGAACACATCGAGCCGCGACGGCGGCGTCCCGGCAGCGCCGAACAGAGCGCGGTCGACCTCGGCCAGCAGATAGGGATCGGCGTAAGCCGCGCGACCCAGCATCACGCCGTCGACATGAGGCAATTGCTTCTGCGCTTCGGCGAAAAATTCGATCCCGCCATTGAGAACGATCTCGAGCCCGGGCCGGCGCGCCTTCAGCCGGCGCACGCGATCGTAGTCGAGCGGCGGCACGTCGCGGTTCTCCTTGGGGCTCAAGCCGCTGAGCCAGGCTTTGCGCGCATGCACGATGAAGGTGCGGCAGCCGGCCTCAGCCACGCGATCGACGAAGCGGTCGAGGCTCGCTTCCGCGTCCTGGTCGTCGATGCCGATGCGGCATTTCACCGTGATGGGAATGTCGGCGGCCTCGCCCATCGCCGCGACGCACTCGCCGACAAGATCGGGCTCGGCCATGAGGCAAGCGCCGAACCGCCCCGACTGCACGCGATCGGACGGGCAGCCGATATTGAAATTGATTTCGTCGTAGCCGTGGCCAGCGCCGATCTTCGCCGCCTCGGCGAGGCGCTTCGGATCGCTGCCGCCGAGCTGGAGCCCGACCGGATGCTCCTCAGGCGAGAAGCCGAGCACGCGCTCGCGATCGCCGTAGAGCACGGCCTCCGCCGTCACCATCTCGGTATAGAGGAAGGTCCGCCGCGAGATCAGCCGCAGGAAGTAGCGGCAGTGGCGGTCGGTCCACTCCATCATCGGCGCGACACAGAATTTATGCGTTCGATCTTCCACGTCTTGACTTTCTTGGAGGACGCTATTGCGCCTCTCCCCGCTGGACATTCTCCACATGCATGGGAAATTCGGGCGAGTCCATCAGCTTCTTGCAGCGGGCAAAGCGCCGGTTGGCATAAGCCCAGAAATCGTCAACCGGATTTCCGTCGGCGTGCTGGATCAGCCCCCAAAGCGTCCATAGGAGATCGCACATCGCCTTGTAGATGACGTAGCGGCCGAGCTGGCCCGGCGTCGGGGTACCCCCGAAATAAGCGTCGCGCAGAACCTTTTCATTCTCCGGCGTGAGCTGGGCCTCGACGGCGAAATCGCCGACATCCCAGACCGGATCGTTCATCCCGGAATATTCCCAATCGACGATCCACATCCTCTCGCCGGTGTCCAAGAAGTTCTCCGAAAGCGGATCGCAGTGGCAGGCGACGAGCGGGCGTGCGTGCGCGCTCAAGGCGCGCCGCACGCTTTCCGCGGCCGCGAGCGCTTGCGGATAGCCGTTGGGGACCGAGGCGTTCCTGGCTTTGAGGAGCTTGAGATAGTCGTCGATCATCGAGAACAGCTCGAAGCGGAAATCGAATGTCTCGCCGCTCTCGTGAAGCTTGCGCAGGGCGGCACCGGCGCGCGCGACGGCCGCGGGATTGGCATTGAAGCTCTCCGGCGTCATGGTGGCGGCGTTCTCGATCGCGACCGTCAACATCAAGCCGTCATCGGTCGTAGCGATCACCTCGGGGCTGACGCCGGCCCGCGCCGCGGCGCGCGCCGCGACCGCCTCGACCCGCCGGTTGATATAGGCCTCCGTCCCCTTGCCCGGAATGCGCAAGACATGCCGGCCGCGCGGGCCGCTCACCATGAAGACGCGGTTGGTCAGGCCCCCGAGGCGCTCGATCTCGACGCCTTCGATCTCCGCTTGCGTGTAGAAGCCCAAGCGCTCCAGCCCGCGCCTTGCGTCGTCGAAATCCGCGTTCATCCTGCCGATCCCTTGCTCGAGCCTTTAGGTCTCATGACAACAGACGCAAATTTTCCGGATCGTAAAGCGTCCGGGGCGTTTGTGTGGCGGGGTAGCTTTTCCCATAGGCCTCGATCTCGAAATCCGTCTCCTTTACGAGGGCGGCGGGAAGCCAGCCGAAGGCGATCGTCCGGCCGAGCGTGTGGCCGTAACCGCAGCTTGCTGTTTGGCCGACGACATGGCCGTCTTTCAAGATCGTTTCGCCGCCGAGCAAGGGCGCAAAACCCTCGATCGTGAACAGGCAGAGAAGCCTTTGCGGACCGTTCTTTCGCAAATCGAGGAGCGCGCTTCTGCCGATGAAGTCCTTGCCGAAATCGACCGACCAATCCAACCCGGCCGAGAGTGGATCGTAATCGGGGCCGATCTCAGCCGACCAATAGACATAGCCTTTCTCCAAACGGCAGGTCTCGATTGCCCTGTACCCCACATCGCGAATTCCATGAGGCTCCCCCGCCCGCTTCAGCGTCTCGTAGAGCATGGCGGCGTATTCCGTGGGCACATGCAGCTCGTAGCCGAGATCACCCACGTAACCGACGCGAACGGCGCGGACGGGAACCGGGCCCACCTCGATGTCGCGCACGGCCAAATAGGGAAAGGCCGCATTGGCGAGATCGTCGTCCGAAACCGATTGCAGCACCTCCCGCGATATCGGACCGCAGAGGTTCAGCACCGCCCAGCCGGAGGTCACCTCCGTCAACGCGATCGGACTGTCCTTGGGCAGATGCCGGCGCACCCAATTCGAATCACGCACGCCGAACGCCGATCCGCTGATCATGACGAATTTCTCTGGCGCGAGATGGAGCAGCGTCACCTCGGCCTCCACCCCGCCGCGCTCGTTGAGCATGGTCGTGCAGATGCAGCGCCCGGGCTCGCCCGCGATGCGGTTGGCGCAGATCGTGTCGAGGAAGGCGGTGGCGCCCTTCCCTTCGATCGTGAACTTCGAAAACGACGTCTGGTCGATCAACGCGACACCCTCGCGGATTTGCCGGTGCTCCTTGGCGACCTGATCGAACCAACTCGGCTTGCCCTCGAAACTCGATGTCTCCGTCCGGTCCGCGCCAGGATCGGCGAAGCAGAGCGGACGCTCCCAGCCGAAGCGTGTGCCGAAGACCGCGCCCGCCGCCTTGAGCTGCTCATGCACGGGCGAGCGCCGCAAGCCGCGACCCGCTTCGTTCTCCGCACCGGGCCAATGGATGCTGTAATAGTCGCCATAGGCCTCGATAGCCCGTTCTTCGAGATAGCGCCCGGTGCTGTGCGGACGGCCGAACCGGCGCACGTCGAAGGCCCAAAGGTCCATGCCGGGATCGCCGTCGAGGATCCAATTCGCCATCGCTTCGCCGGCCCCGCCCGAGGCGGCAATGCCGGCGGTGAAGCCGCACGCCACGAAGAAATTGTCGAGCTCGGGCGCCAGCCCCAGGATCGGTTCGCCGTCGGCCGAGACCGGAATCGGCCCATTGATGATCGTCTGGATGCCGATCTCGTTGAGGATTGGCAACCGCTCCGCACAAGGCAGCGCGAACAGTTCGAGGCGCTCCATGTTCTCGGGGAACAATTCCCGGCCGAAGGCGAAAGGCGGGCGCGACCGCCAGCAGCCCTTGGTCCCCTTCTCCCATCCGCCGATTGCGAACGCGCCGACATCGGGCTTGAGATAGAAGTTCTTGTCGGGATCGCGGAGCGTCGGCAGCGTCTTCGGCAGGTCGAGTTTCTTCTCGGTGATGAAATATTGGTGCTCGACGACGCCCGCCGCAAGCGCCACACCCGCCATCTCGGCGATGCGTTTCGCCCACAGTCCGGCGCAGTTGACGAGGTAGTCGCAACTGACCTTGCCGTGATCGGTCATGACGCCCACGACCTTCCGGCCATCTTTGAGGATGCCGGTGACGGTCGTTCCTTCTTGCAGCTTCGCGCCGTTCTTGCGCGCGGCGGAGGCGAAGGCCTGCGTCAGCGCATAAGGATCGACGTAGCCGTCGGAGGGGATGAACGCCGCCCCGACCACGCCCTCCGGGTCGATATAGGGGAAGAGATCGACGGCTTCTTTTGCCGAAAGAGAGTGACACTCGAAGCCGAAGCTCTTGGCCAAGGTCATCGAGCGCCGGATTTCGCTCCACCGGTCCGCCGAAGAGGCAAGCCGCAATGACCCCACCTTCCTCCAATCGATCGCCTGGCCTGACTCGGCCTCGAGCTGGTCGAACACGGCGACCGAGTTCTGCATCAGCCGCGTCAGGTTCTTGCGACCGCGGAGCTGGCCGACCAGGCCCGCCGCATGCCAGGTGCATCCGTTGGTGATTTGCGATTTCTCGAGCAGCAAGACGTCGCGTTCGCCGCGCCGCGTCAGCGCATAGGCGACCGCGCAGCCGATCGCCCCGCCGCCGATAATGACGATGCGCGCATGGCGATCGAAGGACTCCGGCATCGCTCTACGCCTTTCCGCTTCAGTGTCCGAGCGCCGTAACCGGCGCGATGACGATGCGATGGGAGTCAGATTTCAAGGACTTACGCTCGCGAAGGGAATCAAGTTGCGAACCGGCCCGGGCGGCGCTCAACCGTAGCGCTCGCCCCAGGCGTAGAGCGCCTTCAAGACCGGTCCGAGCGCCTTGCCCTTGTCGGTCAGGAAATACTCGTAGCGCGGCGGATGGCTTTCATAAAGCCTCGTGCCGATCACACCGGCGCGCTCCAAGCTCTTGAGCCGCGCCGACAGCGTGTTTGGCGCCACGCCGCCAAGCCCCTTCTCCAGTTCCTGGAAGCGCAGCGGACCTTTGCGAAAGAGATCGCGCAGCACGAGCAGCGACCATTTCTCGCCGATCACGTCGAGCGCGTGCGCCACCGGACAATCTTCCTGGCCATATCCGCCTGCCATGGGAGCCTCGCACCCCTTGAAGGAATAAAGTCACTTGCTATATAATAGTGACTTGCTGAATTATAGCAAGAATTGTCTCGCGGGAAACGCTCCGCGGGGCGAAACTCGAGGAAGCGCCACGTCCCGTCCAGGAGGATGCCGCCATGCATTCGCTTCTTTGCGCATTGATCGTCTTCCTAGCGGTTGGAATCGGCGTCTGGCTGGTCTCCTTTCTCGTCGAAGCGCTGAGGCCGAAGCCGCAACCGCCGGCGAAGCTCTCCTGGGCGCCCGCGATCCCCATCGAGACCGTCGAGGTCGGCGGCAACAAGCTCCGCTACATAAAAACCGGCAAAGGCCCGGTGCTTGTCCTCCTCCACACGCTTCGGACGCAGCTCGATCTGTTCCAGAAGATCGTACCGGAGCTTTCCAAGCATTTCACGGTCTACGCCTTCGACTATCCCGGCCACGGCTATTCGGACATTCCCGAGGGAAATTACGACGCCGCCTTCTTCACTGCGGCGGTCGAAGGCTTTCTCGACAAGCTCAACCTCCGCGACGTGACGCTCGCGGGCGTCTCGATCGGCGGCTCGATCGCGCTCCTTCTCGCCGCGCGGCATAACGCCCGTGTCGCGCGGGTGATCGCCATCAACCCTTACGACTACGCCAAGGGCCGCGGGCTAGCGCGTGGCGGACCTGTCGCCTCACTCGTGACCTACGCCTCACTCCTTCCTTTCATCGGCGAGACCTTCACGCGGCTCAGGAATTCCACGGTCGTCGGGACGGCGTTTCGTGGCGGCGTTGCCGATCCGGACGCCATACCGCCGGCGCTCGCGAAGGAGATGTATTTGGTGGGAAATCGCCCCGGGCATTACCAGGCCTTCCTCACATTGTTGCGAAACGGGGCGAGTTGGGAGGCTGCCGCCAAGGATTACCGCCGCATCGAGATTCCGGTTCTGCTCGTGTGGGGGGCGCGCGACTGGGCAAACGAGGACGAGCGCGAGCACGACCGCGCGCTGATCCCGGGCGTGGAGATGGTCACGGTCGAACAGGGCGGGCACTTCCTGCCCCTCGACCGCCCGCGTGAACTAACGGAACTGATCGTCCGCTTCGCCCGCGCCTGAGCCTATTCCAGCGTGGAGATCGTTTCCGCCGTCGCCGGCGGATGCGGCTTGGAGATGATGAAGGCCGAGACGTCCCAGGCTTGCTGAACCGTGAGTAGTGGCGCCAGGTAATTGACCCCCATCGGCATGTTGTCGTGGATGTAAGACGCGGCGTAAGCCGTCTTGGCCATGCCCGCGCCCGCGTTGAAACTCGCCTCGCCCCACAGCGGCGGAATCGAATAGCCGACACCGGGGCTCGGCTTCGGTTGGCCTTGCCCGTCCTCCTTGTGGCAGGTCGCGCAGAGCTTGGCGTAGACCTCCTCTCCGCGCCGCGCATCCGGCGGCGAGGCTGGATTCGCGATCGGCCGCAAACCCATGCCGGCAACGCGCACGCCTTCCGGGCTGCCGTGGCCCACGAATTTGAGGTAGGCGATGATCGCCTCCATCTCGCGGCCCTCGCTCGGCAAGTCTCTGCCGTTGAGGCTCCGCCGCATGCACCCGTTGATGCGATCGGTCAGCGTCAGGACCTGGTCGTCCACCATGAAGGGATACGTCGCGAAGGTGGAGACGAAGGGCGCGGCGAAGGGCTGCAATCCGGCATTGAGATGACAATTCTGGCAGGCGAGATTATTGCCGGCATAGCGCAGGGCGGGGTCGGTGGCGTTCTTGCCGATATGGCGGGGGGTATTGACGATCAGATCTTGCCGTAGCGGATGAGATCGTTCTGAGGCCCCGGTCCAAGCTTGGCGATATCGGCGGCGTACCAATCGACCGGCCGGTCGAGACATAATGGGTTACATAATAGGCCACACCAGCGCCCGCCGCCGCCCCGAGCAGGAGCCCAAGGACAATGCTAAAGCCCGACCCCTGTCGCATCCCCTTGCCTCCCACCCCATATTGTTAGGTGTTCCCATGATAGCCATCCCCGCTTGCAACTCTGCAAGCCCGTTCGGCGATCATCCCAAACCATGAACGAACGAGCTTCCAAAGACGCGCACGTGGCGACCGATCCGGTCTGCGGCATGATGGTGGACCCGCACGCGGGCAAGCCAAGCGAGCAGTTTCGCGGTCACGCCTACTTTTTCTGCTCCGAGGGCTGCCGCAAGAAGTTCGCGGCCGACCCCGCCCGCTATCCCGACAAAACGGGTGAGCCAGCGGCGCTCGCGGCCGGCATGCTCTATACCTGCCCCATGCATCCGCAAATCGTGCAGGAAGGGCCGGGCCACTGCCCCATTTGCGGCATGACGCTCGAGCCCATGGGGGCGGCGCCCGAGGACACCGACAATCCCGAGCTTATCGATTTCACCCGGAGGCTTTGGCTGGCGGCGCCGCTCGCGCTCGCCCTCCTCGCCATGGACATGGGCGCTCACGTCTTCGGCGTCGATCTCCTCCCCTTCCTTACGCCGCAGGCGCAAAGCTGGCTGAAGCTCGCCCTCGCCTTTCCCGCCGTGCTGTGGTCCGGCTGGCCGTTCTTCGAGCGCGGGATCGCCTCGATCCGCTCGGGCTGGCTCAACATGTTCACGCTGATCGCGCTCGGCACTGGCGCCGCGTTCCTCTACAGCGTCGTCGCCACGGTGGCGCCCGGCCTGTTCCCGGCCTCGATGCGCGACGCACATGGCCTCATCCCGACCTATTTCGAGGCGGCCGCGGTGATCGTCGCCCTCGTCCTTGTCGGCCAGGTGCTCGAGCTTCGGGCGCGCGAGAAGACGGGCGGCGCCATTCGCGCGCTGCTCGACCTTGCGCCCAAGACCGCTTTGCGCGTGCTCGGCGGCGGCAAGACCGAGACCGTGGCGCTCGCCGCAGTCAATGTCGGCGACATCTTGCGAGTGAGACCCGGCGACAAGATCCCGATCGACGGCACGGTGATCGAGGGCAGGAGCGCGGTCGATAAATCGATGCTGACCGGCGAGCCGATCCCGGTCGAGAAGGACGCCGGCGACCGCGTCACCGGCGGCACGCTGAACGGCTCCGGCAGTTTCGACATGCGCGTCGATCGCACCGGTGCTGCGACCACGCTCGCGCAAGTGGTCGAGATGATCGCATCGGCGCAACGGTCGCGCGCACCGATCCAAGCTCTCGCCGACACCGTCTCGGGCTATTTCGTGCCGGCCGTGATCGCCGTGGCGGTGATCGCGTTCATCGCCTGGTACATGGTCGGCCCGGCGCCGCAATTGGCTTACGCGCTCGTTGCCGCCGTGACCGTGCTCATCGTCGCCTGTCCTTGCGCGCTCGGCCTCGCCACGCCCATCTCCATCATGGTGGCGACCGGACGCGGCGCGGAGGCCGGCGTGCTGGTGCGGAACGCAGCCGCGCTCGAGCGTCTCGCCAAGGTGGACACGCTCGTCGTCGACAAGACGGGAACCCTGACCGAGGGCAAGCCGGCGCTGACCGGCGTCGAGACCATGCCGGGCTTTACCTCCGACGAGGTCTTGCTGCTCGCGGCCTCGCTCGAAGCGGGCAGCGAGCATCCGCTCGCCGCCGCGATCTTGCGCGGGGCCGAAGCGCGTGAACTCGTACCCGACAAGGTTGCGGATTTCGGCGCCGTGACCGGCCAGGGCGTGACGGGACGCATTGGCGCGCGCAACGCTCTCCTCGGCAATCAGCGCCTGATGGAAGGCGCGAAGATCGTTCCCTCGCCGCTTGCTTCTTCGGCCGAGGCGCGGCGGAAAGAGGGTGAGACAGTGATGTTCCTCGGCGTTGACGGCAAGCTTGCCGGTCTCGTTACCGTCGCCGACCCGATCAAGCCGACGGCCGCCGAGGCCATCGCCAAGCTTCACCGCCTCGGACTGAAAATTGTGATGGCGACCGGCGACAACGAGACGACGGCCAAGGCCGTCGCCGCGCGGCTTGGCATCGACGAAGTGCGCGCAAGCCTCAGGCCCGAGGACAAGCTCACCTTCATCAAGAGCTTGCAAGAGAAGGGCGCGGTCGTGGCCATGGCCGGCGACGGCATCAACGACGCGCCGGCGCTAGCGCAGGCCGATGTCGGAATCGCCATGGGCACCGGCGCCGACGTCGCCATGGAGAGCGCAGGCCTCACTCTGCTCAAGGGCGATCTCCGCGGCGTGGTGCGCGCCGTCAACCTCGCCCGCGCCACGATGCGCAACATCAAGGAGAACTTGTTCTTCGCCTTCGTCTACAATGCGCTCGGCGTTCCAGTCGCCGCAGGCGTGCTCTATCCCGCCTTCGGCATCTTGCCCTCGCCGATCATCGCCGCGGCGGCCATGAGCTTCTCCTCGGTCTCGGTCGTCGGCAACGCGCTC
>CAWDKA010000019.1:0-81068 GCA_963802845.1 uncultured Alphaproteobacteria bacterium
GTATGAGACCCGATGGAGCTTATCCAAATCCTACTACCCCTCCGTGACTACAAAGGACAAAGGTTTCCTCCGGAACTGTTCGACAACCTAGCACAAGAGCTGACCGAAAAGTTCGGGGGCGTTACGAGCTTTACGCGAACGCCCGCAGAAGGTCGGTGGAGAGACGGACGTGCGACGACGCATGACGATATCGTTGTAATCGAGGTCATGGCTGATAGCGTCGAACGCGAGTGGTGGACCCTCCTGCGAGCGCGCCTTGAACACGATTTTCAGCAGGATGAAGTGGTCATCCGCCGCCAGGAAACCGAGCGCTTATAAGCCGAGAATAAGCGGTGCTGGTCCTTAACCGATCAAGTTCCCATCGTATCCTGTGGTTATCGTGCAACAGTTCCGATTTGTTTGTCGAGACACACTGTGGCAATCGGCTCGCGTTTTCGTGCAAGCAATTGAGAGGGCTGACAATGCGCACATTTATAGCTCTTGCCATCACCATCGCAACAACCGTTGGGCTTGGAGGCTGCTGGTGGCACCACCAGGCCGCGGTAGTCTCGGAGCCGGCGCCACCGCTTAAGTTAGCGCCGAGCAGCTAAAAAACCCTGCAGCAACAAGAAGGCGGGTCACGCTCGGCGAGCGACTTAGGTTCCTCTTTGCGGGCTTTCTTGGCGAGGTCTCGGCATTAGATCGCCGCCAACGCCCGAAGGCTCAGCCCATAACCTCACCTACCGTTTTACGGCCCGTCGCAAGATATCGTGAGCGGCGCGTGGCTTTCGTTACCACTGATCAAAACAAAAGTGACGTCTGCTATTGGCGTGGGCCGCATTTAAGTCGTCACGGCTGACCGATGTTAAGTGGTGCGAACCTAAGCTGATGGTGCGAGTGAAGCATCTGGCCGGAAGCAAGACGCTCCGCCACGCCACCGTGAAAGGACTTGCGCAGTAGTTTTCGCCGAGTAACAACGCCAAGAATTTCTCGTTGCTGTTACCAGTCCCAGCGGTCGTGCCGCCGATAAACTCGACGCGCAACGCGTCGACCCTGGCCCCAATAGGTGCCGTAATAAGGACGGCCATAGCCGTAGCTTGGATAGGCGTAACCGTAGGCTGGAGGCGGGGCGTAGACCGGGTAACCAGGATCGTAGACTGGATAACCAGGATCGTAAGCTGGGTAGCCAGGATCGTAGGCGGGATAGCCTGGGTAACCCGGACCGATGTAAATGCCAACGCCCTGGGCGGATGCTTTGAGAGGCACAAACATCGCCAAACCAAGAGCAATGGCGCTCACAAAAATGGCGGATGACTGTTTCATCGCTAGGTCCTTTTGAAAGAGCCGCTACAATAGCGCACGCATCCTGTGGACCGCACACTCACTTGGTAACTCCTTCCCAAAGGAAATGTTCTTAGCCGGCCCCTTGGCCCTAGGCGTATGAAGGCAAAGCCGCCAAAACGAGCATTTTAAGTTTCTGTGGATCACGCTGGCCCGCTTGGGCGAACTGTATGGTGAGGTCGGCAATCGCCGTTTGGGTGCTGACCGCGTCGAACGTGCCGTTGGATCGAACTGCTTTCCACGTCTCGTTGAGAGTTTCTCAAGTAGCGCCAACGTCTCGGGATCAACGCTGTGGTAATGCTGTCGGAAGGGGGACATACAAAGCCTCCTAACCCCCGCCTATAGAAGCCAAGACAACGTTCGCCACCTGTCGGGGTTCCGCCCCGTTTCCTCACACTCTTCGGTAGCGGTGTGATGTGCTAGGCTGGGTCTCGTAAACTGAGTCCAACCTAGCTGGGGAAGGACGCGATGGATAATACCACCCTGATAATCATCATCTTGCTAGTTCTATTGGTATTCGGCGGCGGATTCTACGGCCGTGGGCGCTGGTGGTAGTTACGAGGACGCTCGCTTCGGCGGGCGCTCTTTTAAACCGGTCGTTCCACGCTCTCGCCGTCGGAGGTTGGACGCGGCGTTGCCGGAGAAACAAAGAGTTCAGACGCGTACTGAAGAACCTTGTCCAGCAAATTGTCGAACTCAACTGCACCAGGCTGCGCGACCGCGAACACCAGCTTCTTGAGCGCCTCTTGACGTTCCAGCTCTTTGTTAGGATCGGAAAGCGGATCACGCGCAGCGATCTGCACCAGCGCCGCCTCATAAACCAGGTCGATAATTTCCAGATCGAGGGGATCAAAGACGCGCTTGTAGGGACCCATCACTCCTCCATACAACCGCCCCGATTTCAGCAGCGCCATCGCGGGAGTCAAGGCCCCGATAGTGCGATGCAAAAAACGTAGGCCGCTTTGTTGCACCGCACGGCGACTGTCTTGACGGTGTCACGCAGGTTTGGAATCAATTCCTCGCGGGGGTGTGTGACGCCGGAGGTCACATGCCAGGTGATCCAGCAAAGTGTCGCTTATACGCGGCGCGCTACTTGAAGCTATCCGAGCGGGCCCAAGACCCCGCGGGGCGCCGGCGTCTCGCGTCCTTCGCACAGACGTGGACAAAACTAGCTGCCGAGCTTGAGTCCGACCAAGCGCTTCTCAACGCGCTATCTGAAATTACCGTCGACGAACCGTTCTATGCAGTGCCCGAGGCTCTGAACCTCCGGGCAGCATAAACTTTGGGTCAGAAGGCGCTCGCTTAGACGGGCGCTCTTTTAATATGCTGGTCGCGGCCACGGCGAGGGGAACTCACCATAGGGAGTTGCCGCGATGACCATTGAGGACGCGAAGCAAATCGCTAACGGGCTGATCCAGAGCTATATCGGCCCGGACAGCCGAGTAGTGGACATGCCGAGTTTTTACGGCGCGCTCGTGCAAGCCCTACAAGCGGCCCATCAACAAGGCTGGAAGGATCGCGGCGAGGCGGAGAGCTTGACGAGGCATTGAGCAGGCGTTCGCTCCGGTGAGCGCCTGCTTTCTTGTGCTATTCTCTGCCTTAGCCGGCCCTAGTTGGGGTATCGCGTTGGGGCTGGTTAGGCCCCGGCGGCCCTCCCTGCACCCCAACAGAAAGCCGGGGCCGCAAAATCTCATCGGTGCTGCGGATATGTCGTCAGAACGAGACGATCTTGAACAGGTGCTTCAGGAGAACCTGAAGTTAAGACGCAAGCTTGGGCGGCAAACCTGGGAAGTGAGGGAGAGAAATGCGAAAGATCGTGTGGGCTATGCGTTTTACTACACGTTCCTTGCGCTCGCCGGGCTTTGGATACTCCTCTGGCTTTGGATGCTCTATGGCGGGTTTTCAGAAGCGCAGAGCCGTGGGGTTGAACACGCCACCAGACTATTCATGCAGAACCCCCTTGGGCAACTTGCATTTATGGGCATCCTCGTGCTTTTGCTCTACAGCCTAGGTCGAAGCATTCGCTACGTCCTGTCTCGGGAGTAGCGATCATGGACACGCTACACGCCACCATCGACCGACATTTGTCCCCCATCGTCCGCCTAAATTCACGGCAAACGCTTGCCAAAGGCGACAAGAGAATACCGGTTGTCAAATGTCGCCGAAATGGCAGTGGGCTGTTATGCACCGCGCTTTTGATGAGCGCTCTCCCAACGTCCGTTATTGGGGTAAAGCGGACATGGAGCGGACTTGTCGGCATGTCCGCTAATGACCCAAACCGGACATGTACCAATTGAATGTTACGCCCAAGACGGGCGCCCCTCGCCAAAACGAATGCTGTCGGCGTATCAAGTAACACCCCAATTTTAACACCGGGCCGCACTGCAGCCTCGGCATCTCGCAAACATGCGCTGTGGATATCGGGGATAATTCGAAACTGGTCTTGGAATCAGCAGAACCCACTAGCGCACTTTAAGCATGCGTTTCGTGCTGAGGATCATAGCGGGGGGCATCCATGTACGGCACTGAATTGAAATTGAATGGCGCCGAAGGAAGATTAGTCGGGAACTCAATACGGAGTTTCTGCAAGTCTCTCGTTCGCCGCATCCATTTTAGGCACTCCAGCACGCCACAGGACCAAGACAAAGCTGCTGCTGCAAATGCGCACCTTGAAACCTCCCAGTCAGCGCACGAACCAATAAATCGCGTCACCAAACAAGGCAGGTTTGACTGGGGTTCCTTCTCTGCTTTTGACGACGGCTCAATCGAGGTTGAGAGAGCTGGCGTAAGGCAGCGGTTTCGCGACTTCTCCGAACTGAAACGCAGTCTGAACCACAGGTCGGAGGAAGGGAGTGCCGCCACCGGAACGTGGCGGCTGGGGCCGTAGCACGGAGCTAATGCTGGGGGAATAATCAATGCGTGATATTCGCGGGGAATTGCAAGAACGGGCCAGTCTGTTTGAAGAGCAGATCAACGCCCACGAGGCTGAATTTGAAAAGCACATCGAGCAGCTCAAGCGCGAGCGTGATTCCAGACTCGAGGACCTCAATGCCGAGCTCGAGGCGGTGACGAGGCTGATGGAGATTGAGGTTCGCCGGCTCCGCAGCGCGCCCCCGGCGCAAACCCGCGAGCCCGTGCACCCTGCGGTGCATCAACCGGCGCTACAATCTGCCCATCAACCGCCGCGGCATTCGGCACATCAATCGCCGCAGCATCCAGTGCATCAGCCGGTGCAGCATTCGGCGCATCAGCCGGTGCAGCATTCGGCGCATCAGCCGGTGCAGCATAGTTCGCGCCGGCCGCAGGCTCAGCCGAAAAAGCAACCCGAGCGCCCTCTTGCCGACTTCTTGGTCCGCAAGCTGAACGAGGTCGGCGCCATGTCGCTTGACGATCTACGGCGGCTTGCGTTGCAGGAGGGCTATTTCGCCGACGCTGGCCTCGACGTGCATAACGCGTTGTTCAACGTGGTGAAGGCAGGCCTCATCCAGCAACTGCCGGGCGGCGACTTCGCGCCGGCGACTATCCGGCTGCGCCGCGCGATGTAATCTCCGTGTGGTGACGTGGGCAACGGCGACCTCCGTTGCCCACCCTAGGCCACACACCAAGCGGCCAACAGCTGACATCCGACACCGCTCTCATTATGTGGTTAGCTGGTCGTCAGGCCGCATCCTGCGTCTGGTTAGGTCCGGTGTCCTCCACCTTCTTTCCCCTTTAGAAGATGCGGTGCCGGGCCGCTGGGCGGGGAACACCAACTTCCAACGGACGTTCCTTACTGGACATTCATTCCGGCCGTGGGCGCAAATGCGAATCCTGATAGGCATGTTGGCAGCATCTCTAACCATGGCCCTAGTCGCGTTTAGCGCGGGCCCTGCGCAGGCGAGCTTTTGCCAATACCAATACAAACACTGCGTCGCACGCTGCGCTTCGAAGGTGATTAAAATTAAACGGCGGTGCTTTCCGGCTTGCCGAATGCAATTGCATCACTGCAAGACTCCCGACCCGCACCTCGGAGAACTGACAGGTACACGCTGACAGCCCCCTTCACTTTGCTTATGCTGCCTTCGCTAGTGGTTCGGGCTTTTGCCTCCGATCGAGACATGCCGGCAGCTTCGGATAGCCGTCCTCGTAGTATTCGAGCGGGCAGTCATCGCCTTGAAGCGTTCCGAGTGTAGTGATGATATCTCTCTCAGGCCAAACCATCGTAGGACCGTTCCCTGAGCCCGTAGGAAAGTCGTTGAGGGGCGTGTCCCCGCTTCTGGCTACCGGGATAGTGTTCGGGGTTTTGTCCCCGCTTCTCTTGAGTTGCCCATCTTTCCGTAGTTCTTTGATCTTTTTCACCACTTCAGCGGTGAGAAGCGGCTTGGGGCCAAATCGCACACCTTCCGCTTTGGCCTTGTTGATGCCGTCCTGCTGGCGCTCGCGCCGAATGTCGTTCTCGAACTCGGCGATGGGGGGGGGGGGGGGGGGGGGATCGGTAGAGATCGGGCGTCGAACGCGCCAAACGGTCGAGCTTGGTCACAAGCAAGGTGTCGCCCTCCCGCAGATAATCCAAGCAAGCCTTCAGCTCCGGCCTGCCGGTATCGATCCCCGACCGCTTCTCCTTGAAAACCTTGTCGCAGCCTTTGAGCTTCTCAAGTTGGATCGCCAAATCCTGCCCCAGGCTGCTGACCCGAGCGTACGCCACCGTCGTCATCATCCGTCTCTCCTCAACTAGAGAAGCCTATCTGATACTGACTATTGGAACGCGTCCAGTAATGGTTTCAGGTTGTCCCAACCTGAGACTACTAGAACAAGCCTTCGCCTCAGAAAACCAACCAATCGAGGGGGCGCTCGTCTAAGCCCATCGGCCGATAGCCTGAATCCGGCTTCGGTTTCGGTGGCTCTTTCGGCTTCTGCCCGGGGACCATCTGATCCAACAACTGACCTACGAGTCCGAGTGCGTCGACTTGATCATCATACTTGCCGGCAGGAAAGCTCAGTAGCTCTGATCGAAACGCGGAATACCAGCTTGCTTTATCGGGAACGTAAAGACCTTGAAGAGCCATCCTACCGCGAATGGATTGGGCCCGAACCGCCTTATCACCACGGGTTGGAAACTGTTGTCGATATACGTACGCCTTGAGCTCTCGCTGCCGTTTATCGAGTGCAGGACCTATTCCGGCACTGATCTGCCCCTTCTCTTCTGCCCAGCCCACCGGCTTCCACAGAGTGACCAAATCGCAGAAGGCCTCGATCCATTCGTCTGAAGCCGACTGCTTGCGCCACAGGTCCATTAGATACATGCGACCTTCAGGGTCGAGGCCAACAACTATGTGCACGGTGTAATCGCCACCATCGGCCGTAACGGCATAGTCAGATCCGCCATAGACTCTCAGCGTCTCTCGTGATGGCAAAACCTCATAAGGCTTGATCCAATCGGCATTGAAGTAGTCGCCGTCCTCAGGGGCGGGTCGTTGCTGATAGAGTGCAGCCCACATCATTGGGCTCGTCTCACGCTGCCGAGAGCGCAAGAAAGCAGCGTAATTGTAACCTTTAGGTTCGTCCCAAAGATATTCGCCAGGCGCGCGGCCTAGAGGATCGTCGGCCTCTGCGATCGCCGGGATGGAGATGACTCGACCTTTAATCTCCTTGCGCTCGATCTGCTCAAGCACTCTTCCGGCAACATCCTCTTCATGCCAGCGGGTGTTCATCAGGATGCGCTTTGCTTCAGGCTTAAGACGCGCACTAAAGTCGTCCTGATACCAATCCCAGCGCTTCTGTCTCACCGTTTCGCTGTAAGCATCCTCCCGCGAGCAAAATAGATCGTCACCCACTCCTAGGTTGGCACGGAAGCCGGATATACCGGTGCCCGCGCCTACGCCGTAATACTCTCCTCCACTTTCCAGCGACCAGCGTGCCGCAGCTTTGCTGTCCTCCGATAAGGAGATACCGAGCACATTCCCATCGGCAGCAATGTCGTTGCGAACCCGCCTGCCCCAGCGTTCGGCAAACTCCACCGAGTGGGTTGCCGCTAGAATGCTCTGGGTTGGGTTGTTTGCGAGATACCAAGACGGCAGCAGAATCGACACGTACGTGCTTTTGGCCGAGCCAGGCGGCGCAAACAGCAACAACACGTCGTCATCGCCTTCTAGAAACGCCTCAATCTCGCTAATGATCAGCTGATGGTGCTTGGCGGGCTCGAAGCCCTTATGTTTAGCCCATTCTGCCAAGCTTCTGCGTGTCGATCGACGTTTTAGGAGTTCTTCTGCTGCCGCAACCGAATTAGTGGGGTCGGTCATCAGCTTGGATTCCACTCCTCACAATTGCAGCCAGCTCCTCGTCGCTCATCGTGCTTGGATCGATCTTGGCCAAGGTTTGCGCGATCGGCTGTGTTGGCTTGCCGTATCCGCGATCTAAAAGGGCATTTGCTGCGGCGACTCGTGCTGCAGGCGGAGCCTTCTCATTGTTCATGATCCCTACGAGGGTGTTGATAGCTTCTGGAGATTTCTGGCGAGCAAGTTCTTGAACGTCGCCCAAGACTTTCGGCCTTCCTCCTGGATTACCGCTGACGCCTTTCAAAAATGGTCGTCCTTTACCTGGCATTTTTGGCTGTTCCTTTGTGTTCTCAGTGAAGTTTGTTGAAGTGTCGTCCCCACGGGAAGCAGCGGTGCGTCAACGTCCCTTTTCGCTACCCCGGGGGTGGCCTGGGGGTGTCTTGGTTGGGACAGTTCATGATCGACCGCTAAAGCCGATTTCATTTTGGTTGCCTCCCTAACCTCTCGCACAGATGCGCCGTTAGCGGCGAAGAGCCGCTGCCATGGGTCACGACATGTCGGAAAATTAGAGCCGCTCCTACAGGCAGTCCTACAGCAACGGGTCGCCAGCAGGTGATCTATCAACTGCTTGAGCTGTCAGCACCCGGTGCGCCGCCGCCAGGCAGCATTAAATTCTTCTGCTAAGTTCACGTCCTCGCTGGCAATCTGGGCATAGGCCTCGTTGATAGCAGCGAGCTTTTTGGTGGCGATCGCAACGAACTCTTTCGGCACGCCGCGAGCGATCAGCTTGTCGGGATGGTTCTCCACCACCAACCTGCGATAGTGTTTCTTGAGCTCGTCCTTGGTGATCGAGGCATTGACGCCCAGCACATCGTAAGGGTTGCGTTTGGTCACAACCACGTGGCGCGCCTTAATGTAAGTGAATTCGGTCTCGGTCATGCCGAAGCGCTTGGACACGCCCGCAAGGAACTGCTCCTCGCGCGGATGCAACGCCTCGTCGGCCTTGGCGATGTGGAACAGACCTTCGAGCACGTCCTCGAGCACCTTGCGATTGCCTTTGAACATGGTGGCGAGCTGCTCGGCGTAAGCCTCGTAGCCGGCCACGTCCTGCTTGGCTAGATCGAAGACGCGAGCGACGCTCTTCATCTCGCCGTCGGGCACCTTGAACACTTCCTTGAAGGCGTTGACCTCATCCTTGGTGACGAGGCCGTCGGCCTTGGCCATCTTGGCGCCGAGCGCGATCACACCGACGGTGAACGCTACCTGCTCCTTGCCCGAGTGCCCGTACACGCCGCCGAGCACCGCCGCAATTGGGCTACCCCTCATCAACTCCGCCGTCGCATCGGCCAACTTGTCCCAAATCGACATTGCTGTTCCCCCCACGCTTGACCCGTTACTTCACCCTACCCTGAAAGCAATGTGAAGCAGCGGTGCGTCAACGTCCCTTTCCGCTACCCCCCACCCCTCACGGTTTCGGCCTGTCTATGTCCGCTTATGAGCGCAGAACGGACATCCCGTATCGGCTGCCCGATGTCCGCTAATGACCCAAAGCGGACATATGGTGGTCGAAACTCACCTTTCCGAAATTTGTTCGCAGGGAACCAAAACGACGAACTCATTTCCCTCGACTTGGGGGGTGCGGCTGATATCCGCGCCCAATTGCTTTGCAAGTGCGGTGACAATCCGCATTCCCAATCCCTTACTCATACGGAGGTCAAAGTTGGGAGGTAACCCGATGCCGTCATCCCGCACAGATACGAGCGCAGTGTTCACGTCCTGCCGGACGAAGCGAACAAAAATGTGCCCCTCGTGGTCGTTTGAAAAGGCATACTTGACGGCATTGGTGACGAGTTCATTGACCATCAAAGCCAGAGGAATGGCTCGGTCGGCGTAAAGCCAAATGCCATCTGCCCCCTCGAAATGAAGTTTGCAGTTGGAGTTCGCGGTTATCGCGTCAGCGCACACGGCTTGCAAGTACGCGCCAAGATCGATGTTCTCAACGTCGGCATCATACGCCAACCGCTCGTATGCGCGCCCAATGGCCGAGACACGACTGGACGCGTCGGTCAGTTGCGCAGTTAGACCCTCGTCATCGGCGGTGCTCGCCTGCAAATGCAACATGCTAGAGACGATTTGCAGACTGTTCTTGACCCGGTGGTTGATTTCTTTGAGCAGAACCTGATGACGGTCCAGTGCGGCCTTGAGATGGCGCTCGTATTGCTGCCGCTCGATGGCCATTCCAAGAATGTTTGCCGCACCCTGTAGGAACGCAATGTCGTGTTCGCCAAACTCACCCTCGGATCGGCTGTCAACCTCCAACACTCCGTAGGGCGAGCCGTCTCCCTGAAGGATCACATTCATCGCGCGTCGAATGCCATGTTCGAGAAGAAGTTCCGGTGTCCTAAACCGTTCTTCATTCTCAAGGTGATTAGAGATAACCGGCTTACCGGTATGCAAGGCGAACCCCGATGGCGATTCGAGATCGGCGCCAATCGTCGCCACGCCGACGATACCTTCATTCCAGCCGACGCCTGCGCGGACCAGGAGTCGATTGTCCGCCCGGATGTACTCCAAGACCTTGCAAAACTCCGCCTCCATTCCCTCGGCGGTAAGACGCGCGGTGTCATTCAGCAGATCGACAAACGGCGCGCCTTGGAGTGCGAGGACCCCCAATTCCGCGAGGATCTCCTGCTGGCGAATGCGCAGTTGCAATGAGCGGGTCGTAAGATCGACAGTCGCAGCTCCGCCGTTGCTCGGTTCAATAACCGGTTCCGCATGGTCAGTTGAGTTGCCGAGTTGGCTCATGGCGCTTCGACCGGTGAGGGAGAGACCGGGTACCCACGTCGATTTACTTTTTTCCAAGGATCCTCATGACATTCTAGGAAACCACACTCCGAACCGATGCGCCCGGCGCGATCAGAATGTCATGTTCGAATGTGAAGAGAGCGAAGGCATCGGCTCGTTCTGCAAGAGCGCACGCAACCTTTTTCTTCCGTTTCACGGGATTCTCGATGCTGGAAACTACGCCCGCGGGGGAAATCCTCCTATTACTATTTTACGGTTGTCCGGAACGTACCATTTCCAACGACGTTGGTCTTGTCAGGGTGGATGAGACCTCCCCGCTTTTTCCATCATCCGTGACTCCTTGAGCCGATTTTGATCTCGCAATCCAATCCATCGTCACGACCGTGCGTTCTAGTCGTTGAGGACGAGTTTTTCTGTAGGTTTCATGCGGTCGATTTGGTGGAGGCGGCGGGATACAGAGCGATAGAAGCATCCAACGCCGATGTAGCTATCGCCATTTTGGAAGCCCGAAAAGACATCCGCATCGTCTTTACCGACATAGACATGCCAGGTTCAATGGATGGCTTGAAGTTGGCTCGTGCAATTCGAGATCGCTGGCCGCCAATCGAACTCATTCTTACCTCGGGTCACTTCGATGTGCCGAAGAGCGACATTCCAGAGAGGGGTCTATTTTTCTCGAAGCCATATCGAGATCAAGAGATAGTATCTGCCCTACAAAAATTTGCTTCTTAACGATGCGGACAACCCGAGTGGGATGTCTGCTTCTGGCACAAAGCGGACATCGATGTTGACGCCGAGTATGTCCGCTATTGGGGGTAAAGCGGACGTTGTAACCGCTGCTCACCAATCGCGATTTATGAGTACACGCCCTAAGCATCCTTTAAGCAATGTGAAGCAGCGGTGCGTCAACGTCCCTTTTACCCCCGGGGCTAGGTTTCTTGGTCCGCGTGCCAACACTCTCTTTGAGTGACGCCATCAACAGGCTGCATGTGCTTCTTGAGTAGGTCGGCGAAGCCTCGTCGACGGGGTCTTGGAAGCTTACGCCCCTGCGTCGGGCGACGGCGACAATCGCCTGCCATTCTCGTCATCGAATTGGACACGCTTGCCCGGCATCAGTCGACCATACAACGCCAACGGTCCTGTCCGACTTCCAGACCACTCGCGCAAGGCGACTACCGCTTTCCATATACAGCGCAAACTGGTCTGGCACACCGGTGGTGTTGGGCAATGCAAGAAGGGCACCCGTTGCTGATATGTTGCGGATGGTGCAATCAATGACACTGCGTCGATTATTGAAGACGATTTGGGCGCCCTTCAGCGTGCGTCTGCGCAGCGCGGCTGGTCTATCTGGGTGGTGGCTCATAAAACGAGCAAGTCACTGATTCCTTTTTCCGGTGTAAACGGATGGACAGTCTCGAAATGTATACATTCCGATACTAAGCATTAACGCGTTCCTTTTCATGTCTCATATTACCCTTCTCGAAACCTCCAAGAGGAAAGGGAACGGACATGCCGACAGTGGGATACGCCAGGGTAAGCAGCACCGGCCAGGACCTCTCTGTGCAGCTTGAGAAGCTTGCTGGCTGCGACAAGGTGTTTAAGGAGAAGCGCTCTGGCGTAGAGACTGGACGGCCAGAGCTTAAGCGCTGCCTCGATTACCTACGGGAAGGCGACACCTTGCTGGTGACCAAGATAGACCGCCTGGCGCGCTCAACCTCAGACCTCTACCGCATCATCTCCGAACTCGCCGAGAAGGGTGTGGCGTTCAAGGTGGTCGATGATCCCTCAATCGACACCACCTCTCGCACCAGCAAGCTGGTGATGGGCATTCTGGCGCTGATCGCTGAGTTCGAGAACGACATCCGCCGTGAGCGCCAGATGGACGGCATTGCCAAGGCCAAAGAGCGGGGAACACGCTTCGGCCGGAAGCCAGACCTCACGCCGGATAGGATCGCCGAGATCAGGTCATTGCGGGCAGATGGCACCACCGTGCCCGAGATCATCCGGCGGGTGGGCCTTAGTAAGGCGACTGTATATCGCGCTGAATCTAGTCCTCCAACCTATTGGCGGATAAGGAGTTTAGCATTTTACTGGTGCCAGGCGGACGTTAACCTTGGCGTTTGCAGCTGACTGGTCCAGGGGCCGATATAGCCAAAAATCGGTCTGATTCCCCCAATGAAATCAATAGGCTGCGGACATTAGTGCCATAACCGCAACTTACCGGCCCAAATTAGAAACGCCTTTATATTGCTATCTCAGTAGGTTAGCGGGCTGACTCCCCTGCTAATCCACTGTAACAAGCATTGAAACAGAGCTTACTGGCCCAGATTAGGTACGGCTTTATCTTGCTACGTCAGTGGTTTAGCTACTTGGTTCCCTGCTTAACTCCTGCAAAACGCCTGCTGGCAGGGTGGCAAAGTTGGTTCCAATATCAAAGAAAACCAATCAGTTATCGAGCATACTCCCCTGGCCACCTCAGTAGGTTACCCCTGTAACGAAGCCAAATACGACACTTGTGACGTATCTCCGAGGCCAAGGCTCTCTAATGGCCAATACCCCTGCAAAGCACCTGCTACCAAGCGCAATGCGAACCGGGAGGGGCGTGGACCCATCGAAGGTGGCCAGATCCCATCGAAGGTGGCCAGATCCTTTAAGTTGGCCGCCTTCGGTCTCCTTAAGATCATTCTAAGTCTCTCTTGGGGAAGGGGGCCAAGGGTTTCAGGGTGGTCCCACGAAGGTGGCCAAATGTAGAATGTTGGCCGCCTTCGCAGCGGCAATCACGTCTTCAGGGTCCACTTCCATCCGCCCTCGAAGCCAGCCTTCACGGCCTCTACGCCGAGGATCTTCTTTGCGCGCCTCAAGGTGCGTTCGCTGATGCTGTGGGCTTGCGCAGCTTCCTCAGCCTCCTTTGCGTCAACAGACCCGCCGGCAAGCAGGTCTTTAAGAAGGGCGACAGCATCGTCCACGGCAGACCCGCCGCGCTCAGATGATGCACTGGCGGCGAGCGCCTGGTCGGCGGTGTAGTCAACAGGCGCGTCGTCCCACTCGATGCATGGCGCGATGATGTCGTTGCTCACCCATTTGGTCGCGATGCGGTAGCCGAGACCGCGCGGCATCATCGAAGTCCATTAGGCCGCCTCCTGTGCCAGTCCCTTGATGACCGTCAGCGCCGTCATGGCTGCCATCATGGCTGAGTGGGTGTAGCTGTTCGGGGTGAATTTGTAGGCGTATGTCGCCTGCCTATGGGCCTCCTCGATCGCAGCCACGACAGGCTCAAGCGTGAAGATCAAACCGTCATCCCATACGCATCCGATGTCCTTGGCCGTCGTCATGCCACGCCCTCGGCGCTCTCTGGCGGGGTAATGACTATAGCCCCTTGCTGATGAAATTCGGTCAGTGCCCGCCCAACAACGCTCCGGGGCCATTGCACTACATTGCCAGCGGTCCCATGCCGGCGCGCCCACGCCGCACACAGTTTCGGAAACGCACTGGCCTGAGTTCGGTAACCAACTGCTCAACCTGAGCCACAGTCATCAACTCTTTCTTTGTCATGCGGACCTCCTCGCTTTCCAGGTTTGCTTTGCAGCGGCTTGGATTATCGGGTAGCCGGAACCAGCCTCCCGGCGTTCGGCAGACACAGCCGCCTCAATCGCTTCCGCCGAAGGGAGATTGGCTTTCAAGAACGGGTCAGACTTTATGTGACGGCGGACTCTGTCCCTGGCCGCAGCCTCAGAAAGGTTTGCAGGGAGGTCGGTGACATCCGCTCTTCCTGAAAACCCTTTTTCCTGTTCTTCATTCACGAGAGCGTCAGCCGCCGAAGGCGGATGCGCCCTTTCAGGATGAGGTTCTCCTTTACGGTTATTCTTTAAGGTTTGTGTCCTCCCCGTAGGGGACACCCCCCTGTCCTCCCCGTAGGGGACACCCGTTGTCCCCCCCGTAGCGGACACCCTGTTTTCTTGGTTGTCATCGTGACGCCAACGTGACGCCGGCAAAGCGGCACGGATTCGCTCCTGGATTTCGTGCCAATCCCCTTCGAGGTTGTCCATAGTACGTGGTAGGCGTTCGTGCCGCCTGGGCGGTTTTCAATCTCCAGGAAATGGGTGTTTTCGGACCACCAAATCAGCGCCTCGTTTACGGCCTGTCGCCTGACATGGCATTCCACCGCAATCCTGCGCTGGCCTACATCGCATCGACCGCTCTTCGGGTTGGCGTGGTCGATGACGCATAACAGAACGTCACGATAGAGCGACGGCGCTTTCCAGGCGAAGTGCCGGAAATGAAACGAGATGACGTTTCGCGCTCGCCACTTCTGGTCCGTTTCCGGGGCCGTGTAGGCGGTCCGCTCGCCGCGCCAATCACGCACCTCGCGAATAGCCTCGACATCGACCGCGCCGGTCTCATCGAAAATCAATTCCTCTTTGCGCCTACTCATTAAGCAGCCTCTTCTTTGGTAATGGGCCGGCGGTCGAGACACGCAGGCAGTTTCGGATAGCCGTCCGCGTAGTATTCGAGTTGGTAGTCATCGCCATGAAGAGCCCCCGTAGGTATCTCAACGGATAGGTCCAGTTCCGGCCAAACCATCGTCGGACCGTTCCCTATTTGTTCACTAGGATGCCCCTCAGAGCCCGTCAGAGGGGGCGTGAGGCCCCTGTTACGGCTTCTCGGTGTCGGGATAGGTTCTGCTGTTGTGTTACGGCTTCTCTTGCGGGACATGCGGTCGGCACTCCCACAAGTTGCAGAGCAAAACCTCTGCCCCTCCCGTTTTGGTCGGAAGGTCTCGCCGCAAGGACAAGCGCGAAATCTCGGCGCGCCACATCTAATCGCCCCGCTTGGTTGGGCGAGAGGCAAGCCAAGATTCGATCTGGGACTTAGGCCAAACCCGCGTATTGGGGCCAAGCAGGATTCCGGGCGGGAAGCCTTCCTTCTCAATCCAGCGTTTTAAGGTGACGTGATTAGAGACAATACCGCGATCCTTGAGGTCGCGGAAGCGCAGCAACATGTGGGACAAAGGTGGTCTCCGCTAAGGCCGTTGAACTACAGCGCGACTTGCGCTGGCCTTAGAGAGACATAGCCCGTAGGCTATACTCACCCTTGGCTAAGAGTTAATGCATAATTAGCGGGTGGCTGTCAATAGATATATAGATGATGTGGTAGGCTATCCCCTCAGCCTAGTCACTTTGGCCGCTTCCGGCCGCAGGATATTCTCTATTAACCCCGCCAAAGACTTGAGGGCATGGGCCTTCTGCTCTTGGTAGTCGTGGCGGTCATATATGCCCTCGACGCCCCGGATAGCGTGGCCTAGAACCCGTTCGGCAATGTCGGGCCTTACCCCGGCGCGGGACATGAGAGAGCGGGCCGTGCGGCGAAGATCGTGCAGGCCCCATTGGGGGAGGTCCACGCCCAGCGCAGCCTTAGCCTTTGAGTAGCCGCTAAAGTGAGACTCGCCACGTCCGGCGAACACAAACGGATTAGAGGCGAAGCGCGGTCGGGCCTTGAGTATGTCAATCGCCATCTCTGGCAACTTTAGCTCGCCGCCCGTACCCTTCTCACGGTTGCCGTTCGCGACGGTCCAAACACCGTCAACCGAGACATCGGCCCACTTCATGCTGGCCACCTTCTCGCGGCGTTGGCCTGTGAGCAGTAGTAGCTTAATCAAATCCCCGAAGGTGCCGGCCGCGTTCCACAGTTGGCAAATCTCGTCATCGGCCAAGATGCGTTCGCGGGAGCGTTCCTTGGTGTTCGACCGCCGCATTCCCTTGATGATGGGGGTGGAATAGTTTTCGTGCCGTGTCGCGTACCAAGCGCAGATCGCGCTCACGCGCATCAACACAGCGTCAGCCGCAACAGGACCGGCGCTATCTTCAACGTGATCGAGCAGCTTCACAATGTCAGGGCGACGAACCGAGAGGAAGTCACGCCCCGCCCATGCGGGCAGAATCCATTTATCGAGATAGCGGCGAATCGCATTCGCACTCCGCAAACCCTTCGCCTCAACATGACGCTTAAACCATTGCTCCGCGACGGCCGTGAAGCTCTGCGGTCCCGCTCGATCTTCGCCCGCCTTGATGCGCTTGATGGCTTCGCGTGCGCAATCGCGGGCTTCATCAATTGTCGTGATCGGGTGCTCGCCCAGCGTAACGCGGACCTGTTTGCCGTCGAGACCGCGCGTCAGTATCGAGAAACTCTTCCTCCCTGAAGGCCACACCCGGACGTAGTGACCGGGCATTTGCGGGTCAGGAAATTCATACAACTTCACACGCGGTTTGAGCGCGACAACACCCCTGTCGGTGAGCGTCTTGCGAGCCATGAAACCCCCCTTTGAGGTAACGTAGAGGTAACAAAAACAGCCTCTAACGTGAGGTAACGTGGAGGTAACATAAGCTAACGGTTGGCGGTTTTCAAGGAGGTTCGTGTTAGTTGGAATTCCAATGGGTTAGCGTAGAATACGTCATTGGTAATGACGGGGTCGACTGTTCAATCCAGTCTGGCGGCACCAGCATTCTCAACATGTTTAAGGTTTTTGGCCTAGGCTGCCGCATCGCGGTCTAACATGGGACTAACAGGAAGACCGAATGCTCTGGGCGCTTGCCGTGTCCGGGTTGCCCCCTGGTAAGCCCGCTTTACGGGCTTCCTAGGCCTTGCCTCAGAAGGCCTTCTTGACTTCCTTTACCAGCGCTCGTGCGCCGATGCACTCGGCGCGCCGAAGCGAGCGCCCTTAGCCGTGCCTAAACTTAATAGTAATACCTGCAGGCGTTGTAGCGGTCCCACCAGTAGGGGTCACCGGTGGTGATTGCCCGACGACGGAGCCAATAGCAGTCGTCGGAGGCATAGTAATCGGGTCCGTAGACCCAGACCCACGCGCCATTGCGGAATACCCGATGCCGCTTGAACTTGTCGTGGTGGTCGCGGTCTACGTGCTTGCCTTTCCAATTGTCCTTGCCCTTCCGGTTGTCACCGGCGTGCTTGCCTTTCCAACTGTCTTTACCCTTCCAGTTGTCACCACTCTTCCGGTTGTCACCGGCTTGCTTGCCTTTCCAATTCTCACCGCCACCGGAGCGGTCCCCACGCCTCTCAGAGGAGAAGTCGCCTCGGGCCATACGGCCACTCTTGTAGCCGGGACCGTCGCCACCACCACGTGCATGGCGACCGTCGCCACCGCCGCCGCCGCCACTACGTGCATGGCCACCGTCGCCACCACCGCCGTCACCGCCGCGTGCATGGCCGCCGCCGCCACCACCGCCGTCGCCACCGCCGCCGCCACGGCCTGCCACCGCCGCCGTCGCCGCCGCCACCACCTGAATGGCCGCCACCGCCGCCGTCGCCGCCGCCACCACCTGAATGGCCGCCGCCGCCGCCGCCACCGCCGCCGCCGCCACCACCGCCACCACCACCATCTCGCACGAGTGTTAGCGCGCTATTGGTGCTGAAAGCGCCTTTTAGGTTGGTCGCGCTCGTTGCTTGAGCCGAACTCCATAACGTCGTTGTCATAAGCAAGCTGCCCACCAGGGCCGAGCTTGCAAGCACTGTGTTACGCATAGGATTTCTCCTTCTGAGAAGGGCCTTGGTAACCCAACCATTCCTCCCCACACTTGGTTGCAGGTGGAAAAATGAAACGGGCGTCCGCCGAAGCGAACGCCCCTGGCAATCTTCTATCGAAATTTAGGCTTTACATCTTCGCAGAACACTTCTTGGCGGTGTCGTCCCACACGCCGCCAGCTTTGTCGCAACTAGCCTTGTCAGTTGCCTTCGTCACATCTCCGGCTCCGGCAAATGCGGGACCGGTGAAGGCGAGTGCTAAGGCCAGAACGAGCATCGAAATGACCGTTTTCATGGCGCTTCTCCCTACGCTGTTACTTGCTGGATTTGCAGGCTCAGGAAAACGCCAATTGTCCGGCTCTAGTTCCGCAAAAAGCGGTGCCGTTGGTGAACTCAAACCAACGCACTTAAGTCAACTCTATGCACAAGACCCACGCCCCGCCCTTATGGAGGGTCGCCCGAACTCATATCGCTAGTTGCGATGGCGGTACCGGGTCGTACGAGTTCCTGTATCCCCTTTCATAGTTCGGTCGGGATAGCGGATCATATGAGTTCGGATATGTCCCGCCGTGCTGTTGAGGCGGCAAGGGTTCGGGAGACGAACGCCAAGGAAGTCTAGAACAGCCGACTAGAGCAAGGCAGCAAATTGCAAGGGTAATGGCGACAAGAGTACGCATGGGAGGCCTTCAAGAGAAACGGCCCACGCGGAACCACTGTCGCGACAGCGGCAGCTGTTTCCAAGACCTTGCCGACGAGGCTTTCGCGGACCTTCTCAAGAAGCGCAAGCAGCCGGTCGGGCTAAAGGCGTCGCTGTGAAGGAGAGTGTGGGAGCATCGCGCCGCTCCCGCCGCTCCTAGCGCGTCCTGGGGTGGCGGCGGGTGATGGCGGGACCGGCAGCGGTTTCGCGGCGTCTGAAAGTGGAGACACGGCGGTGCAGCTCTTCAGCCTTGTGGTCACGTTCCTAGTCGGGTGGCCACGACAGGCCACTTCAGTTAAGTTGATTAACTCAGGTTCATAAGGAAGGCCTCGATGTTCACACGTTTTGCAGCGGCAGCTTTTTCAATCCTTCTCCTTACTGCGTGCGAGGAGGAGGTATCAAAAAAAATCTGCAAGGGACTTAGCGAGACTGATTGCACGGCAAAGCCGGAATGCAATTGGAACGCCGAAAAAGACAAGTGCAGAAAGAAGAAGGAAAGAGCGCCTGCGGAAGCACCTGCTGCGCCACCTTCTACTGAAGAGCCACCCGCTGCAGAGGAGCCTTCGGCGGAAACGCCGGCTGCGCCGCAAGCGGCGCCCTCAGCCGAGACGCCGCCAGCGGCCGACGCGGAGCCCGCCCCATCAGAGCCTTCGATGGGCGAGCCGCCGTCGCCCTCGCAGCCGCAGCCAGTTTATCCCGACGGACCAGGCCCAAGTACCACTCCCGAAACTGGTCCCGGAGATACGCCGCCGCAATGACGCGCGCTGCTTCTCGTCCAAGATGGGCGCTCGCTTCGGCGAGTGCCCTTTGGTGGTAGCCGCACGCTCTCCTACGCGCCTTCAACCAGGTTTCCGACGACGAGCACCAGATAGGCGACTAGCAGAAGCAAGAATCCCCCTGTGGGGAAGAATGGTGGCATCTGCACGCCCGTATAAACCAGATAACAAATCACTAAGGCGGCGATAGCCAATACAACTGAGAGAAGGAAGGTCAGCTGTTTAGGTGGTGTGAGTGGCATTGATTTATACCCCTGCAAGGCCCGGAAATGGGCGACAGTAACTCTACTGCTGGAGGCGACCATAGCCAAGTGGACCCAGGAGAAGCATCTGACGTTTGACATCGCCTTCGCGCTGAAGAAGGTGACCATCCCCGGCTTTCGTAGGGCGCTGAAAGAGGAAGATCGCATTGCGATTGCGAAGACCATCCTTGATCACCTCAAGCTATGCCGCGGGGAGTTTTCCAAGCCAAGGGAGCCTGTACAATAACGGCCGCTTGCCGGTTTGGTGAACTAGACGCCCTACATGGCTTGCCGCATGATATTCTCGTTGGCTTGGGGGCAATCCAATGAGCGCATCGCAGCGAAGCCCTCGTGGCTTGATCAGCCCCATCCTCGTGGCCGCCGCCGCTCTATCAGGTTGCTCGGATACCACCATCGCAGACCACTCCACCTGCAAAGCAAAGGCCTACGAGATTTTCAAGGTAAGCCTCGACGACTGGAACCACGCCTATGACGATGCCGATGTGAAATTCAAGCAATGCGTTGCCGTCATCAAATCGGCGGCCGACTTGCAGACCTGCGATGCGCGGAACAAGGCGCTGGCCGTGCCGGATGCATTGGACTACGTGCGCCTTTGTATGATTTCCGCTGGCTATAGGGAGACAGATATCTGCATTGAGGAAGCTCAAGCGAGCGGTCACCCCCGCTCTTACTCTTGGATCGGATACAAGGCCTCATGTTTTGAAAGGTCTTGGTGGAACGGGTGAGGAGAATAGTGCCGGGGGATAATCCAATGAGCGCATCGCAGCGAGTAAGCCGTGGCTTCCACCGGCTCAGATCCCCGTTACTGGTGGCAGCGGGCTCCGCAATTCTCGTTCGAGACTGAAACAGAGGGGAACTTTTCTCATGCGGGGGTTCCGTCTGAACGGCTGGCAACGGATCAGGATCATCCTCTCGGTGATCGGGTTCGTCGTCGGCCTAACTGGCTGCTTCGACGCTAAAGACAAGCAGAGAGACTTGGCTGCTTGCGCGGTAAGGGCGATTGAGGTCTATAAACCAGCCTCGCCGCTTGTTTTGGATGATCGCGCCGGGGAATACATCAAGAACTGCATGATCACCGTTGGGTATCGGGTAAGATGCTGACTCGCCGGTATCTCGCCGGCGCCCGCGCGCTGACGCAGCCATTGGGAAGGTGCAGGCGCCTAGCGCAATTCAGTCTGAATAGATGCGCCCCCATCTGCCACGCGGCGTTTCCGCCGCTTCTCGGCCCATTCGAGGATTGAAAAGCCCTCGGGATAGGTAACTTGGCCCCCAGGCCCGCAGTGCAGGATTGCGCCCTCTTGCGGTGCAGCCTTCGGGGGCGGTGCCTCGAATTGCTTATAGCGTGAGGCCAGACAGCGAAACGCGTCCGCGCCGTGGCTCGCCCAATCGTGGCGCGGCTTGTCACGCCAGACGCCGCGTTCCTCGTCCCATTCTTTCCGGTAGCTCCGCAGAGCTTTCAGCCCTTCGCTGCAAGCTGCCGCGTCAAACTCACAATGAGCGAGCAGAGCGCGGACGGCGTTAATGCCGTCATCGACGCCCATGCGGGTGATGACTTGCGGATATTGATGCGTCAGTTGCTTGAATTGCTCGATGCGGCTTAGACCGCTCCCCCATTCCCTAACGCGGCCATCATGCGGCCAGTAATGTTCGCCAAGGGTCCAATTGTGTAGCCCGCGCAACCGCGATAGCTCGTTCACGTAGAACGGCAAGCCCTCGCCGCAGTCCTGCACGTAATGCACAAGCCGGATGCGGTCGGGCAGGCGTTGGAAAAGCCAAATGCAAGTATAGTCGCCAATCCCAATATCCCATGCCGTATCAACCGGGACGCCGGGTTCGGCCGGGAATGAGCCAACGCGGCCCTGTAGCTCTGCCGCCGCCAATTGGTCCGCTTAGTAAAAGATGCTGTTAGTTAGAGGTCGGTGGCGGCACCTTGACCTCGGCGGCCCTGACCATGTTTCTTTAACGGGGGAATTGGTCGGGGCCGCTTTGCGCGGATATGAAGAAGCCCCGCTGTGACGGGGGGGACACTGGCGGGGCTTCCGGTCCTTCTGGGGGGACCTTGTGAAGGCGCAGGGAAGGCCATCACTCGAATTGAAGCTCATCTATCAGCTTAGTTCCCTACCTCCGGACTGCTTCGTGTCGGTCTTGATCTGCTATGCTTCGCCCGATGGACCCTCTGCATGCCACCATCGAGGAGTTTGCCGCTGATGGTTATACGCACATCGAGTGCTACTGCCCTCACTGTCGCGAGATCAGACTGAGGCCGATTAGTTGGCTTCCCCGTCTCTCGCTTGGCCTCACCCTCGCTCAGCTTTCAGCCCGTCTACGCTGTGCGGAGTGCGGAGGTCCGCTGCGCTCGGCCAAGCCGTGGCGACACAACGCGTTAATGATGTGAATGGTCGGCAAGCGCGTCCAGTTCGATGAGGAGAGGGGCAAGTCATTTCAGGCAGGAACCTTTAGCTATTTCGGGATTTTGTCTTAGGTTCGGCGACCGTCCCTGTCCCTACACGAACCTCGCCGAACGGATTTGGAAGCCCCGCATCCCAATGCGGGGCTTTCTTTTCGGATCGCTATTGGCACAAGTACCAGCCACCATCCGCTGCTTGGAAGTACCCGGTCCTGGGATTGAAGGATGGTCCATACGTTTCGCGACAATATCTGTACCATTCCGGGGTCCAGGGTCCGGGCCCATAGCCCACCGGCCCATAATAGGAAGGCGGTGGAGGCGGAGGCGGCACCACATAGACCTCTTTTGGTGTGAGCGCGCTGCCTACGATTGCTCCGACACCGAAACCCAGCAGACCGGCGCCTACGGAGTCGCGATGGCCTGCGCTAGCCGCAGTAGGCAGAAGGGCCATGCCGATCACTGCGGCGAATGCTGCAAGTGCTGACCTTGTCATTGACCGTCCCCCCTCATGGCAGCACAAGGGTACGCCGCAGGAATAAACGGTGCGTTAATTGTATCCACCCCCGATCAAGCGGCAGCCTCACCGGTTTTGATATATGTTCGGTTTGCCAGGCGCAGAACCTTATTCGAGGACACGCGTTTTGCGCTTAGGTAATGCGTCCTACCCCAGAGAGGGTGAATGGAATGAAACACCTAACTCGCAGTTTCGCTCGAACAATCGCGGCCATCGCAATCGCATCGTTTTGGTGCATCAGCGCTGTAGGAACGACTGTGGGAACGACCCTCGGCGTAACCACGCTAGCCACCGCTATCAACGCTGTAACTAGCACACCGGCATTGGCGAGGCGGTATTGGCGTGGCCGGCGTTGGCGTGGTCGGCGGTGGGGTCGCGGGCATGGCTATCGCGGGTACGGGTACGGGTACCCCTACTATCGTCGTGGTTATTACGGCTACGGCTATCCCTACTATTACAATCGCCCACGCGTCGGCATTTGGTTCGGCTTCTAAAAGCTATGTATCCGTTCAGCCTTGAGGGCGCTCGCTTCGCGGGCGCTTTTTTTGTGCGTAACGAGATTGTCGCCGCCGATTAGCCGCCTTCGTTTAAAAAGCTGTTCGCCAGCTTCTAATTTTGGCCGACCGGTCGATGACCCCACCTAGAAGGTGCCTTTCGCCCGTCCTGGGGCAACGTCGAGGCTCGGTTTTAGAGAACGCGGAGAACATTCATGCCGAAGAAAGAGAAAGAGCTGTCGCCGGTCGAGAAGATTTGGATCTTATATCCACGATGCAAACCGTCGCCGGAAGCGATCCGCAAGTTCGTCGCGCTGGGTGACGAGCTGATCGTCTAATCTCGCTCAGGGAGTCGCCGGTGGCGCCCAACACAACATTCGTCTCGACCAGCCTACCCGAAGGGGTGAGCAACCAAACTATTCCCTGACCCGGGCCTAATTTCTGGGCGTTCTTGGTGTCAGGCGGACGAAAGCTAAGGGCAACATTGGGAACTACCAGGACGTTTGGACGATCCTGGACCACAATGCGTACATCTGCAGTCATACCGGGGAAGAGCAATCCATCTGGATTGGGTGCGGAAATCATAACGGTGTAGGTCACCACATCCTGAACCATCCGCGGTGCCTTGCGAATCTCCAATACTTCTCCTTCGAACGTCCGACCAGGATAAGAGTTGACTCAAACGTAGCAGCCTGACCAATGCGTACAGCTCCGATATCAGCTTCACTAACGGACGTGTTTACGCGCATGTCCGAGAGATCTCGGGCGATAGTAAACAGCGTAGGCGCCTGCAAACTCGCCGCCACCGTCTGGCCGACTTCGACGCTGCGCCGGATTACCACGCCATCGATCGGGGATCGGATAAAGGTTCTCTTGAGGTCTATTCCAGCACGGTCCAACGCCGCCTTAGCTACCACAACAGAAGCTGCTCGAACTCGCTCACGTGCCTTGGCGGACGATAGTTCAGCTGCAAGTGTCTCGGCAGCAGAGCTTGATCGCTCAGCATCGCGTTGCGACGCACCCCCCTTGCGAGCTAGCGTGCTTTTTACCTCAGAGTTTCGGATCGCCTCATCATATCGTGTCTGCGCAGCCTGAATCTCGGCTTTGCTCTCCTCGTGTTGCGCTTGCGCAACCTCAAGCGCTGCTTTGGCCTCTTCCACCAATACCTCATATGTGGAGCTATCGAGCCCCGCCAGCGCTTCGTCTGAGCGGACGATGGAATTGTAATCCGCCATGAGCCTGGCGATTTGCCCGGAGAGCTGCGAACTGACATCAACTGTATCGACGGCCTCAAGTGTTCCGGCAGCCGTCACATTTTGGATCACATCCCCACGCTCGACAGATACGTAGCGCAGATTGTTGTCTAAGGCTGGCCTCACCGCCAGATCTTCCTTGGACAGCGAATAGGCCACACCTCCAGCAACGATTAAGGTACCGGTCGCTCCCCTGATCAACAACGCGCGGAGCATAATCGACACCGAGGAATCCCTATAACGAGGTGCTCCTGTGCCGCCCCTCGTTAGTTTTGGGCACGCCATCAACGCCGGCCATTCCTGCCGCTCGAGGCGCATGGGATTGCTAACTCTTCGTCAGACACGGGCCAGCGATCGCGCGGAATGTAGGCGTCTCCGAAGCAAAACATTCGATGCCCCCCAGCTATTGAAACACAATACTCCATCTCGGCGCTACTCGGTGATTGCCCGCGCGCGAATTGTCGCAGAGGCTGCACCGTCCAAATAAGGATTGGGGGTCGGGTGTTTGGGTTGTAGTGGCGCGGCCGAGTGTGGCCCACGCCAACGCAAAATATGACTTCTCGCCGATACAAGGAGTCTCGCAATGAAAATCCGTACACTGCTCATAACCGCAGCCTCCGTGATTGCGCTCAGTGGCACTGCCATGGCGGATGATCATCTTGCCAATGCCATGGACCACGGTCTCTCCGGCAATCCCAACAGTCAGGGACCCGCCAACTCCGATAATCGCCCCGGTCAGAGTGACAACTCGGGCCCCCGGTCAGGGAAGCCCTTTTTTCGGCTCAGATAACGCTGTACCGGCGTCTGCAACGATTGAAGAAAAGGTTGATGCAGGTAGCCTGCCGGCCACGATCATAAAAGAATGTGATCCTGTTACTCATACGTGCCAGGTGCCCTAGAGCTAACACGGGTACGTGTCAGCCCTCGTTAGATTGATCCGCGAGCCAGCGACGTCGCGAAGTATCGTCGTTGTGAGCACACTCGGAAGCTCTCAATGCGTGTTTTGGCGTCGTTGTCCGGAGGCGTAACGGCAGCCAAGAAACGCACGGTTGAGCAATTGAAGCTGACCGAGCACGTATGGTGCCGCTACCAAGGACGGAACCCTGAAAGCCACGGATCGCACGATGTCCGCTTTTGGCACTTTGCCGACATCAATTCGACGCTAAACATGTCCGCGTTCAGGGGGAGGATTAGGCAACAAACTCGATGCCGTACGATGTTGGAGTGGCGGCCGCTGACGCCTTGGAAGATGTGCCGGAGGCTGAACTTCGGCGGGTGATGGAGACAAATTTCTTCGGACTCAAATGAGCGATCGAAGGATGGGTTGAGGCGATAGCATATGGCTTTGAGCCATTCGGCATCGACGTCATTCTATATAGCCTGGTCCCTGTTGCACTGAGATCCGGAAAAGCACGCCCCGTATCTTTCGCCCCGGGATCTGCGTGCGGGGCAATTTCAGCGTTGCGGAAACCAACCGGTTGGCGCTTCGCCGGAATTGTGGATTAGCCAACACCGACACTCTGCGCTGCGCTCAGCGGCAAGGCCAAACATATTCCGATCGCCCCGCCTGCCAACGTCTAGGATCTTGACACGCGGAACTGATCACGATGCGCCCAGGCGATGGCGGCGAGGATCACTGTGAGCACGATGCAGTGGATCACATCCTCATGCAGAACCAAGAGCTGTGCCAAAAAAGCTCCAAGGCTGACAATGGTCAGCAACAGCGCTCCATAGGCCGTTGTTGCCGGCCAAAGCAAAAGCGCCGCGCCGCTGAGTTCGAGCGCGCCCGTGAAGTAGCGAAACCATTGACCGAATCCGACCTTTTCGAACACTTCGACTATTGCAGGGAGCCCGGCGAGCTTGGCGCCGCCCGTGAATAAGAAGAGCGCTGCGAGGAGGATTTTCAGTAGCCAAAATCCGATCGTCTTGAGGCGAGCAACGCTGATATGGGCAGTGGCGGCCGGCATCTATCGCTAATATTGCGAGGTGCCCGATCGCAGGGCTTTCTCGAGAGCCTGATATTCCACGCAGGTCGTGCTGCAGCGTTTCTCGATTTCCACAAGCTCGAGCCAAGCCAGGTCAAGCTCACCCTTGGTGACATAGCCCTCGCCAAGATACTCGCGCGTGTCGACATTGTCGGGATCGATATCCAACGCCTTCTTGTAAAGTGATATGCCGAGGTCGATGTTGCCGAGCTTGCGATGGCTATAGCCGAGATACGTCAAGACGGCGGGATCGTTCTCATTCAACGCCATCTCGAGGACTCTGATGGCGTCGTGGTAATAGCCGTCCAGAGCCAGCTGCCGACCTGCTCGCGCCAGGTCCTCGTCCGAAAGCGATCCCGATTTGAGCGCCACGCATTTTCTCTGCTGGTTGCTCCAGGCCTTGCCGCTTGGGCATTTTTTGGCCTTGCCCCCGTTCCAGAAATCCAAGCCGTAGCTCGGCGAATTCCATGTCACCGCCAAGGCCACGGCAGCCAGTGACAAAATGGCCGACTGCATTCTTCGGTGTTGGCTGGATTTCAGGAAGGTCATCATGATACTCCCGTCCGTCGGCTGCGCCGACTTAGAGTTGCGGGCTATACCCTGGCCTCTAAACACTCAAAGCCCTCAGGCTATTCGGCATGACGGCCACTTCCTACGATGTGATCGTCGCTGAGCTTCCGGCCCTGTTGCCTCGGTTGTGGCGGTACGGTCTTGTTCTTGCCCGCGATCCCGTCGTCGCTGAGGACCTGGTACAGGCGACTTGCCTCCGAGCGCTTGAACGATCGTCGCAATTTGCTATCGGGACTAGGCTCGACCATTGGCTATTTTCGATCCTGCGTTCGATTTGGATCAATCAGTTGCGGTCGCAGCGCATTCGCACGGGTCAGGGCCTGGTCGACCCCGAAGAGGTGCTCATTACTGACGGGGCCCAGCAGATCGAAACGAATATCTTGGCCGCCCAAGTGTTAAAGCGAGCGCTGGGGCTACCCGAAGCGCAACGAGAGACCCTGTTACTTGTCTACGTCGAGGGCCTTACCTACCAGGAAGCTGCTGACGTTCTGAACGTGCCCGTAGGAACCGTCATGAGCCGGTTGGCCGCGGCGCGACTAAAGCTGAGCGTCTTACAGACGTCTTCAGCCAACGATGATGACTAGGAACCAAGCTGATGGCACCGGGACTAGACCACACCGACACTGACGCGTTGCTGGTCGCCTATCTGGACGGCGAGCTTGAGCCCGAGCGCCGTCGGGAGCTGGAGCAGCGCTTGCGCTCCGACGCTTCCCTGCGTGCCCACCTGACCGCGCTGGCAGACGCTACCGAGCTCTTGCGGACCTCCTTCGACGCGCTGCTCGAAGAAGCGCCTCGGGCGCGACTTTACGCTGCCTTTGCGGCTGCCTTATCGAGATCGCCCCGGCGCGCGAAATATCAACTCCGCGAGATGCTCCTAGCCGCCGCAGCCGCCCTTTTGCTGCTTATTGGCGGTGGAGTCGGAGGTTATTTCATCGCCAAGGCGCCGCTCGAGCTTTTCGAAGAGGCTGACGCGTTCGAGGAAGCATGGATCGCTGCCGTGGTGGGACAGCTGTCGCTCTACGAAGGAGCTGCGGCCGCATCGATCCCAGTCAATGAGGTCGAGCAGCAAACTCAGCTGCGCAAATTGGGAGATGTGCTGAAACTCGATCTTTCTCAGCCGAGGGTGACGCTCGAAGGGCTCACGCTAAAGAGAGTCGAACTACTAAACTTCCAAGGCCGCAATGTTGCCCAGCTGCTCTACGCGAGCGAAGAACATGGTCCAATCGCATTCTGCATCGCAAACGAACCGGGGGGTGAAGGCGAGGACGAAGTTGAAAGTCGGGATGGTTTGAACCTCATGTACTGGACTGCCTCCGGTCGCCGCTTTCTCCTAATCGGCGCTGCGCCGCCAGAAAAAATTGAAGCTCTTGCTGAGACGATCGGTGAGCGGTTCCAATCATAAACACCACCAATTCTGGTTGTGGCACTTAACGGACCGGGTTCACGGAATAACTTGCCGTGGCTTATGTCCGCTTATGGCACAATGCGGACATTAATGACGACGCGGAGCATGTCTGTTCGGGGGTAAAGCGGACATCCCGGATCGGCTGCCCGATTTCCGCTAATGACCGAAAGCGGACATGCGATCCTGTCTTTAGACTGCTACTTCCAGAGTGCAAGCAAGGCCTTGTGGACTGAATATGAGCTCGGACCCGCCGAGCTGACCCGCGAAGACACGATCTATGAGATGCGAGCCGAAGCCTTTTTGCTTTGGCGGACAAACCTTCGGACCGCCGCTCTCCTGCCAAACGAGTTTCACTCGGTTGGCTTGATGCTGCCGCTCCCACGTGATGCTCACGCGACCGCCACCATTTGATAAGGCACCGTATTTGACGGCGTTGGTCGCGAGCTCATGTAAAGCCATCGCCACGATGACCGACTTGGTGGAGTCCAGCCAGAGATCCGCCGGTCCATCGATGGTGATGCGCTCGTTGCGTTCTTGGAAGGGTTCCAAAGCCCTGGTCACGATCGCGCGGAGTGGCGCTATCGTGACCGGTTTGCCGACGACCTCTTCGGCAGCATAGCCGAACAGCCGCTCAGCACCGCGATTCGAACTTGTGATGATGCCGTCAAGAGTTTTGCTGATAATCGCATCTACTGATGATTTGACGATTGATGCTAGGCGCTGCGCATCCAGGTCGGCGCGCTTGCGGTCGCTGATATCAACGAGCATGTTTACAGCACCGATGAGGGTGCCCGAGATTATCGTACAGGGGCGTTGGATAGGGCACGAAATGCACAAGGGTGCCATCCGGTCGCTCGGCCACGGCTTCCATCCCGCGAATAGCGCGCTGCTGTTTCAATGCTAAAGCCATTGGACATTCACCGTGGGGCAGAGGTCTGCCGTCGGGCCAATAGAGCTTCCACGAGCCGCAGAACTCGCTTTTGCCAAGCTCAGGACGACAACCCCAAAGCTCTGCGGCAGCCTCGTTAAAGAACGTGATGCGCCCCGCCGCGTCTGTTGCGTAGATGGCGGCGGGGAGGGCCTGGATCAGAGTCTCCAGGCGAGGCTTTGCTTGCTCGAGAGCATCACCGAAGGACTGGCCCATCCACTCCATTAAATGCGGGACGATGGGCGTGGCGCTTGGCATGGTGTCATTCATGTCAAACTCACACAGGGCCCAGGGCATTCGATCTGTGATCGACGGGCCCAATCTCAAAACTGATTCCGAGGGGGAGCTAGCGTGTCAATGCCAAACCCGGTAGGGTTAAGAACAAAAGAGCGGTTGAGTTGGTGATAACTGGCACGGCCTACCTCATCCTCTTTTCGGGCTCATAGTACGTGCCGTTGGCCGCTGCCTTCAGCCCCTCTCGATCCGTAATGACAATCTGCTTTCGCGCCAGATCGATAAGGGCTCTTTGCTCGAGATAGTTCAGGGCGACGGTGACCCCGGCCCGCCGCACTCCAAGCATGAGCGACAGAAACTCGTGCGTGAGAGGAACCTCGTTCCCCCTGAGGCGGTCATTGGCCATGAGAAGCCATCTTGCCAAACGCTCTTCTAGAGAAGCGGTGCCATTCGAGAGCGCAGTATTGGCGGTCTGGTTCATGAAGCTATGGGCGAAACGTAGAAGCGCACGTTCAAGGGACCGACTTTGGGTGATGGCGTCGCGCAGCTTGTCAGCGGCAATGCGCGTGCCGTTTCCCGCCACTTGCATGAAGGTTTCGTAGGGAGACCTGTCATTGCCGAGCACAATAGGAAGACCGGTCACGCCTTCACAGCCGATCAGCCCGACCTCGAGCCGCTTGTGATTGTTGGATGCGACAACAGAAGCCAACCCATACTCGATGAAATAGCTGTGCTTGATTGGTTTGTTCGGCGCCTCGAGAACCTGCCGTAGAGTGAGGTCGACCGGCTCAAGGTCCGGCTTCAGCAAAGCCGCATCATCGTCCGACAAGCGCGAAAGAATGCGGTTTTTGAAGGAGACCGAGGGTTTCTGCTGCATGGCTCTTACCTTGTTGGGGCAAGAGCGCAGTACAAAACTCTCTCAGCCGTCTGAGCCCGGGCTCGATACAGACGATGCGATATCCTACGCCTGTATTCTTCAAACCCCTAATAGCTTTTTATTTATTTTGTACGGGAACGTACATTTGTGTGATTGGTTGGTCATTGTGTTGATTGGTTGTCATGATTACCACAAAACCGCGCAGCCCCTGCATCCTAGTCGTCGAGGACGATGCAATGGTGCGGCTTCTTATTGTCGGGCAACTGCGCGAGCAGGGTTATGCTGTTCCCGAGGCAGCGACTGGGGAGGAAGCAGTCTCTTTATTGACTGCCGAGCACCCGCCGTCGATCAGCACCTTATTTACTGACATTCAGCTCGGTGGAAGGCTGAGCGGTTGGGACGTCGCCGAGGCATTCCGCGAGGCCGATCCCCAAGTTCAGGTGATCTACGCTTCGGGAGTTTGTCACGATTCCGAGAGACGAGTTTCAGGAAGCGTGTTCTTTACCAAGCCATATGTTCCTGGCGACATTTTCGAGGCAATCGAGCGCGCGGCAGCCTGAAGTCCTACGTAGGCAATGTGCCTTTCCAACTGATTGACACGATATCTGCCCTGGAAAGGCGCAGGCTTTACATCACGTTGAGCACAAACGGACTTTCGCCCAGGCAGGCAATCTTCTTTCCCTGTAGCGATTGGACTCGCTATGCGGTCTGGAAAGGCGCAAACTTCCCCCATCATCGGCACATAACAAAAACAGGCCCCGGTGGCTGAGAGAGTTAAGTCGCGCTCCCGCCTGCAATGCGCCGGAGGCGACTTAAATGTCCATCACACTCAAACACGTCGAGGTCGCCAGAGCGGGCGATTGCCACGCGGCGCGAGCGCTGAAGCTGAAGACCGAGTTCCCGCAAATCGACGGTGAGCGTGCCGGTCAGGCGTAGTGAAAGATCGACGTCTTGGTTCCAATATCGTGCGCTGCCCATGAGGTCGAGGGCGGTGAAGCTTCCCGGTGCGCTCTGCCAGCGAGCGACCTCATAGGCAATGCCTGACTGAATGATGATTTGCTGATAATCGAGCTGGGCGTTACCTTTGATGTTCAGGGTGGCTCTGTCGAACCGGCCGAGCGGATCTCTGGTGATGTTGAAGTTCCCGGGGAAGCCAAGATCGGCCCCGCCTACAAGGGTCCTCCAGCCACCTGACAACCACGTCCGCTTTTGGCACTTAGCGGACATCCTGTTCGGCGTCTGGATGTCCGCTTTCAAGGGCAAAGCGGACATGGCGCGGACTTGTCGGTATGTCCGCAAATGGCACTTAGCGGACATCGTGATCGAAGGCGAAAATGTCCGCTTCTGACCCAAAGCGGACATTGAACCAGACATAATTTTCCGTTGCTCGCGCCATTTAGTGACACCGCTGAGGAACCTTTCGTCGCGCGGTTCCGTCTAATTGTCAGAACAAACACCAAGTCGCCTTAAAGCCCTAAAAGGGAACGCTCGCGAACCGCATTCGGGAGTTATGCAATGAGCAAGAACCGAGGTGTCGTCTACATCAAGCCCGGAGTAGTGGAAGTTCGGGACATCGCCGATCCCAAATTCGAGGATCCGCATGGGCACAAGATCACTCATGCAGTGATTTTGAAAATCGTCTCAACCAACATTTGCGGATCAGACCAGCACATGGTTCGGGGTCGAACCACCGCGGAGAGCGGGCTGGTGTTAGGGCACGAAATTACCGGCGAAGTGATCGAAAAGGGTGGTGACGTTGAGTTTATCGATGTCGGCGACATCGTCTCCGTGCCGTTCAATGTCGCCTGCGGGCGTTGCCGAAACTGCCGTGAACAGAACACCGGTGTTTGTCTAACGGTGAACGACAGTCGCCCGGGTGGGGCGTACGGATATGTGGACATGGGTGGCTGGATTGGTGGCCAGGCGCGCTTTGTGATGATCCCCTATGCCGATTTTAATTTGCTCAAATTTCCCGATCGCGACAAGGCGCTGGCCAAGATCCGTGACTTGACGATGCTGACGGACATTTTGCCGACAGGGTTTCACGGTGCGGTCACAGCAAAGGTCGGTGTCGGGTCGACCGTCTATGTTGCCGGATGCGGTCCAGTCGGTCTTGCGGCCGCTGCTTCTGCTCGCATTCTAGGGGCTGCGGTAGTCATGATTGGCGATACCAATAAGGAACGACTTGCGCATGCAAAGAAGGTTGGCTTTGAGCCGATTGACCTTAACAAACACGATAGCCTTGGCGAGCTCGTAGAAGCCGTTTTGGGCGAACCGATTGTTGACAGCTTTATCGATGCAGTCGGCTTCGAAGCCAAAGGCCAAGGTGGCAAGGAAGAAGCGGCCGTTGTTCTCAACCAAGCAATGGAGGTGACGCGATCAGCAGGCTCAATCGGCATTCCGGGCCTTTACGTCACAGAGGATCCCGGCTCGCATGACAAGCAAGCCGCGAAGGGATCGTTGTCGTTGCGCTTCGGCCTTGGCTGGTCCAAATCACATTCGTTCCACACCGGTCAAACGCCTGTTTTGCGATACAATCGCCAACTAATGCAGGCGATTTGGCACGACCGCCTGCCAATTGCCGAGATCGTAAACGCCGAAGTGATATCGCTGGAGGACGCGCCGAACGGTTACAAGGATTTCGACAAAGGTGCGGCGGTCAAATTCGTCCTCGATCCCCATGGGATAGTTGCACGCGCAGCGTAACGTTGGCCAACCGGACAACGATGAACCCCAGAGGCCCAGCCGGGAAACATCCGTGCAGCGTTCGGGCTCGTGGGACTCGTCACGAAGTTACGCCTTCACTGGCGGTTCACTCTTGCTGGGCAATTCGTTTCGCAATGATGTAATCTGGTTGTGGGCAACAGTGACGCGCGGGTCATGAGCGAGAATAAATTAAGGTACTACGGAGTGCTTCTTCTGCGCATCGCGCTCGGAACGATGTTTATCGCCCACAGCGTCATTTACATGACCATGACTCTGACGCTAGCCGGCACGGTCGATTTCTTCGCATCGCTGGGGCTCCCGCCCTGGTTCGCTTATGCGACCATTCTCGCTGAAGCTTTAGGTGGATTGTTGCTCATCTTGGGTGTCCAGACCCGCTGGGTGGCGCTCGCACTATCTCCGATTCTGCTGGGCGCTATCTGGGTACATTCAGGCAACGGCTGGCTGTTTGCTTCTCGGAACGGCGGCTGGGAGTATCCTCTTTATCTTTTTGTGCTTTGCATCGCGCAGGCCATGCTCGGGGATGGCGCTCATGCCCTTTCTCCGTCTTGGTTGCTTGGTGCGCGCGCGACCTCCGATCGGGCGCAGTCATCCAAACCACCAAATCTTTCTAGGGACGCACGACTCACGGCCGATGCTGGAGCGGACATGCTGCTCGGTAGTCTCTGTGTCGGCTTTCGGACTGAAAGCGGACCACTGGGGCGATCATCGACGAGGTTTGATAGCTACTGTTCGCGACCTCGGTAAGCCAACCTCGCCGCTATTACCGCCGTCCATCGCTGCAGCAATGTGCCTGCCCACGGCTTCACTCGCGGCTTTCACCGGATCGTCGGCAAGGTGCGCGTAGCGCGCTGTGGTTGCCGGCTGCGAGTGCCCCAGCATCTTGCCGATAACGACCAGGCTTTGTCCGCCCGATGCAGCCACGCTCGCAAACGAGTGGCGCAAATCATGCAGCCTTACGTCGTCGAGTTTGGCGGCCGCGCGGATACGCCGCCAGGGCTTCTCAAGGTTGACAAGATGCCGATCCAGCCTTCTCTCCGCAAATCACGTAGGGGTTGCCTTCTATGCGGGGAATGGTTTGCAGCAAGGCGAGCGCGGGAGCGTTCAGGTGGACGGCCTTGCGTCCCGTCTTGCTGTCGGGAAGCAACAGGCTTTCGTGTTCCTTGCTGACGTGCTCCCAGCGCAATGTCAGGATTTCGTTCCGACGTGCCCCGGTGAAGGTGAGCAAGCGAATCGCGGCGATAACCCACGGGGAACAGCTCTTGTCCTTTTCCGCTTCGCGAAGGGCGTCACCTAGGTGGCCGAGCTCAGCTTGACTGAGAAAGCGTTCGCGCCCTTCCTGGGGATATCTATCGACGTGGCGGCATGGGTTAGAGCCATCAGGTCTAAGCCCATGCTCTCAGCCCAGCCGAAAAACTTGGATAGCATGGCCAGCGTTCTGTTGGCCTGATATGGCTTGGCGCGCATCTCGTGATGCAGGCGGGCAATGTCCGGGCGGGTCACTTCGCCAACTGAGCGGCGTCCAAGGGAAGGCCGAACATAGAGCATCGCAATGCGCTCATAGCTCGCAGCGGTGGAAGCCTTTAGCTTCGGCGTAACGTGCTCTGCCATGAATTGATCGAGCACCACGGCCAGCGACTTATTGGCCTTTGCTTTGTCTCGTTCAGCAGCAGGGTCGCGCCTAGCGGCAACCTCGCCGAGCAAGCGCTTGGCCTCAGCTCTGGCAATGGTGGGTGTTATTTCCCCATGCCGGCCGATGGTAATGCGCCGCGTCCGTCCCTTGCGCCCGCCTAGCCTGTATTGCACGAGGTAAACTTTGCTGCCCGCCGGCGTCACCTTGAGGCCGAAGCCATGCAGATCGTTATCCCAAAGGTATAGGTATCCGTTTTGCGGGCCTTGGCGGCGTCTACAGCCCGTTTTGTGATACTGGCACTTCCCATGGCCGCGAATGGTGCAAACTAGTAAGCACATAGTAAGCACGGCGACCGGCAGCGACAAGAACTTATCGGAAACAGTCGGAGCGAGGGATGATGGGAGAAAGCCAAATTTGGAACGATGGAGACAGTAGCGGAATGGTTGAACCACTCATTGGTAATGACGGGGTCGACTGTTCAATCCAGTCTGGCGGCACCATTTTCTTGCGGTCAAGCAGCCATCTCATGCGAAGCTGAGGGCACAACCGACCAGGGGGGAACGCATGAACCTTTCACCGCCATCCCAAGTGACGTTCATTCTTTCTGTGCTGCTCGCAGTCCTAGCTCTCCTGGTGCGGTACGCAGGTGTCGCCATCCCGGTGGTGAGCGGACACAGCTTCGAGACGATGCTGGCGGCCTTCTTGCTGCTTCTGGCCGGTGTCCTGTTTCGAGGTTTCTAGATTGAGAGCCCCCGTGCGCGGGCATAGAGCGCATCATAGATGACGAAGCCGGGCTCAGCGCGACCTTCTCATGCTCTCACTTCTGAACGAATCAATTATAGACACCCGGCATGAGGGCGACCCGATTGTCGCGACGCTTGTCGCTGTCTCCGCCTTGGCCGTTATCGACGGTGACACGTTCCATATTGGCGCCGAGCGCTATCGGCTGCTCGGCATCGACGCCGCGGAGATTCACCGGGCGCAGTGCGACGCGGAGCGCCGGCTCGGCGAGCTGACCAAGCGGCGGCTCGAAGCGCTGGCCGGCTCGGGCCACGTCGATCTTCGCGCCGATCGGCCCGGGCAGCGCGACCGCTATGGACGTCTGCTCGTGCGGCTCTTCGTCAATGGCGAGGACGCCGCTTGCGTCCTCATCAGGGGGCTATGCCCGCCCCTGGCGCGGCCGCCGCCAGGATTGGTGCGTCAAGATCGATCCGCCCGAGAGCATGGCCGGGATTGTTTGCGCCGTCTCCCTTCCGGCCGCGCCGCCCGCCTCTCCGAATTGAACCGTGCCCGCTCCGCCGCCTCCAAGGGCCGGCCCCCGGCGAGCCTTTAGGATTCGTTATCGCGACCGAAGCCTTGTCCTTGTGTCGTCATCGGCAAAGGCGTAGCTTGAAATCCGAGGCACTGAAGCCAACATGTGACAGACGGGGGCCAGGAGGAGGACCTGGCCATGATGCGGGCGCTGGTTGTGTTAAGTCTGGCGGGCGCGGCCGCCTACATGTTGATTCCCGTGAGCGGCGAGCGGGAATGGAATGCGGGCGAGAAGGTCTCGACCGCAAGGCTCGATCCGCTTCCCCAAGATCCCCTTCCCCAAGGCGAGCGCAAGCTGCGTTCCTGGGGTTCCACCCTCAAATCTTTGGGCAGTGACAGCCAAGGCAGGCTTGCCGCCCCGCAACAGCCCAGCATTTCCGCCACTTTGAAGCAGGAAGCCCTCTACCAGTCCGACAGTGCGGCCGGGAACGAAGCCTCGCAAGCGGCGCCGGACACCGGCGCTCGGCCCGTGGCGGAGACCGCTGGCCCGGCCGAAGCGGTCCAAGACGCGGCGCATGTCGCCTGGGTGAAGGTCGTCCACGGGGCGAAGGCCCACAGCGCCGCCTCGATTTCGTCCCCCATCACGAAATTCTATCCGCCGGGCAAGGAATTGCAGATCCTCGGCCGCGAAAGCGGCTGGATCGAGCTGCTCGACCCCGCCACCAAAGAGCGCGGCTACGTTTTCGAGCGGTATCTTGTCGCGATCGACGGCCCGAGCCCGAGCCAAGCCGTGACGCAAGCGAGCACCGAGCTCGCGCCGGTGAAGGCCGCGTCCGCAGCTAAGCCGCAAGCGCCGCGCCTCGCCACCAAGCCCGTGCAGCAGGCCGTCAACGACGTCGGGACCGCGCGCCCAGACGACGACGCGCTTTCGGGCAAGAAGCGCGATCGGGCGGCCAGAAAAGAAGAGCGGCGCGAGCGGAAAATGTTCCGCTTGTTTGGCAGCCGAAATCCCCAAGCCTGGACGGTCGGCTCGCCCCGATAGGCGGCTTGCGTGCCGGCCTCGCAACCAAGGCTTAAGCAAGACGGGACCCAGGCCCCGCACTTCAGCCTTTCTTAAAAGCTTGGCGCTGTGATTCCCCCACGGGTGCAGCAGAGGCTGCGCGTGAGGCAGGCCCCCGCGCAAAGCACATCGCACGGGGGAAGCTGAAGTCGGTTCGTCTTTTGCGTTCCTCGAGCCTTGCGCGCGCCCGCCCGAACGGTGGGAGCCAAGGTCGTGGCGCATTTGTCGGACCAGGTCGAGGCGAAGATTGCCCGGGCCAACAGGGCGTTCCGGCTCTCGAGCCGCATCATTGCCGCCACGCAACAGGAGCTCGAGAGTCACGGCGAATGGCTCGACCGCCATCGCACCAGCTGGGCCGAGGAGGTGAAGCGCCACCGCCGCCTCCTCAATCGCAAATTGGCGCTCGGCGCCGTCACCCGGTTTGTCGTCGGCCTCGTCTTCGCCGCTCCCTTCGCTCTCGCGCGAGCGATCGAGCGGCGGCTCGAGCCGCGCGCCTCGCCGGCACCGCGCCCTCCCCAAGCCGAACCACCATTCACGCTTCAAGCCGCGCTCGATCTCCGCATTGACCGGCTCGAGGAGCGCTTGGGCGCGACGATGGCGGATGCGCCCTGCGTTCGGCCCAAGCGAATTGAAAAGCCGAAGGCCCATTTGCCGCGGTCCGCGGACAGAGGCTCGCCGGCCCGTGCCGCAAACGCGCGTCCACGCGCCGACAGGGTTTCCAGCCCCGCCATCGCCGCTCTCGCCCTTCTCATCGTCGCCGCCGGGGTGTTTCGCGCCATTTTTTCGAGCGCGCCCGCCGATGAACCCTCACGCGTAGCGCAAGAAATGACCGAGCCCGGGCCAGACGCGCCGGCGACCCTGACGGTGGTGAAGTCAAAAAGGGCGGAGCCGCCGCCCTCGCATTCGGGCTTTGCCGTCCTCGAAGCGTCTCCGCGCGCCGAGGTGTCGCGGGCGCCCCCTCAAACCATCGCCGACATGATCGCGATGTCGGAGTCCCTGGCCTCGCCCTCCGTTGCGACCGAGGCCGCGCCTCGGCCCATGGCCGAAGAGCCTGTCGCGCCGAAGCCGGCGGCGAAGGCGAAGGCGGCGACGGCGGGGGCGAAGGCAAAACCGAAACGCAAAGTGGCGGCGCGGGAATCGGAGCCCGTTCCCTGGTGGCAGGAATGGTCATGGATCAAGGTCCGCTGACGCTGATGCCTCGCGCTGAGGGCCGCGACGCAATGAGGCTCCTCGGCGAGGCTGTCGCCGCACTCACGATCGGCGCAATGCTGCTCGCCCTCATCGGCTTCGCGCCGAATTCATCCGATCCCAGCGCGGCCTCGACCTCGACCGCGCCTGCCGGCGCGCTTGGCGAACTTCGCTGCGAGGGAAACGGCGCCATCGTCATCAAGGTTGGCGGCCGCGACTATGCCGTGAACGGCATGGCGGGCTCGCGCTATCCGCCGCTCCAAAGCGTCTGGAACGAGGGCTCTCAGCCCGGAATCGACATCGATCGCTTGATCGTTCAGGGCATTACGCTTTGCAATTGGTAAGTCGGGTGCCTCGTCCGCCCGCTGGCAGAGCCGTCCTCTAGAGCGTGATGCCGAACCGGCCGAGGGCCCACGTCATCGCGGCGAAGAGTATCGCCGTGAGCAGGCAAGACAGGCCAAGCGCCGCGACAAAGCCCACGCCATTCCGGAGCAGCGCGGGCAGCACGAGGAACATCGGCAGCGTTGGCACTATGAACCAGAAAGTCGATTGCGACAGCGCGGCAATCCGCTCTGAATCGGCGTCCTCGCGCCAAAGCCAGATGAAGGCGAGAATGGAGACGAGCGGGAGCGACAGGATCAGCGCGCCGAGTGCCGGACTTCTCTTGGCGATCTCCGAGACGGCGGCGACGATGAGGCCCGAGAGCAGCGCCTTGGCAGCGAGATAGAGCATGTCTGCCTCCCTTGATGCGACGGAGAATCCGTCCCAATTTCGCTCTAGACTAGCCGATGCAGACATTTCTCTCCATTCAGCGCTGGCTCTATTCCGGCATGAGCGAGGGATTAAGCGCGGTCGCCGGTGGCGATCCGCGCGCAATTCTCCTGGCCATGGCGGCTGCGATCCTGTTCGGCGCGGTCCATGCGCTAATGCCGGGCCACGGCAAGACCGTGCTCGTGTCATATCATTTGGGCCAGAAGGCCCGGCCGTTCGAAGGCTTCGTTAACGGCGCCATCGTCGCCATCACTCATGTCGGGCTTGCCGTCGTCCTCGTGCTCGCAGGCTTCGCCGTGATCTCGCGCGCCTTCGCCTATGGCGGCAGGTCGCCGCAATTCGAGTTCGCGAGCGGCGTCCTGATCGTCTTGATCGGCGCGTTCTTGCTCTGGCGTTCGCTAAGCCAGAGCCATCAGGCCGCTGCCCCGAACGGCAAGGCGCTTGCTCTCGTGACGGGCATGGTCCCGTGTCCTCTTACGACTTTTGTCTTGAGCTACGCGGTGGCGCGCAATGTGCTCGCGGCAGGTTTGGCGGTCACGGCTGCCATGACTGTCGGCATGATCGGCGCCATCGGCTCCGTTGCGCTTCTCGCCGCGCTCGCCAAAAGCCGCTTCATGGCGCTTCTCGCCCGGACCGAGACGTTGCGTCATCGCATCGGCATGGGCCTCGAAATCGGCGGAGCGTTCGCGGTTCTCGGCCTCGGCCTCTTGATGATCGCCCGGACCTGATCCGGACCAGTTATCCCTTATTGAACATCACCCAAGCCGCGTAGCACAGCATCGCGGCGAGAATCGGTCTCAGCGCACGCTCCGGCACGATCCCTGCGAGTCGCGCGCCGAGCAGGATGCCGGGGATCGAGCCGACGAGAAGAACGAGCAGAAGTCCGGCATTGACATTGCCGAGACCCAAATGGCCGAGCCCTCCGACGAGCGTGAGAGGCACGGCATGGGCGATATCGGAGCCGACCAGGCGCTTGGCCGGAAGCATGGGATAGAGCGCGGCAAGCACGGTAACGCCTATGGCGCCGGCCCCGACCGAGGTGAGCGTCACCAAGAGGCCAAGAAGCGCGCCGAACAAGACGGTGGGAAGCGTGCGCGGCGGCACATCGCCCGTGTCGTTGCTTGGCGCGGTGCGGGAAAGCAAGGGATAGAGCACGATGGCAAGCCCGCTCAAGGGCAGCGCGGCAACGAGCCCCATCCTGATCCAATGGGCGAGCGCATTGGTGCTGTATTCCGGAAGCGAGGCGATCACCGCAAGCAGTAGCGCCGCGGCGGGGAGGCTGCCTGCGGCCAGTCTCAATACGATCGGCCAATCGACATGATCGGCCACGTGGTGCCGCCACCCGCCCGCCGTCTTTGTGATCGAGGCGTAGAGCAGATCGGTGCCGACGGCGATTTGCGGACTCAGGCCGAAGGTCGAGATGAGCAAGGGCGTCATCAGCGCGCCGCCGCCGACGCCGGTCAGGCCGACGAGAAGGCCGACGCCGAACCCGGCCGCGACCAGCGGCACCACTTGGCCTAGCCAGCCCAGATCGCCCATGACGCGGAAGTCCCCCTGCCCCGGCTCCCTCGGCCGCGCCTAGATCTCGACCAGAACCGGAACCCCGGCCGATCGCATGAGAACCGCGAGTTCCTGCGCCCGCCGGCTGAACTCGGCCTGATCTTGCGGCGAGTTGCCGAGATCGGCGCACAGCCCGCGCTCGAGCAGCGCCCGGTCGATGACGAAGACATTGTCGCCGACCGTCGGCGCCCCCGCCTGGGCCCAGGTGATGACGCCGCCCGCGACCGTCGCACCGTCAATGGCGCTGACAAGGACAAAGTTCCCGGTGAGCGGCAGATCGCGGAAGAGATCGATCGACGCGGTTCGGCCGAGCAGGATGCGGCAATCGGCGATGTCGTTGACGCCGCAACCGTGGGCGGGTTGCGATTGAAGCGTCTCGAAGTCGACCAGCGCCGAAACGCTCATGCTCGTGACCGGCGTGAGATCGGTCGCCGTCCGGAGGAGATAGCCCGCTTCCGGATCGAACGGCGTCTCCGATAGCCACACGAGCCGCGTCTCGATCACGTCGGCGTTGATCGGCCGGCGCGGAACCTCCGACAGGACGGCCCCGCGGGAAATATCTAGATCGGTGTCGAGAACGAGCGTCACGGCGTCGCCCTTGACGGCGGCGGAACAATCGCCGTCCATGGTCGCGATGCGCCTGAGCGTTGCGCCAAGGCCCGATCGCGCATCGACGATGCGCTCGCCGACGCCGATCCGGCCCGAGGTGACAATGCCTGAGTAGCCGCGGAAGTCTCCGCTCGCGCGCAGCACGAGTTGCACCGGCATGCGGAACGGCGCATCGACGGGCGCGGTCTCGGGATCGACCGACTCCAGATAATCGAGCAGCGTCGGGCCGGAGTACCAGGGCATGGTCGTCGAGCGGTAGGCGACATTGTCGCCGGTCAAAGCGGCCACCGGAATGATTGTGGTCTCCGCGAACGAGAAGCTCCCGGCCATGGCGTGGAACTCGGCTTCGATCTGCCGGTAGCGCGCCTCCGACCAGTCGACCTCGTCCATCTTGTTGACCGCGAGCACCACGCGCTTGATGCCGACGAGATCGCAGATCGCGGCGTGGCGGCGGGTCTGGCGCTTGGCGCCGTGGCGGGCATCAACCAGCAGGATGGCGATATCGGCGTGGGACGCGCCGGTCGCCATGTTGCGCGTGTATTGCTCGTGTCCCGGCGAGTCGATGATGATGAAGCGGCGCCCCGGCGTCTCGAAATAGCGCCAGGCGATGTCGATGGTGATGCCCTGCTCGCGCTCGGCCTGGAGCCCGTCGAGCAGGAGGCTGAAATCGATGCGTTGGCCGTTGACGGCGCGGTTATGCGAGGCAAGCGTCACGGCCGCGCGCTGATCCTCGGTGACGCCAGCAGCGTCCCACAACAGCCGGCCGATCAGCGTCGATTTGCCGTCATCGACCGAGCCGCACGTGAGCAGCTTGAGCAGCGGGCCCCCCTGCGGGGCCTCGGCCGCCACTCGGCTCGGAGCGACGCTGCTCGCTTGGACCGTCTGTTTGAGTTGCGCCACGTTCATGGACCAAGCCCCTAGAAGTACCCTTCACGTTTCTTCATTTCCATCGCGCCCGCCTGATCGTGGTCGATCAACCGCCCGGCCCGTTCGGAATATTTGGCCGCGAGCGTTTCCTCCACGATCGCGTCGAGATCGTCGGCGTCGGACTCGATTGCGGCGGTGAGCGGCCAGCAGCCGAGGGTGCGGAAGCGCACTTTGCGCATCTCCGGCTTCTCGCCCGGCTCGAACCGCATGCGCGCATCGTCAACCACGATCAGCTGATTGTTGCGCGTAACCACCGGGCGGGACGCCGCGAAATAAAGCGGGACCACTTCGAGATTTTCGAGCGCGATATAGCGCCACACATCGCCTTCGGTCCAGTTCGACAGCGGAAAGACGCGCACCGTCTCGCCTTTGCCGAGGCGGCCGTTGAGCAGTTGCCACATTTCGGGGCGCTGGCGGCGCGGCTCCCAGCGATGGCCCGCGGCGCGGAAGGAGAACACGCGCTCCTTGGCCCGCGAAGCCTCCTCGTCGCGGCGCGCGCCGCCGAAAGCGGCGTCGAAGCCGCCGGCGTCGAGCGCCTGGCGAAGCGCCGCCGTCTTCATCACGTCGGTGTAGACCGAAGGCGGATGGTCGAACGGATTGATGTTGCGGGCGAGCCCGTCATGGTTGGTGTGGACGATGAGGTCGAGCCCGAACTCGCGCGCGGTGCTGTCGCGGAAGGCGATCATCTCGCGGAATTTCCACGTGGTGTCGACATGGAGCAGCGGGAACGGCGGCTTGGCCGGCCAGAAGGCCTTGCGGGCGATATGGAGCAGGACGGTCGAATCCTTGCCGATCGAATAGAGCAGCACGGGCGCGCGGAACTGCGCCGCCGCCTCGCGGAAGATATGGATGCTCTCGGCTTCGAGCAGCTTGAGATGCGAGGTGAGCGCAGTCATGCGGCCCTTCCTTCCCGGTTTGGATTGAGATGGAGCCCGCATTCCTTCTTCTCTTCGTGCTCCCACCACCAGCGGCCCGCCCGCGGATTCTCGCCGGGCTGCACCGCGCGGGTGCAAGGCGCGCAGCCGATCGACACGAAGCCGCGCGCATGGAGCGGATTGACGGGAATGTTGTTGGCGGCGATGTAGGCGGTGAGGTCCGCCGTGGTCCAATCGGCGACCGGGTTGACCTTGACGAGCGCGTGGCCTTCGTCCCACTCGGCCAGGGGCACGTTCGCGCGCTCCTCCGAGTGTTCGCGCCGGAGCCCGCTGATCCAGCCTTGCGCGCCGGAAAGCTCGCGGTTGAGCGGCCGCACTTTCCGGATCTCGCAGCAGGTCTTGCGGTTCTCGACCGAATGGCGGAAACCGAACACCCCGTCGCGGGCGACGAGTTCTTCGATCTCTTGCGCGTCGGGCGCGACCAGGCGAATGCGAATGCGGTAGCGCAGCTCCGACAGCTCGACCGTCTCGAGCACTTCCGGGAACAGGCGCCCGGTATCGAGCGTGAAGACGTCGATCTCGGCGCCGGATTCGGCGACGGCGTGAAGGATCGCCTGATCCTCAAGCCCGAGATTGGTCGAAAAGACGATGCGGCCGTCGACCCGCCGCCGCATCTCCCTGATCCGGTCGGTCAAGCTCTTGACCCTCGTGAGGCGCTGATCGAGCGCCTCGGCTTCTTTGCGCGCGGCGTCGCGGCGGAGCGGTAGAGGATTGCGGAACCCCCGCTGGTAGTTGTGCTTGATCCGCGCAACGCACGCCTTCCACACCGGCGCTTGCTCCGGATCGGTGATCTCGGCGGTGTCGAACCCCGAGCGAAGCAGGAACTGGGCGAGGTCGGGAATAAGATGGCCGATCGCCCTGATCTCGCCCTTGAAGCCATGGCGCTCGCGGAGGAGCACGGCAAGGCTGATGCCGCGGCCGTCGTTGAACACGGGAAACTTGATCGCGATCGGTCCGGCATTGCCGCCGGCGGCGGCGGCGAGCGTGGCGCCATCGGCATTCGGCTCGAGCTCGGTCGCGGCTTCGGCCGGATCGGCGACGAGCCTGCCCGTGGCGAGATCAAGCAGAGCCATAGAGAGCCTCCTTGAAAGGCTGCGCGCCGACGCGCCGCCAGGTGTCGAGGAAAGTCTCTCCGTCGCTGCGCTTCGCCAGATACGTCTCGACGATGGTGTCGATCGCCTGCGGCACGGCTTCCGCGCGGAAGCCCGGGCCGATGATCGTGCCGATCGAAGCGTCGTCCTTGGGGTTGCCGCCGAGCGAAATCTGATAGAGCTCGGTGCCTTTCTTGTCGACGCCGAGGATGCCGATATTGCCGGAGTGGTGATGCCCGCAGGCATTGATACAGCCCGACATATTGAGCCGCAGCGGACCGATCAGCTCCTGGCGCTTCGGGTCTTCGAAGCGCTTGGCGATCTCCTTGGCGATCGGGATCGAGCGGGCATTGGCGAGATTGCAATAGTCGAGCCCGGGGCAGCAGATCATGTCGCCGAGCAAATCGTGATTGCCGGTGGCAAGCCCGTTCGCGGCGAGGATGTCGTAGACCGCGACCACGTCGGACGTCGCGACATGGGGCAGCATCAAATTCTGCGTGTAGTTGACGCGGGCTTCGCTGCGGCTGAAGCGCTCGGCGAGATCGGCGACAAGCTCCATCGCCTCCGAGCTTGCATCACCCGGCGTCCGGCCGGGTTCTTTCAGCGAAACGACAACGGTCGAATAGCCCGGCACGCGGTGCGGCCGCACATTGTGCTTGAGCCAGTTGGCGAAAACGGGATCGGTCGTGCGGCGCTGGTCGAGCGCCTCGTCGCGGATCGGCCGCTCGGGAAGCGCGGGCGGCGCGAAATAGGACATGATGCGCTTGCGTTCGGCCTCAGGCAGATCGATCGCGTCCCGATGCGTCGCCTCCCAATCGGCCTCGACGTCCTCGCGGAATTTGTCGATGCCGAGTTGATTGACGAGGATCTTGATGCGGGCCTTGTGGATGTTGTCGCGCCGTCCATGCAAATTGTACACGCGCAAGATCGACTCGATGTAGGACAAGAGGTGCTGCTTCGGCAGGAACGCCCTGATCTCCTGCCCGACGTAAGGCGTGCGGCCCATGCCGCCGCCGACCAGAACGCGGAAGCCGTTCTCGCCATTCCGCCCCCGCACGATTTTTAGACCGATATCGTGGAAGCCGATGGCCGCGCGGTCCTCGGCCGCCCCCGAGATGGCGATCTTGAACTTGCGCGGGAGCCAGCTGAATTCGGGATGCAGCGTCGACCACTGGCGCAAGATCTCGCACCAGGGCCGCGGGTCCTCGAGCTCGTCATTGGTGGCGCCGGCGAAGGGGTCGGCGGTGACGTTGCGCACGCAATTGCCGCTCGTCTGGATGCAGTGCATCTCGACATCGGCTAGCGCCGACAGCACGTCGGGAATATCGACCAGCTTCACCCAGTTGAATTGCAGGTTCTGCCGCGTAGTGAAATGGCCGTAGCCGCGGTCCCAACGCCGCCCGATCATGGCGAGCTGGCGAAGTTGCTGGGGCGACAGCACGCCATAGGGGATGGCGATGCGGAGCATGTAGGCGTGGAGCTGGAGGTAGAGCCCGTTGCGAAGGCGCAACGGCCTGAACTCCTCCTCGGTCAGCTGGCCGGCCAGCCTCCGCTCGACCTGGTCCTTGAACTCCGCCACGCGTTCGCGCACGAAAGCGTGGTCGAACTCGTCATAGCGGTACATCGTACCAATCCTTGGTCAGCGTGGTGCGGTGCGCGGCACGAATGCGTTCGCGCACGGAAAGCGGATCGACGGCTCCGTCGCGGACGGCGACGTCCATGGGGTAGACCGCCACGACCTTGCGCGCGGCGACGTCTTTGGCGGCCTCGGCTTCGAGTGCCTTGATCTCGTCCTCGGTCTCGGCCAATCGCGCCCGGCCGATTTCCTCGGTCCAGCCGCCCTCGCTCGCGAGGTAGACGACGATGCCGTCGATGAGACGATTGGCTGTGACGACACTAGGCATAGAGGCGCTTGACCTCCTCTAGACTGAGGATTGTCTCGACAATGCCCGAGGCGGGAAGCCCTGCGACCTCGCCGAAGATCAAGACCGCCGGGCTCTTGAGCCCGAGCCGCGCGGGATTCTCGGCGAGCTCGGCAACGGTCGCGCGCACGCGGCGCTCGTCGTCGCGGCTCGCATTCTCGACGGCGATCACCGGGAGTTCGGGCCTGAACCCGGCCTCGATCAGCCGCTTGGCGATGATCCCCGCCGTGGTCACGCCCATGTAGACGAGGAGCGTGTTATTGCCGGAGGCAAGCGCCTTAAGATCGAGATGCTCGAAAGACGGCTCGGCCCCGCCTGCTTCGTGACCCGACACAAACGTAACCGTGTGCGACACGTCGCGATGGGTGAGCGGGATCTGCAAGCTCGCGGCGGCGGCGATTCCGGCAGTGACGCCGGGCACGATCTCGATCGCGATGCCGGCCTCACGGAGCGCATCGAGTTCCTCGCCGCCTCGGCCGAAGATGAAGGGATCGCCGCCTTTCAAGCGAACCACGGTCTCGCCGGCGAGAGCGCGCTGGATGAGGAGCGCGTTGATTTCTTCTTGCGGAACGGAATGGGCGCCTTTGGCTTTGCCGACGGGAATCAACTCAGCCTCGCGGCGGGCGTGGTCGAGCACGCCTTCGCCGACCAGCCGGTCGTAAAAGATCACGTCGGCGGCTTTGAGCGCGCGCACCGCCTTCATGGTGAGAAGCTCGGGATCGCCGGGACCGGCGCCGACCAGAAGCACGCGGCCGCCTTGTCGCGGCGTTTGGGCGGCCTTGGCGATCGCCGCCTCAATCAAATCGCGGGCCTTGTTCTCATCGCCCTCGAGCATGGCTTCGGCGGCGGCGCCCTCGAACACCGCCTCCCAGAATTTCCGCCGCGGCTGACCCGAGGGCAGAGCCTCCGCCACGGCGCCGCGGAACTCGGCCGCGAGCTTGGCGAGCGCGTCGAGCCGTGGATGCAGTTCCTGTTCGAGCCAGGCACGCAGGCGCTGCGCGAGAACGGGCGATGCGCCCGAAGTGCCGATCGCGACCGTCACCTCGCCGCGATCGACGATGGCGGGAAGCGCGAAGGTGCAAAGCTCGGGCCGATCGGGAACGTTCACCGGCACGCCGAGCGCGCGCGCAATGGCCGAGACGCGAGCGTCTTCCTCGTCGTCCTCGGTCGCGGCAATGACGAGCGGGCGTCCCCGCAACTGATCGATGCCGGGTCTTGCCGCGATCAGCGCCGCGCTGCCCGCTTCGATCAGCGCGGCAAGCTCGGGCGTGACGTCATCGGCGGCGATATCGACGAGGGGCGCGCGCTTCAAAAGCAGCCGCGTCTTGACCGCGGCAAGCTCGCCGCCTCCGGTCACGAGCGGCGGTTTGCCGTCGAAGCTCACTAGGATCGGGAAGGTCCGCACCGTTTATCCTCCCACCGCCACGCGTTCCGCCGGCTCATCGGCGAGGCTCTCCGGTGCAAGCTCGACTTCGAGCCCGTCCAGTTCTTTCGACATGATGATCTGGCAGCAAAGCCGCGAGCGCTCATCGACGCTGAAGGCGCCGTCAAGCATCTCGAGCTCTTCGCTGCTCGGGGGGCTGAGTTTCGCTACCCAATCCTTGCCGACCCACACATGGCAGGTGGCGCAGGCGCAAGCGCCGCCGCACTCGGCCTTGATCGGAAGGCCCCAATCGCGGATCACCTCCATGACGCGCCAGCCCTCGAGCGCTTCTAGGCGATGAGTCGTGCCATCGGGCAAACGCAAGTTGAGGAACATGTGAGGCCGCCCTGTGCCAAACTGTTGAAACCCGCGAATTCCCCTAAATGTAGCGAAAAATCATTCTCCCAAAAAGGCTCCTGGTGCAAAAAGACGCAAAATCGTTTCCATGACGCCTCCTTGGTAGTATTTTTTTGCGCTCATAGCCTTGAGCGCAACGTTCCCATCGCGCTAGTCCCCCAGCGCGAAAAATCCTTGCCGTGCCTTAAGTTCTGCGCGGCGGGGTTTGCGGCCGTTTTGCCGGTCCATCCCCCTTGACCAGCGCGTCGCGGATCTCCTTGAGGAGCTTCACTTCCTCCGAGGGGAGCGCGGGCGCCTCTTCCTGCTTGCGGCGCAGGTAATTCATCCCCTTGATCACCATGAACAGCGCGAAAGCCACGATCAGGAAGGCGATCACATTATTGATGAACAGGCCGAAATTTATCGTCGGCGCGCCCGCTTGCCTCGCTTGCGCGAGTGATCCGTAATCTTCGCCGTTGAGGGCGATGAACATGTTGGAGAAATCGACCCCGCCGGTGGCGATCCCTAAAGGCGGCATCAGGATGTCGTCGACAAGCGATTTGACGATGGTCCCGAACGCTGCGCCGATAATGATGCCGACCGCCATATCGACGACGTTGCCCTTGAGGGCAAATTCCTTGAACTCGTTAAGCATTCACCCTCCTTCCGCGCTTGCGATCGATCCGCATAGTCACCACCCTGCCACGATTGAACGCCAATGGTGCCGCGCTGGTTTGCCAGGCCGGCTCCGGTTGGTAGCGTCTTTGCCGGTCTTGAGCCAGGGGGATTGAAATGGCGGTAGAACGTCCCGTGAGCGAGGATCCCGCGCGCGTCCGCCACCAGATTCAGACGCTGATCCTCGCCGTCGGCATTTTGACGATCGTGCTCCTTGCCGTCGTCGCCGCCGTCGCCGCGCTCTCCTGGTTCAATCGCTTCGGCTTCCTGCATTTCCCTCTCGGGTTCTATCTCTTGGCGCAGGGGCTTCTCGTCCTCATCGTCGTGATGGCGTTCTGGTTCCTCCGCATCCAGGAGCGCATCGACTTGGCGCGGGCCGAGAGCGAGGAATGGATCGGCCAATGAGCGTTCCATCGCGGTACCGCAGTTCCAATCCGCATCTTGGCGCCTATTACGGCATTGTCACCGCGACGCTCGTGTCGCTTGTCATCGTGCTCGCCATGTTCGAGCAGCTCGGCTGGAGCCGAGCGGGGCTGGCCCAAACCATGATGCTCGTGCCGCTTGCGCTCTATCTCTTCATCGCTGTCGGCGCCCGCACCGGTCAGACCGAGGATTTCTTCGCCTCGGGACGGCGCGTGCCTCCCGTCTACAACGGCTTCGTGCTGGCGGCGATCGCGGTCGGCGGCGTGGGCTTCCTTGCCTACACCGGCACCGCGTTCTTTCTCGGTTTCGATGCCATGGCGATCGGGCTCGGCCTCACCTTCGGCATGCTCGCCGCCGCCATCCTCTTCGTGCCGTATCTGCGTAAAGCCGGCGCCTACACGCTGCCGAGCTTCTTCGGCCACCGCTTCCGCTCGCGGCTCTTGCGCGCGGCTGCGAGCATCGCGCAACTTCCGCCTCTGACGCTGCTTCTTGCTGCCGAGATCAAGATTGCCGCGCTCCTTGCATCGCTCTTTCTGCCGCTCTCCTTCGCCGCCGCCGTGATCCTGGTGGCGGCGCTGATCGCGGCGATTGCCATTCTTGGCGGCATGCGCTCGATCACCTGGGCGGGAAGTGCCGAGTTCCTCGTCGGCGCGGTCGGGCTTGCGGCGGTCGTGACCGTCGTTTCTATTCTCCTCACCAACTTGCCTGCGCCGCAACTCACCTATGGCGAGCTGTTCGCGGACTTGCAGCAGGCCGAGACGGAAGCGGGAGCGCGGCCGCTTTCGCCCGATGCGACCGCGGCAGCTTTGCCGGGCGTTCAGCCGAGGCCGGCGGTCAAACCGTTCTTGCAGCCTTTCGGCGCGCAGGGACCAGTGGCGTTCGTGACGCTGTTCCTGTCGCTCGCTCTCGGAACCGCAGCACTGCCAACGCTCCTTGCCCGAAGCGGCCTCACGGCCACCGTCGCCGAGCAACGCCGCGCCACCGTCTGGGGCGTGCTGTTCGTTGCTGCTTTCGCCATGACTGTCCCCGCCATGGCCACCTTCGCCAAGTTCGCCATCTTCCGCGAGATCGCCGAGGCCAAAGCTTCCGCGCTGCCCGCCTGGCTCACGGCGCTCTCCGACATGCAGCTTGCCCGCGCGAGCGACGGCAACGGCGACGGCGCCATCGGCGCGGCCGAGCTTCTGATCGGGCGTGACGGCATCGCGCTCGCTCTGCCCTCGGCCGCGGGCCTCCCTTATGTGCTCACGGCCCTGATGGCGACGGCGGCGCTGGCGATAGCGCTTGCCGCCTCGGCGTCGCACCTCTTCACGCTTGCCGCGAGCCTCGCCGAGGATCTTTACCGCACCTTCGATCGGCGCCAGGCCCTGCCGCGGATCGTCGCCGCCTGGGCCGCCATCGCCGCGACCGCGCTCGCCGCCGCCGTCTTCCTCGTCATCGCCGATGTCGACCCGCTCAAAGCGTCGCTGATGGGTTTGGCCTTCGCCGCCTCGTCGTTCTTTTCGCCGCTCCTTCTCGCCATCTGGTGGCCGCGCTGCAGCAAATGGGGGGCGATGGCGGCGATGGCGACCGGCTTTGCCGTCATGGCCGGCGATGCGATTTTCGGCGGCGCGCTCGGTATTTTCGGGGCGCAGCTCAGCGCGCCGCTCGCAAGCCTCATCGGCGTCGTCCTTGCGCTGATCGCCGGCATTGCCGCAAGCTACGTGCAAGCCGCTCCCTCGCGGGCCGAAGCGGATTATCGCCTGGCGATGCGCAATCCCGATGGCGAGTCCATCTATGACCGCGCCCAGGCGCGCGCCGCGGCTGCGGCCGCCTCGTCGGCGGCGGCGAGGGCCGAGCAGAACGAGGCAACGGAAGCCATACGATGAACGATGCTCCATCGTCCAAGGACAAGCGTCTCACGCTCTATCCCGAGCTCGTCCCCTACCGCACGGGCCGGCTCAAGGTCTCCGACCTTCATGAGCTCTATTTCGAGGAATGCGGCTCGCCTGCGGGAAAGCCCGCGCTCCTTCTCCATGGCGGTCCGGGCGGCGGCATCAACACGGTGATGCGCCGCTACCACAACCCGCGCGACTATCGCATCGTCCTCTACGATCAGCGCGGCTGCGGGCGCTCGACGCCGCACGCCTCGCTCGAGGAGAACACGACTTGGCATCTCGTTGACGATATCGAGCGGCTGCGCGAGCATCTCGGCATCGAGCGCTGGCAGGTGTTCGGCGGCTCGTGGGGTTCGACGCTCGCGCTCGCGTACGCCGAGACCTACCCCGAGCGCGTGACCGAGCTCGTGCTCCGAGGCATCTTCACCTTGCGCCGCGCCGAGCTCGAATGGTTCTACCAGGAAGGCTGCAGCTGGATCTTCCCCGAGGCCTTCGCCGACTACGCCCGCGTGATCCCCGAGAGCGAGCGGGGCGACATGATCGCGGCCTATTACCGGAGATTGACCAACGACGATCCCGAAATTCAGCTCGAAGCCGCGCGGGCCTGGAGCGCCTGGGAGGGCAAGACGCTTTCGCTCCTGCCCGACGCCGACCGGGTGCGCCGCTTCTCCGAGGACCACTATGCACTCGCCTTCGCCCGCATCGAGTGCCACTACTTCATCAATGGCGGCTTCTTCCATGTTGACGACCAGCTCATCGCCGACGCGCAGCGTTTGCGTGCGATCCCGGGCGTGATCGTGCATGGCCGCTACGACGTCGTCACGCCGGTCAAGATCGCTTACGACCTCTCGCGCGCCTGGCCTGACGCCGATCTGCGCATCGTCACCGATGCGGGTCATGCCATGACCGAGGCCGGTGTCGTGCATGAGCTGGTCGCGGCCACGGATCGATTCGCCGAAGAGAACGCGCCCTAGCTCCGCGTCTCGCCGATGAACGAGAGCACGACCGTGCGCCGGTGCGGGCTCGCGCGATGTTCGATGACATAGACGCCCTGCCAGGTGCCGAGCGTCATCTTGCCGTCGACCACCGGGATCCCGAGACTAACTGACGTCAGCATCGCCTTGATGTGGCTCGGCATGTCGTCGGGACCCTCCTCTTGATGGGCGTAGTCAGCGCCTTCGGGCGCAAAGGCTTCGAGCGCGCCTAGGAGATCGCGCTGCACGTTCGGATCGGCGTTCTCCTGGATCGTGAGCGAAGCCGAGGTATGGCGCAGGAACACGGTGAGGAGCCCGTTGGCGCCGCCGATCTCCTTGAGCCAGCTTGCGAGCGCGCCGGTAATCTCGCTGAAGCCCTTGCCTTGTGTCGCCACGGTGAGGCTGTGGCTCGCCTGTCGGATCGCCGTCACGGTTTGGCTTCGCCTCCGCGCGAGCTCGTTCGCCGCCATCGTCGCGCGCCCGCGGCGGCTTGACAAGGCCGCGCTCGGCGCCCGGTTCGGCGGCTGCGGAGCGTCGCACCGTCCCACTCTAGGGCGGCACTTAACCCAAAATTTACTTGAGCTTGTCACCGTGGCTCGGACCGCTTCTTCGCGCATCCGCTTCGGTCGCAAGACCCTCCACCCATTCGGGCGCCCCTTGCCCAAGGTGAACGAGCATCATGTCTTCACAAGCAAGTTGGCAGACCGGCGCTTCTGGCCAGGGCGGGGCCGACTGGAGCGAGGACTTCCCGGATCAGCAATCGGTCGAAGGGCTGCTTCGCCGCCTCGTGCAGCAGGTCGAGGAGACCGAGCGCCGCTATGCCGACGCGCTCCTCGACCTTCAAGTGCGCCTCGACCAGCTTGCGCTCAAAACCGACGCCGCCCGCGCGTCCGTCGCTTCGGACGATAGCGCGACCCTTGATCGCCTGCACGACCAGGTGAGCGGGCTCGCGCGGCGCTTCGAGCGCGAAGCCGCGACCTCTCTCGACGATTTCGAGCGCCTTGGCCAGGCGGTCTTGGGCGGCATCGACCGCGGCGCAAGCGGTCTTGCCTTCGGCAGTTCGACCGCGCCGTCCTTGTCCCCCTTCACGTTCGCTCCGTACGAGCCGCGTTTCCCGCTCCTGCCTTTGTCCGACGCCGACCACGATCTAAGCAAGCGTTTGGTCGAGATGGCGGAACGGCTCGAGCATTCCGTCGATTCGGCGATGGCGCCGAAGACGCTCCAAGATTTGACCGCGCGGGTCGAGGCGATGGGACGGCAGATCGCCGCTGCGCTCGCCGCTCTGCCTGGCCCCGTATCGCTAGCGCCGATCGAGCGGCAAATCGCCGATATCGGCCACAAGCTCGATCATGCCGAGGGCGAGCTTGCCAGGATCGGTGCCATCGAGACGGCGCTCTATCGCCTGATCGAGCGCGTGGACGGGCAGGCGGGGCAGCTCAGCGACATCGCGGCCAAGGCCGCGACCGAAGCCGCCCGTCTCGTCTCGGGCGAAGCGAAGTTCGATGCGGCGACGGCCGAACGTCTCGACGCCATGCATCGTGACCTCAAGGCGATGAATGAACGCTCGACCGCCGCAGGCGATCGCCTCGCCGGCATTGTCGAGGCGGTGCATGACTCGCTGAAGCAACTCGTGCAGCAGGCGGAGCGGAGCGCCGCGCGGGCGACGGAACTCAAGCCTCACGCGCCCTTGGCGCAGGGTGCGCCGGCGCAATCCCACGATAAGAATGAGAGCGAACCGGCAAGGAGCACAGAGTCGCGGACGGTCGAGCCGAGATCGACATTCGGGCGCGCCACGCACGCCGGATCCGGCGACCAGCCGGCCGATCATGGCGAGGAGCGACCTGCCGGCCGAGACGCGCCGCGCTCCGTCCGCATCCTCGCCAAGAGACCCACGCGGACCGAGACGGAGATGGAAAAGGATCTCGTTGCGGCGGCGCGCCGCGCGGCGCAAGCCGCGGCGCGACGAGCCGCGGAACGGCCAGGCGGAGCCGCGGGCATGTGGACGCCGTCAGGCGCGCAAGCGTCGTCTCGCGCAAAGCCATCCCATGCGGAGACGCGCCGCGCCGAGCCATCTCGGACCGAGGGTCCGTTGCGGCGCGGCCGGCCCCTGCTCGTCATCGCTGCGGCTGTGCTTCTCGTCTTGAGCGCGATCCTGCTCTACAGCCGCCTGCAATCGAAACCTTTGCCCGAGCTTCTTGCGCCCGCGGCCGAAGAGAGCGTCCCTCCACCCTCGGCGCCAACCGGGAACAGCCCGCCCACGACCGAGAGCAAGCAAGCGCCAGCTGCCTCCGAGCCGATGCCGGAAGCGCCAGCGCCGAGTCCCTCTCCCGTGCCGCCCGATGCGGCATCAAACGCGACGCGCGATACCGCTTCCGGCGAAAGCGAGAACTTCACCGACATCGCCAAATCGTCCAATTGGCCCGCGACGGTCGTAGAGGAGCCCGCGGACACAGCGCCCGCGCCCAGCCTGCAAGGGATGACGCAAGCCAAGCCTGCCACCTTGCAAGAGATGGAAGAGCCCGAGCTTCCGCCGGGCGTTGTCTTCACGGTCGAAGAGCCCTCGCGCGCCTACTAGGCGCTTCGCACCCGTCACGGCGCTGTCACAATGCGATCGTGCTTGCGCCGCTCCGGGCGAATTCCTCTTTCCCCGCAGAACCTTTTCGTTGTCCGATGGAACCCAAATGCCCCGATCCCTGTTTGGCAGGCGGGGGAAACGCAAGGCGGACGGGGCTGCCGCCTACGAATAACGACGGGGACTCGACCGATGACGAAACTCGACCAGCTCTATGCCGAAAAGGGCAAGAAGTTCGATGAAATTTGTGCCTTGCTGGCGCGCGAGCTCGGCTACGCCGATTTCGCCAGAATAGATCCCGAAGGCCGCAAGCACATCGAAGACCACGCCGAGCAGCAGGTGAGCGACTGGGAAGAGACCACAGAATTTCGGCTACGCCCGGACATTCGTCCCGACTCGCCGCTCCGTCGTCTCTTGATTCAGCACCAGCACATTTGCGAACGAATCCTGGATGAACAGGATATCGAGATTGGTCTTTGGGCCTATAAGAAGAGAAACACGAAACGCCGGCCGGCTTCTCTTTAGGAGCTGCGGACAAAAACCAAGGGGGGCGCCGGTCTCGGCCGGCGCCCTCTGTTAGTTTCGCAAAGCGGCCCTCGAGCGGAAGACCAAGGAAAATCCTCCCGCCCCTCCTACTCGTTCGGCGTGACAGTCAGCGGGGCAGGTTGAAGATCGCTGCCGTCGTCTTGTGAGCCCGACGTGTCCGTCCCGCTGTCAAAGCCTCCGCCGGACAAATAAGAAGAACTCTCATCCGATATGTCGGGAGCCGTTGCCGCCTCGGAGGTGCTTTGCACGTCCTCGGGCGTATCGACAACGTTATCCTGATCCTCGGCGCGCGCCCCGTAAACGATCGCAAGTGAAATTGAGGTGGCGAGTATTAAAGCCCGAACAAACATAACTTCCCTCCTTTGTGGTCGAACGGAAGCAGTCTAGCCGTTCCATTTGCAGAACGTGGCTGAACACTTGGCCCCTCCCCTGCGACAAATTTCCCCCGAGCTGGCCCGGTGGAGGGAAGTCATGACACTGAACGGGCGCGTTTGGCCTGGGGGGTCGCCTTGTTCCCGGCTGACGGCATTTCGCGGATGTGCAATGAACGGGTCGTACCAGCGGCAGGATCTTCCGCGTGACCGTCGCACCTTCTCTCAGCGCCTACGATCCGGCCGTGGTGACCGATTTTCTCCTCTTCGGCGTCACGCTCGCTTGCGTCGCGATCTTCCACCGCCACACGCTCGCGGTAGCCCTCACTGGTCTTGGCGCCATCATCGTCAAGAAGCTGCTCTGGGACGGCTTCGACCAGGGCGCCGGGCTCACCGGCCTCTTTGCCCATTTCGCCCATGAATGGGTCTTGCTCGCCAACTTGTTTCTGCTTCTCGTCGGCTTTGCGCTCCTTGCCCGCCATTTCGAGGCAAGCCGCATTCCCGATTGGATGCCGGCCATTCTCCCGGATGATTGGCGAGGCGCGTTCGCGCTCCTCGTCCTTGTGTTCGTGATCTCATCCTTCCTTGACAACATCGCCGGCGCCCTTATCGGTGCGACGGTTGCGGGGCACGTTTTCAAGGGCCGCGTCCGCGTCGGCTACCTCGCGGCGATTGTCGCGGCAGCGAACGCCGGCGGCGCCGGCAGCGTCATTGGCGACACGACCACGACGATGCTTTGGCTCGGCGGCGTGAACCCGCTGTCACTGCTCAACGCCTATGTCGCGGCGGTCCCCGCGCTCTTGGTCTTCGGCATTCCGGCGTCGCTCGCCCAACATAAATACGCGCCGATCGTCAAGGATGCGCCGCCGGGCCTCAGCATCGCCTTTCGCTACCTTGTCGTCGTCATCGTCGTGCTCGCGGCGGCGGTTGCTGCCAATGTCGGGGCGCATTTGCTCGACGCGCAAATGCTCAATCGGATTCCTCTGATCGGGCTCGCGGTCGCCGCGGCCCTCATCCTGACGGCTCCCTTCGCTCGGCCGGATTTGTCGGTCATTCCGGGAGCGGCGCGCGGCGCGCTCTTTCTTCTCGCCCTCGTCTCCGCGGCCTCGATGATGCCGGTCAAGTCCCTGCCGGCGCCAAGTTGGGAGACGACATTCGGATTGGGCTTCTTCTCGGCGGTGTTCGACAACATTCCGCTGACCGCTCTCGCCATGAAGCAGGACAATTACGATTGGGCTCTTCTGGCTTATGCCGTCGGCTTCGGCGGCTCGATGATTTGGTTCGGCTCGTCGGCCGGCGTCGCGGTCGCAGGGCTGATGCCTGAAGCACGGTCTTCGGTCCGTTGGATCCGCGAGGGATGGCCCGTAGCCGTTGCCTATGTCGTCGGATTCGTCTTCATGCTCGCGCTGCTCGGCTGGAATCCCGAGAGCATTTAGCGATGCATCGTGAGGCTGGTGGCAAGGCGATAGGTGCCGGTATCCTCGTTGAGCTGAAGCATGTTGATCGTATGGCCGGCGTCGGTGACTTTCAGGCTCATGCGGCCTGAGAACTTGTCGCCTCTGATCACGGCGCGAATAGCGTCGTCATGCGCCTTGCCGACGACCTCGCCCGATGCGTCATAAATGACTTCGCTCCATTTGCCTTTCACTCGGCCGTCCTTGTCCGACAGCTTGAGCGTGGCCTCGATCTCGTAATCGTCGCCGGTGCAAGTCAGGCTTTGGGTGAGGTCGCTGCCTGCCGCTTTGTAGTTGACCTTGCAGGTCACCGTCTTGACCTTGCCGTCCTTGAGCTTGACGGTTCCCTCGCCGGTCCAATCCCCGCTCAGCCTCTCGAAAGGGTTGCCGGCTTTTGCCGGCGCATGCGCCCAAATCAAGGTCAGGGCGGCGGCGAGCACGAACAATGCGCGCTTCGCGTTTCGCGCCGTCATTCCCCTCTCATACCCGTTCATGCCGATGTCCTTCCGCAAACGCGTGCCCGGTTGCGGGCCTACTTCTTCAGCTTCTGCTTCCGCACCCGCTCGGCTTGCGCTCGCGTCATCTCGCCGCCGGCCACGAGCGCCGAGATGCAGCGGTTGGACACCCCGCGGATCGAGCGGGACATGCAGGCGCGCAAGCCTTCGCTCCCAAGCTCATACTTCTTGCAGTAGCGGTTGTAGTCGGACTTGCAGTCGCGCTTTATACGCGCGGTCACCGCGCTGGCCGTATCGGGCGCGAGCGCGAGAGTGACGGCGAAAACCGCAAGCATTGCGGCCACAGATTTCATTTTCATGCGGACAACCCTCGAGGAAGAAACGCCTTTGGCAGGCCGGACTATAGCCGATCTGTCACGAACTGGCCGCTCATGTGATTGGAAAAAGGGGCAGAACCGGGGCAAGCGGCCTCGCTCCCCGCGCAAGCCGCGCGGGTCCCCGAAAACCGCATCCCGGGGGGTGGTCAGCGAGGCCGAATTCTGGTTTTTCTGTTCGTTAAACCCGTCTTCTTGCCGCCATCGCTCCCGATGTTCCAGATTTACCTGCCCATTGCCGAAGTCTCGGTGAACCTGCTGGTGATGCTGGGACTTGGCGCGGCGGTGGGCTTTCTTTCCGGCATGTTCGGGGTGGGCGGCGGCTTCCTCCTGACCCCGCTTCTGATGTTCTCCGGGATCGCGGCCCCGATTGCGGTCGCGACCGGCGCCAACCAGGTGGTCGCCACTTCGGTCGGGGGCGCGCTTGCCCAATGGCGCCGGGGCAATATCGACTTCCATATGGGCGGGATCCTGATCGCCGGCGGTGTCGTCGGCGCGCTCGCGGGCGTCCTTCTGCTCAAACTTTTGCGCGAGGCGGGCCAGGCCGGCCTCATCGTCTCTCTCACCTACGTCGTCTTGCTCGGCATCGTCGGCGCGCTGATGCTGAGCGAGAGCCTGCGCGCGCTGGAGCGCACCCGCGGCGGCAAGCCGTCGCCCGCGCGGCGCTCCGGACAACACAATTGGATTCACCGCCTGCCGCTCAAGCTCCGCTTTCCACGCTCGCGTCTCTATATCAGCGCCATTCCCCCGCTCGTGATCGGCGCGGTGGTCGGCCTGCTCACCGCCTTTCTCGGCGTGAGCGGCGGCTTCATCATGGTGCCGGCGATGATCTACCTCTTGCGCATGCCGACCAATATCGTGATCGGCACGTCGTTCTTTCAGATCATCTTCATCACCGCCTTGGTGAGCGTGCTCCATGCCGGTCTTTCGCAGACCCTCGACGTGGTGCTTGCGCTCATCCTCGCCGCCGGTGGCGTCATCGGCGGTCAGTTTGGGGTAAGAGCCGGGCAGAAGCTCCGCGCCGAGCAACTGCGCGCGTTGCTTGCCGTCATAGTGCTCGCCGTCGCCATCCGCCTCCTGTTCGATCTCGTGCTGACGCCGTCCGAGCTCTACAGCATCGTGCCGACGCGGGGGGCATGAGATGAGACACGCACTCAGCCTCGCCGTTGTCCTGCTGACGCTCGCGGGCGCCGAGACCAAGGCCGTGGAAAAAACTCCGCCGCCCGCCGGCGAAGAGCTCCAGTCCGACCTCTCCACGCGCGAGATTTCGATTCAGTCGAATTTCACCGGCATTGAGATCCTCCTCTACGGCAGCATCGACTTCAGTCAAACCGCGGAGACCGGCGCCTACGATGTCATCATGGTCGTTCGTTCTCCGGCCGAACCGCTCATCGCGAGACGAAAGCAGCGCGTTGCCGGAATCTGGATTAACGGGCCTGGTAAGGTCTTTCCGTCGGTGCCGGGCTTCTACGCCGCGCTGGCGACGCGGCCCTTGCGGGCGATCACCTCGGACGAGACACTAAAGACGCTCGGGGTCGGCTTCGGCAATCTCGACTTTGGCCGGCCCACGCAGGGCGATCCCGACGAGCAAACGTTCCGCTCCGCGGTAATACGCCTGAAAGAGAGGCAGAGGCTGTTCCAGGAGCTTGATGACGGCGTCGATTTCGTGGGACGGAGCCTGTTCAGGGGAACCGTGGCCCTGCCGGTCAACGTGTCGACCGGCCGCTATACCGCCGATATCTATCTGTTCCGAGACGGGGAGGTCATCAGCCGCGATCATAGCACGCTCGAAGTGACCAAGGCCGGCTTCGAAGGCCTGGTGCACAAGTTCGCCTTCACCCGCCCGTTCCTTTACGGCGTGCTCGCGGTCATTCTCGCCATGCTTGCCGGACTTGCCGGCTGGTACGCCTTCCGCCGCGAATAGCCTCAGTCCGGCAGAAGCAGGCTGCCGAGCACCGGATAAACGTTGGCGCGGCCCATCATCCACGCTTCGAGCCGATGGCGGTGGAACAGCGGAGCGAAGGCCTCGTGGCGCACATTGAGCCCCCCGGCATAGGCGCCGAAGGCCGGCATCACCAGGCGGTTGCCGTCGGTGGCGAAGCAGCGGCGGCGGATCACGGCGCCGCGTTTTGCGATGCGCGCCACGGGATGAAGATGGCCCGCGACCTCTCGCGAGGATGGCGCGGGCGATGGCTCGTGCCGGAGCGTCACCCCGCGAATTGTCAGCGTCGCGCAGACCGTGCCGCCGATGCTCGCGGGAAGATGCGGATCGTGATTGCCGCAAATCCAGAACCATTCGCGGCCCCGCTGCAGCGTGAGCAGCGTTGTGAGGTCCTCGCTCGGAAGATTGGCGGCAGAGTCGCTCCGATGGAAGCTGTCGCCGAGCGCGACGACCCGAGCGGGCTGAACCGCGTCGATCACCTTGGTGAGCCGATCGAGCGTGGCGCGCGTGTCGTAAGGCGGAAGCAGCATGCCGAGCGCGGCGAAGGCCGCGCCCTTCTCCAAATGCAGGTCCGCCACAAGAAGCGTGCGCTCATCGTCCCAGTAGAGCGCGCCGGCGGGTAACGGCTGCATGGCGTGGCCGGCGACGATGAGATGCGAGCGGAGCGTCGGTGCCGTCTCCGGCATGAGTTCATGATTGGCGCGTAGCATGTCCCCCCAGTGCCTGGGCCACGAGGTCTTCTACTGTCTCACGCAACAAGATTTCGCTCGCTTCGCCCGGGACGCTTTCGCGCCCGATCTCCAGCATCACCGGAACGGCGAGCGGTGAGACGCGGTTGAGACCATTATGCCTGATTCGCCCCTTGATTCGCCTCAAGAAATCGCCGAGGCGGTAGACGTCGATCAGGCCGGTCGCGGCGTCGGCGAAAGCCGCCTTCAGCAGAATATGCCCCGGCTCGTGCTCGCGGAGCACGTCATAGATGAGATCGGAGGACGCCGTCATCTGCCGGCCGGTCTTCTCTTGCCCGGGGTGGCGGCGCTCGATCAGCCCCGAAATGATGGCGCAGACCCTGAAGGAGCGCTTCATCAGGCTCGACTCCGCGAGCCAGGCATCGAGGTCGTCGCCGAGCATGTCCTCATCGAACAGCCGCGCAAGGTCGAGGCGGCCGTCTTGCACCATCGCGCCGAGATCGCTGAGCCCCCAGATGGCGAGCGCGTATTCGTTGGCGACAAAGCCGAGCGGCGCCGCCCACGCCCGTTCGAGCCTTCGCGTCAAGAGCATGCCGAGGCTCTGATGCGCGAGCCTCCCCTCGAACGGGTAGCAGACGAGATAGTGGCGGCTCCCGCGTGGGAACGTCTCGACCAGGATCTCTTCGGGTCCGGGAACGAGCGAGAATTCGGCCTGGAGGCGGAGCCAATCGGAGACCTGGTCGGGAAGACGGCGCCAGTCTCGTGAGTCGGCGATGAGACGCCGCACCCGCTCGGCGAGATAAGTCGAGAGCGGGAACTTGCCGCCTTCATAGGCGGGTATCTTCGGCTCTGTCGCGTGCGTGCGGGTGACAATCGCATCGTTCTCGCGCAAGCCTTCGAACCGCAGCACTTCGCCTGCGAAGATGAACGTGTCGCCGGGGAGAAGCTGCTCGATGAAATATTCCTCGACCTCGCCGAGCACCCGGCCGGGAGCGAGCATGTGCGACGGCTTGAGCGCCCCGCCCTTTCCTTTCGCGAGCCGCACGCGCAGCATCGGCGCTTCGACGATGGTTCCAACGTTGAGACGGTATTGCTGCGCGATGCGGGGATGGGCGATGCGGTAGAGCCCTTCGGGCGTTCGCTTCAGCTTGGCGTAGCGATCGTAAGTCGCAAGCGCGTAGCCGCCGGTCGCCACGAATTGAAGCACCTGGTCGAAGCCCTCGCGCAAGAGCCCTTGATAGGGCGAAGCGCTCGTGACTTCGCGAAAGAGGAGATCGGCGTCGAAGGGAGCCGCGCAGGCCGTGCCAAGCACGTGCTGGGCGAGCACGTCGAGCGCGCCTGGCCGCGATGCCGGCGTGTCTTGCGCGCCCTCGGCCGCCGCTTCGAGCGCCGCCTGGCACTCGACCACCTCGAAGCGGTTGGCGGGGACGAGCAAGGCCTTGCTCGGCTCGTCGAGCCGGTGATTGGCCCTGCCGATGCGCTGGGCAAGCCGGCTCGCACCCTTTGGCGCGCCGACATTGATGACGAGATCGACATCGCCCCAATCGATGCCGAGATCGAGCGTCGAAGTGCACACCACGGCGCGGAGCCTGCCCTCCACCATCGCCGCTTCGACCTTCCGCCGCTGGCCCACGTCGAGCGAGCCGTGATGGAGCGCGATCGGCAGGTTCTCGTCGTTCTGGCGCCACAGCTCATGGAACAGCATCTCGGCTTGCGAGCGGGTATTGACAAAGACGAGCGCGAGGCGGTGGGCCTTGATCGCCGCGTAGATTTCGGGGATCGCATAGCGGGCCGAGTGCCCGGCCCAGGGCAGCTCGGCCTCCGATTCGAGAATCGAGATATCGGCGCGGGCCCCCTCGCCCGCGACCACGATCTCGGCAAGCCGCGTCGCCTCCGTTCCCCGGTGCGGCACGAGAAAGGCGGCAAGCTCGTACGGCCGCGCCACCGTCGCCGACAATCCGATGGCCGTGAGCGAAGGCGAAAGCGTCCGGAGCCGCGCCAGGTCGAGCGAAAGAAGATCGCCGCGCTTGCTCGAAGCGAGCGCGTGAAGCTCATCGAGCACCACGAATTTGAGCTGGCCGAACAGTTCGGCGGCGCCTCTATGCGACAGCATCAGCGCGATCTGCTCAGGCGTCGTCAGCAGAATGTCGGGCGGGAGCACGCGCTGGCGGGCACGGCGCGAGGGGGGCGTGTCGCCAGTCCGTGTTTCGAGCCTGATCGGCAGAGCCATCTCCGCCACGGGGCTCGCGAGGTTGCGTGCGATATCGACGGCGAGCGCCTTGAGCGGCGAGACGTAGAGGGTGTGGATCGCCGTCTCAGGTCTTGGCGGCTTCTTGCGGCGGGCGAGGTCGGTGAGCGAGGGCAGGAAGCCCGCAAGCGTCTTGCCGCCGCCGGTCGGCGCGATCAGAAGGGTGTCGCACCCCGAAGCGGCAAGATCGAGCAACGCCAGTTGGTGGGCATGGGGGCGCCAGCCCCGCGCCCTGAACCAGGAGGCGAAAGGCTCGGGAAGCGCCCCAAGCGGCGTCCCAGCGATCAGGCTCTGGCTTGCGCGCATTCGCGTCCCTTGACCTTCTCCCCCCTTCGCACCAATTCTGGTCGTAATTCGAGTCGAAGCTTGGGCAAATCTCCTCGGGGTAGCGCGCCCTCAAAAGCGGAAGGGAGAGCGGCAGATGGAACGGTTTTTTGGCGGCAATCCCGCCCTCGTTCTGCTCAGATTGATCATTCTCTCCCTCATTGTCGGCGTGGTTCTGGCCGCGCTCGGCTTCAGCCCTTACGAGATCATCGACAGCATCGCGCGGCTTGTCGAGCGCATCTACAATTTGGGCTTCGAGGCGATCGAAAAGGCCGTCCGCTACTTCCTGCTCGGCGCCGTGATCGTCTTCCCCATCTGGCTCGTGGTGCGGCTGTTCAAATTCGCCGGGCGCGAGGAGACCGACCTCGCGGAGACGCGGCCGAAGCGCGAAGCCTAAGCCGCATCTACAGGATCGCGAGCACGTTCTCGGGAGGCCGTCCGACCGCGGCCTTGTTCCCTGCCACTACGATCGGCCGCTCGATCAGGATCGGGTTCTTGACCATCAGCGCGATAAGCGCGTCGTCGTCGAGCTCCCGGTCTTCAAGCCCAAGCTCGGCATAGACCGGCTCGCCAGTGCGCAGGATGTCGCGGGGCTTCAGCCCGAGCTTGCGGAGGATCGCCTTGAGCTCGGCGGCGGACGGCGGCGTCTTGAGATAGTCCACGATCTTCGGCTTGACCCCGTGCGCTTCGAGGAGCGCGAGCGTCGCGCGTGATTTGGAGCAGCGCGGATTGTGATAGATCGTCACCGTCATGGCGCGGCCTTGCGTTCCGCCCATTCTTCCGCTCGGACGCCAATGAGCGGCGCAAGATTTGTCGCGCCGCGCTTGTCGATCGCCACGACGAGCGCCTGCTTGATGCGGGCGATGAGCGAAGGACCTTCGAACACGAGCCCGGTATAGAGCTGGAGGAGCGAGGCCCCGGCCTCGATCTTCAACAGCGCGCTCTCGCCGGAGTCGATGCCGCCGGCGCCGATGAGCGGAACTTTCCCCTCCGTCAGCCGATAGACCCGCGCCAGCATCCGCGTCGCGCGGGCGAAGAGCGGCCGCCCCGACAGGCCCCCCGCCTCCTTGGCGAAGGCGGCGTCGCGCAAGCCCGCGCGCGATAGCGTCGTGTTCGACACGATGACGCCGTCGGCGCCGTGCGACTGAATCACCCGCACGATCGCGGGCACGTCGTCGTCGGCGAGATCGGGCGCGAGCTTGACCAGGAGCGGCGGCTTGCGGGGAAGTGCTGCGCGCGCGGCCTGCACGCGTGACAGGAGCGCGCCAAGCGCCTCGGGCGCCTGGAGGTCGCGCAAGCCCGGCGTGTTCGGCGAGGAGATATTGACCGTGACGTAGCTTGCGACCGGAGCCATGCGCACGATCCCCTCAACATAGTCGCCGATGCGGTCGGCGCTATCGCGGCCAGCGCCGAGATTGACCCCGACGATGCCGCCCAAATGGCCTTTCAGTCGCGCGAGCGCCGCTTCCTGCCCCTCATTGTTGAAGCCAAGACGGTTGATGATGGCGCGGTCTTCGCTTGAGCGGAAGATGCGCGGGCTCGGATTGCCGGCTTGCGCCCGCGGCGTCAGAGTGCCGACTTCGACGAAGCCGAACCCCATGGCGAGAAGTTCGCGCGCCACGCGCGCATCCTTATCGAAGCCGGCGGCCATGCCAACCGGATTGGGAAAATCGAGTCCGAAAAGACGCTGGGCGAGACGCTTGTCGTCGGGCGCATCGACGCGCGGGTAGAGGCCAAATTCGAGGCTCTTGACCGCAAGGTCGTGCGCGCGTTCCGGATCGAGCGCGAGCAGGAGCGCCTGGCCCAGACCGAACAGCCCGTTCACGCCGCCACTCCTTCCGGCAGGCGGTGAAGACCGTCAGCACCGAGCTCGAGCGGCTCGGCCCAGAGCAGCGCGGAAAGATCGAGCGGACCGTAGAGATGGGGGAAGGGGGCGCCGCCGCGCGACGCCTCCCATTGGAGCTGCTGCCCGAGCCGCGCCGGATCGAGCGCAAGCAGCATGAGCCCGTCCTGCTTCGCGAAATGCTTGGCCAAGGTCCCCGCGAGCTGATCGGCGGCCGAGAGATGGATGAAGCCGTCGCGGCGATCGTCGGCGGAGCCGGAAAAATGCCCGTTGCTCATCGCCTTGCTGAAGGCGGCCTCGGTCAGGATCTTGTAAACGGGGTCTGCCATCGACTTGCCGAGGGACAGTAGCCGTCTCTTGCGATCTCAACAAGGAAGGGGGTCGCTTGCAGCGGATCGCCTAACCGAATAAAGCCGTGACGCGTCGCGCAGCATCCAAGTCGGGGTCGAAACGAGCATGTATCGGGTTGCCCTTGCGTTCGGGGTCGTTGTCGCCGCGTGTTCGGCCGCCTCGGCCCAAGCCGAGTTCGAGCCAACACCGGACGAGCGCAAGGCGATCGCCGCTTGTCTTGAGCGCGTGATCGGCCAGCCCGAGCTCAAGCAGATGGCGGAGTGCATCGGCATCGTCGCCGATCCCTGCCCCAACGCCTCCGGCGCCAACACCTTCACCATCGTCGCCTGCCATATGCGCGAGCAGAAGATCTGGGACGGCTATCTGAACCAATGGTATGGCGAGGCCGAGAAGCGTCTCGCCGACGAGCCCGCAGCGCTGGCCGCGCTCAAGGACGCCCAACGCGCCTGGATCCCGTTCCGCGACGCCAAATGCGGCTATTGGGAAAAGCGCTACGTGGGCGGCACGTTCGCTTCCGTCGTCACCGGCGATTGCATGCGGGCCGAAACGGGAAGCCGCGCGCTCGAAATGCGCGCGATCTTCGACGACCTCGATCACTGATCGCCGCAAGCCGGTTTACGCGGCAAGCTCGCCCTTGAGCGCCTTGGCGATCAGCGCGCGGGTCTCGCCGATGCCGTAAAGCTCGACGAAGGAGCCGAAGCGCGGGCCTTGCTCCTGGCCGAGCAGCACGGCGTAAAGCGCGGCGAACCAATCGCGCAACGGCTCGAAGCCGTGCTCCTTGCCGACGGCGTAAACCTCGGCCTGGATCTCCTCGGCCGCCAAGCCTTGATTCATCTTAGCGAGCCGCGCATCGAGATCGAGCAGCGCCCCGCGCTCCTTCTCGCTCGGCGCACGGTAGCCCTTCGACGGCTTCACGAAATCATGGAAGTAGCGGATGGCGTAGCTGACGAGCTGGTCGAGCAGAGGATGCGCTTCCGGCGTCGCATCGGGCGCGTAGCGGCGGATGAAACCCCACAGCACCTCGCGATCCTCCGAGTTCGAGGCCGAGGCGAGATTGAGCAGCAGCGCGAAGCTGATCGGAAGTTCGGCCTCCGGCGGCCGGCCCTCGTGAATATGCCACACCGGATTCATCAGCTTCGCCGCCGGCTCTTCTTTGCCGTAGGCGGCGAGATGGCCGACATATTCATCGACCGCGCGCGGGATCACGTCGAAGTAGAGGCGCTTCGCCTTGCGCGGGCCTTGATACATATAGAGAGACAGGCTTTCGGGGCTTGCGTAAGCGAGCCACTCCTCGATGGTGAGCCCGTTGCCGCGCGATTTGGAGATCTTCTCGCCGTTCTCGTCGAGGAAGAGCTCGTAGTTGAAGCCCTCCGGCGGCTGCGCGCCGAGAATGCGGCAGATCTGGCTCGACAGCTTGACCGAGTTGATCAAGTCCTTTCCCGCCATCTCGTAATCGACGCCGAGCGCGACCCAGCGCATGGCCCAGTCGGCCTTCCATTGCAGCTTGCAGCGGCCGCCGGTCACCGGCACTTGCGTCAGTTTCCCGCTGTCGGGGTCTTTGTAGATGACGGCGCCGGCGCGAAGATCGCGATCGACGATCGGGACCTGCAGCACCTGCCCCGTTGTCGGCGAGATCGGCAGGAACGGGCTATAGGTGGCGCGGCGTTCGGGCCCGAGCGTCGGCAGGATCACGTCTCTTACCGCATCGTAGTGCTCGAGCACCTTGGTCAGGGTGTGGTCGAAGCGGCCGCTGGTGTAGCACTCAGTTGCGGAGAAAAACTCGTAGTCGAACCCGAACGTGTCGAGGAAGGCTCTGAGCCGCGCGTTGTTGTGATGGCCGAAGCTCGGATATTCGCCGAACGGGTCGGGCACTTGCGTCAGTGGCTTGCCGAGATGCTCGGCCACCATCTCCTTGTTGGGGATGTTGTCGGGAACCTTGCGCAAACCGTCCATGTCGTCGGAAAAGCAGATGAGCCGGGTCGCGATCTTGTCCCCGGTCAGCACGCGGAAGGCGTGGCGCACCATGGTCGTGCGGGCGACCTCGGCGAACGTGCCGATATGCGGCAGCCCCGAGGGTCCGTAACCGGTCTCGAAGATGACGGCACCGGACTTCGGCGCGCGCTCGATCCGACTCACGACCTTGCGCGCCTCCTCGAACGGCCACGCCTTGCTCTCGCGGGCGGCCGCCACAGGCGGGGCATCGGCGTCTTTTTGGGCGGTGCGGTTCATGGGGGTGGGCGAAAGAGTGGTGGTTCGCGGCGCTACGGCTTACCCGACAAATTTCACAATTTTCCAACCGGCGCCACCCTTTCGATGCCGGTTGCGGGGCTTGCCGACCATGCCGCAATTGCCTACGGTCGCGCCGCTTCGGGCGCAACAACCGGGAGACGGACACCATGGCGGAGCCGCTGAACCATCACGCCGCGCTCATCTATGTCATGGTGACAATGTCGGCGGTCGATCGCACCATGACCGACGCCGAGCTCACCCGTATCGGTCAAATCGTCTCGGAAATGCCGGTATTCGCCGATTTCGACCGCGACCATCTCGTCAAGACGGCCGAGGGTTGCGGCGAAATCCTGAGCGCCGATGGCGGTCTCGATCATGTTCTCGTGCTCGTCCGTGCCAACCTGCCGCCGAAGCTACGCGAGACGGCCTACGCCGTCGCCCTCGAAGTGGCCGCCGCCGATCTCGAGGTGAGGCCGGAGGAAACTCGCTTCCTCGAAATGTTGCGCGACGCGCTCGACCTCGACAAGCTCACTACGGCGGCGATCGAGCGGGGCATCAGGGCGCGCAATCTCGTGCTCTAATGCCGCAGCCTTGGACTCATGCCTTGCCCCGGAATCCTTGGCAACGAACCTCGCGTCGCGCTAAGACAGTCCCCGTGACCGGCGCCACCAGGTCTTTGCGGAGAGGATCAAGCAAAACGGCGGCTTCCCGTTTTGCCGCCGGCCTGCTGACGCTCGCGCTCCTGGCGCTCGGGCCAAGTCCCGCCTTGGCGCAGGCCCGCAACGACATCGTGCCCGATGCCTGGCAAGGCGACATCCTCCGTCCCAAGCCTGACATTCGCGGCCTTGCCAAGCTCCGCTTCATCACCGACAGCGACTACCCGCCTTTCCATTATTTCGACGAGGTCGGCGCGCTCACCGGATTCAATGTCGATCTCGCCCGCGCCATCTGCGAAACCTTGGAGATCGAGTGCGAGGTGAAAGACGTCGATTGGGCCGATATCTACACCCGCCTCGACAGCGACGAGGCCGACGCGGCAATCGCCTCGATCCGCATCAGCGCCGAATCACTGTCGAAGGCCGACTTCTCCTCGCGCTATTACGCCACGCCCGCCCGCTTTATCGCCAAGAAGACGAACGAGGTGAAGGAGATCAGCCCCGAGACGCTCGAAGGCATGAAGGTCGGCGTGGCCAAGGGCACGGGCCATGAAGCGTATCTCAAGGAGTTCTTCCCCGACGTTCGGCTTGCGACCTTCGACAACGCCGAGGACGCGCAACGCGCGCTGAAGGAAGGCGCCATCGATTTCGTGTTCGGCGACGGCATCGGCATGACGTTCTGGCTGAACGGGGTCACGAGCGAAGGTTGCTGCGAATTCCGCGGCGGACCCTATCTCGATACGAAGTTCTTCGGCGAGGGCATTGGCATCGCCGTGAAGAAGGGCAATCGCCAGCTCGCGCAGATCCTCAACTATGCGCTCGAGCAGGTGCATGCGAGCGGCCGCTACGAAGAGCTGTTCCTGCGCTACTTCCCGATCAGCTTCCTATAGAGGCTGCTTCGCGGAGACCTAAGCTTCCGATTTCCGGTTTCCTGCCCCCGGTTTCTGCGCCGCAAACGGCAATAGCAGCGACCAGCCGAACCGCGTCGGCGCCTCGCTCTGATAGGGGTTGAGCCCGATCGTCATGCCTTGATGGCCGGCTTCCGGCTGCGCCGTGTAGGTGCCGAACAGACGATCCCAGATCGAGAGATTGAATCCGTAATTCGAATCGTACTCGCGGTGGAGAACCGAGTGATGCACCCGATGCATGTCGGGCGTCACGATGAAGAGCCGCAAGACGCGGTCGAGCGGCTGCGGCAGCGCGATATTGGCGTGATTGAACATGGCGCAGGCATTGAGGATCACCTCGAACAGGAACACGGCGAGAGGCGCCGCGCCGAGCGCGAGCACGACGACGATCTTCCACACCATCGACAATCCGATCTCCACGGGGTGAAATCGGACCGCCGTGGTAACGTCGATGTCGCGGTCGGCGTGGTGCACCTGATGCAGGCGCCAGAACAAGGGCACCTTGTGCGAGGCCCAATGTTGCGCCCAGATGGCGAGATCGAGCACGGCAAGCGCTGTCGCGATCTTGATTGAGGCGGGCCATGCGACCTGGTTCAGGAGCCCGGTCCCCTGCGCCTCGGCGTAGAAGGCGGCGGCGATGGCCGCCACCGGCACGGTAGTGGCGGCCATGAGCCGGAGCAGGAGCGTCCCGGTCGCGCTGATGCCGAGATTTGTGAGCCAGCGCTTCCGTTTCGAGACGAGAAGCTTGCGCCGAGGCCACAAAAGCTCGATCAGCGCCATCGCCACGAACACGCCTGCGAAGATGGAGAAGCGAATGAGGCCGTCGCTCTGTCCGAGAAAGCCGTCCATGCCACAATGTTAGCGGGGAAATTCCCGCGCGTCAGGGCATTGGCTTGGCGGCAAGGGACAGCCCGGCGACGCCCAGGACAACCAAAGCGAGCGAGGCGAGCTTCAACGCGGTGACCGGCTCGCGGAAATAGACGACGCCGATCAGGGCCGCGAGCGCGGTGCCGACGCCCGACCACACGGCATAGGTGACCGAAAGATCGAGCCGCTTCAGGGCGAGGATCACGGCCCCGGCCGACAAGACATAGAACACGAGAACCGCAAGCGACGGAACCGGTTCGGTGAAGCCGCGCGAGAGCTTCATCGCGGTGATGCCGGCGACCTCGAACAGAATGGCGGTGGAGAGAAACAGCCAGGGCATCGCGTCTTGGATCATGCCGCGACGGGAATCAGAACAAGCGCTCCTTCAACAGCGCAATTGCATGACGCCATGATGACAGCGAGCTTAGAGCAGCTCGAGCGGGCGCTGCCGCTTCGGCGCCGGGAAGGTCTTGGCGAGTTCGGCAAGGTCGCGCTCGGTCAGTTCGATGTCGAGCGCGGCGCGGTTCTCTTGCACCCGCGCTTCCGTCGAGGTCTTCGGAATCACCATCATGTCGCCATGCCGGAGAATCCAGGCGAGCGCGATCTGCGCGGTCGTCGCGCGATGGCGGATCGCAACCCCCGTCAGCACCCGGTCGCGCAACAGCCGTCCCTGTTCGAAGGGCGAATAGGCCATGATCGGGATCGCGCGCTCGCGGCACCAGGGCAAAAGCCCCGCCTCGATGCCGCGCCGCCGTAGATTGTAGAGCACCTGATTGCTTGCGCAGGAATCCCCGCCGGAAAGGCCAAGTAATTCCTCCATGTCGCCGACGTCGAAATTGCTGACGCCCCAATAGCGGATCGCGCCCGCTTCGATCAGCTCTTGAAAGCCGGCAAGCGTCTCTTTGAGCTTCGGCCCCCCGCGCCAATGCAGGAGATAGAGATCGATGCGATCGGTCTTGAGCCGCTTCAGGCTGCGCGCGCAGGCGGCAACGGTTCCGGCCTTGGTCGAATTCTCGGGCAGCACCTTGCTCACGATGAAGCATTCGTCGCGCCGCCCGCGCACGGCCTCGGCCACGACTTCCTCGGCGCCGCCGTTGCCGTACATCTCGGCGGTGTCGATTAAGGTCATGCCGAGATCGAGGCCGAGTTTGAGCGCGGCGATTTCCTCTTTCCGCGCGCCCGCGCGCTCGCCCATGCGCCAAGTGCCCTGGCCGAGCTGCGGCACGGTCTCCCCGCTCGGCAATTTGACTTTGGGCAGCGCTGGCGCGGGCATGGCAGGACTTGAAGAAATCGGGGCGCGGCCTTTCTTCGCCCCGCCCCGATCATAGCGTGCCTGAGTGACGGGTGCTTAGGCCTTCTTCGCCGTTGCCGGCGCTTTTCGCTCCCGCTCCTCTTTGCGCGAATGGAGTTGGAAGGCGAGAACCAACAGGAAGCCGCCAAACACGAGGGCATAGGCGCCGATCCACATGGTCAAGACCACCGCCCCGATCAGCGGCTCGATCACCAGCAGGACGCCGAAGATGAGCGAGGCGATGCCGCCGAGCGCGAGCCACCAGCGGCCATGATCGCGGTTGAGCGTAAAGGCGGCGTAGAGCATGAGCGCGCCCGACACGATCGCCCAAATCGCGACGAGCCAGATCAGCGCAACCATCGTGATCGCCGGCCAGATGACGGCAATGAGACCGGCCGCGATATCGACGAGGCCTTCGACAATGAGCAGGCCCCAGCGCTCACCGCTGCGCGCCGCTTTCCAGGCCGACGCGATAGCGAAGCCACCGTCCACGAACATATAGGCCGCGAACAGGATGACGAAGGCGCCGAGCGCCACGCCGGGCGTCAGCAAGCAGATCAGGCCGAACACGATCCCCAGGATTCCGCGCAAGCCCACCGCCCACCAATTGTCCGCCAAGACTTCGCTTAGCGCATCGCATCGTTCCTTGGTTGCCGCCGGGCTCTTCTTTCCAGATGCTGTGCTTGCCATGGGAGAACCTCCTTCAATCGCTCTTCAAAGCTCGCCAAGACACCCTGCCCGACGAGTCGACTGGTGGCAAATATGCCGCCATCTCAGCGGGAAAAGCCCGCCAAATCAAAGTTGTCCACACAGAAGCGCCCCGATCTAGAGCCCGTGCGCGACCTCTGCCGCGACCGCGCCGATGGTCTGGCGCAGCCAGATATGGCCGGGGTCGTGATCGAAGCTCGCATGCCATATCAGCGAGACGGCGAGACTTGGCAATTCGACCGGCGCGGGACTGGTGGCAAGTTGAAAGGCCTCGGCGAAATAGCGCGCGAGCCTGAGCGGCATGGTTGTGATCAGCGGCGCACGCGCCACCACGAAGGGCACGGCGAGGAAGCCCGGCGTGACCAAGGCGACGGTTCGCTTCAGCTTGAGCTTGGCCAGCGCCTCGTCGACAGCGCCATGCGCGTCGTCGCCGAGACTCGTCAGCACGTGCGGCACGCTCAAATAGTTCTCGAGCGAGATCGGCCGCCGGAAGTCGAGTAGCGCCGGATTGAACAGGCATAGGAAGCTATCGGTATAGAGCGGACGCCGCTTGTGATGGACTTGGCCGTGACCGAACACGCCGATGCCGAGATCGAGCGCTCCGATGTCGAGATCGTCCAAAATCGTAAGCTGGTTGAGCGGGCGCAAGCGCAAGGCGACCCGGGGCGCTTCGCGGCGGAGCCGCGCCATGAGACCAGGCACAATCGCGACTTCGATCGAATTGGCGAGGCCGACGCGGAAGGTTCGCTCGGCGGTCGCGGGGTCGAAGGCCTCACGCTGAAGCACCGCCGCCTGAATCTGGGCGAGCGTCACGCGCACCGGATCGATGAGCGCAAGCGCCCGCGGCGTGGGCCGCATGCCGTCGGCGCCGCGCGTCAAGAGTTCGTCGCCGAACAGGGCCCTGAGCCGTCCGAGATTGTGACTCATCGCCGACTGGCCGAGACCGATGCGCGCCGCGGCGCGCGTGACGCTCCGCTCGGTGAGCAGCGCATCGAAGGCGACCAGCAGGTTGAGGTCGAGCCTACTCAGATTAGCGTGGTCGATACCTGTCATTGATATCATCGATTGGACTAATGATAATTAATTGGGCATGCTGCTGGCAAGAGTTCGGCCACGAGACGCGCGAAACCCCTGGCTGGGCCAGCTTCGCGAGACCCAGGAGATGCCGGATCTTAAGGGAGGCACGCGCTTCCGCGGCATTGCGCCGTTTCCCTAGCGTCGCAAAGCGAACCGGCCGCCCTTCCGGCTCTGTCAGTCGGGAAGGCGGCCGGTTTTTTCGCGGCCGAACGAGGCCCTCACCCGAACGATCTTCCGCATCGTTGTTGGGCGCGGCCCTGAAAAAGCCACGAAACCTCTCAAAATCAACAGTCTACGGGTCGGCACGCCCGAGGTATCAAGAGTCACCATTGTCAGCACTTCTGGGGCCGGGGGGTAGGGAAGCTGATGACATGCGTATTTGCGCGCTCATTGCGCTCGCCTCCGTCACCGCGCTCGCGTTAACCCTGCCTTGCGCTGCTGAAGAACCGGCGCGCACAAGCTCGGTCGCGAAGCAGACCTCGCCCCAACTGCAAGTGCCGTCTCTTCTTGCGCCCCCTCAAGCAGCGACCGCGTCGCCCTCGCCCACTCGAGCCTCGCCCGTTCCTTCCGATCCGCCGGCGTCATCCGTTCAGGCCGCGGCCCGGCCGACAGAGGTGAGGACCGAGACGTATATGCGCCCGCCTGTTCCGGCTGTGCCCGCGCCTGCTGTTCCGGTCGCGCCGCAAACCGCCGCGCCTTCGCCGCCGCCAAACATGGCCGGTGACGCCTCGCGCGAGCAGGATGGCGGGTTCACCTCGCCCGACCAACTCATGGATTGGATCTCGAACTATCGCGACCACAAAGAGCCCTGGCGCGTGCCGGCGGCGGTTCACGCCATGAACGACTTTGGCCTCTTCGGCGATGAGGAAAAGGGATGGTTCTGCATCGGCTTCATCGCCGGCGTGCTCGGCAGCAATCCGAAGGACGGTCCGAGCATGGTCCCGAAGATGTTCCCGATGCCGGACAAGGAGCAGGCCATCATCATCAGGGCGATCGTCTATTCGGGCCGCCCCGATTGGCGCGAACTGCTTGAGAAGAATTCCTCGCGCATGCCGTTGCGCCGGCCCCTGATCGACGACTTTCTCAATGACAAGCGGCCGACGCTGATGACGCTGCCGCTCGATACTGGCGGCTCGCCCGGCATCTACGCGCTATGGGGATATTACGTCGCGACTGGCCAGCACGAGCCCGTGGTTCGCATCATGGAAGCGCTGCGCTGGTCGAAGACTAAGACCGATGGCGGCTTCTCCTTCCGCAAGGTGTTCTCGGGCTGGGGCCGTGACCCGAGCGCGCTGGACAAGATCACGACCGGCGGCACGGCGAAATGGACGCTCGCTTCCTACGCCGAGCGCGACCGCCAGTTGCTCGCGCTCTACCGCGCCGAGTTTGGGCGCCAGCCGGAGGAGATCGCCGTACCGCTCAAGGACGTGATCAAGGCCGCCGAGGATTTCGAGTCGGAGAAGGTCCGAAAAGACCAGTTCGGCGCCATCGAGGATGCGCAGCGGCAGAAGCTCAGCACCGAAGCGGGAATGACCAAGGGCGCGACCGCGGGATCGATCGCGATTGCCACCGGCTGCGTCGCGGCCTCGGCTCTCGGGCAGGCCTATATCGCGCTTCCGTGCGTGATCGGCGGCGCGCTCTATACCGGCGCGGTCAAGCTCGCCCACTGATCGCGGCTACTCGCTACGACGTCATCCTTCGCGGACGGGATCGCCTGCTCGATCCGCAGCTTCTTGCGGCTTGTCCTCGCTCGCAAAGCCCGGCTTGACCAAGCGTGAGGCGACGTCCTTTGCCGCGACCTCGCCTTTGGGCAAACGCGAGAGCGGCCATTGCTCGATCGAAAAGTCGAGCCGCGATCCGAGCTCTGCCACGTCTTGCGCGAAAATTTCGGCGAGGAGCCTGACGTCCTCATCCTCGACGCGGTCGGGCGCGCCGAGCGCCGCGCGCCTGTTGGCATGAACAGCATCGATCGTGCCGCTCGGCGCGCCGAGGCCAAGGACGCTTGCCGCCTTGGCCAGCAGCGATCCCGGATCGCGGCTGAGTTTTCTGCTGTCGAGCGCAAGAATATTGGACGAAGGGAAGAGGTCCAACGCGCGCCGCAACTGCGCGGCGTAGAGCCCGCGTTCGACATAAGAGAAGTGCCGGTTGCCGAAACCCTTGGGCTCGTCGATGCGCGCCCGGCCTTCGCGAATGGCGGCGAAGAAGGAGAGCGTCTCGCGTCCTTTGCGCCGCTGGTGGCACCAGGCCGAGTAGGTGCGTTCGATCGGATCGCGCAAGAGCAGGATGAGCTTGATATTCGGGATTGTAGGCGCGGATGCGCTCGAGCGCCCCCGGCCAATAGATATAGATGGGCGTCGCCTCGCCGCGAACCTGGCCCTCGCGCCAGCGGGGAAAGTTGCGGTGATATTGCCCGTAGCGCGGCGAAGCCCACTCGATCTCTTCGTTGTCGAAGAAATGCACCTCCTTGGCTTTCGATAGGCCGATCTCCGGGTGGCGCTCGAGCAGGCGATAGAGGCTGAAGGTTCCTCCTTTTTGCACCCGGGCGATGAGAAAATCGACGCGCGGCGATCCTTCCGCCTCCTCCGCGCCCAGAAGCTTGCGCCACGAAATCACGATCAGCCCTCGTTTGCCGAGGCTCTTATCCTACCTGGCAAAGGAGCGAAAGCCAGCCGGGCCGATCTCTTCTTCTAGGGATCAGCACCTGTTGGTCACGTCTTCCACGACCACGGCCGCCGATTTTTTGGAAGCAAGGATTCGCGCCTCGTCCTTGGTTTCGACCGCAGTCGCCGTGACCCCCTCGGGGGAGACCGTCACCACCAAATAGGGCATTCCCGGCTTTGGGGGATGATAGATCCCGGTCTTGGTTTTCTTTGCTTTTTTTACCACGGTCGACCCACTGTCATGAGGCTGCCGCGTTCTGTTCACGCGCGCGCCAAGTCTGGCTACGATACGTTTCTGTCATAATCAATTCCCTCAAGAGCGCTTGCTCGAGGGACGATCTGACCGCGCCGGAGTCGCCATGTTGCCTCGCCTGCTTGCCCTTGCCCTGCTCCTCGTGCCCGGCCTGGCATTCGCCGGCGTCAAGGAGAACGTCAGGGCGCTGGCGCCGTCGGGAACCGTGCTGGTGATGGACGAAAACGGCAACGAGCTGGTCGCCCAGAACGCTGACGCGCCCTTCGTCCCAGCCTCCGTCGCCAAGATCGTGACGGCTTGGCTCGCGATGGAGGTGCTCGGCGGGGACTACCGCTTCGAGACGCGCTTCTACCTGGACGGCGACCGGAAGCTCTACGTGCGCGGGGGCGGCGATCCCTTCCTCATCTCGGAGGAGCTGGCTCCGCTCGCGCGGGATCTCGTTGCCGCGATCGGCAAGGAGCCCGTCACCGGCATCGTGCTCGACGCGAGCTACTACCCCTCCGATCTCCGCATCCCGGGTATCGAGAACACGAGCGAAGCCTATGACGCGTTGAACACCGCGCTTGCGGTGAACTTCAACACGATCAGCGCCGTGCGCAAGGGCAACACGGTTCGCTCCGCCGAACAGCAGACCCCCATCACGCCGGTCGCGATCAGCCAGTTCATGGCGCGAGGCCCGAAAGGTCGCGGTCGCATCAGCCTGAGCAAGGACCCGGCGGTGAGCCTGAAATATGCGGGCGAGCTGATCGCCGCGTTCATCGATCGGGAAGGCGGCAGCGTCAAGGGCGAGGTCACGACCGGAACCGTGCCCGAAGGCCTGAAGCCGGTCTATGTTCATCGCCAGTCCCGCACGCTTTCGCAGATCCTGACGCAGTTGCTCATCGGGTCGAACAATTACATCGCCAACCAGGTCTTCCTCGAGGTCGGGGGGACTTTGGGCGGACCCGTCAGCCTGGAGAAATCGCTCAGGGTCGCGAACGGCATGCTTGCCGCTAACGGCCTCGCCGAATCCATCCATCTCGTCGAGGGCTCGGGCATCAGCCGCGACAACCGTTTCACGGCCCGTGGCCTCGCCCAGCTTCTGCACCTGTTCGAGCCCAATGCCAAACTGCTCCGCAGCGGCGACGGCACCCTGTTCAAGACCGGCACGTTTTCCGGCGTCCGCACCTTGGCGGGCTACGCCGACACCGCGAAGCACGGGCGCGTGCGCTTCGTGATCTCGCTCAAGAGCAACGATAGCTCCATGCGCTTCCGGCTGCTCAAGACCATCCAGGCAGGGCTTTAGGTTCGATTTCGCCTCTGTAACAATGCGCGCGCTCGGATAAAGTGCGGGAATGAAACTGCTGTCACGCTACGCCTGCCCCCTTGCCTTCGTGCTTGTCACGCTCCTGCCCGCGTCCGCGGGCGGGCCGACGGAGGAAACGCGGGACCCTTGCACCGAGGACGCGATGATCGTGTTCGATGCGTCGGGGTCGATGGCCGGCAATACGGTCCAAGGCCTGTTCAGCGATGTGACGCGCATTGACGAGGTCCGCAAGGCCTTGGGGCAGGTGTTGCCGACGGCCACGAAGTTTCGCAAGGTCGGGCTCATCACTTACGGCCCCGGGCCTTACGGCCAATGCAATATCGCGCTCGACTTCCGGCCCATGTCGAACGCGGCCGCGCCCATCATGAGCGTGGTGAACGGGCTCAATCCGGCAGGGAAGACACCGCTTGTCGATGCGGTGAAGTTGGCGGCCGCGGTCCTGCACGAACAAACGGCCAGAGGTGTCGTCGTCTTGCTAACCGACGGCGAGGAAACCTGCGGCGGCGCGCCCTGCGAACTCGGCAAGGCGCTGAAAGAGGCGAACAATCAACTCACCGTTCACGTCATCGGCTATCAGCTCAAGGCCTTCCGCTGGACCGGCGCGCAGAGCTTCCTCGATGTGAAATGTCTCGCCGAGGAAACCGGCGGCCTCTACATCACGGCGGAGAACCGCGACGATCTGGTGAAGGCGTTCGAGAAGACGCTCGGCTGTCCCATGATGTCGGCCGCCAGCCCTTCGCCGCGCTGAAGCAGAAAAGCGCCAAACGTTGAGGCGTCCCCTCGGGGACGCCTCAACTGACACTTGGCTAAGCTTCGTGGCGCGTCACGAGCGGCCTACGGCGTGCCGGGAGCATCGGGATCGCCCGGATTTCCACCCGGCGCGGGATCGTGATAGCCACCGCCGCCTGATCCGGTCGTGCCGTCCATAGGGGTGGGATCGGTCACTGCGCCAGGACCCGTGCTGCTGCCGAGATCGACCGAGCCCGCGTTTTCGGCATGCCCTGGATTTGTCCGTGCCGGGGTTGAGACACCGCCATCGACGCATCCCCACCAATCGCAGCGCACATCGCGCGCACCGCCGCGGGGACGCCCGGTGCTTTCGGCAACCGGCTGGCTGTCCTCTGGTTTCTCAGAATTGGGTTTCTCCTCGGCGGGCTTCTCGTCAGCAGGCTCCTCGCCAGCGGTAATAACGATCACGACGACGGCCGCGCGACGTTCAGCGAAACCAGCTTGTCGACGGAAACGTCGACGTCTTGATCACATACTTTGCCAATGGCGATGAGGGTGACGGGAAAACAATACATAGCAGGAATGGCGAACTGGTGAACCACGTCAATTTAACCGATCCGAAGGCCGGGGGGCCCAAAAACCGGTGGCGCTGGCCGGGCCGGACCTTTTTGGGGGCCCCTGCCCGGCCTGCCGTTTGCCTATAGTTGGCTCCTATGCCGCCGCCGCAGGGTGCGTCCCATGCCAAGGACAGGCGTGGCTTGCTTTGTTCTTCTCGTTAGCTCCGTCGCCGCCCTCGGCGATGCCGTGGAAGATTGCGATCAGTCGGGCGATTGCAAACGGCGGCTCGCTGGCTGTTCCGCCCTCATCGAGAGCGGGACTGCGAATACCGAAAAACTCGCCGATCTCTACCTAAATCGCGGGCAGGCGCAGCTCTGCGTGGGCGGCGCCGACAGTCGGGCACGCGCGATGGCGGATTACTCAAAGGCGATCGAGATCGATCCGCGCTTCGCCAAGGCCTATTTCTATCGCGGATCCGAATACACCAATCAGGCCAAGTATGATGAGGCCATCTCTGACTTCAACAAGGCCGTCGATCTCGATCCGAATGATGCGGCGGCAATCCGCTTTCGTGGCCTTGCGTTTTTCGTGAGCGGGCAGAACGACAGCGCGATCGCCGATCTGGACAAGGCCGTCGCCCTCAAGCCCGACGATATTGTCAACTACTTCCGGCGGGGCGAAATCTTCTATGCGATGGGTCAGCCTGAGCGGGCCTTGGCTGATTTCACCAAGGCCATCGAGTTGTCCGCAACCCCCGAGACATACGGCATGCGGCTTATTATTATCGCCAGATCGGCCAATACGAGCGCGCAATCGCCGACTACGACAAGACGATAGAGCTTCCGACTTGCGAATTCTTGCTACTTCAATCGTGGCGTTGCGTATGAAAAGGCCGGCGACAAACAACGCGCGATCGCCGATTTCCGGCAAGCCCTTGCGCTCAAGGAGTTCCTATCACCCTGCGCGCGCAGCACTGAAACGCCTAGGGGAAGCGCCCTGATCTCCGGGCCCGCGATGTCCTTAACCCGGAGCAGCTTCGGCGAGATAAGTCAGGGAAACACTGGCCCCTTGCATGAGTTATAATGCTGCACTTCTACGCAGGGCTCGTCTCGGTCTCCCCTAAACATAGTTCGTGAAACGAGGGCAGAAATGGCTCAAAACGCAATTTCCCGAAAAGAGTTGGCGAAACTTCTGAACGAGGATCTCGCGCGTGAGTATCAGGCGATCATCGCCTATGTGGTTTATTCCCAGGTACTGAAGGGCGCGGAATACATGAATATTGCCGACCAACTCGTGGAGCATGCCAAGCAGGAGCTTCAGCACGCGCTTACGATCTCGCGGCAAATAGATTACCTGGGCGAGATGCCGACCGCGACGCCGAAGCCGGTGAAACTTTCGGACAAGCCGCGTGACATGCTGCGATTCGATCTCGACAACGAAAACGAGACCGTTCGCAACTATCGGGAGCGTATCCGGCAGTGCGAGGAACTCGGCGAGTTCGCCATGGCCGAGCAGATTCGCGAAATCCTCGTACAAGAGCAGGATCACCAGATCGACCTTGCCACCGCTCTCGGCGAGGACGTGCCAGACCTAAACCGCCCTGCGAAAGGCCGGAAGTGATCCTTGCGCGTCAGGCGCCGGCGTCGAAGTTCCAAATTGGCACAAGAAGACGAGCCGGGAGCCGGAACGCACCTCGTCAACTTCGCTTCCGCCGGCGCGTCTCGACGCGATCTCCGCTTTGACACTCGACTTCCTATTTTTCCTTCTGCTAGAAACGGAGTCCTGTCTCAAGTAGCGGCCGGCTCCGCTTCCGCAACTCGCCGCGTATTTTGCTGCAACGAGTTGAGGCGTAGCCCCCGAGAGTATCGAGGGACCGAGATGAGTGAGGTGCAGGCGTGGAGACTGGCGGGCTTAATTTTTGGTAGTTGGCTTGGGCTCATCTTGCTGGACCTCGCTCATCAGATTTTTCAACGTTCTAGCGACCGTCCGCCTAAGCCGCAGCAAACATTCTCGGGAAAACAGGGGCCTCACCCAAGTTGGCTTGAGCCTATTCACGCCTGCCATCATGATGGCAGCCTCGAACGGGAGAACGGGAATGGATACCCAAGTCCGTACGCCACAAGACGTTTTGATAAGCCGCAAAAGCTGGTGGTCCCGTTGTTCCAACGGCCATACGTTTGGAACGAAGAAAATCAATGGGAGCCGCTATGGAACGACGCGTGCGGCTCGTCGAGAGGGTCCTTAATCGGCCGTCTAAAATAGAGCATAACCCCCACTTTCTTGGAGCAGTCGTACTTCAACAAACTCTGCAGCAAACCGGCCTGATGCAGGAGCGCACAATAATTGACGGCCAGCAACGTTTGACGACTTTTCAACTACTCCTCGATGCACTTGCCGCGCAACTTCACTCAGTCATGTCAATGCGCAGACGCCAGCAATGAAACAATCGAACTGCTCGTCGTAAACGCTGAGCATTTTCGAACCAAGTCCGAGGACCAGTTCAAGGTTTGGCCCACCAACCGTGACCGTCCAGCATTTAACGCAGTCATGGCAGCCCCTCCACCTGTCAATCACGACACTCTCAAGTTTAACGCTGAGAGGATAGTGCAGGCGCACCGTTATTTTAGTGAACAAGCGCGGGAGTGGCTTTCCACCGATGGTACGCAAGCGGCTTTAGAACGAGCGAAGGCGATTGAACTCGTTGTCCGCGAACGCCTGCAAATGGTCGTCATAGATCTTGCGGCCGACGAGAATGCGCAAGAAACCTTCTTATACATTGAAGGAGCTGGCGGAGCGCAGCTTACGGCGGCGGATTTAATCTAAAAATTTCGTATTTCTACGTCTCCTCGAAACCGGCACGGATGTCGAGGAAGCCTACGAGCAAAATTGGAAGGAGTTCGAAACGGGTTTCTGGGAAGCAGAGGTCAGCGTCGCAGACTTCGGTATGCTCGCTCTGCGGTTTT
>CAWDKA010000020.1:0-102408 GCA_963802845.1 uncultured Alphaproteobacteria bacterium
TCCGAAGGCGCTGGTCACCAACACCGGCGGAGGTGTGCTCGACGCCCTGGGCGAATCCAAATCCGAGTCTACCAAGCGCGGCGAATCGCTGGCCGCTGTGCACAAGCCCGAGATTGCGGCCGTGGAGAGCCGTGCCAAGGTTGGAGACGGCCGCGCCACGGAGCGACAAGCCCAAGACCCGCCAAGTCGCCGACCCCCAACAGGCCGGACGCCGCTGCTCGGCGACCTCCTGCAAGTCGAAGCACGTGAAGCATGTCAAGAGCGGCGGGTCGCGTCGGGGCTATGACAGCCAGGTCGTCTACGAAGAGCTCGGTGAGGACCGCGTACAAGAGCTCGGGGTGAAGAGCGCGTCCAAGAGCTCGGTGAAAACTACGGCGTCCAAGAGCTCGGTGAAGAGCGCGTCCAAGAGCTCGGTGAAGACCGCGGCGGAGGAGCGGGAGCAACCTCTGCTACGGAGAAGCGCCGCCCGCTGATGCACGAAGAGCGTGGATATTGGAGGACTTAGTGCCAGGAGCGCTAGTGCTGTCAAAACCGGTCTACCCTGAGCGCCTTGCCGATGCGGTTGCGGCGGTGACCAAGCACTAAACTCATGTCTGCTTCTGGCACTTAGCAGACATTGATGTCCGCTCTGAGCATGTCCGCTCTTGAGGGTGAAGCGGACCATGCCTAATCCACGCTCTGACGTCCGCTTTTGACCCAAAGCGGACATGACATCGTGGTATTATCCCGGAAGTTACTTAGTGCACATCGCCGGCCCAAGATCGCCAGTTCGACCGTAGTCAAGAAAGGAGGTACCGCCATGAAATCGATGCTCGCTTCGATGGCTGTCGTACTTACGTTTTTCGCAACTCCCGCAGCATCTGCGGAGTTTCCAAAGACTGGGGAGGCGCAATACGATACTTACTATGTAGATAACCCTGTGGCAAAAATCGATAGCGGAGCCGGCACGGGGACAATCGTTGACATCACTGGAATCACCCGCAATGTCAAAGGAGAAGGCCCGTTCCATGACATGTCTGTTCGCTGCCTGGGACACCAGAGCTTGGTGGGAGAGACATTTCACTTCAACGGCAGCTGCGTTGAAACCGACAAAGATGGTGACAACGTATTCACCACCTTCGATGACAAAAACCACTACCTGATGGGTGGTACGGGGAAATATAAGGGCATCACGGGAACGGTTCCCTACACTTGGGTGCAACTTCACGACACGGTCGGCGGCCGCCCGGCCAATATCGTCAACCACAAGGCCACTTGGGAGATCAAGTAGACCGACGTGAGTAGCATATTGAGTAGCACATTGATTAGAGCGCGCCGAGCTGCCGAAACAGATTGTACCGGTCGTATTCGACCCAGTCTTCCGCGAGCTTCTCGCCCTCAAACCGGCCGATGATGATCACGGTCCACTTTGCCTTGCGGCCGGTTGCGGGAATTCCCTCCCACGCCTTACGTTGCGTGGCATGCCAGGTTCCCCGCCACACGCCTTTGTCGCCTGCGAAGAAGAGGTCGCTCAAGGTGTAGCCGGCGTCGGGAAAGGCGTCGAAGAAGTTTGCCATTGCCTCTCGCCAAGCTTCGCGCCCATGTAAGCTGCGGTTACCTAGCCAGTGCGAGACAAGATTTTCATTCATGTATTTGTCGAGTGATTGCACATTGTGACCATTGAACACATCCTCAAGATAGGCGCGAACCCATGCGTCACGTGGATCTACTGGCATCATTAACCCTCCGCTTTGGAACGAGCGCTCAAGAGTGATGCGACGTCGCCATTGTCATCCGTTCTCCTAACGCTTCAGCGGAATGAAGCGCTTCAACTTCCCGGTCTCCTTGTGGCGCTCCAGACTATCGACGAGATTGATCTCGATTTGCGCGTTATGAAGACCAGATTTGGCGAGCCCATCGACCAACTCCTGGCGAAGGGCCGCAATGTCGATAGGCCCGGTGGCGACTACACCGATCTTGGCGCCGTCCTCGGTCTGGAGAACCTGATACTCAGCAATGTCAGGGTTCTGTCCGAGCGGCGTCCGAAAAACCAGCGGGTGGATATGAATGCCGCCGGCATAGACAAAGATGTCGTCCGCGCGCCCCTTCACACCGCTGACAAGCGGGAAACGCGCACCGCACGAGCAGGACTTATTGTCAGGAACCGGGATATCCGTCAGCTCGTAGCGGATCAATGGCAGGGTGCGTCCGAATAGCGACGTGACCAGCACGCGGTCGATGGCGTCGGGATCTCGCGTCGGCTGGTTCTTGTCGTCGACGAACTCGGTGATGATGAGATCGTCGGTCATATGCATGCCCTCATGAGCGTCGCATTCGATGCCGATATGACCGATTTCTACGCAGCCCCACATATTGTTGATCTCCGTGCCCCAGGCCTTTCTGATCGCATCGCGCGTCTCGGGCAGGAGCGGCTCTGAATTGGTTGTGACACGATGCGGGCTGATTTTGAGACGTCCCGAAAGCGCCTCCGCACCAAGCTCCTCCATCACTGAACCGAAGCAATTGATTTGGGTCGGCTGCGCCTCGTTGAGCGCGGCTACAAGATCGGCAAGCGGCGTGTCCGCCGGAAACCATTGAACCCGAGCCGCCGGATCGGTCGAGACAGAGAACAGGAACGGGCTGCCATGGACGATTTCGCCAGCCTCGATCACAGCCAAGAGCCTCCGCCCTGACAGGCGCTCCGGTGGCTCGTCGCGAAGTTGATAGCGAAAGGTAACGCAGGCGATCTCGATGAACTCGTCCCAGCTCCAGGGAAACACGCCACGCACGCCTGATGAACCGCCGGTGGCGATAACCAGATAATCGTTTAGGTAGTAATAGTCCTTGGTTTTGCCTTCTAGCTTGGCGGTGATGTCGGCGTTGCATCCGGCGAGCGTCAAACGCCGGTCCGTAACCACCTCGTCCCAGTTCGACATGACGTCTGACTTGGTCATCACCGGCAAGCGCGCGAGATCGGCCTCGGTGAAGATCTCCGCTACAACTTCCCCTAAGCCGCTCGGCATGCCAAGGCGACTTTTCCTTCGCGAATGCCAGCGTCTCGCGCAAAGCGCGTTGACGTTCGGCCTTGATCTGCTTTTGGGACCATGACAGCCGTGAGACGTGCGCTGGCAGTCGCTGCGCCACTGCGGCCAATTGCTCTCGCCTGCGCGGGCTGTTGATGATCACCCCAGACCCTAACTCACTTGCGGCATCGTTCAAGAGCCCGGCATACGGAGCCTCAGGCGCGTACTTGCGAGGTCCGATAGTGGCCGACATAAATTCAGAGGAAGAGCATGTCTGCTCTGCCTCAATTTTCAGAGGTCGATCTGCTCGGCTACGGCAAGCGCATCATCGACCTCAATTCCGAGATAACGGACCGTACTTTCGATCTTCGTGTGGCCCAGTAAGAGCTGAACTGCTCGAAGATTTCCCGTTTTCTTATAGATCAGCGTTGCCTTGGTCCTGCGGAGTGAATGCGTGCCATAGAAACATGGATCAAGACCGACCATTGCCAGCCACTGTCCTAACAGTCTGGCGTACTGCCGCGTGGTCAGATGTCCCGCCGGACCATGTCCAGGGAAGAGGTATGGGCTAGAAGCGTCACTCCGTTGCGAGAGATGGTCGTCAATCGCCTGGCGGGTTTGCTCGGTGTTCTCGAAGCGAACGGGCCTCCCGGTTTTACGCTGGCGAATGGCGGCTCGATCAACGGCATAACCATTGGATGCCACGTCAGCGATCCTCAGGCCAACGACGTCACATCCACGAAGTTTGCTATCGATTGCCAGGTTGAAGAGCGGAAGATCCCTAAAGCGGTTCAGTAATTGGAGCCGTGTTCTCACTGCCCACACGTGCTTCGGGCGAAGAGGCGGCTTGGCTCCGGTGAGTTGGCCCTTGTTCCAAGGTCGATTGATTCGGCTCTCAGGCTTACTGTGAACGTAGGTGTCCATTCAGCTCCTCCTTCTTTGTTAGATGGAGAAGCTTCGCGAGCTTGTTCGAGAGAGTGTCCTATGTCCAATTCATGCCAGCTGAACCCAAAGCTGCTATTCCGTTGACGTCCGCTATTGGCACAAAGCAGACATTGATTTCGCGCTGAGCATGTCCGCTCTTCGGGGGTAAAGCGGACATCCAAGATCGGCTGCGTCGATGTCCGCTAATGACCCATAGCGGACACGGGCGCTTACTAGCGCACCGATGTGCGCGACCGGACCAAAGTCAGACTACATTGCCCAGATGTTGTCCTGACGGTCCTCAGTCCAGCTTGCCCTTGACCCACCGCTCGACCCACCGCTCGCTCTCTTGCGGGGTCAGGGCGTCCAGCCTGCGTTTGTGGTCAGAGAAGAATTGCCGCGCGATCTCTTCCCAATGCTCACCGCACTGCATGGAGAACAGGCGAAATAGTTTCTCATCGTCAGCGTCGGGGTTCTCAGCGATCAGGCGGTTGAGAAGTTCAGTCGGGTTTTTGTCAGCCATCGGTCCCTCCTAATCCCCTTCCTAACCATCTTGATCGGTTTGCCGACATGACATTTTGTATTATCCGGACGTCACTTCAGTGCACATCGCTGGCCCTTGATCGCCGGTCAACTGTCATTCAAGAATGGATGTCTTTGAAGGAGGTACCGCCATGAAATCGATGCTCACTTCGATGGCCATCATACTTACGTTTTGCGCGGCCCCAGCAATGTCTGCGGAGTTTCCGAAGACTGGCGAGGCGGAATACGACACATACTATGTCGATAATCCCGTGGCAAAAATCGATGGCGGAGTTGGCACGGGGACAATCATTGACGAAACGGGAATCACCCGAAATGTCAAAGGAGAAGGCCCGTTCCACGACATGTCTGTTCGCGGCCTATATCACTGGAGCGTGGTGGGAGAGACAAATTACATCAACGGTAGCTTGGTTCACACCGACAAAGATGGCGACAACATATTCGCGATCTTTGACGACAAAACCACTACCCTGATGGGTGGGACGGGGAAATATAAAGGTATAACGGGAACAGTTTCCTACACCATGAGGGAACTTCACGACACGGTAGGCGACCGCAAGGCCTTTGTCGTCAACCACAAGGCCACTTGGGAAATCAAATAATGAAGCGGCGACATATTAGCCCGTTGCAGCCCTATGGAGGTTAATCATGTCACGCAATCTCGTATCCGTCGTCGGTTATGCGCTGATCCTGTTGCTTTCCTCTGCTGCCTCAGTGCGGGCGGCTGAGTTCGGCACAGCCGAGGAAGCCAAGGCCATGCTTGAGAAAGCAGTTGCTGCAGTAAAGGAAGACAAGGGGAAAGCACTAGATATGATCAACAAGGGCGAGGGCGGCTTCAAGGACCGTGATCTTTACGTGTCCTGCGCCAACGCTTCGGACGGCCTTGTCACGGCGCATCCGTACTTAAAGGGTGAACACCTGCAGGACATCAAAGGCAAGAAGGGTTATCCGCTCGGTCAAGAGATGATGCAGAACGCCACCGAAGGAACGATAAAACAGGTTACCTATTGGTGGCCGCGCCCCGGCACAGACAAGCCACTGCAGAAGACGAATTTCTACACGAAGGTCGGTGACCAGATTTGTGGTGTTGGCTACTACAAGGAATAACTGGGGCCGGGGCACTTATGTCCGCTTATGGCACTTAGCAGACATTGAGGTCGACACTGAGCACGTCCGCTATTCGGGGTAAGCGGACATCCCTGATTGTCGCTGTGGTGTCCCCAAGCAGACATTTCCTTCGCCTCAAGTAAGGCTATACCAACAGGATGAAGATATTTAGCCTAGAGGTGCGGCCATGTCGGTAGAGTGGTTATGGGGCGGCCTTCTCGTTGCGGCGACGGTGCTCTTCGCGGTCGCGGGCACATTGCTGGTGCGACGATTAGCTGGCACCGAGGTTCTCAAGCTCAACAACGAGGTGGCCGGCTTCATTTATGCCGTCATCGGCGTGGTTTACGCCGTGCTGCTTGGCTTCACGGCGATCATTGTCTGGGGAGAAATTCGATCAGGTGGAGGCGGTGGTCGAGCGGGAAGCTAGCGAACTTGCCGACCTTTACCGCGACTTCACGAACCTTTCCCGACGACGTCCAAAGAGAGGTGGAAACCCACCTCCGCGACTATGCCCAAGTCGTGGTCGATAAAGAGTGGCCGGCCATGGCTGAAGGGACGTCAAGCCCCGAAGCCTGGAACGCGTACAATCAGCTGTGGCGGACCTATTACCGATTTCAGCCACAAAGTGAGGGCCAGAAGATTTGGTTTGCGCAATCGCTCACGAGGCTCAACGAGCTAGGCGATCAGCGCCAACTCCGCTTGCTGGGCAGCCAAGAAGCGGGTGCTTGCAAGCACTGTGTTGTGCATCGAATTTCTCCTTCTGAGAAGGTTCTTAGAACTCTAACCAACGCTCGCCAATTTGGTTGCGACGGTTCAAGAGAAACGGATATTCAGGGCGCGCCAAAGGGGATCTTGGATCAGACTTTCAGAGCGCACCAGTTGCGACAGGGCGGACGTGAATAGGGCGCCCGCCGAAGCGAGCGCCCTTGCCACCGATAGGAACAGTATGCGGGCTTACATCTTCTTAGAACACTTCTTGGCCGCGTCGTCCCACATCCCGCCAGCCTTTTCGCAGCTAGCTTTGTCAGTTGCTTTTGTAACGTCGTCTTGAGCGAAGGCAGGGCCAGTGAAGGCAAGTGCCAAGGCCAACGCGAACGCAGAAACGAACGTTTTCATGGAGTAACTCCTTACGTTTGTATCGGCACCACCTACAGAACCCCCGGCGAACGGCATGGTTCCTTTCCCGTGGCGTTGGTTGGCCGCCACGGCTTAACTGAGTGCAACTGACCCCCGCACTCCGCACAGCGGAGCCGCGTTGATAGCTGCGCGATGTTCAGCCCTAGCGAGATGCGCGGGAGCCAACTGATCGGCTCAGCCTAGTCGCGCGACATCGGGGCAATAGCACTGGACATGCGTGAAGCCGTTAGCGGCAAACTCTTCGATGGTGGCGTGCAACGGGTCCATCGCCGAAAGCATAGCAGACAGGCGTCTCACGAATATTCGCCCCGTAAGTGTTCGACGGTCCAGAGAGCGGGGAAGCGGCGAGCCTTACCTGCTAACTCTATGCACCTTCATTCAGCCGGAACTCAGGCCGCTGTTCCTCGATCTTCGTTCTCAACTTCGCCAAAGTCTTGATCGATGTAGCCGCAGACTATTTCTACGGCCTTAGGCCATGTGCAACGAAGGAGACTCTGAAACTGGGAATAACAAGGCGGGCAGGTCTGATCTTGTGGGAGTCCCTGAAGGAGCATGCACTCGCCTTTCTGCACTCCTTCTATGCGATATCCTCGGTAAAGCGCCTCCTGCCTTGACGTCGCAATTCTCAGGCGAGATACCGCGCCTTGGGACTTTGGCATGCGCCTTACTCTAACGATGCGGAGCGCTGATCCTTGGGTGTTACAGCGATAACACTTGAGGTGAGGGTGCTATTCGAAGCTTAATCAGCTATGGCAGAATTTGTCCTTGGTACGATGACGCACCAAGCTCGCTGTGGTTGGCCTTTCGCAGTATGGCGCATTGGGGGCTACTACCAACGCACCAATGGTATTGCGGTTAATCGGCACGTAAAACGAATGGCCGCGAAAGCGAACTGCCGTGAACCGAACCGATTTGCTCACCGCAGCCATAAGCAAGCTATTGGATGCCGTAGCATTGCTTTCTGACGCGGGCGAGGAGAGATTCGCCGCCCAACTAGAAGACATCATTCACCAGGTCGAAATTAGCCTTCTCGAAAACAGAATGCCGCCGAACTCGCAGCCCAAGTCCACTTGAATTCGCGATCTTGGCGAGGCAGCGACCAAACTTATCACGGAGATGCCAGCGTCACGCGACATCGCGGCAATGCACTCGACGTGCGTATAGCCGTCAGCGGCAAACTCTTCAATCGTGGCACGCAGAGGGTTCATGGCTTGAAACACAGCAGATGGCGTTCGCACAAAATAGCGGCGCTCGGCGGCTCACTCTGGCTTGAAGCGGCGCGGTGTTTGCTTAGAGTAGTAGTATGAGGCGGATGGCTCAGGCTACCAGCTGGATATTACTTTTCTCAATTGCCGCACTCTCCGTCGTACCGGCGGACCTTCGGCCCGTGCCAATTTTTCCCCACGATGTGGAGCATGCCGCAATCTATTTTCTCGCTGGGTGCGCGTTTGGCCTAGCCTACGCAGACCACTTTGTAACAACGCTTGTCGGCCTCAGCGCTTTCACGTTGGTAATGGAAGTTATGCAGATCTGGATCCCCGGACGGCACGCTCGGGTGTCAGACTTCCTTGTAGATGCGTTCGCAATAGCTGTGGGATTGGTCGGCGGCGCGGCGTTAGCGCGGCGCTTAGCCTGAGTATCTCACGCGACATCGAGGGCAATAGCACTGGACATGCGTGAAGCCCTCAGCGGCAAATGCCTCGATGGTGGCGTGTAGCGTGTCCATGATCGGCTACTCCCCAGACAGGGCGTAGCGAATGCTTCGACCTAGGCTGTAGAGCAAAAGCACGGGGATGCCCATAAATGCAAGTTGCTTAAGGGGGTTCTGCATGAATAGCCTGGTGGCGTGTTCAACCCCACGGCTCTGCGCTTCTGAAAACCCGCCATAGAGCATCCAAAGCCCGGCGAGCGCAAGGGACGTGTAGTAAAAGGCATAGCCCACACGATCTTTCGCATTTCTCTCCCTCACTTCCAGGTTTGCCGCCCAAGCTTGCGTCTTAACTTCAGGTTCTCCTGAAGCACCTGTTCAAGATCTTCTCGTTCTGACGACATATCCGCAGCAGCGATGAGATTTTGCGCCCCCCGGCATTCTGTTGGGGTGCAGGGAAGTGGGGCCGGGCCTGACCAGCCCCAACGCGATACCCCAACTAAGGCTGGCTAAGGCGGAGCATAGCACGAGAAAAGGGCGCTCACCGAAGCGAGCGTGTCGCGCTCCTACTGATCGCGTTCGGAGAACTGGGGCAGGAGTTCATTTTCGATGAGTGACCGTGCCCTCATTGTGGGCTCGGTCGCGGCTCCGCTTATTTCATGAATAGCTCGTTGGAGCACGTTGCGAACATCGACGGGGGTAAGGAGCTCCTTACCTACAAGCGTCTTAAGCAACTCCGTCAAAACCGCGGTGCTCATGATCCCAAACTCGGCCGTGAAGCTGTACTGAAACATGGGTTGTCTCCTTAGAGCGAGCCCGCCGCGCTGGGAGCTTCGACACTCGGCCTTGCCGAACGGAGCGGCTCTGAGCGAGGGAACAAAAGCTGACTAGATAAGGTTGTCAATTCAGGTGATGGCCTCCCCCGCCATCACAGGTCCCCCCTAAGGACCCGAAGAAGCCCCGAGTCTCCCCGTCTCGCGGGCTTTTTCATATCCGCCGCAAGCGGCCCCGACCATAGTGGTCAGGGCAGGAAGAGGGCCTGCCCCTCCTCTGGCGAACAGCTTTCTGAACGAACCCGGCAAATTGGCGGCGGCTATCTCGGTTGTTCCTATTATGCAGCCCGGGGGTTCAGAGCCTCTGGCACTGCATCGAACGGTTCGTCCAAGTTAATTTCAGATAGCGTGTTGAGAAGCGATTGGTCGGACTCAAGCTCGGCAGCTAGTCTGGTCCACGTCTCTGCCAAGGCAGCGAGGCTCTGGCGGCGTACGGCGTTCTTGGCACGTTTGGATAATTCCAAATAGCGCGCCGCGTATAAGCGACATTGTGCTGGATCACCCGGCATGTGACCTCCGGCGTCACACACCCCCGCCAGAAATTGATTCCAAACCTGCGTGACACCTTCAAGACGGTCGCCGTGCGGTGCAACAAAAGCGGCCTGCGTTTTTGCGCCGCACTATCGGGGCGCCAAACGCGCCCCTGATAAGACAAAAGCCCCTCGCGGGGCCTTTGCTCAATGTCTGCGGGGACCGACCAGAAGGGAGGGGCGGGAGGGGATTCCTTGGCCAGTCCAGTCTGAGTTAGAAACACGGAAAATAGTTCCACTAAGGCCGGATACCCACCCACCGACGAAGTGGGCACCACACAGGAGTTCAGACATGACCATTGCAATCATTGGATCGGGCAAAATGAGATCGGGTTTTGCCCGCCTTCTTGTGTCGAAGCGGCCAGCGCATATCAGAGAAGAAGTATCGCAGGCGAAAGCGCGTTCACGACCGTTCCGCGCCATGGGAGGCAAGCTCAGCAACAGATCACAACGGCTGCGACGGCTTGGGAAGTAACGCGCTTACCAAATTCGGATCCCGATACCACCCCAGCCCCGACGACGGTAGGGGTAGCCGTACCCGTAGTAGGGATAGCCGCCGTACCAGCCACGCCACGCCGGTACCGCCCACGCCGATGCCGACCTCGCCCACGCCAACGCCGTCTGGCTTCAGCCGGAGTACTTGTTGCAGCATTGATTGCAGTGGCGAGAGTGGTCACGCCGACGGTCGTGCCGATGGTCGTTCCCACGGCGCTGAGGCACCAAAACGCTGCGATAACCACTGCCGCGACAGTTCGGGCTAATAGTTTAGGTAGGCGTTTCATTCGCTCACCTCCTGTTCGGCCGCGATTAGTTTAGCGCGAATGAGGCTTAACGCGCTAGGGGACACTCGCCGTATGGCCAATGCCGAAGGGCTTGGTGCGTAGCATGAGTGGCCCCCAATGCGCGATAGAGCTAGTTGGCGTATTTGAATGGTGGGCTCGCTTCGAAGCTTTCCTTTGTGGCGCCGGGCAGAACCAGCTTTTTGTCAATCAGCTTGAACTTAGAAACGGGAACGGCGACATCGTGTGTCCCCAGGCCGAGGAAACCACCGGCACCAACAATGGCGTAGGAGATCGCCTTGTCGGGCGCGATGATGATGTCTTCGATGGTTCCGACTTATTCATCCTTGTCGTTGTAAACCGGCTGGCCAAGAACCGTCCGTTTGGCGCTCCACCCCAGAGCCACGTTACGAAGTTCCTCTACAGTCACGCCGACTATGGTCGTTCCTGCCACCTGCGCATGCGAGATGGCCGGGGCAGTTAAGGCAATACTTGCAAGCATGAGGATGTGCATCGGTTTCATTGGACTCTCCAGCAATGTTATCGGGGCCGCCTTCTCGTTTTTTTCTGTTGGGCGGACCTAGCTTTCGGTCCGCCTTCCATATGTCTGAGCTGTTCTTTGCGCAGCGCTTCGTCCTTGGCTTCTCTTTGTCCAAGATCAATCAGCGCTCGTCGTGGGAGCAGCAGTCTGTTCGGGCTTCGGTGGCTCACGCGCCTCGCCAGGACAGCAGCCATGAAAGAGGCGACACAGCAGACTTAGGATCATGTTCAGTAAACACGGAACTGAGAGCAGCCGTTCCCAAATAAGGACCCAGCACCGCTGCTGCGCATTGGGAGCGACACGGCGGCACTGGGCCTGACCATCCGCAGGGACGGATGAGATCCCATTGGGACGGTCATCGAGAAGTTTAGGGATCGATCGCGGCATAAAGAGGCCGCTGGACCGGCACGAGCAAAGGCTCTGAGGTCAAGCGATTGAGGCTCGGCCCCACAGCGATCCGCCAAGCGGCTCGGGATCAGTCGAGCGTCTGTGTATCGACTGGCCTAGCGCCCCTTCTTAGTGTCTCACGAAGCGTTCGCGGCGGGGAGTTCGAACCACCGCTGTGGCTGCGAGGTAACAGTCAGGCACAATTTCGCAACTGGACGTAGTTTATCGCCCCACTCGTGCCTTGCTCGCGTGGTTTTCTAGTTAGCGAAGACGCGTTGAGAGGGAAACCGCGCCTGAGGGAAACCCGCAACACACGCCTCGTTCCGAAGGCCCCGCGCGATGCGGGAGTTGCGTGATGATCCGCAAGATCGAACGCTATTGGTCGGAGCTGGTCGAAGAGATTCTGGCAGACCCAAAACTCACCGAGGCCGAGGCGAAATTTCTTGAGACCGTTCCCGACGTGTTTAAGACAACCGATGATGAGTTCTTGAAGGCCACCGAAATCGTGGAGCGGTCGTTACTCCGCCGGGGCCGGGCTCAGCCGATGATGATTCGGCCGCCGACATATCACTAGCCGCTATGGCGATAAATCCTCCCCAGCAAGGAAACTGAACGACCCGGGCGCGCCCGGGTCTTTTTCGAAGGGATGGGCAGGAAGGCAGCTTAAGCCTTGTGCTTCTCCAACGTCTTCTCGACCGGCTTGTAGGCGTCGCGTGCGGTGGACGAATACATCTCGCCGATCTTCGATATCTCGGCCATCCAGTTCTCATACGCATTCTTCACGTAATTCGCCTGGATTTCAAAAGCCTGGTCGAGCGACTTGACGGCGATGAGCTTCTCCCACGTACGGGTCGCATCGTCGAAAGATCGCTTGGAAAACTCCACCCATCTAGCGAAGATGGCCTGGGAGCCCTTGTTCAGCTCGCCGTAAGAGCGAGACATCGCCTCGTAGTTGTCTGTGCCTATTTTTTGGAAGTCGTCGACCATCTTTGCATTGGGGGTTCCTCTCTGGACGCGGGGGTGATTGAGCTGTTGAAAGAAGACGGCGAGAGCGCGACGAGCTACAGACTACTCAACACTTATGACGCTCACGCCAATAGCCCTTGGGGGCTTAAGCGGACCACATTTTCATCTTCGGCTAGACGGGGGGCCTACCGCCGTGCGATGCGGCCGCTGGTATAGTTAATGGGAAGCCCCCGAAAGCACTGGTCAAAATTGCTCACCCACCGATCAACCGCCGTAAGCGTAGCCCGCGAAGAGAGCGTTCCCACTGCACCAATGGTGCTATAAGCCCGCATGGATCAGTGCGATCAGTGCCAGCAGGAACTCATCGGCATCGACAATCGCGGCGAGCGGCTCACGGGTTGCATATCGTGCAACCTTTGGTCGGCTTCCGGCGAAAAGCTCTGGATCGAGCTACGCGTCGAGGACTTGTATGCGCTGCATGCGTTGCGACGGGCTGAAGCGTCTAAGAAAATGCCCAAGGTGCATCGATCATCGAGCTAATAACTCGCGGGGGCGAGGATAGGGTCAGGGGGGCGGCACAAAAGGCGAGACATCTCTATGAGTGACACAGATAAAGCCCAGCGTGATTTCCACCTTCAGGCCATGAAGGAAGCCATCGAGAGGATAAAACCAGAATTGATTGCGGCCAGTGAGGCCGCTCACAGATCAAAGGAAACGGATGACAAACGCCCAGGTGCTGAGGAGTTCGATCGCACTGTCGAGTTGGGCTATCTCGTAGACTATTTGAGCCATTTGTGTGCGCCCCACCTAATGCTGCTTGACCACATTGCGGAAGTGCTCGCCGCTTTGGAAGACGGAAAGGGCGAAGGCACAGCCAAGCTTGTCCATCGACATTGAGTTTGTTGCCGCGGGTGTGGGACGGATGCCAGGGGCGGGGCTACCCACCGAAAATTATTGTATCGGTTCGGGTGGCTTCGAAAGCTCCCAACGGCAGAGTTTCAGTGCTCACACCTCCGAAACGAGCACGCGCTCATTGCTTGCGTAGCAGTTCGGGCAGCTTGGCGATGTTGCTCGCGATCCGGCGGGCCTCGTCCATAGTGAGTACCTTGGCGGTGTCGGCTTTCGCCTTTGTCGCGCGTGCGTAGACATAGGCAAGTGCCTGGCCGGTCGCATCCTTCACGACATAGCCGCCGGGGATTTGTTCGGCGGTCCAGGGAGCGGGGAAGCGGCGAGCGTTACCTGTCAAGAAGAACCTGATTACATCTACCTTTCGGCTCCGCTGCAACCTTATGTGCAACCTTGCAGCTTTCTCCGGCGCCCGGCAAACCTAATAAGTCTTTGATTTATTGGTGAGCCCGACGGAATTCGAACCCTGGACCCCTTGATTAAAAGTCAAGTGCTCTACCGGCTGAGCTACGGGCTCCTACTGGCCATATGGGGGCCGGGCGGAGGCAAAAGCAATATTCCGCGCCGCCTTGCTAAACAACTTAAAATGCGGCATTCCCGCGTGATCCGGGACCGGGCGCCTCGCGGCGCCGCGGCGCTCTTGTCGCGAGGGGGTACGCCAATGCCGGACGGTAAGAAGAAATCGCTCCTCTTGCGCCATTGGCCGCGGCTTCTCTTCCTCATTCCCTTCATCGCCATGCTTTGGGTGTCGTCCTACAACCGGACCGCCCCCGAGCTCGGCGGCATTCCCTTCTTCTACTGGTATCAGCTCGCCTGGATCCTGGCCGGCGCTGGCCTTGTGCTCATCGTCTATTGGATTGAGAGCAAGGTCACGCACACGACCGAGGAGGCGCAAGAAGAAGCGGAACCGAGCGGCGTGCCGGGGGATATTCTTTGAGCCTCGATCTCACCGCCACGAGCGTCTTCGTCGCGCTGTTCCTGCTCGTCACCTGGCTCGGCTTCGTCGCCGCGCATTGGCGCAAGGCCGATCTCAACGTGCTGCACGAATGGGGTCTCGGCGGCCGGCGCTTCGGCACCGTCGTCACTTGGTTCCTGCTCGGCGGCGACCTCTACACGGCCTATACCTTCATCGCCGTGCCGGCGCTGGTCTTCGGCAAGGGCGCGATGGGCTTCTTCGCCGTTCCCTACACAATCCTCATCTATCCCATTCTCTATATCGTCTTCCCGCGCCTGTGGCATGTCGCGCGCGCGCGTGGCCATGTCACCGCCGCCGACTTTGTCCGCGATCGCTTCGGCAGCCGGCTGCTCGCGCTTGCCTTCGCGCTGACCGGCATCGTCGCCACCATGCCTTACATCGCGCTCCAAATCGTCGGCATGGAGGTGGTGATCGGCGCGCTCGGGTTTCCCGCGGGCGGCTTCATCGGACATCTGCCGCTGATTATCTCCTTCATCATTCTCGCCGCCTTCACCTACACGAGCGGCCTCCGCGCGCCGGCGCTGATCGCCGTGGTCAAGGACACGCTGATCTTCGTCACGGTGTTCGCCGCGCTCGTCATCATCCCGGCCAAGCTCGGCGGTTACGGCGCGATCTTCGCCAGCGTGCCGGAGGAGAAGCTGCTGCTCCCGCCGCCCTCCGGCGACAGTTTCGGCAGCTACAGCGCCTATGCCACGCTCGCGCTCGGCTCGGCCTTCGCGCTGTTTCTCTATCCGCACGCGATGACCGGCATCCTGAGCTCATCGAGCGGCAACGTGATCCGCAGGAACGCGGCTTTCCTCGCCGCCTATTCCTTCATTCTCGGGTTGATCGCGCTGCTCGGCTACATGGCTATTGCCGCGGGCGTCGATAAGGATCCGGCCTTCGCGGCGGGCTTTGCCCAATACGGGCCGAACTTCGCCGTGCCCGCGCTGTTCCTCGCCTCGTTCCCATCGTGGTTCGTCGGCATCGCCTTCGCCGCCATCGCCATCGGCGCGCTCGTTCCGGCCGCCATCATGTCGATTGCCTGCGCCAATCTCTTCACCCGCAATCTCTACAAGGAGTTCTACCGCCCCGATTGCAGCGACGCCGACGAAGCTCGCATGGCCAAGATCGTCTCGCTCGTGGTGAAGATCGGCGCGGTCGTGTTCATCCTCGCCATTCCGCAATCCTATGCCATCCAGTTGCAACTCCTCGGCGGCATCTGGATCATTCAGCTTCTGCCGCCGATTCTGCTCGGGCTCTATACGCTCAGGTTCAATGCCATGGCGCTGTTCGCCGGCTGGGTCGCGGGCACGGTCATTGGTACCGCCATGGCGGCGACCCAAGGCTTTACCTCATCGGTCTTTCCGCTTCAGGCCCTCGGCGTGACCATACCCGGCTACGCCGCCCTCTATTCGGTCCTGGTCAATTTCCTGGTCGCTTTCGCCCTCGCGCCGATCTTCGATCGCATCGGCCGAACGGCAGGGGCGCCCGCGCGTTGACCCAAGTGGCGCCGCGGCGAAGCGGCTCTCGACCCCTTGCGAATTCCTGGGTAGGTTCGAAGCCGCGAATCCAACACCCCCGCGGACGGGGAGGAGATTGACCCATGGCAGATGACCACCAGGGCAGCAGGACATTTCTCGCGATCGTACTGGGCGGCATCGTGCTCGCCCTGGTCGTCGCCGCCCTCTTTATGTACGGGCACAAGGGCGATTCGGGCGTGAAGGTCGAGCAGCCCGTGACCGAAAAACCGGCCGAGACGCCGCCAGCCCCGCCCGCGGCAGAAGCTCCCGCCCTCGAGACGCCGTCAGCTCCGCCCGCGGCAGAGGCTCCTGCCGCCGAGACGCCGCCAACCGCTGAGGCTCCCGCCGCCGAGACGCCGCCAACGCCTCCCGCCGAGGAAGCGCCGGTAGAGGAAGCGCCGGCCGACGAGGCCCCGGCCGAAGAGGCGCCGCCCCAATAGGCAAATCCCTGGGGCGGCCGCTAAGGAGGCGGCCGCCTTTGCCTTTGTTCAGCGCACTGAACCCAAAGCGCAACCAAAGGCTCCGGGCAAACCTGTCCAAACGTTAAGCCAGGCGGGCGGCTTCTCCATCTCCTCGATGCGTGGATTGCTGCTAAAATATCCCCCGCAACGAAGCGGAAGGCGACGCATGAGGGGAATGGATTTTGCGAAAGCGGGGGGAGGCTGGCTTTTGGCCGCCGCAATCGTCGGTCTTGCGGGTATCGCTACCGGGGCCGAAGCCATCAAGCCCGCCGCCGTACCGGTCGAGGCCGCAAAAGTGGTCGCCGCGCCGCTCAGCGAGCAGGTGACCGCGGTCGGCACGCTCCTTTCCGACGAAGCCGTCACCGTCAGCTCGGAGATTCCCGGCCGCCTCAAGGAGATCCATTTCAAGGAAGGTCAGCCGGTCGAGAAGGGGGCCCCGCTCTTTACGCTCGACGACTCGGTCTATCGCGCCCAGCTCGCCGACGCCTCGGCCAAGCTCAAGCTCGCCGAGCAGACCCACAAGCGGACGAGCCAGCTGTTCAGCAGCAAATACGCGACCGCGCAATCGGCGGACGAAACCGCGTCCAATCTCGCCGTCAGCACCGCCGCCGTAGAGCTTGCCCGCGTGCAGCTCGAAAAGGCCCATATCGCCGCGCCCTTCGCCGGCATCGTCGGCTTGCGCAACGTGAGCGTCGGCGAATACATCAGTGCCGGTCAGGCGCTGGTCAATCTCGAGGCGATCGATCCAGTGAAGGCCGATTTCAGGGTGCCCGAGAAATTTCTCTCCGCCATCCGCGTCGGGCAAACCATTCGCATCAAGGTCGATGCCTTTCCCGGCGAGGGCTTCGAGGGCAAAGTCTACGCCATCGATCCGCATCTCGACGTCTCGGGACGGAGTCTCCTGGTCCGGGCCGTCATTCCCAACGCCGACAAGCGCCTTCGCCCCGGCCTGTTCGCGCGGGTGACGGTCCTGCTCGAGTTGAAGGAGGCCGCTTTGAGCGTGCCCGAGCAGGCGATCGTTCCGCAAGGCGACAGCCAGTTCGTGTTCAAAATCATCGATGGCAAGGTCAAGCTCACCAAGGTCGTGATCGGCACGCGCCGCGAGGGCAGGGTCGAGATCGTCGAAGGGCTTGCCGCCGGTGACCAGGTTGTGACGGCGGGCCAGCTCAAGATCCGCGACGGTACGCCCGTGTCCGTCGTCAACGCCATCGGGGCGTGAGCCGTGACCCTTCCGGAACTATCGATCAAGCGGCCCGTCTTCGCCACGGTCATGAGCCTGGTGCTCGTGCTGGTCGGCCTTGTCGCCTATGACCGCTTGAGCGTGCGCGAATATCCCGCCATCGATCCGCCGGTCGTCACGGTGGAGACGTCCTATCCCGGGGCGAGCGCCGCAATCGTCGAAACGCAAGTCACCAAAGTGCTGGAGGACACGCTCTCCGGCATCGAGGGCATCGATTTCATCACCTCGGTCAGCCGGCAGGAATTGAGCCAGATTACCATACGCTTCCAGCTCAGCCGCGATCCCGACTACGCGGCGGCCGACGTGCGCGACCGCGTCGGGCGCGTGCGCGGGCGGCTTCCCGACGAGATCGAGGAGCCGATTATTCAGAAGCGCGAGGCCGACGCCCAACCGATCCTGCACCTCGCCTTTTTCAGCGATCGCCATTCGGCGCTCGAGATCACCGACTACGCCGACCGCTACGTGAAGGACCAGCTGCAGACTATTCCGGGCGTGGCGGAAGTGCGCCTCTTCGGCCAACGGCAATATTCCATGCGCATCTGGCTCGATCCGGAACGCCTGGCCGCTTTCAGCCTGGCGCCTCAGGACGTGGAAGCGGCTCTCAGGCGCCAGAATGTCGAGGTGCCGTCAGGCCGCGTCGAAAGCCTGCAGCGTGAATTCACCGTCCTTTCGGAAACGGATCTGCGCACGCCCGAGCAGTTTAACGACCTCATCGTTAAAGAGGCCAGCGGTTACCTGGTGCGGCTCGCCGATATTGGCCATGCCGAACTCGGCCCGCTCGATGAACGCCTGGTGGTGAGGTTCAACGGACAGCCGGCGATTGCGCTCGGCGTCATCAAGCAGGCGACCGCCAACCCGCTCGAAGTCGCCGAAGGCGTGCAGAAGCTGCTGCCGGAAATCAGGGCCTCGTTGCCGGAAGGCATGCAGGTTCGCATGGCCAACGACCGCTCGGTGTTCATCGCCGAGTCGATCAAGAACGTTTACGAGACGATCGGCGAGGCGATCCTCCTCGTCGTGCTCATCATCTTTCTGTTCCTGCGCTCGGTCCGCGCCACGCTGATCCCGCTCGTCACCATCCCCGTGTCGCTGATCGGCGCCTTCGCCCTGATGTACGCTTTCGACTTCTCCATCAACACGCTGACGCTGCTGGCGCTCGTGCTCGCCATCGGACTCGTGGTCGACGACGCCATCGTCATGCTGGAGAACATCTTCCGCCACGTCGAGGAGGGAATGCCGCCGATCAAGGCGGCATTGCTCGGCAGCCGGGAGATCAGCTTCGCCGTCATCGCCATGACCATCACGCTCGCCGCGGTCTATGCGCCGATCGGCTTCATGACCGGATTGACCGGGCGGCTCTTCACCGAATTCGCCTGGACGCTCGCCGGCGCGGTCATCGTTTCGGGCTTCGTGGCGCTGACGTTGTCGCCGATGATGTGCTCGAAATTGTTGCGGCACCAGGCTCACCACAATCTATTTTATCGCATCATCGAGCGTTTCCTGAACGGGGTCACCACGGGCTATCGCCGGCTCTTGACGGGCGCGCTCGCGGTGCGGCCGTTTGTTCTCCTTCTCGGACTTGCCGTAGCGGGAACGAGCTACTTTCTCTTCAACGTGATGAAGAGCGAGCTCGCGCCGGTCGAGGATCAGGGCAACATTTTCGCCGTGTTTCGCGGACCCGAGGGAGCGACCATCGAATACAGCGACGCCTACGCCAAGAAGCTCGAGGAGATCGCCTTGAAGGTCCCGGAGGCGGACCGCGTGTTTGTCGTCGCCGGCAATCCCACCGTGTCGCAAGGCCGGGTGATCCTGCGTCTTACGCCGTGGGGCGAGCGCGATCGCACCCAGCAGGAGATTGCGAAGTCGATCACGTCCGAGATCGTCGCCGTGCCCGGCGTCGTCGCCTTTCCCAGCAATCCCCCGCCGCTCGGTCAAGGCGCGCGCGAGAAGCCGATCAACGTCGTGATCCAGACGTCGCGGCCCTATGACGAGCTTCAGAAGATGGTCGACGCTGTGATGAAGCGGGCCGAAGCCTATCCCGGGCTGGTCGATCTCGATTCCGATCTCCGGCTGAACTCGCCGCAGCTCGACATCGCCGTTGATCGCGACAAGGCGGCTGCGGTCGGCGTCGAGGTCGATGCGCTCGGGCGAACGCTGGAAACCATGCTCGGCGGCCGTCAGGTCACCCGCTTCAAGCGCGAGGGCGAGCAATACGACGTCGTGGTGAAGATCGCCGACATCGACCGCCAGAACCCTGACGATCTCCGCCGCATCTATGTGCGTGGGCGCGACAATGCGATGATCCCGCTTTCCAACCTCATCACCATCAAGGAGACCGTGGCGCCGAAGGAGCTGAATCACTTCAATCAGTTGCGGGCCGCTACCATCACCGCGCAGGTCGCGTCCGGTTACTCATTCAGCGACGGGTTGGCGTTCCTGGAGAAAGTCGCGCAAGAAGAACTCTCGAGCACCGCCCATCTCGACTACGCCGGCCAAACCCGCGAATTCCGTGAAGCCAGCGCGAACATGTACCTGATCTTTCTGCTCGCGCTCGCCTTTATCTATTTGGTCCTCGCCGCCCAATTCGAGAGCTTCACCGATCCCTTCATCATCATGCTCACGGTGCCCTTGTCCGTCACCGGCGCGCTGCTTGCGCTGTGGTTGAGCGGGGGGACGCTGAATATTTATAGCCAGGTCGGACTCGTGACCCTGATCGGCCTGATCACCAAGCACGGCATCCTCATCGTCGAGTTCTCAAATCAGCTGCGATCCAAGGGAATGGCTTTGCGCGAGGCCGTGATCGAGGCGGCGGCGCTCCGGCTCCGGCCGATCCTGATGACGACGGGCGCCATGGTTCTCGGCGCGGTGCCGCTTGCGCTTGCGACCGGCGCGGGCGCGGAGAGCCGCCAGGACATCGGCTGGGTCATTGTCGGCGGCCTTCTCGTCGGCACGCTCTTCACCCTGTTCGTGATTCCGGTGGTCTATTCCTATCTCAGCCGCCGCGTGTTCCTGGAGGCCGATCACGAGCCGATGCATGACGAGACGGTGCCGGCGCTGCCCGCGCCGCAGGCAAGCGGCAAGCTAAAACCCGCCGAGTAGCGCACAAAAGAAGAGCCCCGGCGCGGGGAGTGCCGAGGCTCGTACGCAATACACAGAACGCACTACCGGCCCGGAATACGCCCGGGCAAATGCCAGCATGCCTTTGACCTATGGCAGTTTTTTGACAATTCCTTGTCAGTCTCTCAATGACCACAAGGATTTGCCCGCAGACTCTCACATGGTGCACGCGTCCCACCCCTGGCTCAGGCGAGATGCCGCCGCGAGAAAAACGCGCCGAGGATTCCGGAGTTCCACACCATTTGCGCGGCCTTGTGCGGCGGCAGGGCCCATGTGCATATTGAGGAAAAAGGCGGGCAATTTTGCCCCGGACTGAGGAATTGTGGCGATGCGCTGGCGCGGTCAACGAGAGAGCGAGAACGTCGAGGATCGGCGCGACGAGGGCGGCGGCTTCAACTTTCCGTTTCCAGGCGGCGGCGGCCGCTTCCCGAGCGGCGGCGGTGGGGGCGGGGGGATCGGCATTCTCGGCCTTCTCATTCTGCTCGGACTGATGTTCTTCTTCGGCCTCGATCCGAGGGTCATCATGCAGCCCGGCGGCCCGGGCGGCGAGCCTGGCGGCGGCGGGCCAGTTGGTGACGAGACGACCTTCCCCGATATCCGCCTGCCGCAGTCTCGCCCCGACACGACCAACGTTCCCACGCCGGGCGAACAGGGTCCGCCGGTCGAGCGCCCGCAGACTACGAGCGAGGACGATCTCAAGCGCTTCGTTTCCGTCGTGCTCGCCGACACTGAAGACGTTTGGCGCGACCTCTTCGCCCGCTATGGCGAGCGCTACAGCGATCCCACGCTCGTCTTGTTCAGTGGCGGCATCCGTTCCGCTTGCGGGATTGGCATGGCGCAGATGGGCCCCTTCTATTGCCCCTATGACGAGAAGGTCTATATCGACCTCGACTTCTATCAGGAGCTCAAGAGCCGCTTCGGCGCGCCGGGAGACATGGCGCAGGCCTACGTCATCGCGCACGAGATCGGTCATCACGTGCAGAAGCTTTTCGGCATCGCCGATCAAGTCGAAGCCCTCAAGCAGCGCATGGGGCAGACGCAAGCGAACGCGCTCCAGGTGCGCATGGAGCTTCAGGCCGACTGCTTCGCCGGCCTCTGGGCAAGGCATGCCCAGGAAACGAGGGACATCATTGAGCCGGGCGACATCGAGGAGGCGCTGAACGCCGCGAGCGCCATCGGCGACGACCGCATCCAACGCCAGACGCAAGGCTGGGTCGTGAAAGACGCGTTTACCCATGGCTCATCGGAGCAGCGCGTGCGCTGGTTCAAGCGCGGCTATGAGAGCGGCAAGATCGACGCTTGCGACACGTTCAACACCGACGACATTTGAGTTTGGAAGAGATGCTTAGCGGGACGCCTGCTTCGCGGCGAAGCTAGAGCGAGTCTCCGGCGTAAACCGTCGCCTCGCAAGGCCGCGAGGCCTTCTTGAACAGCGCGCAGGCCTGCGTCGCCTCTTCGGCGCTGGTGAAGGGACCGGCGATCAGCCGCCATTTCTTGTCGGGCGCAAGTACGCGGCGCGGCTGAAGTCCGGCGACGAGCGCGGCGTGATTGGTGAGGTATTCGCGCCACAACGGCCGGAGCCCGTCTTGCTTGGCAACGACACCGATCTCGATGCCGTAACGGGTCGAGCCGTCATTCGCGGCCGGCGGCAGCGTGATCGGGTCCAAGGCGGCGGTCTCGGTTTCAGGCGGCGTCGAAGCGGCTGCCGGCTCTTCCGGCTTGGGCGCTGCTTCTTCCGGCGGCGCCGTGCCCGAGGCCTCGGCGGGCGGCGATCCGGGAGCGGCCGGAGGCGCTTCAAACGGGGACTGAGCAGCGGCGGGGGCCTCCGCCGGCGCGTCGGCGTCGGGCGCTGGCGCTTCAGGCTGATTGTTGGCCCGCGCTTGCAACTCGGCCGGCAAGTCTTCGAGTGGCGCGACCACGACGGGCGGTGGCTCGGAAGGCGCGGCGGGTTCCGGGGTTGGAGCCGGGCTTGGCTTCGGTTCGACCGCGGCCTGTTCGACGGGCTTCGCCTCAGGCTGCTGGGCCGGCTCGGGAGGCTTCGGCGCCTCGGCCTGAGCGGGCTGTGGCGCTTGTGCCTCAGGAGGCGAGGGTGGCTCTGCCCCGGTCGTTGCCGTCTCGGCCGGAGCGGGAGGCGGGGCCGATGTGTCGGCAGCCTCCGGCGCCGCTGGCTTGGCGCTCGTCTCGCTTCCCTCGAGCTTGCCGCTCAGAGTGGCCACTTGCTGCGACAACTTGCGCAAATTCTCTTCGATTGCGGCAAGGTCCTCTCCGGATGGAGCCTTGCCGCCCGTAGTTGCGGTGGTCTCACCTTGTTCTGCCGGGGTCAGCTTGACGAGCTGGCTCCCGAGCGTCGGATTGGTGAGGACGTTGAAGAGGTAAAGTCCGGAAAGACAGCCGAGCAGGATCCAGAACGCGGCAAATACCCCGCGCGACCAGTTGCCTGAGCCTGTCCTGCGACGCCTCACCATGTGTTCCGGAACCTCCCCGTACGGAAATTCAGGCGGAAAAGCGACGCCAATAAGGCTTTGCTCACGATTTGCGCCGCGAATCCGAGGATGACTCGCTCAGCGCTTCCGGTCAATTTCCGCAAGGCCCGAAGCGCGCGAATTTCGCCCATGAGAGTTATGGCCCTCGCCTGGGCTTTGGACTAGACAGATCGCGATTGCCCGGCATGGGGTCCGAACCCTTTCGTGCCCCTAAGAGACAGGATTTGCGGCCCCAAGTGTTACCCTCTGTTTCCGTCTTGCGGGGCATAGTTCTTGGCTCGATCCCGGATGCCCCACCAGTAACGACACCAACGGCATGACGAACAGCTCGGCTCTCGCCATCGTTCTTGCGGCCGGCAAAGGCACGCGCATGAAGTCGGAGCGGCCCAAGGTGCTCCAGCCGCTCGCCGGCGCGCCGCTTCTGTTTCACGCGCTGTTGGCGGCGAAAGATGCCGGGCTCGACCGGCTAGCGGTCGTTGTCGGACCGGGCATGGACGACGTGGCCGCGACCGCCGTCAATCTCGACCCGGAACTCGAAGTCTTCGTTCAGGAGGAGCAGCGCGGCACGGCCGATGCTGTCAAGGCCGCGCGGGATGCGGTCGAGGCGTTCTCGGGTCAGGTTCTGATTCTTTACGGCGACACGCCGCTCTTGCGCGCCGAGACGATCGGCAAGATTCGCGCCGAGCTTGAGGCGGGCGCCGATCTCGCCGTCGTCGGCTTCGAGACCGAAAACCCGGCGGGTTATGGCCGGCTCCTTCTCGATGAACGGGGACGGCTCGTGGGAATTCGCGAGGAGAAGGATGCAAGCGAGGCCGAGCGGGCGCTCAAGCTTTGCAATTCCGGAATTATGGGTTTCCGCTCCAGCAGGACCCTTCTCGATCTCCTCGGGCGGATCGGCAACGACAACGCCAAGAAGGAATTCTATCTCACCGACGCCGTGGCGCTCGCCCATGCGGAGCGGCTAGAGGCGCGCATGGTCGCGGCCGATAGGGGCGAGGTCCTCGGCGTGAATTCGCGCGCCGAGCTCGCTGCGGCCGAAGCCGTCATGCAAACGCGGCTGCGCGATGCGGCGATGGCGAACGGGGCGACGCTGATCGCGCCCGAGACGGTGTTTCTCAGTTGGGACACCGAGATCGGCCGGGACGTCGTCATCGAGCCTCACGTCGTGATCGGCGAGGGCGTCAGCATCGAGGACGGCGCCACCATCAAGAGCTTCTGTTACATGCAGTCTTCGCGCATCGGCGAGGGCGCCACCGTCGGGCCCTTCGCGCGGCTCCGGCCCGGCGCCGACCTTGCCAAGGACGCCCATGTCGGCAACTTCGTCGAGATCAAGAAATCGGAGATCGGCGAAGGCGCCAAGGTCAATCACCTTAGTTATGTCGGCGACACGACGGTGGGAGCCCGCGCCAATGTCGGCGCCGGCACCATCACCTGCAACTATGACGGCTTCGCCAAGCACCGCACCGAGATCGGCGTCGGCGCCTTCATTGGCTCGAACTCGTCACTCGTGGCGCCGGTCAAGATCGGCGAGGGGGCATACATCGGCTCCGGCAGCGTGATCTCGAAGGACGTCGCGCCCGATGCGCTCGCGTTGTCGCGCAGCCCTCAGGAAGAGCGTCCCGGTTGGGCCGCAAAGATGCGCGAACGCCACAAGCGCAAGCCGAAGGTACCGGGAAACAAAGGGACATAGAGCGTGAGTTGCGTGACGATGATGCGCCGACTAGCAAATAGCGAAGCACTGGGGGAGTAGGGGCCGATGTGCGGCATCGTGGGCATCCTCGGCAAGGGGCCTGTCGCCGAACAACTCGTCGACGCGCTGAAGCGCCTCGAATATCGCGGCTACGATTCTGCGGGCGTGGCCACGGTCGAGAACGGCGAGCTCGGGCGGCGGCGCGCCGAAGGCAAGCTACGCAATCTCGAGCAGTTGATCGAGCGGTCGCCGCTTCAGGGCAGCACCGGCATCGGTCATACCCGGTGGGCCACCCACGGCAAGCCGATCGAGGCGAACGCGCATCCGCACATGACCGAGCTGGTCTCGGTCGTCCATAACGGCATCATCGAGAATTTTCGCGCGCTGAAGGACGAGCTCATCGCCCACGGCGCGACCTTCACCAGCGACACCGACACCGAAGTCATCGCTCACCTCATTACGCGCGAGCTTAAGGCCGGCAACGATCCGGTGCGCGCCGTGTACAACAGCCTGAAGCGCCTTGAGGGCGCGTTCGCGCTGGCTATGATTTTCCGCGGCTACGACGATTTGATGATCGTGGCGCGGCAGGGCAGCCCGCTCGCGCTCGGCTTCGGCAGTGGCGAGATGTTCGTGGGCTCCGATGCGATCGCGCTCGCGCCCTTCACCAACGCCATCGCCTATCTCGCCGACGGCGACTGGGCCGTGGTCACGCGGGCCGGCGTCGCCGTCCGCGACCGCGACGGCAAGGCGGTCGAGCGGCCGGTCACGCGCTCGCTCGCCTCGTCCCTTCTCATCGACAAGGGCAACTACCGCCACTTCATGGCGAAGGAGATTCACGAGCAGCCCGAGGTGATCAGCCACACGCTCGCGGCCTATGTCGATCTCGCCACCAGCCGCGTCGACATCCCGGCGCTGCCTTTCGACTTCGCCAACCTCAGCCGGCTGTCGCTCTCGGCCTGCGGCACGGCGTTTTATGCCTGCCTCGTCGCCAAATATTGGTTCGAGCGCTGGGCGCGGCTGCCTGTGGACGTCGATATCGCGTCGGAGTTTCGCTATCGGGAAAGCGCGCTCGATCCGAACGGCGCGGCGCTGTTCGTCTCGCAGTCGGGCGAGACAGCCGATACGGTCGCGACGCTGCGCTATTGCCGCGCGCAGGCGCAAAAAATCCTGTCGGTGGTCAATGTGCGCGAATCCACGATCGCGCGCGAATCCGACGCTGTCTTGCCGACGCTCGCCGGCCCAGAGATCGGCGTCGCCTCGACCAAGGCCTTCACCTGCCAGCTCACGGTGCTCGCGTGCCTTGCCATCGCGGCGGGCAAAGCGCGCGGCGCGATTGGCCCCGCGCTCGAGGCCGAACTGGTTCAGGCCCTCGGCGAGGTTCCCCGCCATGTCGCGACGATCCTCCGCGACGAGCGGCCTTACGAGACGCTCGCCCATCATCTGTCGAAGGCGCGCGACGTTCTCTATCTCGGGCGCGGCTCGAGCTATCCCATCGCGCTCGAAGGAGCGCTCAAGCTCAAGGAAATTTCCTATATCCACGCCGAAGGTTATGCCGCGGGCGAACTGAAGCATGGCCCGATCGCGCTGATCGACGAGAAAATGCCGGTCATCGTCATCGCCCCACGCGACGACCTCTACGAGAAGACCGTGTCCAACATGCAGGAGGTCGCGGCGCGCGGCGGCCGCATCGTGCTCGTGAGCGATGCCGACCCTGCGACCACGGGCTGCGCCATCGCCTGGCCCTTGGCCGTGCCGGCCGTGCACCGCTTCGTCACGCCGCTCGTCTATGCCGTTCCGGTTCAGCTGATTGCCTATCACACGGCAACTTTCATGGGGACTGACGTCGATCAGCCGCGAAACCTCGCCAAATCCGTGACGGTGGAATAGACTGGGGCCTCGGATTTGCCCGATTTATTTGCTTGAGCAAGAACATGGCGGATCAGCGGAAGTCCTTCCGGGCGCGCCGTCTTGCTTTCGGCGGGCGCATGGTTCTGTGCCTCCTCGCCGCGGCCGTCGTCGCAGGTGCCGCCACGGCTCGGGCCCAGGAGGCAGGCCTCAAGAACGGCGCCGCCTCTCTCGCCGCCGGCAAATACAGCGACGCCGTCCGCCAGCTCTCCGCCACCATCAATTCCGAAGCCGTATCGCCCGGCGAAGCGGCCAAGGCGCTCTATCTTCGCGGCATCGCTTACCGCAAGCTGGGGGAGCCCGCCCGCGCCGCCGCCGATCTCGGCGCCGCCGTCTGGCTCGGGCTGCCCGAGCCAGACCGCGTCAAGGCGCTCGTCAATCGGGGATTGGCCTATCGCACCGCGGGATTGAGCAAAGAGGCCGAGGCCGAGCTCGCTTCGGCGCGGAAGGTCGGTGGCAACAGCGAGGTCGACAAGCTCATCGCCGAGGGCGGCGTCTCGACGGAGAGCGCAGCATCTCTTGCCGCCTTCTCGACCGAGGTCCGGCCGGACGGCCAGGCGAGCGCCTCGAACGAGGGGAGCAGTTGGTTCAGCCTTAGCCGCTTCCGCAGAAGTCAAACGACGGCTCCCGCGCCTCAGGCCGGAGCCTGCGCCGACCCGCACGGCCAGTGCCTCGCCGCAATGGACAACGACAACGAGCAAGCCGGGGGAGGCGAGCAAACCGGGGGAGGCAGAAGCCCCGGGCGCTTGGAGCACGTCGGTCGCGAACGCCGATCAGCCGAGCAACACAACCATCGCGACCCGCAGCGGAAACCGCTTCACCCGCTGGTTTGGCTCCGTCAGCAATTCCGCGCCCGCGCCCCAGCCCGCGCCTGCGCCCCAGCCCGCGCCCGCGACCCAAACGGCCGCGGCGGCGCCGCAGCCGAGCAAGCCGCCGGCCGCCGCAAGCTCGAGCTGGTCCACCACCACCGAGAACGCAGCGGCGGAAGCGAGCGGCGGTGAAAAAAAGAGCAGCTGGCGTATCTTCGGCCGGACCGCGGAGGCCGAGCACGAAGTTGAGCCCGCGGCACAGGCTCCGGCTTCCGGCGGCTACAAGCTCCAGCTTGCGAACAGCCGTTCGGAAGGTGAAGCGAATGCGCTGTGGAAACAGATTTCGCAGAGCCAGGGTCTGTCGGGCGTGTCTCACGAAATCGAGAAGATCGAGATCGGCAATTTCGGCACGTTCTACAGCCTCAAGGTCGGTCCCTTCCCGGACAAGGCGCAAAGCGTTAAGGTTTGCAACGCGCTGAAGCGAAACGGGATCGATTGCTTGCCCGCGACGCTTTAGTTGCAGATCCCCGCATGCCGCGTAACAGTGGCGTCTGCGTTTCCTGTACATTGCCCGTTTGGATCGGCACTCTGAAAGCGCCATGAAGGTCGACAGCAAGTCAACGCCGGAGCAGTCGAATCAAACGGCCGAGCCAGCGCAAGACCAACTCGCGCTGCTCGCGGGCGAGCCGACCCATTCTTTACGTCTCGGCGCCCGGCTGCGCGGCTATTTCCTTACCGGCCTCATCGTCGTCGGACCTATGGCCATCACGCTCTACGTGGTGTGGTGGTTCATCAACCTCGTCGATGCCTGGGTCAAGCCGCTGATCCCGACGGCCTATCTGCCCGAGACCTATCTGCCCTTCAACGTGCCCGGCGTCGGCCTCATCGTCGGCGTGTTGGGCGTGATGGCGATGGGCGCGCTGACCGCGAATCTTTTCGGCCGCACCCTCCTGAGCCAAGGCGAGATGATGCTCGACCGCATGCCGGTCGTGCGCGGCGTCTACCGCCTGTTCAAGCAAATCTTCCAGACGGTGTTCTCCAAGAGCGGAACCTCCTTCAAGCGCGTTGGCCTGATCGAGTTTCCGCGGCGTGGGCTCTATTGCATCGTCTTTCTCGCCGGCGATCCGCCGGTGGAAGTGGCTGACAAGATCGGCGCCGGCAATCCGCTCATCACCGCGTTCATGCCGAACGGTCCGAACCCCACCACCGGCTTTATCGTGTTCGTGCCGGCAAGCGAGGTCATCCCGCTCGAACTTGCGGTCGAGGACGCGGTCAAGCTGATTGTGTCGGCGGGTCTCGTCGGTCCCGATCAGCAGCAAGAGCAATTGCGCAGGCTTGCGAAAAATAAATCGGCGAAGCCCGTCCCAGAGGAAGAGCCCGTCATCTGACCGACGGCTCTGGTCATTTGAACGGGCATAAGATCAACGAGCGGCGATGGTCGCCAAGAGGTCGTTGGCGAAGTCCCCCATCTCAATGCCTGCGGCGAAGTCGAACTTATTGATGGAGACGAACACGGCCGCGTTTCGCGTCGGCGCGAAGACGATATAGCTGAACTCGCCCTGGAGGCCTCCCGCGAACAGCGGCGTCGCGAGCTGGACTTTGCCCTCGGCGGCAAGCACCAGGCCGGTGAAGGGCTTGGTGATCGAGCCGATCCGCATGAGCGTGTCGCCGTCGGGCGGCGGGCTGCCGGGGCCGGCACGCTCGCCGAAGCCTTTCACGGAGACCTCGCCATCACGAACGACAGCGACGACGAGAGCGGGCACTTTGTGTTGGGCGAGGAACATCTCGCCTTCGAACCCGACCATCTCGTCGAGGAAGGGATCGGCTCGCGCGGTTCCAAACCCCTGCAAGCTCAAACCAAGAGCGAATATGAAAGCGAGAGTCTTCTTGTTCATCTCGTTCGCAGTCCGCGAGAAATCATGGAGATCCTTCCAGAACAGGAAATTTCGGATGACGCGAAAGGCTCAGCCCCGCATGCCACCGGCAATAAGTCCGTGGCCGTCAACGATCTCCGCGGCTCGCCGCGAATCGACATCCGTCGACAAGACGCCTTCCTCGTGGCTGCCGCCGAGCACGATCCCGTCGCTACGGGAAAACATATAGAGGTCGAGAACGGGGTCGAGATACGCATAGGTGATCTCCGGCTGCGGCTTCAGCACCGTAAGCTGGCCTTTCATCGGCACGAGCTCGTCATCGCCGAAGAGCGCTTTGGCGCCGAGGCCGGTGGCATTCACAACGATCGGTGCATCAAGCGCCTGTAGCTGCTCCTTGTCAGCGAAGGACTGGACTTCGATCGTGCCGCCGTGAGCCCTAACGTCTTCGACCAGCGCCGGCATGAGGGTGTTGGTCTCGGCGATCAGGGTCTTGAAGCGGCTCGCGTAGGCCGAGGGGAAGGAATGCTCGCCGGGCCCAAAGATCTCGATCGGAAAGAGCTCAGGCGTGATGGCGAAATCCCAGGAGGCTTCAATCGGCTGGGCGCCAAGCATGTACATGTCCATCGGCCGCACGCCGTAGCGCGCGCCGGGAAGGTTCTGGAAGAACCGAAACGCGAAGCGGACGGCTTCGGCGATGCGACGCGCGTTCTCATCGGAATGGTGGTCGTCGTCAACGATTTCCGTGACGCCGAAGGCTCCGGAGACATCGGAGATCGTGTGCGGCGGTAGTTCGGCAGCATAGATCGCGACCTCGAAGCCGCGATCCTGCAACAAGCGCGCCGTGGTGAGGCCAATGACGCCGCAACCGATCACCGCGGCTTTGCGATGCGGCGTCGCGAGCGCGAGCTTGGCGGCCATGTCGGCGGTTCCCCAGGACAGCGTCACCCCGCAGCCTCCATGCCCGTAATTGTGGATGAGGGTCTTTCCCGAATGGCTCAGCCTTCACGACAAAATCGGAAGGACGGAAGGGCCGCAGTCCCGCCTCCTGTCGCAGCACGAGTTCGGGCGCCACCTTCAGTCGCGGAAGCGGAGTTTGCGTTTCCCCCGCCTTGCCCGTCACCGGCAAAGCTGTGCCAGACATTGCCGCCGCGCCTAGCATCGCCGTGGACTGGTGCAAAAACTCGCGCCGCGAAATCGCCGGCACCGTGCCCTCCACCCGCAGAAGGGTTTAACCCGACGCCACCCTACTACGGCTGATCGAAGGCGGGAAACCCCAATGCCCGCTACGGATGAATGTCACCCGGCCCGCATCAGCTTGATCGCGTCGTCACGCTCGAAAAGGTAGAGCAGGAGACGCAAACGCGCGGCGTCGTCGCCCTTGAGCTCGGGATCGCGCGAAAGCGTGAGCCGGGCTTGGTCGCGCGCCGCTTCGAGCAGAGCCTGATGCTCGGGCAGGGCGGCGATGCGGAACAGCGGCAATCCGCTCTGCCGCGTGCCGAGCACCTCGCCTCCGCCGCGAAGCCGCAAATCCTCCTCGGCGATCACGAACCCGTCCTCGGTGCTGCGCATCACGTTCAGCCTCTCGCGCGCGGTGTCCGACAAAGGCTGGCGGTAGAGCAGGATGCAAGACAATTCTTGCGCGCCGCGGCCAACTCGGCCGCGCAGCTGATGCAGCTGGGCAAGGCCGAAGCGCTCGGCGTGTTCGATAATCATAATCGAGGCCTTCGGCACATCGACGCCAACCTCAATGACGGTGGTGGAGACAAGGATCGCGAGTCTGCCTGATGCGAACGCCGCCATGACGCGATCCTTGTCCTTGGCGGCGAGCCGTCCATGCACAAGGCCGACGCGCTCGCCGAAGCGGGCGCGAAGCTCGGCGTAACGTGCTTCCGCCGCGGCGATATCGAGCACCTCCGACTCGGCGACGAGCGGACAGACCCAATAGACTTGCGCGGCGCCGTCGATGGCGCGCGCGATTCCGGAGACGACTTCGTCAAAACGTTCGAGCGGAACGCTGCGGGTTGCGATCGGTTTCCGTCCCGGCGGTTTTTCGTCGAGCCGCGATACGTCCATGTCGCCGTAGCTCGTGAGGAGGAGCGTGCGCGGGATCGGCGTCGCGGTCATGACCAGAAGCTCCGCGCCCGTGCCTGCGCCCTTGGCCTGGAGCGCGAGCCGCTGATGCACGCCGAAGCGGTGCTGCTCGTCGATGACGACCAGGCCGAGGTCTTTGAACGCGATCTGCTCCTGGAACAGCGCGTGCGTGCCGATCAGGATATCGATGTCGCCCGCCTTGAGCGCATCGAGGATCTCGGTGCGCTCGCGTCCGCGCTCGCGGCCCGTGAGCAACGCAACGCGCAAGGAAGCGGCCGCGCCGAAGCCGCTGATGGTCTGAAGATGCTGGCGCGCCAGCAGCTCGGTCGGCGCCATCAATGCCGCCTGCGCGCCGGCCTCGACCGCCGCCGCCATCGCCAGGAGCGCGACGACGGTCTTCCCGCTGCCGACATCGCCCTGGAGCAGGCGGAGCGTGCGGCTGGGGCTCGCGAGATCGGTGTCGATCTCGGCGAGCGCGCGTCTTTGCGCGCCGGTGAGAGCAAAGGGCAGGGCGGCGATGATCGCTTTGCGCAACCTTCCCGTCGCGGCAAGTCGCCGTCCGGCGCGTCGCTTGAGCCGGGCGCGGATCACCGCAAGCGCAAGCTGGTTCGCGAGAAGCTCATCGTAAGCGAGCCGCGACCGAGCCGGGGTCGAAGGGAGGAGGTCGGCCTCGGTTGCCGGCGCATGCAGTCGCGCAATCGCCTCGCCGAAGCCGGGCCACGCATTCTGGGCAAGAAAGCCGTCGTCGATCCATTCCGGCAGGTGCGGCATTTGCGCCAGCGCGTTCGCGACCGCCTTGCGCAAGGTCGTGTTGGTGAGCCCGGCGGTCAACGGATAGACCGGCTCGTGCAAGGGTAGCGCCGCCGCGCTGTCGACGGCCATCACATGATCGGGATGGGGCATTTGCAACAGCCCGTCATAGGATTCGAGCTTGCCCGAGATGAAGCGGCGGCTTCCCAAGGGCAGGAGGCGCTTGAGATAGGCGGAATCGGCCTTGAAATAGACGAGCTCGAGCGCGCCGCCCGCATCGTCCTCGACCAGCACGCGATAGGGCGCGCGCGATCGCCACTTGCTCCCGCCGCCCGGCCTGTGTTCGGCGACCGTGACTTCGAGCGTAGCAAGCGCGCCGATCTTGGCCTCGGCAACGCGCGGCACGACCGGCCGGTCGATGACGCCCACGGGAAGATGGCAAACGAGATCGATGACGCGCGCATGCGCCCCTTCGTGCCGAGGACCCACGAGCTTGTTCAGAAGCGTCTCGACCTTCGGCCCCACGCCCTTGAGCGAGCGGACCGTGGCGAAGAGCGGGGCGAGCTTAGCGGGTCGCATGGTGTTCCGGGCAAACGTGCATTAGGACCTCGTGGCCTCGGCGCCGTAGCCGCAAGCTTGACAGGCTCGGCGCGCTCGCTCTAACCCACCCTTCGCGGCACAGGAAAGATTTATCATGTCCAGCAACGATCTTGGCATGCGCCGCCGCCGGGCGCTGTGGCGGGCGACGCATCGCGGCTCGAAGGAAATGGACTTTCTGTTGGGGCGATTCGCCGAGCGCGAAGTTGAAGCAATGGATGGCGCCGAAATCGCCGCGTTCGAGCGCCTGATCGACGTGCCCGATCCCACCATCGAGGCGTCTGTGCGCGAAGGACAGTCTCTCGGGGAGACCGACCTCGACGAACTGATTGCCCGCGTGAGACGTTTCCACGACCTGACCCCCGCGCGCTGACCGATTACCATCCCTCAAGCCATGGCATCCTCGCCGAAATTCTCGCACCTCCCGATCGAGCGCCTGTTGGACGGCCCACGCGCCATCGCCGCGGGCGTGCCCGAAGGGTTCGATGCGCTCCTCCTCGGGGAGCTCGCCAGGGGGGCTGCTTCGCGCGGCGCGCCGATCCTGCATGTTGCGCGCGACGGCAACCGCCTTGCCACGCTCGAGGAAGCGCTCGGTTTCTTCGCGCCCGACGTTGAAGTGTTGAGCTTCCCCGCCTGGGACGGCGTTCCTTACGATCGCGTGGCGCCCAACGCCGAGACCATTGCACGGCGCATCGCCACGCTTGCCGCGCTTGCAAACCGGGCGCCCAATACGAAAAAGCCGCTCGTCGTTCTCACCACCATCAATGCCGCCGTGCAGCGAGTTCCCCCGCGGGATTTTATCTCCTCGTCGAGCCTCAAGCTGCAGCCCGGCAACGTCATCGGCATGCAAGAGCTGATCGGACGCCTAGAGATTTCCGGCTATGTCCGCGCGGGCACCGTCACCGATCCCGGTCAATATGCCGTGCGCGGCGGCATTCTCGACCTTTATCCTCCGGGCCGCGAGCCGATCCGCCTCGATTTCTTCGGCGACACTCTGGAGCAGCTCCGCGCCTTCGATGCCAGCACGCAGCGCAGCGAAGGGCGGCGCGAGTCGCTCGAGCTCCTTCCCATGAGCGAGATGGCGCTGACACCGGAGGTGCGAACCAATTTCCGCCAGCGCTACGTCGCGCTGTTCGGTCCCGTCACCGGCGACGACCCGCTTTACAAGTCGATCTCTACCGGGCGCCAGCACCAGGGCATGGAGCACTGGCTCCCGCTCTTCCACGATCGCCTCGCGACATTGTTCGACTATCTTCCCGGCGCGGCCGTCACGCTCGACTCGCTTGACGATGACGCGCGCGCAAGGCGCCTGGAGCAGATCGCCGACCATTACGACGCGCGCGCGCAGGCGCTCGAGCGCAAAGCGTTCGGCGCGCCGCCTTATCGTCCGGTGCCTCCCGAGAGCCTGTTCCTGAGCGAGGCCGACTGGCGCGAGGCGCTATCGGGACGCAATGCGATCGTGTTCGACCCGTTCGAGCGGCCGGAGAAGCCGGAAGCAGCGGTCATCGTCTCGTATGGCGGCAGGCAAGGGCGCTCCTTCGCCGCCGAGCGCCAGACCGAGGGCGCCAACGTCTTCGATGCGGTCGCCTCCCACGCCAAGCGGCTGCGAGGCGAGGGCAAGCGTTTGATCGTCGCCTGTTGGAGCAAAGGCGCGCGCGAGCGCCTGGCGGCGCTTCTTTCCGAGCATGGCGCAGGCGAAACCGCGCGCGCCGAGACTTTCGCCGAGGCGCTGGAGGTGCCGCCCGATACGATTGCCGTCGCGGTGCTGCCGCTCGAGACGGGCTTCGAGGCGCCCGGGCTTGCCGTGATCGGCGAGCAGGACATCCTGGGCGATCGCCTGGTGCGGCGCGCGCGCGGCAAGCGCTGCAGCGACGTCCTGATCGAAGTGTCGGCGCTCACAGTCGGCGATCTCGTCGTTCATTCCGATCACGGCATCGGCCGCTTCGCCGGCCTCGCCACCATCGAGGCCGCCGGCGAGCCGCATGACTGTCTCGAAGTGCATTACCAGGGCGGCGACAAGCTCTATCTGCCGGTCGAGAATATCGAGCTTCTCAGCCGCTACGGCTCCGACGAGGCCGGGGCCCAGCTCGACAAGCTCGGCGGCGTCGCCTGGCAGACGCGGAAGGCGACCCTCAAGAAGCGGATCCGCGATATCGCCGAGAAGCTGATCAAGGTCGCAGCGCTCCGCGCGCTCCATCGCGCCCCCGTGCTGACCCCGCCCGAAGGGGTCTATGACGAGTTCTCGGCGCGCTTTCCTTACGAAGAGACCGACGACCAGGAGACGAGCATCGGCGCCGTGCTTGAGGATCTCGCCAGTGGGCGCCCCATGGACCGGCTCGTCTGCGGCGATGTCGGTTTCGGCAAGACCGAAGTGGCGCTCCGGGCGAGCCTCATCGCCGTACTCGCCGGCAAGCAGGTCGCGGTCGTGGTGCCGACGACGCTTCTCGCCCGCCAGCACTTCCATACCTTCACCGAGCGCTTCCGCGGCTTCCCCGTGAAGATCGCCCAAGCCTCGCGCTTGGTCGGCCCCAAGGAACGCGCCGAGGTGAAGACGGGGCTCAAGTCGGGCAATATCGATATCGTCATCGGCACCCACGCGCTCCTCGCCAAAGGGGTGGAGTTCGCCGATCTCGGCCTCCTCATTGTCGATGAGGAGCAGCATTTCGGCGTGCAGCACAAGGAGCGCCTCAAGCAGCTCCGCGAGGACGTGCATGTGTTGACGCTGACGGCGACGCCCATTCCGCGCACGCTCCAACTGGCGCTCTCGGGCGTGCGCGAGATGTCGATGATCGCGACCCCGCCGGTCGATCGCCTCGCGGTGAGGACTTATGTGATGCCGTTCGATCCCGTCATCTTGCGCGAAGCGCTCTTACGCGAACGCTTCCGCGGCGGCCAGACGTTCTATGTCGTGCCGCGCATCTCCGATCTCGACGAGGCGGCGGCCTTCCTCGCCGAGCACGCGCCGGAACTGAAAGTGGCACGCGCCCACGGCCAGATGGGATCGCGCGAGCTCGACCAGGTGATGAACGCGTTCTACGACCGCCAATACGACGTGCTGCTCTCGACCTCGATCGTGGAATCGGGCCTCGACATTCCCTCGGCCAACACGCTGATCGTGCACCGCGCCGATATGTTCGGGCTGGCGCAGCTCTATCAGCTCAGGGGCCGGGTCGGACGATCCAAGGTCAGGGCTTACTCCTATTTCACCATCCCCGCCGATGCGCGGCTCACGCCCGCCGCCGAGAAGCGCCTCAAGGTGCTGCAATCGCTCGACACGCTCGGCGCGGGCTTTGTGCTCGCGAGCCACGATCTCGATATTCGGGGCGCGGGCAATCTCCTCGGCGAGGAGCAGTCGGGCCATATCCGGGAAGTCGGCTTCGAGCTCTACCAGTCGATGCTGGAAGAGGCCGTGACCGCGCTCAAAGGCGGCGAGGGGGCCTTGATCGAGGATCAGTGGTCGCCCCGCATTAATCTCGGCACCGCGGTCTTGATCCCCGAGGACTACGTGCCCGACCTGCAAGTGAGGCTCGGGCTCTACCGCCGGCTCTCTTCCGTCGAGACGCAAGAGGCGATCGAGGCCTTTGCCGCCGAGCTGATCGACCGTTTCGGACCGCTGCCCGATGAGGTCCGCCATCTCCTCGACATCGTCGAGATCAAGGGGCTGTGCCGCGCGGCCGGCATCGAGCAGATCGACGCCGGCCCTAAGGGCGCCGTCATCGCCTTCCGCAACAAGAGCTTCGCCAATCCGGACGGGCTCATCGCCTTCATCCGCGAGGAAGGCAACAGAGTGAAGCTCCAGCCCGACCACCGGCTGATCTACTATGCCAATTGGGAAACGCAAGAAGCGCGGCTTGCCGGAGCGCGCGACCTCTTGAAGCGCCTCGTCAAGATCGCGCAAGCGGTGAAGCAGGCGGCTTGACGCGCTTCAGACTTGCAGCAGGATTTGCTCGCGCAGGACGCGGCCTTCGGCGTCGCGCGGGATCTGCCTTACGATGACGATCTTGTCGGGGAATTTATAGGGCGCGACCCGCCGCTCTTCGAGAAACCGGTTGAGCGCCTCGACCGTGACCGGCTCGTCAGGGAGCGGCACCACGGCGGCGATGACGCGGTCTCCGGTTTCCGGATCGGGAAGCACGAAACACGCGGCGTCGAGGAAGGCAGGGAAGCTTCTGTAAATCTCGTCGAACTCGGAAGCCGCGATCGAAAGCCCGCCGTGACGGAGAAGTTCGGGATCTCCCTTGAGCTGAAGGGACGTACCGGCCGCTCCATCGACCTTGCCGAGAAGCCCGGTTCCGATGAAGCCGTCGCCGTCGGGCGCAAGCGGCCCCTCGTCCTGCTCGTCGGGAACGATCGGCCCGCGCAAGACGATCTCGCCGTATCCATCGGGGTCGCGTTGCGGCGCAAGCTTCGTCTCGACGAAGACGGCGTTTTCCTCGCCATCTTGGATTTCGATCGTACCCAGGGGAAGGGGCGCGGGCTCGTCCGGCCTCTCGCGCATGAGCACGAGCCCGGCGAGATCGCCGAGCGGATAGAGATCGAAGAACGCCGCCTCGCCGCCGAAGGGGACGGGAAGCGGGCCCCCCTGCTCGAGCCCGGTCCACACGGCGCCGGCGCGCCGCAACCGGCATTGGGGCGCCTGCGGCACGCCATCGGTGGCGAGCTGGGCGAGGACCGGGGCCGGGAGCGCGGTCACGGTCGCGCCCGTGCCGATGACCTGCTCGACGAAAGCGCCGTAGTCGAAGGGATGATGCTGAGCGAGCGTGGCGCCGCTGACGAGCCAGGGCATGAGCCCGAGGGCGAGCCCAGCCGGTCCGGTCAGGGGATAGGGATTGAGGATCACGTCGCCGCCGTCGAGGTCGAGCGCGAGCACCGTCATCGCCCCTTGCGCGAGAAGCTCTTCCTCGCTGCGCTCGACCGCAACGAAGGGCGCGCCCGCCCGCGCCGTGAACGTGACGAGCGCCGGTCCGGTCATGGCAGAAGCCCCGACCGCTGCCGGCTCGCGGTTCCCGTTCATCGCCTCATCAAGGGAGGCAATGCCGCCGGGAAGGTGAGGGCCTGAGCCGAGCACGAAGCGGATCGAGGACTCCGCCGCGGCTACCGCGGCAAGCGTCTCGATCGGGGTCTCGTCGCCGAAACAGGAGACGCCGATCAGCGCCTTGGGCCCGACTTCGGCGCAAGCCCTCGCGATCTCGTATCCCCGCCACAGCATCGGCAAGAGCGCGACCGCAAGCCCGGCGCGCCAGGCGCCGAGGATCGTAAGCGGCGCAAGCGCGAAATTGGGGAGTTGCGCCGCGATGACATCGCCGGGGGCGAGGCCGCGGCCGGCGAAGAAGGCGGCGAGCGCGTCGGCGGCGGCGTCGGTCTCGCGATAGGTCCACGCCCGCGCGTTGCCGAGGCCGAAGCTCGCGCGATTGGGCGGATCGGAAAGCGCAATCACGTTCGGTTTATTCTCGGCCCGGCGCCGCAGCAGCTCGACCGCTGTCGGCAGGCCGTCGTGGTCGGTCGCGTCGGTCGGTTCGGCAGAATGCGTGGTCATCGTCCGGTCATGGTTTGCGTTCGATTTTGCCGCTCGCGGCCTTGCGCTCGGGGTCGATCCACCACGAGTCGATCTGATAGCCGTAGAGAGGCGTCGTCTCGGGCCGCTTCATATCGCTCCAATGCGCGACCCAATCGCGCGGTAGATGGAACAACGGTATGACATAATCGCCCGACAAGAGCAGCCGGTCGAGCGCGCGCGCGGCCGCGACGAAGCCTTTCCGGTCCTTCGCCTTGAGCAGCGCCTCGATCATGGCATCGACACTAGCGCTTTTCACCCCCGGATAGTTGAACGAGCCTTCGGTCTTGGCGGCCTCGCTCCCGAACCGGAACGATTGCTCGTTCCCGGGCGACAGCGATACCGGCCAATAATACTGGATCATGTCGAAATCGTAGGTCTGCTTTCGCCGCTGATATTGGGCGGAATCAATCTGGCGGATTCGTGCCTCGATGCCGACCTGCTTCAAAGCACGCGCATAGGTGAGCAGAAGCCTCTCCTGGGCGCGGGTCGCCGCCACGATCTCAAAGGTGAACGGCTCCCCGGTCGCGGCATTGATGAGCTTGCCGCCGGTCAAGCGATAGCCGGCCGCTTCCAAGAGCTGAAGCGCTTCGCGCCTTCCGTCGCGGTTCTCGCCGGTTCCGTCGCTGACCGGAAAGGAAAAGCTCCCATCCATGATGGCGGGCTTCACCTCGCCCGCGTAGGGCGCGAGGAGAGCGCGCTCGGCCGCGTCGGCGGGCCGCTTATGCGCGCTCAAATCGGAACGGGCGAAATAGCTTTCCGTGCGCGCATACTGGCCGTGATAGAGGGTGCGGTTCACCCACTCGAAATCGAACAGCTTGATGAGCGCCTCGCGCACCCGCTGATCGGCGAAGATCGGCCGCCGCGTGTTGAACACGAGCGCCGACATGCCGGCCGGCGTCTCGACCGGCAATTCCTCCTTGACGACGCGGCCATCGCGAAGGGCGGGGAAGGTGTAGCCTTCCGTCCAGCGCGTCGGATCTTCCTCTTTACGCAAACGCACCAGCCCCGACTTGAAGGCTTCGAACATGCTGCCGCCGTCGCGGTAGTAGTCGTAGGTGATCTCGTCGAAATTGTAGAGTCCGCGATTGACGGCAAGATCGCGGCCCCAATAGGCGGGGTCGCGTGAAAAGATGATGCTCTTGCCGGGATCGACCTTGGCCACTTTGTAAGGACCGCTGCCGACAGGGGCGGCAAGCGTGGTCTTTTCGAACTTATCGGGATCGATCAGATGTCGCGGCAAGACCGGCATCAAGCCGATGATGAGCGGCATCTCGCGATCGCCGCTCGCATCGAAAGTGAACTTCACCTTGTTCGGCCCGGTCTCTTCCACCTTGGTCACCTTGCGGTAGTAGGAGCGGTGATTGGGCCTACCGTGATCCCGCAACAGCGCGTGCGAAAAGACCACGTCGGCAGGAGTGATCGGGGTGCCGTCGGAGAACTTCGCCTCGGGGCGGAGCGTGAACTCGACGAAGCTCCGGTCGGCGGGCGTGTCCACGTTCGCGGCGATCAGGCCGTAGAGGCTGAAGGGTTCGTCGTAGGCCCGGGCAAGCAGGCTCTCATAGATGTACTCGCGCACGCCCTCGGCCGACACGCCTTTGACGATCAGGGGATTGAGGCTGTCGAAGGAGCCGGGCACCGCGAAGACGGCGCGCCCGCCTTTGGGCGCTTCGGGATTGGCATAGGGAAAATGGGCAAATCCCGCCGCCTCGCGCGGCTCGCCGTGCATGGCAAGCCCCGCTTTCGGCCCCGCCTCAGCGCCGCCGGGCAGCAGGATCAGGGCCAAAACCAGCCGTGAAATAGGGACTTTCAAGAGCGCGCGCGCGTGGCTATAGATGCTTCCCGCTTTGCAACACCGAGTTAAGGGTAACGCGCCCGGAACGCAATCGGTGCTGTCGGTCGCGGGGGAAGGGTTGCGGCCCAGGTGGCAGGGCCGTGGGGACACCCGCCGGAAGGGTTTCAGCCACGCCTATGCCTCATTTCGGGTATTGACCATCGTGGACGGGACGTGGGGCGAGCAAGGTCGTCGATAGGCCTGAATACCCCGCGAAAATAGGAAGGGTCGAGGATGATCGGGTCGAGACATCGTTGGAATTCGCTGCGCCGCGGCGCGGCTCGACTGATGCTGTGCGGGGGCGCAACAGCGCTTGCTTTGACGCTCGCCGCGCCCTTGGCGATGGCCCAGCAAGAGGGTCAAGCCCAACCGAAATCGACGCAGCCCAAATCGGCGCCCGCGGCGCCCACGGCGGCCGCGCCGGCTGCTGGCGCTCAAGCGCCTGCCGGCGCCGCCGGCCAAGCCGCCGCGCAGGACGCCTGGGTCAAGCTCTGCATGAAGAACGAGCAGACCCAGAACAAGGAAATCTGCCTCATCAATCACGAAGGGCTTGATCCCAATTCCGGCATGGTCTTAATCACCGCCATGGTGCGCAAGGTTGAAGGCGAGCAGAAGCAGCAGCTCATCATCCGGCTGCCCACCGCCTATGCGCTCGTGATCCCGGCCGGCGTTCAGGCGAAGATCGACGAGGACAAGCCGATCGATCTGCAATACATGATCTGCTTCCCCGCGGGCTGCCAGGCGCAGACCGATCTCACGCCCGAAGTGATGGAAGCCATGCGCAAGGGCAAGCAGATGGTCGTTGCCGCGGTGAACTTCCAGCAGAAGACGATGGGCTTTCCGGTGCCCTTGAGCGGATTCAACAAGGCCTTCGACGGTCCGGCGGCCGACCCGGTGAAATACGAGGAGTCGCGCAAGCAGCTGATGGAGATGTTCCGCAAGCGCCAGCAGGAACTCGCGGCCAAGGCGGCTCAAGGGAAGGGCCCCAACCAGACGGGCGCAGCGCCCGCGCCGGGAGGCCCAGCGCCAGCGCCGCAGAACGCGACGACGGCCCCGCCGAAAGCAGTGCCGGCCGCACCGCCGGCTCAGTAGCCAGGCGAGCGTTCAGGAAGCTTCAAAGGCCGCCCTCGGGGCGGCCTTTCGCTTTCGTAATCGCTAGTGCTCTTGCAGGAAGCGAAAGCGGAAGATGCCGTTATTCAGGTCCTCGAACAGCTCGGCGACCTGGGGATGGCGCAACGGTTCGTCGGATGCGTCAGGCACGAGGTTCTGCTCCGACACGTAGGCGATGTACTCGGTGTCGGCGTTCTCAGCGAGCAAATGGTAAAAGGGCTGATCTTTCTCCGGCCGCACGTCCTTGGGAATCGAGCGGTACCACTCCTCGGTGTTGCTGAAGGTAGGGTCCACATCGAAGATCACGCCGCGAAACGGGTAAACCCGGTGGCGAACAACCTGGCCGATCTGGAATTTGGCGTTGCGGGAAAACATGAGGTCACCTTGGAACCTCTGACGATAAGAGCCAAGGGCGGGGATGCTGTCAACGCCCCGGCGCGACGATCGCTAGAACCAGCGCCGGTTTGACCACATGAATTGCTCGGGCGTCTCCCGGATCCAGGTCTCGAAATGGCGTTGGATCGCAGCTGTGATAGCGCGGATATCCTCCGCCTGGTTGTTGGTGCGGGGGATTCTGAGCTCGTTGACGTTGATGTCGAAGCAGGCGCGGTTTCCGATGCGGACGCAGCGGCCGATCCAGATGCGGGCGCCGACCCGGCGCGCGATCATGGCGGCAATCGGCATGCTCTTGGCCGGGTGGCCGAAGAAGGGGACCGCGATGCCGTTCGCGTCGTAGAGATCGGAGATGAAGCCGAGCCGCCCGCCCTGGCGCACGTAATCCATGATCAACCGCGCGGTCTTCTGCGTCTCGTCTTGACCTGCGGCCCGGCCGCGTCCGAACAGGCCTCCGGGATAGAGCCTCAGGCGCTGGGCGCGAAGGTAGCGGTCCACATACGGGTTCTTCACTTGCCGGTAGACGCCGGCAGGACGCACGCCGGCCTTGGTCACCGGCCACATGCCGATTTCCCAATTGCCCATATGCATGGTCACGATCAGCGCCGGCCCCATCTTGTCCTTGTAGCGCTGGATCCAATGCCCGTTGGTGATGTGCAGACGGCCCGGGTCGTCGAGAAGGCGATCGATATTCATCGTTTCGACCATCACGCGACCGAGATTCTCCCAAGCCGCGAGCGCGATGCGCTTACGCTCTTCCGGGGTTTTTTCGGGGAAAGCGCGTTCGAGATTGAGAAGCGCGCGCTTGTGCCGGCGGTTGAGCGGCGCGATCAAGCGCCACGCCTTCGCCGAGATACTGCCCGCAAGATCGATCGGGGCCAGGCGGACGAGACCGATGAGAAAGCGCAAGACCACATATTCGAGCCGGTAGCGCAAATCGCGCCAGAACGGGAGTTTTGAGGACTGGGCCACGGGAGCGAACGCGTTGTTTCAACTGCGATGAAAGAAGCGGCGTGAGGCCTTCCTCGTCGCAAAAGCGGGGTAGGGCGTCAAGGCTTCCGCGAACTTTAGCCGGCGCGCGGGCGCATCAAGCGGGGCAACGCCGTCGGCGGCGTGAGCCCGATCCGCATGACCGCGCGCTTGAGCGGCGCAAGAACGTTCAGCCCGTGCAGGACGATGCCGCGCGCCGCTTGCACCGGAGGAAGCGAGGTCAGAAGCGAGCGGCTCAAGAGATCGACCCCGAGCGTGCGGGTCATGACGTCGAGCCGGCGCGCCTCGGCATAGGCATCGAGCGTCTCGGCGCCGCCGGGATCTTGTCCTTGCGCCAGCGCGTCGGCGACGCAGTCGGCAAGCGCGCCTGCGTCCCTGAAGCCGAGATTGAGACCCTGCGCGCCGATCGGGGGCAGGATATGCGCGGCCTCGCCGAGAAGGGCGGTGCGCCTTGCCGCAAGCCGATCCGCCGTTAGCCCCGCGACGGGGAACGCCGCCCTCGCGCCGGGATCCGACACCGCGCCGAGTAGATCGCCGAGACGTTCGCCGAGCGCCGCGATGAAATCGGCTTCCGCTGCTTGGGCGAGGTGTTCGATCTCCACTTGCGTCCCCACCCAAATCAGGCTCGAGGCGTGAGGATCGGGGAGCGGCACGGTCGTCACTGAGCCATGCTCCCGGGGCAGTTCGATCGAGACGTTGCGGTGGGGGAGGGTGTGGCGAAAGCTGGCGGCGAGCGCCGATTGATCGTAATGCCGCTCGGTCACGCCGATGCCGGCGCTTGTCCGGCAGATCGACCGCCTACCGTCGGCGCCGGCGACGAGGCGCGCCGGGACGGGAGCACCTGCGCTCAAGCTCAGAAGCGCCTTTGCATCGTCGTAAACGATGCGGGTGACGCTTGCCTCGATGACGGAAGGCAAGGTCTCTTGCGCGCGGGCGTAGAGCGCCGTGACGAGCGCGGTGTTGGCGATGTTGTAGCCGAACGCGTCAAGCCCGACCTCGCTCGCCTCGAACGTGATGTCGGGCGCGCGCAGCGGGCTCTGCGAAGCGTCCACGATACGGATGGCCTTGAGCGGCGCCGCTTCGTTGGCAAGCCGCTCCCAGACCTGAAGCGTCTTCAACAGATCGACGGAGCTTGTGAGGAGCGCGGCGGTCCTCGTCTCGATCGGGCCGTAGCGCGACGGCGCGGCCGCCGGACCGATCACGGCGGTATTGGCCCCCACATGCGCGAGCGCAAGGGCGGCGACAAGCCCCGAAGGGCCGGTCCCGACCACGGCGACGTCGTGCAATTGGCCGGTGGAGGCGATATTCTCTTCCTCCGTGTCCTAGCGGCCCGAGCCGATTGTGCGGCCAGGTGCCATCAAGCATCCGAAAAACATAGCAAAAGTGGGACGCGGGCGATCTCGTTAAGCGTGAGGGAGTGCAATCCGCGTTCGAGCGCTCGAGGGGACCGAGCGTTGCCGATAAGCAACAAGTTTATCCAAAAAGCGAGCTGTCGCTTGAGTGTCACAAGCCCGTCATTGGGGCGGAAATAGAACGGTACGGGCCAAATTAGCGGTCCAACGGGACAAGAATACGAGGAAACCGAAGCGTTTCCCGATTTGCAGCGAGTGCGCGAAGCAACTTTCGACAGTGGAGAGGGGCATGACAGGGGGACTCAAGACAATCAGCCGGTATCTGCTCGCAAGCGCGGGCATTATCGGAATTTTCGCCGCTGCGCCGGAAGCAAAGGCGCAGCAAGCACAGGATCTGCAACAAATCCAAGCGCAGATCCAGGAAATGCAGGCAACCATCCAGGCGCTGCAGAAGCAGGTGCAGGACGCGAAGGCGCAGGCCTCGGCAGCGAATGCCGCCGCAGCAAACGCCGGCGGCGGAGACCTCGACCTGAAGGTCAAGTGGAAGGGTGCGCCCGAGTTGAGCAGCGGGGACGGCAAGTTCAAGTTCAAGGTGCGTGGCCGCGTCATGGTCGACTACAACGGTATCGACCAGGACGAGCGCATTACCAAAGAGGGTGACATTAGCGCCGTTGAACTACGCCGGGCTCGCTTAGGTGTCGAAGGCGTCGTGTACTACGACTGGAAATACAAATTTGAAATCGAATTTGCTGGCGACGAGGTCGAGATCAAAGACGCCTACTTGGCCTACGCCAATTGGTGGGATGCTATAGACACGTCCGAGATCAGGATCGGCAACCAGTATGTTTATACATCCCTGGAGCAGATCACCAGCTCGCGCTTCATCACCTTCTTGGAGCGCGCCGCTTTTACTGACCCAGGTTTCCTTCCTTCAGTCGAGGCGGATCGTCAGATTGGCGCGGCCATTCTGGTGGGCGACGAACATTGGTCATTCCAGACAGGCGCCTATGGTGCGTCGGTCGGTCCTTCTTCAGGAGATAACGAGGATATTCCTGGGCAGGAAGATTTCGACAACGACAAATTGGCGCTTTCGGTCCGCGGCACGGTTGCGCCCATCAACCGCGAAGTCAACGGCGTCCATCAGGTCGTCCACTTGGGCGCCAGCTTCCGCCATCGCGACGCCGGGGAGCTGAATGACTGCTCTCCCCGCGGTGCCATCGTTGACGGCGACGATGTCGGTTTGGGCAGCGGTTCGTTTTGCGAGGACAGCGACCCTGTGAGCGCTCTGTTCCAGTACTCAGCCCGGGGTGCCGATCTGCATCTCGCTGATCGTTTCATCGACACGCCGCAGTTTGCCGAAGAAGACAACATGTGGCACCTCGAGGCGGCTTTTGTGTGGGGGCCCTTCTCGATGCAGGGTGAATACGCAGAACTTGAGGCTGACGGCGCCCGATTTACTAGAAGTGCTAACCTCACAGATCCCGTGACGCCCGTGAATCCCACATATACTGGCTGGTACGTCGACGCGAGTTGGTACCTCACGGGCGAGACGCGCAATTACGAGGCCGCCGAAGGGATATTCGGACGCACCAAGGTCAAGAACCCGGTGTGGGGCGGCAGTGGCGGTTGGGGCGCCTGGCAGATCGCCGGTCGTTACGACGTGCTGGATCTTAGCGACAAAGCTGAGGACATGAATTCAGCCTATAACTGCGTTGAATGCGGCGAGCAGCAGACGTGGCTCTTTGGCCTGAACTGGCTGCTGACCGACTATACCGCACTCAAGCTCCAGGTATCGCAGTCGCATATTACCGGCGGCAACAATTTCCCACGTGGTGAACGCCGAGGCTTCAACAGGAATGACGGCGCAGATATCACCGGCGCGGGTGTGCGCTGGCAGGTTGACTGGTAAAGCGGTAGACAGTCCCCTCCGCTTCCAGACCGCCGCCCTTGAGCCAAGGGCGGCGGTTTTTTTTGAGAATTTTTCCGAGCTATGAGAAGGCCTTAACCGGCAATTCATCCGAATCTTGCATTGTGCCCTAGCCAAAACCATTTTATCGGGTAGGTCGGTTGGCATGCGTAGGTCTGTATTCATCGCCGGGCTCGTGGCGCTGTCTCTTGGCGGCGCGCCTGCGCTCGCCTTTCAGGAGATGCCGGAGCCGCCGCCCGCCGACGTCCCGGCCGCGACCCCGCAGCTCGGCCCGCTCCAGCTCGGCACGCCGGGCGGCGGAAGCGTTCCCGAAAGCGAGCAGGGCGGCCTCAGCATGTTCGGCTACACCGTGCTGCCAAAGTTCGATTTCGGCCTCGACGTGATGTATGGCCAAGACCAGCCGCAATTGGACCTGAGTCCGCCCATCACGGAAGAAGAGAGCGGCGACGTCACCGTTCTCGGCAAGGTCAAGCGCCGCTTCTAGCGCGCGGGCACCACCCATCCCACCAATCGATACCCTCTTTTGAACGCGCCGACGCGCGCCCGCGATCGTGTGGCCCGCTCGCCGTTCGCGCTCCCGGCTTGGCGAAGCTAGCGCCCAATGGGTGGTTGACCGCGGGCGTCTGGCTAAGCTAGCTCCTTGCGAAGCCCGCGCCGTCTGACCGAAACCTCAACCGCAATTAAAGCCCCACGCGCATGATCATGGATTGGCTGACCGACCCGCATATCTGGGCAAGCTTCATTGCGCTCAGCGCCATGGAGATCGTGCTCGGCATCGACAATGTCGTGTTCATCTCGCTCCTGGTCTCGCGCCTGCCGGTCGAGAAGAGGAAGACGGCGCGGCAGATTGGGCTTTCGCTTGCGCTCATCTTTCGCGTCATCATGCTTGCTGGCATCGCCTGGATCATTCACTTGACCACGCCGATCTTCAGCATCGGCACCTACGCCTTTTCCTGGCGGGACCTCATTCTCATCGCCGGAGGCTTGTTCCTCCTGGTCAAGGGAACGCGCGAGATGCACCAGGATATCGAAGGAGGGGACGAGGAAGGCGGCCCGAACGCCGTCGCCGACACCATGACCTCGGCGATCCTTCAGATCGCGATTATCGATCTGGTGTTCTCGGTCGATTCCATCATCACCGCCGTCGGCATGGCCGACCACGTCGAAGTCATGATCGCGGCGGTCGCCGTCGCCATTGCGGTGATGTATTTCGCCTCCGGGCCCGTCGCCGAATTCATCGAGCGCCATCCCACCACGAAAATGCTGGCGCTTTCGTTCCTGCTCCTGATCGGTGCGGCGCTCATCGCCGACGGAATGCATTTCCACATCCCGCGCGGCTATATCTACTTCGCCATGGCGTTCGCGGCTGCGGTCGAGGTGGTTAATGTGCTCGCCTTGCGCAAGCGGCGGCGGACTGCGAAACACGCGCGCACCGGGCACAAGAAGGGCTGACTGCCCGCCAATTCCCTTAACTTTGTCACGCGATTTGCTTGCAATGGCCGCAATTTGTCCCAGTTTGAACGCGCCTATCGCCGTCTCGAAGCGTCGGTTCGAAGTACAAAGGGGAAGCGATGAAAGTCGGAACTCTGGTTGTCGCCATCGCGCTCGCGCTGCCGGCGGCGGCTGTTCGCGCGGAGCCTGTGGCTCTTACGGGTGATGGGCTGCGCCAGGCCGTCAGCGGCAAGACCGTGTTTCTCAGCATCTCGGGTTTTGAGCTCCCGATCAGCTATTCCGCCAACGGCCGTATGTCGGGCAAGATGGGCGCCGTAGCGGCGAGCTTTGCCCGCGGCGACGGCGCGCAGGATCGCGGCAAATGGTGGGTTGAGGGCGATCGGCTGTGCCAGCAATGGTCGAGCTGGATGGACGGCAAGTCCTACTGCTACCGCCTGACCCGCGAGGGCGCGAGGGTGAATTGGGTCCGCAACGACGGCCGTTCGGGCACGGCGCGCATCGGCAACTGACCCGCCGCCACTTCGTTCGCCAAACCGACTTCTCAAGCATGAACAGCCGCCTCCGGGCGGCTCTTCATTTTCGTCGATGCCTCGTCCGAGCGCGGCACGTTGCGGCAAAGCCACAGCATGCGAGCGAAATCGCGCGTCGGAACCAACTCCGCTTGCGGCCGATGCGACGCCTGCTTTAGGGTTGCCAGCTGTTCTACTGTTGTTGTCGTCTACCGCGTTCGTGTGAGTTGCGTTTTTTGTTCTGTTGCGTGCGGCGTTGTCTGCGGATTCCAAACATGTCGAGGCTTTGCGCCGCGGTCCACGTTTGTGGAACGAGTGGCGCATGCAAAATCCCTCCCTCACGCCGAACCTGACGGGCATCACCCTGAGCGCCGCTGAGCGCCAGATGGGACCGATCAGCGGCGGACCGATCAATTTCGCCTTCGCCCGCCTCAGCCACGCCTCACTTCGCTTTGCGACGCTGTCGGGGGCAAATCTCGAAATGGCCGACTTGACCGATGCCGATCTCTCTGATGCGCGCCTTGACGGCGCCAATCTGAGCGGGGCCGAATTCGGCGACGCGGTGCTCGAGCGCGTTGATTTCGCCGGCGCGCGGCTAGGCGGCGCAAACTTTTCCGGCGCGAACCTCAAGGAAGCTCGCAATCTCACCCAAACGCAGATCGACGAAGCCTTGGGCGATAGCTTGACGGTTCTCCCGCCGCATCTGGCGCGGCCCGAAGGCTGGGGCGGCGGCGCGGCCCAGACCGTGAGCGATCTGCTCGGGCGCAACGGTAAGCATCAAGACCCCGCCAATGGCAAAGCGCCGCAAGCGCCCGGCGCGACCACCTCTTGGCTCGTGGGCGGGCCGCGCACGACGCTCATGACCCGCGCCGGCTGAACGCCGGGCGGCGAGACGCGAATTAGTGGAAATCGATGCGGATCGAGAACGAGGCCGGCCCTGACGGGGGCGGCGGAAATGGAGCCGCGCCGCGCACGGTCGCAAGCGCCAATTGATCGATCCGCGCGTTGCCGCTCGATTTGCCGATGGTGAGGCTGTTCAGCCCACCGCCCATGCCGATGGAGAACACGACGGTCGCGCTGCCGCTCTGACCGGCCCTCGGCTTATGGCGTGCGAGCGCCGACCAGACTTTGCTCGAATAGGCGGGTCCGGTCAGACGCTGAGGCTCCTTGGCGACAGGTTTGTCGGCGGGCGCAAGCGCCATGGGCAGCCAGCGGGCAAAACCCCCGCCGGTTTGCGCCGGCTCCGCTTGCGCAACGACCGGCCGGGCTTCTGTCTTCTTCGGCGTCTCTTTGCGGGAAGGCGGGGGTTCCGCCTGCGGCGCAGCGCGCGCCGTCTGAATCTCGGGCTTGCGTTTGGGAAGCGGCGGAGGCGAGGGCAGGGGCGATGCGGCCGCGGCCTCGGCCCGCGATACCTGCGGATGTCCGACGCGCGTGCTTTCTCTTGTCGCTTGCGCCGGAGCGTTGCTCGGCGCTTCGGCCCTGTCAGCGCTGGGAGCTTCGGTCTTCTCTGCGCTGGGGGTCTCCGGCAAGGGCGCGGCGGCTTCGTTGTCGTGCTCGGCAATTGTCTCGGTTGCGATGGCGGCAGGCGGCGTCGCGGAGAGTATCGCGCCAACCTGATCCGGCTCGGCCGCTGCCGTCTCGGCGGCAGGCGGCGTACCAACGAGCTCCGTGCCCGCGTCGGCGGTCTCGACCGCGGCGCCGGGCTCAAGCGTGTCCTCAGGCATCGGTTCTGCGTCGCTCACGCTCATCGACTCGGCCGCGATCGCTTCGGCCGCGGCGGCTTCGACCTCGGGCGCATCGACTTCGGAGACATCGGCTGAGTGGGCGTCGGTGCTCGCCTGTGTGGCATCGACGTCGGCGGCGTTTGCCGCCTCGTCAGGGGCCGCGATCTGAGCGACGCCGGATGTGGCGACGGCGGCTTCCCCTTGAGCGAATGACGAATCGAAATGGTTGATTTCAACCGGTTCGGGCGCGGCTTGCTGCGGCTGCGCTTCGGCGGTTTGCGTGGTGTCGCCGCGATCGGCCTCGTCCGTCTCCTCGCGCGCGGGCGATGACTCGTTATTTGCTGGCGGCGCAACAGCGACTGCCGCGGGCGCCGCTGCTGCAGGCTCACCCTTGGCCGCGACTGGGACGGGCGCTTCGCTTGGCGCGTGCGGCCGTGAAGTCCAGGGCGCTGTCGATGTCAGGAGGAGAAGGCCTCCGCAGACGAGCACGAGGCTCGCGACAATCGCAAGGGTGGATGGAAGGGATCGGCTTTCGCTGACGGGGTTCATGGGGCTCTCCACGCGAGACCCTATTAGCAGCGTGATATCGTTAACGGATGGTATACGCGCGCGCCGTAGCGGGGGATGGGTCGCGCCTCCTTGCGCCCCAAGATATTGAATTGTCGAAGTAATTAACGGCGTCCAACTGTGGCAGTTTAGTCACCAATTCCGCTCGGAACTGTGCTTCCAATAGAGCCGTCAGTTCAGTTCAGTAATGCGTACCGCGTTCTATAGGGGGCTAGTATGCGTATGCGTTTGATCGCCGTCTTGGCGATTCTCATGGCGTCATTCCCGCTTGGGGGCTGTTTCCACCACCATCAAGCCACCGTCGCGCAGCCGCTTCCGCCATTGAAATAGCGGAAGGCCGGTCGCTCGCGCATGACGGCGGTTACCCGTCTGCGGTGCTTTGATCGTCGCGTCCCGATGCGGTCGGGCGCGCGATCGCGCACGAATTCATGAAACACAACCGCGGTTGAGGAATGACTCGTGGAGCAGCCGACTGACGCACACTGGGTCCTCAAGGCAATGGTCGCAGTGGCAGGGGCGGACGGTAGGCTAAACGCGCGCGAAGTGGGGTTGATTCAGAAGGTCTATGAGGACGAGACCGGTCACTCGGTAGACGCGAGCGGGATCTTCCGTGCGGTACAGGCGTACGCCACCAGGCGCGATGTCCTTGCAGAGCTTTCTGGAGTGGCGGGAAGCCTGAGCGCTGAGGTCAAGGAGAAGATCGTTCGCGCCGCTTATCTCACGCTGCTCGCCGATAGCCGCATCGCGGGGGAGGAATTCAAAACACTGAAAGACATTGCCGCCGCATTGCAAGTTTCGGAGCACCAATTTCAAGCGATCATAGAGGACGCCGAACGAAATTCGGGGGAGGGGACGGACTAGCGCGCTCAGCGCTCGAGCCTATCGTCGTGAGTCACCAGTTGCAGTCATAGCCATAGCATTCGTACGAATTAGGCCCGACACCGAAGCCGCGACCGGGGTCGACGCCGAAATAGCGGCGCTCTAGGCCGAAATACCGACGCTGTCCGCCGCCGAAGCGGCGACGAAGCCCGTCTTTGACGATAATGTCGGACGCGCCTTGGCGCCAATGAGCGTCCGCGTGGTGTCGCTTAGCGCCCGCCGAGGCAGGCGACACAGATGAAATCGCGATCAGCGTGATGCCGGCGAGGGCTGCAAGGGAGGCGCTTGTTTTTTTCATGAGTGACTTTTCAGGTCTTATCGCGTTGAACCAACGCACCACGTCCCGAATAGTTCTGAGGACACTCCAAAAGCTGGCGGTGTTCGACCCAAACATTGAGCGCGATGAGAAACAATCGCCGCCCCCGCGAAGCTGACGCGCCGTCGAAAGCCGGGCCGGCGGATATGATCCGCCGCCGAGCCTTGGGGAGGTCGGGAACCTACGTGAGTGAAATGAAAGAGCGGTCGCTGAAGAAAGCGACTTCATGCGGCATTCGGTTCAGAACTTTGCCAAGTTAACACTCAATGGTGCTGACGCCCCCGCCGGCCCGAAGGTCGTTAGCTGGCTAGATGGCATCGCCGAACGGTGGCTATCCACACCGGCAGGTACGTTGAAGACCGATGAGGTTACAGAAAGCAGCGCCAAGACGAATACGAAGATCAATGTCTCTAGTTGTGCGCGCGTCAGCTTGGCTATCATGTGCATGAAAATCCCTCAGAGGGCCCCAATCCGTTGCTGAATCAAACGTGGCCAGAGCCTTCTTGTTCCCGAGTTAAATAAAATAGGCGCCTGCCCGCCGTGCGTGACGATTTCCACAGGGACGACTGGGATGGGGGATGGGGAGACCGTTTCGTTTGCGTCCGACAACGTCCGACGCCATCCAACGACTCTGATGATTTGTGGGGGGTCCAGCGCGGAATCCGAGGAACAACCCCATGCAAAGCAAATTACCCATGCATGTCAGCCCCCGATGCGGGGTCCGCACGAGGATGGGAAGGCCCTGCAAATCCCCGGTGTTGCCGAATGCACGGAGGAAAGTCGCCCGGCGCTCCAACGGGTAACAAAAATGCGCTTAAGCATGGACCCTACACTTCTAAGTCAATTGCTCGGAAACGGTCAATTCGGATTCTGTTGCGGATTATGCAAAGCGTCGATTAAGTCCGAAATATAAATTGGCTGCGAATTTCACTGATCGACTACCTCAATAGGTGAGGTGCCGCAGGCTCAAGGTGGCGCGGCGCTTGTTGCGTAAATACCGTCCGCTGCACGACCGGACTTAACGATGCGTCAACTTCCCGGCGAGGCCCAGCGGCTCGCCCATCGCCACGGCTTCACCGAGTGCAACGGCCCACCGCATTCCGCACAGCGGAGTCGCGCCGAAAGCTGCGCGATTGTGTGTCCCATCAAAATTCGTGGGAGCCACTGATCGACCTTAGCCTGGTCGCGCGACATCGCGGGCAATAGCACTCGACATGCGTGAAACCCTCGGCGGCAAACTCCTCAATCGTCGCATGCAGAGCGTCCATTGGCAGAGCATACCAGAGCAAGAAGCGGCCCGGCACCACGCATGGAACATGATACCGAGCCGCCTAACCAGTTGGCGGAGACCTGCATCTCCCGACTGGCTATTGGGACTACGGAGCAACAAGAGTGATGTTCCAGGAAGCGGCCCGGCACTGCGGACGGGGGTACAGGGACAAGCGCCGGGCCTAACCAGTCGCGGGAGAGCGGCTAACTCTTCGCGCCTGGCTAGTGAGAGAACAGACCGCTGAACGTGATGTTCCAAAAGAAAGGGAAAGCCCCACCGTGGCGCGGGGCTTTGCAGGGATTAGACTTCGGCCGAGCTCTTGGGGAGGGGTCCACCGAAGTCGTAGTGCCAAACGCCGGGCGGCAATGCAGGTTCCCATTGTCACTGATTGTGAGGGTGCTATAAATCCCAAGGTGGTGGCATTCCCTGACCACCACTATTGGTCCCCCCATGACGCGTTACTACACAACAGCCCTGCAACTGCGAGGCTAGTTGGCTCACTCAAGAAGAGTGATTCAGAGTTGGACTTCGGCCCATGGTCCCTGGGGGAGGGGTCACCGAAATCCTAATTGCTGAACGCGCGGTCGGGGGCGCGTGTTCCGAGAGAAGGCGGGGCGGTTCCGCCGCAGCCATTACATCCGGTCACCCCGAGTTGTTGTGACCACACTCCTACGGCCTGCCAACCCGCTCGCCCGCGTGGCAACCAGCCCTGCTTGCGTGCGGCTTGATCGGCAACGCCAATCGCGGCCGCAAACAGATACTCGACCGACCCCCTCCATGCCTGTCGTATAGCACAAAGAAAGCCCCGCCACAGAGGGGAGCGGGGCTTTCAGAAACCGTCAGGGTTTCCTATGGTCGCTTAACTTAAGGGGGGTTGTATTGTTTGCCCGCAAGGTTCTCGTGATATTGTTGACCGATGTATAGAGGGGTAGTCCTCGCCTTGCTCGCGCTGGTTCATGCCGGTTGCGCTAAGTCGCCTCCGCGCAATTCTGTTTCTCAAGCCGCCTTTTTCCGCGGCGCGGATTACCAGACATGGACGTGCCGGGATTTGGCCGACGAAGCGAACCTTTTGGCGGACGCCCTCGCCGTGGCGGCCGAACAACAACCCAGCGCCGAAACCAGTAGTAGGGTTTCGCACATCCGACGCTCCAGTGAAGCCGTAAACACCGAGATGGCAAGGAAGAAATGTAGGGCGTGAGCCGCCACGAAGCGGCGCGGCATCATCACCGCGTCCAATCCTATGCACCCCTTATTCCAGCCAGGCCAGCCGAGCGCCATCGGCCGCACTATGCCTGGCACCGAACGGATTGTTCACAGACATAGGTTGCATTCACGCAGGCTACCACGCTGAACAGTGATGGTTGATGTCCGTTATTGGCACCTACTGGACATTCTGCTCGTCGGGACATTTTTGCGCAGTCTGCTTAGCCGTAGTTCGCGGACGCATAGGTCATTTCGCCGGGATGTGTGGCACTTGGCGGACCTTCTGATCGCCGATCGCAATGTCCGCTAATGACCCATAGCAAACTCGAGTGACGTGGCGACAGGCTATGCTAGCCCGAGTCCTCAGCTCATTGACGGCGGCCCCGCCAACCGCAAATGGCCGAGCCTACGAGCAAAAGGGCGACGATAATCAATACAGTGATCATTTTCCCGGTTTCCTCTGCGGGGACGGTGAAGGTGCTCAATTCGCCTCGCTAGCGCTAACGGCGCTCGCCGGGGCGTCGCTACCCCGGGCGTCGAGTCCGTGCTTGGGCTTGACCGACGTCGACTTGGCCCTGGCTACACCACACACGCTGCCCCGCAGATGCGTCGGGCTGTCGCTCAACGAGGCTTGCATCGCAAGTCCATCGAGACTCGAGCCGAACAGCGATTTCCAGAAATGGCGTCTGAAGCCCTTCTCAAGGAGATCAGTGGCGCGGGCGTTGCGCGATGCGGCTGACGGCTCGCCGAGAACGACCGCGACGATCTTGCGGCCGTCACGAGTGGCACTTGCCACGACGTTAAATCCGGATTCGCAAATGAAGCCCGTCTTCATGCCGTCGGCGCCCGGGAAGCTGACAAGGAGGCTGTTATGGGTTCGCATGGTCTTCTTGCCAACTTTTACTTGGATCGAAGAGAAGAGATCGGCGTGCTCAGGAAACTCGACGATGATTGCGCGGGCTAGCTTGGCCAAATCACGGGCCGTGGAGACCTGCCGCTCGTCAGGGAGACCGTTGACATTGGTGAAGTTGGTGCGGGTCATGCCGAGGCGCTGCGCTTCCTCGTTCATACGTGCGACGAATGCCTGCTCGCTGCGGGTGACCGTCTCGGCGATCATCACGGCGACATCATTGGCCGACTTCACGATGAGCACCTTGAGCGCAACATCGAGGGTGATCGCGCCGCCGACCGGAAGGCCGAGTTTGGTCGGCGCTTGCGCTCTCGCCTTCTGCGAACAGACGACCCTTGTATCGAGGGCGACGGTGCCCGCTTTCAGCGCCTGGAAGGTGACATAGGCTGTCATCAACTTGGTTAGCGATGCAGGGAACCATTGGGCATCGGGATCCTCCGCGTGCAGGACGGTGCCGTTATAGGGCTCGAAGACAAGGGCGGGGGCGCGGGAAGCCACCGAAGGAGCTATCAAGATAGCTCCGACGAGGAGGCCAAGGCCCGTGCGTCTCAGCATCGTTCCTGTTCCCTCATTCAGCCGCGACGCTGAGGTCGTTCAAGAACGCAAATCTCAATAAAACCAGGCCGCCGCTACATAGCGCCGGGGCAGAGTATTGTCGTAAAAGATGTCGTTTTCTGGGGCATCAGTCCTTGGTCTGGTGCATTTCGAATGATCTTGCCATGTTGCCGATCCCCTCGCGCCGGAGAAACGCCACTAAGGTGAGTTATGCCGAGGGCACAATTTAAGACAAAGGCAAGAAGATTCGTCCAACCTGAAGGGGAAGCAGCCGTTTGTATTGACTGAGTCCGACAGGAGAATCGGATGCGGTTGAGATCGCTCCTTCCAGCTATAGTCGCCATCGCCAGCCTCATTATGACCGGCGGTGCCCTGTCGGGCTGGCCTCGATCATTTGCGGCGGAGCTGCCCTGGCTCGATCCGAATTGGCTGCAAGCCCATGTGGGAGAAGGCGAAGGACAAATCGCCCCCGTGGTCTTGCAGAGGGCGCGCGCGCTTTATCTGAAGAAGGTGAGCGAAGGCGCAATCAACAATCGCTGCTACTTCGCCATGGACGCCACGCGCCCCGGTGGCTTGGGACGCCGATTTTATGTCATCTGCGAAGCTGACCGGACGTTTCGCGCGTTCCCATCCGGCCATGGCGACGGCCGCAACCTGGAAGGCATCGCGGATTTTGCAAACGACATTCGTTGCGCAAAGAACTTCAGCAATGCGATGGATTCCCAACTGACGACCGGCGGGCCGTATGTGACGGCCGAAATCAGAACGTCGTTCAAAGGTTATTATCGCACCTCGAGGGGAGAAAGCGTGGCCCTGATGCGCTCGTTCGTTCAGTTCGACGGCGTGGGCGACACGGTGAACGCCAGACCGCGCGCCATCGGCGGCCATCCGGCCGTGCTGGTAAGGGGACAGTGTCTACTAAAAGCTCCGGGTGATCCCTATGCGAACGAGGACGGTTATGTTCCGTTTGGACAGCTGGTGAATTACACTGGCGGCCGTAGCAACGGCTGCACCACTTGGTCGCCGTCAGACGCCGAACAAATCATTCCTATCGTGAAGGATAGGCCGACGACGCTCTACATCTATCCCAAATCGACCGACATCGTCGCCGTCGCGCGAGCGGTGAAGGCGGGTCGGTCACCATCGCGCGCGGGACTATATTGGAACGCCTCCTGCTTGCGAGAAATCCACTCTCCGAACTTTTGGCCGAGGGAAACTCTCGAACCGGTCCTCGTTCAATACAAGGAAGATCACCCGCCGCCGCGACCGCAGCCGCCGCCGATTTGCAGGGAAAGTGCTGACAGCGCGGGGTGGGTTGGCGCTCTAACGCAATGGTTTACCAGCGACGACTAATCATGATTGAGGGTGTCGCGCCGACGCTGAATCTGTCTGCACTTGGTGGCAAAGCGGACATCCCGGATCGGCCGTACGATGTCCGCTTTTGACCCAAAGCGGACATCCCCCACACGTCATATGGCGAGCGGTGTGACCCAGTGATAGAATGCACCGTCGAGAAAGGGGTCGCGTCGTACTCACGTTTTGCGCGTTTCCAGCAGCAGCTGCAGAATTTCCGAAGACCGGCAGCGCAGAATACGACACGTACTACGTAGATAACACTGTGGCTAAAATCGATAGCGGAGCCGGGCACGGGGGCAATTGTTGACAGCACTGGAATCACCCGCAACGTCAAAGGAGAAGGCCCCGTTCCACGACATGTCGGTTCGCTGCCTCTATCACCAGAGCTCGGTGGGAAACTCACTTCAATGGGAGTTGCCTTGAAACCGACAAAGATGGTGACAACGTATTCACGACCTTCGACGACAAAAACCACTATCTGATGGGTGGTACGGGGAAATATAAAGGTATCACGGGAACGGTTCCTTTCACTTTCGTGGAACTCGACGAGGCGGTCGGAGGCCGCGGGGCGTATATCGTCAACCACAAGGCCACCTGGGAAATAAAATAACTGAAGCGGCTGCTGACACTAGCAATCGATGCCAAGCGTTGACGGGCGGATCTCAACGGCCCGCCAAACTCGACCAGTCCGAACTGCACGGGTGAACAGGTGATCGTTGATGTCCGCTATTGGCACTTACCGGACATTGATGCTGATGCTGAGCATGCCGCTCTTGGAGGTTAAGCGGACAGCCACGGGGGGCGCTGTGGTGTTTGCTAATGCCAAGCGGCCGTGAGGCGCGACTTCCGCTCGCTAAGCAGGGATGGTTAGTGTGCCGATTTTTGTCCGGCAGCGTTGTCCGATTGTTCTGGTATGGCCGGAGGACATTACGGTGGAGGCCACATAAGCCACTACCGCGGCGGATACCTTGGTGGGAGGCACGTCGCTGGTATGAATCGATGGCATTGTGGCCCCACTTGGCACGGCAATAATTGCACGGCCATAACGGACATGGTTCTGGTTGGCATCAACCGTAACATTCAGCCTCCAAATGAGATTTCGAAACGACCCTCAAGGTTAACGACCGCGCGCCGCAGGAAGGGCGGCCCGGCACCTACCTGGGATTCCCATATAGGAGTGGGAGACACCGGGCCTAACCAACCGGGACGACTGGCTCGCTATTCGAGAAACGAGAGCGGTGAATTGATGTTCCCCGAGGCGGCCCGGCGCGCACAGTCATATTGGTGGACCTCTAGGCACCGAGCCTACCAGAGGCAACCGCAGAATGCTCTACATCAAGAGCCGATAGCCCCGTGGAAGCCCACCACGGGGCTTTTCTTTGGGCGCTCTCGAAGCGAGTGCTCTCCTAAAGTCTTGCGATATTACCACCAGCGCCCACGGCCATAGAAGCCGCCGCCGAAAACCAACAGAACTAGCAAGATGATGATTATCAGGGTGGTGGTATCCATTGCTTCCTTCCCCGCTCTAGGTTGGACTCAGTTACTGAGGCTCAGTCTAGCATAGCGCACCGCGCTACCGGAGAATCAAGAAACCGCCTGTGCGAAGAGCCCTCAGGAATAGGCGACGAGGCGTTTGCTGATCTGCTTAGAAAGCGCAAGCAGCTGGTCGGGCTAATGGCCTCTCTCAGACAGAACCAGAGCGCGTTGCCTCTTGGCGATGCGTCATACCCCACAGCTACAAGGGCAGCGAGAGGCACCAGTAGGTCAGCTCAGCCGTAGCTACTACGGTGAAGAGAATGGTGAGGTAGAAGTCACCGGTTTCAGACCTGAACCACGTGGGTAGGTAGCGCTTGAGCGATAAGTTGATCATGGCAATTCCCTCAGAACGGCCACTCCGTTGCTGAAACAACGTGGCCAGAGCCTTCCGGTTCCCGGCCAAACTTAACTCACCAACTCTCTCACAGTCGCGTGGCGGAGGTCTTGCTTCCGGCCAAGTGCTTCACCAGCCGAAAAGCGTCACAGCTCTTCCGCCCCGCTACTCTCGACATCAAACCGCGTGCCACAACATCAATCACGGGCCGCAGCCAGGTCGGTTCCGGTGCCGACCTTGATCATCGTGGCAACGTCCGAACCCCATTTCATGATCGGGTAGAACGTCCTGTAATATGGCGCCTTTGCTATCAGCATGTCGTGCATAGCCAGATAGTCGATGCCGGTAGACAAAAAGCATTTCATCGCATCAGCCGGCGTCTCGACGATGGGCTCGCCCCTGATATTGAACGACGTGTTCAACAAGACCGGCACCCCGGTGAGGTCTTCGAACGCCTTGAGCAGAAGATAGAGACGCTCATTGTGGTCGCGCCGCACGGTTTGTACCCGTGCCGTGCCATCGACATGAACAATGGCCGGCACCTTGTCTTTCCATTCCGGCGTGACCCGTTTGGCGATCAGCATGAACGGGGAGTCTCCGTCCCCCTCGAAAATTTCGCTTGCTCGCTCGGCGAGCACGATGGGAGCGAATGGCCGAAACGCCTGTCTGTGCTTCACCCGCGCATTGAGGACGTCCTTCATCTTGGCATCCCGTGGATCGGCCAGGATGCTGCGATTGCCAAGAGCGCGCGGGCCGAACTCGGAGCAACCTTGAAACCACCCGACTACTTCGCCTTGCGTCAGCACCTTTGCGGTTTCGCGATAGATGCTCCGATCCGCGCCGTTGAAGGTCTGAGCCCGGACAAGCCACTGCTTGGCTGCGGCTTCTATCTCGTTGTCTTCATAGGAAGCTCCGAGATAAGCATGCTGCATGACGAAACTGCGTGGCTTCTTTTGAACGGCGAGGTGCCCGTAATAGGCGCAACCGATTGCAATGCCATCATCTCCTGCGGCCGGCTGGATCCAGACATTGTCGTATCCAGCCTCGCGCACGATCTTTCCGTTCGCCACGCAATTCAGCGCCACACCGCCGGCGATGCAAAGATTTTTGGCGCCCGTGACCTCACGCAGCCAAATGGCACGCTCAAGCAAAACGCGTTCGGTATCGTCCTGAACCCGCCATGCGATATCCTCCCAATGCTTCATGGCGGTGCTCGCTTCCCACTTCACCGGGCTTTCCGGCACAAATGGCTGATTGAAATCCGTTCCCCAGTCGGGAACTTGCAACTCACCATCTTTGAACTCGACCAGCGGTTTGAAACAATTGGGACGACCGTAAGGCGCAAGTCCCATCACCTCGCCGCATTTGTTCCAATCCGCAAAAACATAGCTCGACACCCGGCTATAAAGGGCGCCGAGGCCCCTCATGTGGTAAAACTCGTCGCTGAGGAATCCGCGAACCGGGTTGAGCCAAACCTTCTTGAGCGTTTCAAGCTTTGAGCCCTGGAATCGATAATAACTCTCGGACTCACGGGCTAGCGGGTTAACGCCCTTGGTTAGTTGATCCTGCTCGGTGATGTCGGTGCAATAGCTGCCTACGCCATCCACCACAATCACGACCCCTTCCTCAAAGGGACAAACAGCAAAAGCGCTGTAGGCATGCGCGAGGTGATGTGACACCGTCACGACCTTGTTCGATTTCGACAGATAAAGTGGATGCTGTGCCGCCTGATTTCGCTCCTTGAGCGACATGTCACCCGTTGTCCACAGGCGGACTTCGATGTCGTGAGTTGGAAGGATGTAGGAGTTGTGCACCACCAGATCGACGTCATCGAGGGCAATACCCTCAGCCTTCAGGCAGTAATCGACAACCTCCTGGTAAAAGCCGCCATCATGCTTGCGCCGAGTGATGCGCTCTTTAGCGACCGCAAACGCAATCTGTCCGTCGCGCAAAAGACAGGCACTGACATCATGGTCGTAGGCGTTGATGCCAAGAATGTAATTCTGGCGCTCGGACACGCTGTTTCTCTTGATCTTTCTCTTAAGGTGCCAAATGTGGCCGGGGACGGGTGGACGGCATCCCACCAGGATATAGCCCAGAACCTTTAAGTCGCAATTGCTCCACCGGCCTCTAGCGTTTCACGCGAATCGCTTAGCCCGGTAAAGCAATCGGGCCGATCCTTTCCGGGTCGGCCCGATCCGTTTCTCAGCGGCGATGTTTTCACTACCACCAGTACCAACGCCATCCACCGCGCCACCGGCGACGCCGTCTGCGCCGACGCCGTCTGTAACCTGCATCGGCAGTCGTGGCAGTCGCCGCTGTGACCGCAGTGGCCAAGGAAGTCACGCCTACGGCGGTTCCGATGTGGGTCCCTACCGCGCTAATGCACCAAAAGAGGGCAATCGCCACGGCCGCGACGGTTTTGATCAGGAGCTTTCGCATGCGTCACCCTTCTTTTGTTTAGGGGGATAAAGTACCACGCATGACGATCTTTGAACAGATGTTCCGGTGAGGTTAACGGCTGCGCGCTTACTCCGGCACAATAGTTTCAGGCGGAGAGACAGGGAGAAACTCAAGGACAGGCCAGAGATTGATCATAGCAAGCACGGCCAAGCCAGCCATTAGAATCATAAAAAAGCCAATCACTAAGCCGGTCTGGGAAGTTTGCCGTAACTTAGCATCATGTTCCTGTTCCTGGTTCATGGTCTCTAAACGCGAACCAACTGCCGCTTGTTCAACAAGGACCCAGCACCGCTGCTACGCCATACACAAGGAACAGCGACGGCACTGGGCCTGGCTAGGGAGTGGAGACATCCCTCTGCCGTCCCACAGTCTAAGGTTTGATTGTGGCTTTGTGAATTACACGCACCATTTTCGGACCTTTTTGAACGCTGACTTTCGGTCCAAGACGTGGTGCTGACCTAGCGCTTACCGCCCTATCAAACCGATAAGATCACGCCTAAAACCGTTCATTTTGGCCAGTTTCTTTGCTGCGTGTCCAACGCATCGTCCAATAAAGGGGTCTAAATCCTCGAAAATGAGGGGATCGGCTTGGCCAACGGAAGCCGCTCCAAAAGCGTTGCGAAGCCCTCGGCTCGGTCGCGGGTTTCCAACGGCAAAGACCTGTTCCTCGATGGTGTCGATGGCCGCTCGGCGATAGCCAGGCGCTACAGGGACATCCTCGCGCAGCTCACCAGCGACATCGGCGGTGATCCTTCAGAGGCGCAAAACATCATTATCCGCCGAGCCACACAGTTAGCGGTGTGGTGCGAGCAGGCTGAGGCGGAAGCCGCAGGCGGCAAGCCCCTCAATATCGGGGAGTACGCCACAGCCACAAATACCCTTCGCCGATTGCTGCTCGATCTCGGGAACGTCGGATGCGCGACATAACCCCGTCCATCGACGCCTACTTATCGAAGGCGATGAAACGAAAGCCCGGCTCGCAGGGAAGCGGGGCCGGGCGACGCCGTTTACGAGGTTGGGCGCAGCCCGGGGCTTCTCCTGGGGGAGTAAGAGGGCCGCGCCATAGCGACAACGTCAAATTGCCAAAGCGAGTTCCACTGCGCCCCCCTTCGAGGGGCTTTTTCTTTTGGAGGATTGAATGCCCGATTGGCGGAATGAGATTCGGACCTGTGACTGCGGGGCAAGGTTCACCCCGAAGCGGGAGATGCAACGGCATTGCTCAACCAAATGCGGGACGCGAGCCAGGGTCTCTCAACATAGAACCCGTTACATGGACGCCGACCCGGTGATACCTGAGAAGCCGTTACAGGCCACCAGCGACTCTCCTACGGGCTTAGGTGACGGTCCTACGATGGTTTGGCGTGAACGGGAATACACCGTCAGCCCCGCTCTCAGCGGTGAGGACGTTCAGCTCCAATACTACGAGGACGGATATCCGAAGCTGCCAGCGTGTCTAGATCGACGGCGTACGCCTGAACCACTTGCGGAGGCTGCATAGTGTCGGGGGCCTGTCAGGGTGTACCTGTCAGCTCTCCGAGGTGCGGGTCGGGAGTTCTTGCAGTGATGGAATTGCATTCGACAAGCCGGAAAGCACCGCCGTTTAATCTTAATCACCTTCGAGGCGCAGCGTGCGACACAGTGTTTGTATTGGTATTGGCAAAAGCCCGCCTCCGCAGGGCCCACGCTAAACGCGACAAGACCCACGATTAGAGAGGCTGCCAATGTGATGGGGATTTGCATATGCACCCACGGCCGAGAATAAGTAACCGTGAAGAAAATGCCCGATGCAAAGTGGGAGTTCCTCGCCCTGCGGACCGGCACCTGCAATGAAAGTGACGTTCCAGAAACAGACGGCCCGGTACCCCGACACGGGGCACAGGGATAAAAGGCACCGGGCCTAACCAACCACGGGGGAACTTATTCCGCAGATGGGTAAAGTCAAATCAAGCGGCCCGGCACTCTTAGTAGCCTCGCAGCTCCTTAATTTGTTCTAGGCTTAACCCACGAATGTCTTCGCTTGTAAGCGATTGAACCCCTTCGCGCTGTGCTTTCGCTTTGGCGGCCATGAATTTGGCCTCGGGTACAGCGTGTTCACGAGAGTCGGACATTTGTTCAGGCTTCCTTGGAGGAAGAGGCGGCGATGATTCCGGCTCAGTTGTTGCTGGAGCCAGCTCAGGCTTCCTTGGCGGCAGTGGTGGCCCCATTTCCGCTGAGGCTGGAGCTTTGATTTGGGGCCGCGCGGGCTTCGCGAGATGCGTCTTGAATTTCTTGGATCGCTTGCTGCCAGTCCGAGATGGCTTCGTTACCACCTTAGCTACACTCGCCTTGGTGAGTTTCGGTTGCGATTGCGCGGACAAACACCTCGCTGGAACAACTTGAAGATGTCCTGTCCGAGGAGGACATGAACAGCCGCTCAATGAAACGCCGACAACAACAAGGACAACAATCACACGCATAACGAACACACGTCCCAAGGTGGGCACGCGTTATCGTTAACCACATTCGTTGCAATTTGGTTTAAGCGCTGGTCGTTGGCGATGACCGCAACGACCATCCCATTAGCCACTCACTGCACGGTCGCTTGATGCGGAGCCCGCATGAGCGGCCCGGTCTACGTTACTTTGGCGTGACGGCTAAGGGCGTGACGGTTCTCCCTCGCACGTTTCACCGCGGCGTCAGACCGTGAATTTGACATCCCTTTTGTGGCGGTAAAACAACGAGAGCCTCGGTGTCGTCTCATGTCCGCTTTGGGTTAATTAGTGGACAATTGGAGAGCGGATCAGGGATGTCCGCTTTACCCCTCAAAACAGACATTACTCGGTGTGGGCACCGATGCGCGCTAGGTGACATCGCGCCAGATGACCAAACCCACTGTCATTTACAGCCATCGAACCCGGGGGGTTGCGGAAAGAGACGTTGACGCACCGCTGCTTCACATTGCTTATGGCAAGCGCTAAACTTTTGCTCGGTCACCCCTTTTTACGGTCTGCTTTTCGTCAGAACCATGCGACGCATCTGGGCGTTACTTTACCGGAAGGGGCCGCATGCGGTCCCTTGGCATTTTGACTTCTTGCGGCGGGAGATGCTGACACGCCCCTGCGAAACGCAAAGGCCAAGCCCATGAGTAAGTCACCGGTTCAAAAAGCTGCGGTCAAGAAGGCGCACTCCTCACGTCGCAAGCCCAACCGCAAAAAAGTTGTGTCTGAAAAGGCGAGTGTCACACATCTCAAGAAGGCTCCCCACGTAGCCGCTCAGAAAATCCGCGACACCAATCGCAAGGCCGCTGCTCAATTCCAAGAAGCGACAATGCCTGCAGTTGCGGAGAGTAGCGCCACCCAAGTGAAAGTCTCACTGCCGGCGATCGACAGGAGGAGTGTCGAGGACTTCCACGCCCAAGTGTCAGACTCCATGCGTGGGCTAGCCGAACGGAACTTGGAGCAGATGCGCAAGCGCTGTGAGAATTCCCTAAGCGCGTTCGAGACCGCGTTGAAGAGCTGGGAAGACTCCCTCGACGCGGCAGCGCAGGGCGCAGTGGCACTAAACCGCAAGATCAGGGATGCTGCTGACGACCCGGCGCTGGCACCTCCGGTTCACGAACCTCGCATCATCAAACAAGGTAATTTCGATTGGGGTTCTTTTTCTGCTTTTGAAAACGGCTCGATCGAGGTTGAGAGAAATGGCGTGAGGCAATGGTTCCGCACTTTCTCGGAATTGAAAGAAAGTCTGAGCCAAACGGCAGAGAGCAGAATACCTGGTGGGGGCTTAATCGATGCGTGACATCCGTGGAGAGTTGCAAGAACGGGCGAGCCTGGTAGAGCAGCAGATCAATGCCACACAGAACCAATTCAAAAGGTTGATGGAGCAGCTGAAAAGCGAACATGACAGCCGAGCGATCGATCTGAAGGCTGCACTTAATGCCGTGAACAGGGTCATCGAAATCGAGCATCGACGGCTTGGCGGCACAACCTCCGCACCTTAGTCGCGCGTTCAAGAATCACTTGCCTCGCTGGTCACGATGATTGGAGCAGCTGGCCGCTGGGAAATCCAGAATCTAAGTAAAATGTTTTGGATACCGCTGCTGAATCAAATCCTCAGCGATGGTTCCTAGGTCGATATGGTCAGCGCGTTCTTACCAGTGGGGCCTCTCCGGTTTGCGTTCTTCTCGACCGCTTGGGGCTTGGTCGTCTTTGGATCCTTTTTGCTGTTTGGGCGTCTTTTTGGTGATGACTCTGACCGAGGACAGATCGAGCTCGCGTGCACCAAGGCGAAGTTAGAGGCAATGTGGGGTATGCCTCTGCCAGCAGATCTAGAAGTCGTTGGATCTATACCTAAGTCGGGAGTGGCGTCCACCGGTTGGGACATCACGGAACTAGGGTGTTCCGGCGCGATCTACCCAACAGCCACGCTCAAGCTACGAGAATAAAAGCCTTAGGTCGTTTAAGCTCCGCTAATGGCACAAAGCGGACACCCACTTCGACGCTGAACATGTCTGCTTTCGGGGATAAGGCGGACATCTCGTACCGGCTGGCCGATGTCCGCTAATGACCCAAAACGGACATTCTACATCACGAAAATCCGCGGCAAAAAAACCAGACTTTTGGCAAGCCTAAGGTGACGCAGTCGCGGCTAGCGCCTTCTTGGCATCTAGACGGATTTCTTCCAACTCGGTGATTGCATCGTTCATAAAATCGTCGATTTCAGCGTCGGTCATCAGGTGCGCTGAGATTGCAAGATCCGGTATTCGACTGAGTGCGACCGGCCGGAATTTTCCGCTTTTGACCCTAAGCGGACCCGGAACGTGCGCGGCGCGGCTCACCGATTTCAGAAGCAGCCGTATCTCTGGAGCGTACGCAAAACGCAAACCCATCGTCGCCAGAGGGCATTAGCCGGACCTTCCAAGTTCGCTCTAGCAGGCCGCCGCACGGGCTCCCAGACGCCGGAACTTCCAGCTATTGGCCAAGTTTTGTTTAGTGCAAACCAACCCCATTGAACTAGGTCCGGCCAACCAACCTGTTACAAGCGTGCTTGCTCTCAGCGTACAACTGCGACCCCGCATCTCTCGTCCCGTTGAAAAGGCTCATTATCTCCTTGATGGGCGTCACCGAGCAAAATCTCACATCGAGACACAACAACTCAACGTCTCCTCGAACTAGGAGTCGGTAATGGCGGATATCGTGCTCATCAACCCTCGCTTTGAACTCTCCTTTTGGGGGTTTGAGCATTGCATGCGGTTATTTGGCAAACGAGCCAACTTACCTGTCGCCTGCCTTGCACTGCTCGCTGCACTTGTTCCGAAGCATCATCGGGTGACCTTGCTCGATGAAAATGTCGAGGACATCGACTTCAATTCTCTTGGCCGTGCCGATTTAGTCTGCTTAACAGGGATGAGCATTCAGGGCCGACGACTGGTCGAGATCCTAGAAGAGTGCAGATCGCGTGGGGTGATGACCGTCGTTGGCGGTCCAATGGCCACGGTTGAACCAGAAGTCCTGCAAAGTTTCGCGGATATTATCTTCGTCGGCGAAGCCGACACTACCTGGCCGCTTTTTTGAGGGAATGGGAACAGGGCTGCCACAAAAGCCGTTACGAGCAACCGGAAAAAACCGATCTAACATCACTGCCCCTTCCGCGCGTCGATTTGCTCAAGTCGGACCGCTACATGTTTGGCAGTTTACAAATTTCTCGGGGCTGTCCCTTCACGTGCGAGTTCTGCGATATCATTGTCACGTTCGGCAGGCGTCCCCGGCTTAAGACCAGCGAGCAGGTCTTAGCCGAGCTTAAATCCTTCCGCCGCGCAGGCCTCGGCATTATTTTCGTTGTCGATGACAATCTGATCGGCAACAAAAAGGCGATTAAACCTGTGCTGCGCGAGATTGTTCGCTGGCAGCAAGAACGGGCTTATCCGCTCACGCTCTTCACCGAGGCGTCCCTCGATCTTGCCGAGGATGAAGAACTAATGGAATTGATGGGGCGGGCCAATTTCCAAAGTGTTTTTATCGGCATTGAAACGCCGAATGAAGATTCACTTCGAGAAACCAAGAAGCTCCAGAATGTGCGGCCCACCGCGGGCTCGCTTCTTCAACGCGTGCACCGCGTGCAACGTCACGGAATTGACGTTTGGTGCGGCATGATCGTCGGCTTCGACCACGATGATCATTCCATCTTCGAGGTCATGCCGAAGTTCCTTGCCGACGCGCGAATCTCATCCGCGCTAATAGGTATGCTGTACGCGATTCCTACGACGCCGCTTTACGATCGGCTGCAAGAGGCTGGGCGGCTGAACGACGAAGAAGCGCGCCACCGATATGGCACAAACGTCATTCCGCTCGGGATGTCGCAGGAAGACCTGCGCGATGGATTTATTCGAGTGATGCAGGCTTGCTATAGCCCTGACCACTACTTCCAGTGCCTGGACGCACAGTTCATTGACGAGAATTTCAAGTTCGCCCTGCATGAGCTTTCCTATTGGAACAATCACCGCTGGGCGTGTGTGAAACGATGCTTTTTCAACTACGTAAAGTTTGTAGTGGTTGCCTCGCGGCTACAACGTGTGGAAAACATCGCGGCCCGGTCGAGATATCGGCTGCAGCTCTTACGCATCTTGCGCTCTCGCTGGAGGGAGCCGCATATTTTGTTCATCTATGCGCTCAAGGTGACTTTTCACTATCACTTCGCCGCCATCGCAGCGGCTTTGCATAAAGCCAGTGAGACGAGCGGTGCCATGCCCACCGCGGGGCGATCCTTCTCCCTGGTAAAGCGGCGGGTCGAAGAGCCAGCAGCCGCTTAATCTCCTCAGCTATTACTCAGGGAGAATGGCGTGCACGTGGAAGTAAACCGCCTGATAGTGCTCGTCGTGGGCATGCCAGGGACTCGTTCTTCTGGCCGTTCTAACTTTGCGAAAGTCTGCTAATGGCACATATGTTTTGTGCGAAAATATCTAGTGCAAGGGGTGCATTGCGAATCGCCTCACTCTAAGAGGATCACGGAGGGGTCGTATCGGGACTGATAGCAGCGGGCGGAATGGCCGCTTTTTCAGAAGACACCGCGTTACGCGCTACACCTAGTCCGAAAACGAAGCAGACAGCCCCTGCTATTGCAGCCGCAATGGCAAGCCAGCGGAGTGGCGTTGTGTCTTGCAAGGGCCGCTCCAACCGAAAGAGACGCCGGAGGTAGGCAAAGAAAAAACTGGCCAAGCCTGCAGCGGCACCCACCCCGAAGACCATCATTGCATCAGCGAAGCTCTTGAGGTTTTGACCTGAAGCCGCCCCATGCGCGAGGCCAACGAGAAGAGCAATGGCGGCGATAGAAGAAAACGGCCCAGCACTTTGCAGTGCCAGGCCTGACCGACGCGCGGGAAGATCACCTTGCCATTTCGGCCGGCTACTCAAAGAACCTCGCAGCGCGAAGGTATGTTCCCCGAAAAGAAACGGCAGCGAGAATTGATGATCCCCGAGGCGGCCCGGCACTCAGCGGTACGGGGGTACAGGGACAAGCACCGGGCCTAACCAGTCACAGAGCGGCAACTCCGACTGGCTAGCAGGATATTAGCAGGGTAACGGGGCGATGAAAGTGATGCTCAAAAGCGCCCAGCGGCCCGGCACCTCCTGGGATTCTCCTTGCACAGGGAGTGGAGAGGTACCGGGCCTGACCAGTCGGGGAGGACACGCCCAACTGGCTAATAGGTCAACGGACCTATGAAAGTGATGTTCATAGAGCGGCCTGGCGCGCACAGTCATATTGGCGGACCTCTGCGCACCGAGCCTACTAGCCGAGGAGGCCACTCCATTGGGCAGCATTTAACCTCGGCGTCCGAGCGGCTTTCCCAGCCCATCCTCCACTCGCCACGGCGGACCGAGTGAACTGACCGCCGCACTCCGCGCAGCGCAGCCGCGCGGAAAGCTGCGCGCTGGGAGAACCACCGAGAGCGAGTTTGATTTCGACTTAATACTGCGGGTTTTGATACTGCGGGTTTTGATACTGCGGGTTTTGATACTGCGGGTTTTGATACTGCGGGTCTTGATATTGCGGGTTTTGATACTGCGGGTCTTGATATTGCGGGTCTTGATACTGCGGGTCTTGATACTGCGGGTCTTGATACTGCGGGTCTTGGTACTGCGGGTCTTGGTACTGCGGGTATTGCGGGTCACCATACTGCGGGTCACCATAGTAAGGGTCTCCATAGTAAGGGTCTCCATACCAGTAGGGTGCCCAGTACCATTCCCATTTATCGCCCCGACGCCTGCGTTGTCGCCGTCGCCCTCGTTTGCGGCGTCGCCTTTGTTTATCCCCTGCTTCTGCAGCTGAAGTCGCAGCGCCGACAACGGTGGCAAGCGTCGTGATGCCAACTGTGGTTGCTATTGAGTTGATGCACCAAAACAAAGCGATCACAATGGCCGCGACTGCTTGAGCCAGTTTTGATGGGCGTTGCACTTCCGCATACTCCTGCATTCGGGTGGGACAACAGACTGTAACCGTTGTTCTAACCGTCAAGGAGTCGCTCTAGTTCCTCTTGCTTGGTCGAGCGTGACGCCCCGTCCACTTTTTCGTGAGCATCGGCATCTCGAGCAACGTGCCGTGCGTATATGAACCATATGGATGCCCCTGTAGGAGTTCCGCCATGAAACTGAAACTTGTACTTGCCGCTGCTTGTGTTCTCACCGCGACCCCGGCCTTCGCTGCTCCCCGATGGGTTGAGACTGCCTGTTGGCGCGCGGCGCAACGCGTCACGCCCATCCTTACCGAACCTGAAAAGGAACAATACGTTGCTAACTGCATAGCCGATTGGACGGCTGGAACGCCGCCACCGGGCAGGAAGAACACAGACCACAACAGATATTGATTGGCGTTTCGGAAGTAGATCAGCTTCTACGGCCTAACGGCTTGCCAATCACATCGTCTACTCGCCACGGCTTGACCGAGTGTAATTGACCACCGCACTCAGCACAGCGCAGTCGTGCTGATAGCTGGGCGATGGTCAGTCCCATGGAGATGCGGGGAAGCCAATTGATCGGTCTAAGCCTGATCACGCGGCATCTAGGGCAGTGACACGCGATATGCGAATAGCCCTCAGCGGCGAACTCTTGGATGGTGGCGTGTAGAGAATCCATGCGGTGCGATCATTGGGGGAGCTTTTGTATTTTTGATTTGTCGATTGCTCCTGGCGTTTGCTTACCAGAAGCCGAATCCAATACCGACACGCGGACCCCACCAGCCGCGACGACGATAGTAAGGATAGCCATAACCATCCCCCAGTAAGGATAGGCATATCCGCGACGGTAGCCTATGCTTCGGCGGGTGTGCTGGTCACGGCATTGATGGCGGTGGCCAGGGTGGTCACGCCTATTGTGGTTCCGATGGTGGTGCCTACCGCGCTGACGCACCAAAACAGGGCGATCGCCACGGCCGCGATAGTTTGGGTCAGGAGCTTGCGCATGCGCCAACCCTCCTTTCCACTGAAGGGGATACCGCGTAACGCAACCTGCGAAGAGATGTTCCGGTGCCACCCGGCCTAAGGTCGACTTTGAGCAAGCGAACGGGATTACCTGGAAGCTTGCAACCGTTCCAAGGGCGGCCCGGCACCCGACTGGGATTCCCTTGCAGGAGTGGAGAGGAGCACCGGGCCTAACCAACCGGGACGACATGCTCGGGTCGTAACGGCTGGCTATCCGAGAAACGAGTGTCGTGAATTGATGTTCCAATGAGGGCGGCCCAGCACCGCGCACGGAATCGCGATACCGGGCCTAACCAGTCGGCCTCAGACTTTCCGGCTGGGCTATCCTTGTGGGGGCTCACCGAACGGGTTCCATGGGAAAGCCCCGGTGCTCGTGCCGGGGCTTTTCTTTTTGTGCTATACGGCGTGGCATGGAAAGTTCGGTCGAGTATCTATTCGCTGCCGACATCCGCCTTGCGGACGAGGCTGCGCGTCGGCAAGGCTGGCGGGTACATGGACGCTTAGGATGGATCAAGCCTGATGGCGTGCAGGTTAGTTTCATCTGTCTTGAAGAGCAGCTATCCGTCGTAGGCAAGGACGTGACCATTTATTTCGTGGGTGATCTATCCGAACGGTTCAGACGCTTCCAACGGAAGTGGACCAGGCTCCACAGATGATATGGACCCGCTGCATGCTACCATCGAGGAGTTCGCCGCTGAGGGGTAAACGCATATCGCGTGCCATTGCCCTCGATGCCGCGTGACACGGCTGAGGCCGATAGGTTGGCTCCCTCGAATTTCGATGGGACTGACCATCGCGCAGCTTTCAGCGCGGCTGCGCTGCGCGGAGTGCGGCGGTCCTGTGCAGTCAGTCAAGCCGTGCCGAATTGAGGACGTGCTGGGCAAGCCGCTCGGATGGCGAGGGTAAGAATGGAGGCCTGCCATGAATGACAGAACTGCCGTCTTCGTCGGGAGCTTTCCAGTCGGAAAACACACGTGACTATGATGCTGAGCAGACGGCGCTTCTTGTGGGCCGTATCATGCCTATGGTCGCCGCTTTCTTGTGATGCTCTCCCGCCTTCTTTGACATGTTGTTTCTCCTAGAGTTGATCACGCCAACTCGGGGACCGAGGCGCCGTTACGAAAACGGACAATATGTCGCGCTCGGCGCGCTCATCAGTCCGCTTCGCTTTGCGAGGCGTCGCCAAGTAGGAACTTGTGCGTCCAGCTTCGGTTGTGATTGAACCGTAGTCAGTAGCTGGAGGAGGAGATCGCTATGCCACTGAAACAAGGTTCTTCCCGAAAGACAATCAGCTCTAACATCAAAACGGAAATGAAGGCGGGTAAGCCCCAGAAGCAGGCCGTAGCCATAGGCTTAAGAAGGCGGGCAAAAGTAAGAAGTCCAAACGGAAGTAAGATCACGAGCGGGCTCATTGACGCTGACCGACGAAAACGAAGACGGCGCGACTAGCCCGCCCCTCGGCGGCTAACTGCTCTCGATGCCACCGCGCGTCGTCGGTCGAGGCATTGTCGCAAAGGCAAAAAATGCATTCACGAGGAATGCGGCAATCATGCTGCACAGGGCCATGATCACGAAGTGATGCCCTGAGAAACCTTGTCTGGCGACATTTGTCAGCTTGCGGGCCCCGGGGATCGTATCCCCCCAGGCACTAAGCGCATTTAACGAGCCCTGCCAAATCCAGTCGGCAAATCGCAAAAGGGCCGCGTAGGTTTCTGGCACCAGGGCATTGAAGGTGAAGAGTGCCACGGCAAGAACGACCGTCGCTGGCACACTTATGATTGCCATCGCTATTCGCTGAAGGGCGGTACGTGTTCCCCCCAGTATCCAGTTCAAGGGAATACCCACGAATATCACAGCGATGATTATGGCTGGGAGCGAGAGCACGACATGGGTCATGTTAACTCGCTCGCGCAGATGATTGACTGCCATCTGCCCCCAATAGCTTCCCGCGACCAGCCGATCTAACGTGTCGATTATTCTTCGTCCCGTATCGAATGCGAAGGTGATCACCGGTTCAAATTCTTTGTCATACACGACTGAGAGCACCTGATGCCGAGCTCCGCCAACGCCGACCGAAACGATAAGCCGTCGGAGCCATGCCATGACGCCCGCCCCACAAAAGGATTTACGAACCTAGCTCTTCTTTGTCGTTGATGCGCCGGGCTTTCCCGTCTTGCGCTCTGCCGGAGGCACATCCTCGGTCGGCAACTCGCCTGCAGGCGCGGCGGGTGCAGCAGGTGGCGGTGCCGATGGCTCAATCTTCCTGTCAGCCTTCTCGGGCGTTGAAGGGGTGTAAATGGAAGGCGCGGCCTGATCCTCGGAACTTTCCTTCTGCCGGTCCGCGGCGGGTCGTTCGTGTGTGGGAACTTCTCCCGGGGCTTCGGCCGGTGCGGCAGGAGGCGGGCCCTGAGGCTTGGTCCCGGGCTTTGGTTTCGCAGTCATCTTCTTTGCGCCCAAAGCAGGCTCCTTCTTCGCCGGCTTATTACGTGACGACTCCGGTTTCGCACACCCTTGACCGCCCAATGCACGTTCGGCATCCGCCAATATTTCTGCATGATTGAAGGCGAGTTTTTTGTTTTTCCAATCCGCGATCCACTTTGCGCTTTGGGCATCGGATCCTGGTCGCGGCGTTGTCGGTTTATCGAGTATCACCGTATAAGCGACGCTTACACTATGACCGCGCGGATCCCTGCCGGGGTCGGAATAGATACCGACTAATCGAAACCGTGTTTTATCAGTGGTTAAACCCGTTTCTTCCTGCACTTCACGGTGGCAAGCTGCTTCGACCGTCTCTCCAATGTTGACGAAGCCACCAGGAAGCGCATAGCAACCCGCGAATGGATCATTTTTTCGCCGGACAAGCAGCACGCGGTGTTGCGGATCGAATGCTACGCAATCGGTCACGAGCGCGGGAGTCGATGGAAAGCCCATGACTCCCAGTTTGTTCAAAATGGTGCGAAGCATGTGTGCGTCAGCGACGGATCATCGCATAGAGAAAGCCAATCGCCGCGGCTATGCCCACCGCCGCGATGGGGTTTTTGCGAATGCTTTGTTCAATGCTCTCCCGCGTACGGCTGAACTGCTTGCCCGCGACATCGGTAACCGCAGTGGTCAGGTTCTGTAACTCCGATCGCAACGCCTCGAGCTGATCGCTCAATTCCTCGGGGCTCTTGCCCTGTCTACCGCCTAAGCGCGGCCCCCTATCGCCAATGGACATTTGATCCTCTCAATTTTCTGCTCAACGCTTGTTCGCCCCCATCGTTCCGTGAATGCAATTGCCTGAGCGCAGTCTCCGGCTGCTTGCAGGACAAGTTGACGGGAGAGTTCCGCCGTCGCCTCTTACGAGTTTGCAAAGGCGCGAGCCACCGGGAAAAGACCGAACCTCGGCGAAAAACGTAAGCGCACGGTGAAAATGAATTAACCGCCATAGCTGACTTCTTCCGAGGGCGCTCGCATCGGCGGGCAAGACCGACGGCCAACAGAACGGCCTGAGGGCTCTGGTCTGCTATGCTCGGGGGAATGGACCGTCTGCACGCCACCATCGAGGAACGTATGTCCAGTCCTTCTGCCCGCGATGCCGCGTTATTACGCTCAGGCCGATCAGTTGGCTTCCGCGGATTTCAATGGGTCCTATCGCGCAACTGTCAGCTAGCGTTCCAGGCGGATTTGGACGAAGGCTCGGCTGCTGTTATCTGCACTTACTGCGTAGGCATTCTCTAAGTGTCGCTTCGGCCTTTGGCGCTTACTTGAGCCCGCTTCCCTTGGGTTTGTTCCTGTGGAGATTGGATGCGCTTCGTTGACACAAATCAACAGCGAGCGCGTCCTGTTGTAAGCAGGAGGGGGCGCTATGGACAACACGACGCTCTTAATCATCATTCTGGTGGTTTTGCTTTTGTTCGGTGGCGGCTTCTACGGTCGCGGTCGCTGGTGGTGAGTTGAGCCCCGGGATCGAATGGTGGGCGAGGTTATTCTCGTCGATTTCGGCCAAACCAAAGCATTGTCGCGGAGGAAAATCCGGCTCAACCGGCGCTGGCCTTCTTCTCAACTGAGGCTTGCACGCAAGGGTCGTCGGCGTCGAATGGCACCGCAAGTTGCCGCGCATAGAGCTGCGGGAAGTGGGGGCAGTCCTGAATGCCGATGTCACCTGCGCCAGGCTCACGCTCCGATGGAAGCCGCAGGGTTCCGAGGAGACGATCCCAAAGCGTAAAAAACAGCCCAAAATTCACATCGCCTTCACCGTCCCAATTCACGTGGTGCAGTCTGTGTACGAGCCCGATAGCAACAAACTTTTGCGCGGGCCCAAGCGCATAATCCACGTTCGAATGCTGCACGATGAGCTGCAGCGCGATGGCGAAGCCCAGCATTACGGCGACAGGAACCGGCATGCCGATCAGCACGAGGGGGAGCGTACCGACCACGATGTCGAGCGCCTGGTGCAGCGGATGGCGGACAAAACCGTTGAAGCCGTAGAGGCGATGTACCCCATGATGTATGGCATGCAGCCGCCACAGGAAGCCGATGCGATGGCTCCAATAATGGATCACCGTCATCGTGCAATCGACGATAAGGATCGCGAACAAAAATTGCACGAGAAAGGGTAGTGACTGGGGCCAGATGCCCCACTCCGGCAGAAAGCTCGAGCTGATCAGGATGAATGTGAATAAAGTTATGAGGTTGGCGATCTGGTAAACGATGCCATGCGCGACATCTTTCCCGGTATCGTCATGATTTTGATTCCAGATCTCCTCGTAGGGGAGCACGCGCTCCATGAGGAAAGACAATCCAATTGCCGCGAGCAGGAGTAAAACAATCCACACCTCGCTGTAGCCATAAGTGACCAGATAGACGGCCAATCCATTCAGCCCGAAGAGAAGCGTGGGCACGTAGAGGTAGCGAGCGAAAAGGCGGATAGCCGGCATTCAAACCTCCGCTGCAGAGACTTGCGTCCATAACGCACGCGCCGGGCTTTGGTTTGAGCCCGAGCAGGCAAGGCGCCAGATTTGGGGTCGGCCTTGAGGCTTGGGCGGCCGATCTCGGACTAAATCGCCGGCCTGAACGCTAAGCAGCGGTACTTAGCCGCGTCCCGGCGTCGCTCCGGCGGCAGAAGGATGAGGCGTTAGGCTAAATGCCACCCAGTTCGCCGGCCACGCGCGCTATCAGCGCGAGCGCTTCTGAGGCGGCGGCATAGCGGACGCGCGAACGGCCGATATCGCCGAATTCGCGCTTCACGCCCACGCATTTCCCGCTTTTGCGCATGCAGGCGAAATAGACAACGCCCACAGGATTGCCCCTTTCATCCGACTCCGGCCCGGCGACGCCCGGTGCTCACGGCAATATCCGCCCCGGAGCATGCGAGGGCGCCAAGAAAAAGCGGTAACGCTCCATTTTTCCGACTTTGCCGTCACGTCCTGCGGTGAGGCCAGTTGGCTACGCGATCAGCCTACGGATTTCAAAGTAGTCGGAGCTTGTTCAGGTGTCTGCTGAAAACCAGAGCTTTCACGTTCACCGGCCTTGTAGACGAGATTGAAGGCCATCGCAGCAGCCTTGAGCCACTTAGCCCGCTCCTCAATAGGCCAAACGGCATTGGCTTTTGGCAGTTTGTCTACGAGTGCTTGAATGAGTGGATCAGCCTTTTCGCTGGGCTCGGCATCACTTTGGTCTGCAATATCGACAAGAGTCAAGAACCGGAGTGTCGTCCGCTCCGGCAGTTCTCGTTATCAGACAGCTTCTTTCATTTAAGGCGTCTATCCTGGTGCGTATGTCTGAGACCGTCATGGGGGTGCCCTCACAGTGCTGACAAACAAACGCGAAACTGTCTCGGCCGTTCCAGACTTGGTGCCAACCAAGTCACTCCTTGACAGGGCTTGATCTGACGGTCGGGGCCGCGAGGCCCGTCCGTCTCATCGGGGCCTGACATCGCGCCCCAAAAAACTACGACTTTTGCATTGCACTATCTTAAGAAAGCTGGTGCCGACCGCGACGCCAAGATCGATGTCGCCGGCGCTTTAGCCACAGGCGTAATCACAGCCATCTCCAGCCCCAACTTCAATCGACGATCGGAGACCCCGGATCAACGATAGAATTGCCCTGAGTGGCGTTGACATTGCAGGATGAGGCATAGGGCGCCCGCAGCAGCGCGAGCGCCCTTCTTTCAAGAATGCACCGCTCTTATAGATTACGCCCTACGCCCTAACGGCTTGCCAATCACATCGTCCACTCGCCACGGCTTGACCGAGTGAAGCGCCCCGCCACATTCCGCGCAACGCAGTCTTGCTGAAAGCTGCGCGATGGTCAGTCCCATCGAGATTCGCGGAAGCCAACTGATCGGCCTAAGCCTGATCATGCGACAGCGCGGGCAGTGGCATTCGATGTGCGTGTAGCCGTCAGCGACAAACTCTTTGAGGGTGGCATGCAGAGGTTCCATCACTTCCCGAAGATATAGAGATGTGGAGAGAAAGAGGAGGGTCTCCCAGTTTGGGGAGATGGTGGGTGGGACGACCCCCCTGAGTACAAGCGACAAGTCATTCAGGGCCCCGAGTACAACGAACAAGTCAATCGGGGTGAACGTACCCCAGGCGGGTGCTCCTAGGGTGACTGCATAATAGCGGAGCGGCTAAGACAAGCCTGTGGCTTCCGCGCAACGGCAATAGAAAAAAGTCCCATCGGCCTCAGCCTGATCGCGCGACAGTGAGGGCAGTGGCATTCGATGTGCGTATAGCCATCAGCGGCGAACTCTTCGATGGTGGCTCGTAGCGGGTGCATCATTCAGCGACGGAGACTTGGCACAGAAGATCGTAGTTATTGATTAGTACCCCCCTCGGATACTGAGAGAAGCTCGCCTTTCCAGATACCCTGTCAATACTGCCGCTAGCGATATCTGTCTGCACACCAATCGTCTTATCATTCATCAGCACAATGGGGAGCAATCCAACTGGGGTCTGTACGATACGCTTGTCTAGGTCGATGATTACGGACACGCCGGTAACGTTCGTTCCGCCATCGAACAAGTTAGTGCGGTATATCCCCGAACAAACGAAGGCCATATCATCGCTGGCATCAGAAGCTGCAGGTAAGAAAGCTAGGGGTATCAAAGCCGTGAGCCGGAGCCAATGAAAGCGGCGGCTTATTCGACGCGATGACATGATTACCCCCGATCCCCTACGGCGTAGCACCCGCCTGGCTGATACGATCATATCTCGAAGACCAATCGCGGGGGAGATCCCCCTCGAAGTCGAGTTCGGGCGGGGTGAGGCTGAGATGACGGACAGGAGCGTGGCGGGGCTATCAACCCGTTCGGCGAGGTTCGTGGAGGGACAGGGACGGTCGCCGAACTGTGTCGGCGAGCGCTGCTGACGGGGGTGCGTCTTGCAGTTGGATACGCTCCCGAACTCACGGTTAAACGCGGCCCGCCGTACTTAGGTTCACCGGAGATTTGATACGATAGAGCGGCCCGGCACCGAGACCTATTATGCAGGGAAGGTGGAAGGTACCGGGCCTAACCAGTCGGGGAAAAGCGGCTAACCCTTCGCGACTGGCTACGCGGAAGATAGACGCGATGAAGTGATATTCAAGGACAAGCCGCCAGAGCCTGGGATCAAATGGAAGGTAGGAAGGTAGAGCAGCTAGGTAGTCAACAATAATCACCATATAGTTCAGTATCTTATAGTTTAAACTTGGGGGATGGGGAGGGATTCGAACCCTCGAAACGCTCGCGCGTTTTCCGGTTTTCAAGACCGGTGCCTTCAACCACTCGGCCACCCATCCATCAAATAATTGAATAACTTGCGTTTGCGGCTTTAGCGTTTTGGCACCTAATTGGCACCGGAACCTAGTGCCGCCCGCAACGCGGCGTCAATTATGTTCGCCGCCTGTTCCTGCTGGCCCGGTAGCAAATGTGCGTAGATGTTTAGCGTCACGGTCGGGCTGGCGTGACCGGCCCTGGCAGAAACAACATGCACCGGCACCCCGCTCCGAAGCAGGTGAGTAATATGGGTGTGTCTCAGGCCGTGAAAAGTGACCCGCGGGAGCTTCGCGGCGGCAACCTCACGGCTGACGGCTTTAGTGAAATGCGATGGGTTGATGAGCTTGCCCTCAGGCCAATGCGGGAACACCAGGTCCACTTTGCCGAGCCCGATGCCGAGACAGAGGCGGGCATGCTCCTTACGCCATGTTCTCAATTCCTCAACAAGACGTTCGGGCAGGGTGATTGTGCGCCAACTCCGCTCTGTCTTTGGCTCTTTGATCGAGACCTTCCCCGCAACGAGTTCAGCCACCCGGGCCACCTGAAGCTCGGCCCGATCTAAGTCGATGTGGATTGCTGAGGGCCAGCTGCCGCATCTTCAATCCACCAAACATAACGGTTGGCAGAACGATCAGAATTTGGGGTTCGGTAAGTGCTTGGGGCACCGGTCTTGTCGGTTATGGCACTACGTGCCGGGCCGGAGTTTTACGCTGCCAGCCTTATCGTTTTCGCCGACGGCTTTGCCGGCAAATACAAAGAGCCGGGCCACGGTGCCCACACGTCGATAACGTGGCGCATTTTCTTCTCAGCGCCAGTGGGGGCCGCGCGCAAGAATGTCCGCTATGGGTCATTAACGGACATCGGAGGAGAGATCAGCGATGTCCGCTTTGCACCCAAAAGCAGACACGCTCATAGTCGGCATTCCGGCGTCCGCTATGTGCCAAAAGCCGTCCCACTATTCATCATCGCCCATATCGCTCTCTTCATCAGGCTTTGGCCCCGCACTCGAAGTGGACAAGAGCGACAATGGACTGATGGACGCCGCTTAGCTGCGGCGGGTGCGGTCGATTCCAATCACCAAACTCCGCCCGATAGGAGCCGCCGTCTTCCTCGACGGTTCGACGAGCACGGCCTGATGCGGCGCCGCTTCGCCTCGATCAACGACCTCCCAATCCGCGAGGCGGGATCGGAGCCGCCCGCGGCCGATGGATCACCCTAGCTTGAGCGACCTCGGCCTGTAAGCTCAGAAAGTGTCACCGACCTTGTTCGCTAGCCGCCGGTGACGTCGAAGGCGACGTCGACATTGCCGCGCGTTGCATGCGAATAGGGACAGATCTTTTCATGGGCTTCTTGAACCATGCTCGCCAGCTCGGCTTGTGGCAGGCTTCTGTCCTCGACGCGCATCTTCACGGCGAGCCCGAAGCCGCCGCCGTCGCGGGGGCCGATGGATACGGCACATGTCACCTTGGCTTTGCTCGCATCCTGCTTGTGCTGTTTCGCGACGAGGTCGAGGGCGCCGCCGAAGCAGGCGGCGTAGCCCGCCGCGAACAGGTGCTCGGGCGTCGCTGTTCCGGGCTTGCCGGAACCGCCCATCTCCTTCGGTACTGACAGGTCGGCCCCCACCGCGCCATCGCTTGACTCGGCGTGACCGTTGCGGCCGCCGGTGGCGGTCGCGATCGCAGTAAACAGCGGTTTGATCTTATCCATGATTCTTCCTTCCGCTCTTTCCGAGGTGGGGTAACAGCTCCAACCTCGCGACACGGCTGCTAGGGCTCTTAGCTCATATGCCATCCAGGCTTACGCAAATTGACTGGCCCGTCAACGCGTTGGCTTGAAGCCAGCAAAAGGAAAGGGCAACCTGAGAGACGGGGTAATCCGCAATAACACACCGTATGATCGCGCGCGCGAGTTCAATGGCCAAGGGCGCCCACATGTCGCCCCTTCCTGTCAAATGGCCAAGTGCCTCATCTCTTGGCCGTTGACGTTTTGCTCGAGTGTACGCAGATGGCACCCGCGGCGGTGCCAGGGTTCGATCCGGCCTGAGCTGGGCGCGATCTTCAGCCCGCCCGAATTGGTCAGCCGATGCGACTCGGAAGAGGGGTGAAATTGCGATGTGGTCCCCGATCCGAATGCTGAAGCGCGCCAAAGCATCCCGACCTGATTAGCGTCGGTGTGAGGTTCTTTGCGCTGTATCGGAAAGGCTGGGACGCTGTCAGGCAGATTGCTTTTCGTTGTCAGCTCGCCGTGCGCTATGAATGGTCAAAGTTGTTTGCACTTGTTTGCTGTGGCTCAGCCACGCTTGCGCAGGCGGCTGACATCCGGAACGTCCTCGCCCAGAGCGGTGGCCAGATCGATTTGATGGTCCTGCTCTTGCACCAGGATCTCCCGAATTTGTTCCGCCATGGCGAACTCGCTAAGATTCTCGCACTGGCGGATTCTCTCTTGGTAATTGAGAATGGTTTCATTCTCATTATCCAAGTCAAATCTTAGCATGTCACGGGCCTGTTCCGATGTCTTCACTGGCTTAGGTGTCACGGTCGGCATCTTGCCAAGATAATCGATCTGCCGCGAGATGATGAGCGCGTGCTCAAGCTCCTGGTGCGCATGCTTCACGAGCTGGTCTGCGATGTTCATATATTCCGCGCCCTTCAGCACTTGAGAATAGACGACATAGGCAATAATGGCCTGGTACTCGCGTGAGAGGTCCTCGTTTAATAGCTCCGCCAATTGATCGCGAGTCACTGTCTCAGGCATTCGTTTTCTCCTTTTTTGAATGTTCTGCCCGTAAATTCGACATTGCGGGCGCGACAGTCGAAGAATGGCGTGAACACGGCAGGTATAGTGGAAACTCTTGAAGCGCTTATGCCATGCCTAATCTCGTCTGGAAAGGAGCCCGAAAGTCCGTCAGATGCCCCTCTAGAGGACCTTGAACCGCTGCCGAACTCACCGCTTTGATCAACGCTGAACTAAGCAAGCACCAAGTGTCCAAGTTTACGAGCGCTGAGGGCATTAGCCCCGTTGCAGACGATGATCATAATTGGACATGCAAATTTCTTCGTCGGTCAGGCACTTCACCGTCGCCCGATGTCAGCAGATGCTGGCTATGCTCGTGCATGAGCTCCAGCGGAAGTATGATCTCGCTCCCGAAGAGTGATCTTCTCTTTTGTTGCGCCGGCAAGCGCTTCGTTGTGGCATCGTTTACACAATCCGTCGTTTTCGGTCGCGGGATTAGGGCATTTGCCCGGCTCATGGCCGTGCGTCCCTGATTGGCACCGACATAGCTCTTGGGCCATCCTTCAACTCCTCTTACACCGGGGGTCTACCTCAAATTCAGCGCAGCAGCCGGACTTTTTGCTGAGAGGGTGCACTGATTATTCCCTGGGCTCATTCCTTCGAAATTCGATGCCGGTAGACGTCCCGGTGCTCAGAACGGACCGCATAAGTTACTTAAACTCCGCTTCGCGGGTTGACGTATAGCTTCTTCGAGATTCGGCTTCGGCGACGTGCTTCTTTACGGGGATGAAGCTATCGGGGACGACTGAAATTGAATCTATGCCGTACTCGACCAGGAATTCGGCAAACTCCGGATGATTGCTTGGTGCTTGTCCACAAAGCCCAACTTTGACGCCCGCCTTATGCGCCTCCTGAATGACCTTGCGGATCATCCATTTGACCGCCTCGTCCTGCTCATCGAAGAGGCTCGCGAGCAGTTCAGAGTCGCGATCAACGCCAAGCGTCAGCTGGGTCAAGTCGTTGGAGCCGATCGAGAAGCCGTCGAAGCGCTCGGCGAAAGCAGCCGCCAGAATGACGTTCGAGGGGATCTCGCACATCACATAGACCTCAAGCCCCTTCTCGCCGCGCGCAAGGCCACTCTCCGCCATCACCTTGAGCACGCGGTCGGCCTCGTCGGGAGAGCGGCAGAAGGGGATCATCACCACGACGTTGGTGAAGCCCATGTGCTCCCTTAAACGCCGAATTGCGCGGCATTCTAAGACGAACCCATCCCGATATTCCGGCGAGTAGTAGCGCGATGCGCCGCGGAAGCCGAGCATCGGGTTCTCCTCGCGGGGCTCAAACTCGGTGCCGCCGAGTAGATTTGCATACTCATTGGTCTTGAAATCGCTCATCCTCACGATCACTGGCTTCGGATAGAGCGCAGCGGCGAGGCGCGCGAGCCCCAGCGAGAGCCGATCGACGAAATAATCCGCTTTGTGCTCGTAACCACGCGTAAGCTCGGCAATAGCGGTCGTGGCCTTCTCGTCTGTCAGCTCGTCGAAGTGGATAAGCGCCATGGGATGCACTTTGACCTGATTGGCAATCACGAATTCAATCCGGGCAAGCCCCACCCCGTCGGCCGGCAGCCGCCACCAGCGAAACGCGGCTGCCGGATTGGCCAAGTTCAGCATGATCTTTGTGCGCGTGCTTGGGACCGCGGTTACATCCATCTCTTCGGTGACGACCTCGGCGATGCCCTCGTAGACGAATCCCTCATCGCCTTCGGCGCAGGAGACCGTGACGTATTGCTCCTCTTGAAGCACCTTGGTTGCGTCCCCTGTGCCGACGATCGCCGGAACTCCAAGCTCTCGGCTGACGATGGCTGCATGGGACGTGCGGCCACCGCGATCGGTGACGATGGCTGCCGCGCGTCTCATGATCGGCACCCAATCGGGACTGGTGGTGGTTGTCACCAGCACCCCGCCTGAGACGAAGCGATCGATATTCTTGGGATCGCGAATAAGGCAGACCGGGCCAGAAGCAACACTACCGCCAATGCTGAGGCCGGAGACGAGCTTTCGGCCCTTCTGCACGATCTTGTAGGTGCGCTGCACGCCGGTCTGCGCACGCGACTGCACGGTCTCAGGGCGCGCTTGCACGATGAAGAGCTGCCCGCTTCTCCCGTCCTTCGCCCACTCGATGTCCATCGAGTCACCATAGTGGCGCTCGATTGTGCACGCGGCGTGGGCAAGCTGCAAAATCTCCACATCGGTAAGAACGAAGCCGGAGCGTTCCTCGAGAGAGGTTGGAACGTTGCGCGTCGGTTGCTCGCTTTCGTGCGTGTAGACCATTTTTAGCGCCTTGCCACCGCACCGCTTGTGAACGATCGGCTTTAGCGCGGCATCAGCGAGAAGGGGCTTGAAGACCTGGTATTCGTCAGGGTCGACTGTCCCTTGCACGACGTTCTCGCCCAGGCCCCACGCGGCATTGATGAGCACGACGCGATCAAACCCCGTTTCGGTGTCTATCGAGAACATGACGCCGGCGCCTGCGAGGTCGGACCGCACCATCTGCTGCACGCCTATCGAAAGGGCCACTTTCAGGTGCTCGAACCCCTTGGCTTCGCGATAGCTGATGGCGCGGTCGGTGAACAGCGAGGCGAAGCAGCGGCGGCAGGCGTCAAGCACGGCAGTCTCGCCGCGAACATTGAGGAAGGTCTCCTGCTGACCGGCAAAACTCGCATCCGGGAGATCCTCTGCCGTGGCGCTTGAGCGCACCGCCACATCAGCTTCATCCATGCCTAAGCGCTGCGACAGATCCCGGTAGGCTTGGCAAATGGCTCCCGCAAGATCGTCCGGACACCTTGCCTTCAGCATCGCGGCTCGGATCGCCGAGCCTACTTCCGCGACGGAGGACTTTCCGTTCTTGAGGTCACCTACCCTTGAAGCAATCAGTGGTTCAAGATTGTTCGCCGCAATAAAGTGCTGGTAACAGTCAGCGGTGGTGGCAAACCCGGGTGGCACCTTGATGCCGTAACGCTCAAGATTGCGCACCATTTCGCCAAGGGAGGCGTTCTTGCCGCCGACGGACGCGACGTCGCCAATCCCTATGTCCTCGAACCAGCGAATGTAGTGGATGGCCATAATGGCGAACGCTTCCAAACATCAATTCACAAGTCTCCTTCGGTATGACACTAATCGTCCTTGACATCCATGGACAGGAGGTAAGAGCAATGAGGATCACCCCTTCGTTATTTGCAATCGCCTCTTTCTGCGCAGCCTATCTCTGCTCAACCGCTCTAGCCGAGCCGGTCAAGGAGCACACGGTTATCACGTCCGAGGAAATAAAATGGGGAGCCGGTCCTGCCGCACTCCCACCTGGTGCCGAATTTGTCGTGCTCTATGGTGATCCCTCTAAAGAGGGTCTGTTTGCACTGAGGTTGAAGCTCCAAAGGGCTACCATATCCCCCCGCATACACACCCTCAGCCTGAAATCGTCACCGTTATTTCGGGGGGAACCCGCCTAGGCATGGGAGAAACCGCTGATGTGGCAAAAACCCAAATCCTACGCAACGGGAGCTTCATCGCAATGTCGCCAGGAACCGCGCACTACGTTTATGTAGAAGAAGAGACCACAGTCCAGCTCAACAGCATAGGTCCGTGGGAAGTGAAATACATCGATCCGAAGGACGATCCCAGAAAGACGACGCAATAGGCCACAAAGTCCTCTTTGAGCAGGCTGCTTGGGCCTTCGGCGCGGTGCAGGGAAAACAAAAGTTGATTCTACCCTGTCGGGCCTGAGCCCCGGCGCGCCGCTATCGGCGCCCCCGCCTCGATCGCGGCATGACAGAAAACACCGACGGCGGCACGGCTCGGAGCCACGAAGGCGACATGCAATGGCCCGCACGAGGCCTTTTGCGGGCCTAGAACAGGTGATCCTTGTAGGTCGTCGTGTCAGCGATCACCATCGCGTCGCCGATGATGAGTAGCCCCTTTCCGGGACCCTGCTTGACAGTCAGCTTTTCGTATCCCTTGACGCCCAGGTTCATGCCGTCGGTCAGCGGCTTCTTCTCGAGCAGAAGCTTCGCCACCGCATTCATGGCCATGCCTGCGTCCCTCGGATCCCAGAACCCGATCGCCGTGATGGCGCCGGATTCAAGGTACTGAGCGGACGGGTTTGGAAGACCGGTGCCCACCAGGCACACCTTGCCCTGCAGGCCCGCCTCTTCGATCGCCCGACCAATGCCGATGACATCGTTGCCCGCCGATCCTTGGAAACCACGGATGTCGGGGTGCTTGCGTAGGATTTCCTTTGCCTTCTCGTAGGTTTTGTTCACGTCGTCAAAGGACTCGTTCTTTTCGTCGACGAGCTCCATTCCCGGGTGTTTCTTGGCATTCTCGGCGCCCGCATCGACCCACTGGATGTGTGTGCGGCTGCCGAGCGATCCCACGAAGTTCGTCCACTTGCCTTTGCCGCCCATGCACTGGGCGAGCCGCTCGTTGAGGGTGGCGCCATACGTCGCATTATCGAAGGCTTCGATGTCGGCCTGCGTGTTCTTCTGGTTATCTGCTTCGTGGGTGACGACGACGATGCCGCGGTCCATCGCACGCTTGAGAGCGCCCTCGATCACGGCGGGATCCATGGGAACCACGGCCAAAGCGTTCACGCCACGGGCGATCAAGTCCTCGACGATCTGGAGCTGCTGGGCGGCATCGGCGGTGGCGGGTCCACTTTCCGAGGTAACTACGTCCGGGTTCGCGTCCTGGAACGCCTTGACACCGACCTCCATGCGATTGAACCACGGGATGCCGCTGATCTTGACCACCGTGGCAATGACCGGCTTGTCCTGTGCGGCCACATAACCGCTGACGCCGAGAATCACTGCGCCGATAGCCGACGCAGCAAAGAGTAATTTTCTCATTTTTCCTTCCTCCCAGAAGTTCCCTCAGTTAGGTGTCGCTACGGTCCTTGAGGGGGGGTCGGGCCGAACTCCGCGGTGATCTGAAGAGCATCATGATCAGTTCACTCGGCGCGCACGACTGCCGGCTGAGAGAAACAGGCACACCATGCGTCCATAGTCGCCTTCCGGCCTAACGCCCGCCAACACTGACCGACCTGCATCCGGCTTTCCTCAACAATGCGATGCGATATCATTTTTTGGCTGGAAATAGCGAGTCCTGACTTGCACGGCCAGAGCTCGCACGCGAGCTCCTGTTCGCGCTCGGCAAGATTTTTGCGGTCCGGCTCCGACGGACGACGGCGAAGGTGAGGAGTTAAGCGGTCTTCTCCTCAGCGATTTCCGCAACAGTAGACTTCGATGACGGGTCTTCGTGCAAATCGAAGGACCAAATGTCCGCTTGGGGTCATTAGCAGACGTTGGAGCAGGCGTCGGAGATGTCCGCTTTACCCGCGAAAGCGGACATGTTCAGCGGTGGAATTGGTGTCCGCTAAGTGCCAGAAGCAGACATTCAACTTTGCGAATAGAACGTCTGCTAAGTGCCTATACTAGACCCTTGCAACACGGCGAGGCGAGACTTATGACAAACGAGATAAGGGGGCCACTGCCGATTAAGGTCGATGCGAGCAGTCTGGGGCAGGATTTGGCGTTGCAACTGGAGAAGCTCAAAGGCTGCGACAAAATCTTTAAGGAGAAACGCTCTGGGGTCGATTCCGGCAGACCGGAACTGAAAGCTTGCCTCGAATATCTGCGGGAAGGCGACACCTTGCTTGTGACCAAGCTCGACCGGTTGGCGCGCTCGACCCCCGATCTCTACCGTATCATCTCCCAACTTGCTGAAAGAGGGGTCGCCTTCAAGGTCGTCGATGATCCCAGCATCGACACGACTTCCCGCACCGGCAAGCTGATCATGGGCATCTTGGCGCTGATCGCTGAGTTCGAGAACGACATTAGGCGTGAACGTCAGCAGGACGGCATCAACAAGGCCAAAGCGGAAGGCGTACGATTTGGCCCCAAGCCCCTTCTAACGGCCGAGGTAGTGAAAAAGATCAAAGAGCTTCGGAAAGACGGTCTGACCGTGCCGGAAATCATGCGACGGATGAGGCTCAGCAAGGCTTCCATCTATCGCGCGTTTGCGTAACTCCGTACTTGCAGCAAACCAAACCGGCCCGTTCGAGGGGCCTTTCTTTTGGGGAAATGAATGAGGAATTGGCGAAATGAAATTCGGACCTGTGTTTGTGGGACTACCTTCGCGCCGAGCCGACAGAAGCAGCGACATTGCTCCACTAAGTGCGGAACGAGAGCCAGGGGAGGGAGTACAGAACCCGTTACAGGGAGTTGGACCTTACCGCGATACGTGAGAAGCCGTTACAGGCCCCACATCAATCTGCGGGCTTAGGTTGCTCGAAAATGAGGATGGAAACCGGGCTATTCCCAGCCGACCGAAAGCTATTGCCAAGCCGGAAGCCCGAAGCCGGGTTTCCAACGGCAAAGACCTGTTCCTCGATGGTGTCGATGGCCGCTCGGCGATAGCCAGGCGCTTCAGGGACATTCTTGCCGAGCTCACTAGCGACATCGGCGGTGATCCTTCCGAGGCTCAGGCGATTATCATCCGCCGAGCCACGCAGTGAGCGGTGTGGTGCGAGCAAGCTGAGACGGAAGCTGCCGGAGGAAACTCCCTCAACATCGGCGAATACGCGACCGCCACGAATACGCTTCCAAGGCTTCTGCTCTCTCGGGCTAGAACGCCGGATGCGTGACATACCCCCGACAATCGACGCCTACTTATCGAAGGGCCACGCATAAAAACGAAAGCCCGGCTCGCAGGGATGCGGGGCCGGGCGACGCCGTTACGAGGCTGAAAAGGCGCTGCCCGGGGCTTCTCCTGGGGGGAGTAAGAGGGCTGCGCGTAGCAGAAACGTCGAGATGCCACGCCGGTTCCACTAAGCCCCTTCGAGGGGCTTTTCTTTTGGAGGATCGAATGCCCGATTGGCGCAATGAGATTCGGACCTGTGATTGCGGCGCAAGGTTCACCCCGAAGCGGGAGAAACAGCGTCACTGTTCGGCGCTATGCCGAGACGTGGCCAAGAAACGACTAAGAGAAGCGGGGACAAAACCCCGAACCGGGGACACGGGCCTCAGTGACTTTCCTATGGGCTTAGGAGACGGTCCTACGATGGTTTGGCCGGAACCAGACTTCACTTGTTTGGCCCACTTCAGGCGCTCTCCAAGGCGACGACTATCAGCTTGAATACTACGAGGACGGCTATCCGAAGCTACCGGCGTGTCTTGATCGCAGACGCAAGCCCGAGCCTCTTGCGGAGGCTGCATGAAAGCGGCCCGGCACCTGCTATCAGAACGTCTTCGCAGGGAAGAACTCCTACACAGAACGTACAAGCACCGGGCCTAACCATCCACGGGGATTAGGGGTCGTAGATGGCTGTTCGAACAACGAAGCGCTCAATCAAACGTTCCAAGGCGGCCCGGCGCTAGCAAACTGACCACAGGAGTGGAGAGGAGCACCGGGCCTAACCAGCCGACGAAGCGCAACCCCTTCGCGACTGGCTCCTAAGACAACGAGAGCGGTGAATTGATGTTCCCCGAGGCGGCCCGGCACCCGCAACTTTGAAGGAGAAACGGGGCGCCGGGCCTAACCACCCCCGGTGCGAACGTCGGGTGCGGCTACCTCAACAATAGAAGCGAGACCTTAATGAAATCACGCGTGACCCTTCGCCAAGCCCTTGATGATCCGGTGCTGCTTGGCGATGTTCTTGGCGGCGATATTTGGCGAGCCTGGCGCTCGATCCTGTTGGCAGCAATGGGCGAGCCTCTGACATCCGAAGAGACAAAAACCTTCAAGCAGTTCACCGGCAGAGACGCGCCGCCAATCGAGCGGGTTGACGAACTCTGGTGCTGTGTTGGCAGGCGTGGCGGCAAGAGCCGGGCAATGGCGTCGCTCGCTGTCTATCTCGCGGGCCTCTGCGACTACAGCGACAAACTATCCCTCGGGGAGCGGGGTGTTGTTCTCCTTCTTGCGCCAGACATGAAGCAGGCGAAGGTTCTGCTCGATTACGCCGAGGGCACGTTAGAATCGACGCCAATCATGAGGCAGTTACTAGCTTCCCGAACGGCCGAGACGTTGACCCTCACGACCGGCATTACGCTTGAGGTTCGCGGCGCATCGTTCAGGCGTATTCGTGGCGTGACCTGCCTCGCCGTGTTGGCAGACGAATGTGCGTTTTGGATGAGTGATGAAAGTGCCAACCCAGACGTTGAGATTTTGAATGCGGCTCGGCCGGCGCTGGCAACCACGCAAGGCCCCCTCATTGCCATCTCATCACCTTACGCAAGAGGTGGCGCATTGTGGGAAACCTACAAGAAGCACTTCGGCCCTGACGGTGATCCAACCATCCTGGTAGCCCAGGGAACTAGCCGTGAGTTCAATCCCGACTTGCCTCGGTCGATTATCGATAAGGCGATGGAACGCGATCCCGCTGCTGCCAGTGCCGAATACATGGCAGTTCAGGACCGATGTTGAGGGGTTCATCACCCGTGAGGCGGTGGAAGCTTGTGTCACTACCGGAATGCACGAGCGGCTGCCGGTGCGAGCCAATAGTTATTATGCGTTTGTCGATCCTTCTGGCGGTAGCTCGGACGCCATGACCCTCGCGATTGCTCACACCGAAGGCACGACACAGATCCTCGACGCAATCCGAGAGCGTAAACCTCCATTCTCACCGGAAGCGGTAACCGAGGAACATGCCAAGCTTGTGCGGGAATATCGCTGCACGACGGTTTATGGCGACCACTCGGCGGAGAATGGCCCCGCGAACAATTTCGAAGCATGGAATCAATTACGAACCGGCCGAAAGCCCAAAGTCAGAGCTTTATCGCGACCTCCTGCCACTTATTAATAGCGGGGCCGTCGACTTGCTTGAGCATGATCGGCTCGTGACGCAACTGACATCGCTTGAGCGACGCACATCACGCGGGGGGAGAGACAGTATCGACCATGCGCCCGGCGCCCATGATGACGTTGCCAACGCGGTGGCCGGCGCTCTGGTGACAGCCTACAAGGAGCTGTCGGTGAGGAACTTCCACAAGCCTATTAAATACCCGCGGATTGCGGTCGTGTGATCGCCTACAAGGAGCCGGGTGTGAGCAACTTTAGGAACGTGATCATGTTCCCGAAGGTGGGGGTTGCGTGATGACGTTTACCCCGGAGGACCTGGGGACGCCGGAGAAGGTTGAGGCGGCTTGCCAGGAACTCGCGAAGGTCTAGGCGCGTTGCTCACGCAGTCAAGCCCAAGGGGGGTCCAGGATGTTTGCCAACACGACATACTCAGGGAGCGGCCGCGGTTTCGCTCTGGCGGCATCCGCGTTCGCCACCTTCGTGCTCTTTCCCGCCTTCACTGTCGCAGCCGAGGAGAGCAAGTCCGACACTATCGGGCCATGGAAAATCGAGTTGGTGTTCAAGGTCGACCGCTGCTCCATCAATCGCACTTTGAAAGACGATATCGTGGTTACTTTCGTCCGCACCGGTGAGGGCCTAAGTCTCGAACTCCAGTCTCCGAACTGGAAGCTCGAAGACGGCAAGCACTATCCGGTGAAGATGACGCTGGGGCCGCTCAGCATCGACACCGAAGTCGTCGCCGGGCCAAACTCCGTCTCGACCGAAATCAAGGACGAGAAATTTGCGGCGGGGCTTCGCAGCGCAAGCGCGCTTAATGTGACGGGCGCCGGAGCCACGATCCGCGTGCCGCTCGACAAAAGCGAGGTCGCGTTCGACCGGCTTGAAAAATGCGTCGATAAGAACAATCGCACGGACCAAACCAACCCTTTTGCCGCACCGGCACGTCAGCCCTAACGACTGGCGTGTCGGAGGGCGAAGCCTGCAATAGCAATACGCAAGGAGTTCACGCGATCACGCCGGAATAGACCAGGCCGCCGCCGCGGAGTAGGGTGCGGCGGCGAATGATTGCCGCCGGCCTCCTGCCATGGAGTTCGTGTTAGCCCCTTTGTTTTTCGGAAAGCTCCTTTTGGATCCGCTTCCATGCTCGCGGTCCGAAAGGCCAGCTAAAATCATTCCTGCCGCCATGGAGTTCCTTTGCTAAGGCAGAAGGCAAATACAGCGGCTTGAAGGTATTGGCGCCTCGGCGATTGCCAAGCGGCTCAACATCAGCCGAGTCAGCGTCTATCGGCTCGCCTGATCTAGGGCACGACCGACTACTGACGCAGCTCACCTCGCTTGAACGGAGAACAGCACGCGGAGGACGAGACTTAATCGACCACGCCCCTGGTGCTCACGACGATATTGCGAACGCGGTCGCGGGTGCTCTGGTGATCGCCTACAAGGAGTCAGGCGTGAGTAACTTTAGGAATGTGATTATCTTCCCGAAGGTGGGAGTTGCCTAAATGCGGGGAGCTGGTCGCCAGTGCACCCGCTATTCATATCAGGGATGAGCGGCAATGAGTTCCTGCAGCCATCGGCGGCTCCCAATGCGGAAAGGCCTATTCGTCGCCCAATTGCATTTCGCTCGGGCTGTAGGTGTGCTCCTCTCCGCAATGAGGGCAAGGACCCTTCCAGCTGAGGCTCGGGGGGAAGGGCTCTTCTTCAACCTGAATTGCGTCAGCGATGGCAAACTGTCCACCGCAGCTCGGGCAATTCACGAACCACGTTTTTTTTCTCTCTGGCATCTTAGATGCTTTACTCGCACCGTCAGCTTTGGCTGGCACCACTTAACATCGGTCAGTCGCCACGACTTAAACGCCGTCCAGGAGGTGGTAAGACGCGCCACCTCAGCGAGAAACGCTGACCGCACATCGCCACTAAGAGCAATGAATGCCGCGCCGGCGTAATTCAGGCCTTCGCTGTTCGCCGCGGTCCCCGAAGATCCTTGAGGTAGACCGTACGGTACCCGTTATCTGTTATGTAGAGTTGAAATGAACGAATGTCGCCAGTTGTTATGCCGAGGGCGCGTCGGAAAACATTCCACTTTGTCCAAAGCATTTCTGTCTGCGCTTGTACAGAATTGTCCCGCATGCGTGAACTTAGCACAGATTTACGTCTGTGCGGTAGCCCACCCGCCCTAGGACGCTTTGTCTGTTTCTTGGTCATGCCATTCCGGATGGGTGACCGCAGGGAATCATCGATCACCCTCCCAGCAAAAAAAGGCGGAAGCTTGAAAACCTTGGGACATGATGCAAAAGGGCGCCCGCCGAAGCGAGCGCCCCTTGGCAATTCAAATCGGGAAACTCCCTGGTTAGCAGGCAACACCTGTCTCACTCCCAAACCAGCCCCACCTCAGCAGGGCTACCAGCAAGGTGCTGTGGCTGCGCAGTGCGACACTGGGGCTGCTCCAGTGTTGCGGTGATGCCGGGGCGACGAAAAGGCATGACGTGCGCTAACATAGAATGACCCAGTAATCTGAAGGGTGGGAAATGCCAAAGATTGATTTCAAAACCGATGCCGCGAACTTAGCCTTACGAGCGGCTGCAATAATGGGGGTTATGTACGGGTTAGGCTTTCTTGTCGTGCCCCAGTTCATGCTTCAACTGAGTGAAGACCCCGGCGTGCCAACCAACCCGGGATGGGTACGCTGGGCTGGAGGGTTTCTTCTTGGTATTGCGCTAGGCCCCTGGCTCGCGTCGGAGGGTTGGGTAAAGGAGCAGCAACCGTTCGTAGCTGGTCTTGCCGCGGCATTTACCCTATCCGGTCTCGCGCTCCTCTATGGTGTTGCGAGCGGGGAATATGCTGGCGCGGCGTGGTTTATTTGGATGCCAATTGTCCTCCTGGCCGTGCTGGCCGCATTAATGTGGCGGCTCGCAACCAAGTAGTCGTGAAAGCGAAGCAGTTGAGCCAGATCGCTTGAAGGGCGACTTACTATCTCTAGGCAATCTTGACGGGCGATAACGCCCGCAGGGCAATATTCTTCAAACGCTCTCGGCTGCGCGGCCTCCACAACGAGACAGCGCGAAGGTAGTTCTGCAATCGGCCCGCAGAGTGGCTGATTTTATGAAGATTTATCCTTGCTCGATCGCGTTGAAGAGCCCGCGGGTTGGCAGGCTCCTTTGGATCGTTAGATCCAGTAGGCGACACATCAAAGATAGACCCTGAAAAGGTTCGCGCTTGTCGAAGCGCCTCAAAACTGCGGCGCAACTCGTCGCTCTGCTAAACGCAGAGTTGGGCAAGCAAGATGCTTGCGTAGGCGTGAGCGTGGATGGGATCACCCCGGTCACCGACGAGAGGGTCGATTACACCTGGACAGCCACCGTCCTTCGCCGTTCGGGTGGTCGCGTGCCAGGACAATGCTCACGCTTCTTCGTCGCAGCGGTGCGCCTGCTTCAACAGCAGTACGATTTGGCGTCCGAAGAGGATTTATAGGCACACGGGGGCTGAACACTTATGTCATTACGATCGTCTTCCCGGGAGGGCCACAAGGCAAACCCCGCGATCACATATCCGAGGCGAACGGAAGTGGGTGCGATCCATCAAACTCACTCCCTTACTTTAAGGGCGGAAGAGTCTCGGTAACTACGGCTTGGTTGTGATGGAAGAAGCAGCCTCCCAACGCCACGCAGGCTGAAAGAGCCGCCAAGAAGGCGATGATACGCATTACTAACCCCCAGTTATGCATACAAACGCAAGCATAAAAGCACGCCGCCCCGGAGTTTTGGTGGCGGATCTGCAACAGCGTTCAAATGAAATGATGCCAAAGGAACCTACGACCACGTATCCCGCGCGCGTCGCGAATGATAACCCTCCATGCCATCGTCTAGTACTTCGACTCCATGCTTACGAAGGGCAACGGCGTGCCCGACGGGGAACAAAAGCAACTCAGACGGATTTTTCTCAGAGACGGGGTCTAGGAGGCATCAATGCCTGCGATAAGACCCAGGTCGGCCTATCTGACCGCCGCCGCATAACCGCAGACCAGGAGGATGAGGTCAGCAGTCTCGCGCAGAAATATGGTCTTAGCCAAGCACAGATCCGGGAACTAATCTCTCGCGTCGGCAGCGACCGCGAAAAACTCAACCGAGCCTTCGACCTCTATCTCTTCAATATGCTTTAGGCAGTTTAGCGTTGCCGCGATGAAATCGAGTCCCCACGAAGCCCTAGTACGGGCGCGAATTGCGGTCGATCAGGTTCGGCTTTCACGGCTCGCAACCCAGAATGCGATCGAGCGGAACCGGCAATCTCTCACTGAGATAAAGACGCTTTTGGCTGCCCTTCGAGACGCCAATCGCTCGTCCGAATGGCGAATGAAAGTTTTTCAGAGGCGGATCAACGCCATGAAGATGCGCCGGGCGAGTTAGCTTGTGACACTCGCGCGTTCGGCGTCCGCTAATATTTGTGCATGATCGAAGGCGAGCCGCGTGTTTTTCCAGTCGGCTACCCACTCTGCGCTTTGGGCATCAGATCCAGGCCGGGGCGTAGCTGGTTCATCGAGCATGATCGTGTAAGCGACACTTACACTATGACCCCGTGGATCTCTGCCAGGATCGGAATAGACACCTACTAATCGCAGTCGTCGTTGATCTATAGCCAGACCCGTTTCCTCCTGCACTTCACGATGGCAGGCGGCTTCGACCGTCTCTCCAATATCAACGAAGCCGCCAGGAAGTGCGTAACAACCCTTGAACGGATCGTTCTTTCGACGGACAAGCAGGACGCACTTTTGTGGATCAAACGCTACACAATCGGTCACGAGCGCCGGAGTTGATGGAAAGCCCAACACTCCCAGTTTGTTCAAAATGGTGCGAAGCATGCGTGGCTAATTGCCCGTTGACTGATCACTGCGGTCGGGCTGTTCAACTTTCTGCGTTTCATGATTGGTGGCCGCGCCGAGAGTAGCACCCTCATTCGCAGACTTTTCAGCACACTCGTTGCTTTGAGAATTCCACATACCGCCGGTTTAAGAAAGCCCCGCCTTTTGGTGCGGGGCTTCCAATTCGACCCGTTCGGCGAGATTGCTTAACGACTGACGGGGGGCAAGCCGTAAAGTGTTAATCGCCGAACTCGAAGACATTAACACCCGAGCGAGTAAAACGGTTCCACACTGAAGTGAGATGTCGGCGGCTGTGTATCAGAGCGCACAAGGGATGCCCGCCGAAGCGAGTGCCCGAGGTTGTAACCGGCGAGTTCCCAAGCCCGAGCCTAACTTTGCTATTAGGTGTGCCCCCTAGGCTACAGCTTCAGCCCATTAAAGCCGATATAATAACGGTTCTGCGGACGAAGGCTCTTCAAATCGGGGGATTGAATTGAGCCTGAGGGAAATTCCGCAGTTCTTACCTCGCATCTGAGGCCCCGCTCAACGCGCGGGGCCTCTTCTTCTTGGGAGGGACTTATGCGCAAATATGTATTCGCTTTATTTGCGGCATCGTTGATGCTGCTCGCGGGAGTTTTCACAGCCGAGGCTATGACCAGTAGTGGAGCGTTAGGCCTTCGTTCCGCTGCCAAGAACTTCTCGCCAATCGACTCAGTGGCCTGTCGCGTAGCAGGACCTGCCTGCAGATACGGACGGACTTTGGTATGCCGTCCGCTCCGTGGCTGCTGGTGTGCCCGTTGCTGGCGGTAAAGGAACAAAATGCAAAAGGGCGCCCGCCGAAGCGAGCGTTAAAAAGTTCGTTGATAAAGTTGCCGCCTGTATAAAACAGCACAGTCACGAGGACTTCAGCCCACTAGGGTTACTGCATCATCGGCCACGTCCCCCCAAGGCCCGGCGGTGACTGAGAGAGCATGAGTGTTTGCGCTCCCGCCTATAATAACGGGAGGCCGCCATGGACTTTTACAATCACACCCGCGCATTCCATCCCCTAGACCTTGAGATTATGGACCGCGTCTATGAGGCCGCTTGGGCGGCCGTCCAAGCGCGCGACCCGTTTCGGGATCGCGACAAGGATGGCGAGCGCCAGGAGTCACTATGCAAGTTGGTGTTCAACAACACGGGCACGGGCAGGATTGATTTCGACATCCTCTGCGACAGGGTGCTAGCCAATATGCCCGAGAACTGGACTATGTTCACAGTTCGGCGTCGCAACGCACAAGGCCGGTAAAACAAAAAGATGCTTTAGCGGGCGGCGTACTTAGAGGCCTTGCGAACGGCGCCCGCCGAAGCGAGCGTGACAGCTCGCGTAGACTTTGAGGGGCGTGGCCGAGAACAGGATCGTTCGTCTCTGCCGCCAGCTTCAAACATCGCTTGGCCTGTTCTCGACATTCCTTGGGATCGGTGGCCATGACGAGCCTCCCACGCAGTTCTAACCACCATCGATCCCAAAACCGCAGTTGCTTTTCAAGCCCCTAGGTGTGCGCCGCAAAATTACGCTCAACAAAAGGGCGCCCGCCGAAGCGAGCGCCCTACGCACCCCGGTGGAGCCCTGCCGACCACGGGCGTCACACAGAGTGCATGGTGAAAAGGAACGTCCTGGTTAGTTGCACGTTTGAAAGCCGGAACGGGGGCCGATTGGTGGTTACATGGCCCCGAGAAACGTCTTACTCCTAACCTTCTGGCTTCTGGCGGCTGCCATTTGCGTCACGTATGTGGCTGTGAGGCAGGAGCCAGGCCCACCCGGTCTTTCAATCTCCGCCCAGCACGATGATCTCCAGCGCTTGCGCGACCGCCCTTTTGGCTCCTGGGGCACCTATCTTCCCCGCCCCATTATTAGCAGGCAGGTCCCCGCCGCGATCGCCAAAGCGCCATCTCTCGGAGGGGAACAGTCAACTATCACAAACTTTCAGAAGCCGAAGCGGCCGGTCGTGGAAATTGCGAAGTTAGAGCCAGCGGTTCCTTCCTCCTCGGAACCCAGCCCCCTCGCGTCGGCGGCATCGGGGAAACCCACACAGGAAAATTCACTCGGCGTCGAGAATAAGCAACTCGCCGTGAAGTCATTTCCAGCAAGAGCGGGGAAGCTTGAACCAACAGCCAAGCTGCCCAGTGCGCGAAAAAAGGTGATCACAGAAAGACGGAAGAGCCGGTTGGCGCGACATGAGGCGGGTCGAGGTTTGGGTTTGTTTGCTCTCTCGGGCGATTTCGGTGGGCCCACACGCTACTAGGAGAAGAAAATGAAAAAGATTGGTTTGATCGTCTTGATCTATCTCGGCGCCATGAGCAGCCTTACAGCTGCAACCCGGCCCTGGGCCTACGAGCGAGACCCCGGTCTGGGCTTCCAGTTCAGTTACCCGCGCGATTTGTTTGACAGGACAGAAGGCGACGGAAAGCCTTCGTTCCACTACTTCGCCTCAAGAGACGCTGACGCAAAACTTATGGTCGGGGCCTGGAACAATGAGGCAGGCCAAACGCCCGGTGAGTTCAAGCATTGGCTGCTTGGGAATACAGGCGGATACGACAATATGACGTACGTGCCGCGCGGCCGCTCCTGGTTCGTGATTAGCGGCTATCGAGGTGACGACATCTACTACGAGAAAGTCATGTTCTCCTGCGCCGGGAGTGTCGTGAACGTCTTCGCCATCACCTATCCGAAGAGTCTACGGTCCGAGTACGATCCGGTCGTTGAGCAGATGGAAGATAGCTTCCGACCTAGCAACCGCTGTTCCTAGGCTGAGGCCTGCTTTTAACAATCGCACGGCACGGCAAGAGCGACCGCGTATCGGTGGTAGAGGCCGCGCAACGCTTCTATGGGGAAGTGGGCGACGCGCCCGATGCCGGCCATACCTTCTGACTGTCGCACTGGAAACGCCTGTGAGCCGACCCTTTTTGTCCCAAAGATGGGAACCACGACGAGCCAACCCGCGTTGCGATTGAGTTTGTTCAAGGAGCCTGGAAAAATGGGTATTATCTGGACAATCCTTATTGGCTTTATCGCAGGCGTGCTCGCGAAGCTAATCGCCCCCGGTGCTAATGAGCCAAGTGGCTTCATTCTAACTACAATTCTCGGCATCGTCGGAGCGTTCGTCGCCACGTTCTTGGGGCAGGCGCTCGGCTGGTACGAGGCCGGTGAAGGTGCTGGTCTCATTGGAGCGACTGTTGGCGCTATCATCGTGCTTCTGGTTTGGGGTGCTCTTGCTGGCAGGAGAAGTAGCACCCTTCCCTGACTAGAAAGAGACCACACGCTGATCTTCTCGAAACTTTTGGGCGTCGACCGGACTTCGTTGTAAGGAAGCTGTTTCAAGCATGTTTCCGGTTAGTGACGACAACTCGCAGCGCCGTACCCTTCCCGTTATCACCTATGGGCTGATTGCGTTGAACGTTCTAATCTTTTTTATCGAACTCAACGCCGGCGACGAGTTCATTAAGGACTGGGCGTTTATTCCCGCACGATTTTCCGGCGAACCCGGTGCCGACGCGGTGACCATCATCACCGCGATGTTCATGCATGGCAGCTGGCTTCATCTCTTTAGCAACATGCTCTTTCTATGGATTTTCGGAGATAATGTCGAAGACCGTTTCGGGCATCTGCCGTTCTTGATTTTCTATCTGCTGGTGGGGGTGGCGGCGACCTTCGCCCAGTTTGCGTTTACCCCGAACTCGAGCGTACCAAACGTAGGAGCATCAGGGGCGATTGCCGGCGTGCTAGGCGCCTACCTCATCATGTTTCCGCAGTCGCGCGTGAATGTGCTTCTCGGCAGGCAGATCGTCGCCATGCCGGCAATTATCGTGCTTGGGCTTTGGATCGTCCTGCAACTCTTCAGTGGCGTCGGAACAATTGCCTATACCGACGAAACAGCTGGTCAGGGAGGGATTGCTTACATGGCCCACATCGGCGGCTTTTTTGCCGGTTTATTGCTGACTTTTCTTTTTCGCGGTGCGCGCGGTTCCCAAACGACGGCCTGAACAGAAGTCCTGAACAGAAGTATTGTCGAGAGGGCTGCGACAGTGATGTTGCAGCTTCGGCAAGGCATCTCTGGGCAAAGCGGCAAGCATCTCGGGAAAGCATCCCGGGAGCCCCCTGGCGACAGCCGTCGCCGGCCACCGCGCACAAGCCCCAGTACTCCTCGCAAGCTACCCCGCGGCCAACAAAATCGCATTTCGGTGTTGTAACCAGACCAGGCAGGGTCCATATGGGCCACGTTTATCGGAGGTTGGGCCATGGCCGTCCCGTCAAAAACTCAAACCGAAAAGGAAGCCCGCTCCGTCGAGGCGCCCCGCTCGAGTGGGGCTGAAGTAGCCGACTTCCTTGCCCGCGTGAGTACCATTGCTCCCGTGAGCTCGGGTGGTCGCGGCCGGCTGATCTTCGCGATGGATGCCACAATGAGCCGACAGCCGACCTGGGACCTTGCGCTTGGGCTGCAGGCGGACATGTTCCATGCCGTAAAGGAAGCCGGCGGTCTCGACGTGCAACTTGTCTATTTCCGGGGGTTCGGTGAAACCCGCGCAAGCCAGTGGGTCAGCGATCCGGACGCGCTGGCGCGCCTTATGACGCGGGTTTCTTGCCAAGGCGGCTACACTCAGATTCGCAAGGTGCTCACGCACGCTCGGCGTGAAAGCGAGCGGAACAAGGTCAACGCTGTTGTTTATGTCGGTGACTGCATGGAAGAGGACATAGATGAGTTATGCCAGCGCGCTGGAGCGCTTCGGCTTCTCGGCACGCCAATGTTCCTTTTTCAGGAGGGACGCGATCAGAAGGCCGAACGGGCCTTCAAAGAGATCGCCCGGCTCACGCGGGGTGCCTACTGCCATTTCGATGCCGGCTCGGCGCGGCAGCTACGTCAGCTGTTAGCGGCGGTTGCGGTTTATGCGGCCGGCGGGCACAAAGCTTTGCGGGACTATGGCAAGGCAACAAACAGCGATGCTGTCATTCGTCTCCTCGAGCAGCTCCCCTAACGACGACCGATGCCTGTCTTCATCGCCTTTGCGGCCTTTTTGCTGCTTATTTTCGGCCCTCGCCTTGGCCTGCCCATTGGGCCCTGGGTTATCACGACCGGGGCTTTCGGGCCTAAGCGCAAAACGCCAGGACAGAAATCGGGGGTGCGTACCGACGCCCTGGAGATGGTGCTCGATCATGACAGCGGCCAAATGGAAGGTAGCTGCCTCAAGGGTCGATTCACCGGCAAGGCCTTGTCCGCTTTGAGCCGTCACGAACTGCTTCAGCTACTCGAAGAGCTTCGCGTCACCGACGCCAAAGGTGCGCTCCTCATGGAGGCCTATCTCGATCAGCGTGTGCCAAACTGGCGCGACATTCGTTCAGACCATTCTAATCACGAAGACCCAAGGCAATCTCGTGGCGGGCGCGGTGGCATGACCGCCAATGACGCTTATGACGTGCTCGGTTTGAGGCCGGGCGCTAAGGAAGCCGAGATCAGGGCCGCGCATCGCAGGCTGATGATGAAGTTTCACCCAGACCAGGGCGGCTCGACCTATCTCGCGGCCCGCATCAACGAGGCCAAAGAAATCCTCCTCACGCGCCGATAGCACTGACGTAATGTCCGCTTTTGGCACTTAGCGGACATCAGTGCCCACGCTGAGCATGTCCGCTCTTGGGGGTGAAGCGGACATCCCGGAGCCGCGCTCCAATGTCCGCTTTTGACCCAACGCGGACACGCGATGCCTTCAGTAAACCGAGGCTCGGTAAAGCGACGAGCGGGCTGCTCCCGTGTCCGTTATTTGGTCGCGACCCACCACATTGCGGGGGCGAGCACGGCCAGGAGGACAATTGGCATCCCTATGAACCACGCTGCGCCGGCATATTCTCCGCTCACAACGCTATAGAGCAGCGCGAGGCCGGACAGAGGAAAGGCTGCCGCGACCCCAGCTATGAACGGCTGCTCCTTTACCCATCCCTCGGATGCGAGCCATGGGCCGATCGCAATACCGAGAACAAAACCTCCAGCCCAGCGCACCCACCCTGGATTTGCTGGCACACCTGGATCTCCGCTCAACTGAAACATCGAGGCCCGGACTAAGGACACGCTAACCCTCACCACCGGCATCACGCTCGAAGTGCGCTCGGCATCGTTTCGGCGGATTCGCGGTATGACGTGTGTGGCGGCGTTGGGCGATGAATGCGCGTTCTGGATGAGTGATGAATCCGCCAATCCAGACGTGGAAATCCTGAATGCGGTAAGACCGGCTCTGGCTACCACGCAAGGCCCGCTAATAGCGATCAGCTCCCCCTATGCACGAAGGGGCGCTCTTTGGGACACCTACAAGAAGCACTTCGGCCCCGAAGGTGATCCTTCAATCCTGGTAGCCCAAGGCGCAACGCGGGACTTCAATCCCGACCTTCCGCAGTCAATTATTGATAAGGCGATGGACCGTGATCCTGCTGCTGCAGCCGCCGAGTACATGGCGCAGTTCAGGACTGACGTTGAGGACTTCATCACTCGCGAAGCGGTCGAGGCTTGTGTCACTCTCGGTACTCGCGAGCGGCCTACCGAACGCAAGAACGGTTATGTGTGTTTCGTCGATCCCTCTGGTGGAAGCTCTGATGCGTTCACGTTGGCAATCGCTCACGTCGAAGGCAAGACGCAGATCCTCATCTGATCCGCGAGCGCACGCCCCCGTTTTTTCACCGGAGCAGGTCGTCGAGGAGTTCGCCAAGATCATCCGGTCGTATCGCTGCACGAAGGTTTACGGCGATCGGTATGGCGGCGAATGGCCAAGGGAACAATTCCGCAAGCATGGAGTAATTATAAGCCGGCGAGAAATCCAAGTCGGACCTCTATCGGGACCTGTTGCCGCTTATCAATAGCGGCGCCGTCGACCTGCTTGAACATGATCGGCTACTGATGCAGTTCACATCGTTAGAGCGTCGGATATCGCGCGGGGGGCGAACTCAATCGACCACCCTCCCGGTGCTCATGACGATATCGCGAATGCGGTCGCCGGTGCTTTGGTGATCGCCTACAAGCAGCCCGGCGTGAGCAACTCTAAGGACCCATAATTTACCCGAAACAGAGTTTTGTCTGATGACCGTGTGCCCTGAGCTGGACCTAGCCAACCATTTCCGCTTCATCGTTATGTATGATGACGGCTCAGAGGACGTGTTGTTGTACCAGAGGCGACCCTCGACCAAGGTCTAGATGCCCTTCAGATCATTGCGGCGGAGTGGCAAGCCGACGGATTCATAAAGGAAGGCCGGATCGTCGCGCTGCGGGTGCCGGAAGATTTGTGCTGCACTGATTGGAAGCTCGTAGGAGATTCTGCCGAGGCTCGCCGGTTCTGGTCTCCAATTTTCGATTGCCGCTGCTCATGCGGCGGATTTTAGCAACGTTGATGCAGCCGTGTAAAAGGGGAATCGCAATGGACATCGAAACCTACATTGATACCGTTCTGGCTTCGCAGCGAGATGACTGGCAGTCGGTGCATAGCCCAATTTTCTTGGAAGGGCATGAGCATCTAGTGGTGCTCAAAACCAATATTAAAATTCAATTGCTACTGGCCTGAAGCATTTGGATGACTTTAAAGAGGAATGGATCGCAGCGGCGCGTGGCCCGACAAGCACGCCTTCTCGGAGTATGTTGACATGCTCTGGAATGGCAGACCAGTGCGACGAGAATTGAGAGTGTTCTTAAAACGCAAAGTTCCGCCGGGAGACACGATTAGCTCGTGACGCTCT
>CAWDKA010000021.1:0-96160 GCA_963802845.1 uncultured Alphaproteobacteria bacterium
TGACGCTATCAAAAGCCCTGCTGCCAAAGCGAGACTTACCAGCGTGCTTCTAGTCATATGCATCCTCCTTCCTCTAGTCATATGCATTGAGCGGCCCGGTGCGCCAACGTCAGCTCTGCAGGGCCGGAGGCAGCACCGAGCCTAACCAGCGCGGGGGGACTAGCCTCGACTGGCTATAACGATAACGGGAGCGATGGCGTGATGTTCCAATGAAGGCGGCCCGGCACCAGCTTCTCACACGAAGGTACAGCGCCGGGCCTAGCCACGCTCGGTGAATACTCCCCCGGCATGGCATGCATCAATATTAGTCCAGCATCATAAGCGAGACCTTAACGCCCGCATGAAAGCGGCCCGGCAGCGCGCATGGATCGCGATACCGGACCGCCGGGAACCTATTTCTCTAGACTGGCTATGTCGCTCGACGGAGCGTGCCAGCCTTCTTGTGAGCTTTGTATTCTGCTTTGCACTGCTTCATCAGATCACGGTGCTCGCCCGCCATCGGGTGAGTCTTGAGCCCCTGCTTGCACATTTTGCGAGCACCGGCGTTAGCGTCGGTGGAGGCTAGTCCGACAACGAGGCTCGAGCCCGCCAGGAACAATGTGAGTGCTAGTGCGATCTTCTTCATTCGGTATCACTCCTACTGGCTGATCAGAAAACGACTTCGCGTGACGTTCCAAAAAAGTTGGCTCGGCAAAGAGCGATGCCGAGCCAGGGAAGAGATATGACACTGAACTAGGGAGGCTTAAGCCGATGCTGTGTTTATTTCAAGGCACCACGGCAGTGCCGTGCAGGGCCTGCCCAGAAGGAATCTCATGATGACCGAACTCGTTCTGCAAACCCCCGAGGTGTTCAAGCCTCTCGACCAGCCCTCTCGCTATAAGGGGGCCTATGGCGGCAGAGGCTCAGGCACGTCCTGGCACTTTGCTTCGATGGTGGTTGAGCGTTGCCTGCTTAAACCAGGCTCGAGAATCGTCTGCATTCGTGAGATTCAGAAGACCCTTGCCCAATCTGCCAAAGCCTTGATTGAATCGACCATCCAGGCCCTCGGCGTTGGCTCTGAGTTTCGGGTGTTGTTTGACCGCATCGAGACTCCCGGTGGAGGACTAATCATCGTCCTTGGAATGCAGGATCAGAACGCGGAATCGATCAAGTCACTTGAGGGCTATGACATCGCCTGGGTTGAGGAGGCTCAAACCTTATCGGCTCGCTCATTGGCTCTGTTGCGACCGACGATTAGAGCGGACGGGTCGGAGCTGTGGTTCACTTGGAACCCACGTCGCAAGTCGGATGCGGTTGATGAGTTCTTGCGCGCAGCCACTCCTCAGAACGCAATCATAGTCAAAGCCAACTTCCCCGATAACCCATTCTTTCCCGGTGCTCTGGAAGAAGAGATGCAGTTAGACCGCGAGCGTTATCCTGATCGCTTCGAGCATATTTTGGTTGGGGGGAGTACGCCAAGGCATTCGAGGGTGCTTACTACGCCGGGGTACTAGCCGACGCCCGCCGCGAGGGAAGGCTCGGCGAACTCACGCGCGACCCGTTCATTCCGATTAAACTGTTCTGGGACATTGGCGGGGCAGGAGCCAAGGCCGATGCCTGTGCAATCTGGGTTGTGCAGTTTGCCGGGCATGAGATCCGCGTGCTCGACTACATCGAAGGCCAGGGACAGGTGCTCGGCTACTACACCAACGAGCTGCATAGTCGCGGCTACCAGAAGGCCACATGCTATCTGCCGCATGACGGTGCGAACACAAATGCGGTCACGGGTCTCCGCTATGCCGACCATCTCAGGGACGCCGAGTTCCAAGTCACGGTCAAACGCAACATGGGTGCCGGTGCTGTAGCGATGCGGATTGAAGCTGTGCGGAGGATTTTCAATCGCTGCCGCTTTGCGGCAAGCCCATCCGTTACGTCAAAGGGGTGCGCGATGGAGATGAGTTTGTGGAAGTTCCCGAGGAGGAAATCGTCAAAGGCTACGAACACGCCAAGGGGCACCATGTCCTGATTGACCCCGCAGAACTTGACGACCTCAAACTGGAGGCCAAGCACACTATCGACATAGTGCGCTTCGTGGATAAGACCGAGATCGACAGCCGGTATTGGGAGAAGCCCTACTACCTCGTGCCCGATGGCGAAGACGCCGACGAGGGCTATACCGTTATCCGCGATGCATTAAAGCAAACCGGCAAGGTCGCTATCGGCCAGCTCATCATGCATGGCCGCGGGCACCTCGTTGGCATCAAGGCCCTGGGGCGTGGCCTCATGCTTTCGATATTGCGTTACGGGAACGAAGTCCGCGCCGCCGAGCCTTACTTCGACAAACTCACTCCGAAGCCAGACAGTGAGGCAGTGGCCTTGGCAAGCGAGTTGATTAAGCGAATGAGCGGACGCTTTGAGCCGGAGACGATGCCTGATGAATATTCACGGGCGGTCCGCGAACTCGTAAAGGCCAAACTCGAACACCGCGCGCCGGAAGTCGAGATTGCGCCCGACGGCAAGCCTATGGCCCCGGTCATCAACATCATGGACGCTCTCAAGCAGAGCATGCAGAAGCAAGGTCAAGCCAAGGTGCGCGATGCGGTGCGAAAGCGAATGGGCAAGGCTGAGCCTAAGGACGAAGCACCTCGACCGGCTCCACGGAAACGTGCGGGTGCGCGGCGTAGCTTGCACTAGCAGAACGGTTAGCCTGCTGACAGCCCGTTATTCCTATCGTTGGCATTAAGTCTTTGTTAAAGAAGGAAGACTTTCGATAGTTATTTCATCATTGGTATAGACGCAAATCTTGGCGGCAATGGCCATCGCTTTCCGCGCGATCGCCTCGGCATCGAGCGGGCCGTCGAGAAGGGCGCGCGCGGCGGCGAGAGCATAGGCCCCGCCCGAGCCGATCCCCATCACCGCGTCGTCGGGCTCGAGCACGTCGCCGGTCCCGGTCAAGACCAGGCTCTCATCGGCATCGGCCACGATCATCATGGCCTCGAGCCGGCGCAGATAGCGGTCGGTGCGCCAGTCTTTGGCAAGCTCGACGCAAGCCCGCTTGAGCTGGTCGGGAAAGCGCTCGAGCTTGGTCTCGAGCCGCTCGAACAGGGTGAAGGCGTCGGCTGTCGAGCCTGCGAAGCCCGCGATCACGCCGCCGGAGCCCACCCGGCGCACCTTCTTCGCCGTGCCCTTGAGGATGGTCTGACCGAGGCTCACCTGGCCGTCGCCCGCGATCACGACCTTGCCGTCCTTGCGGACGGTCAGAATCGTGGTGCCATGCCAGGTCTCGGGGGAGGACGCGTAAAAACTCATGGAAACAGCCATATCGGGAGAGGCGAACGCCGGTTCAAGCTTCGCGGATTAACGCTCTGATAGCACTCTTCGGTCCTCTCGCGTATAAGCGGGCCACGGCTCGGAAGCGAATTGCTAAGAGCCTTGAGGTTAAGCTCATCACCATGCAGAAGCGAAGCAAAGACACGAGCCGCGCGCGGGCAAGCACGGCGCGCCGGGCAAGCGTCACCCGCCGGACCAAGGAGACCGCGATTTCGGCCGCGGTCGATCTCGACGGCACCGGCGCCTACGACATTGCGACCGGCGTGGGCTTCCTCGACCATATGATCGAGCAGCTCGCCCGCCACGCCCTGATCGACATCACCCTCAAAGCCGAGGGCGACCTCCATATCGACCAGCACCACACGACCGAGGATGCCGGCATCGTGCTCGGCCAGGCCGTGGCCAAGGCGCTCGGCGACAAGAGCGGCATCGCGCGCTACGGCTTTGCCTATCTCCCCATGGACGAGACGCTGACCCGCGTCGCGCTCGACGTTTCGGGGCGGCCGTTCCTGGTGTGGAACGTCAAATTCACACGCTCGAAGATCGGAGAGATGGATACCGAGCTGTTCCGCGAGTGGTTCCAAGCCTTCGCGCAGCACGCCGGGCTCACGCTGCATGTCGAGACGCTCCACGGCGAGAATAGCCACCACATCGCCGAGACCTGCTATAAAGCGCTCGCCCGGGCGCTCCGTCAGGCGATTGCCATCGACGAGCGGCAGAAGGGCCGTGTGCCCTCGACCAAGGGCCAGCTTTAGATTGCCGGTTTCCGCCGGCGTAAACTGCGTGAGTGGCCGTGACCGTCTATTCCGTATATGAGCCGCCCGTTCCCGCGACGGACGTGATCGCGCGCGCGGACCGGCTCGCCTTCGTCAGAGAGGGCTTCTCCTGGGTCGCGCTTTTCGTGCCGCTCGTGTGGCTGCTCTATCACCGCATGTGGATCGAGTTCTTCGTGCTCCTTCTCGTCTATGTCGGATTGCAGCTCGCCTTCGGCGGCGATGCGCAAGGGCAGGCGCTGACGGCCTGGGCGGGCCTCGCCATCTCCGTTCTGTTCGCCTTCGAGGCAAACGATCTGCGCACGGCTTCGCTCGAGCGCCGCGGCTATCGTCTTGCCGGGGTCGCGAGCGGCCGCGATCGCGTCGACGCCGAACGCGCGTTCTTCGTCAGGTGGCTGCCCGAGCAGGAGCGGATCGCGCCCGTCACGCCGCCGCCGCCGCGGCGCGACACCGGAACACGGACGCCGCGTCCGCGTGGAGAGGGCGAGGAGGTCATCGGGCTCTTCCCGCAGCCGTAAGCCGCCATGCACGTCGCCATCATCGATTACGGTTCGGGGAACCTGCACTCCGCCGCCAAGGCCTTCGAGCGGGCGGCGCGGGAGGAGGCCTCGCCGCTTGCCGTCAAGGTGACGTCGAGACCTGAGGAGGTACGGGACGCCGAGCGCATCGTTCTGCCGGGCGTCGGCGCCTTCGCCGATTGCCGGAACGGGCTTGCCCGCATCCCCGGCATGGTCGAGGCCCTCGAAGAGACGGTGCGGATGCGCGGCAAGCCCTTCCTCGGCATCTGTGTCGGGCTCCAACTCATGGCCGAGCGCGGGCTCGAACACGGGGTCACGCCCGGGCTTGGTTGGATTAAGGGCGAGGTCCGGGCGATCGCGCCAAGCAACGCTTCGCTCAAGATCCCGCATATGGGCTGGAACACGCTCGCGCTCCGGCGGACGCACCCGCTGCTTGATGGCATTGCCACCGGCGAGAGCGGGCTCAACGCCTATTTCGTGCACTCCTACCACCTCGTGCCGGAGCGGCCGGACGCGCTTGTCGCCAGCACCGATTATGGCGGCCCCATCACCGCGTTCGTCGCCAAGGACAATCTCGCGGGCAGCCAGTTCCACCCCGAGAAGAGCCAGAAGCTCGGGCTCGCCGTGATCGCCAATTTCCTCAAGTGGAAGCCGTAAGCTTCGCCGATGATCCTGTTCCCGGCCATAGACTTGAAGGACGGACATTGCGTGCGTCTCCGCCAGGGCGAGATGGCGGAAGCGACCGTGTTTAACACCGACCCCGCGGCGCAGGCGCGCACGTTCGAGGAACAGGGGTTCGACTGGCTGCATGTGGTCGATCTCAACGGCGCGTTCGAAGGCCGGCCCGTCAACGACAAGGCGGTCGAAGCGATCTTCGATGCCGTGCATATCTCGATCCAGCTCGGCGGCGGCATCCGCGATCTCGATACGATCGTGGCCTGGCTCGAGCGGGGGGTCGATCGCGTCGTTCTCGGTACGGCCGCGGTGCGGAACCCCGCTCTTGTGAAGGAGGCTGCGCGCGATTTCCCGGGCTGCATCGCCGTCGGCATCGATGCGCGCGACGGCAAGGTCGCGATCGAAGGCTGGGCCGAGACGAGCGAGATGACCGCGCTCGATCTTGCCCGGCGGTTCGAGGATGCGGGCGTCGCGGCCATCGTCCACACCGACATTGACCGCGACGGCGTGCTCGAAGGGCTCAATCTCGACGCGTCGGCCGCGATCGCGCGTGCCGTCGCAATTCCCGTGATCGCAAGCGGCGGGCTTGCCGGTATCGACGACGTGAGGCGGCTGCTCGAGCCGCGCTATGCCATGCTCGAAGGCGCGATCGCCGGGCGCGCGCTCTACGACGGCCGGCTCGATCCGCGCGAGGCGCTCGCAGCTCTCGGCCGGCAGCACCCGTTCTGACCATGCTGAAGATCCGTCTCATTCCTTGCCTCGACGTGAAAGAGGGCCGCGTCGTCAAAGGCGTCAAATTCGTCGATCTGCGCGACGCCGGCGATCCGGTCGAGGCCGCCGCGGCTTACGACAAGGCCGGCGCGGACGAGCTTTGCTTCCTCGACATCACGGCAAGCCACGAGAAGCGCGGCACCATTCTCGACGTCGTGCGCCGTACCGCCGAGCGCTGCTTCATGCCGCTCACGGTCGGCGGCGGGGTGCGCTCAATCGAGGATGTGCGCGCGCTGCTCGAAGCCGGCGCCGACAAGGTCTCCATCAACACGGCGGCGGTGAAGGACAGGAGTTCTGGTGCGCGCCGCTTCCGAGAAATTCGGCGCGCAGTGCATCGTCGTCGCCATCGACGCGAAGCGCGTGGCCGGCGATACCGGGGCGCCGCGCTTCGAGATTTTCACTCATGGCGGGCGCGAGGCGACCGGCATCGATGCGGTCGGTTATGCGCAGGAGGTGGCGGCGCTCGGCGCGGGCGAGATCCTGCTCACCTCCATGGACCGCGACGGCACGCGGCAGGGCTTCGACCTCGAGCTCACCCGCGCCATCGCCGATGCCGTGACCGTGCCGGTGATCGCGAGCGGGGGTGTCGGCACGCTCGATCACCTGGTCGAGGGCGTCCGCCAGGGCCACGCCTCGGCCGTACTCGCGGCCTCGATCTTCCACTACGGCGAACACTCGATCGGCAAGGCAAAGCGCCATATGGCCGCCGCGGGCCTGCCGGTGCGGCTCGATCCTTGAGGCGAGGGGCGCCCTAGCCCCGGTCATGCCACCTTTTGGTGAGTATCTGCGGGGCTTCCTATTTTCACGGCCGCGCCGGCGGTGTATGAGCGAAGTCATGAGCAAAGACGTTCTCTCCCGCCTTGCCGCCATCATCAAGTCGCGGCGGCATGCGCGGCCCGAAGACTCCCATACGCGGCGACTGCTCGACGACGGGCCGATCAAGCCGGCCAAGAAGCTCGGCGAGGAGGCTGTCGAGGTTGCCATCGCCGCGCTTTCCCAGGGCAAGAAGGCGCTTGTCGGCGAGAGCGCCGACCTGCTCTATCATCTGCTCGTGGTGCTGGAGTCCCGTGAGGTCGACCTTGACGACGTGTTCGAGGAGCTCGAGCGGCGCATGGCGCTTACGGCGGTCGGCGAGAAGAGGCAGAAGACCGCCTCGCGCTGACGGGTGAGCGTCGTGACGATCAACCCACGCACTCGTGCCGACTTCTCGCCTTATGCGGCCTATCCGCGCGAGGAATGGGCGACGCTCAGGGCCGATATGCCCATGCCGCTCTCCGACGCCGAGCTGGAGAACCTGAGCGGCCTGATCGAGCGCATTTCCGTCGCGGAAGTCATCGAAGTCTATCTGCCGCTCAGCCGGCTGCTCAATCTCTACGTCGAGGCCGTGCTCGACCTGCACAGCGATACCGAGAAGTTCCTGCGCAAGGGCAACAGCAAGATGCCGTTCATCATCGGCCTTGCCGGCAGCGTCGCCGCCGGCAAGAGCACGACGGCGCGCGTGCTCCAGGCGCTGCTCGCCCGCTGGCCGAGCCATCGGCGCGTCGAGCTCGTGCCGACCGACGGGTTCCTCTTCCCCAATGCCGTGCTCGAAGAGCGCGGCATGATGGAGCGCAAGGGCTTTCCTGAGAGCTACGACCTCGCCAAGCTGCTCAACTTCCTCGCCGCGGTCAAATCGGGCCAAGCGCGCGTCGAGGCGCCCGCCTACTCGCACCTCGTCTATGACGTCCTCCCCGACCAGAAGCTCGTCGTCGAGCGGCCGGACATCGTCATCGTCGAGGGCCTCAACGTGTTGCAGCCGGGCAGGCTGCCGAAGGACGGAGAGGCCATTCCCTACGTGTCCGACTTCTTCGACTTTTCGATCTATATCGACGCCGCCGAGGATCTGGTGGAGAGCTGGTACGTGGAGCGCTTCCTCAGGCTGCGGCAGACCTCGTTCCGCGACCCCGCGTCCTACTTCCACCGGTACGCGTCGCTATCGGAGGAGGAGGCGCGCGTGACCGCGCTGTCGATCTGGCGCTCGATCAACCTGGTCAATCTGAGGGAAAACATCCTGCCCACGCGCCAGCGCGCCGATCTCATCCTGCGCAAGGGCGCGGACCACGCGGTCGAAACCGTGGCGCTGAGGAAACTCTGAGGGCAGTTTGAAGGCGAATTTGGCCCGCTGCTATTTCAACGGCTCTTGGTAGAGCTCGGAAGGTCCGAACCCGATATTCAGCCTGAGCATGGTGCGGCTTGCGAACACGCTGTCGTCGTCGATCCGCGTCGGCCGTCCGGAGCCGTTGTCGTAGCGCATCTCCGGAACGGAGGAGATGAACTCGTAATCGGTCCACAGCGACAGGCTGCTGCGCGTGCCGATCATCTTGCGCGTCTCGAGCGAAACAGTGCCGATGAAGGCAAGCTCATCGTTCGACTCTTTGATCGCGGTGTCGAAGACGCCGGTGGCGAGGAAGCGGCCATCGTAATCCGTCTCAGCGTTATAGAGGCCCGCGCGCAGATTGATGAACGTCCGCAATCCGAGCCGGTCGTAAATGCCGCCAACACCCTTCACGGCAGAGCCGACAAAGGGGATGAAGCCGAAACTGTATTCGCCGCCGATGCCGATATAGCCGCCGGTATAGGTGGTATCGAGAGTCTCTTTGTAAGTGAATACGCTTTCCCCCGAAAACTCGCGGCCCCGAAGCGTGTTGTCCTGATCGATGCCGCGCACATCGGCGCCGACGATGAAAAAGTCGTTGCGGTAGAAATTGGGCTTCTCATGAACAGGCTGAGCCCGGCCAAATTTCAACTCGGCTTGAGCGCCCCAATAGTCCGCATCGCGGTCGGTCTTGGTGCGGAGATTGGGGAAAGAGTCGGGGATGCCCTTTGCCGGATCGACCACGACGCAGCCCCCGCTACAGGAAACTGTGTGATCGGTTTCGACATTGGACCAAAAGCCTTTGATCGCGCCGGTCACGCGCGTGTCGCCCCAATAGCCAAACGCCGTCTCGACGCCGCCGCCCACGGCTCCGCCGAAATCGTCCCATTCGCTCTCGCTGTTCTTTTGTCGACGGAAGTCGCCAGGGTCGCCGACGCCCGTGAACCTGATATCGGGGAGCGACAGAAACTGCACACCGCCGCCGATGTAGATCGTGGTCCCGTTGAAGGTCGTGGTAGTCATGTCTTGGGCGCTGGCCGGCTGCACTAGGGCGGCAAGCCCCAAGCCGGTGGCCGCGATAAGCAACACAGATTTACGCATGGAGGCCCCCGAGCGTCCGAAAGTGATTCCCAACATAACAGCGAATGCCGCTCGAAAGCGGTTATCCTTAGGACATAGAAGGTGATTTTCCCGCTCCCGTGGCCGAAAAGCCACAGGACCATGGGTTAGGCGATCAGCCCCTTTTCGCGCGCCAGAGCCCGCAAGGAGACCTCCGGCCGGGCGCCGATGTGACCGATCACTTCCGCCGCGGCGAGGCTCCCCAGCCGCCCACAGGAGGCCAGCGGCGCGCCCTGCGTCAGCCCATAGAGAAAGCCGGCGGAATAGAGGTCGCCGGCCCCGGTCAGGTCGACCACGCGGGCGATCTTGTCGGCCGCGATTTCAAGCCTCTCGCCCTCCGCCACGATCACCGATCCTGCCTCCGAACGGGTGAGAACCGCCAACTCGCAGTCGGCGCGAGCGGCCTCGGCCGCCGCCTCGAAATCGTTGACCCGGTAAAGGGTCGTGATCTCCTTCTCGTTGGCGAAGACGATATCGGCGCCGTCCCGCACCAGCGCCCTGAAATCGTCCCGGTGGCGATCGACGCAGAAGGCGTCGGAGAGGCTGAGCGCGACCTTGGCGCCCGCCGCCTTGGCCATGCGCGCGGCCTCGCGGAAGGCGGCCTTGGCCTCGGGCCGGTCGAACAGATAGCCCTCCAGATAGACGATCTTGGCCGCCTCGATCATGGCGCGGTCGAGGTCATCGGGCGCGAAATCGACGCTCGCGCCGAGAAAGGTATTCATGGTGCGCTCGCCGTCGGGCGTCACCAGGATGAGGCAGCGCGCGGTCGGCGCCCCGTCCTCCGCGGGCGAAGTGTCGTAAGCGACTCCGAGCGAGCGGATGTCATGGCGGAAGATGCCGCCGAACTGGTCGGCCGCGACGCGCCCGATGAAGCCAGCTTCGCGCGCCGAAGGAGGCAAGACCGGCAATGGCATTGGCGACCGATCCGCCCGAGCGCTCGGTCGCCGGCCCCATCGCCGCGTAGAGGCGGATCGCCTCCTCGGCATCGATCAGGCGCATCGAGCCCTTGGCGAGATCGTGCTTGGTGAGGAAGCCCTCGTCGCAGCGCGCGATGATGTCGACGATGGCGTTGCCGATGCCGACCACGTCGTAAGTCTTCTCCGCCATGCCGCTCGCCGCCCCGTCTTTCGCTTCGCCGTCTCTAGTGTTGCGGGCTACGCCCACTATATTCCGTCGCCGGAGAGGAACACGTCATGCTCAGCGCCGCAGGTCAAGCCTTCAGAGACATGTTCACGCCGCCCTTCAGGGCGGTGCTGTTCAAATGCGTGGGCTTCACCATCGCGCTCTTGGCCCTTCTCATCGTCGGCATCGAGTGGACCTTCAGCTATTTCGTCCAATGGCCCGACTGGATCGAGACATCGATCGAGTGGCTCGGCGGTCTCGCGCTCGTCGTCGGCTCGATCTTCCTCATCCCGCCGGTCACCTCGCTGATCGCGGGGCTCTATCTCGACGACATCGCCGCGCTCGTCGAGCGCGAGCACTATCCCGACGATCCTCCCGGCCGGGAACTTCCCACGCTCCAGTCCGTCGGCGTGGCGCTGCGACTTCTTCTTCGTCGTGCTGCTGGTGAGCCTCGTCGCTCTGTTCCTGCTCTTGATCCCAGGCGTCAATCTGATCGCCTTCTATCTCGGCAACGGCTATCTGCTGGGGCGGGAATATTTCGAGCTCGCGGCGATGCGACACTTGCCGCCGGCCGAGGCGAAGAGCTTGCGGCGAGCAAACCGGCTGACTGTGTTCTTGTCTGGGCTCGTCATCGCCGGAATCGCCTCGGTGCCGATCCTGAACCTGATCACGCCGATCTTCGCCACCGGCTTCATGGTGCGCGTGTACAAGAGCCTCGCGCGCAGCGCAGGGCTCAGGTCGCGCTAGGCGCGGGCGTCTTCGGCTTGTAGAGGCAGAGATCGGCGATGATGCAGCGCCAGCACTCGGGCTTGCGCGCTTTGCACACATAACGCCCGTGCAGGATCAGCCAGTGGTGGCAATTGTGCTTGTAGGGCTCCGGCACGACGCGCTCGAGCTTGAGCTCGACTTCGAGCGGGGTCTTGCCGGGCGCCAGGCCGGTGCGGTTCGCCACCCGGAAGGCATGGGTGTCGATCCCGATCGTGTTCTGGCTGAACGCGGTATTGAGCACGACATTGGCGGTCTTGCGTCCGACGCCCGGAAGCGTCATCAGCGCCTCGCGCGTTTCCGGCACCTTCCCGCCATGCTCGGCGATGAGCTTCTTTGCGAGCGCAATGAGGTTCTTGGCCTTGCTGCGATAGAGGCCGATGGTCTTGATCTTGTCCTCGAGCGCGGCCGCGCCGAGCGCGGCAAGCTTCTCCGGCGTGCTTGCGATTGCGAACAGGTCGGGCGTCGCGCGGTTGACCGAGGCATCGGTCGCTTGCGCCGACAAGACCACGGCCACGAGCAGCGTGAAGGGGTCGCGATAGTGAAGCTCGGTCTTTGGGTGCGGGTCGAGCTTGGCGAAGCGGCGGAAAATCTCCTCGATCGCCTCGGCGCTGAGCCGCGATCCCGGCGCGCGCTTGGTTTTTGCCTGCGACTTGCCGGCTTTTCTTCGTTCCGCCACGGGCCTTGCCTCCCGCTCGCCAGGGGACTAGCTCTTCCTTGCTATGACAGACGCAAACGCCGCGCCACAAGACCCTTCGCGCGAAGGCTCGCCACACTTCACCGCCGTGCTCACGCCGCACCGCTCGCTCGGCCCCAAGGGCTTCATGGTACTGATGGCGGCGGTCTGCGCCGTCAGCTTCGCCACCGGCTTGCTGTTCTACCTTCTCGGCGCGTGGCCGGTGATCGGATTCATGGGGCTCGACGTCGCCCTCATCTATGTGGCCTTCAAGCTCAATTTTCGCGCGCTCAAGCGCTACGAGATCGTCGATCTGACGAAAGACGCGCTCACGGTCACCCGGGTCGCGCCGTCCGGAAAATCGCAATCGTGGAGCTTCAATCCCTATTGGGTCAGGCTCAGCCTCGAGCCGCGGCTCGGGCAGTCGAGCGAGCTGTCTCTCGCCTCGCACGGCAGGCGGCTCGTCTTCGCGAGCTTCCTCACCGACCCGGAGCGCGAGGACTTCGCCTCGGCGCTCCGCGCAGCGCTCGCTTCAACGCGCGGCGCGGGCGCGGTTCAATAATGCGAGGTTAGGCCGCGACGTCGCACTTCTCGGCGACGGTGCCGTCGGCATTGACCCGGTAGACGAGCGGCACACCTGTGCCGAGTTCGACCTGCATCACTTCCTCGGGCGACAGGCGGTCGAGCACCATGATGAGAGAACGCAGCGAGTTGCCGTGAGCGACCACGAGCACGCTCTTGCCCTTCTGCAGCTCGGGCGCGATCCATTTCTCGAAGAACGGCACGACGCGCAGCGCCGTGTCTTTCAGCGACTCGCCGCCGGGCGGGGCAATGTCGTAGGAGCGCTGCCAGATATGGACTTGCTCCGATCCCCAGCGCTTGCGCGCCTCCTCCTTGTTGATGCCGACAAGCTCGCCATAGTCGCGTTCGTTGAGCGCCGCGGCCTTGACGGTCGGGAGTTTGCGTTGGTCAAGCTCTTCGAGGATGATGTCGAGCGTGTTATGCGCGCGCTTGAGCGTCGAGGTGAAGGCGCTGTCGAAGCGCACGCTGTTCTTTTTCAGGATGGCGCCGGCGAGGTGGGCCTCGGCCATACCCTCGTCGGTGAGACCGACATCCTTCCAGCCGGTGAAGCGGTTTGACCGGTTCCACTCGCTCTCGCCGTGGCGGACGAGAACGAGAACGTTCTCTCCGGCGGCAGGGGTCTTTGCGCTGTCGGCCCGTCCGGTCATTGCTGATTCTCAAGCTCCCCCATCCCGCCTTTTAGGCGGGTACGGATCGGTTCGCCAGATGCCAAATCTTCGCACTCAACAGGCCTCACAAGCCAAGCACGTCCGTCATGGCATAAAGTCCGGGGGCGCGGCCGCGCGCCCACAACGCCGCCTTGACCGCGCCGCGAGCGAAAATCCCTCGATCGGTGGCGATATGGGCAAGCTCGATGCGCTCACCGGGGCCGGCAAAGATCACCCGGTGCTCGCCGACCATGTCGCCGCCGCGAAGCGCGGCAAAGCCGATATCGCCCTCGCGACGCGGCCCGACATCGCCGTCGCGGGTCCGCACGCCGCGCTCCTCAAGCGAGACGCCCCGCGCCTCGGCCATGGCGCGGCCGAGCAGAAGCGACGTCCCCGAGGGCGCATCGCGCTTGTGGCGATGATGCATCTCCAGGATCTCGATATCGAATTCGGGCCCGAGCGCTTCGGCCACGCGCGCGGCGAGAGCGGCGAGAAGGTTCACGCCCTGGCTCATATTGCCCGCCTTGACGATCGTCGCGTGGCGCGCGGCGGCCTCGACTTTCGCCTCGTCGGCCGCGGAAAGGCCGGTCGTGCCGATGACATGGACGATGCGGGCCTGTGCCGAAAGTCCGGCGAAGGCGACGGTCGAGGCGGGCGTGGTGAAATCGAGGACGCCGTCGATATGGGCGAAGACGGGGAGGGGATCGTCGCTAATGGCGATGCCGAGCGGCGCAAGGCCCGCGATCTCGCCGGCATCGCGGCCGACATGCGGCGAACCCTTGGCCTCGATGGCGCCCGCCACGGCGCAGCCCGGCGTCTCGGCGATCACCCGGGTCAGCGCCTGGCCCATGCGTCCGGCCGCTCCGAGAACGGCTAACCTCATGTCGCTCATTGGCGGTCGACCATCAAAAAAGCGGGCTCAGCACCAGCTTCTACCCTCAAATCCCCCACGTGCCGACCTTCTATGACGGCTAAACACCCCGCTCACAAGTCCCTGCGGGAATTACGCCTTACGCGCGGTTGCTTTCAGGGGAGGGAAAGGCAGTCTCGAGGCTCATGCCCAGGCGAAGGCCACCTTGCGCAGCGAGACATCGCCGAAACTCTCGGCGCCCTCGGCTACAGGCTTGCCGCCGAGGCCGAGGTAAAAGCCGCAAGCGGCGTCATTGTCGGCGAGCGCCCAGACGAGCAGTCCTTTGAGCCTGAGCTCGGCGAGCCGGCAGCGGGCGCCGTCGAACAGTTTCTCCCCGAGGCCGAGGCCCTGATAGATCGGGTGCAGATAGAGCTCGAAGATCTCGCCCTGGAACTGCGTGCGCAAGCGCGAACGGCCATAGGTCACATAGCCCGCCGCTTCGCCGCCGAAGTCGAGCACGAGAAGCGGCGTCCGCTTGCGGAGCGCGGTCTCCCACCAGCGGAGCCCGCGCCGCGCGATCATACGCTGGAGCGAAAGATGCGGGATGATGCCTTGGTAGGCGTTGCGCCAGGCCTCTTCGTAGGCGGCGGCGAGAGCCGGCGCGTCCTTCAGCCGCGGCGGCCTGATATGCACGACATCGACGGGCATGGATTCTAGCCTAGCGCAGGAAGCTAGCGCTCGGCAAAGGGGTCGTAAAAATTATCCCGCGATCCATCGGCGCAAGACGCAAAGGGCGAGACGTCGCCGCCTCGCCCCTTGGTTGTTGCTTGCGCGATAGAAGCGCGCCGTCAGTAGGCGGAAATCACCATGACCTTGTAGTCCTTGTCGAGTTTGATATCGACCGTGCCCATCTTGCACTTGGCATCGTCGATCTCGTAGATGCCTTGATCCTCCTTCTCGATCTCTTCGTATCCCGAGCAACCAAGTTCGGAGAGGACCGCCTCGATCTTCTCGACCTCCGCCGCCGGGATCTTGTTATCGTCGTCGTCATCCTCGGCATAGGCAGAGGTGGTGACCAAGGCCAAAGCGAGCGCCAATCCTGCGATCCTGAGCATACGAACGCCTCCAGTTATGAATGGGCCGGCGAAACGCCAGCAGGGGAGATTGATTCGTTTAACCGGAATGTGAGGAAACGACGTCGAGGGATACAGGCGTACCCTGGCAGTTCGTCATGGAAGATGGTGGCAATAACACCTGGGAAGATCAGGCAACGTCCTGGGCCAGGCGCTGACGCTCGGCCTTTTTGCGCTCGTTCGGATCGAGGTGGCGCTTGCGCAGGCGGATGGATTTCGGCGTGACCTCGACCAGCTCGTCGTCGGCGATATAGGCGAGCGCGCGTTCGAGCGTCATGCGGAGCGGCGGCGTGAGTCGCACCGCTTCGTCCTTGGAGGTCGTGCGGATATTGGTCAGCTTCTTGCCCTTGAGCACGTTGACTTCGAGATCGTTGTCGCGCGTGTGTTCGCCCACGACCATGCCGCCATAGACGCGGGTTCCCGGGTCGATCATCATGGCGCCGCGATCTTCGAGATTCCACAAGGCGTAAGCCACCGCGTCGCCGCTTTCGGTCGAGATCAGAACGCCGTTGCGCCGTCCCTGGATCGGGCCTTTATGCGGCGCATAGCTGTGGAACAGCCGGTTGATGATGCCGGTCCCGCGCGTGTCGGTGAGAAGCTCGCCCTGGTAGCCGATTAGCCCGCGCGTCGGCGCGAAGAAGCGCAAGCGCAGGCGCCCCCCTCCGGAGGGCTTCATTTCGACGAGCTCGGCCTTGCGCTCCGACAGCTTGCGCACGACGGCGCCCGAATGTTCCTCATCGAGGTCGATCACGACTTCCTCGATGGGCTCGAGCAGCGTGCCGCCGGCCTCGCGCTTGAACAGCACTTTGGGGCGCGAGACGGAAAGCTCGAAGCCCTCGCGGCGCATGGTCTCGATGAGGATGCCGAGCTGAAGCTCGCCGCGGCCCGCGACCTCCATCGAATCGCGCTCGTCCGCTTCGGTGACGCGCAGCGCGACATTGCCTTCCGCCTCGCGCAGCAGCCGGTCGCGGATCATGCGCCCCGTCACCTTGGTTCCTTCGGTGCCGGCAAGCGGCGAATCGTTGACCCGGAAGGTCATCGAGAGAGTGGGCGGGTCGATCGGCTGGGCCGGAAGGGGCGCCGTCACCTCGGGCGCGCAGATGGTATGGGCGACAGTCGCGTTGGGGAGGCCCGCGATCGAGACGATGTCGCCCGCGCTGGCCTCGTCGAGGCCGACCCGCTCGAGCCCGCGGAAGGCGAGCACCTTCGTCACCCGGCCCTGCTCGACGAGAGCGCCGGTGTGGTCGAGCACTTTGATCGCCTCATTCGGCGCGATGGTTCCCGACGTGATGCGGCCGGTGACGATGCGGCCGAGATAGGGGTTCGCCTCGAGAATGGTTCCGAGCAGGCGGAACGGGCCGTCCTCGACTTTGGGCGGGGCGACATGCGTGAGCACGAGATCGAACAGGAGCTGCATGCCGAGCGTCTTCGGCCCCTCAGGCGAGGCCGCCATCCAGCCCTCCTTGGCCGAGCCGTAGAGGATGGGGAAGTCGAGCTGCTCGTCGCTTGCGTCCAACGCGGCGAACAGGTCGAAGACTTCGTTCACCACCTCTTGCGGGCGGGCATCGGCGCGGTCGACCTTGTTGATGACGACGATGGGCTTCAGGCCCATCTTCAACGCCTTCGACACCACGAACTTGGTCTGCGGCAACGGACCCTCGGCGGCATCGACCAGGACCAGGGCGCCGTCAACCATGTTGAGAATGCGCTCGACCTCGCCGCCGAAATCGGCATGGCCCGGTGTGTCCACGATATTGATGCGCGTGTTCTGAAACAGGATCGAGGTGACCTTGGCGAGGATGGTGATGCCGCGCTCGCGCTCGAGGTCGTTCGAGTCGAGCGCGCGCTCGGCCACCCGCTGGTTGTCGCGGAAGGCGCCGGATTGCTGCAGGAGCCGGTCGACCAGGGTCGTCTTCCCATGGTCGACATGGGCGATGATGGCAATATTGCGAAGGTTCATGGATGCCAAAAATTAAAGAACGCGGGCCGGAGCGGACCGCGTTTCCATGGCCGCGATATATAGACCCGGGCGTCGCGGCGCAATGGCTTGAGGCGGCGGGGGCGGTTATGCGCCGATTTGGACGCTTTGCTCCGCCACCAACTCCGGCGCCGGTCGCGGCGTCCTGACCGGCTCGAATACGATTCCGAGACTGTCGCGGCAGGCAGCGAATTGCGCCAGCACGTCGTCCCGGTCCTTGCCGCCGAGACTGACGATGCCGTAGCGATAACTGGTTCCGTCCTGCATTTCCGACGAAAGCGCGCGCCCGACTCTCGCGAGAATCTCGATCCTGATGTCGGGGTATGTGCGCTCGAGGCGTTCGAGATCGGCCTCGCTCGGCAAAGCGGCGACGACATAGTCATCGAAACTGCGAAGCACGATGCTGGCGGCAAAGCCGTAGCGTCCCTGCCGCCGCGTGACGCGGGGCGCGCGGCCTTGGGCGATGTCGAGCAGGACCGCGTAGCTGTTCGTGCCGTCCACCTTCTCGTAGAGATCGGCGAATTGCGAAGCCATGCGCGGATTGATCTCGATGATTGAGATCGCGCCGGAGGAGGGGTCGTACATCATCTCGATATTGAACATGCCGTTGTCGAAACCGAGTCCCGGCATGAGCGTCGCGGCAATGTCGGACATGCGCTGCTGCACGTCCCCAGGCAGTGCGGAAGGATAATCGAAGCGCGCGAAGGCGAGTGTGCCGGAGAACATCACCGAATCGACGACGCCCATGACGGTGGCCTTTCCGCCGTGGACGAACCCTTCGACGGTCACTTGCTCGCCCCTCAGCACTCCCTCGGCGATAAGCCGCTTGGTGCCGATCGTCGCGCCGGCGTAGCGCCGAAGCATCTCATCGAGCGGCGCGAAGAATTGATCTTGCGCCGCCCAGCGAGGGAAGAGCGCGGCCAGCGCTTCGGGCTCATCGACTTGCTCGGCGCCAATCGAGAAGAAGGATTTCACCGGCTTGACGAAGAGCGGAAAACTCAAGCCCTCGGGAAGGGGCGCAGTCTCGGCGACATCGATCAGGGTGAAGGGTGGCACGGCGTCAGGCACAAGCTTCTCTTGCGCGCGGCGCGCCAGATATTTGTGCTGACAGATCAGCGTGACGGCGGGATCGGGTCCGGGAAGACCGAGCTCTTTAGCGATGGCCGCGGCAAGTGCGGAGCCCGGGTAATCGTCGGTGCTGACGACCCCGGCAAGGCGGACACCGGCAATCCTGGCGAGGATCGCGTCCATCTCTTCGAGCGGGCCGGCGGCGAAGTCGGCGTCGCTTGCGACATTGCAGATCAGATCTTCGAGACTAATGCTGGCGTAGTCGTGAAAAAGGTATTTGACGCCCTGCGGCGAGAAGCGCGGAAGCTCGCGGTGATCGCGATGGGTGGGGCAAATGACGAGGATGACGCGATCGGTTTCCCCTCGCCCCGCGCGCTCGCCGGGTTTCTCCCCGCCTTCACTCTGCGCCATCGACGTTTCCTTCACCCCTGAGGAGGGCGGACATTCTTGGGCGGGGCCGAGCGGATTGATCGCGCCGTCTGACTTGGCTAGTGTCGCCGCTCTGCCAACGAATTCGCCGAGACCCCATGCCCCTACATTTCGGCAAAATTGGCGCGGCCATCGCGCTCCTCACCGTTGCGGCCTTCGTGCTGTGGCTGCTCTTTACCACGTTCTTCGCGACCGAGCAGGCGGACCAAGAGATCGAACGGACCGGCGCTGCGGCATTCGGCGCGAGCCAGGCGGGCTGAGCCGGCCCTGGGCGGGCAGGAAATCGCCATGGATTACCGCGCGCTTGGCCGTACCGGCGTCAAAGTTTCGAGGCTCTGCCTCGGCACCATGACCTTCGGCGAACAGAACAGCGAGGCCGAAGGCCACGCCCAGATGGACTATGCCGTGGACCGCGGCATCAACTTCTTCGATGCGGCCGAGATCTATCCGATCCCGCCCAAGCCCGAGACCCAAGGCCGCACCGAGGCGATCATCGGTACCTGGCTTGCCGCGCGGAAGGCGCGCGACAAGGTGGTGATCGCGACCAAGGTCGCGGGCCGGGGCAAGATGGTCTGGCTCCGCAAGAACGAGACGGCAACGCGGCAAAGCCCGGGCCAGATCATGGAGGCGGTCGAGGCGAGCCTGAAGCGGCTCAAGACCGACCACATCGACCTCTACCAGCTCCACTGGCCCGACCGGCCGATGCGCATCTTCGAGGGCCTCGACTATCTCCATCTCGAAGGCGAGGGCCATCCCATCGACGATATCCTCGGCGCCTTGGGCAAGCTTGTCTCTGACGGCAAGGTGCGATTCGTCGGTCTTTCGAACGAGACGCCGTGGGGGGTCGATGAGCTTTCTCAAGGCCGCCGAGCAGCGTCGGGCTACCCCGGCCGGCCTCGATCCAGAACGCCTATAACCTCGTCAACCGATCCTTCGAGATCGGGCTCTCGGAAGTCGCCTACCGCGAAGAGGTGAGCCTGCTCGCCTATTCGCCGCTCGGCCAGGGCTATCTCAGCGGGAAGTATGAAGGCGGCGCGCTGCCGCCCGGCTCGCGCAAGGCCCTGTTCGCGCGGCTCGGCCGTTACGAGAAGGGAACGGCCCCACGGCGATCTCCGCCTATATTGAGGTTGCGCGACGGCACGGACTCGATCCCGGCCCAGATGGCGATCGCGTTCGCCGCCTCGCGGCCGTTCGTCACCAGCACCATCATCGGCGCGACCACCATGGACCAGCTCAAGACCGATATCGCCGCAGCCGAGCTCACTCTCTCGGACGCCGTGCTTGCGGATATCGAGCAAGTGCATCTTGACTATCCCAACCCCTGTCCCTGACGCTTTGCATCTTGCGTGAGGGAGCAGTTCGCCAATGCCCCGACTCTTTTCCGCCATCGAGATTCCGAAAAGCGTCGCCGAGCGCCTGACCATGCTTCGCGCCGGGCTCACCGGCGCGCGCTGGATCGACCCTGAGAACTATCACCTCACCTTGCGCTTCATCGGCGATGTCGACGGAGCCACGGCGCGGGACTTCGAGTCGGCGCTCGGCGAGATCGTGGCGGCGCCGTTCGAGCTCGAAGTGACCGGTCTCGGCAGTTTCGGCGGCGGCAAGCCCCGCGCCATCTTCGCCGGCATCGGGCGTTCGCAAGGGCTCGACGCTTTGCAACGAGCCAATGAGCGCGCGGCGCGCGAGGCGGGGCTGCCGCCGGAGGGCCGCAACTACAAGCCGCATGTGACGCTGGCGCGGCTGAAAGGCGCGCGCGCCGAATCGGTCGCGGCCTATCTCCAGCGCCAAGGCGATATCGGGCCCGAGCCCTTCACCGTCAGCCGCTTCGTGCTCTACTCGTCGCGGAACTCGGTCGGCGGCGGACCCTACGTCGTCGAAGCGGCCTATCCGCTCGAGAGCTAGGCCCTTCCCTTCGCTTCCGCTGGTGCATCGGTGGTGAGGCTCGCAAGCAGGCCGCGCGCGGCCTGCTCGATCAGGTCGAGCGCATGGTCGAAGCCTTCGGGGCCGCCGAAGAAGGGATCGGGCACGTCCTTCGTGCGCGCCTTCGGGGCAAAGTCGAGGAAGCGGCGGACTTTATGCCGCGCGTCGGCGGGCGCGAGCTGCACCAGTTCCTGGAAATTTCCTTCGTCCATGGCGAGGAGAAGGTCGAAGCGGGCGAAATCGCCGTGCTTCACCTGCCGCGCGCTTTGGCCCGAGATGTCGATGCCGCGACCGCGCGCCGCGTTTTGCGCGCGCGATGTCCGGCGCCTGGCCGATATGCCAATGGCCGAGGCCGGCGGAGTCGATGTCGAAGAGATGGAGCACGCCCTCTTCCTCGGCGATGCGGCGGAAGACGCCTTCGGCCATCGGCGAGCGGCAGATATTGCCGAGGCAGACGAAGAGGAGCCGGTGTCTTGCCATGCCGGGTCAAATGGCATGGGAGGCCGGCAAGCTCAAGCCCGCGCTTGCACGACCTCGGCGCCGACCCTATTTTCGGCTCTCGGGCTTCTCTTCTTGCGAGGTAAGAACGATGGTTGCCTGGAACGAAGCAAGCGATCTCAAGCACGCGGCGCTTGGGCGGCAGATTTCGCTCGCCGCTTTTGCCGAGAAGGAGCGGAAGGTCCGCCGCGACTTCTGGGCCAAGCTCAAGCGCTTTGCCGGAATGGTGCCGTTCGTCGAGGATCTCGTCGCCGCCTATTACTGCGCGCTCGATCCGGCCACGCCGATGCGCGTGCGCGGCATGCTGCTGGCGGCGATCGCCTATTTCATCCTGCCCTTCGATTTCATCCCCGACATGATCTTGGGGCTCGGCTTTGCCGACGACGCAGCGCTTCTTACCGCGGTGATCGGCCTGGTCGCGGCGAACATCACGCCGACCCACAGGGCCGCTGCGGCGCGGGCGCTCGACAAGGAGCTTCCGCGCTCGAGCTAGGCTTGCGGATTGACGATCACCTTGCCGGTGACCTTGCGGTCTCTCGATCAGGGCGAGCGCGGCTCCGGTCTCGGCGAGCGGGAAGCGCGCATGGATGTGAGGCGCGATCCGTCCGCGCCGGCACCAATCGAGCAGCTCGACCATGTTGGCGCGATGCCGCTCGGGCTCGCGCGCGACGAAAGCGGGCCAGAACACGCCGATGATGGCGCAGCCCTTGAGAAAGACGAGATTGAGCGGAAGGCGCGGGATCGTTCCCGAGGCGAAGCCCACCACGAGATATCGTCCGTCCCAAGCCATGGCGCGCAAGGCCGCCTCGGCATAGTCGCCGCCGACGGGATCGTAGAGGACATCGACCCCCTCGTGCCGGTCAGCGCCTTGAGGCTGAGCTTCAAGTCCTCGACCGTGTAGTCGATTCCCTCATCGGCGCCGAGCTTGCGGGCAAGGCCGCAAGCTTCTCTTCCGACGAGGCGACGGCGATGATGCGCGCGCCCATCAGCTTGGCGATCTCGACGGCGGCAAGGCCCGCCCCTCCGGCCGCGCCGAGGACCGCGACGGTCTCGCCCGGCCGCAATCTGCCGCGATCCTTCAATCCGTGCAGAGCGGTGCCAAAGGTGACGGGGAGGGCGGCTGCTTCCTCGTCGCTCACGCCGTCAGGAATGGGAACGGCGTTCTCTGCCTTGGTCACGATCAGCTCGCGGCAGCCATTGCCGCCGGTGCAGGCGACGATCCTTTGCCCGAACTTCAGGTCGGTGACGCCGGCGCCCAGGCCCGCGATGTGATCCCGCGATCTCCGCGCCCGGCGAGAAGGGGAGCTGCGGCGTGACCTGGTATTTGTTGCGGAGGATGAGCGTGTCGGAGAAGTTGAGCCCGACCGCCGTCACCCTGACCAGGATTTCGCCGGGTCCAGGCGTTGGCTCCGCGGCCTCTTCGAGGCGGAGCGCCGCAATGCCCCCGAATTCCGAAATTTGCGCAACGCGCATCGCGCCGCCTCCAATCGCTTCGCAGCCAAGAGATATAGCAGGCGAGGCCCTTCTCATAATGGGGAGCGCGAGTTCCGGCCGTGCCTCGCCCTTTCCTGCCGGGCAGCGGTTGTGGCAGACAAGGCCTGTGAAAACCCCGCTCCCCGTAGCGCGCGGCTATTTCGCCATCGGCGTGGAGGGCATCTCCAAGGCCGCCAATCTCGGCAATCTGTTACGCTCGGCGCACGCCTTCGGGGCGAGCTTCGTCTTTACCATCGGCGCCGACGACAAGGCTTTCGAGCTTCGCTCCGACACCTCGAATGCCGCGATCCATCTGCCGGTCTACCACTGGCGAAGCCTGAAAGAGCTCGAACTGCCCAAGGGATGCAGCCTGGTCGGGGTCGAAATCCTTGCCGAGGCCCACGATCTCCCGAGCTTCCCCCATCCCCAGCGCGCGGCCTATGTGCTCGGTCCCGAGCGCGGCGCGCTGACCCCCGAATTGGCGGCGCGCTGCCAGCATCTCGTGCGGATTCCGTCGGCGTTCTCGCTCAATGTCGCCACGGCCGGCGCCATCGTCATGTATGACCGCTTGCGCGCGCTCGGGCGCTTTGCCTCGCGTCCCGTTGCCGAGGGCGTCGAGGCCTCGCCCCGCCTACCGCATGTGCAAGGGGCTCCGCGTAAGCGAAAGCGGGGTTGACCCATCGGTTTAGTCGAAGGAGAATCAACGTGCCCGGGGGTTCGACCCCGCTCGCCAATCGGGGGTGGGAACATGCACCGAGCCGTTCGCGCTCTTGGAATTGCCGTGGCGCTCGCCGCGACGCCGGCGTTGGCGCAAGAGGTTACGCTTCTCGAGAAATTCAAGGACTGGACGGCCTATGCGGCAACGGGCACGCCCAAGGTTTGCTTCGCGGTCGCCAAGCCGACAAAATCCAATCCCAAGAAGATCAAGCGCGGGCCAATTCTGTTCTACATCTCGCAATGGCCGGGCGACAAAGTGACGAACGAGGTCAGCGTGAAGATGGGCTATCCCTTCGGCGAGGGCGCGAAGAGCACCGTGACCGTCGGCACGGAGAAGTTCGAGCTGTTCACCAAGGATGAGGGCGCCTTCGTCGAAAAGCCGGAGACGGAGACGAAGCTGCTCGATGCGATGAAGACCGGCAATTCGATGAAGATCGAAGGGAAGTCGTCTCGCGGCACCGCCACCACCGACGTCTATTCGCTGAACGGCCTGTCCGATGCGATCGACCGCGCCGCCAAGGAGTGCAGCGGCTAGACCGCAAAGCCGGCAAACCAGCGCGAAGGCTTGTCAGAAGAAGCCCCGGACATGATATGACCGTGACGCCGGATCGTTCCGGCGCGCTTATATCATGACGATGACTTCACCCTCTCCGCTCCCCGCCAAGGCTCCGGCCGGCGATCAAGCGCACCCAGAGCCGATCATCGGTCTTGGCCGCACAGCGCTCAGCGAGCGTCTTGGCGACGCGCTCGGCGTTCCCGAACGCCAGAGGCGCATGCGCGTGAGCCAGATCTGGAGCTGGGCGTATGTGCGCGGCGCGACGGATTTCGCCGTCATGACCGACATCGCCAAGGAGCTTCGCGGCGAGCTTGCCGCGGCCTTTTCGCTCGCGCGGCCCGAGATCGTGACCGAGCAGGTTTCGATCGACGGCACGCGCAAATGGCTGCTTCGCCTCGCCGACGGCAAGGAGATCGAGACCGTCTACATCCCCGAGGAGGATCGCGGCACGCTTTGCATTTCGAGCCAGGTCGGCTGCACGCTGACCTGCTCGTTCTGTCACACCGGCACGCAGCGTCTGGTGCGCAATCTGACCGCGGGCGAGATCGTGGGGCAGATCGCGCTCGCCCGCGACCGGCTCGGTGACTGGCCCGGCGCCGCCGCGCCCGACCCGCGCGGCCTTCCCGATGGGATGCGCAAGATCACGAATCTCGTGCTGATGGGCATGGGCGAGCCGCTCTACAATTTCGACAATGTGCGCGACGCCTGCCTCGTCGCCGCCGACGGCGAGGGCCTGTCGCTGTCGAAACGCCGCATCACGCTTTCGACCTCGGGCGTCGTTCCCGAGATTCCGCGCTGGGGCGAGGAGGCGGGCACGATGCTTGCGATTTCGCTCCATGCCGTGCGCGACGAGCTGCGCGACAAGCTCGTGCCGATCAACAAGAAGTGGCCGATCAAGGATTTGCTCGCCGCCTGCCGCGCCTATCCCGGCCTCTCCAACGCCAAGCGCATCACCTTCGAATACGTGATGCTGAAAGGCGTGAACAACTCGATTGCCGACGCGAAGGAGCTGGTGCGGCTCCTGGCCAAGATCCCGGCGAAGATCAATTTGATCCCGTTCAATCCCTGGCCCGGCGCGCCTTACGAATGTTCCGGCTGGGACGAGATCGAGAAATTCGCGGAAGTGGTGAACCGGGCGGGCTATGCGAGCCCGGTGCGAAGCCCGCGCGGCCGCGACATCATGGCGGCCTGCGGCCAGCTCAAGAGCGCAAGCGTCAAGCAGCGCGCTAGCGAACGGCTGGGCGCCTAACGAGGCGTGCCATGGTTTTGCGCACGATCTTCCGCATGGCGTGGGTTGCGATCGCATTCGTGATCGCCGCGCTCGCCTCGCTCGCGGTGCTGTTCGCGCTTGGCGGCACCTGGGCCGGGGACGAGCTTCGCGCCGCAGCCCCAAACGATCCGGTGGTTCGCGACAGCGCCCCGATCTTCGGCATGCTGCTGTTTGCGCGCACCGTCGGTCCGGCACTCACCGCGCTTCCGGCGCTGATCGCCGTGGTCGCGGGCGAAGTCATGCGGGTCCGCTCGTGGCTATATTACGTGCTTGCCGGCGGGCTTTCGCTCGCGGCGATCCCGATCCTGGCGGCGCCGGAGACGGCCGAGCTTTCCTCCATCCTCGCAAGCCACACCATGACGATCTTCGCCACGGCCGGGTTTGCGGGCGGTCTTCTCTATTGGCTGCTCGCAGGCGCGCGCGCCTAGGCCGCTTGCTCTTGGGTCAATTCGAGAATGGTCTCGTCCGCCTCGAGGTCGAGGGCGGCGATCCGCGCCTGAAGGGCAAGGCGCGCCGCGGGCCAGCTCTCCGGCACGTGCCCGGTGACCGTCTCTCGCCAAGCCTCGCTGCCATGGCGACGAGCGAGCCGCGCCATCAGGCTGTCGGCTGATTTCTTGCGCTCGGGAATCGGGAATTCGTTGCGATTCTGGGGGATCATTGGTTCAACCCTCTCGTTTTTACCGCCCGGACGAAAACTGCCTTCACCCAGGCGATTGCACCTCCGCGCAAAGCCTCGACACGACCTCCCGGCGCGCCGCCTTAACGCTTCCTTGCCAACGAACGCACAAGCTTGCGCAAAGGTTCCGCTGCTCGACCTTGCTCCTCCCCGCCTCTTTCCTATAAATGCGCCTCCATTCGCTTCGAGAACCCCATGGCCAAGCGCAAAGACATAAAGAAGGTTGTCCTCGCCTATTCCGGCGGGCTCGACACTTCGATCATCCTCAAATGGCTGCAGGAGACCTACGGTTGCGCGGTCGTGACCTTCACGGCCGATCTCGGCCAGGGGGAAGAGCTCGCGCCTGCGCGCAAGAAGGCCGAAATGCTCGGCATCAAGGAGATCTTCGTCGAAGATCTCCGCGAGACATTCGTGCGCGACTTCGTCTTCCCCATGTTCCGCGCCAACGCGCTCTATGAGGGCGTCTATCTCCTCGGCACCTCGATCGCGCGGCCCCTGATCGCCAAGCGGCAGATCGAGATCGCCAAGCTCACCGGCGCCGATGCCGTCGCCCATGGCGCGACGGGGAAGGGCAACGACCAGGTGCGCTTCGAGCTCACCTATTACGCGCTCAACCCGGATATCAAAGTGATCGCGCCGTGGCGGGAATGGGACTTCAAATCGCGGAGCGACCTGATCGCTTTCGCCGAGGCGCACCAGATCCCCGTCGCCAAGGACAAGCGGGGCGAGGCGCCGTTCTCGGTCGATGCCAACCTGCTGCACTCATCCTCGGAAGGGAAGGTGCTGGAGGACCCCGGCGCCGAGCCGCCGCCTTACGTCTATCAGCGCACCATCAGCCCTGAGGAGGCGCCCGACAAGGCGACCATCGTCACTATCGGCTTCAAACGCGGCGATCCGGTCTCGATCGACGGCAAGGCGCTGTCGCCGGCCGCGCTTCTGACGCGGCTCAACGAGCTTGGCCGCGACAACGGCATCGGCCGGGTCGACCTGGTCGAGAACCGCTTCGTCGGCATGAAGTCGCGCGGCGTCTACGAGACGCCAGGCGGCACCATTCTCCATGCGGCGCACCGGGCGATCGAGTCGCTCACGCTCGACCGCGAGGCGATGCATCTCAAGGACAGTCTGATGCCGCGCTACGCCGAGCTCGTCTATTACGGCTTCTGGTTCTCGCCGGAGCGGGAGATGCTGCAGGCCCTCATCGACAAGAGCCAGGAGAATGTCGAGGGCGAGGTCACGCTCAAGCTCTACAAGGGCAATGTCATCGTCATCGGCCGGTCGAGCCCGAAATCGCTTTACTCGGACAAGATCGTCACGTTCGAGGACGATGCCGGCGCCTACGACCAGAAGGACGCCGAGGGCTTCATCAAGCTCAACGCGCTCCGCTTGCGCCTGCTCGGCAAGCGCGGGGAGGGCAAGGATTGAGCGGCTCGGCCATGTGGCCTGACACGCGGCTGATCGATCTGTTCGGCATCGAGCTGCCGATCGTCGCAGGCGCCGATGGCGAATTTCGCCGGCGTCGACATGGCGGTTGCCGTGGCGGAAGCGGGCGGGCTTGGCTCGCTTCCTTGCGCCGCGCTCGAGCCCGACAAGATCCGCGAAGGTGCCGCCGCGTTCAGATCGCGCACGAGAAAGCCGATCAACCTCAATTTCTTCTGCCATGAAGAGCCGGCGCCCGACCTCGACAAGGATGGCGGCCTGGCTCGAACGCCTTGCGCCCTACTACGCCGAGTTTGGCGCGGAGATGCCGGCACTGCCGCTAAAGGCCGCGCATCCGCCTTCAGCGAGGCGGATTGCGCCGCGGTCGAAGCGATCCGCCCGGAGATCGTGAGCTTCCATTTCGGCCTGCCCGCGCCCGCCTTGCTTCAGCGCGTGAAGGCGGCAGGCTGCAAGATCATGAGCTCGGCGACCACGCTCCGCGAAGCGCAAGTCCTCGCAGCGAACGGCGTCGATGCGATCATCGCGCAAGGGGCCGAGGCCGGCGGCCATCGCGGCATGTTTCTCGAGACCGACGTCGCGACGCAGGTCGGAACCTTCGCGCTGGTCAGGGCGATCGCGGCCTCGGTCAAGGTGCCGGTGATCGCGGCCGGCGGCATCGCCGACGGGAGAGGCGTCGCCGCCGCGCTCGCGCTTGGCGCGTCGGCCGCGCAGATCGGCACCGCCTATCTCCTCTGCCCCGAGGCCACGATCTCCGCGTTGCACAGGGCCGCACTTTCCGAGACCACCGCGAGACCGCGATCACGAACGTCCTCACGGGGCGTCCCGCGCGCGGCGTGGTCAACCGGTTCATGCGCGAGCAGGGACCGCTCAACGATGCCGCGCCGAACTTTCCTCTGGCGCGGCCCGCCATCGCACCGTTGCGGGCGAAGGCCGAGGCGATGGGCCGCGTTGATTTCTCGCCGTTATGGTCGGGACAGGCCGCGAACCTGCCAGGACCGATCGGCGCGCGCGAGTTGACGCTCAAGCTCGCCGAGGACGCGCGCGAAGCGCTGCGGGCGCCGGCTTACGAGGAATTGCGGCCCGGGGTGGTGAGCTTCCATTTCGGCGTGCCCGCGCCCGATCTACTTCGCGCGCGTCAAGCGAGGCAGGATGCAAAGTCATCTGCTCGGCCACCACACGGCGCGAGGCGCTTTATCTCGCCGAGCGAGGCATCGACGCGATCATTGCCAGGGCGCCGAGGCCGGCGGCCATCGCGGCATGTTCCTGGAGACGGATGTCGCGACGCAAATCGGCACCTTCGCCCTGGTGCAGCAGATCGTGGCGGCGGTGCGACTGCCGGTGATCGCCGCCGGAGGCATCGGCGACGGGCGCGGCATCGCCGCTGCGTTTGCGCTGGGCGCCGCCGGCGTGCAGATAGGCACGGCCTATCTCGGCTGCCCCGAGGCGACGGTCTCACTGCATAAGGCAGCGCTGGCGGAGCCCGGTCGCAAGACCGTCATCGCCGATGTGCTGAGCGGACGGCCGGCGCGCGGGATTCTCAACCGCTTCATCAGGGAGCAGGGGCCGATCGATCCGGCACATCCTGCCTATCCGCTTACCACCCCGGCGCTGGCGCCACTGCGTGCCAAGGCGGAGGCGCAGGGCTCTGGCGATTTCTCCTGGTTCTGGTCGGGGCAGGGCGCGCCGCCGCCAATGGGCGTGGGCGCGGACGCGCTTACGCGCAAAATTGCCGGCGAGGCTTTGGCTCGACTCGGCTAGGGAAGGCTTGATTTGCAACACGGGGCCATTCTGCTGAAGGCCGTTCCTCCCTATATTGAGGCGCATCGTTTCCTAGGATTCCCCCTCATGCGCTGGTCACTGCATATCGGATCGCTCGGCGGGACCGAAATCCGCATCCACGTCACTTTCCTGTTGTTCCTGGTCTGGCTCGGCGCGATCTACTATCGCCAGGGCGGCGCGGAGGCCGCCGTGCAAGGAACGATCTTCATCGTGCTCATTTTCCTCTGCGTGCTGCTGCCGAGCTCGGTCATGTTTTCGCCGCCCGGCGTTATGGCGTGAAGACCCGTGACGTGACGCTTTGGCCGTTCGGCGGCATCGCCAGCATGGAGCGAATGCCCGACAAGCCGAGCCAGGAGCTGATCGTGGCGCTGGCCGGGCCGGCGGTGAATGTGGTCATCGCGCTTGCGCTGGGCTGGCGTCCTCCTTCTCACATTCAGGCATAGCTTTCATCGCAGCTTTGGCTTCGTCCTTGGTGGGATAGGTTGCGGTCCCGACCATTACCCTGGTCTGGCCGTCAGGTTTTTTACCGGTGGCCTTGCATTTCTCGGTGGTTGGGTCCTTCACAACGTAGTACTCAGCCGCCAGAGTCGGGGTCGTAATGCCAATCAATGTCGTGGCGATAACAACATACATCCGCATCGGGGTCTCCTTGGCTTGTTTGGACATTCGAGTGTGTTCTTGGCGAAACTATGACTTGCACCACGCATGACGCCGTAGGACTAATCTGAGGTCTCAGCGCTTAATGTGCGGAATTGCAGGCTTTGTGGACGTCTTACGACGCTCTGGACCCGATGACCTCAACGCCATCGCGTCGCGCATGGCACTGAGTCTGAGCCATCGCGGACCCGACGATCAGGGTGTCTGGATCGATCCCGAGGCCGGAGTAGCGCTCGGTCATACCAGGCTTGCGATCATCGACCTCAGCCCCGCCGGTGCGCAGCCGATGGTCTCGAGTTGCGGCCGCTTCGTGCTCAGCTATAACGGCGAGGTCTATAACGCGCCGGAGCTCCGCGCCGAACTCGAGGCGGAGGGGCGCAAGTTTCGCGGCCATTCCGACACTGAAGTCATGGTCGAGGGCTTTGCGGTTTGGGGCGTGCGGCAAACGGTGGAGCGCCTGATCGGCATGTTCGCCTTTGCCGCTTGGGATCGCTCCACGCGCGCGCTCACGCTGGCGCGCGATCGGCTCGGCATCAAGCCGCTCTATTGGGGCCACGCCGATGGACGGCCTGGTCTTCGCCTCTGAGCTTAAGGCGCTCAAGGCCCTGCCCGGCTGGCAAGGAGAGATCGACCGCAACGCGCTCGCGAGCATTCCTGCGTTACGGCTATGTGCCGACGCCGATGAGCATCTATCGGGGGATCAACAAGCTCGCGCCCGGGACGCTGCTCGAATGCGGCGAAGGCGGCGAGATCAAGCAAACGGCCTATTGGTCGCTTGTCCGAGGTCGCCGCGCGGGGCCAGTCCTCGCCGCTCGACGTGCCGGATGCAGCCGCGCAGGAGATGCTGGAAACGTTGCTCTCCGACGCCGTGCGGCGGCGCATGGTCGCCGACGTGCCGCTCGGCATGTTTCTGTCCGGCGGCATCGATTCCTCGACGGTTGCGGCGCTGATGCAGGCAAACAGCCCGCAGCCCATTCGCACCTTCTCCATCGGCTTCCGCGAGCCGGCCTATGACGAGGCGGCCCATGCCGAAGCAAGTCGCAGCGCATCTTGGGACCGAGCACACCGAGCTCTACGTGACGCCTGCGGAGGCGCAGGCCGTCATTCCGAAACTGCAGGACATCTACGACGAGCCATTCGCCGAACTCATCGCAGATTCCGACCTATCTCGTGTCGGAGATGACGCGGCGCCACGTGACCGTCGCTCTCTCGGGCGATGGCGGAGACGAGGTTTTCGCGGGCTACAACGATATGGACAAGGCCTCGCGCTCGCCAGGATGATCGCGCATCTGCCGAAGCCCATGCGGCAAGCGATGGCCGGCGCGATGACGGCCGTCGCGCCCGGCACTTGGGATTACGCTTCCCTGGTCGTGCCCAGACGGATGCGCCCGCGTTTGGCGGGCGACAAGATCCACAAATTCGCCGGCGTGCTGCCCGAGGACGCCGTCGGGTTTTATCGCCGTCTGATCACGCAATGGCCCGAGGCGTCCTGTCCTGGTGGAGGACGCGGCCGCGCCCGACGAAAGCGTTTATGCGGACGCTGTCCGGGAGCGATTCGCCGACGATGTCGCGTGGATGCAATATCTCGATACGCTCACTTATCTGCCTGACGATATTCTGACCAAGGTCGACCGCGCCAGCATGGCGGTGGCGCTTGAGGTTCGCGTTCCGCTCCTCGATCACCGGGTGGTCGAGCTTTCATGGCGGCTGCCGCAACGCTTCAAGTTGCGGGGCGGAACGGGCAAATGGCTGTTGCGGCAGATCGCCTACAAATATGTGCCGAAGGAGCTGCTGGAACGGCCGAAAATGGGATTTGGGGTTCCGATCGATCGATGGCTGCGCGGTCCGCTCAGAGAGTGGGCCGGCGATTTGTTCAGCTCTTCGGGGGCGAACGGCCCGGGGCTTCTCGATCGCGCGCCGATTATCAAAAAATGGGCCGAGCACCAGAGCGGCGCACGCAATTGGCAGCACTTCCTTTGGAACGTGCTGATATTTGAGGCCTGGAACGAGTTCAACCGGAATGGGAGGCGATGACGCCGTCGTGCCTAACCGGCCCGCAATCGCCTGGAAATCGGATGCCCTGGCCGGTGCATTCTAGCGGCATGGGCGAGACGGGTAGACCCCCCGGCCATCTCGCTCGATTTCGAGTTGATGCGGGGTGTTAGAAAGCACGCCACGCGCGAGAGCTATGGGGCCAATGTGCTCGGGGCGCGATTGGCACCCCGCCGGCCGAGGTCCACTTCTATGCAATCCGGTGAACGAAGTCGGGCTGCGCGAAGTTGCTATATTCGTTCGTCGTCAACCAGGATTGGGAACACGCTTCGTCGCGGTGTTAAGATTGGTTTCCCAAAAAGGCTTCGATCGTCTCCTCGATTGGAGGTCCGAAATGCCCGGAGGTGAGGGGCCTGAACGCTCGCATTTGGAAGAACAATCAGCTCGTTTGAAGCTCGAGAAGAGAGCCACGTTTGCTGGGTGTGTCGTCAACTCCGCGCCGTGGTCACTGGAGCTGATGCTCTTCTCATGCCCTCGCGTTTTGAGGGGATGCCAGAATGTCATTCAGTTTGCAGACAAAGAGTGCTCCGACGAGCAATGATGCAAAGGCATAACAGAGAAAGCGCTGAATCTTCTCGCCGCTTCTGAAGTGTCCGGCGACTTCAGGGCGTTCTTGCCCTGATTACCCTCGTGCTGCGGGTTATGATCCGGACGGCTGAGGCGCTGCTTTTCCGCCCTCAGCCAGATTCGCCCACAACTCATGATAGCGTGAGGCCACTTGAGGAAGGGCATAGTGAAGGACGATGCGCTCCCGAGCAAGCGCGCCGAGGCGCGCTCGCTCGGGATGGTCTGTTGCCAAAGCCGAAATGGCATTAGCGAGGGCCGTTGGATCACAAGGCGGAACGACCTTCCCCGTGGATCCCGCTATCACTGCCGCATCGCCAACATCGGTAACGACGCAGGGCACGCCGCAGGCCATGGCCTCAGCTACCACGTTGGGGAATCCTTCGCCAAATCTGGAGGCGAGTACGGCAATGTCCAGCGCGGCCATAAAGCCAGGCATGTCCCGGCAAAAGCCGAGGAGATGGATCGGCTTATTTGCCTGAATTGCGAGCCGCACTAGCGCCGTATCGCCTGCATCAACGTCATTGCCAACCAGCGCACAGGCAACATTAGCCGAGATCCTACCAATGGCGTGGAGCAGGGTTTCATGATCCTTCATAGGGTCGCGCCGGGCAGCCATACCCACGAGAACCGTGTTGGGGCTGATTTCCAGACGTTCTCGCCAGTAGGACCGCGCCTGTGGGTTGGGACGAAAAGTTTCCACATCGATTCCATTCGGTAGCAGCACCCACTCGCGCGCGCGATAGCCGATCTGCGCGTGCCAACGTTGACCCGCATAAGAGTTCACCACCACTGCTACAGGAAGTGACGACAAGCGCGCCAGGATATTCACTACGTGGCGTGTTGATCGTCTATACAAGGAAAAGTCCATATCCGAGCAGCGAACGTTCCAGATTATCGGAGGGTATCCACCGAACGGCGCGGCAAGCATCCCGAGCAGGTCGCCATGATACATCCAGGTCTGCACAATAGTCGGGGATGACCTGCGCATGAGCCGCGCAAGTCGCCACAGCGCCGCGAGCGAGGGGATGCCGCGTCGCATCCCCAGACCTGTCACTCGAACACCTGCATGACGTAGTTCTTCTCCCCAGGCCCCATCTCCGGTAAGTGATACGACCAGATGGCGAAATGGTCCTGGAACTTGCACTAGCCGTGCCAGCATTCCCTCTGCGCCGCCCGCTCCAGTCCGCCAATCACATGTAGCACCAACGGTTTGCACAAGGAAGGCAATGTCGCCCCACTGCGCGCCGCAAAGGCTGATCGAGAGAATTGCGCGCTTTGGCGGGGACAGGCGCCGAACGTCTTGTCGACCGCCACGGGTGAGCCGTCGACGACCGCTTTGGTCCTGCTGGTAGGCTTGCCCAACGACGCTAGGGCACAATTGTCACCGATGCCTTTAGGTGCGGTCGACACGCGGCGCCTCTGTTTCCTCGGCGAGGCCGCGCAGGTTATCACCGTAGCCACCCCTTTGCAGCGGCAGGGCCAGCGACCGTAGGTCTTCACGATCAATGAATCCCATCCGATAAGCCGCCTCCTTGATGCATGCAATCCCAATGCTTACGATACTCATGGCACGGACGAATTCGGCTCTCAAGTAGCGACTCACAGCCTCGAAGCCTTTGCCGAATTGCTCCACGTACAGGTTGCCCAAATCTAGATAGTGCCAGTTTACATCGGTGATTTCTAGCTCGCTGCGCGCCGAGGGGGAGCGCGCCGCCGTGATGTCTAGAACCTTGTTGTTATAGAAATAAGGCCCCGTGACGGCCCAATTCGAGCTAGGCCGAGCCGGCTACTTTGAGGGAGAGCGCCCCATCCCTCACTGTCCAGTTCCACGATGCCAGTGTTGTGGGTCGGAACTTTGTAAGAACCGGTGGCTCCATCATCGCGTCGAACAGCCTGCCTTAAGTGATTGATGAGTCCATGACCAAAGAAGAGATTGTCACCTAAAATCAGCGCGCAGCGATCACTCCCGACGAACTCTCGGCCTAGGATGAAGACTTCAGCAAGACCCCTGTACCCCGTATTGAACCGAAAGTCGCCACTGCCGACCGTTAGCCAAAAGTCGCTTGAAGTGGTACTGATCCTGGGGGGCGTGCCAGAATCTCCTGGATACCCGCTACGATCAATGTGGACAGCGGGTAATCCTAAACGGGGAGCAGTTGCTTTGAGGTGACCAGCGTCATTGGATAAAGCGGGGTGCCCTGGTAGACACCGGTTGTCCAGTCTAGGACTCGCACGTCACAAACTTTATCCACATCTGGCGTCCCTGGGTCGGCGCGCTACTGTAGGATATTTCGCATTTGTTATGGGGCGCACATCGGCAACTGGACACCCAAGCTCGCCAGACCAGCTGAAGATTTACTGTGCGAATTAGTACCGGTTGGCTGTCCCGCTGCCCGCTAAGTGGTAAAGGCCGCAGCGTCCGGGAGCAAACCATGCGCTATGCGAATAATGGCAGCTGCGAGATGTGGCGCATAGGTGGGATTGCCAACCTGATCGGCGACCACCGCAAGCTCTCGCCGGCTTTCTGGTAGCAGCAACAACGTCTTGATAAAGTTGTGCCCAATGGATTCCCCCCAGAACACACCGAAGCGGCAGTCTTATTAGCTCGCTTTGGTGTACCTTGCTGGGCTCGGTGGAGGTCCTCTAAAATGCGCCCGTGGTAACATTTCCGATCCAAACCCAACTGGAGCCGTTTTGGGCGTGAGCGATTGTGAAAGCATTTCAAATAGCCAAGCGTCAGATTGGGCGAGGCAATCCTTGCTTCATCGTTGCCGAGATCGCGCAAGCGCATGACGGCTCGCTTGGGCTCGCGCATGCGTTCATCGATGCGGTCGCCGATGCCGGCGCCGACGCGGTCAAGTTCCAGACCCATATCGCCGCGGCCGAGTCCACTCTGGACGAGCCGTTCAGGTGCTCATTCACGCAGCAAGACGCCACACGCTTCGACTATTGGCGGCGGATGGAATTCATGCCGGAGGAATGGCAGGGCCTTGCGGCACACGCGCGGAGCGCGGCCTGATACTTCTTGAGCTCGGCGTTCTCGGTGGCTGCGGTCGATCTCTTGCGCAATATCGGCATGCCGGCATGGAAGATCGGCTCGGGTGAGTTCGCCTCGGCCGATCTGTGGCTCGCGATGGCGGAGACCCGCGCACCGATCCTGTTCAGCACTGGCATGTCCAAGCGGAGCGAGATCGCCGATGCCGTCGCCATGTTCCGCGGCCTCGGCTTGCCGTTCGCCTTGATGCAATGCACGAGCGCCTATCCGACGCCGCTCGACGCGGTCGGGCTGAATGTGATCGACGAGCTTCGCCGGGAGTTCGCTTGTCCGGTGGGACTGTCGGATCATAGCGGCAGCATTTTCCCAGGCCTGGCGGCGTTGGCGCGCGGCGCGAACCTGCTTGAGGTCCATGTCACCTTCCATCGCCGCATGTTCGGCCCGGACGTCCTCGCCTCGGTCACCTTCGACGAGCTGAAGCTGTTGTGCCAGATGCGCGATGCGCTGGAGACAATGGACTCTCATCCCGTTGACAAGGATGCTATGGCTGAGAAGCTGTTGGAAATGCGTGGGATTTTCAGCAAGAGCCTTGCCCCGATTTGCCCAATTCCCGCCGGCACGGTACTAAGGCCCGAAATGATCGTGACCAAGAAGCCTGGTGGGGGCATCCCGCTCGAAGCCGCCGGGCAGATCGCCGGACGCCGGCTTGCACGCGACGTCGTTCCCGAGCGCATTCTGCGCTGGGACGATCTGGAGGGGTCATCGTGAGCCAACGCAAGGTCTGCGTCGTCGTCAACAGCCGGGCGAATTACGGCCGCATCAAGAGCTTCTTGCGCGCGGCGTCCGACCACCCGGGCCTCAAGCTTCAGCTCGTGGTCGGAGCCTCCGCGCTTCTCCACCGGTTCGGCAAGGTGATCGACATCATCCGCGGCGATGGGTTCGAGCCTCAGGCTGTCGTGCATTCCATCGTCGACGGCGAAACACCGGTCACCATGGCCAAGTCGGTCGGGCTCGGTACCATCGAGCTCGCCACCCATTTCGATGCGCTGAAGCCCGACGTGGTGCTGACCGTCGCCGACCGGTTCGAGACCATCGCCACCGCCATTGCCGCGAGCTACATGAATATTCCCGTGGCCCACACGCAAGGCGGTGAAGTCACTGGCTCGATCGACGAGAATGTGCGCCACGCCATCACCAAGCTGTCCCACGTTCATTTTCCCGCGACCGAGCGCGCCCGTGAATTTCTGCTGCGCATGGGCGAGCGGGAGGACACGATCTTCGTCACGGGTTGCCCGTCGATCGACGTTCTGGTCGAGAACGACCTGGCGCTGCCGGCGGACATCTTCGCGCGAAACAGGGGCGTCGGCGCCGATCTCGATGTGTCGAAGCCCTACGTCATGGTGCTCCAGCATCCCGTCACGACCGAATATGGCGAGGGGCTGACACAGATCGAGGCGACGCTAAAGGCCGTCGACCGTGTCGGCAGGCAGGGCATGCAGGTGATCTGGCTGTGGCCGAACGCCGATGCGGGTTCGGACGACGTCGCCAAGGGCTTGCGAGTTTTTCGCGAGAACAACAATCCCACTTATTTGCACCTCTATCGCAACTTCTCGCCCGAGGATTACGCGCGGCTCCTCAACAACGCGGTTTGCATGATCGGCAATTCGTCCTCTGGCTTGCGCGAGGCGGCATTCCTCGGGACGCCTAGCGTGAATATCGGCAGCAGGCAGCGGGGGCGCGACCGGGCGCGAAACGTCATCGACGTGCCGCACAATGCCGACGATATTTACCGGGCGATCGAACGCCAGATCGCCAATGGCCGCTATCCGCGCTCGCTGATGTTCGGCGACGGCAAGCTCCGGCAAGCGCATCGCCGATATGCTTTCCCATATCCCGCTAGAAGTCGAGAAATCGCTGAACTATCTACAATTGCCCGAGTTCATGGGAGGCGAAGATGCCCGAACCGCGTTCAAGTCGCTTCAGCACGCTCTATGAACCGGAGTTCCGCCACGACGAAACGCTCCCCTGATCTTTATTTCGCAGCTGTCGCGCTCGGGCGGTTCTATGCTTAGTCAGCTCTTCGATGGAATTCCCGAAATCCTGGCCTACCCGCGCGAGCTTCGTCGGCGCGTACAAGACCGAAATTCCCGATCTCAATTCATGGTGCAACGGCACCGCTGCGGAGGCGCGAAGATCGTTTCTCAAAGCGAAAAGGGACTCTTCGAATTCGCTTCGGAGGGACGCTATGACAAGGGCACGAAGCGCTTCCTCCCCTTCTTCCTTGATAATGAGGCCTTTACCTACGTATTTGAGCGGCTATGGGAGGAAGCTCCACCAAAGCGGGGCGCGATGTGGCTGCATATTTTTACGGCTTTTTTCACGGCCTGGTTAGACCTACAGCGGCAATCGAATGTCACACCGAGCTATATATCTGCATTCGCTTCTTGGACTGCCTTTTCGCGCGCTAATGTAGCGCGCTTTTTCACCTACTATCCGGATGGCTACCTCGTTCAGCTTATCCGTGAACCCATCACCTGGTATACTTCAGTCAAAGCTTTACAGATGGGGGGAAGGGTTAAGAAGGATTTAGCCATTTACCGCGGTTTAGACCCGGCGATCAAATGCTACTTGGACCAAGCCGAAACAATGGAGGAGAATTCTGTCCGCGTATCCGGGCCGGTGCATCGTTCTCGATTACAGCGATCTGGTGACGGACACGCATGGCACGATGGGCGCGCTTTGCAACTTCTTGGGAGTGCGGCCGTCAGAAATGGCCTTCAGAACGACTTTCAACAGTAGGCCGATTGGCGCCAACTCTTCGTTCGTCTTCGTGCAACAACCCCGAGAGTGGATTCTGGATCTAGCGGAAGTGCAAAGGCTCGCAGGGACGAGGCTCTCCCTGTTTACGAAAGGATCAGGATGATGGCCGTGTTCCCCAGCGGAACTAAGATAATCGAATGGACGTTGTGAAAGCTAAGTGCTGCTTCCATCTTCGCCAGCCTTGTCAGACGAGCGCGATGGGGACTAGTGTTCTTCCTGGCGTCTTTGCCGAAGGGAGATCTTCGAAGAGTTGCCTCCAGTGATTGCGGAAAGTCAAAACGGCTCAGTGCAGCGCGCGAACGATGATGCGGTCGGCATCGCGCCGGCCGTATCCGTCAAGGATCTCTACGAGGTCGTTCGTCTGGTAGGGCAGGGAGTCATCGCCTCGAATTCTGCCCGAGCGGGCCTGGTGGCCGGTGTCGCGTTTCCTAGGCTCGTTCAACACGGCATGCATCCCTCGCGCACACGCTCGGAGGTCGACCGGATATCTTAGCAATATCCGGCACGAGTGTAGGTGCACCAGGCAAGGCGCACGCTATTGCGACAGAGAATTGGTCCAACCGCTACGAGGAGCGCTTCCAGTACTTGCGTGCTTGGCGGCTAGGCGGCTGGATGCCAAGGATTGACGTGACCGGCACTGAGCATCTGACGGCGACACTCGATGCGGACCGCGGCGTTCTCCTCTACACTAGCAATTTCTGCTTCTACCATACGGTTACCAAGATGGCTTGGCACCAGCTTGGTCTTCAGTGAACAATTTCGCTGGTCCCTTTCACAAGGATTTTCGACCACACGCTTCGGCGTTCGTTACATAAATCTGGTGTGCCGACGTATTGAGGACCGCTTTGTCCAACGCGTGACAGGCGGCGTGCATGACAACCGAGATGCTCTAGAGTTCTTGCGGAAGCAGCTTAAGGCGGGCGGCGTAATCAGCATTGCAGTCGGCAATCGCGGGCGTCGCCAAGCTAGCCGCATTCCTCGCCACACGGCTTAAGCTTGCTACGGGTCCTTTCTTCCTAGCTCGGTCCACCGGCGCCGCGCTGTTGCCAGTCTTTTCACGGCGCCTTGCGCCGGCTCACTTCGAGGTAAACATTGGGGCTCCAATCGAGATCACTGGAGACACTGGACGAGGACTACCGATCTGCGGTGCAGAAATACGCTGATGCGTTAGCGCCGTATGTGCTTCGTGACCCGGGACAATGGAAGGGTTGGCGCTATACGACTGCGGAAGCGGCGTCGCGCCCTCGTGAGATCAGTTTAGTAGTGCCCGCAGCCAATGAAAGTAAGTAAGGGCGTTGTTGCTATTATCACAGCTCGCGCAGGTTCGAAGGGCCTTCCGGGCAAGAACAAGGCTATCATTGGCGGTCTTCCCCTTATCGAGTATACGGTACGAGCCCTCGAAGCGGCGAGATCACTCAGGGGTATCCTCCTAACTACGGACGACAAAGATATCCTTGACCATTACCGGACGCGCAATTCGATCTTCCTGGTGGAACGCCCAGCTCCGCTCGCTCGGGATGGGTCAAAGAGCGCCGAGGCCGTAGCCCATGCTTTGAAGTCTCGGACAGGGGCAGTTGCAGGGCGCATCGGTCCGGAGGCCTTACTCATTGCGCAGCCGACCACTCCGTTGCGTACAGCTTCGGATATCGAAGCAGCGCTCGAGCTGTTTCGCAGCAGGCGTGCGCACTCTCTGGTTAGCGTGTGCCGGGTCGAGGGGAACAGGCATCCACGAGAGATGTATCGTACTGATGGTGAGCTTCAGGGACACCTCTTCATTCCCGACGTGCCCACGCGGCGCCAGAACTACGAGATCCTATTTCACCGGAACGGAGCGATCTATATCGTCACAACGGAGTATTTCAGGCGCACCGGCTGCCTCGTACAGTCCGACCCCCCTTCTGTTTGAGATGCCATGGGAGCGCTCAGTCGATATCGATACTTATGGTGATTTAGTGATTGCGAAGGCGCTGATCGAGAGTGGCCTGCTTCCAAAGGATTGCCCGGCATGAAAATCGTGGTAACTGAGCCGTACTTGATGGCGGCCGAGGTGCGTGATGCTCTGGCCGCTCTTGGTGAAGTCTCTTATGGACCCTTCTCTTCTGAAGACCTTGCCGAGCAGATGGCCGATTGTGAGGTGCTTATGGTTCGCCTTGGCCGCTACATAGGAGAGACACTACTCATCGCCGCACCCAAATTGCGTTTCGTCGTATCCGCGACCACTGCGCTGGATCACATCGATTTGAAGGCCGTGAGCGCGCGCAATGTACGAGTAATCAGTCTGCGCGACTGCCCGTCAGCCATCCAGGATGTGACCGCGACGGCAGAGCATAGTTGGGGCCTATTGTTATCTCTATGCCGGAATCTCGTGAGAGCAACGCAGCATGTGGCCAATGGAGGCTGGGACCGGAACATCTTTTGGGGCACGCAACTTAGGGGTAAACGATTAGGAATTATCGGCCACGGTCGCATCGGAGCTAGGGTAGCAAGCTATGGCGAGGCATTCGGTATGCAGGTCATCGCCTTTGACGTCGATCCGGACCGTATCAGGGCACCGGCCGAACGGCGGGACCTTGATGAGTTGGTAAGTACTTCCGATGTCATCTCCGTTCACATTTCGGCTGTTCCGCAGAACTACCGCTTTATAGGGCGTACCCTGATCGAGAGAATGAAGCCTGGCGCCTTCTTCATCAACACGGCGCGCGGATCTGTTGTTGACGAGGAGGCGCTTGCGGCGGCGGTTGCCAGCGGTCGCCTAGGAGGCGCAGCTGTGGACGTACTTGGGGGAGAGGAGCATGGCCAAATAGAGGGAAACCCCCTCCCTCGCTGGCGCCAGGGCCGGCCACAATGTGATCGTTACGCCGCATGTCGGCGGGGCGACCATTGAAGCGATCGCCCGTGCCGAGGCTGCAATCGTCGAATATCTCTTGCAGCACTTGGACGCAGTACGGGCGGCTGAGGCGCGACTTCGGGCGGCTCTCCCTCCGCGTGTTCACCGGGCGCATAGTGCCAGGCCAATTCCAGGTGAAATCGGCCCGCTCGACGACGTCTCTGGCGGCACGGATGCAGACTATGCTGCTGCCGTAGTCCCTATGCTGACCTTCTCGTTCTGGGCCGGGCGACGCTGGACAATGGGGAAGTTGGCGCTATACCAGCGTAATAGCCGGCCCGATCGCCGAGTTCAGCCGATTTTGCTGACCTTTTTGGATGTTGGGGGTGCAAGTGGCGTGAAAGTGAAGGTCTTGGGGGCCGGCTCGATCGGCAACCATTTGTCGCATGCATTGCGAAGTCTTGGTCACGAGGTCGTACTTTGCGATGTCGATCCCGCGGCGCTTGAGCGGACAGCGAAGCGAGATCTATCCTGCCCGTTACGGGCAATGGGATGATGCGATCAGGCTCTGCCTCGTGGCGGAGGTGCCGCGCGGCGGATTTGATCTCGTGGTCGTCGGTACGCCGCCGGACAACCATATTAAATTGGCGCTCGCAGTTCTTGAGGAGGAACCGAGGGCGATTCTCGTCGAGAAGCCGGTCTGCACCCCCGCTCTTGAGCGGGTGGAGGAACTACTACGCCGGGCGCAGGCGCAAGGCTGCATGCTCTTCGTCGGCTACGATCACGTGGTCGGTGTTGCCGCGCGGCGTTTTTGCGAGTTCATTGACCAGGGTGCCGTGGGCAACGCGCAGACCCTGGATGTCGAGTTTCGCGAGCATTGGGGAGGTATCTTCGCTGCCCATCCATGGCTCGGGGGACCATCCGATACCTATCTCGGCTTTTGGCGCCGCGGCGGGGGTGCCGCAGGAGAACATTCCCACGCCTTTAATCTCTGGCAGCATTTCGCGCATCGGTTGGGGAAAGGGCGCGTAAAGCAGGTGATGGCAAGCCTCGACTATGTCGCGGAAGACGGGGCTGAGTACGACCGCACCTGTTTGGCCAATCTGGTGACCGAGAAAAGGCCTCATGGGCCGTGTTGTGCAGGACGTAGTGACGCGACCGACGCGCAAATGGGCGCGCCTCCAGGGCTCTGAGGGCTTCATCGAGTGGATTTGTGGCTACCAGCCGGGGAAGGACGCTGTCATCTTAGGCGCGGCAGCCAGAGAGCCAGTCGTCGAGACATTCGCGAAGACTCGGCGCGACGATTTCATCCTTGAAATGAAGCACGTCATCGCCGTCATGGAGGGTAAGTTGGAATCGCGCGACCTCTCCCTCCATCGAGGGCTTGATACGGCTATGGTGGTAGCCGCCGCTCATCTATCGTCACAGCGGGGCAGGTCGATTACAATAGACTGGAATAGAGGGTATTCGCCGGCGGCTCTAAGCCTGTGACGACGCTCAAGCAAGAGTCCGCGTCGGGGGTGTAGCATGGAAACAGGATTCGACTTCCAAGATTTGTTCGTCCTGGATCTTGCGAACAATCACCAAGGCTCAGTGGAGCATGGCCTTGAGGTCATTCGTCGTCATGCCGAGGTGGTGCGTAAACACGGCGTTAGGGCTGCGGTGAAGTTCCAGTTCCGCGATATCGATACTTTCGTGCATCCGCGGCACAAGCGGGACAGCACAAACAAGCACATTCCCCGCTTCCTCTCGAACTCGGCTTGAGCCGAGGGGATTTCGAGAGGCTCATGGCCGGGGTAAGAGAACAAAATCTCTACGCCATGTGCACCCCTTCGACGAGCCCTCCGCTAAGGTCGTCGCCGAGATGGGCTTCGACCTGATCAAGGTCGCAAGCTGTTCGGCTCAGGATTGGCCCCTGATCGAGGCAGTGGCAGAGACAAGCCTTCCGGTTGCGTGTTCTCAACCGGGGGGCTGAGCATTCAGGAGATCGACAATGTTGCCGTCTTCAGCGAGCATCGTGCGCTCGACTTCGCGTTGATGCATTGCGTGTCGATCTACCCAACGCCGCCGAGGCGTGCAATCTGCAGAACATCGCCATGCTGCAACGGCGATATCACGGGGTGTGTATCGGCTGGTCGACGCACGAAGATCCGGAGGCAACAGCCCCCATACAGATGGCACTTGCTTACGGCGCCAAGTTATTCGAACGCCATATCGGGATTGCTACCGACACGGTCGCTTTGAACTCCTACAGCTCCACGCCACAGCAGACAGACCGTTGGCTCGCCGCGTGGAAAAAGGCGCCGCGACCTCGCCGGGTCCTATGAAAGGGGCGTACCGCTCGCAGAGGAGGCCTCCGCCCTCAAAAGCCTTCAGCGTGGCGTATTCGCCAAGCGGGCGCTGAAGGCAGGGGTGGTGTTGGACCCGGACGACGTCTACTTCGCCATGCCGCTCGAGGATGGACAGCTTGAGAGCGGCGGGTTTCGCGGCGGCATCGTGGTGACGCGACCGGTCGAGAAGGACGAAGGGCTATTCGAAAGCCAGACCTCGTTCTTCCGGAACTAAGCGATGCGCAGAAGCTGAAGCAATATGTGCACGAGGTGAAGGCGATCCTGAACCTTGCCGGGATCAAGCTCGGCCCCGAGTTCTACATCGAATACTCCCATCACTATGGGATTCCGAATTTCGGCAGGACGGGATGCGTGTTCGATCGACTGCATCAACCGAGAATATTGCAAGAAGCTCTTGGTACAGCTTCCCGGGGCAGTCGCACCCCTATCACTTCCACCGGCTCAAGGAAGAGACCTTCCAGGTGCTTTGGGGTGAGATGTATTTGGACATCGATGGGGAGGAACGCTTGATGCGGCCCGGTGACATCAAAGTCGTCCTCCCTGGAGCCTGGCATAAGTTCCGCAGCGAAACGGGCTGCGTCGTGGAGGAAGTGTCGACCACGCATATCGATAACGATTCCGTCTACAAGGACCCGGCGATCAACAAGCTCCCACGCGCGGAGCGAAAGACCGTGGTCAAGCATTGGGGACGGTTCGAGATTTCCTAGAGCGATGCGATCGAGCGTGGCCCACTAATGATAGAGGGTAGGCGTGTCCTAGCGGTGGTGCCCGCGCGTGGCGGGTCGAAGGGAATTAAGCTGAAAAATCTTCAAAGCTTGGCTGGCACACCGCTCGTTGGCCTCGTGGGCGAGGTGGCCAAGCAGTGCCCGTCGATCGATCGTGCCGTCGTTTCGACCGACCATGCCGAAATTGCCGCGGTGGCACGCCAGTATGGCCTAGACGTTCCTTTCATGAGGCCTGTAGCCCTGTCCGGCGATCAAATTGCCGACCTCCCGGTGCTGCGTCATGCCCTCCTTGCCACCGAAGCCGACGACGGAGCGCGTTATGATGTGGTGGTGATGCTACAGCCGACCTCACCCTTCCGGCGCGCCGAGTATGTCGAGCAATGTCTTAGGGATCTGGTGAATAAGGATCTCGATGCTGTGTGGACCGTATCGCAGACTGACTCAAAGGAGCATCCGCTGAAACAGCTAGTTATTCGGGACGGGCTTCTCGGCTATTACGATCCGAGGGGCGCTGACATCATAACCCGGCAACAGCTCGATCCAGTCTATCATCGAAACGGCGTGGCCTACGCTCTGGTTCGGGATGTGCTCATTGAAGAGAATAGGAGTTTATTGCCACAACGAGCTGGTGCTGTGGTGATCGATGAGCCAATGGTAAATATCGACACCGCGACGGATCTTGAACTAGCAGAGTGCCTGAGTGCACGCACGTCAGCCAAGGGCCTACTGCGCAAGATTTGACTGCCGCGAGGGGCTGTACTTAGAGACCCTGCCATGTTCAAAATAGTAGTCATTACTCACGAATACCACTCCTCGAAAATTGAAAAATACCTTATTTTCGACGTCCTTCAGGAGCTTGAAAGGCGGGGCCATACGATCTCAATTACCCGTGGCGTTGCGCGCAAAAGGACAAACGGCGACGCGGCTATTCTGCATGTCGATGCCACGTGTGTGCCTCAAGAGTACTTGGAATATGCTAGATCATTTCGCGTTTGTTTAAACAGCAATGTAACCGACATATCGAAGAGACGCATAAGCGGGGCGCTGCTCACCAAGGGCGACGGCTGGAATGCCCGAGTAATCGTTAAGTCAAACCTCAACTGCGCTGGAAAACCCGAAATCCCGGTCCAACCAGCGTGCAAAGCTCAAGGGAGTCCAACCTCCCTTTCCAGACACGCGCGTTTTGGAGAACTACACTGTTTATCAAACCCTGTCCGACGTGCCACACGCGACATTCGATGATCCAGATTTGGTCGTAGAAAAGTTTATACCGGAGCGTGATCATCAGGGTTTCGCGGCGCGATTTTGGGTTTTTTGTGGCGATCGTGAGCGTTGCAACCGATATGTCTGCCCGGAGGAGTTGGTGAAGGCATCCACTGCGGTGCGCCGGGAACCGGCGCCAGTTCCAGACGACCTGCGTCTCCGCCGCGCTGAACTAGGCTTCGATTTCGGCAAGTTTGACTTTGTCATTCACGAAGGAAGGGCGGTTCTTCTCGATGCCAACCGGACACCCTCCAGGCCACCCAATCTTTCCAGCTCCCAGCAGAGGGAAATAAGCAGTCTCGCCGACGGATTTGAGCGCCTTATTAGTGGGCGAACGGGTGAGGCGCCCTCTAGAACCCCTGGCCGTCTTGGCCGCTGGATATTCCCCGAGCTGCATTGGCGCCGCTTTCGCGCCCGCTGACAGAAAGGCTGATCACGCTATGCCTCACGGTGACGCTGGGCAGTGGCCGAAAGTAGCGTATTTCTGGCAGCAAATCGGACCACCGCTCCGGCCTGCCGCAGAAGATATCGAATTTGCACGACGCACGTTGGCCGATTGGCTGAGCGAAAATCGGCGTCATTCGCCGCGGGGTTACATCCTCGGCGTGACACCAGAATACTTTCACCTGCCGTGGCCCCCGGGCTCTGTTGTGAGAGCCGCTGATCGTACCTCCGAAATGATCACGCATGTCTGGCCGGGTAAGGCGAGCGATGTTCTTGTGTCGGATTGGCGGCACGTGAATTTCCCAGATCAGAGCTTCGACATCGCACTTTGCGACGGAGGCTGGCATTTGCTGGATTTTCCTGATGGGCAGGTTGAGCTTGCCAACAAATTGGCTGGCTTGCTCAAACCCGGCGCGCGCTTCTTGGTGCGTTTGTTTGTGCCGCCGCCTCGGCGCGAGGACCAGAAGACGTGCTCAAAATCCCTTCTTGCGGGGGACATTCCCAACCTAAATTGTCTAAAGCTGCGCCTGGGAATGTCCCTACAGGAATCGCCATCGGCAGGCATTGCACTTAACCAGGTCTGGCTCTCGCTCCGCTCAACGGTTAAGAGCTGGTCCGAGTTGGCATCTCGGCTGGGTTGGTCATTGGACCATCTATCCGCCATCGATGCCTATCGCGACTCACAGGCTCGTTACCACTTTGTCACGGTCGATCAGGCAAAGGATGTGCTCTGCGACACCACCGATGGCCTGTTCGAGCTAGATTGCTTTAAAGTTCCGAGCTATGCGATGGGCGAACAGTGCCCTACTCTCGTTCTCCGGCGAACGGGACATCCGAAACGCCATGATTGAAGACGTTCTACAGGAAGCAGGCGAACAACGCCTGCGCGAGCAGATCGACGGCTTCCAAAGGTCCGCGATCATTTACGCTGCAGTCAAGCTGTCACTGCCGGACAAAATGGGTTCTGAGTGTTGGACGGCTGAACGGCTGGCCGATGAAGCGCGGCTGTCGGCGCCGCACCTTCTGCGATTGTTGCGCGCACTGGTAGGTCTCGGCATTTGCGAGGGAGACTCCCGAGAGGACCTTTAAGTTTGCGAGTGCGGGGAAGCACCTAACTCGGATTCACCCTCCGGTTTGCGCGAAAAGGCAATGCTTGCTGGCGAGCAGTATTGGCAGCCTTGGGCGAATCTCGCGCATTGTGTCGAGACGGGCGAAACCGCCTTTGAGCGTGTTTTTGGTATGCCGCCCTGGGAATGGCGAAATGTGAATGCGGATCAGGGCGCGGTTTTCAACGCGGGGTTGGCAAAGGAGACAATTGTCCAGGCTCGGTGCATTATTGGGGCGCTCGATCTGTCTGGCGCTACTACAGTGGCGGATATTGGTGGCGGCAGCGGAGGTCTCCTTGCGGCTGTCTTGAATGACAACCCCCAGGTCTGTGGCGTCTTATTCGACCAGCCCGGTACGGTTGACAGGGCCAAGCAATTTCTGCAATCCGCTGGGATCACTGCGCGGGTGGAGTTCGTTGGCGGTGACTTCTTTTCCGAAATTCCAGTTACTGCGGATGTATACTTACTTAAAAGCGTTCTTCATGATTGGAACGATGCAGACTGTGGGACCATTCTCAGAAATTGCTACAAGGCAATGCCTACTGAAGCAAAGCTGCTCATCATCGAACGACTGCTTCCCGAACGCCCCGCAGACGATGAGACGGCCATCATGATTGATATGCATATGATGGTTGTCACGGGTGGCCGGGAGCGCCAGCGCCAGGAGTTCAAAAGCCTGCTGTCGCGGGCGGAACTTAATCTGGAAACAGTAATCAGCACAGAGGCTGGATTTTCGGTGCTCCAAGCCACTCCGCGGCGGCATCGAACTCGGCCCGCTTACGAGGCGGGATCGCAAGAAGCGTAGCCTTCGTTGCAGCCAGCGCCTTACGCAGCCACGCCTCCGCTCCGATTCTCCAATCTGGCACAGATTCGGAACCTCAATGCTAACCGGCATGCCAGCTGGTAGCAGGGAGAGCAGACCACCGAGATCGATACCACCTTCACCAGGCAATCGGCGATCACACCGCGCGGTATAGATCATTTCCTCGATCGTCTTGGGTATCTCCGCTGGCGCGTCGCATATCTGTATGTAGTGAAGATACTCCTTGGGTATTTGCGCCACCTCCGCCAAAGTCGATTTCGAACGGCTGAAATGCAAAGGATCTAAAAGGAGTTCGCCATTCGGCTGAGCAGCACCGGAGACGATTCGAAGGGCAGAACAGGCATCGGGCACCCTGGTCCACGGCATAAATTCGAGGTCAATGGTCAGACCGAATGGTCGCGCGGCCTCGCACAGACGAGCGTATGAGGCCATCAGTCTCAATTCGTCCGGATCAAGGCCCGCAACGAGAACTGCGCGAGCGCCGAGCGTGGCGCCAACTTCGAAAAGAGGGAGGAATGTGTTCGGATCGAACTGGGGTTCAATCCGTATGATTTCAACGTCGAGAACGCCAACTCCGGAATCGTCCATCTGAAGCAGGGTCTCCCGCATCAGATGTGGGTCATCCATAAGCGGATAGGAGATGCTACCCGGAATGGTAGGCAATAGCCGGAGGCCGGCATAGTTAAATCCTAATCGGCCGGCTAATCGGACGATCTCGGGTGGCGGCAAATCAAGCAGGGTGAGATGTGCGATCGAGAAATGTGGAAGCGCAGCCATTTCCCTCAAGCCTCCCTAGAAGGAATCAGTGGCGGGGAAATCCCCATCGCCCACAGGGAGACGCTTAGATGCCTTGCCATTCCCGCTAAGCGCTTTCGCCTGGCGAGAAGCAGACCAGATCTCTACTCCGCGGGCGTGAACCCCCTTGCAAAGTTATAGGCTACCGGTAAGGCTGGCACAAGGAACTCTTCGGCGCCTATGGGGGTGATCTCTTTTGCGATCCTTGCCAAATAGTGCAATCCGCGCGCTCAAGAAAGTGACGCGCCCGCTGGTAGGTTGGCCTCGGCCCAAGGAGCCTAAACCCACCCGTCCGATTTTCGTCGGAGTCACGGGCAGTTGCGGCAAATCCACTACTGTCGCGTTGACCGGCGCCGTTCTGGCCAGGCTGGAAAGTGTATCACACATTGGGGTTTGCGGCCGCAGCTTGTGCCCAAGGGACTGAGACGTGTCAAGGCTTCCACGAAGTTCTATGTTCAGGAACTCAACGCCTGGGTGGAAGGCGCGATTGGCGAGCAAATCGAGCATCTCAGGCCCGAAATCGGAATTGTGACCACCATAGGTAGCGATCATTACACCGTCTATCGCAGCCTCGAAGCCACCGCGCGCGAGAAAGGACTCCTGGTGGAGAGCCTGCCACCGGGTGGCGTCGCGATCCTGAACGGGGACGATCCTCACGTAAAAGACATGGCCGTGCGGACTCGGCGCGTGTCCTCAGCTTTGGGCAGTCCGCAGATGCCGAAATCAGGGCCACCGATATTTCCAGCCTCTGGCCGGAGCGCTTGAGTTTCAGCGTCTCTGATGGCAAGGAGACTGTGCGTATTGGGACCCAGCTTGTGGGTGAGCATTGGGTTACGTCTGTTCTCGCGGCGATCGCTGCAGGTAGTGCGTGTGGAATCAGGCTTACGGACTGCGTCGAGGTCTTGAGCAGCGTGGAACCGGCTTTGGGCAGATCTTCGGTCCACCACAGTCCGAACGGCGAGGTCTATATTCTGGACATCATAAAGGCGCCGTACTGGACCATCGCGCCGGCTCTGTCCTTCATTAAGCACGCCCGGGCTCCGCGTAAGACAATCGTTTTCGGGACAATATCTGACTATCCAGGCGCTAATGGGCCGCGCTACCGACGGGTGGCCCGGGAGGCGCTGAGCATTGCAGATCGAGTGATTTTTGTGGGCCCGCACTCAGGGCATATCGATCGCCTGCGCAAGGATGACCTGCGCGAAAGGCTATTCGCATTCCAAACGGCGTATCAGGCAGCTGGGCTACTGTCCGAAAGCACCCTTCAAGATGAGATCATCTACGTAAAATCGTCGCTCAGAGCCGATCACCTTGAACGACTTATGCTGTCGCAGCTTGATGATGTAGTATGCTGGCGAGAGGGTTGTGGAAAAAAGGTGGCGTGCTCATCGTGCCGCTCCTATCGAACGGATTCGCCGCCGCCTTTTGGTCTGGCGGAGCGACTTTCTGGGTCGAAGCTTCCGCTTGTCTATTAGTTTAGTCGTTTGCTTCTCTTTCTGGAGGTAACACGACCCGCGCGAGTACTAAACCTGGCACGCGGTGAGCGCCAATAATGATTAATGGAATGAACTGCGTGTCGGCTAAAGCCAGGCCGTGAGGAAGCACAGTCAGATCAAATCGAACTCCGGGTTTTCCTGACGAGCACCGGACCTTCAGGCAACACTGCAATGTCCCAACCCACGAAGTTGATCCTCCGCCACTGAAGTGGTCCGAACTCGGAGTATGGCTTTTGGCCGTGCCTGTGCGGCGCTCGGGCAGCACCGCTCGACGCAGCGCAAGGTTCCACAAGGCCGCGACGACGAGGAGCGGCTAACCGCCGACATCATCGAGTTGGCAAGCCAGTATGGCCGGTATGGCTACCGCAAGATTGCAGCTCTGCTGCGGCATGCGGGCGGGATCGTCAATGCCAAGCGGGTGGAGCGGATCTGGCGGCGTGAGGGGCTGGAGGCCTCCCAAGAATTCGTCCCCGCGCTTGCCGCGCGGCCGTCTGCGCACACCCTATCCGCTCCGACGGCCACGCTCCCGCTGGCGCCGAAACCGCCGCTAAACTAACATTGCAGTTGGACCACTCGATGCGGGCCGATCAAAGTGAGCCCGTTTCGCCAGATCATTGGCATCTTCCACATCAGGGATTTTAAATCCCAAAAAATTGCCGGCCGGCTGTCGGGGTGCTGGTGCAGGGAGATCACGCCCAAGCGACTATGCTTCTGTAAGGCAGGGCCACATATCACTCCTGTGTATTGCTCAATCGGTGCAGCGAGCCCGCCCTTAGAAAAATTGTCGACAACGAGTTCGCCCGCGGGAATTCGGATTACTGACGGCGTCAACTCTATAGCGCCCGATGGGGCGCGACATGTCGCAATTCGAAGCGTTGAGAGAGCACCGTTTGTAAGGAGCAATATGATACCTGGGTGATTTTTGGCCCGGCGTTGAACAAGGATGGATGTGAGTGGGACAGTTCAGAAAAATGGCTTATAAGAGCATCTGCTTCAAACTCTCGCGAGCAGCAGGTCCCTCCAGGACTGCGCGCTCTCGCGCCCGCCGTCGGAAAACGTCCCTGGCTGGGTCAGCTTGAAAACGCTATTGTCGGTCACGGCGTATCACTCCTTCGCTGGAGAAGTCGGAGGCTCGAACACCCCCACGATACGCCGCCTTTCCCTCATACCGTCACCAACTTCCGCGCATAGTTCGCCTGTAACATGATCCTGCGTCTAGCCTCTAAGGTCGTCATTCTGGCTCGGAGCGTCTCAAAAATTCCGCTCGGCGTTTCGCACTAGCGGTGCGGGGGACAGCCCCCGCTTAGTACGACGCCAACGAAGAGACGGATGGCCAGATCCGGGACCCCCGGGCAAATCCCTATTGAATGGGATTGTCTGATCAAGGCACTAGAGGCGCGGGGGATTAGCTATGAGTTCAGGTGCGGGAGGGGCGGCCCAACCTCTACGGAACAGTGGTACCTTGCGTTCCAGGTCAACCGCATTCTCTACCACTACTCCTTCAATAGTTGACTTTTTGTGGTTAACAGGCGCGGGTTAGTGGAGCCTATCGACAGTACCGTCGGGCCACTTCTAGCACAAAAGGATCTGACGAACTCAATCTTGCGGCGTCACGGGTTCAGTGTCCCAGAAGGGGCGGCCGTTCATCGTGATGTCAAGGTAGAGGCCGGCGCATATTTCACTGCGCTCCTTGCAACTGCGCCACTAGGCATCTGCGTGAAGCCCGTTAACAGCGGCAAGGGAAAGAAAGTCTTTGTCGGGGTACGCGATCTTCCGTCATTCGAATCGGCATTCAAAGTCGTCGCCAAGCGTTATGACCAGATTCTAATTGAGGAAACGGTTAGTGGCACGGTGTATCAATTTTTCTGTGTAGGAGGACGGATCGTCGCGATCCGCTATGGCGTGCCGGCCCATGTTATGGGCGATGGAATCCATTCCGTTGCTGAACTGGCGAGGATAAAGGGTCTGAAGTTGGTAAAGTCTCTACAGGTGGGAGCCAAATTCCCTCGCCAACAACAAAGAGTGTTGGAGGAACAGGGTATCTGCACATCCTCAATCCCTCGCTCAGGAGAGATCATTTGGTTGAGCCGGACGTCCAATTTGCATCAGGGGGCTGATGCGATAGACGCCACTGAAGCCCTGCATTCATCCTACAGCGCATTGGCGGAAAAAGCAGTGCAGATATTTCCTGGCTCAATCCTTTGCGGCGTAGACGTCGCGATCGACGACCCAGCTGTTCCGGCCACTGCAAAAAATCACCACTTTATTGAGCTGAACGACGGGCCGGGTTTTTCCGGGCATCACTATCCGGCGGAGGGAAAGGTGCGCGACGTAGCGGGGGCAATCGTGGATTACCTTATTACACGAAGGTAGCACTTGATCCCGTCTACTTATGATGGCGTGGACAATAGCCCCTAGGGCGAAGCCAGACCGTCCCGGCGTGAGTGGACCGCAAGTGCCAGACTCTGCGCGGGGTTGGCTATTACTGCCGCCCAATAGTGTCTCCGCGCCTTTTTCGCATCATTCAGGAGAATATAATGCTTGTAGAGAGCAGCGTGTTGGATGCTCAGTGCTCTTGGGCGGCGTAGCAGGGCCCACCGGTGCTTCTTCAGAACGAGCAGCCCGCCGACGACGACGCTTTGGCTGGAGAACACATGGTCGCGTTCTTTGTTGCGGTCATGCTTAACAAGTGGATCAGGTACGCTACCAATCGGATAATGTTTCGCGATTTTGACAAGGAAATCCCAATCCTGGTAACACGGCAGGGCCTCATCGAAAGTGAAACCATTTGCTTTTGTCATGATGCAGGAAGCTGAGAGCCATAGTTCCCTGCGGTGAAGAATATCGTCATAAGTTCTCGGCTTTTGCGTGCGCTTCCGAAGCTGCCCATCGGCCTTGATCCGATACATGCCGCATATGGCAGCGCCAAGGTTGGGCTGCTTCCTGAAGAGCCGCAATTGCAGTTCGGTCTTGTCTGGGAGCCACTCATCGTCTAAGTCGAGAAACGCAACAAACGATCCTCTGGCTATCCGCAAACCGATGTTCCTTGCCGCGCTGGCCCCACAATTTGTCGTTTGGCGTACATAGGTAACACGGGAGTCGCTATCTCCGCCACGACCCGGGGTGTTTCATCTGTTGATGCGTCGTCCAACCACGATGCATTCGACCACGGGCTAAGTCTGGGCGAGCACGCTCCTGATGGCCCTCGGTAGAACATGGACCCGATTGTAGGTTGGAATAATTGCGGACACTGTGTCCATCATCGCAACCCGAATTCCTAAACAGAAATTACTGCCGCGTCCGTCGGGATGAAGGTTCCTCCGGAGTAGCCAATGTCCATGATAGCATTGTTTTCGGATCTACCGGACCGCCCTTTCAGGAGTTTGCATCACGGGTGAGCCTGCTCGCCGACTTGGCACACTCTCAGTGGTGAAACGGGTCCGCAAGCTTCCCCGGTGATCTCATGGGAAGCAACGTCGGCGCAGCTCTGGCACATATCGCTGTATGGCCTGGTCCTCGACCAATTCGGATTCAATCATAGCTGAGAGCTTTTCCATTCTCTGTCGCCGCCCCGTAGACGTCTGTCGCCTCCTGAAGGACGGAGCGACGTTTTTTTGGCGAACTTTTGAACGATTTGGTGAGTAGAGGGGAAAGTTTGACCCATCCGACGGACGAACAGTCACCCATGTCCCTAACTTGAGAAACGCGAGCGGAATTTCTCATTGAGTAACTATCTCTTAGACACTCCCAGAAGCATAGTGTGGAGAAGTCCGAGGCGAGATGTGTCAGAACTGCAAAAGATATCGAAAGCCAATGCCTCCCGTTGCCCTTGTCAAGGCCGACCCTTGGCTTTCTAGTGTGCCCAGCGCTTGCTTCAGCTTTGCCAGAGCGCGCACCGCCGCAAGCGCTCTGGTTGCCGCAAGGCGTCGGCGTGTCTCGCGTACTATTAATTTGAGCGGCCGCTTGGAATTGCTTGCCAGACGACGGTTTTCGCTGCCGCTTTCCGCGCGCACGACGGAACGTCTTGGAAAAAAGGGCCAGGACTGTGTACGCGAGCTTCCACCCTTTCCCTCGTAGCAAGCGGATGTTCGACGATCGTCTGCTGGATTCCCATGCCGAAAAAGCTCATCGTATATTGAGCTACGACCGTTTACAACCTTGGCGTCTCACTTGCTTGTCGTGTAGAACCGGCAGATCCGGCGCGACGGTGGCACATGAACATTCTCATTGTTTCCAAGAATTATCACCCGCATGTCGGAGGGGTCGAGACCCAGATGCGCAAGCTGTCGCATGCGCTAGCTCGCCTGCATAGCGTGGAAGTCGCTGCAGTATACTTTCAGGAATTCCGCTTGGGGAAGCGACTCAAGAAACTGGAGGACAACCTACTTCTGCCGCGTTTTCAGAGCTACGCCGATGGTGATGTGACTGTGCATGCGCTAACTCCGACAGCAATCGACCGCCTACGGCTGCTGCCCTCGCGACGCGTCTCCTGCCTCGGCCAAAACAGTGCCGACGTCATCTCAGTCGACTTGACCGTATCTTTTACAATTCCGTCTACGTGCCGAAGCTTCGTGCTCTGATGCGAGGCAAGGATGTGGTGCATGCGGTCAACACCAGTTCCTTTAGCTGGGCGGCGGCGGCAGCAGCGCAGGCTGAGGGCGTGCCGTTTGTCATAACTCCGTATGTTCATCCCGGCCCAAACGGCGAAATAGCTGCAAAGGAGTTCGACCAGGTTCCTCTCTATGACCAAGCCGCTATCGTCTTCGCGCTGCTTGAGACTGACCGACAGGTGCTAATCGAACTTGGTGTGCCCACGGAGCGAGTGCGTCTGTCAGGCGTAATGCCGCTTTTGCCGTTAAGGGTCGACCCAATTGGGTTCCGCGAGCGGCACGGTCTCAACCGCAAGCCGTTGGTTCTTTTTCTTGGCCGCATCAAGAAGGCCAAAGGCGTGTCTGCTCTTCTAAAGGCCACGACGTCCGTGTGGCAAGAAATGCCAAACACTCATTTTGTGTTCGCGGGGCCGGGCGATGCCCATGCGTGTTCATCGTTCGCCAAACGGCAGGATTCACGGATCAGATACTTGGGTGTCGTCAGCGAGCAAGAGAAGGGCGATGCCTTGGCAGCCTGTGACTTGTTTTGCATGCCGTCGGTAGCCGAGATCCTGCCCGCTGTTTATCTGGAAGCCTGGAGTTACGCCAAAGCCGTGGTCGGGGGCACGGCACATGGGTTGCGCGAGCTTATTGAGGGCAATGAAGCAGGGATCATTGTCGAGCAAGACCCAGACTTGATCGCCGCGCGAGTGATAGAATTGCTGCGGGACGAACCTCGCCGCTGTCAAATGGGCAGTCGCGGCCGCGCACTGATTGAGAGACGGTTTTCCGAGAACGCCTTGGCCCGTGCGCTTGAGCAAGCGTATGACGATCTATGTCGGGGAAGTTAGCGATATCGCCGCCTAAGCGTCTCACCTGGGTTGTTGGGGCTCACTGTGATAGCTGGAACATCGATGGGCAAGCCGAGAGTAGGCCTTACTGAACGCGTACTGATCACTGGCGGCGCTGGATTTATCGGGAGGGCACTCGTTGCAACTTGCTTGCGCGGGGGGCATCGCGTCACCGTTATCGACAACCTTTGCGCGGGGCGCCTAGAGAACCTCAAGCCTTTTCTGGACGATATTGATTTTCATGAATGCGACGTTCTCGACCAGCCTCGCATCAGAGAAATAATGGCGTCTTCCCGGCCGGGCATCGTTTTCCATTTGGCGGCGCATCACTTCATTCCCTTATGCGACGAGCACCCCAATGAGACCTTACGGGTCAACGTGGAGGGAACTCATGTCGTACTTAGCGAAGCTGTGCCTTACTCGGGTGTCGTTGTGGTGGCTTCAAGCGGGGCTTTCTATCCCAGCCGGGAAGCTCCCTTGAGTGAAGACCTTGAGGCCGCACCGGGTGATGTCTACGGACTCAGCAAGCAAATGGCAGAGATGGTCACCCAGTTCATCGCAAACAATACGAGCATGGCGTGCGTGGCGGCTCGCTTGTTTAATACTTACGGCCCCTACGAGACCAACCCGCACCTTATTCCCCACATCGTCGACAGTCTTAAGCGCGGGCCAATGGTGAGCTTGGGCAATATTCACACCAAGCGAGACTACATATACGTCGAGGATGTGGGGGATCTGCTCCACCGCTGCGCCGTGAGCGGTCATCAGGGGTACGCGGTTGTCAACATCGGCACCGGCGAGGAGTACTCCGCTAGCCAAATTGTCGAAGCTGTTGGGCTGCTCCTGGGTCGCGATATTGAGATCGTGATCGATCCATCACGCGTCCGCGAAGTCGACAAGCTTCATCAGCGAGCGGATACAGAACGGCTAAAGGAGCTAACGGGATTGCTACCGCGCCACTCGTTAATCGACGGCTTGCAGAAACTCTTGACCCACGAGGGATTGATGAGTGCCGCGAGCAAGGTGTGTCCTTAGTGCGCTCCATGCTTAAAATGCGGTCTCGGCTACGCGAGCTGCATTCGCCATGAGGGTGAATGTTAGATTTTTCGCGGGAAGGAAGGGCATTGCCGCGCCATCGATAACGAACATATTCGGAATGTCGCGAGACTGGCAATTTGCCGTAAGCGACCACGGCTGGCTTGCGCGTGACATGGGCATCGTTCCGGAATAGTGTAGCCCGCTGCCCATTGGTCGTATTTGGGTCATTGCGGGAAGTAGCGGTGCCCCGAGGCTGCGAAAGAACCGTCGTACCTTCCTTAGCGTACCTCTTATCAGATAGCCTTCGTTGTCAGGCGGTGTGTAGTGTATGGAAAGGAGAGGCCACCCATGTCGAGTCGCGGGGAAGGTGGCATGCTCGAGTGTCAGGTAGCTATCGTCGCGCCTGCTATCACTAAAGAACAGCGATAGAACGCCGAGTCCCGACCGCAGATTGGAAAGGACCATGGCACCAGATCTTAGGTCGAGCGGAAGGCTTTGAATTATCGGATGCACGAGGGCGGCCTTGAGAGTGGTAATCTGCCCGTGGACATATTGTCCGTTGCAGAGACCGATCGCGAGTTGGTGGTATTGATAGCTGTCGGGCGTATAGCTACGACCAAACATTCCCAAATTGATGAATGGCGCCAATACCTGTCGATTGTCGGTCAGCCCAGTTAGGCGGAATGTTTCCCCGGTGCACTTGTAGATCGATCGCAATAGTAGATTGGACGAGGAGAGAGCTCCGCAAGCGACGACATAAGCGTCTGCAGTGAAAATCCGACGTCTTCCGCCTTGCACAGGATAAGCAACGAGATGGTCAATTGCGGAGCTCGGCGCGAGGTGAAAATGGCTCGCGAAAAGTCCGGCCTCGTATGTAAAGTTTGCATGCTCGGCGCATTCGGGCAGTGATAGGGATGGCGTGTAGAATGCGCCGTTCGGGCAAGCCCAAATACAGCGCCCACAGTATCGGCATCCATCGCGCCCCGTTCGCCCCTCGGTAAGCACTGTTTGTCGCGAGCGTCCCATGGTGATCCCATGCTTCGAGGTCAGCGCGAAACGCCTTTCCTCATAACGGGCCAATAGACGTGCGCTATTTTCGTCCAGTGAAGGCGGTTCCGAGAGATGCTCGTGGCATGGATAAAATCGAGCAAGGTTGTCTTCCACGCCTGCAACTCCAATGCGGTCCGCAATTTCGGCGTAGTGCGGCGCAATGTCGGCATAGTCGAATGGGAAAGCTGCTAAATCCGCATCGTTAAAGGCGTAGCAGCCTCCGGCCCAAGCCTCGGCAAGTCCGCCTGCGGCGAACGAAACGCGAGGGGTAAAACCGTGGCCGGCAAAGACGAAGTCAGGAATTGCGTCAAATACATAATCCTTTGACGGGGGATCGCATAGTACTCGGAATGACCTCTCGGCTCCGGCAGTATGGCACCTTGGAAGCGTGCGCCGAGGAAGTAACCGACTGGATTGTGGGGCCAAGCGTCGTCCTGCCGGACGAAAGCTTCCTCGGTCTCGTTGCGTCGGTGGGATCTGCCGCATCCGTCTCGCGCGCTTCAGCTACAAGAGCAGAAACGGCTTGCTCGGTCGTGCGCATGCTCCCCTTGAGCGCGTCGTGAAGCCAGTTTGGCGTGACCGATCCATCAACCGAAAGTCGCCCGTATTCTCCGGAATTTGAATGTCGGCGATTGCGTTCATCAAGCGGTAGAAGCGAAACGCCGTAGCTCGTTTCATGAAACTATCGTCTTTCCGGAGACACGCCGAGCGCAGACGACTTCGGCGCCTTCCTGCCACTTCTGGATCATCTCAGGAATGAGCTCTGGAGGATCCTGCATATCTGCATCCATTGGTATGACTGCATCGCCCGAGCACAGCTCAAGCCCTGCTGTGAGCGCAGCTTCCTTTCCAAAGTTTCGTGATAGATCGACTATCTTTATCCGATGGTCACGTTTGTGGTGGTCGATCAGCCTGACTAAAGTGCAATCCTGACTGCCATCATTGACGCACACCATCTCCCAAGACATTCCCGTACGTTCCAAAACCGGAACTGTTCGAGAGAAGAGGGCGCTCAGGACCTCCTCCTCGTTGTACATGGGCACCACAACAGAGATACACGCAGCCTTGCTCATCAGCAAATTTCCGAAGTGAACAGAAATCGCCATTCTGCACAATCATTTGTCCCAGAACCAGGAAATCCGGCCTGAGGCCCGACCGGGGCCCGGGGCCGCCCGCTTGACGTGGGGCCGGTTGCGGTGCGAGGCCTTTGGCGTAGAGCCTGGCTTTTGGCTAGGCTTTCGTAGAAGACAACCTACTTTTACCCCCTTGTAAATTCAACTCGCGTTCGCGGGGAAGGCAAGAATCATCAGAGGCCGACACGAAACGTCTTGAGGAGCTAACCGGTATGCTCCTCCGATACGCTTCGTACTAGAGGCCGTCCAACTCGCGATTGAGCGTTCATGGTAATCCCATAGGAACGGGTCAAAAAGGCATGATCAGGGTTGTCGTATTCGACTTTGACGGCACGCTCGTGGACTCGAATGCAATTAAACTGCGGTGTTTCAACGAGGTCGTGGCAAGCCTTCCGGTCGGTTTGGGGGTGCTCACAGAGGCCCGGCTCGCTGGCGGCACCCGCTACCAAATCTTCGAAACTATTGCGCGACACGTCCACCCGGAAAGAGAGCGCGAGGCAGTCGCGACGCTTAGTCGCCGACTTGTGGCCGAATATAGCAAGCGGTGCTTGAAAGGAATTATCGCGGCACCAGAACGGCGCGGAGCGTCGGCAGCGCTTCGCGCATTGAAGCGGCGCGGACTTAAGATTTGGATCAACTCGGCAACGCCCAAAATTAATCTTCCGGCTATACTTCGGGGGCGCCGGCTCTGCGGGCTAATCGACGGTGTCATGGGGGGACCCCATTCAAAGGTGGACAATTTGCGCCAGATCCTGGTCTTGGAGCGCGCCACTCCCCGAGAAGTTATGTTGGTCGGTGACGGACTAGACGACTACGCTGCCGCGATCGCGATGAGGACTTGGTTTGTCGCGGTGACCGCAGAGAACGAATTTGAGAATGCAGCTGCGCTTCAGAGTGCCTGATCTCACTCGTCTGCCGGCGCTCATAGCGCGCATGTCTCCCCGTAGGTTTAAGGAGGTTGTCTGAATCGTTGTCTGAATCTTCGAAACATAAGTGCTAGTGGATCAAATCTGACGGTTGAATCCGTTTGGGGATTCCCGGCGGGTTTGGCGCATGCGAGTCTTGGGGTATGCGCACCGGGATATCCATCACGCTCAAGTCGCCCGATCGCCGCTGTCTGGAGGCGATCATACGCGACCGCAACGCTGCACAAAAACATGTCTGGCGCGCCGAGATCGTGCTTCTGTCGGCCGATGGTCTGGGCACGGTGGAGATCATGCGCAGCACTGGCAAGTCGAAGACTAGCGTCTGGCGCTGGCAGGAGCGCTTCAGCGAGGAGGGTGTAGACGGGCATGCACGACAAGACGCGGCCCTCGCGTGATACCGCCGCTTGCTTGCACGATCATCGCCAGGGCGTGGTGGCGCTGACCGCCACCGAGCCGCCGCGCGAGGCCACGCACTGGACCGCCGCCGCCATGGCGAGGTGGTCGGCGTCAGCGTCTGCGTCGGTCCAGCGCATCTGGCGCGCGCACGGCTTGGCGCCGCATCGGGTCGAGCAGTTCAAGCTCTCCAACGATCCGGCATTCGTCGCCAAACTGCGCGACATCGTCGGGCTCTATGTCGATCCGCCCGCCCATGCCGTCGTGCTGTCGGTCGACGAGAAGAGCCAGATCCAGGCGCTCGACCGCACCCAGCCCGGCCTGCCCATGAAGAAGGGCCGCGCCGGCACCATGACGCACGACTATAAGCGCAACGGCACCACCACCCTCTTCGCCGCCCTGAACGTGCTCGACGGAACCGTGATCGGCCGGAACATGCAGCGTCACCGGCATCAGGAGTTCATCCGCTTCCTCAACGCCATCGAAGCGGCGGTCCCGGCGGCAAGCTCGTCCATGTCATCCTCGACAATTACGCCGCCCACAAGCATCCCAAGGTGATGGCCTGGCTCGCCCGCCACCCGCGCTTCGTCTTCCACTTCACGCCTACATCCTGTTCCTGGCTGAACGCGGTGGAGACCTTCTTCGCCACCCTCACCAAGCGCCGCCTGAAGCGCGGCGTCTTCCGCTCCTTCGTCGACCTGCAGGCCGCCATCAACCGCTATCATCGAACAGGCCAACCATGATCCAAAGCCCTTCGTCTGGACCGCCGACCCCAACAAGATCATCGCCGCCGTCAAGCGCGGGCGCCAAGTGTTAGATTCGATCCACTAGCTTGCATCGGCATTCGAAGACACCGGTGATCGATCCGCTCTAAAGTGTGGGGCATTGCAAGCGCGTCGTAGCTCGGGCAAGTATCGCTGAATGGCTTGGTCCAGCACCAACTCGGCCTCTATCAGAGCTGACAGTTTTTCCATCCTCTCGCGCCGTGCTACGGAAGATTGACGCGGCCTAAACGAAGGTACCGAGACCTTCTTGGCAAACTCCTCTGCGGATTTGGTGAAGTAATGATTTAGACGAAACACCTCGCACGTGAGACCATCTTTTTCTGGAGGATGCTCTTTACTGATCCATTGGCGCTTTTCGGTGAATGCACCCTGTGTTCGGCGGGCGAGAAAAAAGAAATGCGGGCCCCTAACAGCCTCGACTTGGAACGGATCAACTATACATTTCCACTTTAGCAACTTACGGCTGCGTGGTGGGAACGGCGCCCTCCGGGTGTAATTCTCGGTTACGAGGCCTAGGGGGCGCCTCTCATGTCCACAAAAGCCATACATTAACCACGGCACGGCTATAGCAGGCAGGTCTTCATAATCGGCCAGTGCTGTCGGTAGGTTCTCGTGTTTAGCTGGAAACAGAAATTCGTCTAAGTCGATCAGTGCCATCCAGCGCCAGATAGGGCCGAAAGCACAAAGGGCATGGGCATAAGCGCTGCTTTGACGGCTTACGGCCCTGTCGAATTGCGCCCATGGCACATGCGTAACAAAGCCTCCGTCGACATAAGGTCTTAGGATCTCCCCGCTGTTGTCGGAACTGCCGTCGTCATACAGATAGACATGTTCTAGTCCGACGAGACGGTGGAACTCTAGCCATTCCTTGAGATTAGCCGCTTCATTTTTTACGATGGCCACGCCTGAAAGGTAACGAGTGACCTCGGCTATCCGTTTGGGTGGCAGTACGATCGGGAGTGTTGTGACCTCGAAGGACTCCGCCTTCTTTGTATGTGCCCGTGCTCCAAATTGCCTTGTGATCCAGGACAAAGACATATCGTAAGCCAATGTGGTCCAATGGTATTTAGCGATAAGCTACCTATACGCAGAAGGCTGAAGTCAAAGTACATGCCAGGGTGGCAAGAGCTGACTGCGCACAGAAGACAACCGGGTGGCGCACCTCGTACAACAGGCGCTGTTGGGGGGAACACTTGACTCACATGCCGGGGGCTGCCGTCAAGAACAACACTACCACCACCAGCGAACAGAGTCCTAGTGCCTCAAGCCCCAATTGAAGGCTGCATCGTCGTTCGACAGCGTAGGCAACGACAGCTGCGCTTCAGAACCCTCCCCAAAGGATGCGAGTGGTAGATTTAGCCCATCTATCGCCTGATCTTCCCGATGGAACCTCATTAGCCTCATCATCAAAGAGCCGTATTGGGGGCCCCGCAATGGATCCGACGATGCAACCAAGGGCAAGAATCCGGTTTCGCCGAGTGTCGTGGACAAGCTTTTAGGATCAGAATACCCTGAAAGGTGGCTACGGGGAGTATGGCGCTAATGAAAGTCGTTATGTATCATTACGTGCGCCCAAGCACAAATCTTGCTCATTTTGCCTATTTGCGCCTCAAAGATTTTCGGCATCAACTCGACTGGTTTGAATCGAAGTGGGGGTTTGTTCGACGACAGTCGTTTAGTGCTTGGTTGGCTGGCGGACAAGCACCAAAAGGAATCCTACTCACCTTTGATGACGGGCTTAGGGATCATGTCGAATTTGTCTTGCCGGTGCTTCTCGAACGGGGTTTGTTCGCACTGTTCTATGTCCCCACCGGTCCCTTCGAGACTGGCGTGGTGCTCGATGTGCACAAAGTGCACCTTGCCGTCGGACGCCTCGGAGGTCTCGCTTCGGCCGAGTGGCTTAAAGCCCATGCGCCGGAGGCTTGGGCGATTGCATCAAGCGAGGAGGGAGTGATATTGCCTTACGAGGCGCAACGTTCGGACAATGCCACCAAACAAGTAAAGGCGCTGTTCAACTGGATGCTTGGTCCTGACGAGCGCCGGACATTGCTCGATGGGCTCTTGGATCACGCCTTCGGTGGTTCGCCACCCAAGGTCGACGAGGTCTATTGCACTGCCGCCGACGTGCGGCGTCTTGCGCACTGCGGCATGGGTGTAGGCCCTCATGGGCACAATCACATTGTTCTCAGTCAGCTCCAGCGCGGGGCGCAGGCGATCGAGGTCAGCAGATCGTGCGATGCTGTCGAAGCAATGGGAGGCAGCCGGCAATGGGGCTTCTGCTATCCGTATGGGCTGCCTAACGCCTTTAACGGCCACTCAGAAAAGGTCGTTGAGGACGCCGGTTGCCCTTTCGCCTTCGCAGTAGAGGGGCGCGACATCGAGGTGTTCTTGCGAGAGGCGCCTCGTTTTGCTCTCCCCCGACATAACTGCAACACGTTTGTCCATGGTACGGCCACCTTCGGTGCAACCGAGAAATGCGAGCTCGCCGGATGAGCCGACACACTCTGATCGACGTACTGATTGCGCTTAACCGACGCCAGTCCGCTCAAGGAAAATCCGTTGTCTGACCATGTAGGGAACCCCCGCGGGCACGAAACCAGCCATGGTAATTGCAGTTGACAAACTTTCGAAGTCGCGCGCCATGCCGCCATTGGAAGTACAGCAGGTCGTCGAAGTTGAGTTCGAACGGATTGCCGGCATTCTCGACGGGGCCGGACTAGGACCCGCCGACTATCTCTACTCGGCACTCAAAGCGGCACTGAAACTTCCCCAGAACAAGCAGATCTCGTTGCGCCGAGCGTTGCGCAAAAACCAGAATTTGCACCAGGCGCTTCGTCGCCCGCCAGCAATTAACCATACGCCCCCGCACCGATTCTGGTGGCGACATCTTACTCCGTGTCAAGAATTTCCTCAGTGCCGTGGTGGCTGCGTTCGATCCTGGAGAGGCCGTTCTCTGTGAAGCGCGGACGACCGCGTGTTTGGGCGGAATCCAGCGAGCGTTCAGCCTCGCTCGGATGGCGATGATGCTTGGATCTGGCATTGTGTTTGCCTTACAGGCCCGGTCTGTGCTGCAGAGGTCTGGCATCGACACACGCTACTGCAATTTGATTGCGACAGAGGCGCTTCGCCACCGCATCTTTAGGAACATTGCAGGCGCCCTTCTGCGGCGGACTAAACCAAAGTGCATCGTGATTGCCAATGCCAATCGGCCCTTCGAGTTCGGTCTCTGGTCAGCAGAAAGGCTGTTGGCATCAAAACAGTGTTGATCCCATATCAGGAGATCTAATCTTAAGCCTGGGCGCCTCTTTTCGCTTTGTCGCGGTGATTTCGATCTGGTTCTGACATATTCCGATTATTCCGCAGACCAGTTCCGCCGCCTGCGGGGGGATGTCAACGTCATCGTTGCCGGCTATCCGGAGCGATTGAACAGGCTCCGGTCCGAATCGGAAACAACGTCTTCTGAACCTCCTTGCGTCCTTTATCTCGGTGGCACGGTGCTTGAGCCGGCGGCTGCCCCCGTGTTGCGCGAGGCGTTTAAAGAAGCCTTTTCCTTGCGACTGCGTGTGCGCACGCATCCGCGCATGGATCAAAAGACACAGTCAGAGCTGTTCGGATGGTTAGCTCCAGAGCGCCTCTCCGATGCCAAAGAGATTGATCTCGTGAACGATATCTGCCAATCCCAAGCAGTCATCACTGTGCGCTCGACAGCCGTAATCCAGGCCTATTTTTTGGGCGTTCCTGTGATATGGCTCACACCTCTTGCGTCGAGAGTGGCGCTTAAGCACAATTCCTTTCGTAAACAGGGATTGGTCGTACTTGAGGCGTTTACGGCCTCTGAGCTTCGGTCAGTTGTCGAACGGATCGCCGGCGACAAGCAAGAACGGGATCGTATCGTCGCCGCGCAATGGGCGAATCTTCGCCGTCTTGGGTTTACCGGCGACTATTTCGCCGCGGTTACATCATCAATTCGCAAAGAGACGGGGCTAGCCCGCAAACTTAAAACGTCGTGCTAGAGGGAGGGATTAATAATGCGGCCGGCGAGGTTTGTGATCTTGGTCGAAGTGCTGGAACGAGAGCTCCCCGCGCAGGTGCTCCTCGGTACGGAGTTGGTCAGGCGCGGACATAGCGTCTGGCTCGCGGACAAGGCCACATTCCACCAGAACCCAACTCTCTTTTCCCCCGCCGTAGTTCTTGCCAAGTCGCTGAGCAAGAGCTGCTTTGACACGTATCAGTGGTTTCGGTCGGTCGGCCACAAGATCGCCGTGCTCGGTCAAGAGGCAATCCTTGACGGCGATCCGGAAAATTTTCTGTCAAGACGCGTATTTGCCAAGACGCTGGGGCTTGTGGATCTCGTTTGCTTCTGGGGAGAGAACCATCGAAAGGTGTTCGCGCATCTGCTTTCTTCGAACCAGCACTACATAATTACAGGTAATCCGCGCTTCGACTTGTTACACCCCCGCTTTCGAGGGATCTGGGACGAGCGGGTTGCCGATATAAAACGAACCTATGGCGATCGCGTGTTGATCACGACCAGATTCTCTTTGGTGAATCATTTCAAGCGATCGTTTGATGAGAACGTCGCCAGGAAGAAGGAGAAGAGTTCCGGTGAAGCGGCGAAATCCTTCGATCGCTGGCTGACCGGGATGGAGATGGTGTTCAAGCGGTACAGCCAGGATCTCGTGCGCCTGACCGAGCGATTGCCCGACATGAAATTCGTGTTGCGACCAAAGCCGCGCGAGGATGTTAACTATTGGCGGGGCCTCTTCGGAAGCAGGGACAATGTGGAGGTCGTCCTCGACGGACCTGCGATTCCATGGCTGGCTGCTGCGCGGTGCGTCGTGCATAACGCATGCACTACGGGAATTGAAGCATTTCTGCTCGATCGACCGGTGGTCGAGTTTCATCCGGCCAAGGCTGCCACAAGCGAACTGGATCCAACGCTACCTGGCCGCATTACAGGGTCCATAGACAACGTCGATCACTTGGCTGAGTGGCTCAGGTTCCATTGGAGGGATGGTGCCAGAACAGCTGCCACGTCAGTTGTCGAGGGCATCCTTGCGAAGCAATTCCACGGCTTCCAGGAAGGGGTCGCGCATGTCAATTTGGCCGACGGATTGGAGAAGCTTGGCGCAACACTAGAGACTCGCGCCGAGGATTGCCGCTCATTGCCTAGCCAAAAACAAAAAATCATAGGGCAGGAAGTCAACACGCTACTTGCACGCTTCGCGCGATTGACGGGCAACCAGCACCCAGCCACCGGGGTCTACGACGGTCATGGAGTACGTATCAGTCCCTAAAGGCGGGGTCTCAGGTCTATGACGGTGCGGCGCAGGAGTAGCGCCGCCTGTGAAGGAGGAGCGCTTTTTTGACGAAACTTCGATCTAACGAGAGCAAGTTCGACGTTGCCCTCCTGCAAGCGAGACGCGCTTGGAAAAGCGTCGCTGCCCGTAGCAAGATGGTATCTCATAAAGCAGCGACGGCGGAGAATTACCTGCAGTTGGCTGAGGCCCAACGCGAAGGCGGCAATCTTGGTGCGGCAGATGCAATTCTGCGCGAAGCCACCCTAAAGTATCCTACCAACGGCGACCTGATCAATGAATTTGCCAGAATCGCCATGCTCCGAAAGGACTGGACAGAGGCTCTTGAGCGCTCCCAGTGCGCACTCGAGGTTTTCGGCGACCAGGCCCCTCCTTTCCTTTACCTAATAAACAGCACTGCCCACCGGAAACTGGGACGTCTTGATGCCGCCGAAACAATTTTGCGCGAAGGCAAAGATAAGCACCCTAAAGATACAGCGTTGCAGAGGGAGTTTGCTGAGAGTCCCTATATTCCGGAAGGACTGGCCAGAGGTTCTAGCACGCGCCCAACGCGCCTTTGATTGTCTCGGCCAACGAGCCCCGGCATCTCTTTTTGAAGTGAGCGGTACTTCTTATCGCAACTTGGGCAAACAAGTCGAAGCCGAAACAATCGTCCGGCGTGGCAGAGCACAATTTCCGGAAGATGTCGGGCTTGCAGTTGAGGAGGCTGAAATCGCTTTTAGCCGTAGAGACTGGCAAACCACCATCGCACGCTGCCAGTCTATATTAGACTTTGCGGGAGATGAGGCACGAACAAGGGTGTTGATAAGTTGGCCCATTGCGAGTCCGGGGATACATGCCTTCAGGCAGCAATGATCCAACCGGACTGGCCACGCGCGGCCAAGCGCCTACAGGAAGTTCTAGATGACTACGCAGCCAAGTTACCGGCAGTGTTCTACGAGAAAGTGCGCCAAGAAGGCTTTGGCGCGAACGTGGATAGTAAGATAAATTTAGCTAACATCCCTAATGCGGTTTTCATTTGGATCCCGAAAACCGCAGGAACGACGATCTATAATGCGTTACGATCGGCCGGCTGCGCAAAGCTGAAAACGATTGAACTGGCGAAGCATGCATTTCCAGCCAAAGGCCTAGTAACATTCGCGCATCTCAGCTATCACATGCTGTTGGAGGGTGGGTATGTTGATCATAAATTTGACCGTAATTCTCTGAAATTTACCTTTGTAAGGAACCCGTATAAAAGGGCTATTTCGTTATACTTCTATATTCAGAGATATATTGGTACGTACAATAGAAAGCCAGCATTTCTAGATTTTCTGGAACTTCTAAATACCGGTTTTTACGATAAAGTCGGACTTTATAATGTAAGAAATCTAAGCCAGTGCAACCCGCAGGTTAGGTGGCTAGACGGCATCACTATGAATTTTATAGGGAAAGTCGAGGAGATTGAAAAAGACTTTGAAACCTTACAATCGTTACTCAAAATCAAACTACCCCCTCTTGGGGTATATAAGCAAGGATCTTACGTCGAGCCTGTTATATTTGGGGGCCGGGAAAAATACCTTGTTGAAAAAATTTACGACGAGGATTTCATGACATTTGGGTATGCCAAGGATCTGCCTGAATAAAGTTTGATTTGGTAGGCAACCCGGAATGGAAGCCCACAAGTAGCAAACGTGTCGCGGGGGGAAGATGACACGTAGGTGTGGCCTGGTAGGAAAGCAATAGGGGGGCTCGCCATGGCGGTCCGCGGGGGAATCGCTCGCATTATCCGCTTTGCCGTGAAAATCGCCACGCTCGGCCTGTTGTTGCGCGGATCGAGCGGGCAGTGGCCGCCAAATGGCCCCATAGGAGTGGCCGTTGGCGAGCGTTTTTGGTCACCTGCATGCGCGGCGGCTCAGTCAAAGTTCACCAGGCGATGATGCTTGCCAATAGCGGTCAGACGACAAAAGGGACCGATAAACTATCAGAGGTGATACGAGATAGTTTAATCGAAGCTAAGACGACGTTTCCGGATGTCATCGACGATATACTGGAAGCGATTGACTTGATAGCCTCCAAGGACGAGTTCGCTGCGGAGCGCGTAAGAGCGCTGTTCAGAGATGCTCTTTTTGGTCCTTCGTCAATCGGCGCCCCCACGCCGTCATCGAGGAGCATGAAATTAGCTTACATAGCAAATTCGCCGATGCCAAGTGCGGCTGCGAATTGCGTCCATATTCTCAAAATGTGCTCCGCCTTACGCCGAAACGGGGTGGATGTGACGCTTTTTGCTGACGGATCTTTAGACGTCGCGCCGGTTGCTAAAGCGTCGCTGTTTAGAGACTTCGATGTGTCGGACCCGTTTAATTATGTTCGTGTCGAGTCCGGGAGAGGTCATACAGAAACCAATCTCAAAAAGGTGCTTGCGGCTGCTGGCTCTTCATCAACTCACCTGATTACTCGATCGGCGAAGGCAGCATACTTCGCCGCACTTTTAGGAATTGACACGCTGCTCGAATTGCATGCTCCACCAGCTAGTATGCTACCATTTGTGAGAGAGCTATCCAGACTGTCAGCCTTTCGCGGGCTGATCGTAATTACTCACGCCTTATATAATGAGATTATTGGACAAATTCCAGAACTTGGGGACAGAGTTTGGGTCATTCCAGACGCTGCTGATCCTCCAAAAACAGATGGTCGGGTCTTCGAGCTTCGCGGCAAAGAGAAAGCCACATTGCATGTCGGGTACGTAGGGCATCTCTACCCTGGGAAGGGGCTCGAACTTATCATTGAGATCGCTGCACGAATCCCAACTTGCGCCTTTCATGTATTGGGAGGGGACCCAGAGGACATCTGTCGTTGGAAGAAACGGCGCACTCTACCCAAAAACATTGTGTTCTATGGCCACCATCCCCATGCCGAGGTGCCAGCTTTTTTGAGGGCTGTCGATGTTACCATCGCGCCATTCCAGTGGAGAGTTTTTGCTCGGGGCAACACGCTCGATATTGGAAGATGGATGTCCCCTTTGAAGATTTTTGAGTACATGGCAAACGCAAAACCCATTGTTACTTCTGACGTGCCTGCCATGCGTGAGGTCCTAGTGACAGGAGAGACTGCTATGTTGGTCGATCCAGATAATATAGAGGCCTGGGTAGCCACGCTTAAATCATTGGGTGCCGAATCCGGAGTTACGGGAAACTCTTGGACGATCGGCAAAGAAAGCTTTTGATGAGAAATTCACCTGGACAAAGCGAGCAGAACGCGTCCTCGGCCTGCTCGCAATGAACGACGAAACAGAAGCGCGATTTTCCGTTAGCAACAAAAAAACTCAAGAGCGTGAAGCGCACAGAAACTTAGTTGTTGAGAAATATCCTTCCGTATGTTGGCTCTACGAGGATAAGCTTGTCGATTGGGCTTACGGGATTAACAGTAAGCGCATTGCATCCAAACTTTCGAGGTTCGATCATTTTTTTGGTGATGCGGGCCGGCGGAATCAGTTTGATTTGAAGTTATGCTTCGACATTCTTGTTCACCTCCGGCATCGCGCGAACGTGTCGGGCCTAAGCATTGTTCGTATAGGCGGATCGAAGCCTCTTATGCAAATAGGCGGAGATTCGGACCGTCTGAAGACGGCTTTCGCTGACGTCGCCGCAATCATCGTGCTCTCGCCTGAATTGAAAGCACTGGCCGCTGACTTTCATCCTAACGTTTTTTGATCCCAAACGGACTGGATTTGGAGGTTTGGCACCCAAGGGTACTGTCCCCCACCCCTCATCGTCCATTTCGCGCTGGGTTAGCAGCTTCGCTTAAGACGGTCTCACAACGAGAAGTGAAGGGCCTCAGTATTGCGGAAGCGGCATGTGAGGCTGCGGGCGTCGAGCTCGTGGCCGTGGGGAGAGGTATGCAACAAATTCCTCACGACAGGATGCTCTGCGAATTTTATTCGCAGATCGATGTGCTGGTGCATCCCGTTGGCCCTGGCAAAGAAGGTTCGTCGAACGTTATCATGGAGAGTTTAGCGCTCGGCATACCGGTGATTACGACAATCCATGCGGGTTATCATGCCGCAAAGCTGCGCGATCGCCACGAAATTATAATTTCAGACCGTAGCACCGACGCATTTGCCGCAGCATTGATTGAATTGAGACAGGCCCAGGAACTCCGGGCGCGGTTGAGTTCGGCGGGCCGGGCGTTCGCGGAAAGTCATCACGACCTCGTTTCGATCGCGAGAAAGTACGAAGCGGTATTCCGATTTGTACTTGGCCTAAGAAAATCGCATTCTTTGGCTCGGCCTATAAGTGGTCTGTTATCACCGTTGTCGGTGACAAGCAAATCTGCATTGTGAGCTCGACGAGACTAAATCTTGCGCGGGGAGACAGAACAATTGCTGCGGCTATTTACTTCCGACCAGATAGTCGGTTTAGGACTGATAAGGACTTAACTAATGCTTTCAGCGGCATTTCCAACATGCTAAGCGAAGGGTAGCGCGAGGAAGGGTGCCCACGTCAATGTAGGCAGACGGCTAGCGTATGTCATGGCTCGCGCAGCGCAGACGATCCATTACTGTGGAAGCTCGAACTTGGTGTCGATTGCCTTTGTATCCCTGGGCCGGCATTTCTAGCGTGATGCGATGCGGATCGCATTCCTTGTTCCAACACTTGGCCCAGGCGGGGCCGAGCGCGTAGCCTCCCTCCTAACCAGTTCCTGGGCTGAGCATGCGCACGGCGTCACCCTGATTAGTTTTGAAGATCCCCAGCAGGAGCCGTTTTACAATCTGCATGGCAGCGTCTCGGTCAGACAGCTAGGCCTGGTCAACCGATCAAGGGGAATGTTTCACAGGCTGGCGACGAATGTCCGCCGTGTGTTCCGTCTTCGGTCCTTATTGCGAGACCTCCGGCCAGATGTAGTTGTGGCGTTCACAATCGATGCCAATGTCATAGCGTTATGGGCGAGCCGGGGCTTGACGATCCCCGTCGTCATCTCAGAGCGCAATCAGCCTGATCGCCCAGACCTTGTTCCATTGCATAGGTTCGCGCGACATCTCACCTATCACTGGGCTGCGGCGTTGGTTGTTCAGACGGAGGCAGTTGCGTTGTGGGCCCGGCAACGCTTCTCGGTGCCTATACATATCATTCCCAATCCCGTGGTCCTTGTTGACAGGTCGGCCGGAGATAGCGGACCTACCGAGCCAAGATCACTCTCACACTGTTTATTGGCAGTCGGACGTCTCAGCAAGCAGAAAGGTTTCGATCTACTGCTCCAAAGCTTTTCGATCCTGGCGCCATCCTATCCAAACTGGCATTTGGTGATCCACGGCGAAGGGCCAGAGCGCGCTATTCTTGAACGTGCAATAAGGCAACTTTCGTTATCAGGCAAAGTGGTTTTGCCTGGGGTGCGCAAGGACCTTAGTGAGGCGTTCGCATCCGCCAGCCTGTTTGTTTTACCATCGCGCTTCGAAGGTTTCCCAAACGCGTTACTCGAGGCGCTTGCTTGGGGGCTACCGGTGATCGCAACGGCCTGCCCTGGTGGAACGGTCGAGATTTTAGGCAACGGAACCTACGGTCTGTTAGTCCCCGTGGGGGACATTGTCAGCATGACAGGCGCCTTAAATCGAATGATGGCCAGCGACGAACTACGAACCGCGTACGCGCAACGCGCTAAGCTGGCCGTGTCGCGGTATGATGTCGGAATTGTCAGCAAACGGTGGCTGGGCCTTTTGGCGAGCCTAATTTGAGCGCGGACCAGCTCCGTTGCGCGAGGACTTAGTAGACTTTGCCAAGCTGCCCCGCTCCGTTTGGCGCTCTTCGAAGGGACCCCTATGTCGCACTCGCTTTTTCCTGAGGGGTGGTGTTATTTTGAGTGCCGAGAATGAAGCGCGTCGGGTCGGTCCTAAATGATAGCCATTGCCCTCCCTCGTTCGACGGCAAACTCAAGGCCAGTGTTTGCACGATTTGCCACGCAGGGAGTCAACTATTTCACCCTTGTGGGATGGCTCCTCCGAGAATTTTGGCGCGGTTCGGCTGTAAGGCTGACAGTCGTCGCCGTGTTGAGTGCGCTCTATTTGGCAACGCAAGCGGCGGCTGTTTTCATCCTGTACAGCTACACGCAGAAACTGCAAACAGACGGCAGCATAGGCTTCCCGCAGATGGGGATTGACCTCCATGTCCGCACGGAGCCGCTTGTTCTTTGGGCAGCAGTCGCACTTGCGACGCTATGTTTCGTTGCCAGTTCCCTCACGCTGTTTTTTCTGCGACATCTGACACTCAAAGTTCTTGAAGGTCGTGTTGCGAAAAATTTGGAAGCTCTCGTCAGTTACTCGCTGCGTTTGCCAGACCCCAGAGCGCCGCTTGCCAGCGAACTCCTGTTTAGATACGGGGAGCCGGCCATTCGCGGCGGCTTGACCGCTAGCGCCATGGTTGCGTTGATTTGTTTCTACGCAATCCCCCCAATTATAGGTAGCTTGGGTGCGGCGGTAATTCTGTTATACCTGGGGATTTCCGACTCACCTTTTTGATGGCCCTTGCCGCCCTTTTTTGGGTAGCGCTGGTGTATCCGATAACGCTTCGTGCGGTGCAGAACTTTCAGAACGCGCAAAAAGTCTAATATAAAACTCCGTGGGGAAATCGCAGCCTTGAGAGTGGCCCACGCCGGGTCCCTAAACGTCAAGTTGTCGAGTGCGGCGGAGGTCGCGAGCGGCCTCATGGGAAGACGAAGAATAATGAACGAGCTCGCGTTAGCGCTACAGATCGGCGCTACGGTAGTTTTGGCACTCGCGATTCTTTATTTGGCTTTGCAAGGAATGGCGGGAAATACTGATTGGGCATTGATAATTGCCTACGCTGGCGCCCTGCGGATAACCTTATCGGGGGGCGCTCAAGCTGTGACGGCCGTTGCCAAGTTGAGCCGAACTTACCCGCCGATTGTTCGCTATTTCCTCTTCATGCGCGACGCCGCCCGTCTCGATCGGATTTCTCTCGGCACCCCGCACGCAGGCGATAGCGTCACGCTCGGCACGCTTGAGAATGCTCGTCTTATCCAAGTGCGGTGTGGGGACAAAGTCGCCGTTCTTAGCGATGATCCGGGTGTCGATTTGAAGTTTGCGTTTTTGCTCGCGACCATACAAGCATCACAAGCACCCCTGGGGTCAGTGCTTCTTACAGCTCCTATCAGTCTCGATACGGTGGCAACGGATGCGGGAGTAGTGCTAATCGAGACACGTGAGCTAGCTGGAGAGGAAATTGCACCGGACAGGCTGACTGCGGCTCTTAAAGACAAGGTGACAATCCTTATCCATCGCGAGACCGCCAAAGTGGGACAATGGGGCGAAACCTACGTCGCCACAGTCAAGGAAGGTGTCCTAAAGTCGTTCCACGAGTTGGGTACGGAGGAATGCGAGGCCGCTGTCAAAGCGCTTGTTAGCCGACGCGCAAAACCGTCGCATAAGATAGGATCGTTAGAAGAGATCGAGGAGGAATTTTGAGCAGCGCTAGTCCAAACACTCGAACGAAAGTTGCATACATAACTGGGTTAAGTCACAGCGGATCCACTCTACTTGACTTAATTCTGAATGCACATTCGGAGATGATTTCCGTGGGAGAGTTGAAACAACTAACGCGAAAACTGTCTGTTACGAATTCACCGAAAAAGAAGTATAAGCAGTGTTCGTGTGGTGCCCCCTCCCTGTTGGAATGTCCGTTTTGGGCAGCGGTAAATAGACACCTACAGACTGTCACGGGTCTTGGTCTCGCAGATCTGAATGTGACAAACTACAAAGAGACTGTAACTTTCCAGAGAGACAACCTTAACCTGTATAACGCAGTGCTGGCTGTCAGCGGAAAATCGGCCATCGTTGATTCTTCAAAAAATATAACAAGGTTAAAACTATTAATGAATAACCCAAATATAGATATATTTCCTATTCATATTATCCGTGAGCCCAAAGGGCAAGTCTGTTCAATGCTTCGAAAAAACACCGGTACTATAAAACATATTGCTCGATATGTTAAAACCACTAGACTTATAAGGGCTACGCTGAAAAACAAACCTCATTCGACTGTGCAATATGAAGAATTAGTCAGGTGTCCGAGAGAAGTGCTAGAACCTGTGCTCGCTCAATTGGGTCTCGATTTTGAGGTGGGTCAACTCTCCTGGGCTTCGCAGCCGAAGCATCATGTTGGCGGGAATCGAATACGACGCCGCCTCGACAGCACAATTCGGCTCGACGAGAGTTGGCGAAATAAGTTGAGTATACTGCAGAAAGTGGCGATTGATATTGGGACGGTGGGGGTAAGGGCGTTTCATTCAACTCCGAAAGGCGACCCGTTTAGCTCAGTTCGCCCAGGCACAGCCAGTTTGAGAGCTCGTTCTCCGAAAAGGCTCTTGTGGGGGGGACGGGACCTAGCAGGGCCTTGAGAAGGAGTTCGGTGCCGAGATTGTGGGCGAATTTGCTGAAGGAAATGAGCCCGGTTCGGACGATCCCGGTGCCGCTGACTTAACTGGACGAAGCGCCCCCTGCCGATGAGAGGGGGATTGTCGATGACGGTCATGCTGGCGCCTCGGCGAGGAGCTTGGGCAGGCGCACGAGATTGTAGGCCGCGGCGGCGAAGGTGAAGGCGAAGCCGACGCGGCCGATCCCGCGGAACCTGGTCTTCTCCTGACCGGCCACAGTCTTGATCCAGCCGAAGGCCTCCTCGATGCGCTTGCGGATGCGCTGGCTGACGGCATAGCCGCCATGCCGCGTGGTGCGCGCCGTCGATCGCCGAGCGTCGCTGGCTGGTGTTCTGCGCGACATGCGGCGTCACCTTCATCGAGCGCAGTTCGTTGACGAAGTCGGCCGTGTCGAAGCCCTTGTCGCCGCCGAGCGTGATCGGCCGCGGCCGGTCGGCGTGCGGCTCGATCATGTGAAGCGCCGCCACCCGCTCGGCATGCCCGTCGGCTTCGCGTCAGGCAGGCATCGACGAGAAGCCCCGAGCGGTTCTCCATCAGCCCGTGGCCGATGAAGCAGAGCTTCGCCTCCTTGCCCGGCCCCTTGCGGTAGAGCCGGGCATCCGGATCGGTGGTCGAGGCGTGGGTCTCGTTCGACCGCTTCTTGCCATGGAAGTCGGCCTCGCCATTGCGCCCGCCGCCGGCCGGCGGCTCGTCCGACCCGTCCTTCGGCCTGAAGCTCTTCATCGACGCCCACGCCTCGATCAGCGTCCCGTCGACCGAGAAGTGATCGCGTCGACAGGAGCCGCTTCACCCGCGGCTGCGCCAGCACCGCGGCCAGGAACTTCGCCGCGATGTCCCCTTCCAAGCAGCCGGTCGCGGTTCTTCGAGAAGCCCGAATGGTCCCAGGCCGCATCGTCGATGCCGATCCCGACAAACCAGCGGAACAGCAGGTCGTATTCCAGCCGCTCCATCAGCTGCCGCTCCGAGCGGATCGAATAGAACGCCTGCAGCAGCATCGCCCGCAGCAGCTTCTCCGGCGGAATCGACGGCCGCCCGATCGGCGCATAGAGCGCCGAGAACTCCCGCTCCAGCGCCGCCAGCGCCTCGTTCACGATCGCCCGGATCGCCCGCAGCGGATGATCCGCCCGAACCCGCTCCTCCAGATCGACATAGCTGAACAGCTCGCCCGACCGCTCGTCCCCGCCCCGCATCACCGCCCTCCGAATCGCTTCGGAGCAAGTGAATCATTCAATCAACCGCGATGCCAACTTCTTCCGCCCGGTCTATATCTCGCTGAAGCTCCGCGCGTAGGCCCGCGCGAGCAGTTGACCCCGCTGTTGGTGCAAAAACCTACCTTGGCGGCCGCGATCGTGCCGGTCCTGCGTAAGCACGCGGTGCGCCAGGCTCAGCTCTTCGACCCCGCTGTTGGTGCAAAAAACCTTGGCGGCCGCGTTGGTGCTGGTCCTGCGTAAGCACGCGGTGCGCCAGGCTCAGCTCTCTGGCGAAGTTGCTGATCGCGTTCAGCGAGCCCGCGCACCCTCGCGCTGCCTAAAAACGCCATTGTTCACGGACGACAAAACATGTCCATTAAGCACAAGACGGGTGCCTGAACCGTTTTCTCACTCGAAAACGTTGGGTGAGCCAAAGCAAAATCCATGCGCAGAGGACGGTCAAAATTGCAATGAGATTAGGTATCAGTGGAGCTGAAAGACGCGGAAAGAAATGGGAGGTGAGGCTAAAAAACGTAAAGGCCCCAACAGGCAATAACGAAAGGCCTATCATTATCGCGTTTTTTCGGAGAATTCCCCCCAGAGCCAGCACCCATACGAACGGAAAAATGAGCGCAGTAATTAAACTATAACCCACAATGCCGGCCCACATGAACAAAACACTCGTCTTAAGATGCTGGCTCGGCTGTGCCAAGAACACGCCGAGAGCCTTACTTTGAAGCTCTCGATCAGCTCTATGCCTGGGGCTTTTCGCACCCTGATTGGCATAATAATTGGTAAGACGGGTCTTTTCGGCCCTAGCAGCCCGGTAGAAAGACACGGCCCGTTCCGGGTTGCCGGCCTCCTCGGCTGCCTTATCGTTGGCCGCAAAGCTTGCCGACCCGTCCCGATTGAGCCGCTGCAAACGTCCGCCCGCTTCGAGGTCCTTTTGGGAAAAGCCGAAATAGTTGCCGATGAGTTGCTTTAAAAGCGGCGACTTTGTTAGATGATAGAATGCGCCGAAATACTCGTCTTCATTCATACCGTTATAATTGGCCCGAATCATTAGAACTTCCCCGCCACGATCCGTTATCTGGAATGAGCCGAACTCGATGAAGTTGCGCAACATCCACGGCAGGACGACTAACGACATTGCACTAAACAGCAGCGCAACGAGCATCAATGCTTGCCGCCGTGGCCATAACGGTCGCCACAAGCCGAAGACGACGAGCAGCACCAAAATCATTCCCACGCCAACATACAGAAAAGATGCCTTGGTTAAAGATAGTGCACCAAGCAACAACCCGGAGGTTAAAAACCAGTACCAGCGCCCCGACTTTAAAGCTTGAATGATGCAGAGTGAGAGCCATACCGCCAAAGCCGCAGCCTCGATCTCCGTATACGTTCGATCTACAATTTTGTTGTGCTGCAGAAAAACTAAATAGGTAAGGCAAACGGCGCTAATAGCGGCGAGTTCGCCGATCCACCGCTGCTTCACGGAAGACAACACCAGGAGTCCCACTCCCAACAGACAGAGGAAGACCCAAAGCAAATTATGCTGCTTTACGGTGATAACCGCCGGGCCCTGGTTTACTGCATTTAGACTGAGGTCTGACAGCTGGGGATGCAGACGCAGATAGAGGGCAAGGGTAAAGATCGGCAACGGTTCTCGGTGGTTAGAGGGTCTGAGACTCTCCTCACTCAAAGAGAGGATGCCATGATGTGCGAGGTTATACGCCCCCTTCAAGTTCTGGTACCCATCTTTAGTATTCGGCGAGTCCGTAAGTCGATGGTTCAGAAGGATTGTTAAAATCGCCGCGGCGAGCACGATAAGGACTAAGGCGGCCGCGCTCCAGGAAGCGAAACGTGACTGTGATGATTCAGAGTCAGGTGGGACTTGTGCAGTTTGTGAAGTCTTCCTAGCGGGCAGGTAGCGAGAAGAAGAGCTAAGCATTAATCCCCCGCAGACATGCTGTATACCACTCTAACTGAGCTCCAAACTGAAGCCAAATTAAGACCAGCATTTTATGCAATCCACGATTACTCGGGCCTGCCAGCGCAGCGTGAAAGAGGCACTCGGCTGCGACCTTGGACCATGATAAAAAGGTCGGAGTGCTAGTTCATGGTAGGGAGTGATTTGCATCATTGAACTGGCGTTGCAACCAATTAGCCAGTGGAAGGCTACGCAGACTGTGATCATAAAAAGCCGAGGGGTCGTTTGATGAGGCTTATAATCCAGATTCCTTGCTTCAACGAAGAAGCTACCTTGCCGGAGACTCTCAAGGCCCTTCCGCGCGCCATACCAGGTTTCAATAAGGTTGAGTGGCTCGTTGTCAACGACGGAAGCACCGACAACACCTTGGAGGTGGCCCGCCAGCACGGGGTAGATCACATTGTTGATCTTGCGCACAATCAAGGTCTCGCCCACGCGTTCGTCGTTGGAATCGAACGGGCGCTCGAGGAAGACGCTGATATCATAGTTAATACCGACGCAGACAATCAGTACGACGCTCGTGACATCGCCAATCTCGTGGCGCCAATCCTCGATCGTAGAGCGGAATTAGTAGTCGGAGCGCGGCCGATCACCACAATCGAGCATTTCTCTCCCGTGAAAAAAATCTTGCAGCGTGTGGGAAGTTGGGTAGTACGGTTCACCTCCAACACGGACGTGCAAGATGCTACGAGCGGCTTCCGTGCCATTTCGCGGCAGGCCGCGCTGCGGCTCAATATTTTCGACGGCTACACTTACACACTCGAATCTATTATCCAAGCAGGGCGTTTGGGAATCCCGGTTGTCTCCGTGCCGATCAGTGTAAATCCTGCAACACGGCCTTCGCGGCTCATCAAAAGTCTTCCAGGCTATCTGATGAAATCGGTAATTTCAATTCTGCGGTCGCTTCTCGTATATCGGCCCGGGCGAGTCTTTTTTGCGCTGGGCGCAGTGCCTTTAGCGGCAGGTTTCTTACTCACCACGCGTTGGTTGTTTCTTTACTTGGCTGTTGGCACCGAGCGCAGTCATGTACCCAGTTTGATCGCCGCCGCTGTAATGCTCATTCTTGGAGCTCTGTTTTGGCTCTGCGCGTTGCTTGGAGAGCTCATGGGTATCAATCGGCGTCTCCTTGAGGACACCCAATATCAACTCCGCTGTGACCGCCTCGGTACGCACCCCGATAGGAATCGGGCTGAGAAGCGCAGTGCCGCCTGAGGTGTTGCGCGAGGCACTCTTGCGGCGCGCCCTCGCCGAAATCCCGAAACTATTGACGCTTCTGGATCGTACCCCTGTTAGTCCAACCTTTGGTTGCTTCGATCGCAGCTATTGGCACTATCGGATCACAGATTTTCCCTGCGGTATGTCGCAGGAGTTTGTGCTGCCGCTCGCGCTCGCCTGGTCAATCGATCGGGCGGATAACTCCTATTTCCACTCTTCGGCCATACGTTCTTGGGTAGAAGCGGGAATTCACTTTGCGGCGCGTTTTGCCCATAGAAACGGCTCGTGCGATGATTATTATCCCTTTGAGCAGGCTACGGGTGCAGCCGCCTTCTCGCTCTACGCCTTCCTTGAGGCGATAAATATTCTTGGATTGGAGACAGATGCAACCATCGACCAATTGCTGATCCGACGGGGCCTTTGGCTTGGGCGACATCGGGAGGTTGGTGACCTATCAAACCACGAGGCACTGATTGTCGTTTGCCTCGACCGGCTTGGAGAGCGATATGGCCGCGATCGCTTCGAACATCTGCTGCGCCAGCGGCTGGGCCGGCTGCTGTCTTGGCAAAGTGAGGAAGGGTGGTTTTCTGAATATGGAGGGGCAGATCTTGGCTATCTCTCTTTGACAATTGGTCTTCTCGCAGAACTAGATAGGAGGCGGCCCGAGCTCGCCTTGCGCGAGCCTCTTGCACGGGCAATTCGCTTTTTTTCGTGTTTTGTGCACCCCGACGGCACCGTTGGCGGGGAGTATTCAAGCCGTGCCACGCTTAATTTTTTTCCCCATGGGTTCGAGTTAGCGGGGGAGTGGATGCCCGAAGCGCTTACAATTAATAACCAAGCACTGGTGCCGCTGGCCCAGGACCGGACTCCTTGCTACGCCGACGACCGGATAGTTGGTCACCATCTCTGGAGTTGGCTCCAGGCCTTTCGTGCGTTTCAACTCGAACGGCCAAAGTCGCATGGAGCCGATGCGGGCAGGCATTGGTTTCCGCTGGCCGGACTGCTCATCGATAGGCGCGACGACGTTGTTTTGATCGCTGCTCTTGGCCGTGGTGGAGTATTCAAATTATTTCGCAATGATCGTCTCGTCGTCTCCGACACCGGGCCTACTCTGCGCGTCGATGATAACGGCCGGGTTGCAGTCACCCATCTCGACCGCAGTGCCAAAATCCGGTTCGACGGAGACGAGATCAGTGTCGAAGGCCACTTCGCCTGGGCGAATAACGCCCGCTTAACGCCTTTCAAGAATCTAGCTCTAAGGCTGTTGATGCTATCGGTTGGGCGTTTCTATCCTAATCTTGTGCGGGGTCTGCTGCAGCGGATCCTTGTTACGGGTCGCGCAAGGGCGCCCCTTAGCTACCGTCGGATATTTCGTCCGTTGAACATGGGGTGGTCTGTCTCCGATGAGATTAGGGCCCACTGCGGTTGGCATCGAGTCCGCTCATGTGGGATCGGCGGGTTTCAGTCATCGACAACAACGGTAATGGCACGCGTCTTCTGCCCCGAACAGCTTCAACCTTGGCTGGATCTTGAAGATCGCCTTATGGGACTACGTGCCGGAGAGCCATTAACGATTGAACGCAATTTCGGACCGGAATCCGGTGGATGCGCCAGCTGATTGGACTCTGCGTCAGCCTCACACTGCTCGTATCGCTTTACGCCGTCGTAGACGTCAGAGCGCTAATGGAAGCCGTAAGATCTGCTGACCCATGGTGGCTCATCAGCGGGCTGGCCCTTTTGGTACCGCTCACGCTCGCCACTGCCTGGCGATTTTCCCTGCTGGTACGCGACGTCAAGATCAGCTTTGGTGAGTCCAATCGTTTGATCCTGGCCTCTAGCACGCTTAATTTATTCCTGCCTTCAAAGCTGGGAGACCTTGCCAAAGCGATCGTTCTAACAGATCGACACGGCCTAAGCGGTAGCCTTGCCCTCTCTATCACCATTTTGGAGAAGGCACTGGACACGTTCTCTTTGCTGACGTGGGGTGTCGTTGCAATACTTTATGTGGGAGTTTCGGATCCAGTATTGCTGGTATTAACTGTCCCGTTGGCGGGATTGCTTGTTTTAGTGGCGATGTTGATTTTCCCGTTCCGAATCTCAAGAAGGACGATAACACTAGCTTGCCGTGCTATGCCGCGTCGGTTGGCGATGAGGGTCGAGCACTTCTCTCGTAGCCTATCGGACGTGGTAGAATGGTTTTGGAGTCGGCCACTCTGGGCATGCGGCGTGCTCGGCATGTCGCTTGGGTTGTGGTTCATCCATCTCTGGCAATTCTGGTTTTTCACTCGGTCGGTCGGGGTGGCCGTACCGGTAGTGGACAACATGGCTTTTGCTACCTTATCGATCTTGATTGGCCTCTTGCCCTTTACCTTGGCGGGCATCGGCAGCCGCGATGCCGCGATTGTCTTTTTCTACAGTGCTTATCTATCTCCGGCTGCAGCTGCCTTTGTCGGCATTCTAGCCACGCTCCGATACGTGGTGCCGGCAATTGCCGGACTTCCCTTCGTTGGCGATTTTTCTGCTGCAATGAGTGCTAAGCGGAGACCGCATGGGTCCGAGCGCGCGCCGGAAGCTGATTACAGAGCTTGAGGCTAGTCATGTGCGGTCTAGTGCGGTCGCCAATCTTCTCTGTTGGCTGGGATCCAAAAAACTCGTGTATCGATTTGCGGTAGCTGCTCTTGGGATCTTATTGCGCTCGAGCAGCCTGAGAAATCCGCCATTAGCTTTACGCCACCATGCGCTCTTGCTTGCAAACTCGCTCGGCAATCGCCATGCCAGCGAAGCCCGACGAGAATTGGGCTGGCAGCCGAGATTTCGTTCGAATCACATCGATGCTGGTGCTTGATTTCTCGACATTATAAGATCGTGGACAAGTCCTATAGAGTTTGCGAAACAGGTCAGTAGGACTAATGACGGGACGGAGTATCTGCGCAATGCCCGGAAATTTCCACGAAAGCTATACCACGGGCGAGATAAGGGTGCCGTCGGAGCGATCGACCGGCCTGGTATTGGCCACAGTGGCGGCAATCGTCGCGCTGTTGTGGCGCAACAGTGCCACGGTGCCCTGGCTGGCGCTCGGCATCGCGGTGGGACTAGCAGCAATGAGCCTGATCGCGCCAAGTCTGCTCAAGCCGCTGAACATTCTCTGGTTCAGATTTGGTTTGCTGCTGCATCGAATTGTGAACCCGGTTGTGATGTTCGCAATTTTTGCGCTGGTGTTCGTACCCGCGGGCATGATCATGCGCATTTGGCGGGATCCACTTAGATCACGGCGGACGCCCGCCGCCTCAACCTATTGGCTTGATCGTCGAGAAATCAGCGGCACGGCGGGGTCGATGACGAACCAATTTTAGGCCGAAAGGGGTACGCTTGAGGCAGCGGGAGGGAAATTCTGATGTTGGCATTCGCGCGTGAGCTGGTTGCCTATATGGGTGCCCGCAAGAAGTGGTGGCTGTTGCCCGTCATTGTCGTTTTGATGGTCTTCGGTGGTCTTCTGATTCTCGCCCAAGGCTCGGCAGTGGCACCCTTTGTCTACACGATCTTTTGATGGCCTCCATGCGCCTACTCGGGATCTCTGCCTTCTATCATGACAGTGCGGCGGCACTTGTTCAAGACGGACAGGTTGTGGCTGCCGCGCAGGAGGAGCGGTTCACCCGCAAGAAACACGATGCAGGCTTTCCTGCCCATGCCATCCGCTATTGCCTCGACGCAGGCAAGGTCGATCTCGACGGCATCGATTACGTGGTCTTCTTCGAGAAACCGCTCATCAAATTCGAGCGACTGTTGGAGACCTATCTTGCCAATGCGCCGCGCGGCTTCCAATCGTTCCGCATGGCGATGCCATTGTGGATCAAGGAAAAACTATTCCAGAAGACGAATTTGGAAAAAGCACTCAAGCCCTTCTCGTCAAGCGGTAAGTTGAATGGCAAGCTCCTCTTTGCCGAACACCACCAGAGCCATGCCGCGTCCGCATTCTTTCCTTCCCCATTCGAGGAAGCGCTCGTTCTGACCTTGGATGGTGTCGGCGAATGGGCCACGACCTCACTGGCGATCGGGCGCGCTAACAAGCTCGAGACTCTGCGGGAAATCCACTGGCCGCACAGCATTGGACTGCTCTATTCCGCCTTCACCTATTACACCGGCTTCAAAGTCAATTCCGGCGAATACAAGGTTATGGGGCTCGCACCTTATGGGGAGCCCAAATATGCCGACCTAATCCTCGATAACATCGTCGATCTCAAGCCGGATGGCTCCTTTTGGCTCGACCAGAGCTATTTCAACTTCGCGACGGGGCTCACCATGACGTCGCGCAAGTTTCACGAGCTGTTGGGTGGACCGCCGCGCGATCCCGAGTCGCTGCTCACACAGCGTGAAATGGATCTTGCGGCCTCGGTGCAAGTGGTGACCGAGGAAATCATTCTGCGGATCACGCGTAATCTTGCCAAGATTATCGACATGAGTAATCTCTGTCTGGCCGGAGGCGTGGCGCTCAATTGCGTGGCCAACGGGAAGATTCTGCGTGAGGGGCATTTCAAACGTATTTGGATCCAGCCGGCGGCTGGCGATGCCGGAGGTTCAATCGGCGCCGCGCTCGCGGCCTACCATCAACACTTTGGCCGGGCGCGCCAGTTGAACGGCGCACTCGACGGCATGCAGGGCGCCTATCTCGGCCCCGCATTCTCCCAAAGGGAGATCGAAACGCGCCTTGCCGACATCGGCGCAAAATTCACAGTCATTGACGAGCCTGAACTCCTCGAGAGTACGTGCGACGCTCTGCAGGCAGGCCATGCCGTCGGCTGGTTTCAGGGACGCATGGAATTTGGGCCACGCGCGCTTGGTGCCCGTTCGATCCTTGGCGATCCTCGCAATCCCGAGATGCAGAGGACGCTCAATCTTAAAGTCAAGTATCGCGAAAGCTTCCGGCCATTCGCGCCCTCAATACTGCGTGAGGATATCGCCGACTATTTCGAACTCGATGCTGATAGCCCGTATATGCTGCTGGTGGCGGAGGTAAAACGCAACCGGCGTCGCAGGATGACCGATGAGCAAGAACGATCTGTTCGGCATTGATAAGCTTAACGTTGCACGCTCAGACATTCCGTCAGTCACTCATGTCGATTACTCCGCTCGCATTCAAACGGTGCACGCGGAGACTAATCCGCGCTACCACGCGCTTCTTTCAGCATTCAAGCGGCGCACCGGCTGTCCTGTGTTGGTGAATACCAGCTTCAACGTGCGCGGCGAGCCGATAGTTTGCACGCCCGAGGATGCATTCCGCTGCTTTATGGGTACCGAGATGGATACGCTCATCATCGGAAACGCCATGCTGCGCAAAGAAGAGCAGCCACATCATCTCGGTGAGGACTACAAAAATAGGTTCGAGGGGGACTAGATGCGCCCGGCCGTCAAGCTCGTTTTCATCAACGCCCTTGTTCTATTCATCATTTTGAATGTCGTTATCTGGACGATCTGTCTCACGACGAGCGTGCATAATATAGTCGGAACGAGCGAGCCGCCCATCGACGAGCAGAAGGCAGCAGAGAAAGCGAGGCTTCCCAACTACGCCAGCATCGACTGGGCTCTGACGCATTTTCGGGAATACGACTCACTGGACACTGGGTACGTCAGCTATATCGAGTGGCGCCGGAAGGCATTTGAAGGTAGGACAGTTACGATCACGGGTCCATACGGTCAGCGCCGCACCGTCGGGCCCACGGATGTGACCAAACCATCCGTGTACTTTTTCGGTGGCTCCGCGATGTGGGGAACAGGAGCTGACGACGCCAATACTATTCCTTCGCAATTCGCTCAGTTGTCCGGTTTCCGCGTGGAGAATTTCGGCGAGACTGCTTACACGGCGCATCAGAGCCTTGTGTTGCTCATCCAAGTCTTGCAGGACGGGCACCGGCCGAACATCGTCGTGTTCTATGACGGTGTGAATGAAGTCCTGAATAAATGCCGGACGGAACTCACTCCGTGGTCCCATGCTCGTGAGCAGAGGATATCAAGTGCTTTAGAGAAAACAAAGAACACGGCGTACGACATACGATATATGGTCAGGCCACTTATGGCTGTGGCGGAAGACATCTCTTCCACTCTGTTCACACGCAAAAAACGCCGCACTCAAACCGGGTACAATTGCAACAGCAACCCAACTAAGGCGCAGAAGATAGCCGACAATCTGGTTGGAGACTGGGCAGTAGCGCGGAGGCTGGTCGAAATCCTACAACGGAAAATTCATTGGTGTTCTTCAACCGGTTGTCTTCTTCAGCGACACGAATCTGAATCACCTTTCACTTTCAAAAAAGGACCCCGGAAAAGAGCAGTATGAGGCCGTGTATCCGCTTATAAGGGCGAAAATGACGGACGAGCCGGGTCTCTATGACTTTACCGATGTGCTGGACAAGCCGGAATATATCTATATCGATTTCTGTCACGTATCGCCAAACGGGAACAGGTACGTCGCAGAGAGGATGTTAAAGACGCTTAACGCGTTGACCACCACCAACTGAGGCTGAGACGTCAGGGTCGCCGCACAAGAGGTCGCCGATGCCGGCGGGGCTGATGGGACGCATCGGCGGAAAATTCCTGCGCGCGGGCCTGGTTTTAGCGGGACAGCCCTGATCTCACGCGAGGCTAAAGCTCGCGCGTAAGAACATTCACTGTGCTCGTTATGCCAAGCAGAGAGAGTGCGGCACCACTGGCAAACAACCGGGGAGGTGGGGTCGGCTTAGTAGCGTACTCGATTGGCGGGGTGGCGTTATTCAGCGGCGCCTCTTCCATAAATATCTAAGCACGAGATGGCCTCCTTCGTGCTGTCATGAAATTGCCAGTCGTGTGGCAATATTGCCACCAATTTGGGATCACAATGTGATCAAGTGCAGGTCTGATCCCTTCGCATGGGGTCAGTCTGTTTAGAGTGGGGGCCTAGTAATGCGTACCGTCGTCTCTAACGGGGCATCTCGCGCCATTTGGGCGGTAAGCTACTTTCCCACCAAAACCGATTCAAATTTTCTGGGGGCTGAGCAATCGCCTTGGCGATTGGCGCGTATCGCTCCAGTCGGGCAAGGCGCAGTAGGGGGTGTGTCATGTATAATCGGCAAACTAGTAGCGGCGTGGCCGATCTTCGCCACTTGCTTTTCTTGGGGGTAAGCGTTTTAGCACTGGGCAGTGCTGGGATCCTCGCGGCACCAAATACGGCCACGGCATTTGAGTGCGTCAACCGGCCAACAGCTGCTGGCGCAGACAACGCCGAAGACAATGGTATTGCCACTAACACGGCTTGCGGCACTAACGCGAATACCTCAGCAGGTGGTAGCTCAGTCGCCGTGGGTCTGACCGCAGTCACCGTTGGGGGTGAGAACACAGCGGTCGGCGCCTTCACAAATGCCGGAAGCAGTGTAGCCACTGATGGCAACACTGCTTTGGGTTTCAACGCAGGTGCCACCGTTGGCGACGGAAACATTGCGATCGGCTCCCAGTCCGACGCCGATGGGGGCGGGGCCATTGCTATCGGCGGGGATGACGAAGACAATGACTTTGGCGCCCAAGCGCAGGCTGCGCAGGGCATTGCCATCGGCTCGAAAGCAAATGTCGAAACCGGCTCGACCGGAGGCGTCGCCATCGGTGAAACGGCAAATGTCAACAACGCTACCCCGGATGGCATCGCCGTCGGCAGAGCCTCTTTCGTGAATGGAGATTTTGGCGTTGCGATGGGTCAGGGCACACAGGCGCTTGGCACAGATTCGATGGCGCTTGGACATGGCGCCATGGCGGCGGGGCCCGGCGATATCTCCATTGGCGCGAGTGGGGCGGTCCTCTCGGACAACAGCACCGGCATGGGCATGAACCATACCATCAATGCAGGCAGTTCGTTCAGCGCGGCCTACGGTGCCAACACGGTGGTGGGAGCCAATGCCCCTGGGGCAGTCGCCTGGGGGACCGACTCGGCAGGGAATGGTGCGGTAGCCACGCTTGAGAATCAATTTATGCTGGGCACAGGCAACCATACCTACACGGCGCCGGGCATTACATCAGATCTGAGTAGGGCTCGGCAATCCGGTCCGCTTGAGGTGGTGACCTCTGATGCCAACGGCAATCTGGCGACCGACGGCGGCCAGATCTTCAATCAACTCGACAACCAACAAAGACAAATAAACCAGTTAGGCGATGATGTTGACCGGGTGGAGTCGGGCGTTGCGGTCGCTCTGTCTTCAGTCGGACCGGATCTTACAGGAGCGGAGAAGTTCGGATTGTCGCTTAACTGGGGTGGTTTTGAAGGCGCGAGCGCTATCGGCGGCGGCGCCACCGCTGTGGTTTGGCGCGGAAATGGCAGCCGGTTTGCTCTTACCGGCGGTATTGGTGTGGGTTTCGACGAGGACGCAGTCGGCGGCCGCGCCGGCGGGCAGTGGACCTGGTAAAGCAAGGAGGGATGCGGTTATGGCCCGCCTGGCCAATCCGGCGGGCCATTTCCTTTTTAGTGAGTGTCTAGGATCGCGTGATTGCGTTTGAGCAGGGACCGGGGCTGATGATAGCCTCGCCCGACAATGATCCTGTTTATGCGTGTATTCACCGTCGTGGCTGTTGTGTTAGCGGCTGGGGTTGCAACAGCACAGCAGTCCTCGCCGCCGAGTTCCGCGCCAGCTTCACCCAAGGCACCCGCCGCGGCGCCCAAGAGCGGTGCTGGAGTGCCCGCGGTACCCCACCCGAATCAACTCATGATCCTCATCCGCAGCACATTGCTAGCCGCCAACCACGCCAACGCGACCGGTAATTACACGGTACTGCGTGATCTCGGCACACCGGACTTTCAGCAAACCAATAATGCTGCGCGTCTTGCTGAGATCTTTCGGGATTTGCGGATCAGCAATATCGATTTGGGTCCGATAGCGGTGCTCGACGCTAAGCTCGTGCGGCAGCCTTCGGTCGATGCCAGCGGGCGGCTCCGCTTGTCGGGCTACTTTCCCTCGCGGCCGGAACAAGTGAATTTCGATCTTGCCTTTGTGATGATGGGCGGCCGATGGCGGATCCACGGGATGGCCCTGAACACCACACGCAACGAGACGCCAAACGTAGCTTCAGGTGCGACGGCACAACCCGCATCGCCTCCAGCAGCCGCGAGCGAGCCCGCAGCCGTAAAGAAGCCGACAGATGCCGCGACAGACGGGCGATAGCCCCAATAGTTTTGTCGCTTGTTCAGCTGCGGGTCTGTTCCCGTCGAACGCGCTTTTACTGTTTGCAAAGAAATGATGGACGAACATAGCCCAGGTCGGGAGTTGCGGGATGCGATCGACCAGTGTTCTCTTCATCGTGGCTGTTGTTGCCTGTTTTGGGCTGGGCTTCGCCATTGTCTCGGCCATATTTCCAGCGCAACCGCGGGCGGGTGTTAAGATCCGACAGGCTGAATATGGCGACCGCTGGCCATTCAGGACGTCGCAGGGCTGGCTGCGCTGCGAGGGAACAGGCGCTGTAATTCTTACCGTCCAAGGTAAGGATTACGCAGTTAACGGCATGGCGGGTTCGCGCTATGCGCCAATGCAGGCCGTTTGGAATCCCACCATGGACGTTGGCCCCATCATCTCGCGCGGATTGACTTTGTGCAATTGGTAGAGGGCCCACACGTGCTCGAGAGGCCCAGCGAATTCGAGGAAGGTCGGTCTCAGCCTAAGAACGCGACATGGAGGAGGGTGCTACGCGCAAACTAATGTCGGTCTGACGACTTAGCAGTTGCAGCCTTACGTTTGCGCCACCAGCCAAATAAGCCCATTAAACCTAGGCCACTTGCGTAAAGCGGCAGAGCAGCGGGGAGCGGTACGGGTTTCCACCCGAGCGGGCCGTGTCTCTCTTGCAACAGGTAGATGAAAAGGGTGAGGGATCCTGACTGGTTCTCTTTTTGTTCCTGCTGCCAATGGCATCTTTACCCGGGGCCGCTTGATAAACTCGAGGCCAGCACGCTCAAGGTTCGCAGTTTAGCGATATGAACCCCAGAAGGGTCGCGTGGCCTGGTGCCGTAGTTGTACGCAGGAGGGTCTCCCACCCGCCGTCTTCCCCTACTTGGGAGCCCTCCCTTTCCTCTTTGTACCTTCCCCGCATCCGCTACTTGTCCATCGCGCAGCTATCAGCGCGCTCCGTTGCGCCGAATGCGGTGGATCGCTTCACTCGGTCAAGCCGTGGCAAACCAAACAGGAACGAAAGAGACTCATTGACAGTTAGAACAGTCGGTACATCAGTCACACCCGAATTCAGGACTGTGCGGACGTGCAACGTCCATCAAAGCTCGCGCAGGCAGTCGCGGCCGTTGTGATCGCGTTGTTTTGGTGCATCAATTCACTAGCAACCATAGCTGGCGTGACTACGCTTGCCACCGCTGTCGGCGCCGCGACCACACCTGCACAAGCAGGCGATAAGGATAAACGAAGGAGACGCCGCCGCCAAAGTCGGCGGCGACACCGTAGGCGTCGGGGCAATAAATGGGAGTGGTATTGGGTGCCCTACTGGTATTGGGAGCCTTACAGCCAGCCTTACGCCGAACCCTACACCGAGCCTTACGCAGAGCCTACGAACCTACGCCGAACCCTACGCCGAGCCTTACAACGAACCCTCCACCGAGCCTTACAACGCGCCTTACACCGAGCCTTACAACGAACCCTCCCCCGAGCCTTACAACGCGCCTTACACCGAGCCTTACAACACGCCCTACAACAAGCCTTCCTACTAAAGTCGAATCTCTTCCCCTAGCAGTTAGTTCCCGCCTCAGTGCAGGCTGCGCCGCGAAGCGGGGCGGGCGCCCTCTTTACTGTAACCTATCCCGCGTGACGACTCCCCTGCACTCCACCATCGAAGAGTTTGCCGCTGACGGCTGTACGCACGTTGAGTGCTACTGTCCTCGATGCCGCGTGATCAGGCGAGGCCGATTAGTTGGGTTCCACGATGCCTCAGGCCCATCGAGATGCTGCAACAGTCAGAGGACTTCGCTGATCGGCGGCGGTCAGGGGCCATCGCGCTCTCCACCCTGCAACCGAACGGTTCGGAGGTGTGCCAGCGGATACTCGACTCCACGCCAAAGGCCGATACGCTCGGACTTCGCTGCCCTGGCCGCATCAGCAAGCGCAGGCTCCGGTAGGTCGTCGGGCTTCGCCCAGCCTTGTCGCCACCATCCAGGTGGAGAGGTCGGTGCCGGAGACGGAAACGGCGCGGATAATGGTCGGCAAGCGCGTCCAGTTCGATGATGAGACTTGGCAAGCGATCCAGGCAGCTATGCGCGATGCCGGGATGAGTTTTCAAGACATCGCTGACGAGGCTTTCGCGGATGTACTCAAGAAGCACAGGCAGTCGGTCGGGCTGATCGCATCTCTCAAAGAAAGCGTTGGCGAGCAGCGCAAGCCCCGTCAGACCAAAAAGAAGTAAGGGGCGACGCCTCCTCAGCAGCAAGCCCCATCCCGTCGGCGGGAGGCTTGGCTGTGCCGCTCATCATCATGGGTCGGCTTATCCGCTTGCCAGTCCTCCGCGTAAAAAGCTTGGCCAGACCGAGTTTGGCTTTGGTGGCGAATTTCCCAAGTCCGCCTTTGGTTGCGCCTCTTCAGATTGTTCTGCAGGGGCTGACGACTTCGTGGTACGCGGCGGACTTCCCTTGCCCGTATAGATCCAACCGCTCGCTGAAGTCCCGGGATCCGTCACCCGCGCCCACCTACCTTTACGCGCTGCGACACGCAAGGTTGTGCCTTTGGCGACCACGCGGATGACTTTTGCTGAGGGCGATGGCGCTTGCCGTAGGTTGACGAACAGCACTCCCGCATCTCGTGGTTGAAGTTGGCACAGTCGCGAAAACGGAAAAAGATCCAAACCAATAGTAGGATGATCTTGTTAGTCAGATCAAGGTTTCGGTAAGATAACAGATGCCGTGATGGACCAAGTGTAGGCATATGAGAAGACGGCCATGAAAAAGGCGCTCGTTTGCGGTGAAGGGGGGTTTATCGGGTCACATCTTGTGAAGCGCCTGAAGCGTGAAGGCTTTTGGGTGCGAGGCGTAGATCTGAAATTCCCGGAATTTTCCGAGACTGAGGCAGACGATTTTGTTATCGCGGATTTGCGCGAACCGGCAAACTGTCGCGGCGTGGTCGATTGCCGGTTTGATGAGACCTATCAGCTAGCTGCCGACATGGGTGGAGCCGGGTACATTTTCACCGGAGACCACGATGCCGCCATCATGCACAATTCGGCTTCGATCAATTTGAATATGCTGGAAGCCTGCAAGAATTGAAACGTGCGCCGCATCTTCTATTCTTCCTCAGCCTGCATGTATCCGAGCCACAACCAGACCGATCCACAGAATCCCCTGACGCGTGAGGACAGTGCTTACCCGGCAGATCCGGACAGCGAGTATGGTTGGGAGAAGCTTTAGTAAGGGCCTGCCTTCACCTCGTAGATGACCGTGTCCGGCTTGAGAGCGGCCAAAGTGTGATACCGTCCCGGCACCGGATTGACCGCGTTCATTCGCCGTCTTGCGGAAGAGACGGCAGCGCACGGAACTGGCGCGCGCCATCGCCAACTGTGGCCGCAACGCGCAAATAAAGTGGCAACAACGTCGCGGCGCACATGAACCATGTTTGCCACATGCCCCAGGCAAACGCGCCTACCAAGGCGAAGGCTGCAAAGGTCCCCGCGGCAAATGGCTGAGCCGCCGCCGGCAAGTAAACGATCAGCATGACCACGGCCGCGCCCGCGATGGCGAACAGAACCGCTCCCAACACACCGAGCTCGTAGATCGCGTGCAGAAAAATGTTGTGGGCGTGGTGGGCGGTGCGTCGCGGAGCAACGAACCCTTCGGGTTGGTCAGGCGGAGCAGCGGCCTTTTGTCGTGCCGTCAATGCTGCGGTCGATTTCACACCGACGCCGAGCAAAGGATGAGCAAGCGTTTGCTCCGCAGTCGACTCCCACAGGATGACTCTGTGCCGGGCAGAGTTTGGCAGCCACGTCGCGAGATGCAGTCCGCTCTGATAAGCGATGAAGCTTGCTGGAATGACCAGCACAAAAGCCGCGCACCAGACTACGGCGAGAGCGCGGATGACGGCTCGCGGCCGCCAGCGCCTAGCCGCTAGCACAACAAGACCCGAACCAATCAGTGCCATTTGCGACGATCCGTGCTCCGAAAGGGCGATAACAGAAGCAAGTGTTACAAAGAAAACAGTTGTAGCAGCGGTGCGTCGAGCGCCCTCAAGCCCTATCAGAGCAAGTAGTCCTGGCCAGAGGTGGAACATGGCCAATCCGACGTTGGGAATTCAGCTCCGACAGGTTTATTCGCGTCACCTGGCCGTGCGTCACCGTGAGGTGTTTGGCCGCCGAGGGCTGCAAAAGGGGAACCCAGGTCATTGCGGTACGGGTCATAGTTCCGTCGGTGAGCAACTCGATCAGAATGAAGAGGCCGCCAAGAAAGGCCCCAGCCGCAAAGAAAAGCCCCGCCCGCACCAGGATTGGCTTGTCCAAAACCAATGCCGCCGCCACCGCCGCGAAGGACATTATTGCCAGGCCGGCAAGCATGGCCGCCTTGCCGAACCCGTCGACGCGTTCCACCGACCAAGTCGCGTTGAGTCCCACATAGACCGCCAGCAGCAGCCAGACCGCGAGTGCCTGAAGTGCTTGTCCCCGTGGCAGAAGTTGCCGCCAGCCAACCTCACGACGCAGCGCCGCTCCGATCAAGGCGATGCTAACGAGGGCAAAGAAGAAGGGCGTCAGTCGTGGCGCAACGCTCGTGGCGAGGGGGCTAAAGAAGAAGATCGTGGAAAGGAGGCGATTAGTTCGACGAGCGCATGGGCGAGTTTCGGCACCCGGCGATTTTGCGTGGTTGACGTGAACAGAACACCTCATGGGCTGACCAATGAAGCTCCTGCCGAATGGGCTGTGTCAAATTATGGGAGTTAAATCCCGGCGAGCTTTCTTGCCAGACAGGTAGCGGCCCTCGACCCCTCTCCGTAACAACACTTTCTAAGCCGCCTTTTTGCGCCTGAAAAAGCGAGACTTCAAGGGCACCGCTTCATGGCCGTCCGGCGAACAGTGAGATGATCGCGATCTCCTCATGATCCACAATACGCGCATTGGTGGGAAAGAGAATAATAGGCTTGCGAAGGCAGTGACTACTGCAACCCAGGGCTGCCCATTGGCGATTTTGATTGCGACTGCGATTCCAATGGCGACCGCGATTGTCACCACTTCCTGTGCTTCGTAATAGAGGCGCGCGGAAGCGATGGCAGCGTCCATCGAACTCTAAACATGGTTTCTAGTTTTGTGGCGGCAAAAACGCGCCAAACCGAACAGCGCGACCAGCGGTCGTTTGCTCATGAAGGGTCATCAGCTGAATTCTCTATTGCATCGCGGTCTAACCAAGCGCCCCTTCTTCGGTTGACGGCCGACGGTCTGCTTCCTTTTCGGATGGATATTTTCTTGGGAACGCGGCGACGACCGCAAAGCAGGGGTTGGCAAAAATGGGACATGTGGGGAAAATCCGTTCGGCGCGGAGCGAAACTTAGAGATTCGAAGTAGATTTTTCAGGTAATCCTGACCCTCTACGGTTCCTTGCCGCCGGAGCCCAAGGCGCGAACTATTTGTCTGTCGACTTCATGGTAAGGGCCTGCCTTCACCTCGTAGATGACGGTGTCCGGCTTGAGAGCGGCCAAAGTGTGATACTGTCCCGGCACCAGACAAGCAGCACCGCACCGCGCAGCACGATCTAGGCTTCGGCCTTGGGAGGGTCGAGGTGTCGATGTGGACGGACGTAGCTCCCCGGTTGGATCGCGTTGAGCATAAGATGAAGGAGATCGGACAGAGAGCGATGAAAGGGCGCAATGATGCGGCGCCGCGGAGTTGTTCGACTGTTTAAATTCGCCAAGGGCGCAAATCGTGGCCCGCTTTTGCCGATCTATCAGCTGGAATTGCCACAAGGTTTCAGCCTACGGGCCTATTCCTGGCTTCGTAAGGCTGCAAGACCGCGCCACTGGTTGTGTTGGCTGGTGATCGCGTGCACCGTTGCGCTTACCGGGTGCCGATCAAGGCTAGAGGGGAGAGGCATGGACCGGCGCGAATGGATTAGATCGATCATCCTAATTGTAGTGCTGCTCGTTTTGGTGATCGTCTTGGCTCAGAGTCGCAGAGAGTGTGAGATACCCGGCTCATCCTACGTGCCTTGCGTATCATTTAAAAAGCTTTGGAATTCTGCAAAATAGGCGGAGCTCCTTTGTGGCAACTGGCTGGGGATCGTATTAAAAACCCCGAGAATTAGCTACAGTATTGTCGCTGTTAAGGGAGATTTCGAAGACGCCCCATGCCTGAGCCGCAACCGCTTTATGGCCTCAAAGGTAAGCGTGTATGGGTAGCCGGTCACCGCGGCATGGTGGGATCGGCACTGCTTCGCCGGCTTGAGCAAGAAGACTGTACGCTTCTCGTTGCGGAGCGCCAAGAAGTTGACCTGACCCGGCAGGATCAGGTCGAGAGGTGGATGGGGAACGCGCGTCCGCAAGCGGTTTTCCTCGCCGCCGCTAAGGTCGGGGGCATCGTCGCTAATGAGAGTGCGCCTGTGCCGTTCCTTTATGACAATCTCGCCATCGCGCTGAATGTGATTGGTGCAGCGTCTACGACAGGCGTCGAAAAGTTGTTGTTTCTCGGCTCCTCCTGCATCTATCCGAAGTTAGCGGCGCAACCGATAAAAGAGGACGCGCTCTTCACCGGGCCGCTTGAGCCGACTAATGAATGGTATGCGGTCGCCAAGATTGCAGGGCTCAAGCTCTGCCAGGCCTATCGCAGGCAGCATGGTTGCGATTTTATCTCCGCCATGCCCACCAATCTTTACGGGCCGGGAGACAATTTCGACCTAACCACCAGCCATGTGATTCCGGCGCTGATGCGCAAAGCTCATGAAGCTAAAGTTACTGGGGCGCCCGAGATGGTGGTTTGGGGTTCTGGCACCCCTAGGCGCGAGTTTCTGCATGTCGATGATGCGGCGGACGCTCTCGTGCATCTCCTGACACACTACTCGGGTGAGGAGCACGTCAATGTCGGCTGTGGTAGCGATCTTTCCATTTTTGAGCTGGCGGGCCTGATTGCCCGCATTGTCGGATTTACCGGAAAAATTTCAACCGACCCTTCCAAGCCCGATGGAACACCGCGGAAGTTACTGGACACCAGCACTCTCGTGAGCCTTGCCTGGCAGCCAAAGATCGGGCTGGAAGAAGGCCTTTCCACCACCTATCAGTGGTTCGTAGCGCGTGCGCGGCAACAAGAAGGGGGCTTCGCGCGCTGCGGGCCTGAGCACGAGCCTGACTCCGTCGGTGATTGGAGCCGAGGGATTGAAATCTGACTATTATCGCTGGGGAAGAAGTGGCGTGGCTGAGAAGGTTGCACTGATAACGGGGGTAACGGGGCAGGACGGTTCGCTATTGGCCCGATTGTTACTCGACAAGGGCTATGTCGTGCATGGCATCAAGCGACGCTCATCCTCGTTCAACACGGCGCGTGTCGACGACATCTATGTCGATCCGCATGAAACCGAGACCCGGTTCTTCTTGCATTACGGGGATCTGACCGACCCCACCAATCTGATTCGTTTGCTGCAGGAAACCCAACCTACCGAGATCTATAACCTCGCCGCCCAGAGCCATGTGCAGGTGAGTTTCGAGACCCCCGAATACACGGCGAATGCTGACGGTTTGGGTACGCTTCGCCTGCTCGAGGCGATGCGCATCTTGCGTCTCGAAGGATACAAGATTTTATCAGGCCTCGACGTCAGAAATGTACGGGAATGCCCCTGAGCGTCCGCAGCGGGAAACCACACCCTTCCATCCGCGCTCGCCCTATGGCGTGGCCAAGCTGTATGCTTATTGGATCACCGTCAATTACCGCGAGGCCTACGGCCTGCATGCCTCTAATGGCATCCTGTTCAACCACGAGGGTCCTCTGCGCGGCGAAACCTTCGTCACCCGTAAGATTACCCGCGCCGTGGCAGCCATCGAGCTGGGTTTGCAGAAGCAGCTCTATATCGGCAATCTCGATGCCAGGCGTGACTGGGGGCACGCCGGCGATTTCGTCAAAGGCATGTGGCTCATGCTGCAGCAACCGGAACCCGATGACTATGTGCTGGCCACTGGCGAGAGCCGTTCGGTGCGGGAGTTCACCGAATTCGCTTTTGCTGGAGTGGGGCGGCGCATCGATTGGACGGGCACCGGCGAGGAAGAGGTCGGGGTCAATGCTGCAACGGGCGAGGAGCTTGTCCGGGTGGACAAACGCTATTTCCGACCAACCGAAGTCGACGACCTCCTCGGTGATGCCAGCAAGGCCCAGCGTAAGTTAGGCTGGCGCCCCGAAACGTCGTTCGCCGAGCTTGTTGCCGAAATGGTCAAATCTGACCTCAAAGTTGTCTCCGACGAGGCTGGGCGCAAAGACCGCGGGAACTATTGAAGCCAGCTTCCTATCGCGTC
>CAWDKA010000022.1:0-334582 GCA_963802845.1 uncultured Alphaproteobacteria bacterium
CGATCAGGCGAGATCGAAGCGGTCGAGGTTCATGACCTTGTCCCACGCCGCCACGAAGTCACGCACGAACTTCTCCTTCGAGTCGTCCTGTGCGTAGACCTCCGAGATGGCCCGGAGCTGCGAGTGCGAACCGAAGACGAGGTCGACGGCGGTGCCGGTCCACTTGACGTCGCCGGTGTCGCGATCGTGACCCTCGAACACGTTCTCGGTCGAGGCGGATGCCTTCCACTCCGTGCCCATGTCGAGCAGGTTCACGAAGAAATCGGTGGTCAGCGTCTCGGGCCGGTCGGTGAAGACGCCGTGTCGGGCTTGCCCGGAGTTGGCGTTCAGGGCCCGCATGCCGCCGATGAGGACCGTCATCTCGGGAGCGGTCAGCGTCAACAGGTTGGCCCGATCCAGCAGCCGGGTCTCTGGCGACAACTTCTCGTCGGCTCGGATGTAGTTGCGGAACCCGTCGGCGGCCGGTTCGAGCACGGCGAACGACTCCACGTCGGTCTGCTCCTGCGAGGCGTCCGTGCGCCCCGGCGCGAACGGGACCGTGACGTCATGCCCGGCGTTCTTCGCCGCCTGCTCGACGGCCGCACATCCGCCAAGGACGATCAGGTCTGCGAGCGAGACCTTCGTTCCGCCGGACTGTGTGCTGTTGAAGTCCTGCTGGATCTCCTCGAGGGCCCGCAGCACCTTGGTCAGTTCGGCCGGGTCGTTGGCCTCCCAGTCCCTCTGCGGCGCAAGACGAACCCGCGCCCCGTTGGCTCCGCCCCGCTTGTCGGTGCCGCGGAAGGTTGCGGCCGACGCCCAAGCGGTGGAGACCAGCTGGGAGATTGACAGTCCCGATGCGAGGATCTTGCCCTTGAGAGCAGCAATGTCCTGGTCCCCGATCAGCTCATGGTCGACCGCGGGGACGGGGTCCTGCCACAGCTGCGGCTCCGGAACCCAAGGGCCGAGGTAGCGCGAAACGGGCCCCATGTCGCGGTGCAACAGCTTGTACCACGCCTTGGCGAACGCCTCGGCGAGCTGGTCGGGGTTCTCATGGAAGCGCTTCGCGATCGGGGCGTAGATCGGGTCCAGCCTCAGCGCTAGGTCGGTCGTCAGCATCATCGGGGCGTGCCGCTTCGACGCATCGTGAGCGTCCGGCACGGTGCCCTGGGCCTCAGGATCCTTGGGAGTCCACTGGTTCGCTCCGGCGGGGCTCGTCGTCAGCTCGTAGTCGTACTTGAACAGGTTGTCCAGGTATCCGTTGTCCCACTTCGTCGGCTCGTTGGTCCACGCGCCCTCGAGACCGCTGGTGACGGCGTCGGAGCCCTTGCCGGTCCCGAAGGTGTTCCTCCAGCCGAGGCCTTGCTCCTCGATGGGGGCACCCTCGGGTTCAGGACCGATGTACTCGGCAGTGGCTGCGCCATGGGTCTTGCCGACCGTGTGGCCGCCGATGATGAGCGCAACCGTCTCCTCGTCATTCATTGCCATGCGGCGGAAGGTCTCCCGGATGTCCCGGGCGGCCGCCAGCGGATCCGGGTTGCCGTTGGGCCCCTCCGGGTTCACGTAGATGAGGCCCATCTGCACGGCGCCGAAAGGACCGGCGAGCTCCCTGTCGCCGCTGTAGCGCTCGTCTCCGAGCCACGTGTCCTCCGGGCCCCAGAAGATCTCGTCGGGTTCCCAGATGTCCTCTCGCCCGAAGCCGAAGCCGAATGTCTTGAACCCCATCGACTCATAGGCGACATTGCCGGCGAAGATCAGGAGATCCGCCCAGGAGATCTTGCGGCCGTACTTCTGCTTGACCGGCCAGAGCAACCGGCGCGCCTTGTCGAGGCTCGCGTTGTCGGGCCAGCTGTTGAGGGGGGCAAAGCGCTGATCGCCGCTGCCGCCACCGCCCCGGCCGTCGGCGATGCGGTACGTGCCTGCGGCGTGCCACGTCATCCGGATGAGTAGCGGCCCGTAGTGGCCGTAGTCGGCCGGCCACCAGTCCTGCGACGTGGTCATCACCTCGATGAGGTCCTGCCTCAGCGCGTCGAGGTCGAGGGACTTGAACTCTTCCGCGTAGTTGAAGTCCTCGCCCATCGGATTGGACACGGGCGAGTGCTGGTGGAGGACCTGCAGGTTCAGCTGATTCGGCCACCAGTCCTCGTTCGACATGGGCCGGGTCGCCTTGGGAGTCGGCGACGGGATTACTGGGCTTTCGCTTTCACTGCCGGTATCAGACACGTCGGTCTTGCTCCTCTCTCGGTGCTTCCTTCTGATGGCTGGTTGCTCTCGACATCGATCGCTCGGGATCCAAGGCTGTGTCGCTCAGTTGGTATCGCACACTGCCTCCTTTCAGCCGCCGGACGAGACAGAAGTTGCCGCGACGCACTCGGGACACCGGCCCCAGTAGATGACCTCGGCTTCGTCGACCTCGTAGCCCGAGTCGTCGGCCGCCGTCAAGCACGGGACGTCGCCGACCGCACAGTCGACGTCGACCATCCGGCGGCAGGTTCGGCAGATGAGGTGGTGGTGGTTGTCACCGACACGATCCTCGTAGCGGGCCGGCGACCCGGCGGGCTGGATACGCCGGAGGAGGCGCTTGTCGGTGAGGGCGGCGAGGGCGTCGTACACGGCTTGACGCGAGATGGCACCGATCTCGGACCTTACGACGGTGTAGAGGTCGTCGGCGGTACTGTGCGGTCGGACGGACACCGCCCGCAGAACAGCCAGACGTTGGGCCGTGACCTGTAGACCGTGCCGGCGGAGCAACGCCTCGTTGTCCACCGACGTCTCCCTGGACATGCGCGCAGCCTAACCCGATGGTGGGGTCAGTCTAGAATCGGCTGGATACCAGTTCCCGACTGGATCGTCATCCGGCCGACGAGCGCTGGTGGGGGTGGATGCGGGCGGCGCAGTCGAGGATCACGTCGGCGGCGAACGTGGCGTCGGCGCTGCGGGTCTTCCAGGACGACACGCTGATGCGCATCGCCGTCGCTCCGCCCCATTGGGTCGGACCGCACCAGATGCGGCCGTCAGATTGGATCTCGGCGATGAGAGCCTCGGTCGTCGGCCCGTCGACCAGCCGAGCGAGCACCTGGTTCAGGACCACGTCGTTCAGGATCGTCAGGCCCCCGTCGCGCAGCCGCGCCGCGATCGTCGTCGCGGCGTCGCACGCGCCGGTGACGAGGTCTGCGACGCCCTGTCGCCCCAGCGTGCGCAGCACGGACCAGACCTCGATCTGGCGGGCGCGTTGCGACGACTGGGGCGTGTTGTGCATGGCTTCGAAGCCGGCGTCGGGCGGCAGGTAGCCGGCCACGCTGGCGAACGTGCGGCGGAGGTCCGCGGGCTGGCGGACGAAGGCGATACCACTGTCGTAGGTGACGTTCAGCCACTTGTGCGCATCGGTAGCCCATGAATCGGCGCGGTCGAGCCCGGCGACGAGGCCGGCTCGGGTGGGGTCCGCGAGTGCCCACAGGCCGAACGCGCCGTCGACGTGCAACCAGCCCGAGCGCTCCGACACCCAATCGGCGATCTCGCCGAAGGGGTCGAACGCGCCCGTGTTCACGTCGCCGGCCTGTCCACACACCAGGACCGGCCCGTCGCGGTCGGGCAGGAGGTCGGCCCGCATCCGGCCCTGGTCGTCGGCGGGCACGACCGTGACCCGTTGACGCCCGAGCCCCACGAGGCCGAGCGACTTCGACACGGTCGAATGGGCACGCTCACCGATCACGACGTCGAACGCGGGGGCCCCGAAGAGGCCCTCCGCCTGCGCATCCCAGCCGAGCCGGGCAAGCAGGGCATCCCGGCCCGCCGCGAGGCACGAGGCGTTCGCCACGGTCGCGCCGGTCACGAAGGCAACGGCGGTACCCGCCGGGAGGCGGAGGAGGTCGACGAGCCAGTCGCGCGTTACGTCGTGCAGCTTCGCCGCCACCGGCGACATCACCGGAAGCGCGCCGTTCTGGTCCCAGGCACTCGACAGCCAGGAGGTCCCGAGGGCCACCGGGTAGGCGGCGCCGATGACGAAGCCGAAGTAGCGCGGGCCCGTGGTGGCCACGGTCGCCGGGCTCCCGACCTCGTGGAGGAGGCGCAGCGTGGACAACGGGTCGGCGCCGACCTCCGGAAGTGCCTCGTCGAACGACGCCAGCGCCGCCAACGCCTCGGGGCCGGGGCTGACTCGACGGTCGTCGACCGACGTCGCGTACTCCATCGCGGCCGCCGCGGCCGCCCGCAACACATCGGCATCGACGCCGACGGCCGGGCTTGCCGGAGATGCGGAGTCCATCGCCCGATCCTGCGCTGTCGGGTCGGCGTGCGCCAGCGCCGTGCGAAGCGTCAGCGCGACACACCGACCAGTTCGAAGTGCTCGTTGCCGCCCTCGGTCAGATGTTCTTCGACCTCGCCGATGCCCGCAACGTAGGACTTCTGCTCCAGCTGCGGCTCCACGGGGCTCCACTCCTCGGTGACGAGCGCCCGCTTGAAGTCGGAAAAGGGCACGTTCACGTCGGCTTCGAATCCGCGCACGTGTGCTTGGTCGAGCGCCTCACCGGGCGGGTAGTACTCCTGCCGGTACACGTCGCCGGCCTCGGGGTTGGCGAGCATGATGATGCCCGGCTGGGCGCCGTCGACTCCCGACTCCCACGAGTCGCTCGCGCGCACGAGGCGACCGTGATGCAGCTCGCGGGAGTCCTCGCCCATGTACCAGACGTTGCCCTGCTCGTCCTGCGCGTACCAGTCGAACGTCCGCTCGATGGCCTTGCCGTGCTCGGACACCGTGTCCTCGACCACCGTGCACGTGACACCGAGGATCTGCTTGGTCCGATCGGTGACGACCATGTCGTCGGTCTGCGGCGTGCCTTCGCTCATGCCCTTGTAGTGGAAGGCCGTGCCCGGCCTGAGGGGGAAGTAGGGATTGTCGATCGTCGTGACGAAGTTCGCCGGGTCGATCGATGGGCTGTAGCTGCCCGTCAGCTCCCAGCTCGGCGCCTCCATGGCCGCCTCGTTGCTCGTCGACGGCGAGCTCGCGTGCGACGAAGTGCAGCCGGCGGCGAGTACTGCGACGAGCGCCACAGCGCCCAACCCCATCGTGCGCGGATGCGTGCCCGCGCGTGCGTCGCTTGGTCATGTGCCGCTCCGTCCTGCCGACGGATTTTTTCGTTTCTTAGATGACCGTACGGATCGCCGCCTCATCGATCGACCGGGGGACCGTCAAGGTTTGGCAACGACCCGGTAAAGGGTCGCGGGGGTCGGAGTCATGGCCGCCGCGAGCGGGCATGGTCGCGGATGGTGGCCCCCCCGGCGGTGGTCGCGTCCAGCTCGAATACGATCAGCGGTTGGCGATCGAGGAGAGCGTGGCGATGACCGCACCCGAAGTCGGTGTGTCGGACGCGAGCGGCGGGCGTCCTGGGCGCGTCGTCTCCGTGAACGTCGGCACCCCGCGCGTCGTCGACTGGTTCGGACGCCGCGTCACGACGGCGATCTGGAAGGAGCCCGTGGCCGGCCGGGTGCCGGTCGCCGGCGTCAACGTCGAGGGCGACGACCAGGCGGACCGCCGGGTGCACGGTGGTCCCACGATGGCCGTGTACGCGTACGCGGCCGAAGACTATGCGTGGTGGTCCGAGAAGCTGGGCGTGGCGCTGGCGCCCGGAACGTTCGGGGAGAACCTGACGCTCGAGGGCGTCGATCTCCAGGCGTGCGCGGTGGGCGAGGCCTGGGCGGTGGGCACCACGCGCCTCCGCGTCACCCAGCCGCGCTTCCCGTGCTTCAAGCTCGGCATCCGCATGGGCGATGCCGGCTTCGTGGAGCGGTTCGCCGCCGCCCGCCGGTTCGGCGCCTACTTCGCGATCGACGGATCGGGCAGCGTCGGCGCCGGAGACGACGCCCGGCGCCTGGCGCGGCCGGACGAGGTGCTGACGATCGCGGAGTTCATCGCCGCGAACGAGGATGCAGACGTCGACCTGCTTCGCCGGCTCGCCGACCACGCACTCGTCCCCGACGCATGGCGGCAGCACGCGCGCAAGGCACTGCGTCGCCAGGCCACCGGGTCGTAGCCCCGACGGCCGGGGCCCGACCCGGGGCCCAGCCAGCGTCAGTCCGGGTCGTCGGGGATGCCGGCGTCGACTGCGCCGGCGCTCTCGTCGCGGGCGGCCCACTCGAGCAGCTCGTCGATCGCGAAGACCGCCTGGTCGATGCCTGCGTGGAGGTCACCAAGCTCGGCGAAGCGTTGGGGGACGGTCGCCATCGTGAAGTCCCTCGGCTCGATGTCGTCGACCTCCTCCCAGGTGATCGGCGTCGACACGGCGGCATCCTGAAATCCCCGTACCGAGTACGCCGCCGCCATCGTGTGGTCCCGGGCGTTCTGGTTGTAGTCGACGAACAGCGCCGCTGGGTCACGGTCCTTGCGCCACCACGTCGTCGTCACGTCGGCCGGCGCTCGGCGCTCGATCTCCCGGGCGAAAGCCAGCGCCGCGCGCCGCACATCGGTGAACCCTAACGACGGATCGATGCGCACGTAGACGTGCATCCCCCGGCCGCCCGACGTCTTCGGCCAGCCGACGGCGCCGAGCTCGTCGAGCACCTCGTGCACGATGCCGGCCACCCGCCGCACGGTCGCGAACGGGCAGTCGGGCATGGGATCGAGGTCGATCCGCCACTCGTCCGGCTTCTCGACGTCCGCCCGCCGGGAGTTCCACGGGTGGAACTCGACCGTGGACATCTGCACCGCCCAGATCACATGAGCGAGCTCGGTCACGCAGAGCTCGTCCGCATGGAGCCCGTAGCGGGGGAAGTGGACCCGCACGGTCCGCAGCCATGGCGGTGCGCCGCCCGGCACGCGCTTCTGGTGCACCTTCTCGCCGCTCACCCCGGTCGGGAAGCGGTGCATCATGCACGGCCGCTCCCGCAGGGCGTTGACGATCCCGGGGCCGACCGCCAGGTAGTACCGGACGAGGTCGAGCTTGGTCGCCCCCGTCTCCGGGAAGTACACGCGGTCGGGGTTCGAGACCCGCACCGTCCGCTCCCCCACCTGGACCTCGGTCGCCGGAGACTTCGCCACACGTCGACCGTACCGGCACCAGGCGCCCGCAACCGGTTGGATGTCACCGGCCACCCAGCGTCGTCCAATGGGTTGACGGAGGGTGATCGGGCCATGTCTGCCCGCGCGAAATTCCGGGTAGCGGCCTCATCGAGGGCGCGAGACTGTTCGCGCTATCGGACGGAAGGCTTCTCGATGCTGACTCCCACCAGCGGGGTCGAGTCGCCCGACCCAACCGCAGATGCGTCGCCGGGAACGACCGAGCGACACGTCGCGCTCCGTGGTCCCCGGTCGATCACGGGCGCCGTCCGGCAGGGACGCGCCATGGAATGCGGTTGCCCGTCGCTCGGTGCCCACCCCGGACTCATCCTTCTGGCCGTGGCACTGCCCGTGCTCGAGGCGCTCATCCTGGGGGTGATCGGTGCCTCCGGCGCCCAGGCCCTGGCGCCGCAGGCGTCGGCGCCAGCGCCGTTCGGCGTCTTCCACGACCTGCGCTGGCTCCTGGTCTTCCATCCCTCGTGGCACGCCTTCGCGCTGGAGCTCGCCGCGCTGATCGTGGTCCGGTCCACGATCACTGCGCTCCTCCTCCGGGCCGCGTGGCCCATCGGGAAGCCCGCGCCCGGCCCGCGGCGGCTCGCCGCCTGCTCCGTGGCGTTCACCATCGTCTCGGCCCTCGTGCTCCTGCCCTTCGCCGCCCTGCTCCTCGGCATGGCCATCGTGTCGCTGTCGTGGTTGTTCTTCATCGCCGTGCCGTCGGTGCTCGGCGTGGCCGCGCTCCTCCACCACGGCGCCGTGGTGCCCACGTGGTGGCGGGAGCGCCCGCCGGGCCGCACGGTTGCGTGGGTCCTCCTGTCGTTCCTTGTGCTCACGATGGCGAGCGCCGTCGTTGTCCTGACGCCGGCACCCCTGCGCCTGCCGGCGGTGGGCGCCGCCGGGCTGTTCAACGCCTGGGCGTGGCACAGCATCGTCCACACGCTCAGCTGCGGCCGCCCAGCCCGGCGGTTCATGCCCGTGGCGCCGCTCGGAGTGGCCGCCCTGGTCGGGGTCATCGTCTTGGGCGTGAGCGTCGGGTTCTCCGTCTCGTCACGGAGCACCCAGCTGGAGCGGGCGGCGCACGTGACCCCTGCCGCCGGTGCCGGGGCCGGGACGGGAGCCGCAGTGAACCCGACGGCCGGCCGGCCGGTGCTGCTCGTGTCGGGGTTCGGGAGCCGCTACGACGGGCAGGACGACGGGATCGGCGCCTGGGCCGACGAGCGGCGCTTCTCGTACCGGGGCGTCGACGGCGACGGGCGGCCGCTGCCGTACCAGGACGCCGACACGTACCAGGACGTCTCCCGCTCGGTGGCCCTGATGGACCGTCAGGTCGAGGCGTTCCGGGCCGAGGTCCAGCAGCCGGTCACCCTCGTCGCCGAGAGCGAAGGTGCGTTGATCGCCAAGGCCTACCTGATGTCCCACCCGGATGCGCCTGTCGACACGCTGGTGCTGCTGAGCCCGCTCGTCGAGCCCGGCGGCGCCTACTACCCGCCGGCGGGCGACGACGGGTGGGGGGTGGCGGGTGGCCTGGGGCTCCGGTGGATCACCGCCGTCGTCCGCTCGCTGTCGCCGCTGGACGTGACCACGGACGACGGCCTGTTCCGCTCGATCGCCGACGACGCCCCCGCGTTTCGGGAGATGCTGGCCTGCCCCGTCGATGGCGTGGATCAGCTCGCGGTCTTCCCGCTGGCCGACGCGGTCGCGGGCGCAGAGCCCCACCTGCACGCCGTCCCCAGTGCGGTCGTGCCCGCCTTCCATGGTGGGCTGGCGGACAATCCCGGCGTGCAACGCACGATCCGCACGGTGCTCCACGGTGGCGTATCGCCCGACTACGGCTGGTGGAAGGCCACGGACACGGTGATCCGAGCCGGCGCGGCCGCGTGGCGGGTGCCGCTGCTGCCCATCTCGGTCAACCCGGTGTGGGAGGCAGGCGACGACGCGTCCAGCTGCAACGACATCGCCGGCTTGGTCACCGCCTGGGTCGGATGACCGGCGCCGCACGAGGCCGAGCGGATGGCGCTCGCCACAGCCCACGCGTGGGGATTTGGCATTCGAGCACGAGCTCCACAGCCGGCCGACGGGAAGCACGTCGACGGAACCCGCGCGGACGTGACCGATCCGCTGCACCCTCGAAGCGGGTGTGTATCGTCCGCCCGTGACCAACAAGCGACTGGCGGTGATCGGCGCGCTGGTGATCACTGCCGCCGCGCTGGCCGCCTGCGGCGGCGACGACGACAGCGGTGGCGGTGGAGACGGCCTGTCCACCGGATCGGGTGACGGCGGCCCCGTGACCGTCGTCGCCCAGGACTCGCTCAGCTTCGACCGCGACGACTACACCGCAAGTGCCGGCGAGGTCACGATCGACTACGAGAACGGTGGGAACCTGACCCACACCCTGCTGATCGACGGGGTCGACGACTTCAAGCTGTCGGTGTCCGCGAACGGCGACATCGACGAGGGGACCGCGGAGCTGGAGCCCGGCGACTACCGCATCTACTGCGACATACCCGGCCACGAGAGCATGGAGGCGACGCTCACGGTCGAGTGACCGGACGCGTCGCCCCCGCCGACCAACGCTGCGGGCAGGCCGCGACGGCGGCTACGCCGCCTGGAGGATGATCTCCCAGCCGATCAGGTAGAGCACCGCGAGCAGCACGAAGCCACCGATGATCGTGTTGCGGTGGTCGTCGAACGCCAGCTTGTTGAAGGCGCTGTCGTAGCCGCCGATGTAGCCCAGCGCCGACGCCTCGATGAACGCCCAGATCAACAGGACGATGATCCAGTAGACGACGGTGCTGTTGATCGTCTCCTCCCAGAACCCGAGGCCGTGGGCGGCAAACACCATGAAGAACAGCATCGGGATGCTGAAGAGGGTGTTGGCACGCGAGGCCCGGGCGGCCGGCTTGGCCAACGTCGCGGCCCGGGGGTCGGCCTCGCCGCCCTGCGCCACCCGTTCGGCCGAGCCGATGATCACCTTCTGCGCCCGCCAGATCACGCCCCACACGTTGAGGAACATGGTGATGCCGAGCAGCATGCCGGTGAGGATGGCGGTGCCGCGCTGGCCCGAGAAGTAGTCGTCCATGTCGTCCTGCACGGCGATGATCGACAGCCCGAACAGGAACGTCAGCAGGGCCGCGTAGCGGAACCACCACAGCGCCCGCCACGTGATCTTGCGCTGCGCCTCGCTCCGCCCCTCGGCGGACATCTCGGCAAACGCCGGCGTCTGTACGAAGTTGAAGAAGTACAGGAGCCCGATCCAGGTGATCCCCGACAGGACGTGGGCGTAGCGGGAGAGCATCTCCCAGGCGCCCGCGGGATCAAAGAAACGATTGAACAGCTCCACCGGTCCCCCTGACATCGGCGGGTAGAAGCGCCGCAAAGCTAACTAGTCGCGCCACGCCGCTCAACGCTTTGGCGGCCGAATCGCGGCGTCTCATGCGCCGCGACCGCAGAGAGAGACGCTGTTACTGCTGGTAGCGCTCGACGACCTCGGGCGGTCGCACGCTGGCGTCGTCGGGATCCTGCCCCATCTCCCGGCGGGCACGGCGCTGGCGGAGCAGGTCCCAACATTGATCGAGCGCCACCTCGACCTCGCGGAGGCGGCCGGCGGCGTCGGACTCGGGCCCATGCTGGCCGGCCTGGCTCTCGAGTGTGTGCTCCTCGTCGACCAGCGCGCCGATGCGGCTGATCACCTCGGCGTCGTCCATGCCGGCGAGGCTACCCCCGCGCGTCGCAGCCCGGACACGGACGATCGGCGGCGGTCACTCGCAGGTCTCGCCTGGCGGCGGTTCGCCGATGATGAACGGGTTGACCTCGGTCGTGGCCGTGGTCGGCGATGAGCCGGCTGCCGTCGTGGTGGTGCTATCCGCGGCGGTCGTCGTGCTGGCCGTGGCCTGCGTCGCCTCGGTAGTCGTCGTCGCCTCCTCTTCGGTCGGCGCCGGCTGGTCGTGCACGGTGGTGAAGTCGGCGCCCGCCACGACCACCACCTCGCCGGCACCGAGGTCGGGGTTCTCGACGAGCGTTGCCTTGGTGGTGAGGTAGCTGGCCACCAACCGCCCGTAGTCTGCCTGGCCGGGGGCGTACTGGACGGTGGTGGTGGGGGCCGGCTCGATGGTGCCGGGCTCGGTCATCTCGAAGCCGATGCGCTGCAGGGCCCCGGAGATGTCCCGGGCGAAGCCGTCCTTCGTGGTGGCGTTGCGCACCGTGACGGTCGCCAGCACGGGGCTGAGCTCGCCGGGTGGCAGCCCCCGGAACACGTTGAGCGACCGCTGTGCGTTCCTCTCGTCCAGGAGCACACGGTCCTCGTCGGGCGGATACGGCACGGTCGGCAGGTTGTAGGTCTCGAGCTTGTCGGAGTCGAAGTCGCTGAAGTGGTTGCCCAAGTCGATCATGTCGCGGACCCCGAGGTCCTCGTCGAAGCGCACGGTGTCGACGGCGATGTTCACGAGGTCGGTGACGCGGAGCGGGTTGGAGCCGACCTGCGACAGCGCCTTGGCCAGCGCCCGGTGGATGAAGATCTGCTGGCGCTGGACGCGGCTCAGGTCGGAGCGCGGATCCCCCTCCCAGCCATCAGGCGTCATGATCTGGAGCTTGCGGGACCGGGCGAAGGCCAGCGCCGTCTGGCCGTCGAGCTTGAGGCAACCCGGCTGGTCGACGTAGAGGCCCGCCGACTTGTCGCGCACCGCCGTCGGGAACCAGATCGACACGCCACCGACCTCGTCCACCACGCGCTTGAAGCTCTCGAAGTTGACCTCGACGAAGTGGTGCACCGGCACGCCGAAGTTCTGGCGCAGCGTGTTGATCAGGTTCTGCTCGCCCTCCCCCTCCTTGGGCCGGCTGTACGCCGAGTTGATCATCCCGATCTCGCCGGTGTCGGCGATCGTCACCATCAGGTCGCGGGGGAACGACGTCAGCGCCACCCGATCCGACTTGGGGTCGACGCGCGCCACCATGATCGTGTCGGTGTTCCTGCTGGCCTGGCCCTCGCGGGTGTCGACGGCGACGATCAGGTAGTTCTCGGGATCACCGGCGGGCTGTTGGTCGAGGCTCAGGTTGTCGACCCGATTGATGCTGTTGTACTTGACGAGGACGTAACCGCCGACCGACGCGCCGGCCAGGCACAGCACCACGATCGATGTGAGGGCGACGAGGATGACCCGCTGGCGCCACGAGCGCCGCCCCCGGACGCCGGAGGTGGGATCCGGCTGCCCATCGGCGCGTGCCCCGCGGGGGTCGCGGCCCCGATCGCCCGGTCGGCGCCCCTGCTCGCCGGGCGCGCCCAGGCGCTGGCGCGCGCGGTCCCACGCCGCAGGGGGAGGGCGCTGGCCCGGCGGCGGAGCGGAGGCGCGCAGGTGCCGGGGATCGCGGGACATGACCGGACGAGGCTACCCGCGTGGCACCGCGGAGAGTCGTCACGCCGGCGACCGAATCGTCTACCGGATGGGCCGCGCCGGGAGCACACCGCTAGCTTGCGAAGCGTGAGCGATGCATCGGCTCCCGCCGGCCCCCGCGAGCGCTGGACGGCGCAGTGGATGGAGCTGTACGCCGAGGTCATCGAGACCGGCCTGTGCACCGGCTGCGCCGGCTGTGTCATCTCGTGCCCGCACGACGTCATCGGCTACGACCACGAACCCGGTGCCTACAAGCCCTTCCATCTCGAGGAGGAGCTGGGCCTCGACAACTGCATCCACGGCGTCAAGGGCTGCACCTCGTGCACGCGCGCCTGTCCCCGCTTCCGGGCCTGGGAGCCACAGGCGGACGAGCACCTCTTCGCGCGGGTCCGCCGGCCCGACGAGCTGTCCGGCGTCTACCAGGACATCCTGCTGACGCGGGCGTCGGACGAGATGGTGCACCGCATGGGCCAGGACGGTGGCCTCGTGTCGGCGTTGCTCGTCTGGTCGCTCGAGAACGACTACATCGACGCCGCCCTCGTCTCCTACCTCGAGGGCGACGGCCACGAGTGGAAGGCCCGGCCCGGGGTTGCCTCCAGCAAGGAGGAGATCCTCGACAGCGCCGGCAGCCGGTACACCTACTCGGCGAACACGCTGGCCCTAAGCGAGGCGCTCGAGCGCGGCCACAGCCGCCTGGCGCTCGTCGGCATGTCGTGCCAGTCGTCGGTGCCACCGATCATGTGGAGCCGCAAGGTCGGCAAGGTCTCGAAGCCGTTCCTGTTCAACATCGGGCTGCTGTGCTCCAAGACGTTCGACGACTCGATCTTCGAGGAGCTGTTCTGGACCAAGTACGGGCTCGACAAGCGCGACATCGTCAAGATGAACATCAAGGGCGTGTTCCAGCTGTGGACGCGTGACGGCCGCTACTACGAGATACCGCTCAAGGAGTGCCACGCCTGGACCCGCGAGGGGTGCACCTACTGCCCCGACTTCGCCGCCGAGCACGCCGACATCTCCACCGGCGGCATCGGCAAGGACAACGACTGGACGCTCACGATCGTCCGCACCGACCTGGGCCGGGAGATCATCAGCCGCATGATCGCAGACGGGTCGATCATCGCCCGTCCCGGGGACGACGACCCCGGCGCGATTGCGCTCATGCACAAGCTGTCGGCCAAGAGCCGCGAGCGCTGGCCCGGGTTTGCCGTCGACGACCCACGAGGACCGGGCACAAACGGCAAGCGCGGCGAGAAGGCCCAGCCAGCGCAGGCGTGATCGACCCGGCGCGTGGACCCCGGACCGCTGCGTGACGCGTTGACCGTGGCGGTCGGCGTCGCCACTGGGACGATGTCGGGCCTGTTCGGCATCGGCGGCGCCGTGATCTCGACACCGGGGATCCGGGCGCTCGGTGCCTCCGCGCAGACCGCCATCGGCACGACGCTGCCGGCCATCATCCCGGGGGCGGCGAGCGGCACGCTGCGCTACGCCCGCGAGGGGCTGGTCGACGGATCGGCCGTGCGGGCGACCACCCCAGTCGGCATCGTCGCCGCCGTGGCCGGCGCACTGCTCACGGAGGTCATCCCCGGGAACGGACACACGCTCATGCTGGCCACCGCCGCCGTGCTGGCCGTGAGCGGTGGCCGGATGATCCGCAACAGCGAGAGGACCGCCCGCCCGCCCGCCGCGTTGCCTCCGGAGCCGGCCGCCGGAACCGTGGTTCCGAGGGCCGAGACCGCCCGGGTCAGCGGTGACCTCGTGGTGGCTGTCGGCGATCGGCCCCACGGTCGGCCCACGACGGTCCGGCTCGCAGCCGTCGGCACGCTCGCAGGCCTTCTGTCGGGCCTTCTGGGCATCGGGGGCGGAACGGTGATGGTCCCGGGCTTCACTCAGATCGCAGGGCTACCGCTGAAGCGGGCCATCGCCACGTCCCTGGCGTGCGTGGGGATCTTCGCCGTGCCGGGCACGATCACGCACGCACTCCTCGGCAACATCGACTGGCGGTTCGCGCTGCTGCTCACGGTCGGGATGATCCCCGGCGCCCGCCTCGGGGCCGCGCTCACCGTCCGGGCGGACGATCGCCGCCTGCACGTGGTGGTGGGCGCGTTCCTGGGCATGACCGCGATCGTGTACGCCGCCGGCGAGATCGCCGCGCTAGGCCCGTGACTCGCTGGCCCACTACAGGCCGGCGAGCTTGCGGGCCCGCCGGAGCACGCCGTCGAACATGGCCTCGGTGAGCTTGCCGGTGAACGTGTTCTGCTGGCTCACGTGGTAGCTGCAGACGATCGCGCGCCCGTCGTCCAGCGCCAGCTCGACGCCGTGCCCGAACCGGGGCGCACGGCGGAGCCCGAGGACACGGCAGAGCGCCTGGTAACCGAACTGTCCCAGTGGCAGATAGACCCGCAGGTCGGGCAGCAGCGCCAGCTCCCGCTCCAGGAACGGCCGGCACCGGTCGCGCTCGTCGGGCGCAGGTTTGTTGGCCGGAGGCGCGCAGCGCACCGCAGCGGTGATCCAGGCGCCGTCGAGCCTGAGGCCGTCGTGGCGATGCACGGCGGTCGGCTGGTTCGCGAATCCGGTCCGCCACAGGCCGGCATAGAGGAAGTCGCCCGACCGGTCGCCGGTGAACATCCGTCCCGTCCGGTTGGCGCCGTGGGCGGCGGGCGCCAGTCCCACGAGGGCGACGCGGGCACCGGGGTCGCCGAACCCGGGGACGGGCCGGGCCCAGTAGTCCTGGTCACGAAAGGCCGCCCGCCGATCGCGGGCCACCTGCTCGCGCCACGCCACCAGGCGCGGGCAGGCCCGGCACCCCGTGATCTCCCGCTCCAGGGCGTCCAGTGCTCCCGGGCCTCCGGCGCCGACCTCATCCACAGGTGCCGACGATAGGTTGCAACGACATGCCCAGAGCCCGAGCCGAGCGAGCCCCAAGTGCCAGCGGCCCGCGGACCGACCGGCAGCCCGGTGGCCGGCGCAAGCCACCTGCCCCGACCCTGATCCTGCTCGTGCGCCACGGCTCGACGGCGACCACGGGCACGGAGCTGCCGGGCCGGGCCAGCGGCCTGCACCTGTCGGATGCCGGGCGGGCCCAAGCCGAAGCGGTGGCGGCCCGCATCGCCGCCCTGGCATCGGGCAACGGGCGCAAGCGTCGCAGCGTCGCGGCCGTGTACAGCTCACCGCTGGAGCGCACACGTGAGACCGCGGCGCCCATCGCCGACGCCATCGGCAGCCACGTGCAGGTCGACGACGGCCTCCTCGAGCTCGACATCGGCGATTGGACCGGGCTCGACCTCAAGGCCGCCCGCAAGCGCCCCGAGTGGGCCACCATCCAGCGCTACCCCAGCGGCTTCACGTTCCCCGGCGGCGAGTCATTCGTCGACATGCAGGCCCGCATCGTCGCCTGCGTCGAGCGACTGCGATCCGCCCATCCGGGCGAGACGATCGTGGCGGTCTCCCACGCCGACCCCATCCGTGCGGCCGTGGCCCACGCGATGGGCACCCACCTCGACCTGTTCCAGCGCGTCGTGATCTCACCGTGCTCGCTGACGGCTATCGCCTACGGCGCCGGTGGCCCCATGGTGCTCACGGTGAACTCCGGCGTGGACACCGGCGCAGCGCTGGTTCCGTCCTGACATGTCCGAGTCTTACGACTTCCCGAAGACCGAGATCTTCTGGCCCGGGGCCGAGGGCCCACCCGGCAAGCGGGTCTTCTTCCTCACGGGCGGATCCGACGGGGAGCTGGTGTACCTGCGCTGCGAGAAGCAGCAGGTCGCCGCGCTCGGTGAGTACCTGCTCGCCCTCCTGGAGGACCTGTCGCCCGACGTCGAGCCCGTCGAGGGCCATGGGAGGGTCACACCGCTTCCCTTCGACTGGGACGTCGGCTCGATCGGTGTGAAATACGACGAGCCCGAGGAACGGATCGTGGTGGTGCTCGAGGAGCTGTCCGGCGAGGACGAGACGCCTGCCACCGCGCGCTTCTGCTTCACGCTGGCGCAGGCCGCCGCCTTCGCCACGTTCGCACTGGAGCTGGTGGCCCAGGGCCGGCCCAACTGCGGCTTCTGCGGCCAGCCCATCGACGCCGAGGGCCACGCATGTCCCCGGATGAACTGAGGGCTGATTCCGCGGGTGACGCACGCGACGCGGACCGGGAGACCGGCCGGCAAACGAGCGACCGGCGGAATCAGTCCTCACCGAGGGGCTATTCCGCGGCCGCGTTGAGCCTGCTGCGCTGCGGGGAGGTAGAGGTGCTCGGGCGCATGCCGTGGAGCTCGAACGCCACCCTGCTGGCCGAGGTCCACAACGGCGCCGACTGCCTGCGGGCGGTCTACAAGCCCCGCCGGGGGGAGCGTCCGCTCTGGGACTTCCCCGACGGCCTCGATCGCCGCGAGGTGGCCGCGTACGAGCTGTCGTCGTGGCTGGGATGGAACATCGTGCCGGAGACGGTCCTGCGCGCCGACGAGGGCCTCCCCTTCGGCGCCGGCTCCCTGCAGCGGTTCGTGGACTTCGACCCCGAGCAGCACTACTTCACGCTGGTCGAGGACGAGGCGCGCCACGACGCCCTCCGCACCATCTGCTGCTTCGACCTGGTGGCCAACTCGGCCGACCGCAAGGGCGGCCACTGCCTCGCCGGTGACGACGGCCGGCTGTGGGCCGTCGACAACGGCCTCACCTTCCACTGCGACGCCAAGCTCCGCACGGTCATCTGGGATTTCGGGGGCCAGCCGATACCCGACGGCCTCGTCGCGGACCTCCGGCGCCTCGCCGACGAGGGCTCGCCCCCCGCGATCGAGACGCTGCTGAACCCTGCGGAGCGCAGGGCGCTCCTGCGCCGCGCAAACGCCCTCGTCGGTCGCCGTGCCTTCCCGGTCGACGACACCGGCCGGCGCTATCCCTGGCCGCTCGTGTGAGCAACCTGCCGCGGATCTGGTTGCTCCGGCCACCAATCCCGCGGCAGGAAGGGTCAGGTCTCGGCGTCCGCCCCCAGGTCGGCGTCGCCCGAACCCTCGGCATCGCCGGCACCCTCGCGGTCGCCGGCGGCGGTCGGCAGCACGGCGAGCTCCTCGGGCGGGCGCCGGTCGAGCCACTCGCGGAACTGCCGCGACGTGAGCGGCGGGCACACGATGAAGCCCTGGGCGAGATCGCACCCGAGCGACGCGAGCAGGTCCCATCCCTCGCGCGACTCCACCCCCTCGGCGACGGTGACCAGGCCCAGGTCACGGCCGAGGGCCAGCACCGAGCGGGCGATGGCGCGGTCGCTCTCGTCGACGGTCATGCTGGCGATGAACGACTTGTCGATCTTGATCTCGCCGATCGGCAGGCGCCGGAGGTGGGCGAGTGACGAGTAGCCGGTGCCGAAGTCGTCGCAGGACAGGCACACGCCCAGCTCCGCCAGGCCGCCCAGCACGTGGAGCGAACGCTGCGACTCGCTCATCACCATGCTCTCGGTCAGCTCGAGGGTGAGCGACTCGGGGGGCACCCCGCTCTCCTCGACGACGCCGCTGACGTCGTCGACCAGGTGCAGGTCGAGCAGGTTGCGGGCCGACAGGTTCACGGCCACGGACAGGTCGAGGCCCAGATCACGCCACGCGCGGCACTGGCGCAGCGCCTTGCGCATCACGGTCATCGTCAGCGACCGGATGTCGCCGGTGTGCTCGGCGATCGTGATGAACTCGTCGGGCTTCACCCGCCCGAGGCGGGGGTGGTTCCACCGCACGAGCGCCTCCGCACCCCGCACGATGCTGGTCGCCAGCTCGACCTTGGGCTGGAAGCACACGTCGAGGTCGTCGCTCTCGAGGGCCTCCCGCAGGTCGGCGCCCAAGGCCAGGCGGCGCGGGGTGGCGGGGTCGTGCACCGGGTCGTACATCTCCCAACCGCTGCGGTGGCGGCCGGCCGTGTCGGCCGCGATGTGGGCCCGTTGCATGAGCGAGTGGCCGTCGATCGCCTGCTCCGGGTAGACGGCGACACCGACGTTGACGCCCAGGGCCAGGAGCACGCCCTCGGATTGGAACGGCGGATCGAAGCCGGCGATGAGCAGGCGGGCGGCGGCCACGACCTCTTCCGTGTCCGCCACGTCCGGCAGGACCACGGCGAACTGCTCGCTGCCCAGGCGTCCCAACGTCGCAGACTCCGGCAGGAGGCTGCGCATCCGGCCACTGGCCTGGACGATCAGGCCGTCGGCGCTCTGGTGGCCGAAGGCGTCGACCACCTGGGTGAACGAGTCGAGGTCGATCACGATCAATCCGACCCGGCCTCGCTCTGCATACGCTGCCTGGAGCGCCACCTCCAGCGCGTCGCTGAGGCGCGCGTGGTTGGGCAAGCCGGTCAGCGGGTCGTGGAGCGCCTCGTGGGCGCGTTCCGCCGCCTCCAGCTCGAGAACCATGAACAGCAGGCCGTTCTCGATGGCCATGGACGCCTGATCGGCCAGGTCTCCGAGCAATCGCGTGTGGTTGTCCCCGAAGTGGGACGCCGCCTTGCGCCGGGCTTGCGTGACCACGAGCGCACCGAACACGGACCCGTTGGCACGCGTGATCGGGGCCGCCAGAGCCGCCACCGACGTGCGCGCCCGGAGCCAGGCCGGCGACAACGGCCCGACCTCGAACCGGCGCGGCGTCCCGTCGGGGATGACGGCGCGCAGGTCGCCGTGGAGCTCGACCAGCGAGATGCACTCCTCGCCGCGGCCGCCGGCACCCAGCGTGAACCGCCGGCCCGGATCGCCCGGGGCCACGGTCTCGATCAGCAGCACGGCGTCGTCGGCGTTGAGAAGGGAGCGGGCGCCGCCGAGGACGGAGGACGCGATCTGGGACATGTCGATCGACCGCACCACCGTCTTGGTGAACTCGTGCAGCGCCTCGAGCCCGCGTCGCCGCTCGTAGAGCCGGGAGTACACGCGGTTGGACGTGATGCACGCCAGCACGATGGCGATGAGCAGCAGCTCGACCGACGTGTGGTCCCACAGGGCGAGCGCCAGGCCGATACCGATGGCCGCATTGAGGACGCCGGCCGGCAGGTCGCTCTTCGCCAGCACGAGCATCCCCCGCCACCCCGGGAGGCTCCGCGTCACGGTGGCGATCAGCGCCGCCAGGGCCACCAGCGCCACCACGTACGACGTCAACAGTGCCAGCGCCAAGGCCACGGCACCCCGGGTGCTCACCAGCTCGGCGCCGCCCAGCACGCCGCGGACCACGACGATCGCCCCCACGGTCTGCGCGAGCTGCGCGCCGAGCTCGTACGCCGCCTCGGCGGGCCGCCGCTGGCGCAGGACCAGGAGCACGATCGCCACGGCCAGCAACCTGGCAAGCACGAGCGTGGTGGGCTCGGCGTAGATGAGCCCCGCGGCCAGCGGAACCTGCGCGGCGGTGAAGCCGTACTGCTCGCCCTGGCGGCGCTCGACCCGCAGGGCGAACACTTCGCACGCCCCGAAGGCCACGAACAGCCACAACCAGCCGAGGTCGAGCGGTGCGTCGGCGATCCGGCCGTCGCCGGCGGCGGTCACCAGGAGAACCAGGGTGGCTATGGCGGTCAGCGCGACGGCCACCACGACCATGGCGTTCTCGCCACGACGGGACCCGTCGACCGTCACCTTCGCCTCCCCGCTGCCGCTAGGCCCGCCCGGGCACGGTGCCTTACGGCGTCACCCAGGTCAAGGGTTCGGAGGGAATTTCGGGTCGCCTCCCAGCCGCCTCCCAGCCGCCGCCCAGGTGCGGATCGTCCTGCTCAGCCGCTCCCCTGCCGGCCCGGCGGGCCGAGCACCCGGTCGAGATACGGATTCGCGAAGCGGCCCTCGGGGTCGAGCCGGGCCCGGACGCGCTGGAAGTCGTCCCACCGGGGATAGCGGGGGGCGAGGGTCTCGGCCCGCTGGAAGTGCAGCTTGCCCCAGTGGGGCCGGCCACCGTAGCTGTCCATGATCCGTTCCACACCGGTGAAGTACGTGTCGTACGGCGTGCCCCGGTAGACATGCACGGCGATGTAGCCGGTCTCGCGGCCGTGCGCTGTCGACAGCGGGATGTCGTCGGCCGCCACCACCCGCACCTCGACCGGGAAGCTGATCTGCATGCCCATCTCGTCTACCAGCCGGCGGACGCGGTTCAGCGCCTCGGGCAGCGCCTCGCGGGGGATGCCGTACTCCATCTCCCAGAACCGCACCTTGCGGGGACTGGTGAAGACCCGGTCGGACCGGTCCACGTAGTCGAGGCGACCGGTGTTGGGGATGATCTTCGCCAGACGGGGGATGAGCGACGGCCGCCAGCGACCCACCCGGCACAGCACGCCGAAGGCGTAGTTGTTGAGCGCCATGTCGTCGATCCACTCGCGCCCACGCGGGCGGGGCCGTGCGGGCTCGTCGGTGCGCTGATTCCGCTTGGTCAGCGCCCAGCGCGTGTGCGGCACCCAGTAGAACTCGTAGTGATCGTTGGCGGACACGAGCTCGTCGAGGTCGGCCAGCACGTCCTCCACGGGCGCCGGTTCCTCCACGGCGTGTAGGCGGAACGCCGGGACGCACTGCAGCGTCACGGTGGACACCAGGCCCAGCGCCCCGAGGCCCACGCGGGCGGCGTCGAGCACGTCGGCGTTCTCGGATTCGGTGCATGCGAGAACCGAGCCGTCGGCGGTGACCAGGCGCAGGCCGACGATCTGCGACGACAGGTTGCGGAACCGCAGGCCCGTCCCGTGCGTGGCGGTCTGCGTGGCGCCGGAAACGGACTGCTGGTCGATGTCACCCATGTTCTCGAGGGCGAGGCCCCGGGCGTCTAGCTCATCGGACAGCCGGTGGAGGGCGATCCCCGCCTCGACGGTCACGCGACCGGTGGCGGCGTCGTGCTCGAGCACGCGGCCGTAGCCCCCGAGGTCGACAAGGACGCCGTCGGTGCACGCGATCGAGGTGAAGGAATGACCCGCACCGACGGCCTTGACCCGCTGCCCGTTTGCCGCCGCCTGCTTCGCCAGGTCCACCAGCTCGGCCTCGGTCGTGGGCTGCCGGATCTCCACGGGCGCGCACACCTGGTTGCGCCCCCAGTTGGTCCAGCGCGCTCGGGCGCTCATGCGGGTCGTGGCTCGGCTCGTGGCGGCGGCGCACATGGCCCGTCAGGCTAGAACGCGTTCGGTGCCGGTGGCGCCGGGCCCACCGGCGGGGTACGCCTTAGCCATGAAGTGGCGCCGGACCAAGAGCGAGCACGTCGACGACCTGCGGGGTGCGGGCGGCATCGGGCGTGGCATGGGCGTGCCGCTGGCGGCCGGCGGTGGGCTGGTCGGGATCATCGTCCTCCTCATCGCCGTCCTCAGCGGGGGCGGCGGCGGGCTCGGCAGCATGATCGACCAGCTCCCCGGGGCGGTGCCGGAGGGATCGTCGTCGAACGAGGTGGCAAACGAGGCCCAGTCGGAGGAGGCCGACTTCGTCGAGTTCCTGACGGAGGACACGCAGGCGGTGTGGGCGACGGAGTTCCAGCGGGCCGGGCGCCAGTACCAGTACGCCCGGCTGAACATGTTCACGGGCCAGGTGAACACCGGCTGCGGTCCCGCGACGTCGGCCGTGGGGCCCTTCTATTGCCCGGCCGACGCCGAGGTGTACATCGACCTCGACTTCTTCCGCGAGCTGAGCGACCGGTTCGGCGCGCCCGGCGACTTCGCGCAGGCCTACGTGATCGCTCACGAGATCGGCCACCACGTGCAGAACCTGACGGGCATCAGCGACGAGGTGCGCCAGCGCCAGCAGGCGGCCAACTCGCAGGCCGAGGCAAACCAGTGGTCGGTGCAGCTGGAGCTCCAGGCCGACTGCCTCGCCGGCGTCTGGGCGCACTCGGTCTACGCCCGCGGCGACCTCGAGCCGGGCGACATCGAGGAGGGCCTGGCGGCGGCCGAGGCGGTGGGCGACGACCGCATCCAGGAGCAGGCCGGCATGACGGTCGACCCCGAGACCTGGACCCACGGCTCGTCCGCCGAGCGCCAGCAGTGGTTCGACCGCGGCTTCGAGTCCGGGGAGAGCTCCCAGTGCGACACATTCGGGTGATTTCGTTTCGCAACCGGAGGTTGCGAAACGAGTCTTTGGCCGCCGCCTGTCGGCGGCGTCGCTTGCCGGTCGCTCGACCGGCGAGCCGGATCGAGCGACGGCGGGGGGCTCCGGCAGAAGCCTCTGCCCCCCGCACCCCCCGCCGCGGGTGCGAACCGGCCAGCGGTTCTGTAGGGCCTCGAGGAGCTTGGGGAGGACCTTGTGGACGTCGCCGACGATGCCGAGGTCCGCGACCGAGAAGATCGGGGCCTCGGGGTCCTTGTTGATGGCGATGATGTTCTTCGAGCCCTTCATCCCCACCAGGTGTTGGGTGGCGCCCGAGATGCCGGCGGCGATGTAGACCGTCGGCTTCACGACCTTGCCCGTCTGGCCCACCTGGTAGCTGTACGGGACCCAGCCCGCGTCGACGATGGCGCGTGACGCGCCCGGCGCCGCCTTGAGCGCCTTGGCCAGCTGCTCGATCATCTCGTACTTGCCGGCCTCGCCCAGGCCTCGCCCACCCGACACGACGATCTCGGCCTCGTCGAGCTTGGGGCCCGTCGCCTCCTCGACATGGCGGTTCTGCACCTTGGCCGTGCCGGGCTCGGTGACCTCGACGGTGGCCACGTCAGCCGCGCCGCCCCCCGACGACTCCGCCGCGAACGACTTGGGCCGGAACAGCGCGATGTAGGGCGCGCCGGCAGTGAAGCGGGTGCGCACCAGCTTGGTGCCGCCGAACACCGGCGTCGTCACGACCACGGCGTCGCCGTCGACTGCGATCTCGACGTTGTTGGTGAGCACCGGCTTGTCGAGCGCCACCGACAGGCGGCCGGCGACGTCCCGGCCGTCGTAGGTGGTGCCGATCATGATGAGGTCGGGGGCGTTGCCGTCGGCCGCCTGCTTGGCGATGGCCGAGGCGACCGGCTCGCCGGGCAGGCTGCCGCCCAGGTCGCCGGTGGCGTACACCTTGGTGGCGCCGTAGGCGCCGAGGGTCTCGGCGATCGCATCGGCGTCGCCGCCGCCGTACACCGCCTCGACGGTGTCGCCCAGCTCGCGGGCCTTCGTGAGCATCTCGAGCGTGATGGGGGCGACCTTGCCGCCCGCGGCCTCCGCGAGGACCCAGATGCGGTTCAGAGCCATTACGTCAATCGTCTCCCACGTGTCCGTGCCCGGTGCGGCCGACGGCCCTCATAGATGACCTTGAGGCTCTCGAGGAAGGCGACGATCTTGGCGTGGCCCTCGCCGTCGTCCTCCACGATCTCCCCGGCCTCGCGGGCCGGGGCCTCGTCCACGGCCACGATCTCCTGGCCGGCGCCGGCCGAGCCCACGGTGGCCGGGTCGATGCCCAGGTCGGCGAGCGTCAGCTGATCGACCGGCTTGGACTTGGCGGCCATGATCCCCTTGAAGCTCGGGTAGCGGGGCTCCACGACGCCGGCCGTCACCGACACGACCGCCGGCAGGGGGGCCTCCACTTCGTCGTAGCCGAGCTCGGTCTGGCGCTGGACCTTCACCGTGCCGTCGGCCACCTCGACGTGCTTGGCGAACGTGACCGACGGCCGCCCGAGCAGAGCGGCCACCTGCTCCGGGATCGTGCCGGTGTAGCCGTCGGTCGACTCGGTGGCCGTCAGGACCAGGTCGGCCTCGGCCCGCTCGATCGCCTTCGCCAGGACCTTGGCGGTGTCGAGCGCGCCCGCGCCGGACAGCGCCTCGTCGGAGACCAGAATCGCCTTGGCGGCACCCATGGCCAGCGCGGTCCGCAGCCCCGAGGTCTCGCTATTGGGAGCCATCGAGACCAGCGTGACCTCGCCGCCACCCGACGCATCGGCCAGCTGGAGTCCCATCTCGACGCCGTAGCTGTCTGACTCGTCGAGGATCAGCTTGCCGCTGCGGTCGAGCGTGTTGTCGGCCTCGAGCTTCCCGGGCTCGGCGGGGTCGGGGATCTGCTTCACGCACACGACCACGTTCATGGCCAGCCATGCTGCCCGCCGTTTCGCGGGGCGACCAAATCGCCCCCGGCCCCTATCCGGGTAGTTTCCCGGCCGTTGTGAAGCTGCTCCTGCTGGTCAACGAATCGGCGTCGTCAGTGACGCCGCGCAGCCGCGTGGTCATCCAGAAGGCCCTCGCGGCCGACCACGACGTCACCCTGGCGGAGACGAGCCGCCGCGGCCACGCCGCCCGTCTGGCGCAGGGCGCGGCCGCCAACGGCATCGACGTCGTCGTGGTGCTGGGCGGGGACGGCACGCTCAACGAGGCCGCCAACGGGCTGGCCCGCACCGCCTGCGCCCTGGCGCCCCTGCCAGGCGGGTCGACCAACGTGTTCGCCCGCACGATCGGCCTGCCCAACGACCCGATCGAGGCGACGGGTGTGTTGCTCGACGCGCTGGCCCGGCGCTCCATCCGCCGGGTGGGCCTGGGTCGGTGAACGGCCGCTACTTCCTGTTCCACACCGGCGTGGGCTTCGACGCCGCCGTGGTGGAGCAGGTCGAGCGCCGCGAGGGGCTCAAGCGCTACGCCGGGCACCCGCTGTTCGTGTTCGCCGGCTTCGACACGTGGATCCGTCACTACGACCGCAGCCGGCCCAGGTTCGCGGTGCACCACGCCGACGGCACTGTGATCGACGATGAAATCGTGGCGGACATGCACGGCTTCGCGCATGACTCCGCATTACAGGTCGCGCACGGCGATCATGGCCCTACACGGTCGCATCTGGAGGATGGAGACGAGGCATGCTCCGGTTCGACCGATCCCGAAGATCAAAAGATCCCAGCCGCGGCGGTCGTGCTTGGCGTCCTTGCGGCGGTCGCGTGTGCCGGATTGTTTCCATCGAGCGGGCCGCTTTCGTGCCTGATCGCCAGCCTTGCCGCCGGACTGCTGTTTGTATTGGCCACGGCATCGGCGCTACCCATGATGACGCGTTGGATGATCCTATTGCTCAGCCTGGCGGGAGGCGCCTCCGTGGGCTTCACGCTCCGCCGCCAAGATGGCGTTGAACAGTAACGTGCCTCAGGACGACCTGCTCAGGCGGCGTCCTTCAACGCAAACCCGTGGATTCCCATTGTGCCGCAGAAGGCGTGCCTTTGTCCGCTTCTGGCACTTAGCGGACATCGGTCTCGAAGCCGGGCATGTCCGCTCTCGGTGGTGAAGCAGACATCAGTCCTTTAGTCGTCCGGTAGGTATTGCAGAGCGCCCTTGTTGTAGGCTGGAGCGATTTTGGAAGCCTTGCGACGAATCTCCTTGACCGTTGCTTCGGTTTCGGTCGCTCCGCGCTTCCATTTGTGAGCGTGTATGAAATCGCGTGACGCTGCTGAACCAGGGATGCGGTCAGAGGTTGGTGCCGTCTTCGGTCTCCGCGTCCAGCCCTTGGCCACGAGTGGACTTCTCTTTGGCGCCTTGGAGTGATCTCGCGGGTTTAATGCCCAAACGCTTCTTCGTCCTCTGAAGCGCTTTTACGGCTCGCTCTTTCGCTTCCTGCTTTTTGCGGTACTCTGAACGCATAACTCTCCGACTTCTTCTTAACCAAGCGCACGATACACGCTCGCCTTACTAAGCCCCGTCTGCCGAATGATGTCGGGCACAGTATTCCCAGCCGCCCGCAGCTTCTTAATCTGCCTGACCCTCTCGGGCACTAACTGGAGCTTGCGGCCAAACTTTACACCTCGTTCTCTTGCTTTGGCGATGCCATCCATCTGGCGCTCGCGGCGAATGTCATTCTCAAACTCGGCGATGAGGGCAAGAATGCCCATCACCAACTTGCCAGTTCGTGACGTGGTGTCGATCGCTGGATCGTCCGTGACCTTAAACGCGACACCCTTCTCATTCAGATGCGACACGATGCGATAGAGGTCTGATGTTGATCTGGCGAGGCGGTCAATCTTCGTTACCAAGAGCGTATCGCCTTCCCTCAAATACTCGAGACACCGCTTGAGCTCAGGCCGTCCGGCGTCCACACCGGATCGCTTCTCCTTGAATACCTTTTCGCAGCTGGCGCCCTCCAGCCTCTCGAGCTGCACGGCAAGATCCTGTCCGGTGCTGCTTACCCGCGCATAGCCCACGGCTGGCATAGCGTTTCCTTTCCTCTTAGGCGTTGTGCGAACACTATTAAGAGACGCAAAAAGGAACGCGTCAAGAGATGGTTTCAGAAAGTAGACATTCAGAGACCCAAGGCGACGTTGAATGTCCGCTCAGTGCCACAAGCGGACATTGCTCAAAGATCTGGGGAGGGATAATGCGGGCCGCGCGGCTAGTTTCTCGGCCCGACCGCTAGGATAACAGCGCTTCGATGATGCGGCAGTCAGCGATTCGTCCACCGCCCCTGCATCGGGAAATCAAGATTGGTAGGCAGCGGTTGGTCAATGTCCGCTTTGCCCCCTAAAGCAGACATTCTTCAGCGCATTGAGCATGTCTGCTTTGTGCCAAGAACGGACATACCGCGCGTGAGGAAGGGCACGGCTCTAAGGCTTATTTCCCGTGCCATGGCCCGCGTCGTGGTAGGGTGCTCAAAGGGGGGACACATCTTGTTGCAAACTCTAGGGACCGCGGAGCGACGCTTCCAGCTCATCCTGATCAAACCGTCACATTACGACGACGACGGATATGTGATCCGCTGGTGGCGCGCAATGATCCCCTCGAATTCGCTCGCCGCCGTATACGGCATTGCCGCGGATTGCGCCGAGCGGCAAATTCTTGGGCCGGACGTAGCCATCGACATCGCGGTGATCGACGAGACGAACACTCACATCGACGTATCCGCGCTTCTCGCCGGTCTTCGGCGCCACGGCAATTTCGGATTGGTCGCTCTCGTCGGCGTCCAGTCAAACCAGTACCCGCGTGCCCTCGACATCGCCCGACCGTTCCGCGAGGCCGGGGTCCAGGTTGCCATGGGTGGTTTCCACGTATCAGGTTGCCTGTCGATGCTAAACGGGCACGCGGTTGATCTCGATGCTTGCCATGACATGGGCGTTTCCATGTTTGCGGGCGAGGCCGAGGACCGACTCGACATGGTGTTGCGCGACGCCGCCGCGGGCCGGCTCGCACCGCTCTACGACTTCATGAAGGACTTGCCCGACATGGAAGGCACACCCGTGCCGTTTCTGCCGAAGCGCAATATCGAGCGTACGCTAGGCCTCAGCACGAGCTTCGACGCCGGCCGCGGCTGCCCCTATCAGTGCTCGTTCTGCACCATCATCAACGTGCAGGGACGCAAGTCGCGCTTTCGATCGGCCGACGACGTCGAGAATCTGGTTCGTCTTAATTGGGCGCAGGGCATCCACAAATTTTTCATCACGGACGACATTTTTGCGCGCAACAAGGAGTGGGAGGCGATTTTCGACCGCCTGATCGAGTTGCGGGAGAAGGACGGAATTCCCCTCGGCCTGATGATCCAGGTCGATACGCTTTGTCACAAGATTTAGAATTTCGTGGAGAAGGCGAAGCGGGCTGGCGTCACGCGCGTCTTTATCGGATTGGAGAACATCAATCCGGACAATCTCACCGCGGCGAAGAAGCGCCAGAACAAGATCACAGAGTACCGCAAGATGTTGCTCGCCTGGAAGGCACAGGGCATCATCACGTTGGCGGGATATATCCTCGGCTTTACGTCGGATACGCCGGAGACGATCAGGCGCGATATCACCATCATCCAGGAAGAACTGCCGCTCGATATCATCGAGTTCTTCTGCCTGACGCCGCTGCCCGGCTCGGAGGATCATCAGGTCCTGTGGAAGAAGGGCGTCGCGATGGACCCCGATCTCAACATCTACGACCTGGAGCATGTCTGCACGGCCCACCCAAAGATGAGCAAACAGGAGTGGGCAGACATCTACCGGGAGGCCTGGTCGCTCTATTACACGCCCAAACACATGAAGACGCTGCTGCGTCGCGCGGCGGCCACCGGCGTACCGATGGGCAGCCTTGTCAAGCTCCTGGTGAGATTCGCGACGACGGTCCGCCTTGAGAAGGTGCACCCGTTGCAGAGCGGCGTCCTGCGTTCCAAGCGTCAGTCAGAACGCCGCCCCGGTCTGCCGCGAGAAAACCCCTGGATCTTCTGGTCGCGCTACACGTGGGAGACGCTCAACAAGCATGCGATGTTCGCCGGTGCGATCGTCCGGCTGATGCTGACGGCGATCGCCATCTCGCGCGCCCCCGCCGCACGAACGTACATCGATCAGGCGCTGATGCCGGTCGGCGACGACGGCGACGAGACACTCGACCTCTTCACCAAGACTACGGGTGGCGGCGCTGCAGTCGCTCACATCAAGAAGGTCGCCGGACTAATTGGCGCTGGCCGGGCCGCCTGACCGCCCGGCATTGCAGCTGTTGGTCCTTCGGCTGACGCAATCACCCCAAGGAAACGCGCCCGCCTGCGCATGTCCGCTCCGGGTCATTAGCGGACATTTTAGCGCGGATCAGGGATGTCCGCTTTACCCCCAAGAACGGACAGGGCGTTCCCGCCAGCCGCTTCGTCGAGCGTTGCCCATTGAGCGCAGCACTGGCGGCCAGTCACCTCGGCCCACTAAAAAGCCTTGCAGATTGCCACGCCCGCTGCCGGTAAGCATCGGAGCGTACGATGCAGAAACCCTTCGACAGCCCTTCGCTATTCCGCCGCGGCGGGAGACGCCACGCTCGGTGAACTCGCGGAATGGGACCCCAAGTTCGCCGAGCCATTTGCGTCCGGAGCCTTGATCTCCGCGAGTGGATCGTCGGAGCGGCGCGACTTTCCTTCGAAATAGGCACCCTGCTCGATGGCAAGGGTCTGGCAGAGGATGTCGCCTTCCACATGGCATTGCCCCTGGAGCGTAATGCGCAAGCCCGTGATCGACCCGACAATATTGCCGCGCACTACTACATCCTCGGCTGCTACACCGCCCCTCACGTGCGCCTTGTCGCCGAGCAGAAGCGAGCCGCAACGGATGTCGCCCTCGATCTCGCCGTCGACTTGGAGCTCGCCTTTAGAGGTTACGTTGCCTCTGATCGTCAGGTCCTCGCCGATAATCGACGGAACCATCTTGCTCGCACTTGGGCCAGCGTTTTTGGAAGCATAGGTTGCCGGCCGCTCGGTGAAGGGCGTCTTCGCATCAACGCCCCCACCCAATTTGGTGATTTTCTCGCCCGTCTCGGGCTTCGTCGTGAACATATTGGTACCTCCATCGCAAAACTGAGATGCAGCGCCCGGCAACTCACCGGCGCCAAGTACGCAACTTACGCCACGCTAAGCCACTAACAGGGATGCTTGTCGCGCCCTCCGCGCGAGAATAGCCGTCACGAAAATTGACAGACAATCGACTTTCCGACCGCTCTTTACCCTTTCGCGGCTGACATTTGCCGCTGCTGCACGGTACATAGATAGGCAGCTTGTGACGCCCTGTCCCGATATTCATTCGCCCTGTCGATTAGTCGGACACGCTCTTCGTGTGTCGAAGATAAAAGCGCCATCCGCACACACAAATCGGCTTGGGGATGGTAGTACTCCGAACTCCTCATGCCTGCCCCCTCGCGACGCTAACCTCATTGCAAGGATAACTTAACGCTGCGCCAAGGGGCGTCGAAAGCTGGCACAGCAAAAAAGGATCTGGCGTGGCTTGGAGGCAACATCACCTGAAAAGGAACGCGTGCTTCTTAATACGCTGGGTTTGCTTAGGCAGTCCGTGAGGGCTGTGGCGCCATGAATTCGGGGCCAACCTCGTCCTTGATCGTCTCGGCGAGGATTCGGTCGATCTCCCGCATGGCGCTGCCGTCGAGAGTCCAGCCCATCACGTCCTTGACCGGCGCGAGCTGATCCGGGCGGCGGGCGCCCCAAAGCGCGACGATCTTGCCGCGATCGAGCAGCCAGCGGACGGCGAGCGCAAGCACTGTCTTCCCGTACCGCTCGCGTGCGAAGGCATCGAGGCGGGCGACCGCCGCAAGATAGTGTCCGAGCCTCGGTTGCTGGAATTTGGGATCTACTTTACGGAGATCGTCGCCTTTGAACTCAGTCTTGGCGGTGATCTTTCCAGTCAGCAGCCCGCGGCACAGCGCGCCGTAAGCGAGCACCACCAGGCCGTTCCCTTCGGCGTAAGGAAGCACGTCCTTCTCGATCTCACGTTCGAACAGATTGTAAGGAGGCTGGATGGTGGTAAGCGGCGCCCCCTTCCGGAAGCTGTCCATCTGGGCGGGCGAGAAATTGCTGACGCCAATCGCGCGAATTTTCCCTTCGCGACGAAAGTCGTCGAGCGTCCTTGCCGTCTCCTCGAAGGAAACGGACTCGTCCGGCCAGTGGACCTGATAGATGTCGATCACATCGGTCTTGAGGCGACGGAGCGAGTCCTCAAGCTCCCGCCTCAGTCGCGCCGGGGTGGAGTTGCGCAAGATCTTGCCGCTTCCCCAGTCGAGCCCAACCTTGGTGGCAATAATCGCGGCTTCTCGCCGGGCACCTTCCAGCGCCTTGCCGACCAAGTCCTCGGAGCGCCCGAAGCCATAGACGGGCGCCGTGTCGATCAAATTGATACCGTTGCCGAGGGCTGCATGAATGGTGCTGATCGCGTCGCTCTCCTCGGTGCCGCCCCACATCCATCCGCCGATGGCCCAAGTCCCCAACGCGATGCAAGAGGCCTCCAGGGGCAGCCCTGCGATCTTGAGGTACTCCATTGAAATTCCTTTCATGGCAGGCGAGCCTGGATGTCCGCTTTGGGTCATTAGCCGACATACGGCCGGTTCGCGTCATGTCCGCTTTGCTCCCGATAGCGGACATTCGTGGGTGCAGGTTGGATGTCCGAGAAGTGCCATTAGCGGACGTGCCGGGGCTGCTTGATACTACCGGCCAAAGGGCAGTAGACGAGCTTGCAGTTCCTAGCTCTCCGGCACCCCCAGGAATGGCCATGGCCGACCGTTCGAAAAAGCGTGACTACGGCGAGAAGACCCGCATTGACCCGTTCAGTCCTAGGCCATCGTTCCAATTGGTCAGGCGCAGTGCCAACAACAGAGCCTATAGGCGTGTCCTGGAAGCCGGCCTCCTCCCAGCGGTCGGCTTCTTATTGAGTGTGATTGCATCGCTGCGTGGCGCAAATATCACAGTAGGGGCTGGTGGAGGGGTGGTATGATTATTGGGCCGACTCAGGACGCCAGCTAGTTTCCCGAACTCGTCTATCGTCTCGCCAAGGCGCCAAGCTAGGAGGGAAAATGGATACGGATCCCAAAACTGAAAAACCGACCGACTTTGACCTAGAGATCGCTGTTTTCGGGGCTCCTTAGAGGCACGAGGCTTCAATTACTTTAGGTGCGAGAGACAAAGGTCGATGCTCTGCTTGGCCTCGGCTACCGCTTCGTACATTCGCGGCGTCGGAGTGTGCAACGTTGGTTGCGGCAAGATCGGTATGTCGGAGCGTGTGCGATATACGCTGACGCACCAATTCGACCACAGACGCCGAGTTTCAATCTGATAACCGCGATATTGGCAACTTTCCATCGGTTCGGCCTCCGAAGCTTATGGAGGCATAACCCGACCTGAGCAACATTCGTTCCCCCGGCCAAGCGAGCCCGGGTTTTGCCATGTCTCCGCTGGCCGTGCTCGCCCCGACAATGTGGTGGCTCGCAACCAAGGACTGACACGGCACTGAGGCGTTTTTTGAGTTTACGCGGCGCAATTGGCGAGTGCGCATCAGGGATGTCTGCTTTGCTCCCAAAAGCGGACATGCTCAGGGTCGGCATCAATGTCTGCTAAGTGCCAATAGCGGACATAAACCATCACCTATTCAGCGTGGTCCATATTGGCGAGTAAAAAACGTGCCTACCAATCAGCTTTCCCTTGCTGTCAGCCCACCATGGTAAGGAACCGCCTCGCCGCTGCCGAACAACTACCGGATTTAGAAAGTGCGTTGCGCCGGCGGTAGGGTCCGGGATCCGTCCAGCAAGCACTGCATCGGCTATCTGAGCTGCGTCCTGGTAACGATGATCTTGCGAAGAAAGCTTTTCGATCTCGTCTCTGCGCGTCATCCAAGGCTCGAACTGCCAGGGGTAAGTTACCACATCCTTGATGTTGTCACCCCATCTGCCGATCATCTTTCGATTCAGAACAACGTGAGCGACGGCGGCCTTTCCGACCTCGGTCTCGCCTCCGGCCTCAAAGGCAATTGTCCTGATCAGGTAATCGCGCGCGCTGGGATCGATGCTAAGACCACTGCGCCGTCGTTCTGGACGCGGCGATTTCGCCTCCAGCGAGGATTTTGCTTGGTCTAGCTCCTTCCGCAGTTGATCAAGCTCGGCTTTGCGCGTCTCAAGCTGTGAAAATAGCTCACTGGCTTGGTCCTCAAATTCGGCAGCCTTTTCCTTTGCCTCTTTTAAATTTTAAGTGCTTTGTGTAATATTGAGTTATGATTGCATCTTCACAACTTGACGATTGGGCTTCATTCAGGGTGGTGGCGAGCTCCCGATGTCGGAATGGGCTGATTCCAACCCTGTCTGAAGCGTGTCGCGATCGGCCTTAATTTTATTCAGCTCCGACTGCACACTGGCCGCCTGTGTCTCCCGCGGCAGCCCTCTCTTCAGCTTTGTGTGCCGACTGCCTGGCATCGCTGAGCTCAGCTCGCAGTGTTTCTAATCGCCCCAGCCCATCCCTATAAGCTGCTTCGGCAGCCTCGACATCACCGCTAAGTTGTTTGAGTTTCGAAACGGCTTGGTCAAATTGAACCTTGAGTTCGTCCCGCTCCGAACCGGCTCTGCTGAGTTCCAGTCTTAGACTGCGAGCCGTTACTTCAAGTTCCGCCCTCCTTGCCCCTTCCTGTCTTGCCTCTTCAATATTTCGGTCAAGTTCGCTCTGCACCATCTCAAGACGCTTCTGCGTCTGCAGCATGTGATGTCCCACTCCGACCCCGACACTTAGCAACACGACTGTCCCGAGCACAGCCGATAAGAACCTACCGCGCTTCCTCTGCGGGGTTGGTTTGCTGCGTCTTTGTCGGTTCGGATTTTTTCTTCGCGTTGTCACTCGATACGCTACTGACAAAAAGTGAGTCGGGCTCACAACACTGGCAGTGTCTAACAGTCGTGAGGATTTATTCGCGCCCCCCAAGTGTGGGCCTAGCTGTTAATGCAGAGCGCGTAGTTCAGGAATGGGGCGAATACTCGGCGTCAATAGGGCAAAAGCGGCAGCAATGTGACAATTTTTTATTCGAGAACTCAGAAACCCTCTTAACTATACTTGCTAAGCTTGGTTAACCGAGCAGCAAGCAGCCTAGCGTCGAGATTACGATCTCGCTGACTTCGGAACCTGGGGCGGCCCGATGTCCGCTTTGGGTCATTAGCGGACATTGGAGTGCGGATCAGGGATGTCCGCTTCACCCCCGAGAGCGGACATGCTCAGCATGGGCACTGATGGTCCGCTAAGTGCCAGAGCGACATTTGTCTGGGCTCGGTGTTCTTAGGTTAGGCGCTATCTCACTATGCGCTCACATGGTGTCGACCTTCGGACAACGAGACCCATTGGTTTTGCCCTCCAAATTGGCCAGTGTTGCGTAAGGCCGGCCTCACGCATCAGCAGATCGACGACCCTTGCGCCCGCCTCGCCGTTCAAAAGAAATCCCTTAAGGACTTTGTTTGCCTGGAAAAGACCCCCTGTACCCTAAATGCATCAGTCCAGACTTGCCCAGCCATTCTCATCCAAAAGGATGATGTCAAAGCACAGGGAATAAGGGCGAATCGACGCCAGAAGAATTGGCTACGTGGCAAGGCCAGCGTTAGTTCGAAAGAGGTTGCGTGGTCATCCGCTCAAGGGGGTCTTGAGCAGGTAATCTCCAGAGGAGGTTCTCAATGTTCTCGCTCAGTCGTATCCAGTTCTCGAAGTTCGCTGCAATGGGCAGCCTCGTCGTCCTTAGCACGCTGGGAACCCCCACACGTGCCGACGAGCTGGGCCAGAGTTTAGGACCGGTTGGGCCTCACGACCCCATTCTCACCACGGTTGGTAGTCAACGCGTCATAGCGTTCTACGAGCCGGGCAATGATCATTGCGCTCTCCACGCAGTGGTGTGGGACAATACAAATCCCCATGCTGTGTCAGCCGCACGCGTTCGAATTAGCCTAGAACCAGGTCAGATCGTCCACATCGACAGCGCCGCCAACGAGTTGCTCAATCTCCAGTGCGGTAAGAATGCTGAAGCGCTTACGATCATCGACACCGATAGCTCGGTTGCCTCCGGCAACACGATCCAGCCACCCGGACAACCCCTCAAAGCCAGCGCATCGGGCTTTTGACCGAGGGGCCTGGGAGAACGCTGCCGTTTCTCACTGGTTTGGCCGAAGCGCCATGCATAGGACAGTCGGTGGGAGTCTAATGGTTCTGACGCTAGCCGCTCTGGCCGGAGGCGGCGTGGTCACAGAGGCAGGAACAATGACACCTTTGGAACGGGCAGCCAGCACGCCTAAAGGTCAGTTAAATAGTCCCTATCCGGACTTTGCCAGCGTCGCCGAGGAAGGCCGTCGCAAGTACATGGCTGCAGGCTGCAATGGCTGCCACGGCGGCGGTGGGGGCGGGGGCATGGCCGCGCCCCTAACCAATCCTGTTTGGATCTACGGCGATGACGACGACACACTGTTCCGGCTAATCGCGCTTGGCACGGGTAAGTTGAGTCCCGCCAATGCGTTCGGAAAGCTTGGCTACCGACGAAAAGGCTCCGAGAACGTAGTCGGGCCGATGCCGGACTTTGGAAACGTTATCAAGACCGATGACGACCTCTGGAAGATCATCGCCTGGATAAGGTCGGTGTATTGCGGCCGGCGAGCGGAAGGATGTTAACGCCAGTGTTGCAACTGCCACAGCGCGAATTTAAGCGCAGGACGCGTTCGCATTAGTCTAGAGCCAGTTCCGATGCACGATTTGCACGAAGATCCCTGCCGTCACCCCCACGGACAAAGAAATGCCCGGCAACTGCGCGCCTACGCCGGACGGTGAGAAGAGGGAGCTAGGGTTAGCTGGCGCTAACGATTAAAGGGTGAGAGCACCCTTCTGCATGGCCAGCACGACAGCTTGAACACGGTTCTTCGCGCGTAGCTTATCCATCGCGCTGTTGACGTGCCAATCGACAGTCCGATCTGAGATGTGGAGCATGTCTCCGATCTCCTCCGACGACATGCCTTCGGCAACTCGACCCAAAATCTCCTGCTCCCTTTTGGTCAATCGCCCTTGAGTAGGCTCCTCCGGAGCAGCAACTAGGCCTTTCAGGCGATAGAAGCCTGCAATACAGACGGTCTCGATGGCGAAAAGATGCTTTAACAGCTCGGCGCGGCTGTTCGTCGCGCTCGCAAACCAACCTACCCCAATCGCTCCCCTAGGCCCGGGCACCGGCACAACAAGCGCCTCTGGAACACCATCCTCCTTAGCTCGCCTAAACCTCTCGGCATCCTCGGCATCGACAGGGGGGGTGTCGTACCAGAAGAAGGGTTCTATCACCCGCCTACAATGCTGGAACGCCGGGCTATCGTGAGGATCGCCCTTATACACATGCTTTGCAAAGATCCCCGGAGCGCTCACCCCCAGCGTCCACTCTTCGAGTGGCAGACCCTCATAGGTAAAACGGAATACGCCGAAGGCGTCTACACCGACCTCTCGCAAATCCTGCCGCATGCGGTCGAGCACGGCATCGACTGTGGGCTCACACAGCAGCCCGTTGATGACTTTCGGCAGATGAGTTTTGAGAAACTTCATGGCCTCACTCCCCGCATTTCCACGAGTTGACGAAGCCCCCAATAATTCTGACTGTTCGCCTGAGGTTGTGATCCGAGGATAAATATAACCCAAAGTGGCAAATGCCACAGCGCAAATCCAAGCGCTACGGCATGGTCCTCTCACTTGGATTTCGAGCTTAGGCTTCCGGCTGGGGCTGACACTCTGCCCGGCCTGGTGCAGGTGACCTTATGAGGTATCCGAACAAATCGTTGGAAATTCCGCCTGAGACCTTCTCCAAGGTCGCCCCGGAGAAGCTGCTTTGGGCGATGCTGCATCAGCTTCGGGGCAAGCCGCCATGACGGTAGGTCAACTAGCGCTTCCCACGCGAAGCAATGGCCGTGAGCCTCCACGAGCCCACCCACTAGGATCTGACGTCGTCGAGCTGATCCTTGTAGGGTTTGCCTATTTCGCGCTTGCCTATCTCGGCCTGCGGCTTGCCTCGATTAATCCGAGCGCCACACCCATCTGGCCTCCGACGGGTTTTGCCATTGCAGCCATTTTGTTGTGGGGCAATCGGATTGCGCCTGCCATCTTTATTGCCGCCTTTCTGATCAATCAGCTTACCGCAGGCTCGATTTTCACCTCGTTAGCCATTGCATGCGGCAATACTCTTGAGGCGGTGATCGCGGGCTACCTTGTCAGGCATTGGGCGGAGGGTGAGCAGGTTTTCGACACGCCTACTGGCGTAGCCAAATTCGCGCTAATTAGTCTTGCCGCGACGATGGTCAGTGCCACGATAGGAGTGAGCAGTCTGGCTGCTCGCTGGCTATGCTGAGATGAGCAGTTTCATTTCAGTCTGGCTCACCTGGTGGCTCGGCGATTTGGCGGGGGCTCTTGTTGTTACCCCAGTTGTGGTGCTCTGGGCCAAAAGCGAACCAGCATCACTCACGCCACCTCAAATTACCGGAACAGGATTGACTTATCTTGCCGCGGTTGCGGTCGGAGTGATGGTTTTTGGCTGCCCCGTGATGCATCGCGTACCCGTTCACGACGCGCTGGGTTTTCTCGTCGTTCTGCCGTTGCTGTGGGCGTCCCTCCGTCAGGGCCCACGAGATACCGCTACCGTGGCGCTTATCATTTCCGCATTCGCGGTTGGGTGTACGCTGTTGCAGTGCGGGCCCTTCGCCAAGCCAAGCCTGAACGACTTATTCATACTGTTGCTGGCCTTCACGATCAGCACTTCCGTGCTCTCCCTCGCTCTGAGCACCGATGTAGCGGTGAGACGCCGCATTGAGAATCAGCTAAGACAGCGCGCCTTGGAAACCGAGGCGTTATGGCAAGCCACTGTTCACGTGGCCTTTGGCGGCTCTTTTGAAGATCTCCTTCGCGGCTGCCTGGAGAGGATCTGTCGGGTGACGGGCTGGCCCGCTGGACATGTTTACGTTCCCGACAACATCAATGACCCCCGCCGCTTGCTTCCTAGCCCGGTTTGGCATTTTGAGCGCGAAGACTTAGCACTTCTCGCTCGTGAGACTGCAGGAGATGCATTGGCGATCGGGGAGGGGCTTCCTGTAAAGTATGTGAGACTAATAAGGACATTGCTTCATGACATCGGCACGAGGATCCCAATCCTGCTGAAACCTAGGAAGCGACTCCTGTTTAAACATGGGCTTCACGCTGCCTTCGGCTTTCCGCTCTACGCAGAGGGGAAGCTTCAGGCGGTCCTGGAGTTCTTCTCGGAAACGAATTAACCGCCCGACCAGCATGTCCTTCATGTCGTGCAAAGCATTGGAGAGCAGCTTGGGCGGCTTCTCGAGCGCCAACAAGGCCAAGAGCAAAAACGCCAGGCGGTCGCGATTGCAGATGTTCTCAATCTAACGAGCATCCGCTCGGCGGCCCTGGAGGCAATGCTCAATGCGCTTGCCGCTAGTGTCTATCTCGCTGACCGCGACGGTCGAATCGTTTACATGAACCGTGCCGCTGAGCGCCAAGTCGTCACTGGCAATGTAATCCGTATTGCAAATGGCCGTCTTGCTCCTGTCGATTCCAAGGCGAGGCTTACCCTCGGCAGGGCCATTGACGTGGTAATCGGCGAGGGCGATCTGCTAACCGGCGGCATTACCGTCGCTCTCGCAGGAGTAGACCATGCAGGCCTAATCGCCACCATCCTGCGGCTCTCGCCCGGCGAAAACCCAAGCTCCTGCAGGGGAGCGGGAATGGCGGCCATCGTCATGCAAGATCCGATCGTAATGCCGCCCTCGGCAGCCGAGGCCTTCGCCCAGCTCTATAGCCTCACGGGGAGCGAGCTACGTGTGCTGCTCGCCATGGCGCCAGGGCTTAGCGTCAAGGAAGCAGCTGAGACGCTGGGGATCGGCGAGAACACCGCCAAGACCCACCTGCAACACATTCACTCGAAAACCGGCACGTCGAAGCAGACCGAACTCATCCGTTTATTCATGAGTGCCACACCGCCAATAAGCCCCGAACTCATCCGTTTATTCATGAGTGCCACACCGCCAGTAAGCTCCAGCGCGCCTAGGCAAGATACTGGTTCTAAGGCCCAGAGTGGAAAGGCAGCTTTGTTTGCCGGTGAAAAAACTAGTGCTCTGGCGTTGCGCCCAAAAGCTTGAGGTTGTCTCTCGCTGCTTCTAGAGACGGGTCGATCTCAAGTGCCTTCCGGTAGTGAGTGATGGCCTCTCGTTCGTCGCCCATCGCCTCGTAGGTCCAGCCCAGGTTGCTATAGGCAAGGGCCGATTTCGGGTTGATCTCAATGGCCTTGTTCAAGTCGGCGATGGCGCGGTCGAACTCAGCCTTTTCGTAGTGGGCAGCACCCCTGTTGGTGTAGGCGGAGGCATCGTTTGTGTTGAGCTCAATGGCCTTGGTGAAGTCGGCGATGGCGCGGTCGAAATTAAGCGCCGTGAGATGCGCGGTCCCCCGACCGAGGTACGCGATGGCATTATTGGGGTCTGATTCAATTGCCTTGGTGTAATCCGCGATGGGGCAGTCAACCTCTTGCTCTTGGTTCCGATCCGCCAATGTCTCTGTCCCGAACCGCCAAGGTGCCAAAGCAAACGTAAGAGGCCGAACCCTCAACAAACTTATCGCAGCGGCTTGCTAAGCTCATACTTAGCTTCGCTGCGCTCGATCCGAACCGCCGCAACAGGCGATCGGCAAAAATGCCGACGTGCGCCGGTGCGGGTACTCGGCGGCACGTCTAGGAAATGTGCATAACGGGCTAGAGTTCCACATCAGCTAAAAAAGGTTCTGGGGTGGCTTGAAGGCAACATCGTCCGAGGCCTGAGTGCCACCCTCTTGTGTCTCTACCATTCGGAGAGGCCCGCCTTGGCGCCTGCCGCGTCCGCTCCCGCTTACGGATTTGGAATGGCTGGCTGCGGCAACCCGTTCTGCGCGCAGGCGGCCTTCAAGGTGTTGAGCATGAGGCAGGCGATGGTCATCGGACCGACGCCGCCGGGCACCGGGGTGATGGCGCCTGCCACTTCAGCCACTTCCGCGAAGGCCACATCGCCGACGATCTTGGTCTTGCCGTTCTCGGCCGACACCCGATTGATCCCCACATCGATGATGGTGGCGTCGGGTTTGACCCAGTCGCGGCGCACCATCTCAGGCTGGCCGACCGCCGCAAAAACGAGGGCGCCGCGCCGGCATACCGCCGGGAGGTCGCGCGTCTTGGAATGGGCAATAGTCACCGTCGCGTTCTCCATCAGGAGCAGCTGCGCCAACGGCTTGCCGACGATGTTCGACCGCCCGATCACCACCGCCTCGCGCCCGGCCAGCGATCCATGCACGTGCTTGGCGAGCATGATGCAGGCAAGCGGCGTGCACGGCACAATGCCCGGCAGGCCAGTCGAGAGCAGCCCCGCCGTCAGAGGATGGAAGCCGTCGACGTCCTTGGCCGGCGCGATGGTCTCGATCACCTTGCGCAAGTCGATCTGCGGCGGCAGCGGCAGCTGCACGAGAATGCCGTGAACGGTCGGGTCCTGGTTCAACCGCTCGACCAGCTCCAGCAGCTCGACCTCGGCGGCCGTTGCCGGCAACTTGAAGAACAGCGAGCGCATATTGGTGGCGGCGGTCTTGGCGGTCTTGCTGCGCACATAGATTTCGCTCGCCGGATTGTCGCCCACGAGGGCGACTGCGAGCCCGGGCTCGATGCCATGCTCCTCTGTCACCCGCTTGACGGCGTCGGCGACGTTTTGGCTCAGCTTGGCCGCGATGGCTTTGCCGTTGATGATGCGTGCGGTCATTGTCCCCACCTATCGGGCGCGCGATCTGCAACCCCTCCTCGGTGCGAGCGACGATAGGCTTCCATCTCGCGCCCCCGATAGCCCACATTTGGCCGCGGATAAGCAAAAGAGCAACCTTAACTGATGAGCCGTTGTATCAGATTGACAATCAGAAGCAGGATTACCGCTCCCAATTGCAGTTATCATAAGTTCTCTGAAAAGATGTCAGCCATTCCGTGGAGGCGTCTAGTCAGAACGCGACACGCACGCTCGGCTAGCACCAACGTGCAAATCGAGTCACCTGACTTCAAAATCAAAATCTCCACACGCCGAGCGCTTGGAAAGCGCTCTCGTTAGTTTGCTTCTCGCCGAGCTTATGAGATCTGGTATTCGGTTCCCACGAACAGGTGGTCTTTCTGGCCGAACAAGGCGTAGCCTACGTCCCAACGAAATTGGGGCTGGCCAAAGATGTGCCAAGCAACCTCGTCCCCGAACTCGTTCTCTCGAGGAGCGATAAATTCGATATGACCCTCGAAGTTGAAAAACTGACCGAAAACCTGGAACGACTTGGTCGCAAAATTGACATCGAGCATCCAGCTATCGGTTTCTGCCGGCGCATTGAAGGTTCCTGGGCTGACACCGGAACTCGCGTCCACATACGCCATCCAATCCGTGTTCAAAAAAGCAAATCCGGGGATATTCCATGAGAAGCGAATGCCGGGCAGGATTTTATAAACATTCGCGTCGAAATCGAAATTGAAACCCTGAACGTAGCCGATATCTCTGAGAAGACCCTTGCCATAGTTTATTTTAAAAAGCTTGGTCGAACTGAAGTTGATATACATCTCACCATAGGCATCATAATCATTGAAGTGGTTGACATCGCTGTTCTCGCCCTTCAAAAAATCCACGAATCCGTAGAAATCGCCCCATCTATAGCCACTGGCGTTTTGCACGGTCAGGATCGTCGTGTTGTCCTCACCACCACCAGCAAACTTTGGAACTTTTAGCCGGCCGTACTGCAGTTGTAATTCGGTGTTGCTAAATTCCGCCGCCTCGCTGGGGAAAGAAAATCCCACCGCGATTGCTAATCCCATTACCAGCAAGCGGTTTGATGAAATTGCTTGGTGTGCGGAGTTTACACACCGCTCGCTTTGCATGAGTGCCCCCTCTGATCCTCGGAAAGCAATCTACTGCCGCTGAGGTTGCCTCAAAAGCAAGCAATTCGGTGGATGGTCAATTGCAGCGGTGCCGGCGAGGTCCTGAGCTTCATCGCACCAACGCCCCCCTGCGGTCTTGGCCGGCGCCTGCAGCCGCTTCCGTAATGTCTGCTATTGGCACTTAGCGGACCTTTAAGCAGCCTAGCCACACGTCCGCTATCGGGGGGGAAAGCAGACATCCAAGATCCGCGCCTAAATGTCCGCTAATGACCCAAAGCGGACATTCTTGCGTGCTTCACGCTTGGGAATACGCTGACTACGGGCCCGAACGCCACCACCGCCGGACCGCAAGAGTTACAACCGCAACAGATCTTGATTGGTGAGAGTTTAGCCCTGCGCCCAAGCGGCTTGCCCGATAACATGCAGTATCGCCGCGCTAGCTCCGACGGCTGAGATCCGATCACGGCCAGCACGGCGATACTGGTTTCAGATGACCTAGCTGCAGACTACGGCCGCGCTTTTGCAAGCTGGACGGAGACCTTCAGTCCCCCAACCCTGGCAGGAATGGCGGGGACCGGCTCGAACGCCCCAACCACTAAGGTTGCTGGTCACGTATCGATTCAATCTCCTGTCAGCCCTCTCGGTGGCAATGCCCTGGGTTACGCCGCGTGCTGTGGCCGTCACCATTGAACAATCTCGCGCTTGGGCAGGTTGTGGAGCAAGATTGAAGGCAGTAATCGCGCCAACCGCGACAGCAGCAACCAGCAATTTATTCATGGCACGCTCCTCTGGTTAGGTTCCGGCGTGCCTCCCTTCGGTCTAGCGTCGCGCAATTTACCAAACCACTGCCCAGTCGTCCCCTGTACAGTTCGCTAATGGTTATTTTGATTGGCGGGCTTAGAAACCGGCTTTCGCGGCGCCTCCAGAACCTGGCCCGGACGCATTTGCGACCCCTTAGGTTGGCCATGGTTGCGGCGGGATGTGTAGCTCAAGCGACGGCAGCGCCGGCGGCTTGCGTTGGGTTGGCAGGAACTGCCGATGGATTCAACAAGGAGACGGCGGTAAGCCGCGCGCAACGCGCACTTGACGACTATATCAATCAGTATAAGGCCGAGAACAATCTCGGCGCGGTCACTGTCCGCGCCATGCGCGCAGAGCCGCAGCCTTATTGGCGACGTAGGGTCAGCGAGAACATGATGTATCAGCCTGACATCGTAACTGCGAACTCCTACACCGTTTGTTGGCAAGGCGTAATCTCGTTTTATGTTTGCACCTCGGGGGCCGAGGTGTGCTGGTAGGTTTTCCCGAACCTCTTGCTCTGACCGAATGTCTGTTATTGGCACTTAGCGGACCTTGTGATGGGTCGTCGGTATGTCCGCTACTGACCCAAAGCGGACGTTCGCCCTCTCGCATGCCTATTGGGCTTCACTGCCAGAGGTCTCTCTTGCGCACTCGCCATCGGGGCCATGTCTGCTTTTGGTACAAAGCAGACATGCTCAATGAACTGACGAATGTCCGCTTTGAGTGGCCGCTGCAGCTCGCGGCGAACTACAACATTGCTGGGAACCATGGTCGGCGAGGCCATAGCGTTCCGAGGTCAGAAAGGCGAGGCTTGGGAAGGCGGGCTCAAACATGGCTTCCCCCTGCCACTGACAAAGTGATGTTGTTTCACTCCTCTTCGGGAGCGAGATCGTACTTCTGCTGGAGTTCATGCACGACTGCAGCAAGTACCTGCTGACAATCTGGCGATGGTGGGGAGCCTGAGCGTCGAAGAAATTTGCATGTCCAGTTGTGGTTGATGCGATCATCGGCAACGGGACTAATGCCTTCAACGCTGGTGTAGTTGCAGACGGCGTGCTTGCTGAGCTCAGCGTTAATCAAGGCGGTGAGTTCGGCAGCAGTCTTCAGGGCTTTAGTCATTTCCTATAGGCCGCGCAGCTTACACAGGGCCGGCAGGAGCGACAGCGCCAATAAGCGTCTCCGGCATAGTGTCAATGTAGGCCCGTTCGCCGCCCACCATCACGACCGTTGTTAGGTCCCCTTGGCGCTCCACGGTGAGCACATTGTCGAGATTAATAAAGACCGGCGTTGGGGGTTTGTCCGGACTGACGTGCCTCCCGCATAGTGACCAATTAGCCATTGCTTTCCTCCGGTTGCGCCGAACGTTCGGGAACCGTAGCACACGAGGGCCCCGGGTGCTGGTTTTCAACCTGCCCCAATCGACAGCCGGACACCTCCGAGTTGGCAAGATAAGGGCCCCTGTAATGGGGCCCTTCGCTGTATCGACGTACTGGCACTCGACGGTGTATCGGGGTCAGGACGGATGACCAGCACTCTCAATCCCGTCCAATATGTAGGAACGCGAGTGCCAGTCTTCAATTCGCCGGACTCGCCGGACCTAGCAGTGGCGGGCTCTGCTTCGCAGGTGGAGACGTGGGAGGAGCAGATGAGGACGAAGCATCTAGCGGCAAGTGGATACGCTTGTTACGCCAAGGCCCATGTGGCCAGCGCTGACGCTTACCCGGCGCAGGAAGGGAGATAGCAATGGGCAAGAAAAAGGAAGGAGTAATCTCGTCGGTGCCGGAAGCAATCGCCGAGGCGGCCGAGATAAACATCGCTGCGACGAAGGAGGCGGCAACGAGTGCCGTAACTTCATTCGTTGACACCGTCATCGGCAGAGAAAAGCCTCGAAGGGGAAAGCGACGTGTGCCCAAGAAGAAACCTTCCTCGGCATCCTCCATTACCAAGCGCAGCGCCAGCGGAGGAACTGCCGCCAAAAAGCCTGCTCGCAAGGGTGGTCCAGCGGGACGGAGAAGTTCGTCCACAAAATCGCGTAGAGGCTCAAAGAGCCACTCGCGTTGAGGACTTTGGATAGCTGGGACTCCATTGGTCTCATCCTATGGGTCCCGGCGGGCCATGGGGAAAAGTACCGCAACCGATGTCGGAACGGCGCATGATGGTTGAGCGTTTCGGTCAATAGCCCGATTGCGTTGGAGGGAGCGGTCTCTCGAGAGTGCAAACAGCACGACCTAGCTAGGGATCGCTGACTGATCGTGTGTGGTACGTGCCCGATGAACCGGCAGATGCTGAAGGACCATCTTGGTCAGGCCGATCGACAGCTAGCCGAACTTGCAGTTCGTATCGAACAGCAAAAGACCCACATTGCTCGCCTAGAAGCAGGTGGTCAGGACACCGCGCATGCATCGTTCTTGCTGCAACAGGCGCGAGGGCTTCAACGGCTGCATCAGACGCACCGAGACTGGCTCATCGTGAGTTGGCGAAGGTGTGACAATCCCACCAGTCGACCCTTTGGAACGAAAAGGGCATGTCCGCTTATGGCACTTAACAGACGTTGATGCCGGCTCTGAGCATGTCCGCACTTGGGTGGGGACATGGTCAACTGTCTAGTTCCTGACCGTTAGTTCGGCTTCGCGCCCGCTTGACCCGCTGGCTTGGCCGCCGCTTGTTGCGGGGGCTTGTGCCCAGCTTCCTCGATGGCGCGGCTAACGCACCACTCGGCCATGTCGAGATCCTGATCGCGCGCCTCGGCGCTATAGGCCGCCCGCGCGTACTCAATGAACTTCTTCGCCTCCAGCAGATATTCCACCATGGCAGCCTCCACTGCCCAGCCCTCTTCCTATATAGGGTGCCACGGGGAAGGGCCCAAGCCGGGGGGGTTTGTGCTTCATGCGCCAAACAAAATGTCCGTTTCTGGCACTTAGCGGACATGCCAACGCGGCGGCCTAATGTCCGCTAATGACCCAAAGCGGACATTGACAAGTAACGCCCACCATGCCAGCGCCAGCGCGATGAGAGGTGTCGATCAGCTCGGCTTGACAGGGATGCGGGCCAATAATTGGGCGCGCAGACGCCGCCTTTAATGACTTCGTTCGATTACGACCAGCGCCTCACCATGCAGCACAACCGGGCGCCCACGCGCCTTTAAATCGACTTAATTAAGCAGGGAGACCTGGAGTCGGAAAGCATATGTCGAAAAGGATCCTGTCATGCGGTACCGCACGAGACTCGTTCTTCTCGTCACAGGGCTTCTGGCTAGCGCCGTCATCGTAATTTCTGCCCTGCTCGCCTGGAACACCCGGAACGCCGTGCTCGCATCTGCTGAGGAGTCTGGCCAGCTGGTAGCCAATCTCCTCGCCCGCAGCGCCGGCCTTGCTAACGAGATTCCGAGCGAAGTCGAAGAGATGCTCGGCTCACAAATGGTGGCGGAGGCGCGCATCGTCGCGCATTTCATCGACGCCGCGGAAAAAGCAAACTTCACTCCCGAAGAAATCGATCGCCGACTGCGGCAGCTGGCTGATACGACGGTTCTGGATGAGTTCTGGATCACTGACGAAAAGGGCCATGCTTATCTCCGAAACATTGATGCTGACTTCACCTTCAGTCCGTCAGCCCTGGAACAGCCTCAAGCGCACGTTTTTTGGCCACTGCTGTCCGGCAAGAAGGATCAGGTCATTCAGGAGGCTAAGCGGCGAGAGATTGACGATCAGCATTTCAAATATGCTGGCGTTGCCGGTGTCGACAAGCCGCGCATCGTTCAGGTCGGTTACAACGCGAAGTATCTGAATGACTTGAAGGCGCGCGTCGGGCTCGACCGGGCGGTGCAGGCGCTGCTTGCAAGTGGAGACATTGACGCCATCTGGGTCTTCGACACAAAGCTCTCGCAATTGGCGGGCCCGGAGGTTATGGGTCCAGCCTCGGCTCGCTTTCCCAGTGAACGTGAAATGCAGTCCATGCGAATGGCGCTGGATGATGATCACACTCGTTCGGTTCTGCTTGACAACGCTCTAAGCGTCATCGCGCCGATCAAATCAGAGTCCAAGAGTATCGGTGCAACGCTTGTACGCATTCCGACCGACCGCATGTGGCAGGCTGTGCGAAACCAGCTGGAAATAGCAGCGATCATCGCCCTTGCTGTCTTGGGCGCAGGGTTTTTGCTTTCGCTCCTACTGGCAAAACACCAAGTCGCACCCATCGAGGCGCTCACCGCCGCTGCAACATCAGTTGAAGAACGTAAGTTCGATCCGAAATCTCTCGACTCGGTTACTCAACGACCAGACGAGCTAGGGCGCTTGGCTCGTGTGTTCAGCGGGATGGGTCAAACAGTGCTAGCCCGCGAGGAGAAACTGGACACGCTGGTCCAAGAGCGGACGAAGGCACTCGCCGAACGGACCGAGCAGCTCGAGACACTCTCGACCAAGCTTTCCAAATATTTGGCTCCGCAAGTGTACGCATCGATTTTCCAGGGACGGCAGCAGGTAGAGATCGCGTCGAACCGGAAGAAACTTACGATCTTCTTTTCGGACATCGTGGGTTTCACCGAAACCACTGAAAATCTCGACTCAGAGGAATTGACTTCTACCCTTAATCGGTACCTCAACGAGATGGCCGGTATTGCCCTCAAATACGGTGCGACCCTCGACAAATATGTAGGGGATGCAATCATCGCCTTTTTTGGAGATCCGGAAACGAGGGGCGTAGCTGAGGACGCGAAGGCCTGCGTCGCCATGGCGGTGGAGATGCAACGGCGAGTCGCCGAACTAGAGAGCGAGTGGCAAGAGAGCGGTCTTGAGCGTTCTTTCCGCGTGCGCATGGGAATCAACACTGGGTTCTGCACGGTCGGAAACTTTGGAAGTCAGGATCGAATGGACTACACCATCATCGGCGGTGCCGTGAATCTGGCTTCGCGGCTGGAATCCGCTGCCGAACCAGGAAAGATCCTGATTACTCACGAAACCTGGTCGCTGGTGAAGGATGCCGTTGTCGCTGAGAAGATGCCACCCTTAACGGTGAAAGGATTTGACCAACCGCTGCAGGCTTACGAACTCCTGGGCCTTCGCGAGTCAATGTCCAACAAAACAATTCGCCGCAAAATTGACGGTATGAACATCACAATCGAACTCGCCCGCGGCAATAGGGAGCAAACTATTCAGGTACTCAAGGAGCTGATCGACGAAATCGACGTCGAAAGAATCGCGACCTAGTGCAACCCGCCATCGGGGGGGTCATGTCTGCTTTTGGCACAAAGCGGACATTCCGATCGAAGCCGCAAATGTCCGCTTTTGACCCAGAGCGGGCATTGGCAGCATCGCGATTGGACGAAGCTCGCAAGCCAAAAATCGACCACTTTTTGAGGGGCTAATCCCTAACTCGTGCGTCCCACTTCCGGGCCGATTTTTTACCGCGTTTGGGCGCACTCGGGGGGTTAGTGGTCAGATGCACCAATCAGCTTTCCTGAGACATTGCCGCTTGCTAACCGTTGTTGCTCTGGGAGCGATGCTCGCTTTTTCTGCGAGCGCCCAGACCGGTTCCGAGTCTCAAACTCCAAGCACCGCCACACCTGGTTCCGAGTCTCAAACTCCAAGCACCGGCTCACCCGGCTCCGAGTCCCAAACTCCAAGCACCGGCTCACCCGGCTCCGAGTCCCAAACTCCAAGCACCGGCTCACCCGGCTCCGAGTCCCAAACTCCAAGCACCGCCACACCGGGCACCGAGACCCAGTCCGAGTCACCGGGTACGCCTACTGGCTCCAATTCGGCGGTCCCGGAGGCTAATCCGGCGTCCACGACCATCCAGCCACGCAAGGCAGCGGTTCCCGATATTCTTATCGTAATCAACAAGCCAACGCAGCGCATGACCGTCACAGTCAATGGTCACGTGCGCTACCGCTGGCGCGTCTCGACCGGCGCCACCAAATATTCGACGCCGCCCGGCTCCTATAAGGCGTTCCGCATGGAGCGGATGCATTATTCGCGGGAGTGGGACAATGCCGGGATGCCGCATTCGATTTTCTTTAGTTCGCGCGGCCACGCCATTCACGGTTCGGACCATCCCGGCCTCGGCACGCCGGCGTCGCATGGCTGCGTGCGGCTCTCGCTCGGCAATGCTGCCACCCTGTTCGCGCTCGTCTCCGCGCGCGGTGTGAGCAACACCAAGATCGTGGTGAGAGGGCCGGATCCACGCGGCTACCATGCCGCCACTCAGATCCCGCAGCGCCGCCAGCCCGCGCGGCCGGTTGGGCTTTTTGGGGGATTCTTCCGTTAATGCGAAACCGCTCCTAGGGAGTGCTTCGGGAAGTGGCCTTGCCGATGCGCGGTTCTGCCGCGGATGTTTGCGCCCGGCGTGCTCATGCCAGGGCTTCCCCCGCTGCGCTCTCCGAGTGTGCCGCACGCGGACGCGGCGGTGATCTTGCCATATTGCTGATCCTCTCGCGCCGGAGAAACGCCACTAAGGTGAGTACGCTGACGGGCACATTTTAAGATAAAGGCAAGATGGCCTGCCTAATCTGAAGTGGATGCGACCGTTCGCATTGACTGAGTCCGATAGGAGAATTGATCGGATGCGGTTGAGATCGCTCCTTCTAGCTATCGTCGCCATCGCTAGCCTCATTATGATCGGCGGCGCCTTGTCGGGCTGGCCCCGATCATTTGCGGCGGAGCTGCCGTGGCTCGATCCGGATTGGCTGCAGGCCCATGTAGGCGAAGGAGAGGGACAGATCGCACCAGTGGTCTTGCAGAGGGCGCGCGCGCTTTATTTGAAGAAGGTGAGCGAAGGCGCAGTCAACAATCGCTGCTACTTCGCCATGGACGCCACTCGCCCCGGCGGCTTGGGACGCCGATTTTACATCATCTGCGAAGCCGACCGAACGTTTCGTGCGGTTCCATCCGGACATGGCGACGGGCGCAACCTTGAAGGCATCGCGGATTTTGCAAACGACATCCGCTGCGCAAAGAACTTCAGCAATGCGATGGATTCACAGCTGACGACCGGCGGGCCGTATGTGACGGCCGAAATCAGAACGTCGTTCAAAGGTTACTATCGCGACCCGGGCGGAAATAGCGTGGCCCTGATGCGATCGTTCGTCAAATTCGACGGCGAAGGCGACGCGGCGAACGCCAGGCCGCGCGCCATCGGCGGCCATCCCGCCGTGCTGGTAAAGGGGCACTGTCTACTAGAAGCTCCGGGTGATCCCTACGCGAACGACGACGGTTATGTTCCGTTTGGACAGCTGGTGAATTACACCGGCGGCCGTAGCAACGGCTGCACCACTTGGTCGCCGTCAGACGCCGAACAAATCATTTCTATCGTGAAGGATAAGCCGACGACGCTCTACATCTATCCCGAATCGACCGACATCGTCGCCGTTGCGCGAGCGGTGAAAACGGGCCGGTCGCCATCGCGCGCGGGACTATATTGGAACGCCTCCTGCTTGAGAGAAATCCACTCACCGAACTTTTGGCCGAGGGAAACTCTCGAGCCGGTCCTCGTTCAATACAAGGAAGATCACCCGCCGCCGCGACCGCAGCCGCCGCCGATTTGCGGGGATAGTGCTGACAGCGCGGGGTGGGTTGGCACTATAACGCAGTGGTTTACCAGGGATGACTAAATCGTGGAGGCTTCATCGAACTCACAACATTATGGCTAGGTCGCACAGTAGCGCTCATGAAACGATGTCCGCTATTGGCACTTAGCGGACATTGATGCTGACGCCGAGCATGTCCGCTCTTAGGGGTAAAGCGGACATGCCTAATGAGCATGCGGAATGTCCGCTAATGACCCAAAGCGGACATCGGCGGAGGCGTCTAATCAGACCGCGACACGCACGCTCGGCTAGCACCAACATGCAAATCGAGTCACCTGACTTGAAAATCAAAATCTCCACACGCCGAGCGCTTGCGGACGTTCAGGCTTGAGCGATCTTTGCTTGGGAGAACGTTCGTCCCAGCAAGGTACTGACGAACTTCGTCAGTACGGGCGCCATGCCGTTTCTCGCCAGCGCGACGGAACTCGTGCGGCGCTTCCTGCCTGCCGACACTTCGGACCAGGACGCCATGTGCGCCGCCATCTCGCTTATGGGTCAAATGCAGCGTGTTCGTGCGCAATCGCGAGCAGTTCACGAAGCCGCCGTTCAACCTGAAAATCGACGAGGCCTTCGTTGCGCGGCTGACCGACTTCATCAGCGAGCTCGCGCTGAAGGGGCATGGCACGAAACGCGTGGAAGAACCCGTCCTCTGGCCTTACTCAACTCCAGCGGGAGCGGGGCCATGAAGAACCGACGACCTTCGCTCGTCAATCTGATACAACAACTCATCAGTTAAGGTTGCTCTTTCGCTATCCGCGGCCAAATGTGGGCTATCGGGGGGCGCGAGATGGAAGCCTATCGCTGGCACCGAGGAGGGGTTGCAGATCGCGCGCCCGATAGGTGGGGACAATGACCGCACGCATCATCAACGGCAAAGCCATCGCGGCCGAGCTGAGCCAAAACGTCGCCGACGCCGTCAAGCGGGTGACAGAGGAGCATGGCATCGAGCCCGGGCTCGCAGTCGCCCTCGTGGGCGACAATCCGGCGAGCGAAATCTATGTGCGCAGCAAGACCGCCAAGACCGCCGCCACCAATATGCGCTCGCTGTTCTTCAAGTTGCCGGCAACGGCCGCCGAGGTCGAGCTGCTGGAGCTGGTCGAGCGGTTGAACCAGGACCCGACCGTTCACGGCATTCTCGTGCAGCTGCCACTGCCGCCGCAGATCGACTCGCGCAAGGTGATCGAGACCATCGCGCCGGCCAAGGACGTCGACGGCTTCCATCCTCTGACGGCGGGGCTGCTCTCGACTGGCCTGCCGGGCATTGTGCCGTGCACGCCGCTTGCCTGCATTATGCTCGCCAAGCACGTGCACGGATCGCTGGCCGGGCGCGAGGCGGTTGTGATCGGGCGGTCGAACATCGTCGGCAAGCCGTTGGCGCAGCTGCTCCTGATGGAGAACGCGACGGTGACTATTGCCCATTCCAAGACGCGCGACCTCCCGGCGGTATGCCGGCGCGGCGCCCTCGTTTTTGCGGCGGTCGGCCAGCCTGAGATGGTGCGCCGCGACTGGGTCAAACCCGACGCCACCATCATCGATGTGGGGATCAATCGGGTGTCGGCCGAGAACGGCAAGACCAAGATCGTCGGCGATGTGGCCTTCGCGGAAGTGGCTGAAGTGGCAGGCGCCATCACCCCGGTGCCCGGCGGCGTCGGTCCGATGACCATCGCCTGCCTCATGCTCAACACCTTGAAGGCCGCCTGCGCGCAGAACGGGTTGCCGCAGCCAGCCATTCCAAATCCGTAAGCGGGAGCAGACGCGGCAGGCGCCAAGGCGGGCCTCTCCGGTAGAGACACAAGAGGGGTCCTCGGGCGATGTTGCCTCCAAGCCACCCCAGAACCTTTTTTAGCTAATGGTTAGTGCTGCTTGTGCTCTATGTGGAACTCTAGCCCGTTATGCACATTTCCTAGACGTGCCGCCGAGTACCTGCACCGGCGCACGTCGGCATTTTTGCCGAATTGCCTGCTGCGGCGGTTCGGATCGAGCGCAGCGAAGTGAGCTTAGCAAGCCGCTGCGATAAGTTTGTTGGCACCTTGGCGGTTCGGGACAGAGACATTGGCGGATCGGAACCAAGAGCAAGAGGTTGACTGCCCCATCGCGGATCACACCAAGGCAATTGAATCAGACCCCAATAATGCCATCGCGTACCTCGGCCGGGGGACCGCGAATCTCACGGCGCTTAATTTCGACAGCGCCATCGCCGACTTCACCAAGGCCATTGAGCTCAACACAAACGATGCCTCCGCCTACACCAACAGGGGTGCTGCCCACTACGAAAAGGCTGAGTTCGACCGCGCCATCGCCGACTTCACCAAGGCCATTGAGCTCAACACAAACGATGCCTCCGCCTACACCAACAGGGGTGCTGCCCACTACGAAAAGGCTGAGTTCGACCGCGCCATCGCCGACTTGAACAAGGCCATTGAGATCAACCCGAAATCGGCCCTTGCCTATAGCAACCTGGGCTGGACCTACGAGGCGATGGGCGACGAACGAGCGGCCATCACTCACTACCGGAAGGCACTTGAGATCGACCCGTCTCTAGAAGCAGCGAGAGACAACCTCAAGCTTTTGGGCGCAACGCCAGAGCACTAGTTTTTTCACCGGCAAACAAAGCTGCCTTTCCACTCTGAACCTTAGAACCAGTATCTTGCCTAGGCGCGCTGGAGCTTACTGGCGGTGTGGCACTCATGAATAAACGGATGAGTTCGGGGCTTATTGGCGGTGTGGCACTCATGAATAAACGGACAAGTTCGGTCTGCTTCGACGTGCCGGTCTTCGACTGAATGTGTTTCAGATGGGTCTTGACGGTGTTCTCGCTGATCCCAAGCGTCTCAGCCGCTTCCTTGACGCAAAGCCCTGGCGCCATGGCGAGCAGCACACGTAGCTCGCTCCCCGTGAGGCTATAGAGCTGGGCGAAGGCCTCGGCTGCCGAGGGCGGCATTACGATCGGATCTTGCATGACGATGGCCACCATTCCCACTCCGCCGCAGGAGCTTGGGTTTTCGCCGGGCGAGAGCGGTAGGATGGTGGCGATTAGGCCTGCATGGTCTACAACTCCTGCGAGAGCGACGGTAATGCCGCCGGTTAGCAGATCGCCCTCGCCGATTACCACGTCAATGGCCCTGTCGAGGGTAAGCCTCGCCTTGGAATCGACAGCAGCAAGACGGCCATTTGCAATACGGATTACATTGCCAGTGACGACTTGGCGCTCAGCGGCACGGTTCATGTAAACGATTCGACCGTCGCGGTCAGCGAGATAGACACTAGCGGCAAGCGCATTGAGCATTGCCTCCAGGGCCGCCGAGCGGATGCTCGTTAGATTGAGAACATCTGCAATCGCGACCGCCTCGCGTTTTTGCTCTTGGCCTTGTTGGCGCTCGAGAAGCCGCCCAAGCTGCTCTCCAATGCTTTGCACGACATGAAGGACATGCTGGTCGGGCGGTTGATTCGTTTCCGAGAAGAACTCCAGGACCGCCTGAAGCTTCCCCTGTGTGTAGAGCGGAAAGCCGAAGGCAACGCAAAGCCCATGTTTCGACAGGACTCGTTTACTGGGTTTCAGCAGGATTGGGGTTCGCGGCTGTCGGGCAGTGTCGGGCTCCCATATTTTACCAGGAAGCTCCTTGCCGATCGTCAACGCAGCTCCTGCAAGTTCACGAGCGAGAGGTGTTAAGTCTTCACGCTCGAAGTGCCAGACTGGGCTGGAAAGCAAGCGGCGGGGGTTATCGACGTCGTCTGGAAGGTAAGCATGTGCCGCGGGCCAGCCCGTCACCCGACAGATCCTCTCCAGGCAGCCGCGAAGGAGATCTTCAAAAGAGCCGCCAAAGGCCACGTGAACAGTGGCTTGCCATAACGCCTCGGTTTGCAAGGCGCGCTGTCTTAGCTGATTCTCAATGCGGCGTCTCACCGCTACATCGGTGCTCAGAGCGATGGAGAGTACGGAAGTGCTGATCGTGAAGGCCAGCAACAGTATGAATAAGTCGTTCAGGCTTGGCTTGGCGAAGGGCCCGCACTGCAACAGCGTACACCCAACCGCGAATGCGGAAATGATAAGCGCCACGGTGGCGGTATCTCGTGGGCCCTGACGGAGGGCCGCCCACAGCAACGGCAGAACGAAAAGAAAACTCAGCGCTTCGTGAACGGGTATGTGATGAATCACGGGGCAGCCAAAAACCATCACTCCGACCGCAACCGCCCCAAGGTAAGTCAATCCCGTTCCGGTAATTTGAGGTGACGTGAGTGATGCTGGTTCGCTTTTGGCCCAGAGCACCACAACTGGGGTAACAACAAGAGCCCCCGCCAAATCGCCGAGCCACCAGGTGAGCCAAACTGAAATGAAACTGCTCATCTCAGCATAGCCAGCGACAGCCAGACTGCTCACTCCTATCGTGGCACTGACCATCGTCGCGGCAAGACTAATTAGCGTGAATTTGGCTACGCCAGTCGGCGTGTCGAAAACCTGCTCACCCTGCGCCCAATGCCGGACAAGGTAGCCCGCAATCACCGCCTCAAGAGTATTGCCGCAGGCAATGGCTAACGAGGTGAAAATCGAGCCTGCGGTAAGCTGATTGATCAGAAAGGCGGCAATAAAGATGGCAGGCGCAATCCGATTGCCGCACAACAAAATGGCTGCAATGGCAAAACCCGTCGGAGGCCAGATGGGTGTGGCGCTCGGATTAATCGAGGCAAGCCGCAGGCCGAGATAGGCAAGCGCGAAATAGGCAAACCCTACAAGGATCAGCTCGACGACGTCAGATCCTAGTGGGTGGGCTCGTGGAGGCTCACGGCCATTGCTTCGCGTGGGAAGCGCTAGTTGACCTACCGTCATGGCAGCTTGCCCCCAAGCTGATGCAGCATCGCCCAAAGCAGCTTCTCCCGGGCGACCTTGGAGAAGGTCTCAGGCGGAATTTCCAACGATTTGTTTGGATACCTCATAACGTCACCTGCACCAGGCCGGGCAGAGTGTCAGCCCGCGGCCGGAAGTCTAAGCTCGCGAGCCATAGGATCATGCCCTAGCGCTCGGATCTGTGACATTAGCCACACCGCAGAAAATAAGCATTTGGGTTATGATGATCGTCAGCTCACCCGCCTCGTCAACTCGTAGAAATGCGGGACAGTGGGATTTTGCAACTGGCGTTAACATCCTTCCGCTCGCCGGCCGCAATACACCGACCTTATCCAGGCGATGATCTTCCAGAGGTCGTCATCAGTCTTGATAACGTTTCCAAAGTCCGGCATCGGCCCGACTACGTTCTCGGAGCCTTTTCGTCGGTAGCCAAGCTTTCCGAACGCATTGGCGGGACTTAACTTACCCGTGCCAAGCGCGATTAGCCGGAACAGTGTGTCGTCGTCATCGCCGTAGATCCAAACAGGATTGGTCAGGGGCGCGGCCATGCCCCCGCCCCGCCGCCGCCGTGGCAGCCATTGCAGCCTGCAGCCATGTACTTGCGACGGCCTTCCTCGGCGACGCTGGCAAAGTCCGGATAGGGACTATTCAACTGACCTTTAGGCGTGCTGGCTGCCCGTTCCAAAGGTGTCATTGTTCCTGCCGCTGTGAACACGCCGCCTCCGGCCAGAGCGGCTAGCGTCAGAACCATTAAACTCCCACCGACTGTCCTATGCATGGCGCTTCGGCCAAACCATTGAGAAACAGCAGCGTTCTCCCAGGCCCCTCGGTCAAAAGCCCGATGAACTGGCTTTGAGGGGTTGTCCGGGTGGCTGGATCGTGTTGCCGGAGGCAACCGAGCTATCGGTGTCGATGATCGTAAGCGCTTCAGCATTCTCACCGCACTGGAGATTGAGCGACTCGTTGGCGGCGCTGTCGATGTGGACGATCTGACCTGGTTCTAGGCTAATTCGAACGCGTGCGGCTGACACAGCATGGGGATTTGTGTGGTCCCACAGCACTGCGTGGAGAGCGCAATGATCATTGCCCGGCTCGTAGAACGCTATGACGCGTTGACTGCCAACCGTGGTGAGAATGGGGTCGTGAGGCCCAACCGGTCCCAAACTCTGGGCCAGTTCGTCGGCACGTGTGGGGGTTCCCAGAGTGCTGAGGACGACGAGGCTGCCCATTGCAGCGAACTTCGAGAACTGGATACGACTGAGCGAGAACATTGAGAATCTCCTTTCGAGATTGGCTGCTCAAGACCCCCTTGAGCGGATGACCACGCATCCTCTTTCGAAACTAACGCTGGCCTTGCCACGTAGCCAATTCTTCTGGCGTCGATTCGCCCTTATTCCCTGTGCTTTGGCATCATCCTTTTGGATGAGAATGGCTGGGCAAGTCTGGACTGATGCATTTAGGGTACAGGGGGTCTTTTCCTGGCAAACAAAGTCCTTAAGGGATTTCTTTTGAACGGCGAGGCGGGCGCAAGGGTCGTCGATCTGCTGATGCGTGAGGCCGACCTTACGCAACACTGGCCAATTTGGAGGGCGCATAGTGAGATAGCGCCTAACCTAAGAACACCGAGCCCAGGCAAATGTCTGCTTCTGGCACATAGCAGACATTCATTTTGACGCTGAACATGTCTGCTTTGGGGGGTAAAGCGGACATACCGTATCGGCTGTCCGATGTCCGCTAATGACCCAAAACGGACATAGCTCTCAAAGATCGCGGCTATTCGCCGGTCGCTGCCTGAGGAAGCTCGAGCCCAAGCTCGGCTGCCTTCTCGCGGACCTCTGCTTCGGTGCGTCCCAGGAAGGTGGCAACGTGCCCGACAGTGCGGCCGTGCTCAATCCTGTTGCGGAGAGAGAACAGATCGTTCTTGGACCATTCTTTGCCAGTGTTGAGATCAGGCTGATCGGTCATGCGATCCACCCCAACTCCCGCGCCTTGTCGTTGGCGAGCTTGTGAGCGGCAGTTAGGAAGTCTGCGAGGGTCATAGAGACGCTCCTGTCCTCCTTCCTCGGGAAGCTTCTAGCGAGAAGCTGAGGGGAGTTTGCCGGCTTGTGATACTTCACCACGTAGTAGTCGGTGCCCGACGCCGAGACTACAATCTCGCTACCCTGCACCGCCACGCGAAGCACGGGGGTGTTCGTCGGGCGGGCCGGCGGTCTGCGCTTGTTCCATTGCATCGATAGTGGCTGGGGATTTCTAGAGGACATTGGCACACTCCCTTCGTATTTTGCAGGCGGGAGCGTGACTTATTACTCTCAGCCACCGGTGCCTGTGGCTATCTCTGACCGGTGATTTGGACAACATAACAGGGTTTCACGGTGGTTAAGTCTTCAATCTGAGAGCGATCCCGCTCACAGCGGACTACGGGCGATTGTAGTTGTTTTTATTATTTCTTCATGGCCATCGTCGTCATCAGGTACGAAACCAAGACCGCCGCACGTCGGGCATTGACGTTCATTGTCCGTATCTTTGTCAACGACACCATCGCCATTACAGTCTGGGCAAGTTTTTATTTTCATGCCTGCTCCTGTGCTCACCCCTGGTACGGACTGGCAGAGCTATCCAGGGGTCCCATGAGCCAGATTGCTTCAGCGCTTCGCGCTTTTTCGCTGAGCCATTCTTTTTTGAGTGGCTGCGTTCGCTGCTTTTTTCTTCGGGATTTTATAGGCAACCGGGGGCTTTCTTGTAGGCAGTGGAACTGCTTCGAACTGCGTCCCTGAGACGGGAACCGGTTCAAAAATCGTTCCCTGCGCCAGTACCGGAGAGTTGCGGACGGTGGCCCGCATGACGAGATCCAGTGATCCCAGAAGAACGAGCACGATCAGAAGACCCGCCGCGACTCTAAGAGACTGTATGTGGTGGTGAAGAAGGCTGCCTAAATCGGGCGCAAACTTCAATACGCGCCGATACTGATTGTGTGAGCCTGCGCGGTGAACAAGAAAGCGCTGAGCCTCTGGCACGAGCCATCTGGCGCAGGCGAATAGCCGGTGAGCGCAGGCTTTGCAGGATCCTCTCAGCACCCAACCTAAAGCAATGACCTGATTGGCCAGAAAGATTCGCAACTGGCGCCCTGAGTCTTCTATGTTTCGATTCACGGGCATACCCAAGCCTGGTCTCAAACTCTTGCAGAGCGGTTAAGGGCCCAGACGGCGACATACAGGGCTCTAGATGGCCTGTTGAGTTCACCCCTTCGAAGCGGCAGTTTGAAAGGCTCCTTCTCCAGGGTAAAGCGGCGGGTCGAAGAGCCAGCAGCCGCTTAATTAAGCCGCAGGCCCTGATCGGCGCTGTCGTGTCCTCTAATGACCCAAAACAGTCACTCGATCCTGCGATCGGACCAATCACATCTGCTGCATACCGGCTGACCAAGCCGTGAGCGTGGTCATATTAGGTCTCATTTGCTAGTGTCGCCGTCTCAACAATGAGGAGCTATTGAATGGCCAGAGCTACCAAAAGGCGTGCATGGACTGCACAAGACGTTCGCGAGCTGAAAACGCACTCGAAAAACAAAACCTCCGTAAAAGCGATCTCAAGGAAGATGAAACGCACGCCCGGCGCTGTGAGGCAGAAAGCTGGGAGCTTGGGAATTGCCATTGGCCATCAGCGCTAGGAACAAGCCGCTCCTTACCCCGTTTCTCAAATAGCCAGCCGGAAAATGTAGGGTCTCCGCCGGCTGGTTAGGCCCGGTGTCTTGTCATCGTACCCCCGTACCGGCGTCGCCGGGCCGCTCTTTGTCGGAACTGCAATTGTACAAAATCGTTTTCTGATCACCAGTAAGGGAGAGTACCCAATGAAGAAGACTGCACTAGCACTCGCGCTGGTTCTGTCGGGCCCAGGCCTCGTACTCGGACTAGCCTCCACCGACGCTAATGCCGGTGCTCGCAAAATCTGCAAGCAGGGGCTCAAGACGCATCCGATGGCGGGCGAGCATCGTGATCTGATGAAGCAGTGCAAAGCAGAATACAAAGCTCACAAGAAGGCCGGTCACGCTCGTGCGACATAGGTACAAACTGAGGGGCTATCAGCGGTAGCTCACAAGCCTTAAGCCCGGAAATTCCGGGCTTTCTTTTTGTCGAACTTGCCAAAGATCGAGACATTTTTGCGCAGGCTGCTTAGCCGTAGTTCGCGGGCGCATAGTGAATTTCGCCGGGATGTCTGCTTGTGGCACTTAGCGGACATCTATGCCGGTTCTGAGCATGTCCGCTTTTGGGGGGAAGCGGACCTCGCTGATCTGTTGCGGGCGTAAAAAGGATGACTCCGTGGCCAGTTGAGCGGGTGCAGCCATTGGTTTCGCAACGACTGAACCGGAGCGGGGAAACCCAAGTGCTTGTCAGACGTTTAAGCTAACAGAGGGGCACTCAATGGAGTGCCTTATGTCCCAACCGTCGTTGATCGGCCAGGGCTGGTGGTCCATCGGGACCGAGCGATATCTAATGCCAAGAACTCGCTCGCCGCAGCCGCTGCGGACCACGGACCGTGTTCCGAACTGCCGCCGACGCCTAATTATCGAAGATGAAAGGTATGCATCGCGAGCTGACCGCGGAAAACACCCTTTACTCCGAGGAGCGGATGAAAGGACCTGTTCATGAGAAACTTGCTGCGCAATCGCGCGTTCGCGCTCGCCTTGGGCAGCGTAGCGTTCCTAGCTAACCCCTCGTTTGCTGTGGAACCTGACACTCAACCTCCTGCCGGCCCTAAGCTTGTAGCTCCTCACGCTAATGTCCCAGATTTTCAGCTCGACTGGGCCTGCTGTGACGATGTAACCATCGTGGAAATTTCTCCCGAGGGTAAGCCAGCCATCGTTGAGCCGGAGATCGTCACCGGGCCACCTCCTGTGGACAGGGAAGATCTAATTCCAACGAGGTAACGTCCAATCGCACAATCCCCAGACGCTGATCTGGACGATCACCTTTTCTCATCGAAACATCGCAGAATGCGCCGCACTGTCGGCATTCGCGCCCGGCCAAGCCGGCCACAACGAAATCATCTCGTGACTTGTCTCTCATCGGCATGGGCATCCGATACGCCGCGATCTTCATAATACTCATCAAATTCGTAAGCCTAACGGACCTGCCCCTCATTATTGGCCAAGCGCTCATTCTGCTCACGTATACGACCTATCTCGCACTTGCCGTCTATTACCTTGTAAACCGCCCTCCGCACACCAGCGTCTGAGATCACTCGCGGTTAAGGGGTTTGTCTGCTTTCTAGCCTAGAGGGCGCCGGCTTCTGCCCTTTTGCTGATCCCTAGCGAGCCGTGCCGTTTCCGGGAATCCAATTGGAACGGAACGACTCTTCGGGGCATTTCCTGCTATGCACGCAATCAAAGATACTGGCGAAGGGCGTGTGGCGCGGTCGTCCGGTAGCACCCGCCGAACGCTAACGGCTATCGTCGCCATTTCAGTGATCGGCATGTTAGACCTGATAGCGCTGGTGTGGCTCAGCGACTTTCCCGGGTCCACTCAGGGCAGCTCAAGTCCGAAGCGCCTCCTGAAGATGTGAGACGTCGCCAGTAACTTACTGCGCCTCGAAACCAAGGGCGCCCCTACTGTGGGGAACCCTGCCGAGCTGGCTTTCGCCAGATGCGTTTTGATTTTCTTGGGTCGCTTGCTGATAGGCCGAGATGCCTTCGTTAACGTCTTGGCGCGCTCGCCTCGGTGATTTTTGGCACGTGTCGTTGCGATCGTGGAAGTACCCACTTCGACCTAACAAGCTTGGGCTGTCCTGCCTGAGGAGGACGCGAGCAGCCGCTCAATGAGAATGAAATGCTAGATTTTGGAGCCACGTTTGCTGGGGTGCTGCTGAGCAGCTTTCCTCGCGTCCTTAGCTCCCATGTGCCTCATCTGCTCCTTGCCCGCCTTCTCCAATTCGGCTTCCTTTTGGCCGAGGTTGGGTTTCGGCTTGCCAGCCTGTTGGTTGCGTGTTGATTTTTGCTTCCTTGGCATGTGCGCGTCCATGGGTTTCAAGATCTTAGTGAGGCGTGACGCTCGGCGCGTCCTCTGGCGCAGGTGATGGAGGGATGACCTCCTCCTCATGACCGGCCTGTGGGTTAGGCGCATCCGTGTAAATATCTTCGTCGCCTACGGGCGGCGGTGGGATGACTTCCTTATCCGTCGAAGGAGGAGCTTGCTGGCCGTCGGCCCCCGGCGGGTCCTGCCCCTGCGGGACGGTTTTTTCAGGCTGATCCGTCGCACCAGCAAATGAGGGTAAGATCAGAATGAGTGTCGCCCAGAGTGTTGCCGTTGCGTAGAACCTTCGCATGGCACCTCCTTCCTTCATGAAGTGCGTTCCCCACCGGCCCGGCACCCTAAACTAGTCTTGGAAGGTGGAGGGCACCGGCCTAACGGTTCCTATTCAGGGCCGGCTGTCAGTGAAACGGAAGCGACGACCTGATGTTCCAGGGCGGCCCAGCACCGCACGCTTGAAGCTCGCGCGATGCCAGGCCTAACCAGCCGGCGAGACCCAAAATCTTCCGGCTGGCCTATTTGAGAAACGGATGGGAACTCGCTTGTTCCTAGCGCTGATGGCCAATGGGAATTCCAAGGCCGTGGTTGTCGGTCGCGGGAGGCCAACTTCCCCTTTTGGCATTGCCTTGTGTCCCTGCCGGAAGGGGAACATAAGCGTGACGCCGTTTACATACGCATACCTGTGACGGGTGGAGCTTACTCTTCTGCAGAACGGCATCTAGCTTTATTTGAACGCGCTGCTCGGCGATCGTGCCAACCGATGTCCGCTAGACGCATTGCCGGGGTCTTTCGCTTGATCCTCCAGGTAGCCCCGGCGGCGATGATGGCCTACGGTGATCGTGACTTAACCAGGTGTCCCGCTCGCGATCGGCGCTTTTCTATGTATCCTCGCTTGAAGGCCTTTGCGGACATGCCAAGTCAGAATTTCGGGTGGCCGTGCGCGGTGAAGACATTGTCGTCACTTTGCCAGGGTCGATTTATTCGGTGACGTACTACAAGCCTGAGGGCTCTGCGCATCTGCTCGCGAGGCACATTGCGGACCAAGACGATCTACGCTTTCGGATGACGGCAGGTGAGTTCCTTGGAACGGCCTGGAGGCTCGCCAATGACAAGGCGAGAGAGCTGGGGTGGATTGTGTGACGCCGCCCAATGCGACCCCTAGGTTCACCGATGACAGGACGCCCGGAAGAACAGTTACCTGGCTGATCACGCCACACCGCCCAGCAGCGCATGAACAGGCACTGTCCCTATGGTGGATTGATTACTCATGCTCGGCCCTTAGCCCTCGTCCGCCTGTCGCCATCTTCGACGGGCCGGCCTCGCTCCGGGCTTTTCCTTTGCCGATTGAGGGCCTAAGCTGGACGGCGACAGCGTGAGGTTCACATGTCCCAAAATCAAATAGTCGCTGCTGTTGCCGCGCTCGTCATCCTCCTTGCCATCGGTTGGGTTGTCATGCGTAGGGGCGGTCAGGAAGCGACTTCACCGCCGCCACAGCCGGCACCTTCGCAGCAACAGACGCCTCCGCAGCCACAGCAGCCCTAGCTGAGTGGTATGGCTGCCGAAGTCAGCCTGAGAGTCGAAGTGCAGGGCGACGAAATCGTCGTAACCCTATCCGGCACGAGCTATGTGGTGACGTATTACAGGGCAGCCGCCTTCCCTCAGCAACTTCTCACCAAATCCCACTCAGGCCGAGAGGATGAGGGTGCCCCGATGACACAAGCCGAGTTTCACTCCCGCGCCTGGAAGGTGGCAAGACACAAGGCGCGGGAGTTGGGGTGGATTGTGTAAAGTTATGCGGCAGAGCCGCCGCGACGGCGTTTTTAGACTGCGAGGTCGAGGCGCAGATGATCGCTTCTCGCCTGCTTGTCATAGGTCGAATAGGGCGAGCAGCTCGTCCGAAAGCTGGCGACGGTATATCGTTACGGGCAGCATGGTCTTAACCTCGAACAAGTGCCAGCCAATCGACCCGTGCTCATCAATTGGGGTCGGAGGATGATATTCGTCGCTCGAGCGAGCTCTATAGGTCTCGGGTTTGGCGTCGTCCTCGCCTGCTGGAGCAAGCATCACCCTGCCATCCTTCAAGGCGTCGTCTCCGGCGATTTTGAGTTTAGCGAGCGGCATACGGACGAGCCTGAACCGCTCGTATAGTGTCGCCAGCTTCGGGTGCTCCTTCCCACCGGGGGACCGCGCGGCAATGCGCAGGGCATCGTGGGTGCCAAGGACCCAATACCGAAGCCTCATGTCCGCTAATGGCACTTAGCGGACATCAAGTTCGATACTGAGCATGTCCGCTTTTCGGGGGCAAAGCGGACATTCCTGATCCACAGGCTCAAAGCGGACTTTGAATAGTCTCTTAGCGCCGCTGCGAAACGTTTGCAGCCCGTTTGCAATGCGCCGCTACCCGACCCCGCCCACTGCTGAGAAATTGGCGGAGAGGGTGGGATTCGAACCCACGGTACGGTTACCCGTACAACGGTTTTCGAGACCGCGCTCCAGGACAGGAGGAAAAGCTGCAAACTAAGGTGCTTGCGGACGCCGAAGCCCCCGGATGCCGAGCCTAAAAAATCGCATGATCAAGGTGCAAATAACGCTGGTTGCAAGTCCCCGCAACCACCTTTACCGAACGGGTGAATCTCTGGTCTAGATTGGCCTGTTTTGCATTAGGCCAAATGGCAAGCTCCCACATTTTCGCGATCTCGCCGACAATCTCGATCTCCAGCCCCTCCTCTGCGCGTCCTACCAGAACCTGCTCAATCAAACCGCGGAGGACTTGTGCGGCCTTCGAATTCGGGAGGCTGCTGGAGCTGCTCAACCCGTTGCCTCTAGACCTGGGCCAGATTGGGGTGAACGCGAACTGGAGTTGTTGGGGCCAGAGCTAGCTCCCGTTCAATCTCGCTTCGGCGCGCTTCAACACTCGCAGCTCGCAACGGCTTACGAAAAAGCAGCAACGGAATGCGCCTTGCGGGCGAACACTGCCTGCTGCACCCGCACCTACCGCCTGCAATCAGAGAAAAAAGAAACCCAGGTCCCACCTACCGCGTCGACTGTCGACTGGTAAGGCGGAAAACAGTCCCCTCCGTAACCAGCCAGACTGCCGCCCCCGCCGGGGGCGGCAGCCTTTGACTTCATCCCAGCGCTGGACCAGGAGCGGTCCTAACGGCGGGGGTGCAAGCGTTGCGGGTCTTCTGCAATCGACGTAATGCGTAAAACCCTAGCGACAATCTTAGCGCCGCTACTCGCGCATCATTTGATCATGGATCAGTTCGAAGGCGTAGGGCGATACACCAACTGAGCCTCGATAGGGATTGTCGAGGAGGACGATCAAACAGATCATAGTGCCTGTGAAGAACGAGATCACTCCGCCGAGCAACAAATGCGTTCTCAGCCGTAAGTCGAACATCCAGATAAGGACCATGTTGATCAACGCTCCGGCCGCCACGGTATACCACATGATTGGTGGTATCCCGGCTGTCACATAGAAGAGGCGCAATCGCCGAGCTTCAAAAAAATTATTGAATTGTCGGAGCGCCGCATCGTGCAGAGACTTCTGTCCCTCAGTTTTTGGCTCAATTAAGCCTAACCTTGCATGCAGCGGTGCGGCCCGGTTGACTTTCCATGGATCGATACCCTGTCGCTGTAATGGCCAAGCATCTTCGATGGTCGAACGGGTATACTCTCTGATCAGGGCCTTCAACTCCTGACGATCGGGCTCGGGGTAAGCGCTGATGTCGCGATAGAGAGCTGCGAGCGATGATGCCTCGCTTGCGACTGCCTTCTCAACGTCAGTGTGGTTTTGGTAGGTGGCCACAGCGAGCAAGCCGAGCAGCAGGCCGTAGATCACACCAAAATATTGAAGATAGTCTCCGAGGATTTCGTTCAGGTTCGCCTTGCCTTGAAACCAAGGGACGAGTTTGGGGCTGACTAAGATTGTGCCGAGCCAACACAATCCCACGAACACCACGGCAAATAAGGCGACAACAGCAAGAACCGGAATATCATACAGCCAATAGAACATGATTACCTCCAGCCAGCTTGGCGTGGCTAAACGTAGACCACACCGCCCGCTATTGCGCGCGAATGTTGCGAAAACCGCCCGTGACATCCCGTTGGAACAAAAGGATGGGTTAGCTGCTCGCCAATGTCTGCTTTTGGCACTTAGCAGACATTGATTTCGGCGCTGAACACGTCTGCTTTCGGGGGCAAAGCGGACATCCGGTATCCCCTGCCCAAGGTCGCTGCTGACCCAAGGCGGACGTCAGTGAACAAAACGTTCAATCGGCGTCGGCTGCCCCTAGTGGCGGCAAACGACGGCCGACCGCCTCGCAGGCATTCCGAATGCACTTAGTATGCGTTGGAGCTATCGACTTTCCGGCTGCACTTCTCATTTCGTCAGCGATGTGGCGATGCAGGCATCATTCGGCGCGTTCGATTGAGAGCGCCCTGTTTCGGGCGTCAGCACGCGGCCAAGTATCGGGGGTAGGCCGGAATGCCTGCGAAACCGACAACTGTGGCCGACAGGAGATAACGGGAACCTGCCAGTTTGATGGCGTGGTGCACTTTTCGAGACCGTTGTTCAAAACTCATATCGGCACCAGCAGCAATGTGCATCTCGGGGGTTGCGGGTCCCTGATTTGGACCTATTCCCGAGTTTTCCGCGGGTACAAGAGCCGTGTTCGGTATAGGTGGCTCCGGGTCCCTGATTTGGACCTATTCCCGAGTTTTCCGCGGGTACAAGAGCCGTGTTCGGTATAGGTGGCTCCGGGTCCCCGCAACCAATTCAACCGGGCATCGAAGTCCGATTTCCCTCAGCCTTCCCACACCTCGCCCTCGGGCGCGCCCCGGCCGAGCTTGTCCGGAAGCGGCTCGCCATTCGGCGTGAATTCCAGCGAGATGGAATTGATGCAGTATCGCTCGCCGGTTGGCGGCGGGCCGTCGGGAAAGACATGCCCCTGGTGTGCGCCGCAACGGGTGCAAACGATCTCGGTGCGGATCATTCCGTAACTGGTGTCGCGAATGGAACGCAGGTGGTCTTCTGAAAAGGGACTGGTAAAGCTCGGCCAGCCGGTTCCGCTTTCGAACTTGGTGCTCGCCTTGAACAGCGGCAGTCCGCACAGACGGCAGCCGTACACTCCCTTCCGTTTCTCGTCGAGGAAAACGCCGCAGAAGGCAGCTTCGGTTCCGTGCTCGAGCAGCACATCCCGTTCGTCCTCGCTGAGATCGGCAACCAATTCCCGCAACTCGTCTTCGCTGGGCGGCGTTAGGTCAAACTTGCGTGCGACGACGTCATTCATCGCTATGCTCCTCGGGGCTCGACGTGGGTCATCGCCGGATTGTATTGCATGTAAGGGGCTTATAGTCACCGGCGGGAGAAAAATCGATCGGTCTCGGCGGCCCCGCGCTGAGACGCCTACGGCAGATTCAAAGACTTGTAATCGGCGGCGCTGTTCGCCGGCGATGCCGCTAATATTGCGAGCTACCTGAGCGCATGGCTTTCTCGAGAGCCTGATATTCCACGCAGGTTGTGCCGCAGCGTTGCTCGATTTCCACAAGCTCGAGCCAAGCCAGGTCGAGCGCGCCCTTGCTGACATATCCCTCGCCAAGATATTCGCGCGTGTCGACATTGTTGGGATCGATTGCCAAGGCCTTGTTGTAAAGCGATATGCCGAGGTCGAGGTTGCCGAGCTTGCGATGGCTATAGCCAAGATAGGTCAAGATTGCGGGATCGTTCTCATTCGCCGCCAATTCCAAAACCTTGATGGCGTCATGGTAGTTGCCATCCATCGCCAGTTGCCGGCCGGCAAGCGCCAAGTCCTCGTCTGACAGCAGTCCCGATTTTTGCGCCACGCATTTCCGCTCTTGCTTGCTCCAGGCGGTGCCGCTCGGGCATTTTTTGGTTTTGTTCCAGTTCCAAAAATCGAAGCCGTAGCTCGGCGAAGCCGAGGTGACCGCCAAAGCCAGGATAGACAGTGACAAAGCGGCCGACCACCGTTTCCGCCGTTGGCTGGATTTCGCAAATGTCATGGTATTACTCCCGTACCGCGATAAACAGTCATTCAGCCTTCAGGCCGAGCTCGGTCGCAGCAACACCAATCTTGCCCGATGCTGCCGTATCGTCCTTGAACACCTCGAGCGCCTTGCGGAACGTTGTCGCCGCGACCTCTTTTTCGCCAAGAACAACACGCGAGCGCATGAGGAGGGTCCAGCCCTCGACGTCGCGCGGTGAACTCTCCAGCCGATTTGCAAGGCCCTCGACCATCGACCGGATTGCGGCATCGCGCTCGTTCGGAGGCATTGCTTCGGACGCGGCAACCTTATCGACGCGCGGCCCGTCGCCTTTGCCGGCGGTCTCGGTCGGCAAAGATGAAGCTGTCTCTATATTGCTGCCTTCCGCGGCCTTCGCCTTGGCGTCCTCGTAGGCGCGCTTGAACTCGGCCGAACTCGGATCGAGCTCCGCCGCTCTCGTGTACGCGGTCGCCGCCTGTTGATAGCGTCCGGTTTGGAAGTAGGACCAGCCCAGCATCCGCCAGCCTTCGACGTCCTTAGGCGAGGTCTTCAGGCGATCGGCCAGCCGTTCGATCATCGTGTTCACGTCAGGCAGCATCTTGCTGGCCGGCGTCACGGACGCCGGATCGCCGGTCTCGGCAGAACCCGCGTAGTCCGCGAGGCGCTGAAGCACTTCGTCGTTCGACTCTGAACGCGACAGCAAGAGTGAGATCGTGTCGTCTTCGCCGATCGCAGCGGGAGCATCCCCCATATAAGGGAGAGCCGCGCCAACGCCGGCAACGACGAGAAAGATCGCGCCGGCCACAATCCATGCCCCGGCAGGACGATCGTGATTTGGGGAAACGGTCATCTGGTGATATTATCTCCTCGTCATTCGGCGATTCCGTGACGCTGCGATCGGTTCTGGCGCGGAGAATGGCAAGCGGCGAGACTGCATACCCGACATTGCATTCACTGCACCGATGCTGCGGCTGGAATCGCTTTCTCGTATTGTCACTATGGAGGTGATCTTATGAGTAGTCGGAAGTTGCTTCCCTCTATTGTGACGGCTTGCCTGCTGACGGTCGGTTTGGAAGTTGGCCCAAATGCCGCATCGGCCGGGCAGATCGTGATGAAGCCCGGCGAAAGCGCAAGGAACGACGTGGTCGAGATCAAGCATCGTAGCCGCAGCCCATGGTTTTACCTGCCCATCGCTCCGAGCTATCTCGCTTACGACTATCCGTACTATTACAGCCGCGGTCATTATCCGACCCACATCGCTCCGGGCTATGTCTACTATGGCTATCGTCTGCGCACGGCGCCCAATGCTCCTATCGGCACCGGATATGCTTCGCCCGTAGGGCGATAGAACCGAACACTTGCTTGCTCCTTCCCAAACCTAGGCCGTCATCCGCGTTCGGTCAGAGCTTCCTGCGAAACTCGACGCGGATGCCGAAGTTGTCTTCGAAGTTGCCTTCGAGGATATCTTCGAAGCTGTCTTCGAAGGTGTCTTCGATGTCTTCGTCGGCCTTCGCGAGAACCTGATAGGTAGCGTCGGCGCGGAACAGCCAGGCCCGGTTGATCGGGACCTGATAGCGAACACCGAAGCCGAACTGCGTGTCCTGTGCGCCGATGCCGTCGTCCTCGAAGGGCTCCACCATCGCTACCTCGAAGACGATCTGCCGGTCCAGATTGAAGAGATACTGCAAGCCGATCGCGCCGCCGAAAGCGTTTGAGGCGGTGTCGTCGAGTTTCGGGTAGCCGGTCAGGGCATCGGTCTCGAAGTTGATGCCGACGTTCTTCAGTATTCCCGCGTTGTTGCCATCGACCAGGGGCTGAGGCTCGCCGAAGCCGATGAAGAAGTTGGCGTACGGGATCAACGTGCTCGGCAAGCCCGAGATCAGGCTGTTCTCCGAAATGATGGCAAAGCCGTCGTTATCCCCGTCGAAGTCGTCCGCGAAGTCCACCACTGGGTCGTCGGCGAAGTTCACAAACAAGCGGGTCGAGTTCGATAAGGTGTTGTAATAGCGCCGGGAATAAGCGACGGTCAGGAAGTTCGTCAGCAGACCGTCGAGTTCGTCGCGGCCCTCGATCAGGCCGTAGCCTGCTTCGATATAGCCGTCGAGGGCGTCGATGAAGGCGGTTACGCCATAGAGCGGGTTCTCGTCCTCGTTCGCTGCGACGTTGCCCGCGTTGTCGACGTTGTCGAACGCCGCGAAGAAGGTGATGTCGAAATTGGCAAGGCCGAGCGCCGACGAGTTCCGCGCCGGGAGGGTCACCGCGCCGCCGAGGATCGCGTCGTTCGCCCAGATCCCGTTCTGTAGGAACAGCGGGAAGAGACCGACGGTGAAAGGCAGGTCGAAACTGGCGTCCTTGCCCGAGATGCCGGAATAGATCGAGCCGGCGTCACCCTCGAAAAACAGCGTCTCCGGGTCGGTGTCGAACTCATCGTTGAACAGCTCATCTGCCGTCGCCGCCGGCGAACTCGAAGCGGGTGTATACAGGTTGTTGTCCTGAATCGGCGTGAAGAAGGCATGGATTCGTTCAGTGCCGGTGAGCTTCAAGTCGACGTCGATGTTCAGCCGGGTCGCGATCTGGGCAATATCGATGCCGTTGTTGGAGTTGTAGGCGACCGCCGTCCGCCAGTCGCCATAGACGGCGAGGCCCGGTAGCAGCGGATTCAATTTGCCGAGGAGCGTGCTGCTCTCGTCGTATAAGCCGGAGGTATATTGCTGGCGGCCTAGCTCAATCGGGGGTCGCGGCGGCTCGACCGGGCTTTTGCCGCCGTAGATTTCGACCTGTCCTTCGGCATTGTACTTGGCGTCGTAGTGCGGATCGGGCCGGAAAGTAGCAAGGGCTAATTTGTCTTGCTTGCGGGACTGATTGCTGCTTTTGGCCGCCGCCGGCTCTGCAATCGTGCCGGACGTCGCGAGGCAAACCCCGGCGACGAGTGCAATAGGAGTAATCGTTGACCTGGCACAAGGCACGGCGGAAGCCCCACGTCATGGTTCTGACCGCCCCCCGCAGTGTCCCGCGTCCCCCGTGCGGGTATTCGATGCGAAACATTTTGCTTCTCGGTGCTAGCGCTTCACTTCGACCTCCACCGCGAAGTCGTGGAAGTTCATGATCCGCTCGTTCATGCTCTGCTCCATCTCCTTGGTCGCACGGACGAAGCGCATGAAGTAGATCGGCTCGGCGCGGCTGCGCATGCGGAAGGCGAGGCGGTACTTGCCCGGCTTCTTGATCAGGGTGCCCGGCACTTGGTACGTGACCAGCTTCTCGCCCAGCGGCGTCAGCGAGCGGTTCTCCATTCGCACCAGCGGCGGATGGTTGAGAACGGAAGTCGGAATCTGCGGCGGTCGCAGATGCGGCAGCGGATCGATGTCGACATTCACCGGCAGGTACATCTCGCGGTCCGTGCCCTTGACGTTGGTCGTCAGGAACATGGTCTGGAAGTGCACCAGCTGTTGGTCCGTCTTGATGCGGCCGGCCGCGACATCGAGGCTGTGCAGGTTGGCCATGTCGCCGTTGCTGTCCACGTAGCCAGACTCCCAGACATTCTTGCCGTCGGGATCGACGAGGGCGACGTTCACCCAGAGCTGCGGCTGCGCGCCCAGTGACCCGGACGGCAGGTTATGCCCGGTATTGGTGTTCTTGATCTTGTAGGAGAACGCCAGGGTCTTGCCGACCTGCGGGGCGCCCTGGATGTAGGGACCCTTGACGTCGCTGCTGTTCTCCATGACCTGCTTCCGGAGCTTGTCACGCTCGTCGAGCTTGGCGAGATTCTCCTCGATGATTTGCCGGGCATCTTCACGGTCGAGCGGATCGGCCCAGCGTTTGGGAAAGGCGACCTTGATCTTGCCGTCCGCGACCTTGTCTTCGAACGCGGTGGTGCCCCAGCCGGAGCGCCAATCGAACTGCAGCCAATCCTTGACGCTGAAGGCCTGGGCCTTGGTGTTGTGAGGGAAGATGCCCGGGTGGGCGATCGAATAGCCCGGGCCGACGAAGCGGTGACTGGCGTGCTTGCGTCCCGGATTGATCTCCTTGCCGCCGACCACGGCCGAAGGCGCGGTCGCATAACCCTTTGGTTGTCCCGGGACCTTGCCCATGTGGCAGTCCTGGCAGCTGACGCCGGCTTTACGTGCCGGGCTGTCGCGATACTGATCCCAGACAATCTCCAGCTTGATGCCGAGATTGACGGCGACCTGGTGGCAACTGACGCAGAACTCCGACTTGGTGATCTGGTCGTTCGTGATCATGCCCTCATGAATGTCGTTGCCGCGCCCGTCCGTGCTGGTTTTGACCGAGTAGGTGTCCTTGTTGGCGATGACGTCCTTGATGACGCTCTTTTCGCCGCTGCCGTAGACCGGCTCGTAGATCTTGCCGGGCTCGACCCGGCGCTCGCCGTTGACCTTGTTGTAGGCCTCTTTGACTCGGTGGCAGGTGATGCAGCTCACGCCCTCGCGCGAGATCGGGCTACGCGCCCAGAGCGGCGTGTCGCGCGGCTCGCCGAGCTGAGTGCCGACCTGCTGGTGGCAGCGCACGCAGAACGTCCCGACCGTACCTTGGGTCATTTCCTGGAACTTCTGCTCGAACTTGTGGAACATCGGCGAGATCGACGCATAGGCATGCTGCGACGACGACCATTCTTCGTAGATTTGCTTATGGCATTCGCCGCATTGCGCCGCCGTTGGATAAAGAGAGAGAGTTTCCTCGTCGACCGCGGGGCTCGGAGCTTCTTCTTCCTTCGGTTCCTTTGCTTTGACTCTTCTCTCTTGGTCCGCTTTGACAAGAGCTTCGAGCGCGGCGCGCGGATCGGTTACTGCGCCCGCTCCGTCATTCTGCGCGACAGTATTCTGGCTAGAGGCCGCGGTTATCAGCACGGCGCACGCGAAAGCGCAGCAAAGCATCGAAATACCGGATAACTTCACCGCCTCCCCCTTTATGTTTTTTAGGGCGGTACTTGATCGAGTTCCCTACGCGCAGAAGCGCTCGACCGTTACGTGTGGCGTCCTATCACGCCGAATTGGCGGCTTGCTGTCGCAACTGAGGCAATTTCGGGTCCTGCGCGAATCTCGGTTGAGTTTTGAGTCGGACGCCACGCGACGATGACACGTTTCATCGACATTGAATCGCGCCGGAGAGCCGCATTGGGCTCTCGGTCAGAATCGTGAAATGTGTCCGCTGCTTGCCGCCAGTGACCATCAAATGGTCATTGTCTGACCAAGATGCTGACGGACGATAAAATAAATCGGCGCTTCAACTGCCGAACCAAGAGGGAAGCTGTTTCAAATTCAGAACGCTTGGTTGCCGAGCATCACAGGCTCTGGCGACCGCGGGTCATTTGCGCCACCCGTAGATGGGGAACTTGAAATCTTCCGGAATCGGATAATGGCGGGACGTCACCAAGTTTCGATCAATGGCAATCGCTTTCTGGCGCGCCACGGCGAGTTGCTATTGGATGCCGCGCTCAGCAACGGCATCGATCTGCCCTATGACTGCCGCGCCGGCCACTGCGGCACCTGCTGCGTACGGCTCATATCCGGCGAAGTGCGGGGCGGCGAGGGCGCCGAGCCGGGCATCGTTCATGCCTGTCAGTGCCGGGTCGTCGGCGATGCGGTGATCGAAAGGGGCGAGCTGTCGGGCGTTCGCACCGTCGAAGGCGTGCTGAGCTCATTGCGTCCGCTGTCGCCCGACGTGATGGAAGTCGGCATCAGCACCGAGCGCGCGCTGCCCTATCGCGCCGGGCAATATGCGCGCGTGCGCTTCAGCGGCTATCCGAGCCGTCCCTACAGCATGACGCATCCCTTGCGCAGCGATCCGAACAAGAGCTCGGTCTGGTTCCATGTTCGTCGCATGACGGATGGGCGTGTCAGCGCATCGCTCGGCAAGCGCATTACGCCGGGCCATCGGGTGAAGCTGACCGGACCCTACGGCTCGGCGCATTTCCGCGCCAATCTCGACCGCCTCATTCTGGTCGCGACCAGCACCGGCTTTGCGCCGATCTGGTCCATCGCCGTCGCCGCGCTCCGCGAGAACCCGGTGCGCAAGTTGATGATCATCGCCGGCGGCCGAACCATCGAGTCACTCTATATGGGGCCGGCGCTGGCCCGGCTGTCCCACTTTCCCAATGTCCTCGTCGTGGCTTGCTGCAGCACGCCGCAGAGCTTGGCTACGGCGGTGAAGCCAGGCCGGCCGACCGACTATCTGCCGCCCCTGTTGCCGACCGATGTGCTCTACGCTTGCGGCGCGCCGGCGATGGTCGATTCGGTCAAGTCGATCGCGGCGCAGATCGGCGCGGCCTGCTATGCCGATCCGTTCCTGCCGAGCACCGACCATACGGTCGAGGGAAGCGTTTTGGCCCGCGCGATGGGGTGGCTTGCCGTGCAGACCAGCTGGCGGATGCGCCGGCTCGCTCTCGATCGCCCCCGCGTCACGCGGGAGCAGCAGATTGAGGCGTATGGGATGGCCGAGCAGGGGTGAGTCACCATCGTACTCAGAGCGCATAGCTTTCGGTCGATCGCTTTCGGGCCCAAAAACCCTCTTCGGTCAACCGTGCTTTCTCTCTGCGGCTTGCTGATGATCGCCGGCATTGCCGCGGACGGCGCCGTTGCCTTCGATCCGGCCAAGATCGTCGGTCCGAATGCCTGTGCCGAATGTCACAAGCAGGAGGTCGAGGCGTGGAAGATCTCGCATCATTTCAAGACCTTCCGTGAAATGCCGCGCAATGCCGCGGCGGACGAAATCGCGGACAAAATGGGCGTGCGCCGCATCAAGTCGGAAAGCTTGTGCCTGAATTGCCATTTCACCGTGCAGGAGAAGACCGACAGGGAAGAGCCGATCGCGGGCATCTCCTGCGAATCCTGCCACGGCGCCGGCAAGGATTGGATCAAGATCCATAGCGGGTTCAGCGGCAAGAAGGAGAAGACCGAGACCAAGGCCGAGGAGGAGGCGCGCTGGAAGCTCTCTGAATCCAAAGGGATGATCAGGTTGCACGCGCTCTACCAGCTCGCGAAGAACTGCTACGGCTGCCATGTCGTGCCGGAAGAGGATCTCGTGAACAAAGGCGGTCATCGGGCAGGCAGCGCCTTCGAGCTGGTGTCCTGGTCGCAAGGCGAGGTGCTGCACAACACCTGGTATTCCAAGGGCAAGGACAACGTGCCGGCCAACGCGGCGCGCAAGCGGATGCTCTATCTCATCGGCCTCGGCGTCGAGCTTGAGACGTCGTTGCGCGCGGTCGGGAAGGCGAAGGTGAGAAATGTCTACGCCTTCGAGATGGCCAAGCGCGCCGACCGGGCGCGCGAGCAGCTCGCCGCGGCGGCGAAAGCAGCGCCGGATGTGCCGGAAATCGCCAAGATGGTCGAATGGGCCAATTCGGCCGAACTCAAGCTGAACAATGAACAGCTTCTGACGGCTGCCGCCGACGGCATCGCCAAGTTGCTTGCGAACGTCAGCGAGAAGTACGACGGCAGCACGATGGCCGGGCTCGACAGCCTGATTCCCGCACCGGACAAGTTCAAGGGCAAGGCGAGAGAAGCAAGCTCGGTCAAATGATCTGAGCCGGCTGGAAACGCGAGGGCTCGATGGGACAACCACCGCGATTGACGATGTCGGGAGGCTGCCGTGAGATCGGTGGGGCGGCAGTCTAGCGGCTCGATCGGCGGACGCGGTCCGGCCAGCCAGGCAATTCAGGGTCTTCTGATCGCGGCCATCGCCATCGGCCTGTTCTCGCTCGTCTCGATCTATGGCAACGGGCTCCGCGACCCGCGCTATCTCGATGGCTGGGTGCTAGCCGCGGGCGTCGGCTTGCAGCTGTTCTTCCACACCGCCATGAAGACGGCGCGCCTATCGACGCGATCAGCCCTGCGCTGGCGGAAGGTCCATATTTTTGTCGGCTATCTGCTGATCGCGGCCTTCCTCTCGCATTCGGATTTGTCTCTGCCGGACACCAGCCTCGAATGGGCGTTGTGGGCGAGCTTCGTGCTGGTGACGCTGAGCGGCATTTTCGGCACCTACCTCGCCTGGTCGCTGCAGGCCAAGCGCGGGATCGACGAGCGCATCGGCTATGATCGCATACCCTCCCGCCGCGCCGAGCTCGCGCGTGAGATCCACGCCGCCGTCGCCAAGACCGATCCGTCCGAAGCTGCGATCGCGTTGCCGGCGCCGCCCTATCACGCCTGGATCGCGGACCTCTACGCCAATCACCTGCGGGAGTTTTTCCAGGGTCAGCGCAATTTCACCGCCCATCTCATCGGCTCGCAGCGCCCGCTCAAGCGGTTGACCGACGAGATCGACACCCTGTCAAGCTACGTCGACCAAGCGAGCAAGGAGAAGCTTGCGACCATCAAGAACCTGGTGGTGGAGAAGGACCGCCTCGACTTCGCGCGCGTCTATCTCGGGCTCACCAAGGGTTGGCTGTTCGTGCACGTGCCCGTCACCTATGCGCTGACGGTGCTGGTGGTGGTGCACATCCTCGTCGTCTACGCATTTTCGTCAGGGGCATGGTGATGCGGCGGCCGGTGCGGACCAAGTCGGTTCGGCGGCCGAAGGCCGAGAAGCCGGCGAATCCGAATTTCCGGCGCGACCGCCTGGCGGCGGCGCTGGCGCTCGCGACCGCCGTTTGTCTCGGCGCAACCTTCTTGCTCTCCCGCGACACGCAATTCCTGATGCCGGGGCCGCTCGCGAGCGTTCACGGTGCGATCGAGAATTGCAGCGCCTGTCACACCAAGAGCGGAACCGGCAAGTTGAGCTGGATTCACGGCCTCGTCGCCGGCAATCCGCGCGCCGACAGCAAGGCCTGTCTCACCTGCCACAAGATGCCGAAGACGGCCTTCAACGCGCACAGCGCATCCGCCGAGGTGCTGAAAGAAAGCACGAACCGGCTAACGAAAATCGCCGCGGCGACGCCCCAGCCGCTATCGGCCCGAGCGCAGAGCAGCGCCTTCGCGACCCATGACGTGGTCGCACGGGGGCTCTATTGCGCGACCTGCCACCAGGAGCATCAGGGCGTCCATTTCAATCTGACCAAAATCACCAACGAGCAATGCCGCTCCTGCCACGTGGTGAAATTCGACAGCTTCGACAGCCATCACCCCAAATTCGAGAATTACCCGTTCAAGCGGCGCACGCGGATTGTCTACGACCATGCCGGCCATTTCGACAAGCACTTCCCGGAAGTGGCGGAGAAGTATCCGACGAGGCGCATTCCAGATACGTGCTCAACCTGCCACGACAGCCGTAACGACGAGCAAGTCATGGCCGTCGCCCCGTTCGACAAGACTTGCACCACCTGCCATCTCGACCAGATCGTCGGCAAGGAGCGCGCGAGCGGCCCGAAAGGTATTGCGTTTTTGACGCTGCCCGGCCTCGACGTGAAGACGCTGAAGGAAAAGAACGCCGCGATCGGCGAATGGCCTGACTCCTCCGAAGCCGAGCTCTCACCGTTCATGAAAGTGATGATCAGCCGGGACGAGCGGGGCCGCGCTCTGATCAAGGCCGTGGACCGCGTCAATCTCCAGGATCTGAGCGATGCAAGCGACGACCAGATCAAGGCGGTGACAACTCTTGTCTGGGAAATCAAGCGGCTGTTCCACGCCCTGATCTCGGGAAAAGCGTCGGACGTGCTGGCCGATCTCAATATCGGCAGCGGGGTGAAGCTGAGCGCGAATCTCGTCACCGATCTGACCGCGAGCATTCCGCGCGACGTGGTCATCAGCGCGCAACAAGAGTGGCTGCCCAGTCTCGCCGCGGAAATCGCCAACGGCCCGATAGCGAGCGAACCGGAACAAGCCGGCTGGAGCACGGCGATCGAAACGGCCTCTGCCGAGGAGCCGTCTGATGCCGATGCGCCTGAGGCAGATCCGGATGCAGGAGAGGAAATCGAAGAAACAGCCAGCGTAGCCAAGCTCGATCCGCCAGTTTGCACCGCGAGCATTCTTGGTCAGTGCCTGGTGTTCAAGCAACAGACGGATAGATCCGGAGCAGCCAAGACTAAAGCGGGCGCCGAAACCGACAGCAAGAACGCCGAAACGGATGACGCCGCATCCGCGGATGCGAGCTCCGAGGCGGAAGAAGGTGAGTCAGCCGATGTCCCGGAGGAACTCAGAGGCCGCGGCGGCCGAAAAAACTGAGACCGCGAATGCCGAGTCGGATGACGCTGAATCTGCGGATTCTACCTCCGAGGCGGAAGCAGATGCGCCCGCCGATGCCCCGGCCGGAAATACCGATGTCGCGAACGCGAAGCCCGATGACGGCGAGGCAACGCCCTCGGCTGCCGAACAACCTCCGGTCAAGGCGGCGGACCAAACCGACGATCTGCTCTCTCCCAACGAGGAAGAGCGTCGCGCGATCGAAGCGCATAACAAGCACGCCGAGAACGCAACCCGGCGTGAAGGAGTGGCCGGCGATGCCTCGGCGGACTCAATTGCGGCGGCGGCTGAGCTTCAAATAGGGGCCCCGCCCACGGTGAGCATCGAAAGCGACGTGGATCCGGAGAGCTGGGCCGAATATGGCGGCTGGTACCGGCAGGATTACGCGATCTTCTATCGTCCCACTGGGCATAAGGACAAATTCATCTACTCTTGGCTCTCGTTGACGGGCCCCCAAGCGCCGAAGGGCGATGGGAGCCCGGCGGCAGCGGTCTTCGATTTCCTCACCCACAAGGACGCGCAAGGGTCATGCACGAAATGTCACAGCGTCGACGACGTGAAAGGCAGAGGGCGCCTCGTCAATTTCTCCCCGCCTTCGGTCGAAAGCAAACGGGGCCGCTTCACCAATTTCATCCATGAACCGCACTTCCAGGCGGTCGGGATCGGCCAGCGCATCGGCATCCTGGAGAATCGCGGGTGTTTGACCTGCCATGTCCTTGAAAAAGCCCCGCCAGGTGAAAAGACCTCGCCCTATCTGAAGAGCTACGAGCAGGGCAATCCGCAAAACTTCACGTCCAATTTCGGCGCGGTCAAAAAGGATCTCTGCCAGACCTGCCACAACGTGAGCACGGCGCGTCAAGACTGCCTGCTGTGCCACAAATATCATGTGAATGGCGTGAACACGCCGATCATGAAGACGAAAATCCCATCTCAATAGCGCATAGTTTCCGATCGACCGCGCCGGCACATCTATAAGTGCAGTCCGCCAGGCTGAAGAAGCGGGGGCAATCGGACGCCACAATGATTGGCCGTTGCCCGTCCTGGAACGAGGAACCTGTCATGGGTTGCGCAGTTGTTTCGACAACACCAGCCTGGAGGCAACCATGGCAAATCCTAAGAGCACCGCAAGTATTGCGGGTCATCCGCTCCACCCGATGTTGGTGGAGTTTCCTATTGCCTTTTTCGTCGCAACTTTTGTTTCCGACCTGATCTTCTGGCAGTCCGGCAATTCGTTCTGGGCGGCAGCTTCGTTTTGGCTTCTCGGCGCCGGGCTGATCATGGCGGCGCTCGCCGCCGCGGCTGGTCTCGTCGATTTTCTTGGCGAGCCCAAGATTCGCGCATTGAACGACGCGTGGTGGCATGCCGGCGGAAACGTGATCGCCGTTCTGATCCAGCTTTGCAATTGGTATTTGCGATACCAATCCGGCGAAACCGCCATCGTACCGACCGGGCTGCTGCTCTCGCTCGCCGTGGTTTGCATTCTGCTGTTTACGGGTTGGAAGGGCTGGAAGCTCGTCTATCTCCACCGCGTCGCGGTTTCGGACGAGCGCCGCGAACGCGAGGTCGCCTCTCGCGAAGCCGCGCCCAGCCGCCGATGACGCTGTCTGATGTGAGTGCCCGTCATGGCAGAGACCGTCGCCGACTTCATGCTTTCCCGCCTTTCCGCCTGGGGCGTTCGCCGCATCTATGGCTATCCGGGCGACGGCATCAACGGCATTTTAGGTGCGCTCGACCGGGCTTTGGATCGCTTCCAATTCGTGCAGGTCAGACACGAAGAGGAAGCGGCGTTCATGGCGACGGCGCACGCCAAGTTCACCGGTGAGGCAGGACTCTGCCTCGCCACGTCGGGGCCAGGGGCGATCCATCTGTTGAACGGCCTATACGATGCCAAGCTCGATCATCAGCCTGTCGTGGCCATCGTCGGCCAGTCGGTCCGTGCGGCGCTAGGCGGCGACTTCCAGCAGGAGGTTGACCTGCTTTCGCTCTTCAAGGACGTCGCGGGCAATTACGTACAGACCTGCACCGTGCCAACGCAAATGCGCCATCTGGTCGACCGCGCCATGCGTATTGCTCTCTCCGAGCGCTGCGTCACCTGCTTGATCGTTCCGAACGATGTGCAAGAACTTCCCGCCGAAGAACCTCCCCATACCCACGGCACGATTCACTCGGGTATCGGCGATCCCGCTTCGCCATCGGTGCCTCCACAAGAGAATCTGCGGCGTGCGGCGGACGTGCTCAACGAGGGAAAGAAGGTGGCAATCCTCGTTGGCGCCGGCGCTCTGCGGGCCACTGATGAGGTCATTGCGGTGGCAGACGTGCTGGGCGCCGGTGTTGCCAAAGCGCTGCTCGGGCGCACGGCGCTACCCGACGATCTCAGCTTCGTGACCGGTCAGATTGGCCTGCTGGGGACGCGGCCATCTTGGGACATGATGCAAGAGTGCGACACGCTGCTGATGGTGGGATCGCGATTTCCCTACGCCGAATTCTTGCCGAAGGAAGGCAGCGCCCGCGGCGTGCAGATCGATATCGATCCCAAGGTCATGTCAATTCGCTACCCGATGGAGGTCAATCTCGTCGGCGATGCGGCCGCGACGCTTTCCGCTCTCATGCCTTTGCTCGATCGCAAGTCCGATCGATCCTGGCGGAAATCCCTGGAAACGAGGATCGCGGATTGGTGGAAGGAGGAGGAAGAGCGCGCCCGCCTCGAAGGCGATCCGCTCAATCCCGAGCTTGTCTTTTGGGAAGCGTCGCAGCGCCTCCCGGATGGCGCCATCATTACCACGGACTCCGGCACCTCAGCCAGTTGGTTCGCTCGGGCACTCAAGCTTCGCCGTGGGATGATGGCTTCGCTCTCCGGAACGCTGGCGACGATGGGTTGCGCTGTTCCTTACGCGATCGCTGCCAAGTTTTGTTTTCCGGATCGTGTTGCGATCGCCTTCGTCGGCGATGGCGCCATGCAGATGTTGGGCATCAATGGCCTCATCAGCATCGCCAAGTACTGGCGCGAATGGGAAGACCCAAGATTGATTATTGTCGTGCTCAACAACCGCGATCTGAACATGGTGACGTGGGAGCTCCGCGCCCTCGGCGGCATCCCGAAGATCGAAGAAACGCAGAACGTCCCGGACTTTCCCTACGCGCAGTTGGCGGAACTGTTGGAGCTCAAGGGCGTCAGGATTTCCGATGCCGGCCAGGTTGGGGAGGCCTGGGACAGGGCACTGGCGGCCGACCGCCCATTCATCATCGACGCCGTCGTTGACCCGTCTATTCTAGCGGTCCCGCCCCATGTGACGTCCGAGCAAACGAAGAACTACCTCGCGGCCATCCTGAAGGGCGATCGCGAAGCGGCCCACGCAATGTGGCGGTCATTCAAGGAATTGGTGAGTTAGCACGCGCTCGTTTGATGCCGCGTCCCAAACTAACGGGCCTTTCCATCATCTGGCGGAGGAATCACTTCCTCTTCATGCCCGGCATCGGGGTTTGGAACGTCGGTGTGGATGTCCTCATCGCCTATCGGAGGCGGCGTAATCACGCCATCGTCCTGTGCGGGAGGCGCAATCGGCTGTTCATCATCACCGCCAGGAGGGTCCTGGCCCTGGGGAACGGTTTTTTCACCCGTGCCCGCCGCAAAAGCAGGCGAGACAGCGAAGTTGGAACCGGTGCAGACAATCGGGAAGACCAGAGTCAAGAGTACGACTGCGCTTACGCGGCACCTAAGCATCTTCCATCTCCAACTGTCCTTTCTCTTAAAAAACCCCGTCTCGGCCGACATGGTTCCAGATCAGGCCGGTCGCAAATTCGCTTGCAGGACAATTTTGCTGCTACTCTGGCATGGCCATTCGCGGCCAGGGGGAGATCCGTTCGTCAATGAATAGCAGGCCCGATCCTTACGGCCGCGACGCGCGGCGTCCCTACCAGATCCCGCTCAAGGGCTGGCGTCAGGTTGCCGAACGCGTGTGGAGCGAAAGCGGCCGCGACAATCTCACTGTCGTGGCGGCGGGCTGCGCCTTCTTCGCCCTCTTGGCGATTTTCCCCGTGCTTTCGGCCCTCGTCTCCATCTACGGCCTGACCGCCAATCCCGAAACCGTCGAGCAGCATTTCGGGCTGCTCCGATCCGTGCTCCCCCCGCAGGCGAGCGACGTCGTCATGGCGCAAATCCACCGGATCGCCGCCGCATCGAGCGGAAAGCTCGGGTGGAGCCTGGTGGTAAGCCTGGGTATTGCGCTTTGGAGCGGCCTCGCCGGCACCCAGGCGATGATGGCCGCGCTGAATATCGCTTATGAAGAGCCCGAGAGCCGCAGCCTCTTTCGCTACTATTTGAATGCCGCGACCTTCACCATCATCGGCATAGTCGGCGGCGTGGTCATGCTTCTCGCCATCCTCTACGTGCCGATCCTGTTTGCCGTCACCGGCTTCTCTCACGCTTTCGAGCTCGCCGTCGGGATCGGGCGCTGGCCGTTCCTTGCGCTCTTTGTCCTCCTCCTCCTGTCGCTTCTCTACCGTTACGGTCCCTGCCGCCGTGCCGCCAAATGGCACTGGGTCAGCGTGGGCTCCGTGTTCGCCACGGTTGCATGGCTGATCGCTTCGGCCGGCTTTTCTCTCTACGTGTCGCACTTCGCCAACTACGACAGGATCTACGGATCGCTCGGCGCCGTGGTGATATTGCTGTTCTGGCTCTACATGTCGTTTTACATCATCCTGCTCGGCGCGGAGATCAACGCCGAACTCGAGCTGCAGACGGCGCAGGACACGACCTCGGGCAAGCCACGTCCGCCCGGCAAGCGCGGCGCCTTTGTCGCCGACCACGTCGCCGGAGGGCCCGACGGCCATAAGCGGCCGGTCAGCCCCGTGACGCGCGACCCGGCGGCGGCGAAGCCCGGCGGCTCGTGACGCGTCGGCCTTGAAGCGCGGGTTTAAAGCCTTAAGTTGCGATATTCATGGCCTCGAGGTTGGGCTAAGGATTAGGCACTGGCGCCGCTCTCAGCGTTTGGGACCAACATGCAGCTTCCACCGCGCATCCCTGTACTCTCCTCCCGCGCGGACACGCGCACCGCGATCCTACAGGGCCTGCTCATCGCGACGCTCGTCATTGCCGCGCTCTATGTCGGGCGCGAGGTGCTTGTCCCGCTCGCTCTTGCCATCCTGTTGAGTTTCGTTCTGACCCGGCCGCTGGTCATGCTGCGGCGGGTCGGCATGCCGCGCATCCTCTCCGTGGTTATTGTGGTGAGCTGCGCGTTCGCGATCATCTTCGGGCTGGGTTGGCTCGTCTCGCGCGAATTCACGCAACTTGCGGCCGACCTCCCGACCTACCGCGCCGCGCTCTCTGAAAAAATCGAGCGTCTGCGTCAGAACGCGCCGGGATCGCCGGTGCTGAAGCGGGCCGGCGATGTCCTGAGCGACCTACAGAAGGAACTGTCGCAAGGCACGACCCCGCCCGCGCCTAAGGCCGATACCGCCGGGAAGCCGCCCGACGCTCAGCCCCTCCAGGTCGAAGTCCGCCAGCCCGAGCCGACAGTCTTCGAGCTCTTCCAGCGCATCGCCGGAACGGTGCTGCCGCCGCTTGCGACCGCCGGCATCGTGCTCCTCTTCGTCATTTTCATTTTGGTTCAGCGCGAGGACCTGCGCGACAGGTTTATCAGGCTCTTGGGCTCCTCCGACCTGCAGCGCGCCACGACAACGCTCAATGACGCGGCGACGCGCTTGAGCAAATATTTCCTGCGTCAGCTGCTCATCAACAGCGCTTTCGGCGTCCTGATCGCCCTTGCGCTGTGGCTCATCGGCATTCCAAGCCCGCTGGTGTGGGGCGTGCTCGCCATGCTCATGCGCTTCGTGCCCTTCATCGGATCGTATATCGGGGCGATTCCGCCGCTCTTGCTCGCGACAGTGGTCGATCCGGGCTGGTCGACGTTCCTGATCGTGCTAGCGCTCTACGTCGTCGGAGAAATGACGATGGGCCAGGTGGTCGAACCGCTCGTGTTCGGGCATGGCACCGGCGTGTCGCCCATCGCCGTGCTGGTGTCGACCGTGTTCTGGACCTGGCTGTGGGGCCCCCTGGGACTTCTGCTTGCCATGCCGATCACCGTCTGTCTCGCCGTGCTCGGACGCCACGTCGAGGACTTGCATATGTTCGAGGTGTTGCTCGGTGATGAGCCGGCGCTGACGCCGGATCAGTGTTTCTATCAGCGGGCGCTCTCTGGCGATGCGGCCGAAGCCACCCATCAGACCGAACTCCATCTCAAAGAGCAGAGCTTCGAATCCGGTCTCGAGGAGGTCGTTTTGGGGGGTCTCAAGCTTGCCGAGCGCGACGCGCGAGGTGGCCTGCTCGATGCCGAGAGAGCGCAGCGCGTCTCCGACACGGTCAAGGAGATGCTGGAAAATCTCGCCGATTTCGCCCCGCGGCGCTGGTTTGCCAAAAACCACCAGAAGGAGAAGGACGATAAGGCCGCTCATGGCCTCGCCTCGCTCAAAGCCGCCGAGTCCGGAGAGGGCGAGGGCGAGACGGCCGCGATCGACCGCGCCACGCTTGCCCCCGGATGGCGCGAGGACGACGCAATCCTCTGCGTTGGCGGGCGCACGCCGCTTGATGAGGCCGCCGCCGCCTTGCTTGCCGAGATCTTGAAGAGACGCGGGCTCGGCGCGAAGGCGCCGGCGACGGAAGCGACGTCTGCGGGTCACATTGCTTCGCTCGCCGGCACGGAGGCGAAGCTCGTCTGTCTTTGCTATCTCGGCCTTGGCACGGGGCCGGCGCATATCCGCTATCTCGTACGGCGGCTCCGGCGCATTCTCCCCGAAGGTACGGCGATCCTCGTTGCCTACTTCCCGAATGGGAGCGGCGCGGGTTCGGTCAAAGAGATGTTGGCCGCGGCCGAAGCCGATTCCTATGCGGCATCCTTGAAAGAGGCCGCGGACATCGCGGTCGCCACAGCCAAGGGCGAGATCAAGAGCAAGGAGCCAGGCGAAGCCGCGGCCCCGGTCAGCGCAGCCAAGAGCGAGATCAAAAGCGTGAAGTCGAGCGAAGCGGCAGCCCCAGTTGTTTCGCCTGAGGCGAACAGAGTGCTCGTACCGGCCGCCGCGAAGCGCAAGCGGGCGGCCTTAAGCCGCGGCCGCGGCGAGGTTTCCTGAGAGCGCCGCCTCGAACAGCTTGCGGCTGCCCTCCTTGGTGAGGGGAATGGGATTGCCGCCGGCGGTCGGATCGACGACGGCCATTTCAACGATCGTATCGGTCTTGTTGCCGTCGACTTTCAGCCCGCGCAGGTCGTTGGGGACGCCCGTCGCTTCACGCAGGCGGAGCACCGCGTCGAGGAAGCCGTCGAACCCGCCTTTGATGCCGAGATAACCGGCAAGCCGCGTGATCTTCGGCTCGATCGCCGGGCGGTTGAACACGAGCACATAGGGCATGAACACGCCGTTCGTCGTGCCGTGATGGGTGTGGTAGAGCGCTCCGACCGGATGAGAGAGCGCGTGGATCGCGCCGAGCCCCTTCTGAAATGCGGCGGCGCCCATCGCCGCGGCACTCATCATATGTGCGCGCGCCTCCAGATCGTTGCCGTTGGCCACCGCCTTCGGCAGGTTCTCGAAGATGAGCCGCATGCCCTCGACCGCGATGCCCTCGGCCATCGGGTGATAGCTCGGGGCGCAATAGGCTTCGAGGCAATGCGCGAGCGCATCCATGCCCGTGCCGGCGGTGATTGCGGGCGGCATGCCGACGGTGAGCTCCGGATCGCAGATGACGATGCGCGGCATCATCTTCGGGTGAAAGATCACCTTCTTCGTCTGCGTCGATTCCTGCGTAATCACGCCGGCGCGGCCGACTTCCGAACCGGTCCCGGCCGTCGTCGGCACGGCGACGACCGGCGCGATCTTGTCGGCATCGGCGCGCGTCCACCAATCGCCGACATCCTCGAAATCCCACAACGGGCGGCTCTGCCCGGCCGCAAAGGCGATGACCTTGCCCGTGTCGAGTCCCGAGCCGCCGCCGAAGGCGACGACGCCGTCATGCTTTCCGGCGCGGTAGGCGGCGATGCCGGATTCGACGTTTCCCTCGACCGGGTTCGACTGAACGTCGGAGAACAGCGCGACCGGTAGTCCCGCATCTTTAAGAAGCCCGAGCGCCTGTTGCGTGATCGGAAGCGGGGCGAGCCCCGCATCAGTCACGAGCAAGGGCCGCGCGATGCCGGCGGCGCGGCAGGCATCGGCGAGTTCCTTGATGCGGCCGGCGCCGAAACGAACGGCGGTCGGGTAGCTCCAATTCGCGGTCGGTACGGTCATGTCGCAGTTCCGGGTGAGGGGATCAAACTTCGCGGAGGTGATAGCTCTTCGGCTGGGTCAGCGTCTCGAAACCGAGCCTCGAAAGCGCCGTGCCGCGGCCCGTTTCCTTGACGCCGGTCCAGGTGAGGTACGGGTCGAGATAGTCGCAGCGGTTCATGAACACCGTGCCGGTCTCGATCCGGCTGCCGAGCTCCGCCGCGCGATCCATGTCGCGTGTCCAGATCGACGCGGTCAATCCATACGGGCTGTCGTTCATCAGCATGACCGCCTCATCGTCGTCGTGCACCTTCATGATGCCGACAACGGGGCCGAAACTCTCCTCCCGCATCACCTCCATCTGGTGATTGACGTTGACCAGGACTTCCGGCGCAAGATAGGGCGAGCCGGATCTGTCGCCCTCCACCTTCATATTGATGAGCGACGCCGCGCCCTTGCGGTTGGCCTCGGCGACCTGGGCGCGCACGGTGTCGGCGAAGGAAGCGCGCGCCATCGGGCCGAGCGTGGTCGCCTGTTCAAGCGGATTGCCCACCACATATTTGCGAGTGAGATCGGCGAAGCCCGCGACGAAATCGTCATAAACCGCGGCATCGACATAGATGCGCTCGATACCGCAGCAGCACTGGCCTGAATTGTAGAACGTGCCGTCGACCAGGTTCTCGATGGCATGATCGAGCTTGGCGTCGGCGCGCACGTAAGCGGGGTCTTTGCCGCCGAGCTCGAGGCCGAGCGAGGCGAATGTGCCGGAAGCGGCCCTCTCGATGGCGCGGCCCCCGGCGACGGAGCCGGTGAAATTGATATGGTCGATGCGTCCCGAGCCGATCAGCTTCTCGGTCTGCTCATGCGACAGCACGAGATTGTGGAACAGACCTTGGGGCAGGCCCGCCTGCCGGAACGCCTCGGCGAAGCGCTCGCCGACGAGGAGCGTCTGGGCCGCATGCTTCAGGATCACGGCGTTGCCGGCGAGAAGCGCCGGCACGATCGTGTTGATCGAGGTAAGATAGGGATAGTTCCACGGCGCGATGACCATGACGATGCCGAGCGGCTCGCGGGCGATATAGCGCCTGAAGCCCGGCTTCTCCGGCGGGTAGTAGGGCTGAAGCGCCTCCTCGGCGAGCGCCACGACGGCGCGCGTCCGCTCCTCGGCGCCGCCCTTTTCCCCGCCATAGCGCACGGGGCGGCCCATCTGCCAGGCAAGTTCCGTCGTGATGTCGTCGTTCATCGCCAAGAGCGCATCGAGAAAAGCGAGCATGTAGCGGCCGCGCTCGGCGACCGGCGTCGCCCGCCACTTTGGCAGCGCCGCGCGCGCGGCCGAGAGCGCCGCGTCGACCGCGGCATCTTTCGCGATGGGGCGCTCGGCGTAAACCGAGCCGTCAACGGGGGAGATGATCTTCACGCTGTCAGACATTTTTTCCTCTGAACTCACGACCGCTCGAAACCGCGTTTCAATTCCCAGTCGGTGATGCGGCGGTCATACTCGAATTGCTCCCATTCGGCATTATGAACATAGTGATCGATGACATCGTCGCCAAAGGCGGCGCGCAGCATCTTCGAGTCGCGCATCAGCACGGTCGCCTCGCGGAGCGTCTTCGGCACCTCGGTCAGCGCCTTGCCGACATAGGCATCGCCGACGAAAGGCGGCTCAAGCTTCATTTTTTTCTCAACCCCGGCAAGGCCCGCGGCGATCAGCGCGGCGAAGGCGAGATACGGATTGAGGTCGGCCCCGCCGATGCGGCACTCGATGCGAATGCCTTTGGTGCCGGCGCCGCACAGGCGGAAACCGGCCGTGCGGTTGTCCATCGACCAGATGGCCTTGGTCGGCGCGAACGTTCCGGCCTGGAAGCGCTTATACGAATTGATGTAAGGCGCGAGGAACCAGGTGATCTCGCGCGCGTAGGCGAGCTGCCCGGCGACGAACTGGCGCATCAGTTCCGACATGCCGTGCTCGGCGTTGGAGTCGAGGAAAAGCGATTTCTTTCCTTCGGCATCCCACAGCGAGGCGTGGATATGGCTCGATGACCCGGCGAGGTCGTAGCGCCATTTGGACATGAAGGTGACGGCTTTGCCGAGACCGAAGGCGATCTCCTTGCAACCGTTCTTCAAGATGACGTGCCAATCGGCCATGGTCTGCGGATCGGCGTAGCGGACGTTGACTTCCTCCTGGCCCGGTCCCCACTCGCCCTTGGAGTTCTCGACCGGGATGCCGGCGCCTTGCAGGCCGTTGCGGATGGCGCGCATCACATCCTCCTCCTTGGTCGTCTGGAGGATGTTGTAGTCCTGGATATAGCTGCCGGCGGTCTTGAGGTTGTTCCACAATTTGTCCTGCGCCAACTCGTAGGTCTCGTTGAACAAATAGAACTCGAGCTCCGAGGCCATGAGGCACGACATCTTCATGCCGGCGAGCCGCGCCATCTGCTTCTGCAGGATCGCGCGCGGGCTGTGCGCAAGCGGTTCGTGATGGTGGTGGTCGAGCAAGTCGCAGAGCACGAGCGCGGTTGCCGGGAGCCAGGGAGTGCGCCGCAGCGTCGAGAGGTCCGGCTTCAGGATGAAATCGCCGTAGCCCTTCTCCCAGCTTGCGACCGCGTAGCCCGGCACCGGCTCCATGTCGATGTCGTCGGCGAGCAGGTAGTCGCAGCCGTGGGTTTCCTCGTAGGCGCCGCCGAGGAAAAAGCCGGCCTGAAAGCGCTTACCGATGAGCCTGCCCTGCATGTCGGGGAAGCAGGCCACAACGGTGTCGATCTCACCGGCGTCGGAAGCCGCCTGCAACTCTTTCAAACTCAACAAACCGGTCATGCTGCAAAGGCTCCCTTGCAATTGGAGAGGCCGGCCCGTTGGCTGAACGGACGGGCTTCGATAATCTCCTGCTGCGCGCCGCTATATCTTGACCGTGCCTTTGCGCTGTTTCACCGCGAACTCCTCCTCAGGCGAAAACACCAGGGACTTCCGCCCATAGGCCGCGAAATAGAGTATGGCCAGAGTATACCAGATCGCCACGCCGATAACGCCGGTTCGGTAGACGGGATCGGCGAGCTGGAAGCCGATGGTCACAAGCGCAATGACGACAGTCAGCACCGCCCCGGGCACGCCGAACGGACTGCGATACGGCCGCTCGATTGGGGAAGCGCCGCCTCAGCTGGATGAAGGTGAGCCCTTGCAGCAGATACGAAAACATCGCTCCGAACACCGCCATGTTGAGGAGCACGCCGCCGATGAAGGACCCTGCCGCCTCGCCTCCCATTGCGAACCACACGACCAGCATCACCGTCAATCCAAGCAAGCCGCCGGCGATCAGCGCCACATTCGGCGTCTTATGCTCGCCATGCGTCACTGACAGAAAATGTGGGAAATAACCCGCCCGCGACAGCGAGTAGATCTGCCTCCCATACGCGAAGATGATGGCGTGGAAGCTTGCGACGAGGCCGCAGACGGCGATGCCTGGGCGAAACCCAGGTTCCAGCCCGAGAAGTCTCCCGAGATAACCGCGGCCACGCCGAGCGCCCATAGGGAAAGGACGCCGGCATGGCGTCTGAGCTCACGCTGTTCGAAATAGTCGTTGCGGGGGATGTGGTAGGAGACCCCGCCCTCATTTTGTGTCTGAACCATTACCCGAAGCCCCGTTTCTCACCCGTTTCAACGACGAGGCCCGCGCGCCGGGCGCGCGGGCCCCTTGTCACCCCGCCTGAACCCGCAGGTATCGCCGCGCCTCAGACTTTCCCGCCATGTTCCATCGCGAACTCTTCTTCCGGCGAGAGGATCATGCGATGCCGGGCATAGAGCGCAAAGTAAATGATGCCGATTACGAACCAGATTGCGACCGCGATGACGCCGACCCGGTAAACCGGATCAGAGAGCTGATAGTAGACCGTGACCAATCCGATGATAATCGTCACCACGGCGCCGGGAATGCCGAGCGGACTGCGATAAGGCCGCTCTATGTTTGGCAGGTTGCGGCGAAGCATGATGAACGACACGGCCTGTAGGATGTAGGAGAACATCGCCCCGAACACTGCCATGTTGAGGAGCGTGCCTCCGATGATCGCCGCGCCGCGCTCCGCGCCCACCCCAAACCAGACCGCGAGCATCACCGCCAACGCCACGAGCGCGCCTACGATCATCGCGATATGCGGTGTCTTGTAGTTGCCATGCGTCACCGACAGGGCGGTCGGGAAATAGCCCGCCCGCGACAGCGAATAAATCTGCCGTCCCTTGGCGTAGATGATCGTGTGGAAGCTCGCGATGAGACCGACGACCGCGACGAAAGCTAGGACTTTCGCTGCGGCGCCCCCGTAGATGGCGCGGAAGCCGTCGAGCAGCGGCTCGCCCGACTTACCGAGCGCGAATGAGCCGACCCCGATGACCGACGGATTGAGCCACACGATCATGCCGGCCGAGATAATCAGGGTCAGCATGCCGAGGATAATACCCCTAGGCATGTCGCGCTTCGGATCGATCGATTCCTCCGCCGCAAGCGGAAGCTGCTCGATCGCCAAAAACAGCCACACCGCGAAGGGCAGCGTGGCTAGGACGCCATGAATGCCGAACGGGAAGTATGGGCCGTTCCCTTCCGGAAGCTCGCTGCCGTCCGGCGCGATGTTCAGTGCCCAGCGGTTGAAATCCAAGTTTGGAATGGCACTGATCCAGAAGATGATGAGCACAGCAAGCGCCGCGAGTGTGACCGCCAGGGTCACGCGGAACGAAAGTTCCACGCCGACGATGTTCAGCGCCAGAAACGCGGCGTACATCAACACCCACCATATGGGCTGGAAGTTCGCCGGCGTCTCGAAAATCGCCCCCATGTAGGAGCCAATGAAGAAAACGATAACAGCGGGCGTGAGAACATATTCCACGTTCTCGCAAAGCCCGGTGATGAACCCCCCCCACGGCCCCATCGCCGAACGCGCGAAGGAATATGCCGCACCCGTATGCGGGAGCGCTGGCGCCATCTCGGCGATGCAGAAGACGAGGCCGATATACATGATCATGATGATGATGCCGGCGACTAGCATGCCGCCCCAGCCACCAGTGCCAAGGCCGAGATTCCAGCCGGAATAGTGGCCCGATATCACCGCGCCGACGCCGAGCGCCCAGAGCGACCACACACCGGCATAACGCCGGAATCCACGTTGTTCGAAATAGCTGGACCCTACCTTCCGGTAGGCGACGCCACCAGCACCCTTAATCTCTGCCATTGCCCCCTCCTTCTCTTTCTAACCCCGTTCCCAACTGCAAGATTTACACCACAGCATGATTCTCCGCGAGCAGGTCCGGTGTCGCTGCAGCGAGAATTCCGGCGATTCGGTCCGCCCATCTTCGCTGGCCGGCTCGATCGCCGATCTCATCGTTACGAATCTCGATCATGGCCGCCGGCAGGCCCCTCGCATGGGCATGGCGCTCGACCGTATAATAGACCTGATCGCCCGGCGAATATGGCGCGTTGATGCCAACGGTGAGCGCCGGATCGGCCCGCAATCCGCGGATAAGAATATCGGCCAGGCGGCGATCGTCGCCGAATACGATTCCAACCTGCCACGGGACGGGCCTTTCCGAGATAGATCGGGGTGAAGGAATGGATCGCGACGAGCGCGGTCGGCGCCGCCCGGCCAGGCGGCGCCCGAGGCAGTGCATCGATTGCGGCATGGTAGGGGGCGTGGATTTGGTCGAGCCGCCTCGCGCGCTCCGCCTCGGTAAGTCCGAAATTCGCCGGCACGGGGCGCCCTTCGCTCTCGCTGACGATCAGGCTTTTCGCCTCCGGCGCGCGATTGCAGTCGATGATGAGGCGGGACGCGTCCGGCCAGAACAGCGGTCCGTCGAATCGCACCGCGAGGCGCCGGGCGACGCCGAGCGCCCCGGGATCCCAGGCGATGTGGGTCTGAAAGCGCGTCTTCGGCGAATCCGAAGGACATGTACGCGTCAGGGATGCGGTTCGAGGCATGATCGCAGACGAAGACGAAAGGCCCTGGACCGTCTGGATTTTCGGTGACGATCAAGCCGTGCCCACGCCCGGACTCCGGTTCTTCGCCCGTTTGTCTCCCCACCCCGCGAAGCGAAGATTTGGCGAGCTCGCTCGGAATCGGCATGGTCGCTTGCTCGATCTAGCGTCGATCATGCGCCCCCTTAAGCGGCGGCGCGCCAACGGGCGTCCGATCATAGTCTTCGAAAGCGAAGTCCCGCAAATCCCTAATTGCACAGTTTTCATGCGGCCTGAGCCCAAAGCGGCGTCAAACCCTGTTTTTGACTATGGCAATTCGGCCACAGCCCAAAGGCTGTTTTTATAAACAGCCCGGTTTTTCATTGCGCGGGGGATCGGCGGGCATATTCTTGTCATTAACGGGGGACTTTGCACCGCAAAGCGCGAAAATTGACTGCGGGCGAATGTCCGAACGGGACAAAAACGGGGGACAAAAATTATGGCTCGGCGCAACAGGGAAGTGGGGTTCGTCAAAACGTGCGTTCTGAGTGCAGCTCTGGCTACCGGTTTGGCGACTGCCGCCCAGGCCGACAACGCCGACAACAAGCTCGCGCTTTCGGGGTCTGCATGGTTCTTGACAGATTACTTGTTCCGCGGCGTTTCCCAGACGGGTAACGAACCTGCAGTGCAGGCCGAATTCGATGCGACATACGGTATCTTCTGGGCCTATATGTGGGGATCCAATATCGACTTTCGCCGATAGCATCGAGATCGACTACGGCATCGGCATCTCACCCAAGTGGAGGAACATCACTTTCACGATCGGCGGCCTGTACTACACTTATCCGGGCTTTAACGATGACCTAGGCTACTTCGAAGCGAAGACCGGTGCGGCTTGGGCCAGCGGCCCGTGGGCCCTCAGCATCACCGACTATTGGTCGCCGGATAATTTTCAAGCGTTCGGCAACTCTAATGCGATCGAGGGACAGCTCGGCTACACCTTTTCCCGAAAGCTATGGAATTTCTTCACGCCTACCATCAGTGGCGGCGTTGGATTCCAGTCGTACGAGGAAGTTGCCTCCGACTACACCTATTGGAACGCAGGCCTCACCCTCGGTTTCCTAGAACACTGGTCCGCTGACATCCGGTACTGGGATACCGACTATAATGGAGACGAGTGTCTCATCCAAAGCGGTGGACGGGCCAACTGCGACGCGCGCGCGGTAGGATATATCAAGGCAACGTTCTAGAATTCAGAATTTCCCCAAAAAAACATTTCCCACCTCAAGGGGCGCCCGAGCGGCGCCCCTTTTTCTTTGCGGTGATCGTAGACACCTGCGTCGCAGCGCGTGTGCGTCGTTCGATCCGCGACGCTTGCGAGGCAAACCCGAAGCTAGGGAAGTTCCGCCGCCTGATTTGCCATCCGCGGCTGCCGGCGGGGCGATGACGGACCGGGAGCGAGATGACACCCCGTCGATGAAGGCATCGACCGAGGCGCTGAAAGCCGCATCGCAGTCGAGCCCGCGGAAGGCGGGTATGAGGGCGCGCGTCGCCGGGTAAGCGAGCGGGTCGAGCGCGGCGAGTTCCACCTCGTCGTCGTCGCCGATCCGGCGCAGAAGCCCCTCGGCCTCCGCCAAGGCGTAGCCGAGCAGGAAGGCGTAGAACGCAAGCCCGAGGCCCGCCGCGTCGGCATCGGGAAGTCCGGCCCGGCGGAGCGCCCGGTAAACCACCTCGCTCGAGGCATGATCGGCGGGTCCCGTCGCGTGGAAGCGGAAATGCAAATGGAAGAGGCGAGGGTGGCGCTGGGCGAGGTCGCGGTAGGCCGCGGCGACGCTGCGAAGATCGGCGCGCCAGTCGTTGCTCGGATGGGGCAAGGCGACGGTCGCAAGCGCCCGGTCGGCGATCGCGCGCAAGAGCTCGTCCTTGGACCCGAAATGATGCAGCACCGTCATGGGGTCGACGCCGATGCAGAGCCCAAGCTTCCGCACGGAAAAGCCGGATTCGCCCTCCTGCGACAGCATGGCGAAGGCCGCATCCAGAATGGCGTTGCGGTCGAGGCCCCGCCGCCCGCGCGGCCGGGGTTTGGTACGGGCTGTTTTCCTTGACAATTCTACACCGTAGCCAATAAATTCTCCACTGTAGCCATACTCGTTCACGGCCCCCTGTCAAGGTTAAGGGCCCTGAGATTGTGGAGGTTCTACGTGTCCGGTTCACGATCGATCTTGGAGATCGTGCGGCGGAACGCGGCAATGGCCGCGCCGCCGAGCCTAGCGGTCTCAAGCGGCATGAACTCGAAGCTGCGCCTGCTCCTGCTTTGTGCCCGGATCGGCTATACGCCCCACGCTTGCTTCTAGCGCTCGTCGGCGCCCCGTTTGGGCTTCGTTTCTGCTGGAGGCTTGTCCCGTGACCAACACATACCAATCCGCACAATTGATAGAGCTCGACGCTCTTCACCACCTGCATCCCTTCACCAATCACAACTCGCTCCGCTCGGGCGGCGCGCGCGTCATCGTCCGCGGCGACGGCCCCTACATTTGGGACAGCGAAGGCAACCGCATCCTCGACGGCATGTCGGGCCTGTGGACGGCGAATATCGGGCACAGCAGCCAGGAACTGGCCGAGGCGGCCTACCGGCAAATGCTCGAGCTGCCTTACTACAACACCTTCTTTCGCACCACGCATGCGCCGGTCGTGCAACTCGCGCGCAAGCTCGCCGAGATCGCGCCCGAGAATCTCAATCAGGTTTTCTTCGGCTCGTCGGGCTCGGAATCGAACGACACCGCCATCCGCCTCATCCGGCACTATTGGGCGCTGAAGGGCGAGCCTAAGCGCCAGATCATCATTTCGCGCAAGAACGCCTATCACGGCTCGACCATCGCCGCGGGCTCAATGGGCGGCATGAGTCATGTGCATGCGCACTCCTACCCGCGCTATGAGGGCTTCCGCCACATCATGGATCCCTATTGGTACGGCGAGGCCGAGCCGGGCGAGACGCCGAAGGCCTTCGGGCTTCGCGCCGCCCGCGCGCTCGAGGAGGAGATCCTTGCGGTCGGTCCCGAGAACGTCGCCGCTTTCGCCGCCGAGCCGGTGCAAGGGGCGGGCGGCGTCAAGATCGCGCCGTCGACCTATTGGCCCGAAGTGCAGCGCATCGTCGACAAATACGGGATCCTGCTTTTGGCCGACGAGGTCATCACCGGCTTTGGCCGGCTCGGCACCTGGTTCGCATCGCAATATTACGGCACCAGGCCGAACATCATCACCTTCGCCAAGGCAGCCACCTCCGGCTATCTCCCGCTCTCCGGCATCATCGTCGACGACATGATCGGCGATGCGCTGATGTCCCATGACGATGATTTCCACCACGGCTACACCTTCTCGGGTCACCCCGTGTGCTGCGCCGTCGCGCTTAAGAACCTGGAGGTCATGGAGCGGGAGAAGCTCGTCCCGCGCGTCAAGGAATACACCGGACCTGCGCTCGCGAAGATGCTGGCAAAATTCGCCGATCATCCGCTCGTCGGCGAGGTCAGGTCGGTCGGACTGCTCGGCGCCATCGAGCTTGTCGCCGACAAACGCACCCGGCGGCGCTTCGCCGATCCTGGCCGCGTCGGCCTGATCTGCCGCGATCATTTCATCCGCGAAGGCTTCATCATGCGCGCGGTGTTCGACACGATGGTCACGGCGCCGCCTTTGATCTGGACCGACGCCCAGTTCCAAGAGGCGGAAGCCGCGATCGGCCGCGCGCTCGATCTGACGCTGAGAGATGTCGCCGGAGAGATCGCCGCATGAGCCGTCCGATCGTCGTCATTCCGACTTGCACCAAGCTGATCGACGGTGACGTCTTCGACGCGGTCGGCCGCAAATACGCGACCGCCGTCGCCGAGGTCGCCGAGTGTCAGCCGCTGCTGATGCCGGCCGGTATGGCGGATATCCCGACTCTGCTCGAGATTGCCGACGCGATCCTTCTGTCGGGGAGCCCATCGAACGTGGCGCCGCGGCATTATGGCGACGAAGCCCCTCTGATGGAGGACAGGCTCGATCCCGTGCGCGATGCGCTGACCCTGCCGCTCATCAGGGCTGCGGTCGAGCGGAAGAAGCCGCTTTTCGCTATTTGCCGCGGCTTTCAGGAGCTAAACGTGGCGCTCGGCGGCAGCCTGCACCAGGCCGTCCACGCCGTAGACGGGCACAAAGATCATCGCGCGCGAACCGATCTTCCTTTCGAGGAGCGCTACGGACCGACGCATCCCGTCACGCTTCGCGGCCGTTTGCGCGACTGGATCGGCAGCGACGAGATCATGGTCAACTCGCTGCATTGGCAGGGCATTGCCCGGATCGCCGACGGGCTGAAGCCCGAGGCCTTTGCCGAGGACGGGCTGATCGAGGCCGTGCGCGGGCCTGACGAGGCTGCGTTCTGTCTCGGCGTGCAGTGGCACCCGGAATGGGCGGCAAAATCCAATCCGGTCTCGACCGTGCTCTTCCGGCGCTTCGGCGCCGCGGCGCGAGGCGCGACGACATGAAGGGCGCCCGGCTCACCATCGATGACGTGAAAGCGTTTCTCGACGCCAATCCGGGCGTGCAGTGGATTGACGCCTTCCTTTTCGACATGAACGGCATTCCCCGCGGCAAGCGCATGCGCAGGTCCGATCTGCCGGGCGCCGTCACCAACGGCATCATGATGCCGACCTCGGTCTTCATCATGGACCCGCTCGGGAATTGCGTCGAAGAGACCGGCCGGCTGTGGGAGACCGGCGATTTGGACCACCAGTGTCACTTGCTTTCCGGCACGCTCCGTCCCGTTCCGGTCGGCGACGGCAAGCACGCGCAGGTGGTCATGACGGTCGAGGACAGGGACGAACTCGATCCCCGCACGGTGCTCGCCGATCAGGTCGAGCGCTTCGCTCGCATGGGTCAGGTTCCGGTCGCGGCCGTCGAGCTTGAGTTCTACGTCTCGTGCAAACACAGCAATGGCAGCTTCGCACTTCAGTCTCCGGAAGGCGTCTCCGGGGATCCCGGCCAGCCGCTCACCTTCGGCTTCGAGGAGATGGACGCGCTCTCGCCTTTCATCGACGACATCTACCGCATTTGCGAGGTCCAGCGTCTCCCCGTTGACGCCGTCATGAAGGAGTCCGGTCCCGGGCAGTTGGAAATCAATCTGAAGCATCGCTCCGACGCCGTGGCCGCCGCTCTTGACGGGCTCCTGCTGAAGCGCGCGGTCAAGGCCGCGGCGCGGGCGCACCAGCTCGAAGCCACCTTCATGCCGAAGCCGCACCACGACTGGGCGGGTTCCGGCATGCATGTTCATCTGAGCCTGCTCGACCGCTCGGGGACGAACCTCTTCGCCGGCGATCCCATCTCGCCGCTCTTCCGTCATGCGCTCGGCGGCATGCGCGAGACCATGGCCGACTTCATGGCGATCTGGGCCCAATCCGCCAACGCCTACCGCCGCTACGTGCCCAAGGCCTATGTGTCGATGGCGGCGCATTGGGGCTTCAACAATCGCACCGTGGCCCTGCGGATTCCCCGGGGGCACGGCAGCGCGACCCGCATCGAGCATCGCGTCGCGGGCGCCGACGCCAATCCCTATCTCGTGATCGCCTCGATGCTTGCCGGCATAAGCCACGGCGTCGCCAACGGAATCGACCCGGGGCCGGCGGTCGAAGGCAACGCCGAGGCGATCGAGGCGCCGCCGCTCCCGACCGCCTGGGTCAATGCGCTCGACCGTTTTCAGCGTTCGGGCGTTGTTCGCAGCGCCTTCGGCGCGTCGTTCCAGGAGGTTTTTTCCCGGCTGAAACACGCCGAGCGCTGCAATTTCGAGCGCATCGTCACCCCGCTCGATCACCTCTGGTATTCGCGCGTCGCTTGAGGCCACCGATGAACACGTTTGCATATTCACGGAAAGTCGTAAGATCGGCCTTGATTGGACCAGGCGGGAGGAGGGTGCCGTGAACCTGATCGCCAAGAAATTCCCCAATGCGGCCCTGATCGACGGAAACTGGGTCACCTCGAACAAGACCTTCTCCGTGCTCGATCCGGCGACGGGCGACGAAATTACGACCGTTCCCAATCTCGGCGCCGAGGACGCAACCCGCGCCATCGATGCGGCCGCCCGCGCGCTCCCCGCCTGGTCGGCCAAGACGGTGAAGGAGCGGGCCATCATCCTCAAACGCTGGTTCGATCTCGTGACCGCCGAGACCGAGAATCTCGCCCAGTTGATGACGACCGAGCAGGGCAAGCCGCTCGCCGAGTCGCGGGCGGAAGTGGCCTATGGCGCCGCCTTCATCGAATGGTTCGCCGAGGAGGGTAAGCGCGCTTACGGGCGGACGATCCCGACCACGGTTGCCTCGAAGCGCTACATCACCATCAAGCAGCCGATCGGCGTCGTCGCAGCGATTGCCCCGTGGAATTTCCCCATCGCCATGATCACGCGGAAAGTGGCGCCCGCGCTCGCCTCCGGCTGCACCATCGTGGTCAAGCCCGCGGCCGAAACCCCGCTCTGTGCTCTTGCGCTCGCCAAGCTCGGCCTCGACGCCGGTCTTCCGCCGGGCGTGCTCAACATCGTGACCACCACCGGTGCAGCCGCCGTGGGCCGCGTCTTCTGCGAAGACGGCCGCGTGCGCAAGCTCTCCTTCACCGGCTCGACCGGGGTCGGCAAGCTGCTCTACCGTCAATGCGCCGACACCGTGAAGAAGCTCACGCTCGAGCTTGGTGGCAACGCGCCTCTGATCGTGTTCGACGATGCCGATCTCGACCAGGCCGTCGCCGGCGCCATGGCTTCGAAATATCGCAACGCCGGCCAGACTTGCGTCTGCGCCAACCGCATCCTGGTGCAATCGGGCATCTACGACCGCTTCGCCGCCGCGCTCGTCGAGGCGGTCAAGAAGCTCGCCGTCGGACCCGGGCTCGAAGCCGGCACCAATATCGGCCCCCTGATCAACAGCGAGGCGATCGCCAAGGTCGAGAGCCTTGTCGACGATGCCGTCAAGAAAGGCGCGAAGGTGCTTCTGGGCGGCAAGCCCGACAAGGCCGGACCGCTGTTCTACCGGCCTTCGGTCGTGGGCGATGTCAGCCCCCACATGAGCATCGTCCGCGAGGAGATTTTCGGCCCCGTCGCGGCGCTCGTGCGCTTCGAGACCGAACACGAGGCCGTCGCGCTGGCCAATGACACGCCGTTCGGGCTCGCGGCCTATCTGTTCAGCCAGAACTTGAGCCGTGCTTGGCGCGTCGCCGAGAAGATCGACGCCGGCATGGTCGGCGTCAACGAAGGCATCTTCTCGAACGAGGTCGTGCCGTTCGGTGGCGTCAAGGAGTCCGGCCTTGGCCGCGAGGGCGCCGCCGAAGGCTTGGAGGAATATCTCGAAATCAAATACATCTGCCTGGGTGCGATCGATGAATGATCGGCCCAAATTCGCCGAAACGATCAATCGAAAGCGGCTTTGCGCGCATGGCACAACCGGCCATACTCGCTGGGCAGGACCCTTAACAACGAGGCCGATCAAAACTGTGGTGTAAAGGAGAGGAAGTATGACCGACCAACGCATCAAACCCTTCACGTCCCGCCGCTCCATTCTGCAAGGTCTCGGAGCTGCCGCTGTCGGCATCACGCTCTCGGGCACCAAGAAATTCTCGGCCTTCGCCGCCGAGGAACCGAAGCTCAATTTCTACAACTGGGACACCTATATCGGCGAAACCACGCTCGAAGATTTCGCGGAAGCAAGCGGCATCGACGTGAATATGAGTCTGTTTGCGACCAATGACGAACTCTTCGCCAAGTTGCGCGCGGGCAATCCCGGTTACGACGTGATCGTTCCCGGCAGCGAGTTCGTCGAGCGCATGATCCAGGCCAAACTGCTCGAGCCGCTCGACCATGCCAAGATCCCGAACATCAAGAATATTTCGCCCGAATTCATCGACAACGCGCCGTTTGATCCAGGGCGAAAATTCAGCCTGCCCTATACCTGGCTCGTGATCGGCGTCGGCTACCGCAAGTCGAAGGTCAAGGAAGTCCCCAACAGCTGGAAGTGGCTGTTCGATTCCGACGCCTACAAAGGCCGCATCGCCGTGATGTCCGACGCGAGCGAGCTGTTCCGCAACTGCTTCAAGTATCTCGGTCACTCTTTGAACGACGCGTCTCCCGAGTTGCTGAAGCAGGCCGAGGCGCTGCTCACCAAGCAGAAGCCCAACATCAAGGCCTTCCATGAGGACAATGGCCAGGATCTGTTGCTGTCGGGCGAAGTTGACGTGGTGATGGAGTACAACGGTGATATCGCTCAGATCATGAAGGAGGACGACGACATCGACTTCGTCGTGCCGAAGGAAGGCGCCATGAGGCAGCAGGACACGCTGGCGATACCCGTGGGCGCGCCGCATCCGGAGAACGCGCTCAAGTTCATAAACTACATCTTCGAGCCGGAAACCGGGGCCGGGATCACCAAGACGATCCTCTATCCGTCTCCGAATGCCGCGGCTGTCGCGCTGATGCCGGAATCCTACCGGAACAATCCGGTCATCTTCCCGCCGGCCGACGTCATGGCCAAGTGCGAGTATCCGAACTATCTCGGGCCGGATTTCTCGCGCCTCCTCGATGAAGCGATGACGCGGCTGCGAGCGGCGTGATGGGGCGGGGGCGATAAGCAAGGAAGAACGGCGTGGCGTCTCAAACTCAAGAACGTCGAATGGCCTTCTTGGTCACAGCACTACCACCCATTGCCTGGGTGGTAGTGTTTTTCCTCGCGCCGCTCGCCATTGTCTGGGCCTACAGTTTCGGCCAGAACGTCAGCCTGACGGAGATCGACGTCAGCGGCACCTTCGCCAATTATGCGCGTGCGCTGGAGCCGCTTTATCTCGGCATCTTCGCCAAATCGGTTTTCGTGGCGGGCCTGACCACCTTGCTCTGTCTCATCATCGGTTTCCCCGTGGCGCTGGCGATCGTCTTTGCCAGCGAGCGCTGGCGCCCGTGGATGCTGCTTCTGATCATGCTGCCGTTCTGGACCAACCTGCTCATTCGCACCTACGCGCTGATGTCGGTGCTGCGCACCGAGGGCTACGCCAACTTCACGCTCGAATGGCTATGGAACCAGTCGAGCTGGCTGATGACGCTGGTTGGCTTGCAGCCGCTCGGCGACTTCACGCCGCTGCAACTGCTCTATAACAATTTCGCCGTCGTTGTCGGTCTCGTCTACGTCCATCTGCCGTTCATGGTGCTGCCGCTCTATGCCGCGCTCGATCGGCTCGACAAATCGCTCATCGAGGCGAGCCTCGACCTCGGCGCAGGCCATTTTCGCACGATGTTCTCGATCGTGATCCCTCTGGCGATGCCGGGCATCATCTCCGGCATCATCATCACCTTCGTTCCGGCGCTCGGCGCCTATCTCACCCCCGATCTCCTCGGCGGACCCGACAGCCAGATGATCGCCAATGTCATCGAGCGCCAGTTCAAGAGGGCCAATGATTGGCCGTTCGGCGCAGCGCTCTCCTTCCTCTTGATGTACGCGACCTTCGCGGCCATCGCATTTCGCGCCTATTTCAGCCGCGGCAAGCCCGCCGCCGAGCACGGGATCTGAGCCATGGCCGAGCGTCGCGCGCCCCTCGAATACAATCGTCTGTGGCAGATGCGCGCCTGGCTGTTCGCCGTCTTCTTCTTTCTCTACGCGCCGCTCATTTCGCTCATCGCCTTCAGCTTCAACGACTCGAAGCGCACCACCGTTTGGCGCGGCTTCACCCTCAAATATTATGAGAAGCTGTTCGGCAACGAGAGCCTGCTCACGGCCTTCGCCAACTCACTGACGATCGCCCTTGTCGCCACGCTCATTTCGCTCGTCATCGGGGCGCTGGCCGCCGTGCTGCTGTGGCGCTACCGCTTTCCGGGCAAGACCGCCGTGGAGGGCGCCTTCACCCTCCCGCTCGTGGTGCCGGAAATCTGCATGGGCGTCGCCATGCTGCTGTTCTTTACCCGCGTCATACCCTGGCCCAACAATCTTTTTTGGCCGTTCAATCTCGGCTCCATCATCATCGCGCATGTCTCGTTCTGCTTCCCCTTCGTCGCGCTGGTCGTGGGCGCCCGGCTCGCGAGCTTCAACAAGGAACAGGAGGAGGCGGCGCGCGATCTCGGCGCCAATGACTGGCAGGCCTTCCGCGACGTGCTCCTGCCGCATATCCGGCCGGCTCTGATCGCCGGGGCTCTGCTTGCCTTCACGCTCTCGCTCGACGATTTCGTCATCACCTTTTTCACGTCGGGGCCCGACACCGTCACGTTCCCGGTGAAGGTCTATTCGATGCTCCGCTTCTCGGTGACGCCGGAAGTCAACGCGGCCTCGACCATGCTGATTCTTCTCACGATCGTGCTGATGATCGTCATGATGGTGATGCAGAGCAGGTCGCAGAAGAAGGCGAAGGGATGAGTGCCATGGACCAAGTGCGGGCCAAGAGCGACAAGGTCGCCGCCAAGCCCATCATCAGTTTCCGCGACGTTTCCAAGCGATGGGGCTCGACGGTCGCCGTGGACAAGGTCAGTCTCGATATCGAGCCCGGAGAGTTCTTCGCGCTGCTTGGCCCTTCCGGCTGCGGTAAGACAACGTTGCTGCGCATGCTGGCCGGTCTCGAAGTGCCGACGGAGGGCCACGTCTATATCGACGGCCAGGATATGGGCGACATCCCGCCGAACCGGCGCGCCGTCAACATGGTGTTCCAGTCCTATGCCGTGTTCCCGCATATGTCGGTCGCCGACAATGTCGCCTACGGCCTCAAGATCGATCAGGTGCCGCAAGCGGAACGCGACAGACGCGTGCAAGAGGCGCTTGATCTGGTGCAGCTCGGCCATTTGGCCGCGCGCATGCCCGATCAGCTGTCCGGCGGTCAGCGCCAGCGCGTGGCGCTCTCGCGCGCGCTGGTGAAGAAGCCCAAGGTTCTCCTGCTCGACGAGCCGCTTTCGGCGCTCGACGCCAAATTGCGCGAGGCCATGCGTTTCGAGCTGTCCCAGCTTCAGCAAAAGGTCGGGATCACCTTCATCATGGTGACGCATGACCAGGATGAGGCCCTTGCGATCGCCTCGCGCATTGCTGTCATGAACAAAGGCTCGATTGCCCAGCTTGGCGCACCGTCCGACCTTTACGAGTTTCCCGCCTCGCGGTTCGTCGCCGACTTCATCGGCTCGGTCAACATGTTCGAAGGCACGCTGGTCGAGGACAAGCCGAACGAGGCCATTGTTGCCTGTCCCGAGCTCGATCCGCATCGCGTGCACGTGCCGCATTCGGTCCCCGGCAAGACCATGTCGCAGGCATGGGTTGCGATCCGCCCCGAGAAAATGAACTTGCACAAGGATTCCGATGCGCCACCGCAGGTGCCCGAATGCCGCGCGGCGCACAATGTCGCCAGGGGAGAGATCAAGGAAATCTCCTATCTCGGCGACATCTCCATCTACCACGTCCTTCTCGCCAACGGCCGATTGATCCGGATTTCGCGTCCCAATCGCTCGCGCTGGGATCAGGACAACTTCAACTGGGGCGAGAAGGTCTGGATCAGCTGGTCCGGGTCGAGCCCTGTTGTGCTGCAATCCTGACGGCGCGGCCCTTTCGATCGGGCGCGCCCGCGGCAAGGAACGAATGCAAGGTCCACATGTCGATATCTGCCGATCTGCATGAACGAAGGATGGCGGCCGTCGCGCGCGGCGTGAGCCACGCGAGCACGATCTACGCCAAGCGCGCCAAGAATGCCGAGATCTGGGACGAGGAGGGCAAGCGCTATATCGACTTCGGCTCAGGCATCGCCGTGGTCAATACCGGCCATCAGCATCCCAAGATCGTGGCCGCCGTCGAAGAGCAGCTCAAGGCGTTCAGCCATGTCTGTTTCCAGGTCACGCCATATGAATCCTACGTGCGCCTCGCCGAGCGGCTGAATGCGATTGCGCCGGTCGCGGGGCCGGCCAAGACGATGTTGGTTTCGACCGGCGCAGAAGCCGTCGAGAATGCGGTCAAGGTCGCGCGCGCCTTCACGGGGCGCCCTGGAATCGTCTCCTTCAGCGGCGGCTTCCACGGACGCACGCTCATGGGCATGGCGCTCACGGGCAAGGTCGTGCCCTACAAGAAGGGGTTCGGCCCGTTCCCGGCCGACGTCTATAACGTCGCTTTTCCTAATGATTATCATGGTGTTAGCAGCGACCAGAGCCTCGCTGCCCTCAACGCCCTGTTCAAGTACACCGTCGACCCTTCGAGCATCGCCGCCATCATCGTCGAGCCTGTCCAGGGTGAGGGCGGCTTCTACATCGCGCCGTTCGATTTTCTGGGGGCGCTTCGAGCGCTCTGCGACGAGCACGGAATCTGCTCATCGCCGACGAGATTCAGACCGGCTTCGCGCGTACGGGCAAAATGTTCGGGCTTGAACATTCGGGCGTCACGGCCGATGTCGTGACGATGGCAAAAGGTTTGGCCGGCGGGCTTCCGCTCTCGGCGATCACCGGGCGCGCCGATGTGATGGACGCATCGAACCCCGGCGGCCTCGGCGGCACCTATGCCGGCAATCCGGTGGCGTGCGCCGCCGCCCATGCCGTGCTCGACGCGATCGAAGAGGAAGACCTCTGCGGCCGCGCCAACGCCATCGGCAACATCATTCTCGACCGCTGCAATCAGATCAAGGAGCGCTCGAACCTAAATTGCGTCGGCGATGTGCGCGGGCTCGGCGCCATGTGCGCGATCGAGCTGGTCAAGGACGTCTCGAGCGGAGAGCCCGCGCCGCAACTGACACAAGCCTTGATGAAGGTCGCCAACGCGAACGGGCTCATTCTTCTGTCGTGTGGCACTTATGGCAATGTCATTCGCTTCCTTGCGCCGCTCACCGCGAGCGATGCTATCGTGCGCGAAGGCATGGATATCTTCGAGGCGAGTTTTACCGAAGCCATGGCCCGGTCGGCCTAAATCTTTCGGAACTGGCCATCACCGATCTAAGGACCCACATGAACGCGAAGCTTGCCACGAACGATCTCGAAGCCTTCTGGATGCCGTTCACGGCGAACCGCGAATATAAGAACGCGCCGCGCCTGCTCGTAAGCGCCGAAGGCATGTACTACACGGCGGCGGACGGGCGCCGCGTGCTCGACGGCACTTCGGGGCTGTGGTGCGTCAATGCCGGTCATTGCCGGCCGAAGATCGTCGAGGCGGTCCGCAAGCAAGTCGGCGAGCTCGACTTCGCCGGCAGCTTCCAGATGGGTCATCCGCGCGCCTTCGAATGCGCCTCTAAGCTCGTCAATATCGCGCCGCCGGGGTTCGACCACGTGTTCTTTACGAACTCCGGCTCCGAGTCGGTCGAGACCGCGCTCAAGATGGCGCTCGCCTATCATCGGGCCAAAGGCAACGCCACCAAGACGCGCCTGATCGGCCGCGAGCGCGGCTATCACGGCGTCAATTTCGGCGGCACCTCTGTCGGCGGCATTCTCAACAACCGCAAGATGTTCGGCACGCTGCTGAGCGGCGTCGATCACATTCGCCACACGCACGATCTTAGCCGCAACGCCTTCAGCCGGGGCGAGCCCGAGCACGGCGCCGAATTCGCCGACGACCTCGAGCGCCTGGTCGCGCTCCACGACGCCTCGACTATCGCCGCCGTCATCGTCGAGCCGGTAGCCTGTTCGACCGGCGTGCTGATCCCGCCCAAGGGTTATCTCAAGCGCCTCGCCGCGACCTGCGCCAAGCACGACATTCTCCTCATCTTCGATGAAGTCATCACCGCTTTCGGCCGGCTCGGCACGCCGTTCGGCGCCGACTATTTCGGCGTCTCGCCCGACATCATCACCACGGCGAAGGGCGTCACCAACGGCACCGTTCCGATGGGCGCGGTGTTCGTGAAGGGGAAGGTGTTCGATGCGTTCATGAGCGGCCCCGAGGAAGCGATCGACTTCTTCCACGGCTATACCTATTCGGGCCACCCGGTCGCCTGCGCCGCCTCGATCGCCACGCTCGAAGTCTACAAGGAAGAGGGGCTGCTCACCCGCGCGGCGGAGCTTGCGCCTTACTGGGAAGAGGCGATGCACTCGCTGAAAGGCTTGCCCCATGTCATCGACGTCCGCAATATCGGGCTGATCGGCGCCGTCGAGTTCGAACCCGTTCCGGGCGAGCCGATGAAGCGCGCGCACACGCGCTTCGTCGAAGCCTTCGAGCGCGGGCTGCTGGTGCGCGCGACCGGCGACATCATCGCCCTCTCGCCGCCACTCATCATTGAGAAGAAGGAAATCGACCAGTTGATCGAGATCTTCGCCGGCGTGTTGAAGACGGCCAACTGAGCGACGGTACGCCACGATGGACACCATTCACAACGCGATCGGCGACCGCAAGATCAAGTCGGAGTCGCGACGCATCGCGCCCGTGTTCAATCCCGCGACCGGCGAGCAGGTCGCTTCACTCCCGCTCTCGACCGCCGATGAAGTGAATGCGGCGGTGGCTGTGGCGAAGGACGCAGCAGGCGCCTGGGGCACGATGCCGCCGCTCAAGCGGACGAAATGCATGTTCCGTTTCAAGGAGTTGCTCGACCGCAACGCGGATGAGATCGCGCGGGCGATCTCGCGCGAGCACGGCAAAACGCATGAAGACGCGCGCGGCGAATTGGCCCGCGGCATCGACGTGGTCGATTTCGCCTGCGGCATTCCGCATCTCATCAAGGGCGAGTACAGCCGCAATGTCGGTCCCGAGATCGACACCTGGTCGGACCGGCAGCCGCTCGGCGTCGTCGCCGGCATCACGCCGTTCAACTTCCCCGCCATGGTGCCGATGTGGATGTATCCGGTCGCGATCGCCTGCGGCAACACCTTCGTGCTGAAGCCGTCCGAGCGCGATCCGTCGCCCTCAATGCTGATCTGGGAGCTGTTCCAGGAGGCGGGCTTCCCGCCCGGCGTGCTCAACGTGGTCCACGGCGACCGCGAAGCGGTCGATACCATCCTCGACCATCCCGACATCAAGGCGGTGAGCTTCGTCGGCTCCACTCCTGTCGCCGAGCACGTCTACCGGCGGGGCTCCGCTTCCGGCAAGCGCGTGCAGGCGCTCGGCGGCGCCAAGAACCACATGATCGTCATGCCCGACGCCGATATGGATCAGGCGGCTGACGCTTTGATGGGAGCGGGCTTCGGCTCGGCCGGAGAGCGCTGCATGGCGATCTCGGTCGCGGTCCCGGTCGGCGAGAAGACGGCGGACCGGCTGGTCGCTTCGCTCACGCCGAGGATCCATGCGCTGAAAGTCGGCCCCGCCACCGACCCCGAGTCGGAGATGGGGCCTGTGATCACGGCCGAGGCCAAGAAGCGCATCTCAGATCTGATCGCCGAAGGCGTCAGGGAAGGCGCGGAACTCGTCGTCGATGGGCGCGGGCTCGAGCTGCAAGGCTACGAGCGCGGCTTCTTCCTCGGCGGCTCGCTGTTCGACCGCGTCACCAAGGACATGACGATCTACAAGACGGAGATTTTCGGCCCCGTTTTATGCGTCGTGCGCGCCGGCAGCTATCGGGAGGCGACCGACCTCGTCAACACTCACGAATACGGCAACGGCACCGCCATCTTCACCCGCGACGGCGACACGGCGCGCGACTTCGCCGCTTCGATCGAGGTCGGCATGGTCGGCATCAACGTGCCGATCCCGGTTCCCGTCGCCTATCACTCCTTCGGCGGCTGGAAGCGGTCGCTGTTCGGCGATCATTCGGTTTACGGCCCCGAAGGCGTGCGCTTCTACACAAGACTCAAGACCGTGACCGCGCGCTGGCCCTCGGGCATCAGGGGCGGCTCGGAATTCCACTTCCCGAGTTTGAAGTAGCACGAAAAGAAAATGCCGGTCCGTTTCGAGGGGGAATGAAACGGACCGGCCGATGGACGCGAGGGGATGCGTCCCTGGGGAAGGGTGTTAGGCCGCGGCGCTTCTACTCAGCCGCGACCAGGCGGACGTTTCCCCGCGGCCCTCGGTCGAAGCCGAGCGACGCGGCAACCGCGTGATGCATGATCTTGCCGTCGCGGACATTGAGGCCCGCGGCGAGATGCGGATCGCGATCGAACGCCGCCAAGCCGTTGTCGGCGAGCTTGATCACGAAGGGCAGCGTCGCGTTGTTGAGCGCCTGCGCCGAGGTCACGGGCACCGCGCCCGGCATGTTGGCGACGCAGTAATGGATGATGCCGTCGACCTCGAAAGTCGGGTCATCGTGCGTCGTCGGCCGCGACGTCTCGAAGCACCCGCCCTGGTCGATCGACACGTCGACCAGCACGGCGCCACGCTTCATGTCTTTGAGCATCTCGCGGCGCACGAGCTTCGGCGCTGAGGCGCCGGCCACGAGCACCGCGCCGATGACGACGTCGGCGCTCAGAACTTCGGTCTCGATGCTGTCCATGGTCGAAGCGAGCGTCCGCACACGGCCCTCGAACAGCTCGTCGAGCTGACGGAGCCGGGGCAGCGACCGGTCGATGATCGACACTTCCGCGCCGAGCCCGACCGCCATGCGCGCCGCATGCGTGCCGACGACACCGCCGCCGAGCACCACGACCTTCGCCGGACGAACGCCGGGGACGCCGCCAAGCAGCACGCCGCGCCCGCCGGTCGGACGGCGTAGCGCAATTGCCGCGGCTTCGATCGAAAGACGGCCCGCCACCTCGCTCATCGGCGCAAGCAGCGGCAAGCCGCCATTGGCGTCGGTCACGGTCTCATAAGCGATGGCCGTGGCGCCTGAGGCGAGCAGCCCGCGCGCCTGCTCGGGATCCGGAGCGAGATGCAGATAGGTGAAAAGGATCTGATGCGGCTTCAGCCGCTTATACTCGACTTCCTGGGGCTCCTTGACTTTGACGATCATCTCGGCCGCGGCGAACACGTCCTCTGCCGTCGGGAGAATGCGGGCGCCCGCCTTTTCGTAAGCCGCGTCGTCGGCGAAGATGCCGGCGCCTGCGCCGGACTGCACTACGACCTCATGCCCGCGCGCCACGAGCTCGCGAACGGAGCCAGGCACGAGCCCAACGCGGAACTCATTGCTCTTGATCTCTGTCGGAACGCCGATGCGCATTTTTTCCTCCGCTGGAAAGTCTGTTTTTCCTCCTCGAAGCATGCCTCAAACCGCGAAAAGATTGCTGGCTTTGTCGCGAGCGAAAGCGTAGATTTAAGCAGATTTTCTGCTCCCAATAGGCGCAAAGCGCAGAAAAATGAAAGAAGCCGAGCTAGATGCGCTGGATCGCGCGATCCTCGGCGCCCTGCTCGAAGACGGGCGTTTGAGCCAGGTCGAGCTTGCCGAGCGCGTTCCCTTGTCGGCGACGGCGATCGCAAGACGCATCCGCGCGCTCGAGGAGCGGGGCGTGATCGAAGGCTATCAGGCCCGCGTCAGTCGCGAGGCGCTCGGCTTGAGCATCACCGTCATCGTGCAGATCGGCCTCAAGAGCCAGAACGAGGACTTGCTCAAGTCCTTCGAGGAGGCCGTGGTCAAGGCGCCGTCGGTCGTTTCCTGTCATCTGATGTCGGGCGAGGACGACTACCTCGTCACGGTGATGGCGCGCGATCTCGCCGATTTCGAGCGCATCCATAAAGAGCAGCTCTCGCGCCTTCCCGGCGTCGCCCGGCTGAAATCGAGCTTCGCGCTCAGGGATGTCGCAAGCCGGCTGCTGCCGGCCTCCTGCCTCTTGCCCTCGCGCAAGTAGAGGCGCGATTGCCGAAAATCACATTGCCACAATCATATTGTCGCGAGATCGGCGCATGCAATCGGCCTGGGCCGCGCATGTTCGCGAATTGTCTCGCCATTCGACGCAAGCATGAACGCTTTAGGCGGGCGGCGGATTGTGACAAACTGACGATTGGGGGCGCTTCTCGTGTCTTCCCGTTCTTTGGTCTGTCTCAGTCACGCAAGGTGATCGTCATGTCCCGCACGCCTTTGTTTGCTGCCGTCAAGAGAGCGCTCGCCGTTACCTGTCATGATCGCGGTATCGGCTTGCCACGGTCGTCCGCGCTGAGCCGGCGGCGATTGTTGCGACTCTCTGCGGCCGCGGCAGGCGCGGCGGCGCTGTCTCCCGTTCTCGACTGGAGCGCATTCGCCAAGGACAAGGCGCCGCCCTCGATCGCCATTGTCGGCGGCGGCATCGCCGGACTGACCTCGGCCTATCGACTGCAAGCCGCGGGCGCGAAACCGGTTCTGCTCGAAGCGAGCAGCCGCTGGGGCGGACGCATGCTCACCGTCTACGATTTCTACAAAGGCATGTTCTGCGAGCTTGGCGGTCAGTTCGTCGATACCGGACACGAGGATCTGATAGCACTCGCGAAAGATCTCGGGATCGAGATGCAGGAGCTCGGGGGCGAGGGCGAAGGCGAGGACCTCTATTATTTCGGCGGCGCGTTCCATACGCCGAAGGACATGATCGATACCGCGACGAAAACCGGCGCCTTCGCGCCGATCGCCGAGCAGATCGCCGCCGACGCGGAAAAGCTGACCGACAAGGAAGAGAATTGGACCAAGTTCGCGCACAAGCTGGACCGGACGAGCCTCAAAGCCTATCTCGAGCAATTCCGCGGTAAGGCCGAGAGCTGGGCCATCGATCTGCTCGACGTTGCTTATGTCGGCGAATACGGGCTCGAGATCGACGAGCAATCCTGTCTCAATCTGGTGGACTTCATCACTACCGAGATGGACCAGCCCTTCCGCATCTACGGCGAGAGCGACGAGGCGTTTCGGATCAAGGGCGGGTCGTCGGCGTTGATCAAGGCCTTGACCGCGGCGCTTGAGAACAAGGCCGACATGCGGCTTGGCTATGCGTTGACGGCGATCGACAGGAAGGGCGGCAAGATCGTCCTCACCCTCGCCGCGCCGGACGGCGAGAAATCCGAAAGCTTCGATGCCGTGATCCTGACGTTGCCCTTCACCAGGCTCCGCGACGTGAAGGGACTAAACCGCCTTAAGCTCGCGCCTGAGAAGTTGAAATGCATTAAGGAGCTTGGCTACGGGACGAGTGCGAAGATCCTGAACGGCACCACGACGCGCGTGTGGCGGAGCCCCGACTCGGGCCTGCCTGCGCCGTCCAATGGCGGTTTCTTCTCCGATGTTGGTTTCCAGGCCCTGTGGGAGGACAGCCGCGCGCAGCCGGGCGAAGCCGGCATCATCACCAATTTCCTCGGGGGCAAAGCCGGCCTCGCCCAGGAGAATGACGCGCTCGAGATCTTTCGCACCGGCCTTGCCAAGATGTCGCCGAAGATGGCCGAAAGCCTCGACAAGCCGGCGGTCGCGTCCTTCTTCTGGAGCCGCTACCCGTTTACGCTCGGGAGCTATTCCCTGGCCAAGCCCGGCCAATACACGACATTGCTGGACGTGGCGGCTGAACCCGCTTTGGGCGGCCGGGTACAGTTCGCCGGCGAGCATACGAGCGTTGACTTCCTTGGCTACATGAACGGTGGCGTCCAAAGCGGAAACCGGGCCGCCGAAGCTCTCGTCGAGACGCTCGCATTGAAAAAGTGAAGGCGCGCGACCGGCGCGCGGAAAGGCCGCGAGGGCGGCATTAACGCTTTGACCTATCGGTCCTAAGCGGGCCTAACGGAATGCGTTCCTTGGCTTTCTTATGGCGCTTAACGCCGTCCTCGATTAAATTCATGCCGTTCAATGAGGGTGTTTTGCGACCTGTCCCAACCAGATCGTCCGACCATTGGCCGTTCAGCGCGTCGCGGTTTCAGGAGTCAAAATCATGAAGTCCTCCTTCCCTGTAGCAGCCTCTGTTGTTCCTCTGCTTGTCCTTGGCAGTGCCGTGGCTCTCGCCGAAATGCCGACTGCGGTTGGCGAGGGTGAAGGCCAAGTCAACATCGTTGCTTGGCCCGGCTATCTCGAGCGCGGTGAAACCGACAAGAACTACGATTGGGTCACCTCGTTCGAGAAGGAGACGGGCTGTAAGGTCAATGTGAAGACCGCCGCGACCTCCGACGAGATGGTGACGCTGATGAACCAGGGCGGATTCGACCTCGTCACCGCCTCGGGCGATGCCTCGCTCCGCCTCGTCGCCGGCAAGAAGGTCCAGCCGATCAATATCGACTTAGTTCCGAGCTGGAAGACCATCGACGAGCGGCTGCAGAACGCGCCCTGGCACACGGTCGATGGCGTTCACTACGGCGTTCCGTATGATTGGGGCCCGAACGTGCTTGCCTACAACACCGAGGTGTTCAAGGAGGCGCCGAAGAGCTGGTCCGTCGTGTTCACCGAGCAGACGCTGCCCGACGGCAAGAGCAACAAGGGACGGGTGCAGGCCTATGACGGTCCGATCTATATCGCCGACGCCGCTCTCTTTCTGATGAAGACGAAGCCCGAGCTCGGCATCAAGAATCCTTACGAGCTCAATCCCGATCAGTATGCCGCGGTCATTGCCCTGCTTCAGGCGCAGAGGGCGCTCGTCGGCCGCTATTGGCACGATGCCATGGTCCAGGTCGACGACTTCAAGAACGAGGGCGTGGTCGCCTCCTCGTCCTGGCCGTTCCAGGTCAATCTCCTCGGTTCGGAGAAGAAGCCGATCGCCTCGACGATCCCGGCGGAAGGGGCAACAGGCTGGGCCGACACGACGATGATGCACGTCGATGCGCAAAATCCCAACTGCGCCTATAAGTGGCTCGAGCATTCCCTGAACCCGAAGCTGCAGGGCGATCTCGCGGCCTGGTTCGGCTCGGTGCCGGCAGTGCCTGCCGCCTGCAAAGGCAACGAGCTTCTGACCGACACGGGCTGCGCCACCAATGGCTTTGACAATTTCGACCAGATTTGGTTCTGGCGTACGCCGACGGCCAAGTGCGAGCAGGAGGGCAAATGCGTGCCCTACTCGCAATGGGCCAAAGACTACATTGCCATCCTCGGCAAGTAGCGCCGCGCAAATCAGCGGCCCGGGTCACCCGATCCGGGCCGCTTCGACGAAGACTTGAAGTTCCATGGCGCCCGCCGTTCGATTCGTCAACGTGTCACGCCGCTTCGGCTCGGTAAGAGCCGTCGACGGCGTCACCCTCGACATCGCCGAGGGCGAGTTCTTCGCCATGCTCGGTCCTTCGGGATCGGGCAAGACCACCTGCCTGCGCCTCATCGCCGGCTTCGAGCAGCCCGACGAGGGCCATATCGAGATTTTCGGCGAAACGGCCGAAGGCGTTCCGCCCTACAAACGCAACGTCAACACCGTGTTTCAGGACTACGCTCTCTTTCCCCACATGACGGTCGGCGAGAACGTCGCCTACGGCCTCAGGATCAAGGGCGTCGGCGCCGCCGAACGCGAGGCCAAGGCCAAGAACGCGCTCGCCATGGTCAAGCTCGCCGGATTCGAGGAGCGCCGCCCGGCGCAGCTTTCCGGAGGCCAGAGACAACGCGTGGCGCTCGCCCGCGCGCTCGTGAACGGACCCAAGGTGCTCTTGCTCGACGAGCCGCTCGGCGCTCTCGACCTGAAGCTCAGGGAGCAGATGCAGGAGGAGCTGAAGGCGCTCCAGAACGCGCTCGGCATCACCTTCGTCTTCGTGACCCATGATCAGGGCGAGGCCCTGTCGATGTCCAATCGCGTCGCCGTCTTCAACGACGGCAAGATCGTCCAGGTCGGGACGCCGGCCTCCGTCTATGAGCGGCCCGAGTTGCGCTTCGTCGCCGACTTCGTCGGGTCGTCGAACGTGCTGCCGCCCGCCTTCGCCGAGCGCCACGGCGGCCTCGCCAAATGGACGAGCCTCAAGCCCGAGAAGATCGCGGTGCATGCGTCGGGCGCGTCAGTCCCGGAGAAGCACGGCTCGACCGACGGCGAAATCAAGATGGTGAGCTACCAGGGCGCGGTGACCCGGTTCAATGTCGAGGCGGAGAAGATGCGCATCAACGCCGAGGTCCCGGCCGGCGACACGCGGTTCAAGCCGGGCGATGCCGTGCGGCTCATCTGGCCCAGTTCGGCCATGGTCACCATGGAGGAGGGCGCGTGACCCAGGCGGCGGCGGTCCTGGTTACTGACGAACGCGAGGGGGGCCTTCTCACGCGGGCCTCCGACCTCTTCTTTCAGCGCCCCAAGCTCCTGACATTTCTCCTGCTGCTGCCGCCCTTGCTGTGGATCGGCGTTGTCTATGTCGGCTCGCTGTTCGCGCTTCTCCTGCAGAGTTTCTATTCGCTCGACGACTATTCCGGGCTGATCCTCCGCGAGTTCACTCTTTCGACCTACGCTCAGCTTTTCGAAGAGGCCAATCTCCAGATCATCCTGCGCACGGTCATGATGTCGGCGCTGGTCACAATCGCTTGCGCCATCATCGCCTTTCCCATCGCCTACTATGCCGCGCGCTACGCCCGCGGCTGGACCAAGGCGCTGTTCTATCTCGCGGTCATGATGCCGCTCTGGTCGAGCTATCTGGTCAAGATCTACGCCTGGAAGTTGATCCTCGCCAAGGAAGGCATCATCACCTGGATTGCCAAGGGCTTGCATCTGTCATGGCTGCTCGAGGGCATCATGGCGCTGCCGGTGATCGGCGGTCCGTCGCTGTCGTTCAGCTATATCGGCACCTTCCTCGTCTTCGTCTATATCTGGATTCCCTATATGATCCTGCCGATCCAGGCGGCACTCGAGCGGGTGCCCCTCAACTACATCGAAGCCTCGGCCGATCTCGGCGCCGATCCGCGCCAGACATTCTGGACCGTGATCTTTCCCCTGGCGCTCCCCGGCATCATCGCCGGCTCGATCTTCACCTTCTCGCTCACGCTCGGCGATTACATCGTACCCACCATTGTCGGCAATTCGCGCCTCATGATCGGGCAGGCGGTGTACACACTGCAAGGCACGGCCGGAAACATTCCGCTCGCCGCCGCCTTCACCGTGGTTCCGATGGCGATCATGGGCGTCTACCTGTGGATGGCAAAGCGCATGGGAGCGTTCGATGTCCTCTAGCGCGAACGCCCCCAAGCCCCTCGGCTTGCGCCTTTCTGCCATCGCCGGGCTTCTGTTCCTGCATCTGCCGCTTGCGCTTATCTTCCTCTACGCCTTCACCACCGAGGAGAAGAGCTTCCAGTTCCCGCCGCCCGGCTACACCACGAAATGGTTCGAGATCGCCTGGGCGCATCGCCCCGACATCTGGCCGCCGCTCTATCTGTCGCTGAAAGTCGCGGCGATCGCGACCGTGCTTGCCTTGATCTTCGGCACGCTCGCCGCCGCCGCCTTGTCGCGCGCCCGCTTCTTCGGCCGCGAGACGATCTCGCTGCTCTTTATCCTGCCGATCGCGCTTCCGGGCATCATCACCGGCATATCGCTGCGCTCGGCCTTCGATATCATGGGTCTCGATTTCTCGGTCTGGACCATCGTGCTCGGCCACGCCACGTTTTGCATCGTCGTCGTGTACAACAATGCGATCGCGCGATTCCGCCGGCTCTCCGGCAATCTTATCGAGGCCTCGATGGATCTCGGCGCCAACAGCTTCCAGACGTTCTGGTATGTAATCCTGCCTCAGATCGGCACCGCGCTTCTCGCCGGCGGCATGCTCGCGTTTGCGCTGTCGTTCGATGAGGTGATCGTCACGACATTCACGGCCGGCCAGCAATCGACCCTGCCGATCTGGATGCTGTCGGAACTGATCCGCCCGCGCCAGCGCCCGGTCACCAACGTGGTCGCGGTCTTCGTCGTTTTCGTCACGCTTCTGCCGATCCTTGCCGCCTACTATCTGACGCGCGAGGGCGAGCACACAGGCGGGTCGTCGAAATAGTCGTAAAAAAAGCTTCCAAGTGGAGGACCGTCATGCTCGACACGCAAATGTTGATCGGCTCGAAATTCGTCGCGGGTGCCGGCGAAGCCGATGCCGTGCTCAACCCCAAGACCGAGGCGAAGATTGTGGAGCTGACCGATGCCACGCCCGCCCAGGTCGATGCGGCGGTGAACGCGGCTGAGAAAGCGTTTCAGACCTGGTCGCGGACGACGCCCGCCGAGCGCTCGACCCTTCTGTTGAAGCTTGCCGACGCCATAGACCGCGAGGCCGAGTTCTTCGCCGCGCTCGAGGCGCTCAACACCGGCAAGCCGAAGATTTGCATGCTCCAGGACGAGATGCCGGCGGCCTCCGATTGCTTCCGCTTCTTTGCCGGCGCCGTGCGAAACCTGCACGGGGCCGTGGCCGGCGAATATATGGCGGGGCATACCTCGATGATCCGCCGCGATCCGATCGGCGTCATCGGATCGATCACGCCGTGGAACTATCCCTTGATGATGGCAATCTGGAAGCTCGCCCCGGCTCTCGGCGGCGGCAACACCATCGTCATCAAGCCTTCGGAGCAGACGCCGCTGACGACGTTGAAGCTCGCCAAGCTGATCGCCGAGATCTTTCCCGAGGGCGTGGTCAATATCGTGACCGGCCGCGGCGCCACCACCGGCAACGCGCTCATCTCTCATCCCAAGATCGCGATGGTGTCGCTCACCGGCAGCGTCGATACGGGTCGCAAGGTGCTGCTCGCGGCGTCGCCCACCCTCAAGCGCACGCATCTTGAGCTTGGCGGCAAGGCGCCGGTCATCGTCTTCGACGACGCCAACCTCGACGCGGTCGTCTCCGGCGTCAAGGCGTTCGGCTATTACAACGCGGGCCAGGACTGCACCGCGGCTTGCCGCATCTACGCCGGCAAGAAGATCTACGACAATCTCGTCGCCGACCTGTCGAGCGCGGTCAAGGAGATCAAATACAATCTCGCCAACGACGACGAGAACGAGATCGGGCCCTTAATCTCGGCGGCGCAGAAGTCCCGCGTGCACGGCTTCGTCGAGCGCGCCGGCAAGGAGCGCCACATATCGGTCACCGCCGGCGGCAAGCTCCCGGGCGGCAAGGGCTACTTCTTCGAGCCGACGGTGATCGCCGGCGCCAAGCACGAGGACGAGATCGTGCGGAAAGAGGTATTCGGTCCCGTCGTGTCGGTCACGCGCTTCGACGACGTCGATCAGGCCGTCTCCTGGGCCAACGACAGCGACTACGGCCTCGCCTCATCGGTCTGGACCTCGGACATCGGCAAGGGGATGGCGACGGCGGCGCGGCTTCAGTACGGCTGCACCTGGGTCAACACCCATTTCATGCTGGTGAGCGAGATGCCGCATGGCGGCCTCAAATTCTCGGGCTACGGCAAGGATCTGTCGATGTACGCGCTCGAGGACTACACCGTCGTGCGCCACGTGATGGTGAAGCTGTAAAGCCTAGCGCGGCGCCTTCCGCATCACGCGCTTCAAGGCGGCGAGGTCTTTCGCGATCGCCCGCGCCGACGAAGCCTGCATGCGCCGAAAGCGGCGAAGCACGTCCTCGCCGAGCGGGGTGAGGCGGGCGCCGCCGCCGCGTTCGCCGCCCTTGGCCGCGGCGACCAGCGGCTTGGCGAAGCAGGCATTCATGGTCTCGACCAGGAGCCAAGCCTGCTTGTAGCTCATGCCCATGCGCCTTCCTGCGGCGGCAATTGAGCCTGTGTCGCGAATGCCTTCCATCAGATCGGCCTTGCCCGGCCCCAAGGCGATATCGCCGCCGAGAACGATGCGGAGCCGGGCGACCGGGCCTGCCGAACGCGATCCCATGGGAGGGGTGTATGGCTCACGTTGCGGGCGGAGGCAATCCGCCGCAGTCCTCGCGCGTCCTGCCACGGCAAGCTGAAGGGCGAAAAAAGATGCCATCCCTCTCGCTCGCGAGTTGTCTTGCCGTCCATCCCATGCTTTCTTGCCCCGCCGTTGGGGGGAGAGTCCCGCATGCCGCGTTCCAATCCGCGTGAGGCCAAAGACGAGCAGTCCGGCTCGCAACTGTTCGAGAACGTGGTCAATCCGTTCTGCGGCACGCTCGCCGACGATCTCGACGTCGAGCGGACCGGCGCGGGCCTCAAGGTCGTCAAGAACGGCTGCAGCCAGTCGGTCGCGGGCTTCGAGCGCAAGCTTCCGCCGGCCAATCCTTCCGTCAACGGCAAGGATGTCGATCTCTCGACCGCGATCAAGGAAGCGGCGAAGCTAATCGCCAAGGCCAAGCTCCCGCTTTTCGGCGGGCTCGCCACCGATGTCGGCGGGATGCGCGCCGTGATGGCGCTTGCCGAGCGGGCAGGGGGCGTCGTCGACCACGCCTTGAGCGAAGCGCAATACCGCAACTTCAAGATTCTCCAGACGTCCGGCTGGGTGACGACGACGCTGACCGAGACGCGGAACCGCGCCGATCTCATCATCGTCGCCGGCAGCGACATTCACCGGCTGCATCCCCGCTTCTTCGAGCGGATCGTGTCTCCGCCCGATTCGATGTTCGACGTCACCGCGCCCAAGCGCACGATCGTATTTATCGGCAAGGGGCTCGACCGTTCCGGCGCCAAGGGCTCGCGCATCGGCGAGGTCGTCACGCTTGGCTGCAAGGACGAAGAGGCGGGCCACGCCGTGGCGCTGCTCAGGGCGCGCTTGCGCGGCTTTCGCGTCACGCCGCCAAAGAATTTCGGCGTGACGCTTGCCGAGATCGATGCGCTTGCCGAGCGCTGTAGGGTCGCGAAATACGGCGTCGTGGTCTGGGCGCCGCCTTCGCTCAATTTTCCCCATGCTGAGCTTGCTGTCGAGCAATTCACCGGGCTTGCGAAGGACCTCAATCACACCACGCGCTTCGTCGGGCTCGCGCTTGGCGGCGCCGAGGGCGCGATCACGGCGGGCGCCGTGTGCACTTGGATCAGCGGCTATCCGCTCCGCGTGAGCTACGCCACCGCCGCGCCCGACTACGATCCTTACCGCTGGGCCATCGGCCGCATGCTGAAAGACGGCGAGGGCGATCTGCTGGTCTGGATCGCTTCGATCTCGCCGAGCCTCGTGCCGCCGCCGACCGGGCTCCCGACCATCGTGCTCGGCACGCCGGGTATGGCGCTTACCGCGCCTCCTGCGGTCTTCATCCCTGTCGGTACGCCCGGGCTCGATCATTCCGCGCGGCTCATTCGGGTCGACAACGTCGTTTCCTTGCCGCTGAAGGACCTCGGCCGCGCGCCCCTGCCGTCTTCCGCCGAAATTCTTGCGGCGATCCAGGCGGCGCTTTAGGGCGGGAGCTTCGAACCATGCTCATCAAGCTTGTCGGCGGCAGGGTTTACGATCCCGCCAATAAAATCAGCGGCGAGGTTCGCGACATCTATGTCGAGGACGGCAAGATCATCGCGGCAAAGCCGAACGCGAGGCCAGACGCGACCTACGACGTGAAGGGCCGCATCGTCATGGCCGGCGCCATCGACCCCCACACCCATATCGGCGGCGGCAAGATGACCATCGCCCGCATGCTCCTGCCCGAGGACCACCGGGGCGATCCGGTGACCGCGACTGAGCTCACCCGCGCGGGCTCAGGCCGCGCCGTGCCCTCGACCCACATCACCGGCTACCGCTATGCCGAGATGGGCTACACCGCCTGTTTCGAGCCGGCGATGCTGCCCGCCAACGCCCGTCAGGCGCATATGGAAATGGGCGACACGCCCATGGTCGATAAGGGCGCCTTCGTCATGCTCGGCTCCGACGATTATTTCCTGCGCCAGCTCGCCGCCAAGAAGGACTTCAAGGCGATCAAGGACTATGTCGCCTGGACCCTGCACGCGGCCCAGGCCATCGCGGTCAAGGTCGTCAATCCCGGCGGCATCAGCGCCTTCAAGTTCAACCAGCGCAAGCTCGATCTCGACGAGGAGCATGTCTATTACCACGTGACGCCGCGGCAGATCGTCTTGACGCTGGCGCGCGCCATCGAGGAGCTCGGCGTCACCCACCCGCTCCATATCCACGGCTGCAATCTCGGCGTGCCCGGCAATATCGAAACGACGCTGGCGACGGTCAGGGCGGCCGAGGGCTTGCGCATCCACATGACCCACACCCAGTTCCTGAGCTACGGCACCGAAGGCGACCGGAAATTTTCCTCGGGCGCGGCCCGGCTCACCGAGCTCGTCAACAAGACGCCTAATGTCTCGATCGACGTGGGCCAGGTCCTGTTCGGCCAGACGTGCACCGCGTCGGGCGACAGCATGCGCCAATACGCCATCTCCAAGAACGCGCACCCGAAGAAGCCGGTGGTCATGGATATCGAATGCGATGCCGGTTGCGGCGTCGTACCGATGCGCTATCGCGACAAGAGTTTCGTCAACGCCATGCAATGGGTGATCGGGCTCGAGACGTTCCTCCTGTTCGACGACCCTTGGCGCATCTTCCTCACCACCGATCATCCCAACGGCGCGCCCTTCTTCTTCTACCCGCATCTGATCCGGCTGCTCATGGACAAGGGCTTCCGCGACGGCATGCTGCAGAAGATCAATCTCGACGCGCAAGCACAGGCCGAGTTGCTGAAATCGCTTAACCGCGAATACACCTTCGACGAGATCGCGATCCTGACCCGCGCCGGTCCGGCGCGGAGCCTCGGCCTCAAAGATCGCGGACATCTCGGACCGGGCGCCGCGGGCGATATCACCGTCTATCGCGACGATCCCGACCGCGAGGCGATGTTCGCGACGCCCGAGCTCGTGTTCAAGAACGGCGAGGTGGTGGTCAAGAACGGCAAGGTGGTGAAGGTGGTGCAGGGCGCGACCCACGTCGTGCGTCCCGACTACGACAGGTCGATCGAGAAGCCGCTCAACGACTATTTCGACCGCTATCACACCATGCGCATGGAGCATTTCAAGCTCGCCGACGAGGAGATCATCGACGGCGATGGCGGGGCCATCATCGTGCAGCCGGTCGGCGCCCGCCAATCTTGAGACTTGAAACGACGGGGTAAACACCCGACCTTTCGCTCACGCACAATTTGACGCGAAACCCCTGAAATCGAAGGAGTTGTTCCATGGCATTAGGCAAACAAGCACGAACCGCGTTCTTTGCCGCCCTGATCGGCACAGCGACCGCCTTCGCCGCGCTCGCCGCGAGCCCGTTCGAAGGCACCTGGTCGGTCAAGGACACTGATGGGAAGGCGTTCGAAATCACGCTCGGGGCCGACGGCAAGGCGACCTCCACCCACCCGAAAGAGATGACCGGAACCTGGGCCGAGGAAGGCGGCGCCGCTGTCGTCAAATGGAATTCGGGCTGGACCACGAAAATCGTCAAGGACGGCGATAGCTACAAGAAGGAAGCGTTCAAGGCGGACGGGAGCCCGGCCAGCACCTCCGAAGCCACGAAGAAATAGCTTCGAAGGGTTTGACCTCGAATATGCGGCGGATCGGGCCTGGCCCGGTCCGCCGCTTCGGTTTTTCGCCGTCACTGTTTCTGCGGGCGTCCGACGATGTCGAAATCGGCTTCCTGCAAATGATATTTCTGCACGATACTCGAAGTCTGGGCGAGCGCCCGCTGGCAGGCTTCGTGACCGGCTTTCTTCGCCGCCTCATCGACAGCCTCGCCGCCCGCCACCGGTCGGCCGTCGCGAAGCAGACTGCCACGTCTTCCGCTGACGCGGGTCTAGCGGCAAAGGCGACCATCGCCGCAACAGAAAGCAAGATCGCCCAGCGTCTCACCAGAACTACCTTTGTTGTTCGTCCGACGTTGTCTCGTACCACGCCACGGCCAGACCTGTCTTGTTAACTGGCCCCGTCATACCGGCGAAAGCCGGTATCCAGAGCAACAAACGCCCCTACATGCCGCCCCTGGATTCCGGCTTTCGCCGGAATCACGACTTGCGCGGGCGAAACAGGACCTGCCGCTCTCTCCCAAGGGAGAGCGGGAAATTTTGGTCAGGCTGCCGCCTCCATCAAATCATCGACGATTGCCGCGAGAATTGTCTTGCCCTTCTCGGCCGAGGCCAGCGTCGGATCGCCGAAGCTGCCGCTCGGCGAATAGTTGGGCGAATTCGGGTCGTCCGGCGAGAGCGGCCCGCGCGAAGGGCCGCCAGGCGAGACGGGAGACGCTTTGGCCCGGCTCATATCGACCAAGCTGGGCGCAATAGCAAGCATCAGGCGACGTCTCGATCTCGTCGGCATGGCTGCCATAGGGTTGCTGCTGCAACGCCTTCGCCGTTTGCACGAAGTGCGGTCCGGGGCGAAGACTTTCAAATGCCGGATGCGGGACGGATCGGACGTGGCTTTGATCGCCGCCTCAACCGGCGCGAGCGTGGAAATACCGGTATCGAGGATCAGCACGCGTTGCGCACCGAAGCCGAGCAGCGCATTGGCGATCTCCGTCACGGCCGATTGGAAGGTCGCATCGGACAGGCGCGCGCTCCCGGCATAAGCGACGAAAGCAGGATAAGCGCCGTAAGTCAGCGTGGGCCAGATCAGCGCATCGGCTTTTTCGGCGACGACGCCCGCGAAATACTCGGCGAAGACCTAGTCGGTCGCCATCGTCATATGCAACCCGTGCTGCTTCGCGCCGGCGCCGATCGGAAGTAGCGCCGCGGCGCCGCCCGCGAGCCGCTCCGCGACCCTGTCCCAGATGAGGTCCGCCACCTTGCCCGCCTTCGCCGCTGCCGTTTCCGTCATGGCTCAGCCCACGATCATGGCTTGAAGCGTCTCGAGCCGGTCGGCCTCGGCGGCCGGCTTGTCCCAGCGGATGCGGTTGATGCGGGGGAAGCGCATGGCGACCCCGGATTTGTGGCGCGAGGAGCGGTGCACCGAATCGAACGCGACCTCGAACACGAGCTTGGGCTCGACCTGGCGAACCGGGCCGAAGCTGTCAACCGTGTGGTTCCTCACCCAGCGATCGAGCTCCTTCAACTCCTCGTCGGTGAAGCCGAAATAGGACTTGCCGACCGGCACGAGCTCGGCTCCTCCCGCATCGCTGTCGCGCCAAGCGCCGAAAGTATAGTCCGAATAATAGGACGAGCGCTTGCCGCTTCCCCGTTGCGCGTACATGAGAACGGCGTCGATGACGAGCGGCGCCCGCTTCCATTTGTACCAATGACCCTTGGGACGGCCGGCAAGGTAAGGGCTATCGCGCCGCTTCAGCATCAGGCCTTCGATGCCGGTCTCGCGCGCGCCTTCCCACAGCGTCTTGAGTTCATCCACCGAGCTGAAGCCGATAAGCGTGGAGAGATCGGTGCGGCGAGGCGCGTGCGCTTTGTGCCAGGCCTCGAGCCGGGCGCGCCGCGCGGCGAAGGGGAGCGCGCGGAGGTCCTCGCCGTTCTCGAACAGAATGTCGTAGAGGCGGATATGGGCTGGATGCGATTTGAGCAGCGTGCCGCTCACGACTTTGCGGTTGAGCCGCTGCTGCAAATCGTTGAAGGGGGCGACGTCGCCGTTCCGCATGACGAGAAGCTCGCCGTCGAGCACGACGCCCTCGGGCAGGGCCTCGACCACGTCGGGAAAGGCGCCGGAAATATCGTCGCCCGTGCGCGAGAAGAGCCGCTTCTCGCCCCCTTGATGGGCGGCCTGCACGCGGATGCCGTCCCATTTCCACTCGGCGACGAAGTCTTGCGGCGCGATCGTGGCAAGCTCCTTGTCGTCGATCTGATGCGACAGCATCAGCGGCCTGAAGGCGGCACGGCCTTTCGAGTCGGGGCGGCCGCTTTTGCCCGTGAGCCAGTCGAACAATTCGCCATAAGGTGGGCGAAGCGCGTGCCAGACCTCCTCGATATCTGCGAGCGGCTCGCCGGACCATTCCGCAAGCGCCGTCTTGGCGAGCCGCGCCGAGACGCCGACCCGCAAGGCTCCGGTCATGAGCTTGAGCAGCGCCCAGCGGCCGGTCGCGTCGAGCTGGTCGAGCCAACCGGCAAGAAGGGCGGGGACTTCCGCCGGCGCCGCCGCTTGCAGTGCCTCGACCACGCTGGCGAGACGCGGCGCCTTGGCCGAAGCGCTGCCCCCCGGCCAGATCAGGGCGATGGTCTCGGCCGTGTCCCCGACATAGTCGCGCGAGAGATCAAACAGGACGGGATCGACGCGCGATCCGATGAGATCGGTCAAGATGCGGCGCAGCGGAAGCCTGAAGAAGAGGCCGTCCGTCAAAGCCGCCAGCGCATAGCCGCGATCGGGATCGGGCGTGCTCGCGAAATAGCCGGCAAGCAGCCTGAGCTTGTCGTTTCGCGACGACGTGTAGGACAGCCGGTCGAGAAGTGCGGCAAAGGCCTTCACTGGTCCTCGTCCTCGCGGCCGATCAAAGCGAGCGCACGGCCCTTGCGTCCGCTCGTTTCGATGTGATGCAGGAGCGCGTCCTCGCGCCCATGCGTCACCCACACTTCCTCCGCGCCGGTTTCGGCGATGGTCGCGACAAGCTCGCGCCAATCGGCGTGATCCGAGATCACGAGCGGAAGCTCGACGCTTTGCTGGCGTGCCCGCGCCCGCACCCGCATCCAGCCTGAGGCGAAGGCCGTGACGGGGTCAGGCAGCCGGCGCGACCAGCGGTCGGCGATGGCCGAAGGCGGCGCGAGCACGATCTCGCCCTTCAGCTCGTCACGGGGGGCGCCGGTTGCGGGTTTCAGAGCGCCGAGGCGGATCCCGAAGGACTCGTAAAGCGTGCAACATTCTGAGAGTGCGCCGTGAAGGTAGATTGGGCGGTCGTAGCCCGCTTCGCGCAGGACCGCGATCAGGCGCTGGCATTTGCCGAGCCCGTAGACGCCGACGACATGAGCGCGGTCGGGAAATTCCGCGCGGGATTTGAGCAGCTTTGCCGCTTCCTCGCTCGCATCGCCGTGCTGGAACACCGGCAACGCAAACGTCGCCTCGGTGATGAAGAGGTGGCAGGGGACAAGCTCGAAGCCGGGGCAGGTCGGGTCCGGGCTCCGCTTGTAATCGCCGGAGACGACGGCCCGCGCGCCCTTCCATTCGATCAGGACCTGCGCGCTCCCGAGCACATGCCCGGCCGGGAGGAGCGTGACCGCGACGTCGCCGATGGTCACGCGCTCGCCGTAAGCGACGGCTTGGCTGCCCTTTTGCGCCGCTCTCCCGAGCCGCACTTGCATCACGCCGAGCGTCTCGCGTGTGGCAAGCACATGGTCGTGCCCGGGCCGCGCATGGTCGGAATGGCCATGGGTTACGACGGCGCGCTTGGCGCCGCTATAAGGGTCGATGTGGAAGCCGCCGGGGCGGCAGTAGAGGCCCTTGCGGTCAACCGTGAGCCAGGTTTCGAAATGTTCGGGGGTCATTTGCTTCGGGGGCAAGATTGGCGGCCGCTGGCGAGCCGCGCCAGGCGAAAAGCCCCTCAGAATCCAGGGCTTCTGGCTCGAGAGGCTAGTGATAGAAGAGATAGATAGGGCGCCTGGAAAAAAATTGCACTGCCGGCCCCGCTCCGGCAGTGCTTCGCGTCGTCAGGTGGCGCTTCGAGCTTGAGCCGATTCGGCTCGCCAAGGCGCACACCCACTTCAGTCGTGCATCCTGTGCAGGAGGGATGTCCGCAAGGGTCATACCCAAACGATTCTCTCCTAACGCAAAGAATGACACGGCGATGACGATCATTGCAAACGGGAGTTCGGCGTAACCCGCATTTCTTTTTTGCCGGCGGCGTCAATTGAGCCTTGACCTGCGGCCCCCCGGACACGGCTCCGGCGTTCGAATTTGGCCTTCGGAAATGCGTTCGCGACGTCCGGCTCCGCGCACCGGCGTCACGGCGCAGCTTTGGGGGTCCCTTGTCCGCCCTCGGCCTCTTGCGGCTTCGCATCCGCGGCCGGCGGCTTGCCTTGGCCGGGAGAAAGCGGCCCGCGCCACGCCGCGAAACGCGACTCGAGCGCGGTACCATTCGTATCCCACCACCCTTCATCGAATTTCAGCGCCTTTTTGAAGTTGTCAGGCGCGGTGGGAAGAAATGTCAGCATCGCGACATCGATCACCGGATGCTTGCCGATGAGGGGAAGGGCCGATTTTCGCACTGGGCCGTAAGCAATGAGTTGCGCCTGGGTCGCGAGCCGCGCCGGATCGGTGGCAAAGGCGATGAAGCGGAGCGCGCCCTCCTTGTTCTTGGCGCTTTTGGGGATGGCCCAAAGATCGAGATCGTAGATCTGGCCGTCCCAGATCGCCGCATATCTCTGGCGCGTGCCGACCGTGGCGCGGAACAGGCGGCCGCTATAGGTGGCGGCCATCACCGCCTTCCGCTCCAGCAGCCAGGTCATCGCCTCTTCGGCGCTGTCCCACCAGAAGACTTCAGCCTTGATCTTGTCGAGCGCCTTGAAGGCGCGGTCGGCGCCCTCTTGCGTCGCGAGTTCGGTATAGACATTGGCCGGTTCGACGCCATCGGCCAGCAGCGCAAGCTCGAGCGTGCGGCGCGCGCTATTGGTCAGCGCCCGTTTGCCGGGGAACCGCTTGATATCGAGGAGATTGGCGACCTGCGAAGGGGCGGCCTTGCTGAAAGCCTGGCGATCGAAGGCGATCGTCATGGCCCAGGCGACGCTGCCAACGCCGCAAGTCGAAAGGCTGTCCGCGAAGAAATCCTGTTCCGCGCTCTCGCCCGACGGCGCCGCGCCGAGGCTCGATGGCGCGATCGTTTCGAGCAGCCCATCCTTGCACAGCGCGTTGACCGTGCCTGCCGAAACGTCGGCGACGTCGATCGCTCCGCCATCGATCATCTCTTTGATCTTGGCGAGCGAGCCATCGTAGATCTCGGTCGCAATTCGCGTGCCCGTCTCCTTGGCATAGGGCTCGAAGAAGGCGATCTCCTGCGACTGGCCGTAAGCGCCGCCCCAGGTCGCGATATTGAGCGTGTCCTCGCCGCGCGCGCCCGGCGAAACGCAAAGGCTTGTGGCGACGGCGAAGGCAAAAGCGCCCGCCCGCGCGTTGAAGCGCGCCGGCCTCGACACGCGACAGGGACGGATAATGCGCTGCTCAGACACTATGGCGTTCTCACGTTACGTGACATCTGCGGCGCGGTCAGCGCGGAGAGATTTGGGTGGACCTGGCCGCGGTCGGCACCGATCCGGAGTGGACCGGCTCTTGCCCGGGCCTCGCGATCACGGGTTGCGCGATCGCCCCACTGATCGAGACTTGCGGCGGAGTCTGCGTGGCGAGCTGCGAGCCGTTCACGGGAGCGGCGTAATTGGCGACGAACAAGCGCCAATTGAGCGTCTGGTGCCCCAAATCGATGTCGCCGGACCCGGACACCAACCCCTGCTCCGTCTTCATGTTGAACTTCTCGCACCGAATCTTGCCGGCACCGAGACGGCATTCGGCGACGAGCTCGTCGAACGGCGTGACATTTTCCTTGCTCCAGCCCGCGCCCTGAAGCGCGCCCGATCCGGCAAAGAGGCTGGCGAGATCGACGGACACGGCGCCTCTGCGCGCTTTTAGGCGGAATGGCCCCGCGAGCCCGCGCGCAAGTTCGTCATAGGTGCTCCCCGTGGCGGAGAAATCCACCTTGAGGTTGCTATTGCCGTTGAGCGGAACATGGAGCCCAAGCGGATCGAGGCAATTCTCGATCGGTATGTCTGAAAATTTTCCGGCCAGCTTCGCCTTGTCGATGGCTTGCGAGAGATCGACGTCGATTCGACCCGTGACCGTGCCGCCGCAGAATTCAACCTCGCTCACATCGCTTGAAACGAAACCTTTGCGGGCGCTGATGTTGAATCCGCCGCGCCCGAGTTGGAGTCCGGGGGCGATGATCTCGGCGGCCGAGATGCGCAAATCCGTGTCGAAATGGCCGAGCGCGGATTGGTCCAGGCTCGGTGGCGCGGCGCCGTCCGAAGTGTCCTCAGCGCCGATATAGGGATCGAGCGCGAGCCGGTCGAAAGCGAGCGTGCCATCGATGCGCGGACGGATGCCCGGGGTAACGGCAAGCGCGCCCACGGCCGCGTTTCCGTCGAGCGCGAAGGCGCCGTCGTCGAAGATGAGCGTCGTTCCGTTCCAACGCGCCGCGCCCGAGGCCGAAAGCGCCTTCAGGCTGCGCCCCTTGGCGAGGCCGATCCCGGCCCATCTGAGAAAAGCGCGCGTATCGGCCATGCCGGCCGTCATGTCGCCGTCGAGCTGGAATCCGTTGGCGAACGAGGCCGTCCCGGCGACCGCGGCATCGAGCGTTGGCGCGCTGACAGACAATGTCACCGGAACGCTGATTCCGTCCGCCGTTTCGGAAGCTGCGCCGGTATCGAATGTGAAGCTGACCGGCTCGTTGCGGAACGTGAATGAGCCGGAACCGGCAAGCGCACCGGAACTTAGCTTAAATCGCGCATCGAGCTTGTCGATGGTCTCGCCGCCGGAGGCTGTCGGCATCTTGATGACGCCGTTCCGCACCCGAAGCACTCGGAACGGAGCGCCGTTCAGGAGATTGGCGACGCGCGCCTCAGGCGTCTGCGCGGGTCCCATGACGAGCGACGGCGCTTCTTTGAGCGCAATCTCCGGCGCGGTGAGGCGGACGGCATCGACCCGGATGCGCCCCAGGACCAAGGCGACGAGATCGAGCGAAATCCTTGCGTCCTTCGCCGCGATCGATTTCACCAGGGGAAGATTTGGTGCATGTGTGAACTCGACGCCGGTCCGGATGGCGACGTCGGGGAAATATTGCACGCGCAACGGTCCGGTCAGTTTGACCTCGCCGCCCGTCCATGTAGCAAGAGCGTCGGATGCGCGTTTGGCGAGAAACGGAGAGCTGCCCGCGAACCGGGGAAGTATGACAAGGGAGCATAGCAACAGCGCGACGACGCCGAGAAGAATCCATTTCTGATCGATCTGGTGTGGCTTCATGCCGTCCCTACCCACCCGTATCCCCGCGTCGGACCCGAAAGACCGGGCGCTGCCGCATTCTTCTTGAAATCGGCCCCCCGCCTTTCTAGCCCGAACGCGCCGGGATGGCGAGCCGGGCCGGCTTTTTGTTGTGCTCTCGCAGGCCCCGCGAATGGGCCGATCAGGGCCCTTCGCGAAGGCCCGAGACCGAGGTCCCGGGCCGGCTCCCCGCCACGATCCCGTGGAGGAAAAGAACCGGGGCGAGGCTGACCAGCACAATCGCGAGCGCGGAAACTCCGGCCTCCTCGTAGCGGTAGAGCGATACGAGCGTAAAGACCTCGGTGGCAAGCGTATCGAAATTGAAGGGCCTGAGCAGAAGCGTTGCCGGCAGTTCCTTCATCGAATCGACGAAGACGAGGAGCGCCGCGGCGCCGAGCGCGGGCCTGAGCAGGGGCAAGTGCACCTTGAGCAGCATCTCGCTCAAGCTCGCGCCAAGCGAACGCGCCGCGGCATCGATATTGCGCGACACCCGCGCCAGGCCCGCCTCGACCGCGCCGAGCGAGGCGGCGAGGAAGCGAATGGTGTAGGCGAGCACGATGGCGAACGCGGTTCCCGATAGCAGCAATCCCGTGGAGACCCCGAACATCGACCGCATCACCCCGTCGACGAAATTGTCGAGGCCCGCGAGCGGGATCAGGAGCCCGATCGCGAGCACGGTGCCGGGCACGGCGTAGCTGATCGCGGGGATCGTGCTCGCGCCCTGAACGAGTTGCGAGCGCGTTTGCCGCCGCGCATAGGCCAGCACCACGGCGAAGCCGACCGCGACGCAAGAAGCCGCACTCGCGAGCAGGACGCTGTTCAACGCCGCGCGCCAGAACGCAGGCGCAAGCCCTGCCGCCAAATGGGCGACGGCGTCTTCGAGAAGAACGCCGGCCGGGAGCACGAAGCCGAACACGACCGGCAGCGTGCAGGCGAGGCAAGCGAGCGCGCCGCGGAAGCCCTCGAGCCGGTCCTCCGGCAGGCGGCGATACTTGCCGGTGGTATGGTGAAAGCGGCGCTTGCCCCTAAGCGCGAGTTCGAGGCCGAGCAGCGCCAGCACGAAAATCAGCATGACGCAGGCGATTTGCGCCGCGCCGGCAAGGTTGTTGCGGTCGAGCCAAGTGTCGTAGATCGCGACCGTCAGGGTACGGACCCCGAAGAATCCGACCGCGCCGATATCGTTCAACGTCTCCATCAGCGCGAGCGCGACGCCCGCGGCAAGCGCGGGCCGCGCGAGCGGCAGCGCGATCTCCCAAAACGTCTGCGCCGCGTTGCGGCCGAGGCTGCGGCTCACTTCGAGGATGCAGACCGACTGCGCGACGAAACTCGCCCGCGCGGTGATGTAGACATAAGGATAGAGCACTGCGCTCATGACGAAGATCGCGCCGCCGACGCTGCGGATATCGGGGAACCAGTAGCTCCGCGCGTCGTGCCAGCCGAACAGCGCGCGCAATCCGGTCTGCACCGCGCCGGAATAGTCGAGCAGCTCGAGATAGGTATAGGCGATGATGTAGGTCGGGATCGCGAGCGGGAGCAGCAGCAGCCATTGCAACAGGTTGCGCCCGGGGAAGCGATACATGGTCACGAGCCACGCCGTGCCGGTGCCGACGAGGAGCGTCAAGGCGCCGACGCCGGCAACCAGAAGCGCGGTCCGGCGAAGCGCTCCCGGCAGCACGTTTTCGATCAGATGCGGCCAGGTATCGCCGCTCGCCTGAAGCGCGATCGCGGCGAGGGCGAGGAGCGGCAGAATGGCGATCAGCGAGATGAGAAGCGCCGCCAGCGACCAGGCGAGATTGCCGCTTTCTCTGAGCCGCGCCAGCCGGCGGCGCAAGGAAGGCCGCTCAGGTGACGAGACGAGGGCCATCGCCGGCGTTTGCGGCGTCCGGGTCTAGACCGGCGCGCGGCGGTCGGCGCCGCCCTTGCGCCGTCCCGCCATCAGCGCCGCCACGCCCTCCGGCGACAGGCGCTGATCGGCGTCTTGCAGGGCGTCGGCGAAGCCATTTGCCGCGTTCAGCACGGGATCGATCGCATCCGATCCGGTCAGCGCCAAAGCGCAGGCCCGCATGGCCGGACAGCGATGGTGCTGCGAGGCCGCGATCAGCGAGATCGCCAGGCACTCATCGGCGCAAAAGCCGGGGCAGCCGACCGGAGAATATTCGAATTCGGCGCGACGCCGAGGCCCGTACCGCCCTGACCCAGCACGCAAGCTCGGTCACCGCGCGCCTCGCCCGCTCGGGCCCAAGCGCGCGCGCATATTCGTTCCAGCCGCTCTCCCAACAGGCGATGTTGCCGGTATCGTAGCCCGCGAGCCAGCAGCGGAAGCCGGTGCCAACCAGCCATTCCGCGCCGCTCAGCAGCGGCACGCGAACCGGCGCCCCGAGCGCGACTGAACTCTGTCGATCCGTCTTATGTCGAAAGCTCATCGTTGCCCCCTCATGAGCTTGGCCCCTCGTCGAATTCAACCTTGTCAACTAGCTCGCTTGCGGCTTTGCGCAAAGCGGCGATGTCGGTGAGCGAAATCGGGTCCGGCTTGAAATCGCCCCACGATTTGACCAGCGGTGACCAAGGAATGCCGTCCTTGACCGGATATTCGTTGTTCGCCTCGGCATAGATTTGCTGGCCCTCGTCGGAGGCGAGGAATTCGACCAGCTTCACCGCATTGTCCTTGTGCGGCGCGTATTTGGCGACGACGGCGCCGGACACGTTGACATGCGTGCCGCGATCGTCCGAGTTGGGGAACAGGATCCTGACCGACTCGGCCCACGCCTTCTGCTCGGGCTCCTTATCGTCCTTGAGCATCACGCCCATGTAGTAGGTATTGGCGACGGCGATGTCGCATTCGCCGGCATAGACGCCCTTGACCTGGAGCCGGTCGTCGCCCGCGGGCTTGCGCGCGAGATTGGCCTTCACGCCTTTGAGCCATTCCTCGGTCCACGCTTCGCCGTGATTGGCGATCATCGAGGCGATCAGCGCGACGTTGTAAGGATGCTGGCCCGAGCGGATGCAGATCTTGCCGCGCCACTTCGGATCGGCGAGCTCCTCGTAGGTGATGGCGTCCTGCTTCACCCGCTCCTTCGACGCGTAGACGACGCGGGCGCGACGGGTGAGCCCGAACCACTGATCGTCCGCGGCGCGATAGGCTTCAGGGATCGCGGCGTCGAGCGCGGGCGATTGTATGGTTTGCGCGATGCCCGACGCGGTCGCTTGCGTGAGATTGCCGATATCGACGGTGAGAAGCACATCGGCCGGGCTGTTGCGTCCCTCGGCCTCGATGCGCTCGATCAGGCCCTTCTCAGCGAAGATGACATTGACTTTGATGCCGCTCTCTTGCGTGAACCGATCGAGCAGGGGCCCGATCAGAGAGGGCTGGCGATAGGAATAGACATTCACCTCGCCGGAATCGGCGGCGTCTGCTGGCAGAACGGCGAGGCTGAAGAGCGAGGCGAGGGCGAGGCGCCGCGCAGAGGCAAATCGCATCTTTTCCTCCAATTGCCGGGGTTCAAGGCCCCGGTATCGGACTGACTTGGGCGCCCGGTCTTTTTGCGTCGGCGGGCGCGATTCCTCGATTAAAGCGCCGCGCGCGAGAGTGTCAATGACATTGACTTGCTTTCATCTACCTTAGAAGCCTTCTAAGTACGATGTCGATAGTAGAAGATCATCTAGTGTGAGTGAGAAGAAAGTAACACGCAAATAACAATTGGCAAACCTCGTAGAGAACGACTGTTACCAAGCGCGAGAATATTGCTTCAGCCAAGTTGAGGCGGGGGTGTCAGCGCCGCGGAACTCAGCCCGATGTGAATAACCGCTCGGCGGGAAAGATCACGTCGGCCGAGGTGCCGATCTGAGGCTCGCTCGTAAGCACGAGCCGCGCCCGGTTGGCGTCGACCAGGGCCTTGGTCACGGGCAGGCCCAATCCCGTTCCTGTCTGCTTGCGCGGAGCGGTGTCGAGCTGGTGGAAGGGCTGCATGGCGAAGGCGATCTCGTCCTTGGTCATGCCGACGCCGTTGTCGCGCACGCGCAAGCGAAGCTCGCCATCGACCATCGAGCCCGACACGATCACCTGGCCGCCTTCATTGGTGAACTTGATGGCGTTGGTGAGAAGGTTGAGGAGAACCTGCTTGAGCCGCCGCGGGTCGGCGACGGCGGTGGGCAGATCCGGCGCGAGCGAGGTTCTCAGCACGATGCGCGCGCGCTTCGCCAGCGGCTGCAGGCTCGCGGCGCAATCCTCGACGATTTCGCCGATATCGACCGCGGTGAAATTGAGCTCGAACTTGCCGGCCTCGATCTTGGAGATGTCGAGGAGGTCGTTGAGGAGCGACAGCGCGTAGAGCCCGCTCTGATGAATGTCCTCGACATAGCCCTTGTAACGCCGGTTGCCGATCGGGCCGAAGCGCTCCTGAAGCATCAGCTCGGCGAAGCCGAGGATCGAGTTCAGCGGCGTGCGCACCTCGTGGCTGACCTTGGCGAGAAATTCGAGGCGGCTCGCGGCGGCGTCGGCTTGAGGTCTTGCGACCGGTTCGGGCCTTGACGCCGGTTCGGGCTTGGGCGCCTCGGGAGGCGCGGCTCGCGGCGTCTCTGCTTCGGCTTCCGGGCTCGGCTTGTCGATCAAGCGCAACAGCGTCAATTGGCGCTCGGCGTCGAGGACGCTGAGCGAAAATGCGACCTTCACGCGCCGGCGCGAGCGGGTGAGCGCTTCAAGGCTTCGCTCGGCGCCCGCCTCGTCGGGAAGCTTGCCGTCACCGAGGATTGCACCGAGCCCTCCCGCTTCGACCAGCTCGGCCGCCGAGGGATAGCCGAAGGCATTGGCGAAAGCGGAATTGGCCTCGGCGAGCGCGCCGCGGGCGAGGATGGCCACCGCGACCGGCACGCCCTCGAGCAGCGCTTTCAGGCTCTGCGGCGGGAGAAAAAATTCCGGCGCTTCGCCCTCGTGCGAGGCGTCGTCGGGCCGCTGGAATCTCCGGCTCTCGAGCGCGCGCGCGATGTGTTCGAGAGCCTCCCGGTCCGGGTCCGGCTCTTCGGCGCGCTTGTTCAGCTTGAGGTCGGGCATATGGAACGGAAGAGAGCTCATTCAGTCAGCCCGGCGGGAAAGGTTGGGTCGGCTGCGGCGCCAATGCTCACCCCGTCCCGGGGGTTCCCTCGACTCGGTCGAGCCAAACTTTAGGCGAAATTGTTCGTTTGCCTAGGCCGAAACCGGACGCCCTATTCCTGATGAAAAAATGGCGGACCGTGCCATCAAGGGGCCTTGTTTTTTCGCAACGCAGCAATTATATTGCAGTGCAGCAAGACAATTACAGCGAATTTGGCGCAGCCCTGTCCCTCAAGGGCAAGCCGCGAACCCCCGAGAAACTGTCCAAGCACAGAGGTGCCGATCATGACCCCAACCCAGTCTCCCCAAGTCGCCGCCGCCGAGGCCGCTCGCGAAACCTTCCGCAAAGCCGCCAAGGAATTTGAGTCGTTCAAGCTCGATACCACCGTGCCCGAGAGCGTGCGCGCGCTCGCCGAGAGGACCGTGAACCAGAGCCGCGAGGCCTATGAGCGCGGCAAGGATGCGCTCGAAGAGGCGATCGACGCGCTCGAGCGGTCGTTCGATGCGGCGGGCCAGGGCGCGACCGCCTTCAACCGCAAGCTCATCGACCTTTCCCAGCGCAATCTGAACTCCGCCTTCGACCTCGCCAAGAGCCTCGCCGGCGCCAAGAACCTCGCCGAGATCGTCGAGCTCCAGTCGGCCTTCATCCGCCGGCAGTTCGACGTGTTCGCGAGCCAGGCGAACGAGATCAGGGCGCTTTCGACCAAGATCGCCGCCGACACCACCGAGCCGATCAAGAGCCAGGTGTCCCGCTCGTTCGACCAGTTGCGCAAGTCGTAACCACGAAGCTCTCGGGCCTTGGACGGAGATTCAAGGACCGATACGGGGTCGCGCGCAAAAAGGCCTGGGGCTAGCCCCAGGCCTTTTTCATTGGCGGGATGCCCGCGCTTGCAACGGGTCGGCGCTCCGCTTAGGTTCTCCCCGAAAACCTCCCTCGAGCATGCCGCCGTAGCTCAGCTGGTTAGAGCGCTTGACTGTGGATCAAGAGGTCGGTGATTCGAATTCACCCGGCGGTACCACCACTTACCTGGCTTTCTAACGCCTCTCAATAAGAGGTCGGGTAACAGCAGGGGTAACGCCAGGAGCCATCGCAATCCTATGGACAGAAACACGTTACTCATCATCGCAGCGGTAGTTGTCATTGCGCTGCTCGTAGTCTGGTCGCTTCCGGCCACGCCTCCCACTGAGACCACGGCAACACCGCCGACCACAGTTCCGGAGAAAACGCCGCCGGCCATACCGCCCGAGCAGACGCCGCCGGTGCCACTGCCGGCGCAACCGCAGTAGCAGGCGCGTTCAATTCGATGATGTGAAAATGAAAAGAGCGCCCGCCGAAGCGAGCGTGCCGCGCTCCTACTGACCGCGTTCGGAGAACAGGGGCAGGAGTTCATTCTCGATGAGTGACCGTGCCCTCATTGTGGGCTCGGTCGCGGCTCCGCTTATCTCATGAATAGCTCGCTGGAGCACGTCGCGAACATCGCCGGGGGTAAGGAGCTCCTTACCTACAAGCGTTTTAAGCAACTCCGTCAGAACCGCGACGCTGATGATCCCAAACTCGGCAGTGAAGCCGTACTGAAACATGGGTTGTCTCCTTCGGCAGTCCGATTGTTAGGTTGGTCGCGGCGGCGTCAGGGGTAAAGCAAGACGCTGAATTCTTCGCAGATGCGCCGCACCTTCGCGTCTTCCGCATTGTAGAGGTTCACATGCGCCCGCAGGGGTTCGAGCAACGTGGCGAGTTCATTTTGCCAATGCTGGCCTAGCGCGGCGTAGTGGCCCTCTACGGTTCCCGGCGCTGCGCCGCTCGCGACCGTGAAGGCAAGGTCAACGTCGCTATCTGACGGCGCGCCACCCTTAGCTCGACTGCCGAATAGGCGGACCTCCTCAATAAGGGGCGTCCGGGCCGCCCAATCTTTGATGATACGTTGTTGGTGCTCGGTTAGGTCCATTGGGGAAGAGTAGCATAGGGTGAAGTTGGTAAACTCGACCCCCTCAAAGTTCGCAGTTTAGCGATGTGAGTTTGGCGACCCTCCGTAAGGGCGGGTGGATGGTATTGCGTATAGGAGTTTCCGTACGAGTTTCCGTATCCCCTTTCATAAGAGTTCGGTCGGGACAACGGTTTAAATGAGTTGGGATTATGTCCCGCCGTACTGTTGAGGCGGCAAGGACGGGGGTTCGGAACACGAACACCAAGGAAGGCTGATGGGTTATGGCGTTGTTTCGCCTGTTGCCGGTGCTTCGATGCTTGGCTCCGTGATAGCCGGAGCTTGAACTCCGACTGCGTGGATCGGGGTTTAGTGTCGGCGGGCAACGACTGCGTACTCGGCTGATTGGTTGCGCGGGCTTCCTGGCTGTTTTGGTAGTGGGAACGAACAGAACCGACGGCTCCCGCCAGGACGCCAGCGATACCGACCAGGACCAGGGCAATTATCAGGGGGTCTCTAAAGACGTCTCTTATTGAGTGAATCTCGGCCAAATCGAGCCGCTCCTTTCGAACCCCCTCACGGGCCAACGAAGGAGACCGAGGTCAGTTCCACAAGAAGCCCCGCTTGGGCGGGGCTGAGTGACGTCGGTCGCGTTGCCAATTAGTACGGCTTGTCAGATTGTTCCTTAGCGCGCTTCTCAGCGTCGCCTGAAATGTCTCGAGACTCGGTAGACGATGACACGCCGCCGGACGGTGGTGCGCCACCCCCAGAAACTGCACCAGGCTGCTCATCGGCTTGTTTTGCTGCGCCCGGCGTCGCGCCGGACTGTGTGACATTCCCTGACTTCGACTCGTCAGGGGTGACATTCCCTGACTGTGACTGGTCAGGGGTTTTAGATGAATCTTCAGCTGCTAATGCTGGCAGGAAGCCTAACAGCACGGCGACAGCTGTTGTCGTCAATAGGCGATGCATGGGACACCTCCTGCAGTTCTCAGGCCGAAACCGTGGATGGTTTCGGCTCAACTCAACCGTCGGAAAAATCAACTTTTTCGACTCCGCTTGGTTCCCATAGCCCGCCTCCATCAATAGGAACGTAAAATGAGAAAGAGCAGCTCTTGCACGAAGTGACCGACGATGGGCTGACGCTGACGCTGCTGGAAGGGAGGCATAGATGGCCAAGTGGGCCCCCGAGGAAATGCAATGAGTGACGCCCGTCAGCGGGCATCTCTCAGGGATTTGAAATCTCCCGGTGCTTGGGACTCCAATTCCGGTCGTCCCCTGGTTAAATACGTGGCATGTCCCGCGTTGTCCCGCTCAAGTTCATTGAGCCACAGCTTGCTTCTCCGGTCGATCAACCGCCCGAAGGCAAGCACTGGATTCACGAAATCAAATATGACGGCTACCGCTCCCAAGTGCTGCTTGAGCGTGGGCAGGCTCGCGTATTCACTCGCAACGGACATGATTGGAGCGACCGCTATCCCTCTATCATCCGAGCGGCATCTCATCTCCCGTGCCACTCAGCCATCATTGATGGTGAGGCCATCCTCCCGAAAGGCGACGGCGCTTCTGATTTCGAGGCATTTCAATCCGCCATTCACGATAATCCGCACAGCATCATTCTTTACGCCTTTGATCTGATGCATGTCGATGGGACAGACCTGCGGCGAGAAACGCTCGCAGTTCGCCGCTCTATCCTGAACGCGCTAGTTGGAAGGGATGAGGAAAGCAGCATTCAGTTTAGCGAGGAGTTCGTTGGTGAGGGTGCTGTGCTCTTGAACGCCTGTGTGGAGCATGGGCTTGAGGGCATTGTTTCAAAACAAGCGCTCGCACCATATCGCTCCGGCCGCAGTAAGACTTGGCTAAAGTGCAAGTGCTTCACCGAATCCACTTTTGTTGTGGTCGGGACGGATCGCGACCGCAAAACTGGAGCGCTCAGAGCTTTGCTCGCGCACCCTAACAGCGAAGGCCTAAATTACGCCGGGGCGGCTTTCATCACTCTCAGTGGTGATGAGCGGACAGATTTTCTCGCTGAGGTCGAGCGTCTCACCACGGCTTGGGCTGCATTTAAGTCGTCGCGGTTGACCGATGTTAAGTGGTGTGAACCAAAACTCGCCGTGCGAGTGAAGCATTTGGCGGGAAGCAAGACCTTGCGCCATGCAACCGTGAGAGGCCTCGCGCATTAGCCTCAGTTGCTGAGCGTCATGCGCCTGTACTGAGTGCGCCTAAAGCCAACGGCACGGCGAACGCGGATTTCATCGCGCTTCTCAGTCGGCGGCACCCGTGTCCCCTCGCTGTCCACGTAACTTCCCCAGAGTCCCCCACAACCTTTGGCGGAATGGTAAGAAGTGAGTGCATATATGTTGATGGCAAACACGAATTGCCCCAGCCTTGAGGGTCCGGAGGCGGCGGGTGGGCTTTCCCTGTCAAGACGAAACCCACGCGCTCGCTCAAGGTGGCGGTCCCGCTTGAGCGGGGACCAAGGAGGCGGAGGGGCTTAGTAGTCAGTGCCCCTCCGCCCCTTATCTCAAGGTTCTCACATTTTGTGCGCCACTCGCACTAAAAATCTGTAAGGACTCGAAACCGCTCAGAAATTTCGGCTCTAAATCTTTGTGGCCGAATCAATCGGTGAATTTCTGCTCAGTTGGCTACATCTGCTACGCTTCGGGACGTAATGGACCCGCTGCATGCCACCATCGATGAGGATGCTACACGCACGCACTCGACTGGCAACTTCTCACAACTAATTGGCCCTAAATCGCATTCACCATAAGGGATAAAACTGCCACCCCCGCTGCCGCCTCTGCCACTTACACAAATGTGGTCCGATGTAAGTGGCGGGGTGGGGCGTTCGGGTTACACGGTTGGCCTGGACGCCTCTCTCAGCGCACAGGGCGCTGGCTTCGGTAGGCGAGGCTTTGTGAATGGCTGACCTCAATATTGAAATTCGATGGAACCGCATCATCGTTACGATGCCCGGTACGAGTTTCACTGCGACCTATCGTCGGGAAGTCTCAGGAATAGATCGGATTGGCCTAACAGGAAGTGATTTAAACGCCCCGATTTCGCTGCGAGATTTCATTACTCGTGCTGACGAAGTCGCCAACGAACACGCGAGACAGTTGGGTTGGATCGTCTAACGTCCCTGGCCTTTATTTCTTACCGTTGCGCGGAAGCCACAGGTTTGTCTTAGCCGCTGCGCTAATATGCGAACACCCTAGGAGCACCCGCCTGGGGTCCGTTCACCCCGATTGAGTACTCGGGGCCCTGATTGACTTGTCGCTTGTACTCAGGGGGGTCCTCCCATCCACATCTTCCCCGACTTCGGGAGGCCCTCCTTTTCTCCTAATATCTGCGTACTTCGAGTGTCGTTGTGTCTATGCAGGGCGAGATCAAGGTCGAAATCGAAGGCGACCTAATGGTCGTCTCGCTTCACGGCACGTCCTATCGAGCCATCTACTTCAAGTCACCGCTCGAGCCGAAACTTATTCAGGCCCCGAACTTGACTGTCGAAAAAGAGGGTTCGACGACACACAAGGAATTTGAAGCCATGGCGTGGAAGGCCGCTATCGCCAAGGCGCGCGAGTTGCGCTGGATTGCTTGAGTCGGATACACACTCCGCCAGTATCGGCCGACGTCCTTTCATCTCGCTAACAAGCGCAAACACATTCGCTATGAGTTCAACGCCTTCGGCGACGACCTTGAGGGACGCACAGCAATCCTCACGGCTTAATCCAGGGCTATATCGGCTCCGATCACGAGTTTTGGCGCCTTGTGCACGAACCGCCACGGAAAGCAACGGAAAAAGACAACCCTCCCTACAAACCCACCCCCCCCAACCCGCCAAAATCTACCAAAAATAGCTAGCCAAACAACAAGCCCCTTTCCCCAAAAAAAACACCACTCCCCTAGTTCAGCCTTAAGGGCGCCCGCTACGGCGGCGCCTTTTTTGGCGCCGCTATGCGGAACCTTTGTGGATTCTCCGAATTAAGTCTCCAATTCGGCGAGGAACGTCCTCCCTCCCCTTGACACTCGCCGAACGGGTTTGGAAAACCCCGCCCTCCCCCGAGCGGGGTTTTCTTTGTGTTCGGCTGTGACGAAAAAGGGCGCCGGTTCTTGCATCACCGGCGCCCTTCTGTTCGGTGGAGCGACCAGGCGAGGCTGCTTCGGCCATAGACGCTCTCCATGCGACGATTGAGGAGTTTGCCGCCGAGGGCTTCACGCACGTCGAGTGCTATTGCCCGCGATGTCGCGTGATCAGATTGAGGCCGATCAGTTGGCTCCCGCGTGTCTCCATGGGCCTGGATTGAACAGCGGTGGCGGTTCATATGCGCGGTCGAGGCCTTAACCGCGGAAGATAGGAAGCTCCACAAACTAATGAAAGCGGTTAGCAGACGGAACAGCTAACTTCGACGAAGTGATGAGCCAGCTTCGAGAGCGAATAAGCTAAGCTTACCGCCTTGCACCTTTCTCCAAACTCAGCCCGCCGTTTGCGTGTGACAGAGGAGGTCACATGCCGGGTGATCCAACACAGTGTCGCTTATACGCGGCGCGCTACTTGGAATTATCCAAAGGTGCCAAGAACCCCGCGCGATGCCAAAACTTCGCCGCCTTAGCAAAGTTGTGGACAAAACTAGCTGCAGAGTATGAGGCCGATCAGCCGCTCCTCAACGCGCTATCTGAAATTAACTTCGACGAACCGTTCTATGCAGTGCCAGAGGCTCTAAATCTCCGGGCAGCATAAGCGGACAGCCAAGATAGCCGCCGCCAGTTTGCCGCCATCGTTCAGAAAACTGTTTGCCAGAGGAGGGTAGTCGCCGGACTACCTGACCTCGGCGGCCCTGGCCATCGTTTTATAACGGGGGAATTGGTCGGGGCCGCTTTAAGCGGCAATATAAAGAAGCCCCGCCGTGACGGGGGGGACACTGGCGAGGCTTCCGGTCCTTCTGGGGGGACCTTGTGATGGCGCAGGGAGGCCATCACCTGAGCGGAAGCTTAGCTATCAGCTTTAGTTCCCTCCCTCCAGACCGTTGGCCGGATGAATCGCGAGGGACGCCTTCTGCTATACTTCGGGGATGGACCTCCTGCCGGCGCCTTAGGCTTTCCATCAGCCTCGATCATCACTTCCGGCGCGCGGTGTTCGACTTTGGCCTTTACGAGTTCGCGGACCGCCCGTGAATATTCATCAGGCATCTTCTCCGGCTCAAAGCGTCCGCTCATTCGCTTGATCAGCTCGCTTGCCAAGGCTACTGCCTCTGGGTCCGGCTTCGGGGTGAGTCTGTCGAAGTAGGGCTCAGCGGCGCGGACTTCGTTCCCGAGGCAGCCAAGGTGGACGAAGCCAAGGTGCACAAGGCGGCGGCCAGGGTGGCCGTAGCGGCTAACCCCGCCCTATCCCGACCTTCTTACCTGCTGCTCAAACTCTGAATTGGTCTCGCGGGCTTTTTGATAGGAAGTGGGACTGATTTTGGCGCCTCTGAGGCAGGGTTCGGGACCAATGCCGACGCGTCTGAAGCTTGGGACACGTCAATGTCTACAATCCTAACCTTGCGGACAATTAGCCGTCCCTGGTCCACCTCTACCTGGTCGGTGGATCCTAAAAAGGTCCCAGCATTTGCTGTAGCCGGAGAATTGGGTTGTTGAACGGGGGTGGAAGCCGAATGAGGCTCGGCGGAAGCAAAGCCGGGTTCGGCGAAAGCGGTAGATTGTATTGCCGGCTGAGACTCGATTGCCAAGGAACTATGCATCGCAAGACCGAGGACTCCTACTAAAGCCACGACAATCAGCAAACCCACCACCCCAACCAGCTTGATATGCCGGTTAGCACCTCCCAATGTGGCGCTGCGTAGCTTTTGAGCAGGCGCGGTCGTTTCAGGAAGGGGGTTGTCGACATATTGTGATGTCGAAAAAATGAGGCTGGCGCAACTGTCCCATGACCCAGCAAGGAGCGGACTGTTCGGTAGCCATGAAAGTGGGGTCTCCAAAGCGAGTCGTCGGCCCGCAGTTGTCCAAGCTCGGCGAGCACGAGCAGTTCTTGGTCGGAGACTACGCACGGCCGTTCGCCTGCGCGCAATAGGTGCCAAACGCGTTTCGGAGGGGCTTGGGCCATGCTCCTGTGCCTTTCAGCCTCGCCGTTTAAAAAAAGAGGGGGATCTTGTGAGGATCCCTCCCCTGAATACGCGGAGACGAAGACAATCAGGGCTCTAGGGTCAATCCCTGGAGGTCGCACCTTAGAGGCATTTTTCGGCTAAGGCTGTGTCCAAGGTGCCACAAGCCGCGATTTTTGAGAAACCCAGTACACGACCCGCAATGTTTCTAGAGCTCTGGAGCAACCGCAAGAACAACTCTGAAATCAAAGGAGACCTGGGGCTCGACCCTGGGTCCTTTTTTCGTTCGGCCGCCGAATTCGTCGGATGTCAGCTGTTGGCATGACCCTTGGGTCGCGACGCTTAAACGGTAACGGTCGCCCCCTGTATCCGAGCCCTAATGTGGATGTTAGTTGTTTAGCGATTTGCTCGAGGAGGCTAGCCTGGATCTACCCAGGTAGAGGAAACCTACGAGCGGGCACGCGCGCAACTCGAAGCGGCTCCGCAATCAAAGACCTGCTCGGAAGACGTCCACCGCGCGCGGTACGTGAAAAATTGAGTTCCTGTCACAAGTGACACGCTTGGTGTGGCCTAGGGTGGGCAACGGAGGTCGCCGTTGCCCACGTCACCACACCGAGATTACATCGCGCGGCGCAGCCGGATAGTCGCCGGCGCGAAGTCGCCGCCCGGCAGTTGCTGGATGAGGCCTGCCTTCACCACGTTGAACAACGCGTTATGCACGTCGAGGCCAGCGTCGGCGAAATAGCCCTCCTGCAACGCAAGCCGCCGTAGATCGTCAAGGGACATGGCGCCGACCTCGTTCAGCTTGCGGACCAAGAAGTTGGCAAGAGGCTGCTCGGCTTGCTTTTTCGGCTGAGGCTGCGGCCGGTGCGAACTATGCTGCACCGGCTGATGCGCCGAATGCTGCGGCGGCTGATGCACTGGATGCTGCGGCGATTGATGCGCCGAATGCTGCGGCGGTTGATGGGCAGATTGTTGCGCCGGTTGATGCACCGGGTGCACGGGCTCGCGAGTTTGCACCGTGGGCGCCGGGGGCGCGCTGCTGAGCCGGCGAACCTCAATCTCCATCAGCCTCGTCACCGCCTCGAGCTCGGCATTGAGGTTCTCGAGTTCTGGAATCACGCTCGCGCTTGAGCTGCTCGATGTGCTTTTCGAATTCAGCCTTGTGGGCGTTGATCTGCTCTTCAAACAGAATGGCCCGTTCTTGCAATTCCCCGCGAATGTCACGCATTGCTTGCCCTTCGTTAGATAGAGTTCGGTCACAACCGAGCGGGCTGGCAGCTTCACGCAAGACCAAATGAGAACTGCCGGCCGACGGCACGGTAACAAGAAGGAGGGCCGACCTCGGACCGCATATTAACCACAGGCGCGAGCCCCTGTCTGTGTCCCAGCCTACACATACCTTCAAATTTCCCGCCCGCGATGTGTGGACATGGCGAACGCCGACTTGAGCGGGCTAGCAACGCTGAAATAGTAGGGCCGGGGCTGAGCCAGCGGCGGCTCGCATTAGTTCTCCGCAAAGTGCTGGGGGTCATCACGAACGCTGCATGTTTATCATCTATGCTAGTCTCCAAAGCCCGGAGTGGCCCATGCGCACGATCTACATTTCCGATAGCGGCGACGATAAAAACGACGGTCTGTCGCTTAAGACGGCGATCTATTCATTGAAACGTGCAAACGAACTCAATGGCGGCAGGAATGATTCTAGCTGGCATTTCGGGCCGCGAGCATGGAAGCGTATCCAAAAGGAGCTTGCCGATAAGAATGGGCGCACCTTGAAGCGCTGAGAAAGAGGGCCGTGCCAAAATAGCCGACTTCGACCGTTAGGTTTGAGTGAGTCATTTCAACCTCCCCCGACTTCCGGCATACGCCCCTCTTCATCGCCGGGTGAAACATCCAGGGTAGCTGACGAGGCTGCTCAACTGGATGCTAAAGGATGCTAGTCCACCGTTATTTTCGGTTGCGTTGCCACGGAGCCTTTGGGTCCTGGGGAGTATTTGCAAGACTTAGTGCTATGCTTGCAGCGCGTCGATAAGGTTGAGGGAGAGTTGGATCGGCATTTCTAGCAGCCTAGGTATCGAGCTTTGAAGTCGTACTTACCAGGTTTTTTGAGCACACCCTTCGCGCATACCTTGATGATAGCGGTCGGGGTGATGGTTGGGTCGCTTGTCGTTGGTGCTGCGTTAGTGAGTGGAAGGCTCAGGGTTAATCGGCATGATTGGGCCCGGCCAAAGCTGCAAGAATATTACGCAGCAATCGGACGGCTGACTGAACGCTTGCCTGCCAATCTTTCTGCGGAAGAGTTTGACCAATACGTACTTCGCGTCAATCACCGCATAGCGGAAGCGGCCGACTGGATTGGGACCAACCTGGGCGGATCGGCACGTGCTAAATTTTTGAATACGTACGGAATGTCCGCGGTTCAGGCGCAGGGTGCGATCAACCTTAGGCATAACAACATCATCCTGAACCTCACGCGTTATCAAGAAAACCTGCTCACTCTGATCGAAAACAAGACAGGGGTTTAAGCGGATTGCGAAACCGCGTGCAGTACCGGCCCAACCCGGAAAACTTCGGATGCGCCAGCAGCGCGCGCAATTACCCGAAAAATAGGGGGTTAATTGAAGCCCAATCTTGATATGCTCATGATTGGGGTTGGGAGTGTCGTACAGCGTGAGGGAGTAGCGTCATGAATCTCGATGCAGTCCGCCTCAAGCAAGCTTCCGAAGACAACGATCCTTTGGAGCTAACTAATCCGTTAGAAAAGACAGACTTCATGAATATCCGGCGGAAGGTTCAACCTGCTCAGGTTTTGACCGAGAAGGCTCGGACCACCGCGGACTATGAACGGGGTATTGACAATCTGATTCAAGGACTCGTGGACCTCCTGCCAAAACCAGGCAGCGATTGGTCGCTCGATGATCGTGCGAAATGGTTTCGTCTTGCGGTTGGTATTTTTGATCTTGGCTACAAAACAGGTGACGTCAAAAACAGGGAACTCAATATTGCTCTCGTCGCCCATGAACCGGTAAAAAAAGAGGTAGCGGCGCCCAAGAATGGGCAATCGACATAAGGTGAAGAATTTTTGGGAAGGCGCTCGCGTCTCGCGGGCGCCTTTTTATTTGCGCGAGGCGCTTAAATCACTCGGCTTCGCCGTGCCGTTGGTCGGTGCAGCCATGCGTTCGGCCTGTTAGCGCGCTCTATGGGAGGAAATCTAATGCAAACACTGCCGCCCCAGCTTGAATTACCCGAAGGGGATCGCTTCACGCTGCCAACCGTCTCAGCAGTTCGAGAATTGGTGCCTTCTGGGGGCCAATTGCCAGCTCACATGGTCCTGATGATGATATGCGGAAAAGAACTCTGGGTCCCTCTGGATAGAGAGATAGCGCGCCAGATGGCCAACATTCTTGCTCCCTTCCGTGAATGAGTCGGGGAGCGTTACAAACTTGTTTCGGAGGATGAACCCGACAGGCCATCTAGAGCCCTGTATGTCGCCGATCTGCCTGGTCCCTTAACCGCTCTGCAAGAGTTTGAGACCAGGCTTGGGTATGCCCGTAAATCGAAACATAGAAGACTCAGGGCGCCCGTTGCAAATCTTTCTGGCCAATCAGGCCATTGCTTTAGGTTGGGTGCTCAGAGGCTCCTGCAAAGCCTGCGCTCGCTGGCTATTCGCCTGCGCCAGATGGCTCGTGCCAGAGGCTCAGCGCTTTCTTGTGCACCGCGCAGGCTCACACAATCGGTATCGGCGCGTATTGAAGTTTGCGCCCGATTTAAGCAGCCTACTGCACCACATACAGTCTCCTAGAGTCGCGGCGGGTCTTCTGATCGTGCTCGTTCTTCTGGGATCACTGGACCTCGTCATGCGGGCGACCGTCCGCAACTCTCCGGTACTCGCGCAGGGAACGATTTTTGAACCGGTTCCCGTCTCAGGGACGCAGTTCGAAGCAGTTCCACTGCCTACAAGAAAGCCCCCGGTTGCCTATAAAATCCCGAAGAAAAAAGCAGCGACCGCAGCCACTCAAAAAAGAATGGCTCAGCGAAAAAGCGCGAAGCACTGAGCGCCAGCGCTTGGCCTGGCCGGACCCAGGATAGCTCTGCCGGTCCGTACCAGGGGTGAGTAGGAGCAGGCATGAAAATAAAAACTTGTCCAGACTGTAATGGCGATGGCGTCGCTGACAAAGATACGGACAATGAACGTCAATGCCCGACGTGCGGCGGTCTTGGTTTCGTACCTGATGACGACGATGGCAATGAAGAAGTAATAAAAACAACTACAATCACCTGTAGTCCGCTGTGACCTGCCAGGGGCGCCTGAAGCAGACATTCTGCGGGGCGGCGAAAGCAGACATGTTGAGCGTCGAAATCAATGTCTGTTTTGTGCCAATAGCGGACATTCGTGCTCCACAGCGACAAACCCAGGCATAGATCGTCTTGCGCGGCCGTCTGGGGCTTCTGTGGGGCTGCTTGACGCGGTTTCCCAAGGGGCGTGGTATGGGCAGGCAGCCCGAGACAGCCTATGCCCAACGTGCTCATGGTATTCCCGCGGTTCAACCAGAACTCGTTCTGGAACCTGCAGGCCGTGTGCGACACGTACGGCTCGCGCGCGCAATCTCCCCCGCTCGGACTGATGACGGTCGCGGCGCTTCTGCCGCCCGAATGGAACGTGCGCCTCGTCGACCGCAACGCCGACACGCTACAAGAGAGCGATCTCGCGTGGGCCCACATGGTGATGACCGGCGGAATGCTGCCGCAGCGCGCTGATACTTTTACCGTCATCGATCTCGCGCACGACCACGGCAAGCCGGTCGTCGTCGGCGGCCCCGATCCGATGTCGAGCCCTGAGGAATACGAGGACGCCGACTTCCGCGTGCTGGGCGAGGCGGAGGGGCTGATCGAGGCCTTCATCGAGGCATGGAACGGGGGCGCCCTCAGTGGCACCTACGAGGGCGAACGGTTCAAGGCCGACGTTACGAAGAGCCCGGTCCCGCGCTTCGATCTCATCTCGTTCTCGCGCTACTCCTACATGGGCGTGCAGTTTTCCCGCGGCTGCCCGTTCACCTGCGAGTTCTGCGACATCATCGAGCTCTACGGCCGCGTGCCACGCTCCAAGACGAATGAGCAGATGCTGGGCGAGCTCGAGGCGCTTTATGCGGCCGGCTATCGCGGGCACATCAACTTCGTCGACGACAACCTGATCGGTAACAAGAAGGCGCTGAAGCAATTCCTCCCCGCGCTCGCGGCCTGGCAGCGCCAGCGCGGCTACCCCTTCGAGCTCTCGACCGAAGCCTCCATAAACCTCGCGGACGACCGCGAGCTGCTGGACATGATGAGTGCCGCGAACTTCTTCGGCGTGTTCGTCGGCATCGAGAGCCCCGACACCGAAACCCTCGTCGCGATGCAGAAGAAGCAGAACACGCGCCGCAGCCTCGTCGACAGCGTGCGTAAACTCTACGACGCCGGGATCGTGGTGATGGCTGGCTTCATCGTCGGCTTCGACAGCGAGCAGGACAGCGTCGCGCCGCAAATGATCGAGTGCATCGAGGCGATGAGCGTCCCGGTCTGCATGGTCGGGCTGTTGACGGCGTTGCCGAACACGCAGTTGACGCGCCGGCTCGAGGGCGAAAAACGCTTGTTGCCGTTGGCCTTCGACCACGGGGATCAGTGCACGACCGGGCTCAACTTCGTCACGCGCCGCCCGCGCCGCGACATCCTCAACGATTACCGCGCGATTCTTGCAGCCGTGTATGACCCCGACGCCTACTTCCGGCGTCTACGCGCGGTGTGCCGCGCGTTGCGACCGCCGCGCAATCCCGTCCAGCTCGTCCCGTGGCTCATCGCGCACAACCTGCGATTCTTCGGTCGCGTGCTATGGCGCACCACAGTCACCGAGCCGCACCTCGCCCGCCATTTCTGGGGGACGTTCGCCGCCGTCGCGTGGGCCAACCCGGCAGCACTCAAGCACGTGATTTTCCATATCGCCTTCTATCTCCACCTGGGCCCGTACGCGCAATTCGTGATCGGCGATCTCGAGCAGCAGATCGCCGCGATCGAATCGAAGTCGCACACGAGCGCCCCCGCACTCGCGGCCGCGCCGGCGGCGTGAGGCCTGACGGCGGAGGTGGATCGTCAGAAACTTAGCCGGCGCTGGAGAGGGAGTTGAACAAGGATCTCAGTATTGGGTCACGCAGCATCGCGTAGACGAACCTAGGCGGATCGGCACGTGCTAAATTTTTGGATACCCACGCAACGCCGGCGGTTCAGGTGCACGGAGCAATCAATCCTCGGCATAACATCATCATGCTGAACCTCGCACGTTATCAAGAAAACCTGCTCGCTATGATCAAAAACAATGGCCCTCAGACGTGACAAATGGTCGAATTCATCTCGGACAGGCTTGACTGGGGTAAAACGGCCCCGTGCGGCGTTCCAACATGAGTCGCGCGAGTGCAGGTATCTCGATATCAATTTCGAGCAGAGAGACCACATCACCGCGTTCGATCCTTACCTCGACCTTGTCTAAATCTACGGTCATGTATTTGCCGATGACGGCGAGAATCTCGTCACGAAGAACAGGAATTAGGTCAGCTGTGCTGCCCGCAATTCGCTCATGCATCAGCAAGACCTGTAGCCGATGTTGGGCGGTCCGGGCTGATCGCCGCCGACCAAATAAGTCCGCGAATCTCATGCAGCCCTCCGCCCAAATAGCTTGCTGAGCAGCGTGTCGTTGTCGGTCGGCACAACAAGTGGCACTAGCTCACCTCTGAGTCTACGAGCGGCGTCGTTGTATGCACGTGCCGGCGCGCTTTTGGGATTATTTAGCGTAACCGGTGCGCCCAAGTTCGAAGCCTGCAAAACCTCTTTGCTTTCGGGAATGATTCCGAGCAGAGGGATACAGAGAATGTCCAACACATCGTCCACGCATAGCATCTCACCTCGCCCCGCCCGAATTGGATCATACCGAGTTATAAGAAGAAACTTCTCCATTGGCTCGCCGCGTTTCGCTTTATCGGTAATCGAGTCGAGTAAGCCGATTATTCGATCGGAATCACGGACCGACGACACTTCTGGATTTGCTACCACCACCGCGAAGTCAGCGTGGCGCATAGCGAGTGATGCTCCCCGCTCGATACCCGCTGGACTGTCACAGATTACCCAATCGAAAGACGGTCGTAACTCGTCAATCACTCGTTCAACGCCGTCATCAGATAGGGAGTCTTTATCGCGCGTTTGGGAGGCCGCAAGCAGGTACAGTGTTTCTATGCGCTTGTCGCAAATCAGCGCCTGGGAAAGTTTTGCGACCCCCTGAACGACGTGGATCAGGTCATAAACAACGCGCCGTTCCGAGCCCATGACGAGATCAAGATTCCTTAATCCCACGTCAAAATCGACAACGACAACTCTCTGCCCTTCGCGTGCCAGGGCGGCACCAAGCGCGGCCGTGGTTGTCGTTTTACCAACCCCACCCTTTCCAGATGTCACGACCAATACCTGGGCCATTTTGTATGCTCCTTTCGATTAGGCCATAGTTGCAATCTTTAGCGCGTCCCCGTCGAGCCAGGCTCGAACTGGCACCTGGCGAAGGCGGGTCTCTATTTCGTCGGCCACGATGTAGTGACCATCAATCGCTATCAGTTCGGCCTCTAGCCGACGGCAAAAAATCCGAGCGCGTTTGTTCCCGTAGGCGCCAGCCAAAGCTCTTCCGCGCAGCGTTCCATAGATGTGGACAGAGCCTGCGGCGACGATTTCTGCGCCCGAGGCCACTGAGGCAACAACGGTGACATCGCCATCCGGGCAGACAACCAACTGGCCTGAACGTACCGGCGCTTCGATGATTAACGAGCTAGCGGGCGATGGCGTCGAAGATACAAACGCGGGCGATTCGTTCGAGTTAGCCTTAGCGGTTTGACTTTTCGCCAGAATTGGAATGCGCCCATCAAAATCCGATGGGTTTGCTCCTTCGACACCAAGAATGCGGATTTCGCGCCTACTTAGTTCGTCCAAAAGATCGAGAAAATTCTGTTTTTTCAGCGAGAGATCTGAAACATCGATCACCACGGACTTTTTTGCGAAGAAACCTGGCGAACGAGCAAGCAAAGCATCTACGTCGGCAAGCCAGGTACTGAGGGGAGTTTCGGGCTTGAGTACAAGGGCGTGAAAACATCCCCCGCGAAATTTGAATGAAGTTGACGGCCGTTCTGTTGGCATTGCTTAACCCTCACGCCAATAGGACGTCCCTATGGTTAACAGGGAGTTAATTTTTCAAGGCAACTGGCGTCATGGTCGGCGTGGCCCCTCCGGATTATCTTAAGGAGATGGTCGCTGAACCGTTCGATGCGTTCACGTTCTCGCCCGTGGCGTTGTCGGTGTATCAGCTTGGCAATTTCGGAACGGCGCGGAAGAAACCAAGGCGTGGGAGTTGAAGCCGTAAACTCCGCGATTGTCCGCTTTGGGTCATTAGCGGACATCGGCAGGCCGATAAGGAATGTCCGCTTTACCCCTGAAAGCGGACATGCTGAGCGTCACCAACGAGGTACGTTAAGTGCCATAAGCGGACATAAGCCACGGCAAGTTATTCCGTGTACCCGGTCCGTTAAGTGCCACAACCAGAATTGGTGGTGTTTATGATCGGAACCGCTCACCGATCGTCTCAGCAAGAGCTTCAATTTTTTCTGGCGGCGCAGCGCCGATTAGGAGAAAGCGGCGACCGGAGGCAGTCCAGTACATGAGGTTCAAACCATCTCCCAGCCGACCAAGCTCGGCTTGGCTTAGAAACCGCTCGCGCCGCTCCTCGCGGTATTTTTCGCATGCCGGCAAGGATTGGAGCCGTCGGGCGCTAAGGCCGTGCTTCTCAGCCCCAATTGAACAGCTTGGAGAATACGGCTAGCGAGCGGTTGGCGATGTAAGGAGTTGGCCCTCAAGTCGTGATGAAAGCGCGCGACATCTTGGCGCTGCAGCCCCACAAAGGGCGGCGATCTAAACCTCGGCAAGATCTGGTGTCCGTGAGGAGCTTGTAATAATAGGCCGTTGAGGGTTTCAGCTTGGTCCGGACGTGCTCAGCCATGAATTGCCCGAGTACCACGGCGAGAGACGTATACCGTGCCTTGTCACGCTCGGCAGCGGGGTCGCGGCCAGCGGCTATCTCCCCAAGCAAGCGCTTGGCCTCCTTTCTAGCAATGCTAGGCGTTATCTCACCATGCTGGCCGATGGTGACGCGCCTGGTTCGGCCCTTGCGACCACCGAGCCGATACTGCACGAGGTAAACCTTGCGGCCCGCTGGCGTCACCTTGAGGCCGAAGCCGGGAAGCTCACGGTCCCAAAGATAAGAGTTTGTTTTGCGGGCTTTGGCGGCGTCTACAGCCCTCTTTGTGATGTTGGCGCTAGCCATGTTGCGTCTCGCTTCCGGCTCCCAAGCGGGCCTTCGTAGGGCCTCGTGCGGGTTCCAGTAAGCACATAGTAAGCACGGCGGCGGGAAACAACGAGAACTTAGCGGACACAAACGGAATGCCTAAGGGCAGCAAACAGCCAGTTTTGGAAGGATGCGGAAACCGCCGGAAAGGTAGGTTCTGAGACTGTGGATCAAGAGGTCGGTGATTCGAATTCACCCGGCGGTACCAGCTCTCTCGATCCTCCCACACATGAAAAGCGAAAGACGGCAGTGGCGAATGCCTCCTGCCGCCTCGGGCAATTTATGCGGGACTGATGTCTAGCGGGTGGGCGTGAGCGCCCAAGCCGGCGCCGGCCTGTCTACGCCGGGGGCCGGGATCGAAATGGCGTTGCCGTAATCGGTGATGAACTCGCTGTCGGTCTTGCCGATATAGGGGAGCGCGAGCGAGCTGCCTTTGGACAGGTCCGGCGTCAAGAACGGGTTGGGAGAGGCGAACTGGGCGCCGCCCTCGAGCGTCGCATTTTCGCCCTGAATTTCGAAGGCCTGCGCGGGCAGAGCCGCGAGCGCGCACAAGACCGCAGCAAATCCGAGATATTTCATGACATCCCCCGAAAGCCGATCTTCCGTCAGCCGAAGCAGAAGATACCCCGTAATCGCGGCAAGGGGAAGGCGGCAAACGGGGGAGAAATGAGGAAAAGCGCCCCGTATCCCCCCGTGTTCCGCGCGCCCCGGAGCGCTGCTACAAGCTTTAGGCGATGGCCCGCCGCATCCTCTACGTCGTCACCGAGGACTGGTATTTCCTGTCGCATCGCCTGCCCATGGCCCGCGCGGCCAAGGCGGCGGGCTATGAGGTGCATGTCGCGACCAGGCTGAAGAACGGAGGCGCGGCCATCGAGAAAGAAGGCTTCGTGCCCCACGGGCTTGACTGGAGCCGGGGCAGCTTGTCGCCGCGGGAGAGCCTTACCGCGATCTTCGCGCTGCGGCGCCTGCTGAAAGACTTGCGGCCTTCCATCCTGCACAACGTCGCGCTGAAGCCAGTTCTGCTCGGCACCGCCGCGAGCCTCGGACTTTCGGCGACCGCCGTGGTCAATAGCTTGACCGGCCTCGGCTCGCTCTTCATCGGCGAGGCCAAGGTCAACGGTTCGGCCCGGGCGGCGGTACGCCTTGCCTTGTCGCGGCTCCTGCGGCGCAAACGGAGCCGGACCATCGTGCAGAATCCCGACGACCGCGCTTTCGTCACGGCACTCGGCGCGCCGCCCGAGAGCGTTGTGCTCATTCCGGGCTCCGGCGTCGATACCAAGCATTTCACGCTTCTGCCCGAGCCGCCGCCCCCCGTCACCGCCGCCTATGTCGGGCGCATGCTCGCCGACAAGGGCGTCGTCACGCTGATCGAGGCCTTCTCGCTCCTCGACATGCGCGGCGAGCCGCTCAAGCTCCTCCTTGCCGGCGATTGCGACCGCGAGAATCCGGGATCGCTCGCGCCGGAGCAGCTCCGCGAATTCGCAAGCCTCTATGGCATCGAGTGGCTCGGTCATGTCGGTGATATCAGGGAGGTGTGGGCCCGCGCCCATTTCGCCGTGCTCGCCTCGCGGCGCGAAGGCTTGCCGAAGAGCCTGCTCGAAGCGGCCGCCTGCGGGCGGGCGATGGTCGCGACCGACGCGCCCGGCTGCCGCGAGATCGCCATTGAAGGCGAGACGGCGCTCACCGTGCCCGTCGGCGATGCGAGCGCGCTCGCCGCCGCCATGGCCAAGCTCGCCGCCGACCCCGGCTTACGCAAGCGCTTCGGCGCCAATGCGCGCCGCCTCGTCGAAAGCAAGTTCTCGGCGGATGCTATCGGGCGTGCGACCGTCGCGCTCTACGATTCGCTTGTTGCAGGCTAGGCGTCGGCGCCGTTCCCCGAACGCATCATGGCGATGATGCCCTCCCGCGTCGCGATGGAAGGGCGCCAGCCGATCCGCATCAGCTTCGAGGCATCGATCACGAACGCGCCCGAGATGCGTTCCCAGTCGGCCTCGCGGCCGAATGAGCCCATCAGGCGCTTGACTGCGCCGAGCGGCACTTTGACGAGGTGAGGGGCGCGGCCAAGACCTTCGCGCATCGCCGCGACAAGGTCGGCGACGCTGATCGGCTCGGCATCGGCGACGAGGAAGGTTTCGTTGAGGGCCTCGCGCGCGCTGAGCGCAAGCCCGATCGCCGCGACGAGATTGTCGCGCGCGACGAGCGAACGGCGATTATCTAACCCGGCGAAGGGAAGCGGCATGGGCGTCCGCGCCAGCGTCGCGAGCGCGGCGATATTGCCCTTCACCCCTGTGCCGTAGACCACGGCGGGACGGAGCACGGTGAAAGGGACGCCGCTCTCCGCAAGCAGCCGCTCGCCTTCGAGCTTCGAGCGGCCATAGGCGTCGGTCGGGGCAGGCGCGTCCGTCTCGGTGATGGGGCGCTCGGCCGAAAGCCCGCTTTGCGCCCGGACCGAGGACAGAAAGACCAAACGCTCGACCTTGCCGCGCGCGGCCTCGGCAATCTCCCCAACGCTCTCGGCGTTGATGCGGGTGTAAAGCTGATCGGGGAGGGTGCCCGGCGCATGCGCGATGCCGGCGAGATGAGCGACATGGGTGACCGCTTTGAGCAGCGCGGCCCAATCGACCGCTCCCGCGAGATCGCTCATCGCCACCGGCTCGATGCCGCTTGCGGCGGGGATCGCGGCGGGATCGCGCGCGGCCGCCCTGACCTGCCACCCCTCCCTGGCGAGAGCTGTGGCAAGGCGCCCGCCGATGAAACCGGAAGCGCCGGTCACGAGCACGCGCCCTTTTGTATCATCGGCCATTGGCAAGAGCGTAGAGCAGGAGCGCCGTCGCAAGCACCCCGAGTGCAAGGCAGAGGAGAGCGAGGGGAAGGGTGGGAAACAGCACCGTGGCGATGGCAAGCACGGCGAGCAGAATTTGCAAGAGCAGCACGCGCGCCGTCACCTGTGGCACGCTGAGCCCCGCCGCCACGCCGCGCTGATAGAAATGCGTGCGATGCGCCGAGAGGATCGGCTCCTTGGCGCGGATACGCCGGAACAAAGTGATCGTCGAATCCACCATCGTATAGAGGCCGAGAAGCAGGCCTGCGGCGAGGTGGGTCTTTGCCACGAAGATCAGCATGAAGGCGAGGCAGAGCCCGATCGGCAGGCTGCCGGCATCGCCGAGAAAAATCTGCGCCGGGTGCTTGTTGAAGACGGCAAAGCCGAGCGTCGCGCCGAGCAGCGCAAGAGCGAGCACCGCGATCGTCGCAGGCACGGCGCCGAGCGCATTGAGGATGGCGATTGCGAGCGCGATCGGCACGACCTGGACGACCGTCATCCAGTCTAGCCCGTCGAGGAAATTCACCGTATTGATGAACCAGACGATGCCGAAGCCGATCAGCGCGCGCTCGAGCAGTAACGGCATGAGGCCCGGAAAGAGCTGGAAACCTTGAGGCAGGCTGAGCACGAGCGCCGCGGCCGCCAGCGCCTGGCCCAAGAACCGCCACGACACGGGGAGCGTCAGCCAATCATCGATGCCGCCGAGGATGGTGAGGCCGCCAGCGATGACGAGAACGGGAACGAGGCTGGGCGCCCCGAGCGGCGGCGCCGTCAGGATCGCAAGCGCTGTGCCGGCAAAGACCGACAGGATGACCGCAAGCCCCGCGCCTTGCGGGGTCGGGGTCTTGTGCGAGGAGCGCGCATTGGGGTGCGCCATGAGATGCTGCACGAGCAAGGGCCGGAAAAAGAAGATCAGGACCGCCGAGAGGCTGGCGCAGCCCGCGACCAGCACGGCCGCCCACAACAGGGGCTCGGGCACGGTCATTCTTGCTAGTGAAGCGTGCGCGAGGCGGGCTGCCACTCGTCCTTGCCCGCAACTTGCGGCCCGCTACTCGCCGGCAAATAACCCTCGACCACCGAGCGCAGCAGCTCCTGCATCTTGCTCTCGTCGAGATTCTGGATCGCGTCTTCGAGGCTTTGCAGCACCCCGGCAAGCTCCTCGAACGGCACGATCGGCTCCGAATTCTTGAAGATGCGCGGATGGCTCGTGCCGGTCGTGTTCTCGCCGATGAGAAGCTCCTCGTAGAGCTTTTCGCCGGGACGAAGTCCGATATAGGCGACGGCGATGTCGCCGTCGGGATGTTTCTCGTCGCGCACTTCGAGGCCCGAGAGGCGGATCATGGTGCGGGCAAGGTCGTCGATCTTAACCGGCGTTCCCATCTCCAGCACGAACACTTCGCCGCCGGTCGCCATCGTTCCCGCCTGGATGACGAGCTGGGCCGCCTCCGGGATCGACATGAAGTAGCGGATCACCTCCGGATGGGTCACCGTCACCGGGCCTCCGGCCTTGATCTGGGTGCGAAACAGTTTCACCACGGAACCGGATGAATCGAGCACGTTGCCGAAGCGCACCATGGTGAAGACGGTCGAGACGCCGCTGTCTTGCGCGAGCGCCTGAAGGATCTGCTCGGCAAGCCGCTTGCTCGCGCCCATGATGTTGGTGGGTCGCACGGCCTTGTCGCTCGACACGAGCACGAAGCGCTCGACCCCGAGCTCCTTGGCGACCTCGGCCACGACCAGAGTGCCGAAGGTGTTGTTCTGAAGACCGGCGAAGGGGTTCGTCTCGACGATGGGGACGTGCTTGTAGGCGGCGGCGTGATAGATCACCTCGACGCCGCGCTCCCCTATGGTGCGGGCCACGAGCTTGCGGTCGAGCACCGAGCCGAGCACGGCGACGATGGCGGTCGAAGGCGCGGCGTCGGCTCCTCCCTCGTCTTGCAGGCGGCGCTTGATATCCTCGATCTCCATCGAGATATCGTAGAGCGCGACTTCCGACAGCTCCAAGAGAACGAGCGTCTTCGGGCCGAGCATGAGCAGTTGGCGCGTCAGCTCCGAACCGATCGAGCCGCCGGCGCCTGTGATCATCACCGTCTTGCCGCGCACATTGGCGGCAAGAAGCTCCACATCGGGCGTCACGGGATCGCGGCCGAGCAGGTCCTCGACGTCGATCGGCCGGAGATCGCTGACCTGCACGTGACCGGAAGCGATGTCCTCCAGCGCCGGCAGCGTCTTCACCACAACCGGAAACGCCTCGAGCACCTTGAGCGCGCTCCGGCGCTCGCCGCGGAGCGCGGTCGGGGTGGCAAGCAGCACCTCTTTCACGTTCTCGCCTGCGATCACCTTGCCGATCTTCTCGGGCCGGAGCACCTTGACGCCGTGGACGAACTGGCCGGCCAGCGAAGGATTTGAGTCGATGAAGGCGACGGTCTTGTAGCCGCCGGCCTCGTTCAGGGCGCGCAACAGCTGGATGCCGATCGTTCCCGCGCCATAGATGATGACGCTTTTGCGGGTGTCGAAGCTCGCCGGCTTGTGCTGTGGCGCCGCCGCGAGCAGAAGCATTCCGGCCCACTGCCGGCTGAGCCGGATCAGAAGCGCCGCGATCAGCGCATAGATGACGATGGCCGAGCGCGGATGGTCCTTGACGCCGCTCATCAAGACCGCAACGGCCCACAAGACCGCGGCGATGAGCACGGCGATATAGATGCGGGTCGTGCCCTCCGGTCCGATGAAACGGGTCACGAGCTTGTAGAGCCCGCGCATATGGAACACGGCGACGCCGATAACCGGTGCCGCCGCAATCACCAGCCACTTGTCGAGCGAGTCGGGCACATAGAGGCGGCTCAACCTGAGCGTATAGGCCGCCCAGACCGCGAGGCTTAGGAGCACGAGGTCGTTGACGATCAAGACGGCCCGCTTGAACCAGCGAGGACGCTCGATCAGCCAGACGGCAAAACGCATGAAGGGCCACCCCCGAACCGGATTCTGCGTGCCGCGCGCGTTCCGCGGGGCGGAACACGTGAGTTGCGTTGCACCATAACGCAAGCCTCAAGCGAACGGAAGTGAGCGAAATCCAGGGATTTTCTCCGGGAAAGACGGCGCTTTACGCATCATCCAATCAGCCGAGGATCACAACGTGCAGGCGGCGCGGGCCATGCGCGCCGCGCACGATGGTCTGCTCGATATCGGCGGTCCGCGACGGCCCGCTGATGAGATTGACGCTGCGCGGCATGACGCCGCCGCAAAGCGCGCGGATGCGGTCGAAGGCCTCTTCGTAGGACGCGAAAATGTCGGCGGCGGCGATGAGCACGCTGTGCGCCTCGGGCAGGAAGTTCAAGCTGGTCGGGTTGTCGGAACCGGAGAGCAGGAACAATGTCCCGGTCTCCGCCGCGCCCGCGACGGCGCGCGACAGCGAAGCCCTGTCGTTGGATTCGGCCGCGCCGAACGCGCGTTCGATGTCCCACGCCTCGCGCCAGGGAAGCGCCGCAAGCACGCGGTCCTTACCCATGCGCAGGCGAAGCGGCAGGTTGCACGTGCCGAGATAAGAGGCAACGGCGCCGACCGCCTCCTTCGACGTGGCCACGCGGCGCACGTCGGCGCCTTGCTTTGCGAGCATGGCGGCGAAGAGCGCGACGCGCTCCTCGCCTTGGCGCTTGGCGCGCGCGGGCAGGGGCCCGCGCGGGTGACGTTCGAGCCGCCGCGTGACCGCGCTCCGGCGCGCGCGGTCGAGGCGCTCGGCGCCGAGCGCGGCGCGAATGCGCTCGAAGATCATGCTGCGGGCTTCGTCCGGAACCGTCATGGCGTCTTCTCGCGTTGCGCCTTGGCGTAACGCTCGTGAAAGGTCTGGCCCTCGGGCGCCATGAGATCGCGCGTGCCGGTCCACGCTTTGAGGAAGGGGAAGCGGCGCACCGCGCCGTGCGCCCCGGCCGCGCGCGCCAAGTGGCGGACGGCGATGCGCGCAAGCGTATGATAGAGGCGCGGATGCCGTGCCGCATACGACCACAGCTTCAACGCGAGGCGCTCGGTCAGGGGCGGGTTGCCGCGCGCGAAATCGCGCTCGCGCCAAGCCCGCATCATGCCGGGGAGCGGGATGTCGAGGGGACAGACCGCCTCGCAGCGCCCGCAGAAGCTCGAAGCGTTGGGGAGATCGCGGGCGCGGTCGATGCCTTCGAGTTGCGGCGTCAAGACCGCGCCCATCGGACCGGGATAGACCGAGCCGTAAGCATGGCCGCCGATTGCGCCATAGACCGGGCAGTGATTGAGGCAGGCGCCGCAGCGGATGCAACGCAGCATGTCGGCGAACTCGTTGCCGAGCATCTCGCTCCGCCCATTGTCGAGCAGGACGACATGGTAGCCGCTGGGGCCGTCGGGATCGCTGTTTCGCCGTACGCCCGTCGAGAAGGTCGTATAGGTGGTGATGTCCTGGCCCGTCGCCGAGCGGGCGAGGAGCCGGACCAACACCGATGCGTCCTCAAGCGTCGGCACGACCTTCTCGATGGAGGCGACGACGATATGCGTGCGCGGCAACGTCGCGGTCAGGTCGCCGTTTCCTTCATTGGTGACGATCACCGACGAGCCGGTCTCGGCGATGAGGAAATTGGCGCCGGTGATGCCAACATCCGCGCTCAGGAATTTCTCGCGCAGGACTTGGCGCGCTTCGGCCACAAGATGCTCGGCCCGGTCGAGCTTCCGCCGAGCCGGCAGGTGGCGATGGCGGTTGCGGAAATCGCGCTCGATGCTTTCTTTGTTGAGGTGAATGATCGGGGCGATGATGTGGCTTGGGCGCTCGCCCCGTGCTTGCGCGACATATTCGCCGAGGTCGGTCTCGACCACCTCGATGCTCGCGGCTTCGAGATGGGCGTTGAGCCCGATCTCCTCCGACACCATCGATTTGCCTTTGGTGACAAGTCTCGCTCTTGCCGCCTCGCAGAGCTTGAGCACGATGGCGCGGGCCTCGGTGGCGTCGCGCGCGTAATGCACCTCGCCTCCGCTTTCGGCGACCTTGCGCTCGTAAGCTTCGAGGTAGAGATCGAGATGGGCGAGCGTGTGGTCCTTGATGGCGCGCGCCTCGTGGCGCAACGAGTCGAATTCGGGGAGATCGGCGCGCGCCGCCTCGTGCTTGGCGACGAAACCGCGCTTGACGTTGAGGAGCGCCTTCTGCAGCGCGGGGTCCGCGAGCGCCTGCGCGGCGGCTTTTCTGAAGTCTTGCGTTGCCGCGCGCATGCCCGGCCCCTAGCCCGCCGCCTGAGGCGCGGCAATCGCCGGGCCGTCGGTCATGCCGGCGAGCACCTCGGCGACATGGCGCGCTTCGACGGGCGCATGCTCGCGCGCGAGCCGTCCTGCGATTTGCATGAGGCAGCCGAGATCGCTCGACAGCACGGTGCGGGCGCCGGTTCCGGCGACGTCGTTCAGCTTGGCGTCGAGGATCGCGGTGGAAATCTCCGGGTACTTGACCGAGAAGGCGCCGCCGAAACCGCAGCAGACCTCGCTCTCGCCGAGCTCGACCAGCGACAATCCTCTGACGGATTTAAGCAGCCGGCGCGGGGCGTCGCGCACGCCGAGCTCGCGCAAGGCCGAGCAGGAATCGTGATAGGTCACGGTGCCGGCAAAGGCGGCATCGACCGTGTTGAGCCCGAGCACATCGGTCAGAAACGACGTCAGTTCGAAACTCTTGGCGGCGAGATTTGCCGCGCGCTCGGCGAATTGAGGATCGCCGGCGAGGAGACGGGGATAGTGCAGCTTAAGCATGCCGGCGCAGGAGCCGGACGGCGCGACGACATAGTCGAAGCGCTCGAAGGTCTCGACGACTTGGCGGGCGATCGCAATGGCGCTCTTTCGGTCGCCGCAATTGTAGGTGGGTTGCCCGCAACAGGTCTGCGCGCGGGGGACCTCGATGCGGGCGCCGCCGGCCTCGATCAGCTTGATCGCCGCGAATGCGACGCTCGGCCGGAACAGGTCGACAAGGCAGGTGACGAACAGGCCGACCTGGGGAGAGGCATTCAAGGTCATTTGCGGCCTTCGCAAGTCCACCCGAGTGGCGGGGGAGGGGAACCAGGATGTAGCATTGCGGTCGCGACTCAAGGAAACCGAATCCGCCGGGCTTGGGAGATGGGGAGCGGAAGGGCGATGCGCGGACGTTTGCTGCTTCTGGCTGCTCTACTGGCGCCGAGCCCGGCGGCCGGCGCGGAGCCGGTGCGCCTCGTCACCCCTGTGGTTTACGGCACTCATCTCCCCGGCCTCGGCGAGCCCGCGGCGAGACTTGCCAAGCTCATTGAGCAGCGCTCCTCTGGCGGCCTCATCCTCGGACTGAAGGAACCGGGCGACGGGACCAAGCCCGACGAGATTCTCGCCAAGGTCTCCGACGGCAAGGTCGATGCAGGCTTTGCCACCGCGAGTTTCTGGGCGGCGAAGCTTCCCGCCGGCTCGCTCTTCGCCGGTTACCCCTTCGGGCTCGACGCGTCTCAATATCTCGCCTGGTTCGATACCGGGAACGGCCGAACGCTCTATCAGGAAATGTACGACCACGCCGGGCTCAAGGTTCACGTCATCCCGTGCGCCTTCGGCGGCGCCGAAGCGGGCGGCTGGTTCGCCAAGGAGATCAAGACCACCTCCGACCTCGAAGGCTTGCGCATGCGCATCTTCGGGTTGGGCGGCAGGGTGATGTCGCGCGCGGGCGCGGTCACGGTGCTGGTGCCGGGCGGCGATCTCGACAACGCCTTTGCCAAGAAGAAGATCGACGCCGCCGAGCTTTACACCCCCGCCGTCGATGAGCGCCTCGGGATCAAGGACAAGGTCAAGCTCATCTACCAGCCCGGTTGGCAGCAGCCCGAGACCGTTCTTGAGCTTCTTATCAACAAGGATCGCTGGAATGCGCTGTCCGAAGGCGATCGCGCTCTGATCGACGGTGGCTGTCGCGACACGTTGAGGGAGACGCTTGCCGACAGCGCCCGCCTGCAAACCGAAGCTCTCGATCGGATGAAGTCGAAAGACGGCGTCCGCGTCGAGCAAATGCCGCAGGCGGTGTTGTCCGCGCTTCGCTCGGCATGGGACGAGGTCGCCAAGGAAGAGGGCGACAGCGATTATTTCTTCAGGACGGTTCTCCAGGACATCGCCAAGTTCGGCGAGGCGGCGCAGAACAAATCCGCGTCGCCCGCGCCGGTGCGAGGGAGCGGTGCGGCGGCCGAAACGAAACCCGCCCCTTGAGCGGCGAGGCTACTGCGTCTGGAGATAGGCGATGATGTTGGCCCGCTCTTGCGCGTCAGGGATGCCCTGGAACAGCTGAGACATCGGGGAATCGGGCAGCATCGCCTTCGGATCGGCGATCCACTTGTCGAGATTCTCCGCGGTCCAGGTAAAGCCTTCGTCGCCGAGCTTCTTCATGCCTGGGGAGTAGGTGAAACCGGGTGCGGTTGCAGCCTTGCGTCCGACGATCTTATTCAGTTCGGGCCCGATGGCGTTTTGGGCGGTGGGGCCGACCTGATGGCAAATGCCGCATTTGGCGTAGGCCTCTTTGCCTTTCGCGGCGTCGCCCTCGGCCAATGCCGATCCGCTCAAGACAAGGAAGGCTACAGCACCAACTCCCAGACACTGAAAACGGCTCATCTCGCTTCTCCTTAGGACCGTCCCTTGGTTTTCTCCTTGCAGAGAGGCATTTCGAGACCGGCATAACTTAGCAGCAAAAGCGGCAGCCCTCAAAAGGCGCCCCGGGGCATATTGCCCGTGAGCCCTTAACCATGCGACACAAGGGATCGGCAGCTCCTCGAACCACGTGAATCGGACGCGCTTTTATGTCGCATATCGCCATGCCGACCCCGGACCAGGCGATCCTCCAGCACCGCAACGAGCTGCTGAAGGAACTGGCGAAGCTTGTGCCCGGAGCGACGCTGATCGCCGATCAAGTCGGCCGCCGCACCTTCGAGACCGACGCGCTGACCGCCTATCGCTCGCTTCCGCTTGCGGTCCTGTTGCCGGGTTGCACCGAAGAGGTGAGCGCGATCTTACGCTTCTGCCACGACAACCATATTAAGGTCGTGCCGAGAGGCGCGGGCACCTCTCTCTCAGGCGGCGCTCTGCCGCTCGAAGACGCGATCGTGCTTTGCCTCTCGCGCATGAGCAAGGTGCTCGACATCGATCTTGCAAGCCGCGTGGCGCGCGTCGAGGCCGGCATCACCAATTCCGGCATTACCGATGCGGTCGCGGGCGACGGCTTCTTTTACGCGCCGGACCCGTCGAGCCAGATCGCTTGCACCATCGGCGGGAATGTCGCGACCAATTCGGGCGGGGCGCATTGCCTGAAATACGGCGTCACCACCAATAACGTGCTCGGCGTCCGCATGGTGCTGATGAACGGCGACGTCGTCGATATCGGCGGCGCGAGCCTCGATGCGCCCGGCTACGATTTCCTCGGCTTGATCGCCGGGTCCGAAGGCCAGCTCGGCGTTGTCACCGAGGTGACCGTTCGCCTGCTCAAGGCGGCCGAAGGCGCGCGGCCGATGCTGCTCGGCTTTGGCTCCAACGAGAACGCAGGCGCTTGCGTCGCCGCGATCATCGCCGCCGGCATCGTTCCGGTCGCGCTCGAATTCATGGACCGGCCCGCGATTCACGTCTGCGAGCATTTCGTCGCCGCAGGCTATCCGCTCGACGTCGAGGCGCTCCTCATCGTCGAGGTCGAGGGCTCCGACGACGAGATCGACACGCTTCTCGACCGGATTACCGAGATCGCCCAGGACTTCGATCCGCTCACGCTTCGCCGCAGCCAAAGCGCGGAGGAAAGCGCCAAGATTTGGAAGGGACGCAAGGCCGCGTTCGGCGCCATCGGCCAGCTCTCCGACTATTACTGCATGGACGGTGTGATCCCGCTGTCGAAGCTGCCGAAGGCACTCGACGAGATCGGCTGGATCTGCCGGCGCTATCGCTTCGACGTGGCCAACATCTTTCATGCCGGCGACGGCAATCTGCACCCGCTCATCCTCTACAACGCCAACGACTCGCTCCAGCTCGAGCGCGTCGAGCTGTGCGGGGCGGAAATCCTGAAATTGTGCGTTGAGCTTGGCGGCTGCCTGACCGGCGAGCATGGGGTCGGCATCGAGAAGCGCGACCTGATGCGAGTGCAGTTTTCCGAGGCGGATCTGGTGCAGCAGATGCGCATCAAGGCCGCTTTCGATCCGGAGTGGCTGCTCAATCCTGGCAAGGTCTTTCCGCTCGAAGCGCGAGGTCAACCGTGACCGGGCATATGCGTGTCGGCTTTCACGCTCCCGACAATGTCGAGGAGCTTGCCTACCTCATCGCCGAGGCGGCCGACACGCGGACGCCGATCGAGGTTATGGGGCGCGGCACCAAGCGCGAAATCGGCCGCCCGATGCAGCACGGCGCCGTGCTGAGCACCGAGAATCTCGTCGGCGTGCCCATCTACGAGCCGAGCGAGCTTGTGCTCGTCGTCCGCGCCGGGACGACGCTCGCCGAGATCGAGCAGCTTCTTGCCGAGAACGACCAGGAGCTTCCCTTCGAGCCGGTCGATCTCGGCCCGATGCTTGGCTTCGGACCCGGCCAGGGCACGATCGGCGGCGTCATTGCCGCTAATTTCTCCGGCTCCAGGCGCATCCGTTCGGGCTCGGCGCGCGACCATGTGCTCGGCGTCCAGGCCATCAACGGACGCGGGGAAACCATCAGATCCGGGGGGCGGGTGATGAAGAACGTCACCGGCTACGATCTCGGCCGCGGCCTTGCCGGCTCGTGGGGGACGCTGGCCATGATGACCGAGATTGCACTGAAGGTGCTTCCGGCCCAGCGCGAAACACGCACCGTTCTCTGTTTCGGTCTTACCGATCCGACCGGCGTCCAGGCCTTGTGCATGGCGCTTGGCACGCCGTTCGAGGTCTCCGGCACCGTGCATATGCATGCCGCCCTTGCCGAGCACTTCTCCGACCAGGAAATCGCCAATGCCGGCGCCTCGGTGACCGCGGTGAGAATCGAGAATTTTCCCGCGTCCGCCCGCTATCGTTCGAGCCGCTTGAAGCAAATGCTCCAGGCCTATGCGCCCGCGCTCGAACTCGACACCATGCGGAGCCGCATCTTCTGGGACGAGATCAAGACGCTGCGGATGTTCCACAAATCGTCGCGCCCGCTGTGGCGCATTTCCACACCGCCTTCGACCGCGACCAAGCTGATCGGCGCGGTGGCCCGCAAGATCGACGTGCGCGTCTTCTACGACTGGTCCGGCGGCCTGATCTGGCTCGAAACGCCACCAATCTCCGATGCCGGCGCCGTCGAGATCCGCCGCACCCTCGCCGAATTTGGCGGTCATGCCACGTTGATCCGGGCCGAGGCGCAGGCGAGGACCATCATCGACGTGTTCCAGCCGCTCGATCCTCCGCTGATGGCGCTGACGGCGGCGCTGAAGCGCGCTTTCGACCCGGTCGGCATTCTCAACCCTGGCCGCATGTATTCGGGGATATAGGCGGGAACCGATGCAAACGAGTTTCAACGAGGTTCAACTCGCCGATCCGACCATCTCGCGCGCCGATGCGATCCTGAAGCGCTGCGTGCATTGCGGCCTCTGCACCGCGACCTGCCCGACCTATGTGCTCACGGGCGATGAGCGCGACAGCCCGCGCGGCCGCATCTACCTGATGAAGCAAATGTTCGAAGAGCGCCAGGTGACGGCGTCGATGACCTACCACATCGACCGCTGCCTCTCCTGTCTCTCCTGCATGACCACCTGCCCGAGCGGCGTCGATTACATGCATCTCGTCGATCTCGCCCGGACGCGCATCGAGGCAAAGGGCCATCGCTCGCCGCAACAGCACGGCTTGCGCTTCCTCCTGGCCAAGGTGTTGCCCAATTCGCGCCGCTTCCGGCTCGCTCTCACGCTCGGGTGGCTTGCCCGGCCGCTCCGCGGTCTTTTGGCCCGCCTCGGCCTCGAGCGGCCGGCGGCGGCGCTCGCGCTCGTGCCGGCGCGCCTGCCCGAGACCAAACTCGCCCGGCCGCGCTCGGAGATCGGCACGAACCCGAAAGCGAAGCGGGTCGCGCTGATGCTCGGCTGCGTGCAGGAAGTGCTTCAGCCCTCGATCAGCCGCTCCGCCATCAGGCTGCTCAGGCGCCACGGCGTCGATGTCATCGTAGTCAAGGACGAGACCTGCTGCGGCGCGCTCGTCCACCATCTCGGCAAGGAAGAGGAAGCGCGCGGCTATGCCCGCCGCAACATCGACGCCTGGACTGCCGTCATCCGCGAAAAGCCGCTCGACGCCATCATCATGACGACCTCGGGCTGCGGCACGATGGTCAAAGACTATGGCAACCTGCTGGCGCGCGACCGCGGCTATGCCGAGCGCGCCGCCTATATCTCCGGGCTCGCGCGCGACATCACCGAGTTCATCGACGCCGTCGGTTTGGTTCCGCCGACGATGTGGACGGGACTCCGGATCGCTTACCACGCCGCCTGCTCGCTCCAGCACGGCCAGAAGCTCGATACGCTCCCGCTGTCGCTGCTCGAGCAGGCCGGGTTCAACATCCTCCAGATTCCCGAAGGCCATCTCTGCTGCGGCTCGGCCGGCACTTACAATCTGCTCCAGCCCAAACTCTCGAGCGAGCTCCGCGAGCGCAAGCTCGCCAATATCGCCAAGGTCGCGCCCGACGTGATCGTGACCGCCAATATCGGCTGCGTGACGCAGCTCCAGAGTGGTACGTCCGCCCCCTTCGTCCACACCGTCGAGATGCTCGATTGGGCCACGGGCGGTCCTGCGCCCGAGGCGCTCGGCAAGCTGAAGGACGCAGGCCACCCGATCGAATCCCTGGTCGAGCTTGCCAAGCAGACCGCGCTCGTCGATTAGCCACCCCTTCAAGATGCAAATTCTTTTCCGCTCTCCCCTTGGGGGAGAGCACGCGCTCGTGCGGCGAGCGCGGTGAGGGGTAAGCGGCAAACACGCGTGGCGTGGAAGCCGCGTCGCAAAATGAAATCCCCCTCACCCGCGCCGGCTTTCGTCGGGGCACCCTCTCCCACGAGGGGAGAGGGAAAAGAGTGCCGCTGTCTACATTGCGCGCCGGGTGGGGGGTGGCGCTGCCCTTGCCCCACCCGGCTCAGCTTGCGCTCCGCCACGAGTGGCTTCGCTCAAGCTGAGCGGCCCTCCCCATCGAGGGGAGGGATGCGTTCAGGAGGGGCGGTTAAGACACCTGATACCCGATACCTGATATCTGATTTCTGATATCTGACTTCGGACATCGACACCCGACCGATACCTGACAATGAGCAAGAAGACCGAGCCCGCGCGCCCCGAGGCCCGCCTGCCGAAAGGCCTTTCCGACATTTCCGCTGGCGAAATCCGCGCCTCCGAAGACATGCTCGGCACGATCAGGCGCGTGTTCGAATCCTACGGTTTCGAGCCGCTCGACACGCCCGCCATCGAGTATTCCGACGCGCTCGGCAAGTTCCTTCCCGACCAGGACCGGCCGAACGAGGGCGTGTTCTCGTTCAAGGACGACGACGAGCAATGGCTCTCGCTTCGCTACGACTTGACGGCGCCGCTCGCGCGTTATGTCGCCGAGAATTATCAGAACCTGCCGAAGCCCTTCCGCCGCTATCAGGCGGGGCCGGTGTGGCGGAACGAGAAACCGGGGCCGGGGCGCTTCCGTCAGTTCACCCAGTTCGACGCCGATACGGTCGGCGCTTCGTCGGTCGCGGCCGACGCCGAGCTCTGCATGCTCGCCGCCGACACGCTCGAAGCGCTCGGGGTCCCGCGCGGGCAATATGTGGTGAAGGTCAACAATCGCAAAGTTCTCGACGGCGTACTCGAATCTAGCGACGTGACGGCGCCATCGCAGCGCCTCGCCGTTCTTCGCGCCATCGACAAGCTCGATCGCCTCGGCCTTGACGGCGTGAGGGCGCTCTTGGGCGAGGGCCGCAAAGACGAGTCGGGCGACTTCACCAAGGGTGCTGGCCTCAAGCCGAAGCAAATCGCGCCGATCCTCGCCATGATCGATCCCGATCAAAGTGGCGATCAGAAGGATCTCGGCGTCAGCCAATCGGCGAGCGGAGAGGCCGGGCTCGCCGAGACGGAAGAAATCAGGAGATTGACTGTGGCCGCGGGCTATTCGGACAGGATCAAGATTGATCGCACGGTGGTGCGCGGGTTGGAATATTACACCGGGCCCGTGTTCGAGGCCGAGCTTCTGGCTCCTATCAAGGACGAGCGAGGCCAGCCCGTGAGACTCGGCTCGGTCGTGAGCGGCGGCCGTTATGACGGGCTGATCGAGCGCTTCACCGGCGAGAAGGTGCCTGCGACCGGCGTTTCAATCGGCGTGTCGCGGCTCCTGTTCGGCCTTCAGCGCCTCGGCAAATTCAAGGGAAGCGCCACGCAGGGCCCGGTCATCGTGCTCGTGCTCGATCGCGACCGCATCGCCGACTATCAGAATATGGTGCAGCAATTGCGGTGCGCGGGCATTCGCGCCGAGCTTTATCTCGGCGACGGCGGGTTGAAGGCGCAGATGAAATATGCCGACCGGCGAAGCTCCCCTTGCGTCGTCATCCAAGGCGGCGACGAGAAAGCCAACGGCGCCGTGCAGGTCAAGGATCTCGTGCTCGGCGCGACGCTCAGTGGGATCGAGGATCGCGAAGACTACCTGAAGAAGCAGGCCGAAGCGCAACGCCTCGTAGCGGAAGACAAACTCGTCGAGACCGTTCGGGCCGTGCTTGCCCGTCACAAGGCTTGAGCCATGGCTGCCGAATCGGCCAAAGAATTCGAGGCTCTCGAAGCCCAGGCCGCGACCCTGCTCGACACGTTCCGCAACGCAGGCTACGAGCAAGTTGCGCCTGCGATCCTTCAGCCCGCTGACGTCTTCCTCGACCGCATCGGCGAGCAGATCCGGAGCCGCACTTACGTCTTCACCGATCTTGCGGGCGATGAGCTGTGCTTGCGCCCCGACCTGACGGTGCCGGTGTCGCGGCTTTATCTCGAGCGTCACCCCGATGGTCGCGACGCGGCCCGCTATTGCTACAACGGTCCCGCGTTTCGCTTTCAGCCCGAAGCCGACAATCGCACCCGCCCGCGCGAGTTTCGCCAGGCCGGCATCGAATGTTTCGGCGATGACGACAAGGAGAGCGCCAATGTCGAGATCGTGCTGCTCGCGGTCGAGGCGGTGCGCCGCGCCGGGCTGAAACAGCTCGCGCTTCGCTTCGGCGACATCGCCATGTTCTACGCGCTGCTCGACGCGCTTGCGCTGCCGGAACGCTGGCGGCTTAAGCTCAGGCACTATTTCTGGCGCCCGGCGGCGTTCCACGCGCTTCTGTCGCGTCTTGGCCGCGGCGAGCGGCCGAACGGCGACGGCCCGGCGCTTGCGCTCGCAGGCGCGCTTGCCGGTGAGACGCAGGACCGCGCCGAGGAGCGCGTCGCCGCCTATCTCGAAGAAAACGGCCTGCCGATCGCGGGCAACCGCACGCTCGGCGAGATCGCGGCGCGGCTGCTCGACCAGTCCGCCGATCTCGACGCCGGACCATTGCGGAAAGAAGTCGCCGTCGTGATCGACTCCTACCTCGCGATTTCCGGGCCGCCCCTGAAGGCGCTCGAGCGCGTGGCCGAGCTCGGCAAAGAGGCAGGCCTCGACCTTTCCGCCTCGCTCTCCGCCTTCGCCCGCCGGCTCGCGCGTCTCGAGCAGAGCGGCGTCGATCTTGCGCGCGCGACCTTCGCCACGGAGTTCGGCCGCGACCTCGAATATTATTCGGGCCTCGTGTTTCAGATCGAGTCGCCCGGCTTCGACGACGCCGTCGCCGGCGGCGGCCGCTATGACGGAACTCTTGGCCGATCTCGGCGCGCCGCGCGAGGTGCCGGCGATCGGTTCGGCCATCCACACCGAGCGCCTCCTTGCCGCAGTCAGGGGGAAGTCGTAATGGCGGCGAAGCTCCTGATCGGGATTCCCTCCAAGGGGCGGCTCAAGGACGCCGCCGCCGATCTCTTCGCGCGCTCTGGCCTTGCCTTGCGCAACAAAGGACATGAGCGCCGCTATCGTGGCGCAATTTCCGGCCTCGACGATGTCGAGGTGGTCTATGCCTCTGCGGCCGAGATCGTTGATCAGCTCAAGTCAGGGCGCGTCCATTTGGGCGTGACTGGCGAAGACCTGATCCGCGAGACGATCGGCGATGTTGACGGCGCAGTCGAGTTCCTCGTCCCGCTCGGCTTCGGCCGCGCCGACGTTGTCGTTGCCGTTCCCGATTGCTGGATCGATGTCGTCCGCATGGCCGATCTCGAAGACGTGGCGGCGCAATTCGCCGCGGTCCACGGGAGGCGTCTGCGCGTCGCCACCAAATATATGAATCTCACGCGCCGCTTCTTCGCAAGCCACGGCGTGGCGGGCTATCGCATCGTCGAGAGCGCGGGCGCGACCGAAGCGACGCCCGCGGCAGGCACCGCCGAGCTGATCGTCGACATCACCACGACCGGCACGACGCTCCGCGTCAATCACCTGAAAGTTCTCGAGGACGGCATGATCTTGAGGTCGCAGGCGCATCTTTTCGCCTCGCGCGCCGCCGCGTGGGGCAGGGACGCGGAGAGGCTCCGCGTCGCCATCGCCGAACGCTTGTCGTCTGTCGATTAACGATGCGCCAGGCCCCGGTAGGCATGACAAGAAGTTGAAGATGCGGCCTATGGCGGCGCTGAAGGCGAGAAGCTAGTCTCCGCCGCCATGCTGATGCGCCTTACTCTCATCGCCGCCCTCGTCATTGCCGCCGGCGCGTCATCGGCCGTTTCTGCGCCTGCGCGCATCATCATCTTGCGTCATGGTGAGAAGGCCGACGACTGGAAGCAATGCGAGATCGGCGAGCAAAGGGCAAAGGCGCTGGCGCTCACCTATCTCGGCCGCGATGCGATCAAATCCTTGTTCGCCGGCGGCGACGAGCCTGCCTTCTTCTTCGCCATCACGCCCAACACCGCCGCGCTCACTTCGCCTTCGGTCGCGAGCTGGAACAAGCCGGTGATCCTCTATTCGGCGATGCCGCAAGAAAGCAGTGAGGACTTCACCAAGGCGCTCAACCACCGCACTCAAGACGCCGCGCGCAACCTACTCGCCAATCCCACGCTCGAAGGCAAGACCGTGGTCATGGTGTGGGAGCACGAGCACATCGCCAGCGAAGCGCTCGAAGCAAAGTTCGGGAACGAGGCGGTGACGCTCCGCCAATTGTTCAAGCTCGACATTCTGCGCGGCGTCCCCAAGACCTGGCCGGGCAACACGTACGACTATTTCTGGATCGTGGATTTTCCGGCGAACTCCAACGTGCCGTCGAAATTCGAGATGGTGAAGCAGGAGTTCGGCGCGTCCTTCCCCCGCGTGCCGGCCAACGATTGGGGCTCGTCCGATGGGCTCGACGCGGCAAGCGGCTGCGCGCGCGACTAAAACCAGGATACTGACGCTAGGCGAGGGTGCGCTCACGCCTCTTTCCGGCAGGGGTTCCGCGGCTCGGCGGGACTTCGCGCAAATGGTGGCGGCCGGTCTTGTCGGGCTTCAGCGCGAAGAAGCGCTGGTGGAACGGGGCGAGGCTGGCGCGGTGGCCGATTGAGACGATGGCCGTGTTGGGCAGCCGCTCGATCATGAGGTGATAAAGCGCGGCCTCCGAGGCCTCGTCGAGCGCGCCCGTCGCCTCGTCGAGGAAGAGCCATTCCGGCTTTTGCAGAAGCGCGCGCGCAATCGAAAGCCGCTGCTGCTCGCCGCCAGAAAGCTTATCGGCCCAATAGGCCGTGTCGTCGAGCTGAGCGGTGAACGCGCCGAGCCCGACCGCTTTCAGAACGTCCTCGATTTCTTCCGCCGGGAACTGATCCGGCGTTCCGGGATAGGCAAGCGCGCCTCGCAACGTGCCGAGCGGCATGTATGAGCGCTGCGGCAAGACGAGCACGCTTGCGCCTTGCGGCACGCGGATCGAGCCCGACCCGAACGGCCACACCCCGCCAAGTGCCCGGAATAGACTGGTCTTGCCCGCGCCCGAGGGTCCCGTGACGAGAACGCGCTCGCCCGGTTCAATGGAGAGTTCGGCAAGCCGCACGATCTCCTGTCCGTTGGGAAGCCCGACGGCGAGTTCTTGGACGAGAAGCGCCTTGCCGCCGTCGGTCAAGAATTCGAGCCGCGGCGCCGAACCATCGAGCCCCTCGGCCCACCTGATTGAGGCCTCGAAGCCGGTCAGCCGGTTCAGGACCGCCTTCCAGTCGGCGATCGAGGTGTAGGCGGTGACGAAGAAAGACAGCGCGCTCTGCACCTGGCCGAAGGCCGAGGCGATCTGCATCAAGCCGCCGAGGGTCATGCTGCCGAAGAAATAGACCGGGCTCACCACCAGGAACGGAAAGATGATGGCGACTTGCGAATAGCCGGCGGTGAGAAACGTGAGTCTCTTCCGCCGGCGCATGATTTCGTACCAGTTGCGCATGACCGATGCGAACCGGTCGCGGAGCCGCGCCCCTTCCGCTTCCTCGCCCGCGAGCAGGGTGACTTCCTCGGCGTTCTCGCGCAATCGCACCAGCGAGAAGCGGAAATCGGCCTCGTAGCGCTGCTGATCGAAATTGAGCTTGATGAGGGGACGCCCGACGATATGGGTCACCCACGTGCCGAGAATGGCGTAGATGAGCGCCGCCCAGACCAGATAGCCGGGAATCTCGAACGACTTCGACCCGATGATCAGCGGCGTCGTCGCCGACAGGGTCCACAAGATCACGACGAAAGACACGAGCGTGACGATGGAGCCGAGCAGAGCAATGCCGATATTGAGCGTGTTGTCCACGAACTCGCGTACGTCGTCGGCGATGCGCTGGTCGGGATTGTCGGCCTGATCGCCCTTGAGCCGCATGCGGTAATGCGTGCCCTGGCCGAGCCAGCGCCCGAGGTAGCGCTGGGTCAGCCAATTGCGCCAGCGGATCTGGAGCCATTGCTGCAAATAGAGCTGATAGACGGCGCTCACGATGAAGAAGGCGGCGAGCAGGCTGAACACCCCGATCTGCCAGATGAAGGTGTCCCAATCCTTGTTTTGCAGCGCCGTGTAGAAGGTGTTGTACCAGGTGTTGAATTGGACATTCAGCCAGACCTGGAATAGCTGGAGCGCGATGACGGCCGAGAGGAGCACGCGCCCGGCCCAGCGGTCCTCGGACCGGAAATAGGGCACGGCAATGCCGGTGAAGTCTTTAAGCGTGGTCTTGAAATTCGCCATTCCTGAAGGCGGCTCCGGGGCGCGGGGGCGTGCGAGCCCGTGCGACGATAGGGCCAAAATCGGCTTTCGAGGAAATTACGTTTCCGTAAGCCCCAAGTGAAGTGCGGCGCTTTGCACGCGAAAAGGGGCGGCTGTGAGGCCGCCCCTTCCGTTGACGTACCGGCTTTGCGAAGCGCGGACTACATCATGTCCATGCCGCCCATGCCGCCGCCCGGCATGTGCGAATGCTCTTCCTTCTTCTTCGGCGCCTCGGCGACGCCCGCTTCGGTGGTCACGAGCAAGCCAGCGACGGAGGCCGCGTCCTGCAGCGCCGTGCGCACCACCTTGGCCGGGTCGATGATGCCCTTGGCGATCAGATCGCCATACTCGTTATTCTGGGCATCGTAGCCGAAGGACGCCGATTTCTGATCGGTCACTTTGCCGACCACGATCGAGCCTTCGACGCCGGCATTCTCGGCGATCTGGCGGATCGGAGCCTGGAGCGCGCGGCGCACGATATTGATGCCCGCGTCCTGGTCGTCGTTGGCGCCCTTGGTCTTGAGCGCCTTCGCGGCCCACAGCAGCGCCACGCCGCCGCCAGGCACGATGCCTTCCTCGACCGCGGCGCGAGTCGCGTTGAGCGCGTCGTCCACGCGATCCTTCTTCTCCTTCACCTCGACTTCGGTCGCGCCGCCGACCTTGATCACGGCAACGCCGCCGGCGAGCTTCGCCAGCCGCTCTTGCAGCTTCTCGCGATCGTAGTCGGAGGTCGTGTCCTCGATCTGCTGCTTGATCTGGCCGATGCGCGCCTGGATGTCGGGCTTCTTGCCGGCGCCGTCGACGATCGTGGTGTCGTCTTTGGTGATCGACACTTTCTTCGCCTTGCCCAGCATATCGACGGTGACGTTCTCGAGCTTGATGCCGAGATCCTCGGAGATCAGCTCGCCGCCGGTGAGCACGGCGATATCCTGCAACATGGCCTTGCGGCGGTCGCCGAAGCCGGGAGCCTTGACGGCAGCCACTTTCAGCCCGCCGCGGAGCTTGTTGACCACGAGCGTGGCAAGGGCCTCGCCCTCGACGTCCTCGGCGATCACGAGCAACGGACGCCCCGACTGCACCACCGCCTCGAGCAGGGGCAGGAGCGACTGCAAGCCCGAAAGCTTCTTCTCGTAGATCAGAATGTACGGGCTCTCGAGGTCAGCCACCATCTTCTCGGCATTAGTGATGAAATAGGGGGAGATGTAACCGCGGTCGAACTGCATGCCTTCGACCACTTCGAGCTCGCTGTCGAGGCTCTTCGCTTCCTCGACGGTGATGACGCCCTCATTGCCGACTTTCTGCATGGCCTCGGCGATCATGTCGCCGATCGCCTTCTCGCCGTTGGCGGAGATGGTGCCGACCTGGGCGATCTCGTCGGAGCCTTTCACCTTCTTCGACTGCTTCTTGATCTCATCGACGACGTCGATCACGGCCTTGTCGATGCCGCGCTTGAGGTCCATCGGGTTCATGCCGGCTGCGACGGCCTTCAGGCCTTCGCGCACGATCGCCTGCGCCAGCACGGTCGCCGTCGTGGTGCCGTCGCCGGCGGTGTCGTTGGTCTTGGACGCGACCTCGCGCAGCATCTGCGCGCCCATATTCTCGAACTTGTCCTCGAGCTCGATCTCCTTGGCCACGGTCACGCCGTCCTTGGTCGAGCGCGGCGCGCCGAACGACTTTTCGAGGATCACGTTGCGGCCCTTGGGCCCGAGCGTGATCTTCACCGCATTGGCGAGGACGTCGACGCCGCGCATCATGCGCTCGCGGGCCTCGGCCGAAAACTTCACATCTTTCGCTGCCATTTCACTTCGCTCCGATTCACTTTTGGATTTTGCAGGGGGTGGGGGATTAGCCGAGAATTCCCATGATGTCGGACTCCTTCATGATGAGGAGTTCCTTGCCGTCGATTTTGACTTCGGTGCCGGACCATTTGCCGAACAGCACCTTGTCGCCGGCCTTGACGCCCATGGGCTGGAGCTTGCCGTCCTCGCCGCGGGCGCCGGGACCGGCCGCGATCACCTCGCCGGTCTGCGGCTTCTCCGCCGCGGTGTCCGGGATGATGATCCCGCCTTTGGTCTTTTGCTCCTCCTCGAGCCGGCGCACGACCACGCGATCGTGCAAGGGTCTGAATTTCATGGATTTTGCTCCGCGAACTGTGCTTGGAAAATTAAGGAATGTGCCGGATTGGCACTCAACCGAAGCGAGTGCCAAGCGCTGGGCAGGAGATACTGTCGCCTCCCTGCTCTGTCAAGGCAGGGGGCCTCCGGCGGACCCGATTTGTGCTATTGGGCCTGCCGGCGCGTAAACGACACGACGTAATCCGCCGACCGGATCTGGAAGATGGGATCGTCGGCCGGCCCGGCAATGCCGTCGGTCAAGTTCCCTGGCAGGAACGAGAACGCGTCGCAAACCGAGGCTGGCGCGGGCCCCTCGATGCTGATCTTGCCGAGCGGCGTCGTTTGGCGGCCATCCTCATCGTCCCAACGTTGCGTCGGGTCGCTGGTCTGATCGCCGTCACGGCCGCCGATGGCCACGAGCTCGAAGGAGACCGGACCCTTGCCGAGACGCTCTTTCATCTCCTCCTCGTAGAAATTCGTGCCTTTGCTCGCCGCCTCTTCGTCCGTCAGTCCGAGTTCGCCCGCATCGGGAATGGCCTTGTATTTGACGAGGGCCTTCGCGCCGTCGGCATTGGTGAAGGTGAAGGCATGCACGCCGAAATAATCGACGCCGCCATAGCTTGCGGGGATCGGATGGCTGTTGAGCCAGGCCCCTTGTTGCTTCGATTCCGGGTGCGCGACGAAGAAGGCATCGAGCTTCGCCTTGTCGCCCGAACCGACCGTCTTGAGGAACTCGACGAACAAGGCCGGAGTCTTCACGAAAAATATCGGCGCCGAGATCATCACGAGATCGGTGTAAGCGCCGCCCCCGAGGTCGAAGCGGATCGCCAATCCCCGCACATTGCCCTTGGCATTGTCGGGCGCATTCGGATTGCCGCCGCCGAGCGAGAAGCGCGCCGTGATCGGGACCGGCTTGGTAAAATGCGCGGCCTTGGAGATCTTGGCGGCGTCGGGCGCGGGCGTGAACTTACCCTTGAGGCAAAATCCTTTGGCGTGGCCGCTGCGCGTGCCTTGCGGCTTGCCGAACACGCCGTTCAAGGCATCGACCAGATCGGCAGGGGTCGGATCCGCGGCGCGGGCGGGCGCCGAGACGGCGAGCAGGCCAAGCAGAGCGGTGGCCCCGATGACAGGAACGAACTTGATTTTCATGGTGCGCGAGCCCTTCGAATGCGTTCAGACCGAGAACCTAGCCCATAAATTTGACGATTTGCCTTCGGCGTTCAACCGCAGCCCGGGGCGCTCCGCGAGCTCCGGGAAGCCTCGCGGCTTGGTTTCGCCGCAGCGGACTGCTATCAACATAAGACGCGGCGGCCAAATCACAGTTGCTTTAGAGGGGCCTGTCGCCGCATGATTTTCGCGCGAGGGTGAACATTTGGCGCGCACGACAGCCATGGCCGCGAGCCGGAGCGACAATTCGGGAGGCCTTGCCATGCTCGATATGATCGTGCTCATCGCCATGGCCATTACCGCGGCCGCTTTCGCCGTCGGCCTCATTCTCCATTCCGGCATCGCCCAGATCCCGGCGCTGATCGCCTCCGCTGCGCTCTATATGGTCATGGCCGCCTCTTACCTGATGGTGGCCCGCACCCCCAAATCCGGCGGCGGCGGTTCCGACCGCCTCAATGAGCTTGAAGCCGCGCTCGAGGTCATCGACAAGGACCTTCAGCGCATCGACAAGGTCGAGGACGACGTGTCCCGCCTCGATCTTCTCACCGATCGTATCGATCGGCTCGATCAGGCCGTGAGCGATTATGGGGCCAGCGATCGCGGCAGCGGCGTCAGTCGTTTCGCCGGCGTGTCGCAGGAGATCGAGGCGGTGCATGCCAAGATCGAGAACCTGCGCTCCGACCTCGAAGGCGACGCGAGAACGCAACGCGACAAGATCGCGGGCGAGCTCAAGGGGCTCGAAGCCATGATCAAGCAATTGTCGCGCGATCTGGCCGATGCCCCCGATGTGCCCGCGGGCCGGGACGAGGAAGCTGCGGCGTTGGTGGATCCCTTTGTCGCGATCAGGAAGATCGAGCCGGATTTGGATGAGGACGATTTCGCGGGGCCATTACCGGTGAAAGAGGGGAAGGCCGTGACCGTCACGGTGGTCGAGGTCGAGGAAACCGAGGAGTTGGTGCTCGACGGCGAGAGCGAAGAGGAGGCTGCGATCAAGGGCGAAGCGGAGCCCGCCCCTGAAGCGGGACTCCCACAAGTCGCCGACACCACCGGCATCGGCGATGCCGAGATGCTTGAGCTCGTCAGCCAAGGCATCGAGGCCGGCCGCGTCGATCTCTATTTGCGCACGACGGTGACGCTGCCCGAGAGAAAGCCGCGTTACCTCGAGGCCTTTACCCGCATCAGGACCAAGACGGATTCTCTGGTCCGTCCTAGCCGTTATCTTCCCGCGGCCGAAGCCGCCGGCATGATGCCGCTCATCGACAACGTGCTCCTGGTCAAGAGCGTCCAGACGCTGCGGCGGCTCGGTTCCACGTCGCGCATCAAGGCCGTGTTCTGCAACGTCTCAACCAGCACCTTGCTCGATCCGGAGTTCTTCCCCGAGCTCGTCGAGTTCATGGAGGAGAATAGCGGGCTCTCCGAGAACTTGATCTTCGAGGTCAGCCAGGCCGCGATCTCCGGATTCGGGGCGACGGAGTTCGGCGCATTCGAGACGCTCGCCGCGCTCGGCTATGGTTTCTCGCTCGACCACGTCGCCGATTTCGATCTCGACTTCGTCGGCTTGCGCGATCGCTCCTTCCGCTTCGTCAAGGTCGATGCGCCTGCCTTCCTCCGCGTCAAGGAGGGCGGGACGTTCTCGGCCGGCGACATGAAGCGCGCGCTCGACGACTTCGCCATCAAGTTGATCGTGGAAGACGTCGAGGACGAGGACACGGTGGCGCGGCTGCTCGATCGCGGCATCGAGCTTGCCCAGGGCGACCTGTTCGGCAAGCCGAAGCCAATGAGTCCGGCGCTCTTTCGCGAGATCGAAGGCGCGGGCAAAAACAAGTAGTCCGCTCCGGCTAGGCGCGAGCCCCGAGGACGTCGGGGCTCGAATGTTAGGGCGTCTATCGGGGATCAGACCTCTTTTCAGCTCCTGCTCCTCGATATCGCCGGAGCCTTTGCCCTCCTTGGGCCGCTCGGGCCGGTGGCGTTTCCTCCTGCCGACGGCGGCGGAGGCGGAGTGACGTCGGCAGCAAGTCGTGCCAGACTCTGCGTTCTCTCGTCTTCGACCGTGATGAGCAGGAGGGCTAGCGCCGGGGAGAGAGAGCGGGGCAGGCGAAAACCGCGCCGCCGAGCGCGAGCGCCGCACCGATCTTGAGCAAAGGGTGCACCTTAGTCTCCTTGAGGGTCACGCCGCCAGGCCTCGTCGGCTAGGCGCGGATGCCGCACTACACAAAAGCCGATTGCCGTCATCGTCGCGGCCGCCGCTTGACCCCTCGTGCCGTTATCTCTAACCGAGCGTGAATGAACGTCGCAGCAGCGAACATTCCTGTTCTCGATACGATCAGCGAGTTGGGGCCGCGTTACCGTGCCTGGCTCGTCGATATCTGGGGCGTGATGCATAACGGTCGCCGCGCCTTTTCGCACGCGGTTGCCGCGACGCGAGCTTTTCGCGAAGAGGGCGGCATCGTGGTCTTGCTTTCGAACTCGCCGCGGCCGAGCCCTTCAATCAAGGACCAGCTTCGCCGTCTCGGCGTTCCCGACGATGCCTATGACGCGACCGTCACCTCTGGCGACCTCACCCGCCACGAACTCGAAAAGCATGCGGGCGCAACCGTCTTTCATCTTGGGCCCGAGCGCGACCGGCCCATTTTCGCCGGGATCGACGTTACGCTCGGGGGACCAGAGCAGTCGGAGCTCATCGTCTGCTCGGGCCTGTTCGACGACGAGACCGAGACGCCCGAGGACTACGCCGAACTCTTGAGCGCGCTTGCCGCGCGCAAGTTGCCGATGATCTGCGCCAATCCCGATCATCTGGTCGAGCGCGGCGACCGCCTCGTCTGGTGCGCGGGCGCGCTTGCCGCGGCCTACGAGAAGGCGGGCGGCGCGGTGGTCTATGCCGGCAAGCCTTACGCCCCGATCTATGCGCTTGCGTGCGAGACCATCGCCACGCTCGCCGGGCGCGTCGTGCCGCAGAGTGAAATCCTCGCCATCGGCGATGGCGTTCACACCGACATCGCTGGTGCCGCGGGGGCGGGCTTCGCTTCGCTCTTCATCGCGAGCGGCTTGCATGCGCCGGCAAACAGCGGCGGCGAGGCGGGCGCCGACGCCCTCGATGCCCCGCATCTCGATACGCTGTTCGCGCAGGCGAACCCGCGCCCGATCGCCGCCATGCGCGCCCTCGTCTGGTAGGCGGGGCTTGGTCAGTATTGCGGTGCAGCAAGGGCTTCGCTAGGTTCCCCTCGGACAATGACAGGGAAGCAGGAACACGCACGATGACGACGAATGGAAACGGCGCAGGCACCCTCGGACACGGCTACTATCTCGAAGACCTCTCCGTGGGCATGGAGGCGAGCTATAGCAAGAAGATCACCGACCAGGACATTCTCGCCTTTGCCGAGCTCTCGGGCGACGTCAACCCGGTGCATCTGAGCGACGATTTCGCCTCGCGCACCATCTTCAAGAAGCGGATCGCGCACGGCTTCCTCACCGGAAGCCTGTTCTCGACCGTGCTCGGGACCAAGCTTCCGGGCCCGGGCTGCATCTATCTTTCCCAGAGCATGAAGTTCAAGGCGCCGGTCTATATCGGCGATGAGGTTGTGGCCACGCTCCGCATCACCAACCTCGATGCCGACAAGGCCCGCGCCACGCTCGCATGCGACTGCGCGGTCAACGGCAAGACCGTGCTCGAGGGCGAGGCGGTGATGATGGTCGATCGCCGCACGCCGCGCCAATAGGCTTCGGATCGAAGGCCCGCGATGGAGATTGTCCGCTTCCTTCGGGACGTGCCGGAGAAGCTGAAAGGCGCCGCGCTTGCCATCGGCAATTTCGACGGCGTGCATCGCGGCCATCAGAAGGTTCTCGGCGAGGCGATCGCAATTGCAAAGCGCGAGGGCCGCCGCTCCGGCGCGGTGGTGTTCGAGCCGCATCCGCGCGAATTCTTCGCGCCGGAAACGCCCTTCTTCCGGCTGACGCCGCTGCCGGTGAAGCTCGAACTGCTTGAGGCGCTCGGGCTCGACCAGACTTTCGTCATCGCCTTCGACGCCGATCTCGCCGCTTTGAGCGCCGACGCCTTCGCGACCGAGGTGGTGGCGAAAGGGCTCGGCGCGAGCCACGTCGTCGTCGGCCACGATTTCTCCTACGGCAAGGGCCGCACCGGCACGACGGAGGAGCTTGCAATCCTCGGGCGCGACCTTGGCTTCGGCGTCGACGTGGTGGCGCCCGTGGGCGAGGGCGGCGCGATCTTTCTCCTCGAGCCGGATCCGCGAGCATCTCCGCCAAGGGGAGGTGAGAGACGCAGCCGAGCAGCTCGGCTATTGGTGGCGCGTGCGCGGGCAGGTCGGCGCGGGCGCGGGCCGCGGCAAAGGGCTCGGCTTCCCGACCTTGAACCTGCCTCTCGCCCCGGGACAGGACGTGCGTCACGGCATCTATGCCATGCGCGTCGATCACGGCGCGGGCCGCCATCACGCCGCGGGCTATGTCGGCGTGCGTCCCACCTTCGGCGCGGGCGAGCCCGTTCTCGAAGCTTATCTCCTCGACTTTGCCGGCGACCTCTACGGCAAGGAGGTCGATGTCGAGTTCATCGCGTTCTTGCGTCCCGATGCAACCTTCGCCACGCCTGAGGCGCTCGCCGCCCAGATGCGCGACGACACCGATCGCGCGCGCGCGGTGCTGGCAAAGATCGATAGAAGCGACCCGATTGCGCGCTTCCCTCTCGCCCGCGCGCTCGCGAAGTCCAGCGCCCGCGCTCTGACCCCACCCGCATTGCATGACCGGCACGAAGGCCCTGGCATGGGCGAAGGGCGATTGCTAGAACGCCGCGGGGACGCGGATCGCGGACCCGAATCGAAAAGCAGGGAACATGGCCAAAAGCACAAAGAACAAGAGAACCGCGGCCAAGACCGCGGGCGCGCGCGAAGCCGAAGGGGAAGGCCAAGACGGGGCGCAAGGCGAAATCCCTGAAGGCCGCCGCGCCCCAGCGCAAGCGAGCGGCATCCGCCAAAACGAAGCCGCTCAAGCGCAAGACGCGCCCCAAAGCGCGGGCGACGCCGAAGGCGAAAGCGGCGCCGAAGCGCAAGGTCCGAGTCGCAAGCGAAAGCTCTCTCGCCCGCGATCGAGACCCCGAAGCGCCAGCCCAGATCACTCCTCGAGCGGATCGAAGCGCTGAAGCCGCAGACCGGCCGCGACTGGAGCGAGACGCTGTTCCTGCCCGAGACCGATTTCCCGATGAGGGCCGGGCTGCCTGAGCGCGAGCCCGAGCTACTGCAAGCGCTGGGAGAAGCTTGGCCTTTACGACCGGCTGCGCGAGGACGCCCAAGGGCGCGAAACCTTCGTGCTGCATGACGGCCCGCCTTACGCCAACGGCAACATTCATATCGGCACCGGTCTCAACAAGATCCTGAAAGACGTCGTCGTCCGCTCGCAGCAAATGATGGGCAAGGACGCGAACTACGTGCCGGGCTGGGATTGTCACGGGCTTCCCATCGAGTGGAAGGTCGAGGAGGAGAATTATCGCGCCAAGGGCAAGTCGAAGCCCGACCTGTCGAACCCGGACGCCATGATCGCCTTCCGCGCCGAGTGCCGCGCATACGCCGAACATTGGCTCGGCGTGCAGCGCGAGGAATTCAAGCGGCTCGGCGTCGTGGGCGATTGGAAGCACCCTTACACGACCATGGGCTTCGACGCCGAGGCGACCATCGCCGCGGAGCTGATGAAGTTCGCCATGAACGGGCTGCTCTATCGCGGCTCGAAGCCGGTCATGTGGTCGGTGGTCGAGCGCACCGCGCTCGCCGAGGCCGAGGTCGAATACGAAGAGATCGAGAGCCCGTCGATCTATGTGAAGTTTCCGGTGCTGAGTTATGCCGGGCGCCGAACTCGACGTCGGAGAGATCGAAGGCGCCTCAATCGTCATCTGGACGACGACGCCGTGGACGATTCCCGGCAACCGCGCCGTCGCCTTCTCGAAGGACATCGATTACGGCCTCTACGAGGTCACGCAGGCGCCCGACGACAACTGGGCCAAGATCGGCGACCGGCTGATCCTTGCCGACAGCCTGGCGGAGAACGTGTTCGCCGCGGCGCGCGTGACCGGCTGGCGGCGCTTGGCGCGTCTGCCGGCATCGGCGCTCGAAGCCTTGACGCTCGCCCACCCCTTGCGCGGGCGTGGCTACGATTTCGACGTGCCGCTGCTCCCCGGCGCGCACGTCACGGCCGACACCGGCACGGGTTTCGTCCACACCGCGCCCGGCCACGGCACCGAGGACTTCGAAGTCTTCGAGGAGCATCGCGGCGCGCTCGAAGCGCGCGGCATCGCCACCAAAATCCCGTTCACGGTCGATGAGGCCGGCTTCTTCACCAAGGACGCGCCCGGCTTCGAAGGCAAGCGCGTGGTTGACGACAAGGGCAAGTTCGGCGACGCCAACCAAGCCGTGATCGCGGCCTTGAGCGATGCCGGCGCGCTGATCGCGCGCGCGCGCCTGAAGCACGACTACCCGCATTCCTGGCGGTCGAAGAAGCCGGTGATCTTCCGCGCCACGCCGCAATGGTTCATCGCCATGGACAAGCCTGCCGTCGCTCGCAACCCCGGGCAATTCGAGCCAGGGCACGCTCCGGAGCCGCGCGCTCGCTGCGATCGGCGCCACGCGCTTCGTGCCGCCGCAAGGCGAGAACCGCATCACCGGCATGATCGAGACGCGGCCCGACTGGGTCGTCTCGCGTCAGCGCGCCTGGGGCGTCCCCATCACCGTGTTTCGCCACAAGGAGACGGGCGAGGTCATCCCGCGCTCAGGCTTCAACGGCTCGACCGAGCTGATCGAGCGCATCTTCTCGGCGTTCCGCGCCGAAGGCGCCGATGCCTGGTTCAAAGGCGGCGCGACCGAGCGCTTCCTCACCGGCCTCGTCGCCGATCCCTCCGCATGGGAGAAGGCTGGCGACATTCTCGATGTCTGGTTCGACTCGGGCTCGACCCACGCCTTCGTCCTGGAGAAGCGGCTCGATCTCGAATGGCCCGCCGCGCTCTATCTCGAAGGGTCCGACCAGCATCGCGGCTGGTTCCAGTCCTCGCTGCTGGAATCGTGCGGGACGCGCGGCCGCGCGCCTTACGACGCCGTCGTCACCCACGGCTTCGTCGTCGACGAGGATGGGCGCAAGATGTCGAAATCGCTCGGCAACGTGGTCGCGCCGCAAGACGTCATCCGCCAATCCGGCGCCGAAATCTTGCGGCTGTGGGCGATGAGCTCCGATTACGCCGAGGACCTCCGCATCGGTCCCGAGATCGTCAAGGCCAATATCGAGTCCTACCGCAAGCTCCGCAACACGCTGCGCTTCCTGCTCGGCAATCTCGCCCATTACCGGCCCGAGCTCGCCGTGCCATACCACGCAATGCCCGCGCTCGAACGCTACATGCTCGCCAAGCTCGCCGAGCTCGACGAAACCGTGCGCGGCGGCTACGACGCGTTCGACTTCAGGCGCGTGTTCCATGCGCTTCTCAATTTCTGCGTCAACGATCTCTCCGCCTTCTATTTCGACGTCCGCAAGGACGCGCTCTATTGCGATCCGCATGACAGCGTCACGCGCCGCGCGGCGCTCTCCGTGCTCGACCACTTGTTCGGCGCGCTCACCGCCTGGCTTGCGCCCATGCTCTGCTTCACCATGGAAGAAGCCTGGCTCAACCGCTTCCCCGGCGATCGCGGCTCGGTGCATTTGCGTCAATTTCCCGAAATCCCGCCCTCATGGCGCGACGAGGCGCTTCTTACGCAATGGCGCAACATTCGCGAGCTCCGGCGCGTCGTCACCGGCGCGCTCGAGGTCAAGCGGAAAGAGGGGAGCATCGGCTCGAGCCTGGAGGCGTCACCCAAGATTTACGTCGCCGATGCGCGGCTCCGCGCGGCGCTCGACGGTATCGATCTTGCCGAGATCGCCATCACGAGCGGTGCGGAGCTTCTGGCGGGCGAGGGGCCGGCGCATGCTTTCCGCCTCGATGACGTGAAGGGCGTCGCCGTCGTGTTCGAGCCCGCCAAGGGCAAGAAATGCGCAAGGTCGTGGAAGATCCTCCAAGAGGTCGGCTCCGATCCCGAGTTCCCCGAGCTCTCCTTGCGCGACGCCAAAGCCGTGAGGCAATTCGATGCGCGCCGCTCCGGCGCGAGGTAGGGCGATGCCGCGAGACTGGTTATGGGGTCCCATGTCGCCGCTCGGCCTCGGCGTTGCCGCGGCGACCGCGCTTGTCGATCAGGTCCATAAGGCGTGGATGCTCTATGTCTATGACATCGGCGCCAAGGGCGTCGTCACGATCACGCCCTTCTTCGATCTCGTGCTCGTCTGGAACCAGGGCATCAGCTATGGGCTCCTGCCGCAGGCGAGCGCGCTCGGACGCTTCGGCTTGATCGTGTTCGCCTTCGCCGCGAGTCTCGCTCTCGCGGCTTGGCTCGCGCGGGTCACGACGCCGCTTGGGGCCGTTTCGATCGGCCTCATCATTGGCGGCGCCATCGGCAACGTCATCGATCGCATCGCTTACGGCGCCGTCGCCGACTTCTTCTCCCTGCATGTGTTTGGCTTCCAGTGGTACGTGTTCAACATCGCCGACGCCGCCATTGTTGCCGGTGTGGTCGGACTTCTGTATGAGTCATTGTTCCGGGGTCACAAAAAGGCCGGAAAACCTTCTAAAATGTAGGGAATCCCGGATTTCCCGGGCTCGAGGGGGAACCTTGGGGCACAATTTCCGCAGGATCCGCCCAATAAGGGCGGCGCTCCTTGCCGTGGTCGTCCGCGGCAACGCTGGCGCTCGCCGGCTGCGGCGGCGTCGAGTTCCAGGGCAAGATCTTCGATTACATGGGGGTTTCGGGCGACCGCAAGGAGCCCGATGTGCGCATGGCCGAACGGCCGCCGCTTCTGCTTCCGCCCAACCCCAAGGCGCTTCCCGAGCCTCAAAACGGCGTTGCCGCTGCCGCGGCGCGCCAGGACTGGCCGACGAACCCGGAAGCGACGCAAAAGCAGATTCTCCAGGCGGAGAAGGATAAGAAGGCCGCGGAGCGACGCCCGCAGGATCCGCTCCATCCCTATATCGGCAAGAAGACCCTGATCGATCGGTGGCTCGCCAAGGACAAGGAAGGCCCGCCGGTCGAGGAAGTTCCTGAACCCGATCCTTCGGACAAGGCGCCTGCGGACGTCGCCACCGCAAAGCCGAAGCCGCTCCAGCCTCACGTGTCGCAGGATATCGAGAAGACCGACGATCCCTTCAATCCGCCCGCGCCCGAGAGCTACAAGAACCCGAGCGCCCTATACTGACAAAGAGTTTAGGTTTCAGGCGCCGTCGTTCGGCCGAATTGGCTTGAAAATAACGGCGCGAAGCCTGAAATGTGAACGGAGAGGGCGGACAAGCGCTCGGCAGCCCGCCTCGCATCGCTCTCAACTCCCGGTCTTGCACGATGATGATGTGGATCTTCGACCAGCTTCTTCCGGCCATCGACCCCCGTATCGGCGCGCTCGTTGCGTCGTTCAGCCTGGCTTCGCTCGCGGTCGCCGGCGCGGCGGTGGAAAAGGCGCACAGCGCCCCGCGCGTGACCGAGTTCAAGCTCAAGAACGGGCTCCAGGTCCTCGTCATTCCCGATCACCGCGCCCCGGTCGTCACCCAGATGATCTGGTACCGCGTCGGCGCAGCCGACGAGCCGCGAGGCTCCTCCGGCATCGCGCACTTTCTCGAGCATCTGATGTTCAAGGGCACCGATCTCATTCCGGCGGCTCAGTTCTCGAAGATCGTCGCGCGGAACGGCGGCGAGGATAATGCCTTCACCAATCATGACGTGACCGCCTATTTTCAGCGCGTGGCCAAGGACCGTCTTCCCACGGTGATGGAGATGGAAGCGGACCGCATGGCGAATTTGCGCCTCACCGAGGAGGACGTGGCCACCGAGCGCGATGTGATCCTCGAGGAACGCCGCAGCCGCGTCGACAACGACCCCGGCAGCATCCTGCAAGAGCAGATGATGGCGGCGCTCTACGCCAAGCATCCCTACGGCATTCCCATCATCGGCTGGGAGCATGAGATCGCGGCGCTCGATCGCGACGACGCGCTGTCGTTCTACCGGCGCTTCTACGCGCCGAACAACGCGATCCTCGTGATCGCGGGCGACGTCGAGCCCGAGGAGGTTAGGCGGCTCGCCGAGGCGACCTACGGCAAGCTTGCGTCGAACGAGGCGGTGAACGGCCGCGCCCGGCCGCAAGAGCCGCCGCATTCCGCGCCTGTGAAAGTGACGCTCGAGGACCCGCGCGCCGGACGCATCACGGTGCAGCGTTATTACTTGGCGCCGAGCTACGCCTCTGCCGCGCCGGGCGAAGCCGAAGCGCTCGACCTCTTGATGCGCGTCGCCGCGACCGGCCCGGTCAGCAAGATTTACAAGAGCCTCGTGGTCGAGGGCAGAAAGGCCGCCAATGCCGGCGGCTGGTACTCCGATTCCGGCCTCGATTCGGGCCGGCTCGGCTTCTATGCCGTCGCCGCCGAGGGCGTCAGCGCCGAAGAGCTCGACACGGGCATCGACGCCGTGATCGAGCGCCTGCGCCAGGACGGCGTGACGCAGCAAGAGCTCGACCGGGCGCGCGCCTCCTACATCGCCGAGTTCGTCTACACCTCCGACAGCCAGTCGCGCATGGCGCGCCACTATGGCTGGCGGCTTGCGACCGGCATGACCGTCGCCGATGTCGAGCAATGGCCGGACCGGCTGAAACGCGTGACCGTCGAGGATATGCGCGCGGCGGCGCGGAAATATCTGGTCGACAACAATTCGGTCACCGGATATCTGCTGCCCGCTCCCGGACACGCGAGCTCGATGGGTGGAAAGCGGGCCAATGCGCCAGCCAACAAAGGCAAGTCTTAAGAGCGATGGCGCCCGGCGTGCCGGTCCTTCGCTCACTGTTGCGGCATGGCGCGGGCTTTGCCGTGGCGGCCCTGATCGTCTCGGCCGCGCCGGCGGCTGAGGTTGCCACCATGAAGATCGAGCGCGTGGTAAGCCCCGGCGGCATCGAAGCATGGCTGGTCGAAAGCCACGCCAATCCGCTGATTGCCATGCGCTTCGCCTTTCGCGGCGGCGCGGCCCAGGATCCCAATGACAAGGACGGCCTCGCCTATTTCATCTCCTCGATGATGGATGAGGGCGCTGGCCCGCTCGATGCGATCGCGTTCCAGGAGCGCGAGCAGGCGCTCGCCATGCGCATGGATTTCGACGCGAGCCGCGACGTCATGCTCGGCAGCGTGCAGACGCTGACCGCAAACAAAGACGAGGTGTTCGATCTGCTGCGGCTGGCGCTCACGGTACCGCGTTTCGATCAGGACGCGGTCGAACGCGTGCGCGCCCAGATTCTGGCCGGACTGAAATTCGACGAGAACGACCCTGAGACCGTGGCCGCGCTCGCCTGGGATCGCCTCGCCTTTCAGGATCACCCTTACGGGCGGCCGATCAAGGGCACGAAGGCCTCGATCGCCGCCATCGAGCCGTCGGACCTGAAGGACTATGCCGATCGCGTCTTCGCCCGCGACAAGCTCGTCATTTCGGTGGTCGGCGACATCGACGCCAAGACGCTCGGCCAAGTGCTCGACCATGTGTTCGGAGGCTTGCCGGCGCATGCCACGCTCGCGCCCGTTGCCGACGCCAATCCGCCGCTCGGACCTAATCGCGAGATTATCGAGATGGACGTGCCGCAATCGGTGGTGCAATTCGGCCATCGCGGCATCGCGCGCAAAGACGACGATTTCATGCCGGCCTATATGCTGAACTATATCCTTGGCGGCGGCGGCTTCGCCTCGCGGCTGATGGAGGAGGTGCGCGAGAAGCGCGGGCTCGCCTACTCGGTCTATTCCAATCTCTACCCCTACCAGCACGGAGCCGTCTTTATCGGCAACGTCGCCACCAAGAACGAGGCGGTCGGCCAGTCGCTCGAAGTGATCGAGAGCGAGCTGAAACGCCTCGCCGATCAGGGCCCCACCGAAGCGGAACTCGCCGGCGCCAAGAGCTACCTTACCGGCGCCTACGCCCTCAGGTTCGAATCCTCCTCGGGCATCGCCAACCAGTTGCTGTGGATTCAGATCGAGGATCTCGGCATCGACTATGTCGGCAAGCGGAATGCGTTGGTCGAGGCGGTCACCCTCGACGACATCAAGCGCGTGGCTAAGCGGCTGATCGAAGCCGACCGCCTGATCACCACCATCGTCGGCAAGCCCGTAGCGGCCAAGGGCAAGGAAGTACGAGGCTAGGCGCCTTTCCGCGCTTCGAGGCGAGAGGACTGCTCCCGTGCCGCTGTCTCAATCCAAATTTCGTGTTCCTGGCTATCCACGAATGTCGCAGTAAATAAAGGTTCTTGCCCCTACCCATACCTCTTGTGTCCAACTGTCTAGGCCCGTATATTAGACAAAGTTGGATAGGAGGGCCACATGCCACGCAGGATCAAGGACCGGGAGCTCGACAGCGAGACGCCGTAAGACGCTCAAGCCGCGTGGCAAGCCGTACTGGGCCAAGGCAATCGGCAAGGGCCTGCATCTCGGTTATCGCAAGAACAAGGTCGGCGGCATGTGGGTGGTCCGCCTTTATGTTGGCGATCAGCAATACAAGACGGAGACCATCGGCCACGCCGATGATACCGAGGACGCCAACGGCAGCGATGTCTTTAACTTCTGGCAGGCGCAGGAGGAGGCGCGCAAGTTCAGGCCGGGTGCCGCAGGGGTGCCTACACCGTCAAGGACGCTGTCCGCGATTACCTCGAGTACCTCTCTGAAAAGCCCTCCTACTCTGACGCCAAGCAGCGCCTGGCTGCCTTTGTAATCCCTGCCTTCGGCGACAAGCCCGTCAACGAGCTCGAGGCTGGGCAGTTGCGCAAGTGGCTCCGCGATCTATCCAAACGTCCCGCTCGATACCGGAACGGCGACCTTGCCGATCCCGAAGTCGCTCGCAAGCGACAGGTATCAGCGAATAGGTGTCTGGCCTATTTCAAGGCGGCGCTGAACCACGCTTGGCATGAGAAGAAGAAGACCGGCGTCGAGTCGAAAGACGAATGGTCGCGCGTTAAGCCCTTCGAAGGCGTCAATGTCGCCCGTGCGCGTTACCTCACTCCCGACGAGTGCAGGCGGTTGATCAATGCCTGCGAGGGTGACTTCCGCGCCCTGGTACACGCAGCTCTGCAAACCGGCGCGCGCTACAGCGAGCTCGCCCGCCTCCAAGTGTCCGACTTCGATGAGGCCTCGGGCACGCTGCACGTCCGCAAGAGTAAGACCAGCAAAGACCGCCGCATCATTCTTACAGAGGAGGGGCGTGAGTTCTTCCGTCAGCTTGCGGTTGGTCGCCCCCGCACTGCGCTCCTACTCGGCCGTGAGTGGAAGAAGACGAACCAGAGCGAGCCTATGAGGGTGGCTTGCAAGCGCGCCAAGATCGACCCACCGATCGGCTTCCACGGTCTACGCCACACCTGGGCGAGCCTGTCGGTCATGGCTGGCATCCCCCTGTTTGTTGTTGCCCAGAGCTTGGGTCACTCCAACACACTCATGGTCGAGAAGCACTACGGCCATCTGGCCACGTCCTACGTGCGGGACGAGATCACCGCAAGGCTCCGACATATGGCATGGTCGCGCCCTCCAATGTGAGGTCGCTGTGATGGGGCCGCAAAGGACGGCGCGAGAGATCGATAGTTGGCTTGAGGAGCTTAAGCAGGATTGCGTTCGCTTTCTTAAGGAGGACTGTGACCTGGGTCGTTACTTCAGCGATGATCTCAGCCTCGCCAACTCAGCCGTACTTATCATTGAGCAGCTAGGGGGTACCGGCGGTGCCGGCGAGTGGGAGAGAGATGCTACGACAGAAACGCTCCTCGTAGTCGTCAGATTACAGGAGGAGCGAGCCGATAAGGACGGGGACAGCGCAATCGTTACGGCAATTCGCCTCGGCGAGTTGCTGGAACACATGGAACGTTTACGCGAATACCGGGTAGGGATTCTTTCATTGGTTGGCGCTCAACGCGGCGGGCGTAAGCCTGGGGCCAATCGTGAGCGCGACAACGAAATGGCGCGCGAGTTCCGACAGAGAGCGAACGGCAATCAAGGGAAGTCGCTATCAGCCCTTAAGGCCAGCATCGGCAAGCGCCACGGTCTGAGCCGCAGCCAATCAATCCAAGCCATCAACAAAGCGCTGATGTACATCCAGCGCGAAAAAGCGACCGACAAACCGGCGTAGGCCAGGCCTTCAAACCAAGGGCAATGTGAGCCCTGTGTAAAATAGTGTCCGGCTAACCGGCGAAACCGGATTCCACTTAGTCGCTCTCTCTCTCGCAGGCTAGCTGCCTGTGAAGTATTCCAGCAGGAGAATTCAAAATAATGTCCATGCAAAATAATCGTGAAGAGCTGACATCTCGCATCGCTGCGCTCCGCGCTCAACGCTGTAAAGCCGTTCTCGACGGAGTGGCATTCGACGGCATCGAGCTCGCCGAGGCCGAGATCGCTCTTGCCACCCTTGTCGATGTTGAGAGCGAACGGGTGAAACGAGATCGTGAGGTGGCCGAAGCAACTCGCGTCGGACATATAGCGGATCTGAAAACAGAGCTTGGTGCCAGGCTGCCAATTACTTGTCCGCCATTAGGGACGCTGAGAACGCCACGCGCGCCGCGGCGAACGCTCTGTCACGCGCTCTCAATGGTGCAAAGGAAATGGTGAGCACCGCGCAGCGCATCTCCGGCAAGAGCGTGCCGATCGCATTCTCCGGAGCCGACCTTGCCAAGAGATTGGGCATGCGTGTCGCATCAGTGATGGGCTCGATCGAAGGCCACCACCAAAAACTCGGAAATCAGGAATGGCTCGCCGGCCATATGAAGTCTACGGATCTCTGGTCTGAAAGTGAGAATGACTACGTAACGCGACATATTTTTCCCCTGGTCACCGACTGAACAATGGAGTGATTGAAATGGCCACCAAAACGAATGTTGCTGAAACTGCGAAGGAGGACGTTGCTCCCCGCGTCGTTCCGGCAATTCACCCGAAGGCGCAGCCCGAGGGTGCGGGCAAGTATTGGCAGAGCCAAGGTCAGGCATGGCGTGACGCGTACATCATTTTGCCAGAAGAACTCGTGGCGCAGGATCTGACAAATCACCCACACGACTGCTGGAAGCTGCTTCAGCAAAATCCTGCCTTCGCACTGCGGCGTCTCGACAAAGTGTTTTGCTTGTCGGCTGACGGCACTTGGGCGTTGGAGGCTCGTGTTGGTTTCGCCGACATGTCTCGCGTGGTGCTGGTGAGGCCGACCATCATCTCGCTGCCCGATCCGAAAGATGCCGGGCTCTACAGCGACGAGACCTACCTGGTCGAACCGTTCCCCGGTGGTTACGCGATCGTCAACCGGAAGTCGGGTGCAAGGTTAGGCGACACGGTCTACGCCAGCCCCGATCAGGCCAAGGCGGAAGTGCTGCGGCAATATCCAGTGAAGGTGAACTAACATGACAGATCCCATCGACCGCCAGGACTGGGGACCCGGTGGTGAAAACCGCTCGGTCGTCCCTGCCGAGCCAACGGTGTTCGTTCCAACCGAACGCCATGCGGATTGGGGCGATGGCCAACGCACTTCTCTGATCGAGGTGCCAGAAAGTCGCCCTGACTTTCGGGACACCACTGAGGATCTCGACCCCGCGCTGCTTGAGCGTTGGGCCAAGGAGGGTGGCGTCGACCGCAATATCGCGCAGGCTCAAGCTGCGGTGACAGACATCCTGTCGCGCGCTGATGATGCTGACACCTTCAGGTTCAAGTTTGAGAACCAACTGTCCGCCAGCATCCAGACCAAAATATACGACCGGCTTCGTATCAGTCCGGCAAAGGGCCGCGGACTGGCGGCGATTGCCGACTTCGAATTCGCTCACCGACCAGGAGATCAAGCTCTGGAAGGAATGGGTCGAAAACTGTTTGGAGCCCGATGAGCGTCACGCCATCGTCGCGTATTTCGACGGGAGGTGACGATGATCGGTGGAACAATTCGCAAGGTTATTTCGCGTGGCTACTACGCGTTCATCAGGCGGGACGATGCCAACGGTATCAACGATATCTTCGTCCACGGGAGCGCCCTGGCGGATGCTGGATTGAACGTCGAGGACACGGGCGAGCTGGTTGGCACGCGGGTGATGTTTGAAATCGGACAGAGAAGCGATGGGAAGCTATTCGCGACCGACGTGAAGAAGGTCGAGGGGTGATGGATGACTCTCCAGGTCGGGGGGTGAAACCCACCATCAAACTCGACAGCGACACAGGCCTCGAAGTTCAGGTCACCGTCAGACGCATACCCTCAACCGCACAGACGCGCGAGCGCCATGCCTTCTTGAAAACCAAACGCATGGGCGACAGCTGGGAGGAGGGCGGCGCACTCTACCGCAAGGGCCCGGTGGGCAACACCGTGTTCCGCGTCAGTGCCCAGACCCGCGCTGCTGATCGGCGCGATGAGGAGCTTACGAGAATGGCGGAAACACTGATGAGCCAAATCAGGCAGTGGAACCAAAACAAACCGGAATGAGCCCGATCACTGCTTCCACCGGGAGGATGAAGCGTCAGGATCGTCGTACACGGCCGAAAGGCACCTCTTAGGTATCACGGGGTCATCGGACGGTCGGCCATTTTATGCCGATGGAGGCGCTTAATTCGCGCGGTCCTATTTTAGTAGCCAGACTTGGACCTCAGTGGCCCTGAGCCGTCCATCGCTCACCGCAAGATTAACCCCCTCAGCAAAGTCCTCTTCCGAAACGGAACCATGCTTTCTTTCAAAAAACCTCCATAAGGCATGACGCATCATGGTCTTGCCGTCCTCGCCACTGTTTTTAACTATGGCGCAGATCGATTCAGCAGCTGCTTCAGGTGTCATTTGGGCAGTGTGGTGTACACAAAGTAGCGAAGCCGTGGGCGATCATCGATGCGGACCCAAACCTCACCTTCCTTCTCAACCTTCCATTCGGTAACCATTTCGATCTAAGACCCAGCCTAGTTGCAGGGGAACTTCTCCTTGAGCGCAGTGGCGACCAGTTCATCCGCTGGTAAATGTCGCTTCTCAGGGTGGTCGCGGAGCCAAAGCGTTACAACGTCTTTCAATTGCTGGGACTTTACTCCGGGGGCTGACCAACAATAGTGACCCTCGTCGAATGTTGCATCCACTACTCCCGAAACATAGCCAAAACAAAATCCGAATGACACGTCGTCGGTCTTCTCGCAATACTCGAAGAGCTTGTTCCCGTCATACGCCGCCGCCGTCGCCTTGCCCATGACGAAGAAAGACAAGGCCACAGCAACCAGTATGGCTCGGCGCATTGCTACTTCCCTAAGACGCCGCGAAGCCGCCTATGACCCATCCTATCGCGCGGACAAGGCCGCAGACGGCGATGGAAATGGTGAGCGTTGCGCGCTCAAAAAATCCCCACCTTCTACCTTTCCGCCTTGGGCCATTGAGATATCCCGAGCTTGCTCGATCATCAGGACATAGTCCCGGCACACCACAGAGTAGTCAAAGTACTCCAACGCGTAACGGCGGATTTTGGTGCGAAGGGCTGCATTTTTTTCAATCGCAGTGCGAATGGCCCCAGCAATGATCTCTGGCCGCCTCTCATCATCGGGAACAACAGTGATGAAGTCCTCTTTTGTGAGATTGGCGGCGCACGCTTCGGTTATCACAACCGACAGTCCGGCGGCAAACGCCTCGGGAACGACTTTGGGGGCACCTTCGGCGCTACTCAACAGAACAAGACAACTGTAGTCGCTCAGCCGCTCATACAGCGTTTGCCGATCCCAAACTCCAAGTATTTTGCCGTAGCGCTTTCCGCGAATGTGCTTTCTTTTGTTCTGTCCCACGGCCCCACGAAGTCGACGGCCACGCGGTCGGCAACTATTTCGCTAAGCCACGCCTGTCGCTTGCGCCGCAGGATCCGCCCAACGCATATCGCCCTGCCATTGCCGTGCTCTGACAGCGTGAAGTTTTCGCACTCAACGCCGTTGCGAAGAACCCGCAGCAGACCCTTGTATCCGGCCCGCAAATAGATTTCTTTGATCTGTTCAGACAAAACGATATTTGCGGGGAGCTTGGAGCGTGTCCTTGAACAGATATTTTGTTGCCCCAGCGTAATTGTACTCCCCGGAGGGCAGCCTGTTCACAGCGGTATGGCTGGTTACGGCAAAGGGCAGTTTTAGGTGAGACACACACTGAAGGACGAACATCTCGTTGTGGCAATGGACGAAGTCGTATGCGCCCCGGTTGACGGCGTGTAGAACAGAATGAATGTGGCGTGTGTTAAAAATGTCTACGATATGACCTGCACGCTCTAGGTATAACTTGAAATTCCAGATTGTTCCCTCGACCGCGCCCCATCCACTAGGAGGGATAGGCATGGCTCCATGAGCAATCAGTCCTATTCTCACTGCCCCTGTTCCTCACACCGAAGCACTTAATATAGAACCCCACCAACGGGGCGGACTTGCAGCCAACAAGACCGCAAGCCGGTGGAAGCCACGGCTAACTCGCTGCGATGCGCTCATTGGATTACGAGCCCGGAGCGGGAAATGACACCACCGACCACACCGAAGCCCAAGGAGAGGATGCCCGCCATTAGGGCAGAGATGCCATACACCCGTACCAGCCGTTCTTCCTCTGGGTCATCTTTGTAGGGGTGACGCTGCCAGTTGAGTGCCAGTTTAGCAGCTATCCAGGCACCGAGTACGGCATAAGCCCCCTCCACAGCCGCGAGAATGATGAGAAAGGCAAAGGTTCTCTCAAACAGGCCGATTATCCAGTTCGGCACTCCCGCTCCCGGTCGATGTGCAGGCACATCACTCTCTGCGCGGACCCAGTCCAGGAACCACTTGACGGCGAAGTGACCGAGCCCCAGTGCGATCACCAGTCCTGCAACGAAGAGTAAGATGCTCACTGGATTGCCCCCAACTGCTCCGAAGGTCATAGCAAAGGCGACCGACCGAAGCGAGCGTCACCCTTTTTAATGGTTTCAAGACACCCGTTATTGCACAAACTCGGTTGGCTTCGACAAACTCCCAACGCGCCAGCTTCAGGTGATCGACGATAGCTTGCCGACGCTCTCCTTGAGCGATGCCATCAGCCCGACCGTTCCGGCAGCTCTCACGCTAGCTAGCAAACGAGCACATGTTCGGGATACCTCTGCATGTACAGGGCCGCAATTTCTTTACAAAACTCCATATCATCCATGTAGCCGAATAGAGCGCAACTTTGTCGTAGTCTCCGAAGAAGTTATGTTTGATCAGCCATACATCCTTGCTCTTACCCAACGCGCCCATTCCAACGTATTTTTCCAAACTCCATAGTTGACCGTCGTACGAACATGAAACGAGAAATAACAAAACCAAAGCAGCGGCAGCGAATTTCATCATGGTGATCTCGCGCAGACCAAAACGGCTGGCCGACATCACCCGGGCCACCCAAAAGGCTTCCCAAGCACGTCCGCTTGTGGCCACGGCTTGACTGAGTGCAGTTGACCACCGCACTCCGCGCAGCGGAGCCGCTCTGATAGCTGCGCGATGGTGAGGCTCATCGAGATGTGGGGAGCCAACTGATCGGCCTGAGCCTGATCACGCGTCTTCGCGGGCAATGGCACTCGACGTGCGTGAAGCCGTCAGCAGCAAACTCCTCGATGGTGGCGTGCAATGGATCCATCGCCTAACCAATGCAGCATAGCGGCTTAGTCCAAGGCAATATGCTCAACGACGCCACCAACTCCGCCGTGCGAGAGCCTCCTCCAACTTATCCTCTAGTTCCTTGACTCGCTGCTCAGCAGCCTCAGCACGCGCCAGTGCTGCGTTTTTAGCGTCTGCCTCCTCCTTCAGCTGGAACGAAGGAACCTGGGTCTCCTGCTCATTCGAGCCCCCAACGATCTCTTGGCATAGCTCCTTAAGCGTGCCGCGCTGTGGTTGCGTTAGCGGCAGGTCCATCGTCCGCTTAAGCGTCGCAATATTTTCTGAAATTCTTTATCGCTGGCCACGAGCGAAATCTCAAACAATCCAGCGCAACTCGCGCGCCTTGGCGGTAGCGGCCTTCAACGCCATGGCTTCAAATTCCTTGTGCGTCATCGAACCCTCTTTGCTGACAGTCAAGTTTGGGGCCTGAATAAGTTTCGGCTCGCGCGGTGACTTGAAGTAGATGGCTCGATAGGACGTGCCGTCGAGCGAGACGACCATTAGGTCGCCTTCGATTTCGACCTTGATTCGCCCTGCATAACCACGCCACTCGAAGTACGGAGATGTTAGGAGAAAGGGCCTCCCGGGAAGAAGATGCAGCGGGAGGACCCCCTGAGTACAAGCTACAAGTCAATCAGGGCCCCGAGTACTCATCGGGGTGAACGTACCCCAGGCGGGTGCTCCTAGGGTGACGCATATAGCGGAGCGGCTAAGACAAGCCTGTGGCTTCGCGCAACGGAAAAAAGATCGTCGCTGAGGGCCGTCGTGCTGGCGTCGAGCACCAAAAAGGAAGTAGAAGAAAAAAGGGAGATGCCGCTGTCTCAATCCGTAGACGGTTGTCTTGAAAAGGGAATTGGGCGCTTAGGGCTGCCCCAGGCCCTGCTCGATACCTATCTCACCAAGCTCGAACCGCGCCTTGCCGCTTTGCGTGAAGCCTATGCCGACGGAACCTTGCCGCTGCTCAACGTGCCCGATTGGCGCGACGACATTGGGCCGGCACGCGAGGCATTGCGGCGTCTGACCGAAGGCGCGCGGACGCTCGTCTTCTTCGGCACCGGCGGCTCGAAGTCTCGGCGGCCAGACCCTCGCCCAGCTCGGGGGTTGGGGCATTCCCGGCGACGACAAGCATGGCAGCGCCGAGCGCCCGCGCACCCGCTTCTACGACAATCTCGATGCTCGCACCCTCGAAAGCGCGCTCGCAGGCTTCGATCTCCCCACCACGCGTTTCGTCGTCATCTCGAAATCGGGCGGCACGCCCGAAACCCTGGTGCAGACGATCGCCGCCATCGGCGCGGTGCGTGAAGCGGGCCTTACCGAGCGCATCGCCGAACTCTTCCTCGCCGTGACCGAGCCCAAATCGGGCAAGCCCAACGGCCTTCGCGCGCTCTGCGAAAAGTTCGGCATTCCTACGCTCGATCACGATCCCGATATCGGCGGCCGCTTCGCCGGACTGACCAATGTCGGACTTCTGCCCGCGCTTGCCCGCGGCCTCGATGTCGAAGCGTTGCGCGAAGGCGCGCGCAGCGTCGTCGCCGCGATGCTTGAAGCGAAGCGCGCCGCGGAGTTCGCTCCCGCGGTTGGCGCCGCAATTATCGTCGGCCTTGCCAAGGAGCGGGGCGTGCGCGCGTCGGTCATGCTTCCCTATGCCGACCGTCTCGCCCGCTTCGCCGCCTGGTATGTGCAGCTCTGGGGCGAAAGTCTCGGCAAGGACGGCGAGGGCACCACGCCGGTCGCGGCGCTCGGCCCAGTCGATCAGCACAGCCAGCTTCAGCTTTATCTCGACGGCGCGCCCCAGCACCTCGTCACCGTGATCCGCGAAGTCTGCGAAGGCCGCGGGCCGCGTCTCGCGCCGGACCTCGCCAAGCTCGCGGGCGCCGAATATCTCGCCGGCCATGCGGCGGGCGACCTCGTTGCCGCCGAGCAGCGCGCGATTCCCGAAGCGCTGATCGCCCATGGCCGCCCGGTCCGCACCATCGACTTGGACGTGCTAGACGAGCGGGCGCTCGGCGCGCTCATGATGCATTTCATGCTGGAAACCATTCTCGCGGCTCATCTTTTGGGCGTCGATCCGTTCGGCCAGCCGGCGGTAGAATCGGGTAAGATGCTGACTCGCCGGTATCTCGCCGGCGCCCCCGCAGAGCCGACCGATGGCCATTCGTCAGCTGCCGCCAGACCTCGTCAACCGCATCGCCGCGGGTGAGGTCGTCGAGCGGCCCGCGAGCGTCGTCAAGGAACTGATCGAGAATGCGCTCGATGCCGGCGCGCGCCGGATCGAGGTCGCGACTGCCGGCGGGGGTTTGCGGCTCATTCGCGTCGCCGATGACGGGGCCGGCATGGAGGGGCGCGATCTTGCGCTTGCGGTCGAGCGCCACGCCACCTCGAAACTGGCCTCCGACGATCTCTCGGCGATCATGACCCTCGGCTTCCGCGGCGAGGCGCTGCCTTCGATCGGCGCCGTGGCAAGGCTCACGATCGCAAGCCGCGCTTCCGGCGCCACCGAGGCCTACGAGATTGCGGTCGATGCCGGCGCGAAATCGAAATTGAAGCCGTCGGCGCTTCCCGCCGGCACGCGGGTCGAAGTGCGCGACTTGTTTTACGCGACGCCCGCGCGGCTGAAATTCATGAAATCGGAACGCGTCGAGAGCGCCGCCATCAGCGAGATGGTGAAGCGGCTCGCGCTCGCGCGGCCCCAGATCGCTTTCGCGTTCTCGAGCGACGAACGCACCGTGTTTCGTCTCGAAGCGTGCCCGCCCGGGCTTCTCGATCATGGCCTCGCCCGTATGGGGCGCATCCTCGGCCCCGACTTCGTCAAGGATGCGCTTCCCTTGCGCGCGGCGCGCGGCCACGTCGTGCTCGAAGGCTTTGCCGGTTTGCCGACGCTGCACCGGCCGAACGGGCTCCAGCTTCATCTCGTCGCGAACGGGCGCCCGGTGCGCGACAAGCTGCTCGCAGGCACGGTCCGCGCGGCCTACGGCGATCTCCTGCCGCAAGGGCGATACCCAGTGCTCGCGCTGTTCCTGTCGCTGCCGCCGGACGAGGTCGACGTCAACGTCCATCCCGCCAAGACCGAGCTGAGATTCCGCGATCCGAACGGGGTGCGCTCGCTCATCATCGGCGCGCTCAGGGAAGCACTCGGGGCCGCGGGCCATCGCGCCACCGCTTCGCTCGCGCAAGCCGCGCTCGGTCGCATGGCGCCGCCTCAGGCCCAAGGCGCGCGCTCGGTCGGTCTTGCCGAACAAGCGCAAGCGCCGCTCGCGTCTCTTGCGCAACCGAGCGGCGATACGCGGGGGGGCCCCGCCGCCGATGAGCCGCCGCCCGCGTCCTATCCTCTCGGCGCGGCGCGGGCGCAGATCAACGACACCTTCATCATCGCCGCGACTGGGGATGCGCTCGTCATCGTCGATCAGCACGCCGCCCACGAGCGCCTCGTCTACGAGCGGCTGAAGCGGTCGTTTGCCAATGGCGGAATTGCCCGCCAGCTCCTCCTCATTCCCGAGGTGGTCGAACTCGACGCCGAGGCCGTTGCGAGCCTAAGCGCCGCATCCTCGGAGCTTGAACGGCTCGGCCTCGTGATCGAGCCATTCGGCGCAAATGCCGTGCTCGTGCGCGAGGTGCCGTCGCTGCTCGGGACGAGTGGCGTCAGGGGACTGCTCGCGGACCTCGCCGCCGACCTTGCCGAGAGCGAAGACGAAGGCGGGGCGCGCCTCCTTGCCGGGCGCCTCGATCATGTGCTTTCGACCATGGCCTGCCATGGCAGCGTGAGGGCGGGGCGGAGGCTCGCGCCCGAGGAGATGAACGCGCTCCTTCGCGACATGGAGGCGACGCCGTTCACCGGGCAATGTAATCACGGCCGCCCGACCTATATTGAACTCAAGCTCGCCGATATCGAGAAACTGTTTTCACGGCGCTGATCGCGCAAGCGCCGCGAACCAGAAGGAGCGCCGCGGTTCCGCGTCCACTTTCTCGCTCGCGAGATTCTCGGTGACGCAAGCCGCGAGCGCGGCGATGGCGGCCCTGGTTCCGGTCAGCTTGATGCTGATCTTCAATTTTTCCCCCACCACGGTCAGCGCGTTGCCCTCGCGAAAGCCCTCGAGTACGGAAGCCGAGTTCTCGAGCGGGATGACGATGCCGTGGATGTCCACGACCTTGGCGATGGCCTGGATCGGGTCTCTCTTGTCGATGTGGAGCGCCACGATCTCGGTGCTGCCGAGCGCGAACCGTTGCCGCTCGTCGGCGACAACGAGACCCCACTCGTACCGCTTGCTGATGATGAAGCCGATGAGGAGCCCGCTCGAAGCTTGCGCCGTCATGGTGCAGTCGGAGAACCTGCCTTGCGAGTCGAAATTGGCGTCCCCCTGCCACACGCCCGAGATGAAGGCGGCGTTGACCGCGCCGGAAAGCGAAAGTCCCGCCGCGAGCAAGGTCGCGGAGAGCGCGGCTCTCCTGGCTTTTGCGGTCATTGTGGGTCCCGTTGGGCGCTTTTGCGGCATTAAAGCACAGATGCCCCGCGCCAGCGGATCAACGGTGAAAATCCCTTAACGGCCCGCGTTCGCGATCGCGACCAGCGTGTCGCCGTAGCGCCGCAGGTCGATTTCTTGAAAAGGCGCGGGCCAGGCGATCGTTTGGCCGGCGCGTTCCTCGATGACCGCGACCGCGCCGGGCGCCACCCATCCGCCTTCGCAAGCCGCGGCGATCGCGCGCTCGCCCAATCCCTTGCCGTAGGGCGGATCGCAGAAGATGAGGTCGAAGGGCTGAAGCGTGCCGGCCTCGCCTAGCCTCGTTGCATCGCGCCGCCAGATCTTGGTCGCGCCGGTGAGACCCAACGCCTCGACATTGCGGCGGATGGATGCGCGCGCCTCGGCGCTCTCCTCGATGAAGAGCGCGTAGCGTGCGCCGCGCGACAAGGCCTCAAGCCCGAGCGCGCCCGAGCCGGCAAAGAGGTCGAGCACGCGCAAGCCTTCGAGGTCGAGCAGCGGCGCGCCGTGGGTGAGCAGGTTGAACAGCGCCTGACGCACGCGGTCGGAGGTGGGCCGCGTCGCGAGCCCCTTCGGCGCCTCGATCCGCGCGCCCCTGAATTTCCCCGCGACGATCCGCATGTCTCACCCTTGGCGCGTCCGGCGCTGCCCGCGATGTGGTTTCGCCGCGCGCAAGCCGAAAACCTCGGCGAGCTTCGCGCCGAGTTGATCGGCGAGCACGCGCCGCTTAACCTCCTCCACCGCGCCATCGGCGAGATCGCCGAGCGCGAACGGCCCGAACGAAACGCGGATCAACCGGTTCACGGTGAGTCCGAGGTGCTCGGCGATGCGCTTCACCTCGCGGTTCTTGCCTTCGCGGAGCGAGATCGTGAGCCAGAGATTCGCCCCTTGCTCGCGATCGATGCGCGCCTCGACCGGACCATAGTGCACGCCGTCGATCGTGACGCCTTGGCGCAGTCGGTCGAGCGCGTCTTGCGCGACGCGGCCATGGGCCCGCACCCGGTAGCGCCTGAGCCAGCCCGTGCTCGGAAGCTCGAGATGCCGTGCGAGCTCTCCGTCGGTGGTGAGAAGGAGAAGACCCTCGGTGTTGATGTCGAGCCGTCCCACCGACACCACGCGCGGAAGGGAAGGCGGCAGCGCCTCGAACACCGTCTTGCGGCCTTTTGGGTCCTTGTGGCTGGTGACGAGGCCGCGCGGCTTGTTGTAACGCCAGAGCCGCGTGGCTTCAGGCTGGGGCAGGGGCTTTCCGTCGACCGTGATCTTGTCGCCTGGGCTCACCACATGCGCGGGTGTCTTGAGCACAGTCCCGTTGACGGCGACCCGTCCCGCCGCGATCAAGGCCTCGGCGTCGCGGCGTGAGCAGAGCCCGGCATGGGCGATCGCTTTGGCAACGCGCATGGGGCCCTCGGCCTTGGCCAAGGGTGGCGGCGATTTACCCTTTCCGCGCGGGACTTGACGCTCGCTGTTCTTGACCCCCAACCTGCGACCCATGACGTCGAAGCTTGCAGATGATGCGATCTCTGGCAAGGTCGCGCGCCCCATGGACCTCGCGCTCGAAGAGGCGGAACGCGCCCGCGATCGCGGCGAGGTGCCGGTGGGCGCCGTCGTCGTCAGCGTGGGCGGCGAGGTCCTGGCGCGGGCCGGCAACCACACGCTCGCTTTGCATGACCCGACCGCGCATGCCGAGCTTCTCGCCATCCGCGCCGCATGCGCCAAGCTCGGCAATGAGCGTCTCGAGAGTTGCGATCTTTACGTGACGCTGGAGCCTTGCGCCATGTGTGCCGCCGCCATCTCCTTCGCCCGCATCCGCCGTCTCTATTACGGCGCCGCCGATCCCAAAGGCGGCGCGGTCGAGCACGGGCCGCGCTACTTCACGCAAGCCATCTGCCATCACACGCCGGAGGTGATTGGCGGCATGGGCGAGACCAAGGCGGCAAGCCTGCTGAGGGCGTTCTTCCGGGGCAAGCGCTGAGCCGAACCAACGCTACTGCCAGCGTTTTGGCCCCCAACCCGGCTGCGGGCCGCCATAGAGGCCGGGCGGCCATTCGGTGTTCTGCGGATAGAATTGGCGCTGGAGCGCTTGGTTCTCGATATTGCCCGGCGCGTAAGGGACAAAGCCGAAATAGAAGCTGTAACCGCCGGGCCGCCCGGGATTGTAATAATAGGGATAGATCGGCGTGCGTCCGCGCCGGTAGATGCGCGCCGGTTCGACGATGGGGGTGTGCGCTTGCGGGCCGGCGGTCACGAGCGGCATCGCGCGCGCGGTCTCGCTCACCGCTGCAAGACCGAGAACGAGCGCGGCCGATCCGGCAAGGGCGAAGGCCAATCGCTTGGCGCGCGGCAATATCTGAGGCATGTCGTTCTCCGATCTTGGGGCTAGGGACCGAGCTTAGAGAGAGCCTTGGCGCCCGGCAACGGCTTGCCGCTTGCAGCCCACAGCTCCGCATGTAACGCGAGAATGGGGCGCGGGCGCGGCGCCCTTGCCAACGAAACAGCCGCCTTGGTTACCGCCGGCGCGGCGAGGCTGTATGATGGCGACCTTGCAGCCGGGTCCTCGGTGGGGCAGGCTGTCGTGCCGAAGTAAAGGCTTGAGAAGGAGTAAAGACCATGTGGTATCGAGGCTGGGCGATTGGCGCGTTGCTGACGGTGGCAGTAGCCACGAGTGGACTCGCAAAAGATGTTATGACGCCGCGCCAAGTGACGGAGGCTTATTTGGCGGCTTGGAATGCCCACGACCCCGATGCCGCGGCTGCGTTCATGGCCGATGATGTCACCTATTTCGACGCCACCGTCGGCGAGCCGCAGAAAGGCCGGGATGCAGCGCGCGACAAGGTCATCAAGCTGTTCGTGACGGCGGCGCCTGATCTCACTTGGAAGATGAAGGGCGAGCCGATCGAAAGCGCGAATGGCGTCGCGTTTGAATGGACCTTCGCCGGCAACAACACGGGCGCGTGGGGGCCTGACACGCCGGCGACGAACAAGCCGTTCAGCTTCAGCGGAGTGACCTTCATTCGGGTCGAGGACGGCAAGATCGTCTATCAGGGCGATTACTATGACGGCCTCGGCTTCCAGAAGCAGCTGGGTTGGATTCAGTAGCCGTCTCAGTGATCTCGAAGCGAAGCCCACAGGCGCTCGCGTCAGTCGCTTACTGCATCGTTGCTCAAGGCGCGCGCGGAAGCGCGCGCCAGCCGATGTCGCTTCGGTAGAACCCGCCCGGCCAGTCGATCTGGTCGATCGCGGCGTAAGCGCGGGCCTTTGCCTTCGCGATCGTTTCGCCGCGCGCAGTCACCCCGAACACGCGCCCGCCATCGGCAAGGATGCGGTCGCCCTCGCGCCTCGTGCCGGCGTGGAAGATCTGAACGTTCGGGTCTCGCCCCGCATCTTCGAGGCCCTTGATCTCCGAACCCTTGGCGTAAGCGCCGGGATAGCCGCGTGCCGCCATCACCACGCAAAGTGCCGCATCGTCTTGCCAGTCGAGCGTGATATCGGCGAGCCGCCCCTCGGCCACGGCGAGGAGGGCGGGGAGCAGATCGGATTTGAGCCGCAGCATCAGCACTTGCGCCTCGGGATCGCCGAAACGGACGTTGTATTCGATGAGCTTCGGCGCCCCGTCCACGATCATCAGCCCGGCATAGAGCACGCCTTTGAACGGCGTGCCGCGCGCGCTCATGGCCCGCACCGTCGGCCAGACGATCTCCTCCATGACGCGCGCGGAGAGCGCTTCCGTCATGACCGGCGCCGGCGAATAGGCGCCCATGCCGCCGGTATTGGGGCCCCGATCGCCGTCGAAGGCGCGCTTGTGGTCTTGCGCGGTCGCGAGCGCGAGCGCGGTCTTGCCGTCGCTCAGAGCGAAGAAGCTTGCCTCCTCGCCGTCGAGAAATTCCTCGATCACCACTTCGCTCCCCGCCGCTCCGAACGCGCCGGAGAAACAGGCATCGATCGCGCTCTCGGCCTCTTCGCGCGTCGCGGCGATGACAACGCCTTTGCCGGCCGCGAGTCCATCGGCTTTGACTACGACAGGAAGCTCCTGCGTCGCGACGTAGGCCTTGGCGGAAGCCGCATCGGCGAAGCGCCGATAGGCGGCGGTGGGAATGCCGTGAGCGGCGCAGAGATCCTTGGTGAAGCCTTTCGAGCCTTCGAGCCGCGCCGCCTCGCGCGATGGCCCGAATACTTTGATCCCGGCGGCCTCGAGATCGTCGGCGAGACCGGCGACGAGCGGCGCCTCGGGCCCGATCACCACGAACCCGATCGCGCTCTCTTTGCAGAAGCGGATCACAGCGGCAGGGTCGGCGACGTCGAGCGCGACGCACTCGGCCGCCGCCTCGATCCCGGCATTCCCCGGCGTGCAATAGAGACGGGCTAGCAGCGGGCTTTGCCTGAGCTTCCAGGCGAGCGCATGCTCGCGGCCGCCGCCTCCGATCAAGAGCACATTCACGAGAAGTCACGCTCCGCTTGTGACGGGACACCGAGGCGAGTATTGCTGGCACCCCAAGATCGGTGCTCCTTAGCACGCTGACGCGCGCCGAGCGAAACCGGATGATGCGAAACGATGGAACAATCAACAGAAGCCGCCGCCCCCGGCAATCTCGTCGAGTATAGCGTCTCGGAGCTTGCCTTGGCGCTCAAGCGGACGGTCGAGGACGCCTTTGGCCTCGTGCGCCTGCGCGGCGAGATCTCGGGCTTCAAAGGCCAGCATACGAGCGGCCATTGCTACTTCACGCTGAAGGACGACCGGGCCGCGATCGAGGCGGTGATCTGGCGCAGCACCTACCAGCGGCTCAAGTTCAAGCCCGAGGCCGGGCTCGAAGTCGTGGTCAGAGGCCGCGTCACCACTTATCCGGACAAGTCGAAATATCAGATCGTCATCGATTCGCTCGAGCCCGCAGGCGCCGGCGCGCTGATGGCGCTGCTCGAACAGCGTAAGAAGATGCTCGCCGCCGAGGGCCTGTTCCTCGAGGCGCGCAAGAAGAAGCTGCCGTTCCTCCCCCGCGTCATCGGCGTCGTCACCTCGCCGACGGGCGCTGTGATCCGCGACATCCTTCATCGCCTCGCCGACCGCTTTCCCTGCCACGTTCTGGTGTGGCCGGTCAGGGTCCAGGGCGAGACCTGCGCGCTCGAAGTCTCCGCCGCCATTCGCGGCTTCAACGCCTTCGACGCCGGCCGCATCCCGCGCCCCGACCTCATCATCGTCGCCCGCGGCGGCGGCAGCCTCGAAGATCTGTGGGCATTCAACGAGGAGAGCGTGGCGCGCGCGGCCGCCGCGAGCGCGATCCCGCTGATCTCGGCGGTCGGACACGAAACCGACTGGACCATCATCGACCTCGTCGCCGACTATCGCGCGCCGACCCCGACAGCGGCGGCGGAGCGCGCCGTGCCGGTCCGCTCCGACTTGCTCATCGCCGTGACGCAGCACGGAGTCCGCGTCGCGACCTCGCTCAGGCGCCGGATCGAGGTCGAGCGCAATCGCTTCAACGGGCTGGCGCGCGGACTGCCGCGCAAGGCCAACATTCTCGATCTGCCACGCCAGCGTTTCGACATCGCCAGCACGAACCTGAAGCGCGCGCTGATCGCCAATGCGCGCGTGCATCGCAACTGGCTCGAGCGGAGCGCGGGCCGCCTCAACGCCCATGTGCTCATTCGCGCCGCGCGGAACGGCCGCGACAAGCTCGGGCGCCTCGACCGCGCCGCCACGCGGGGGGAGCGAGCGTTGCTAGTGCGCGCGCGCGCCAAGCTCGACGGTCAGGCCAAGCTGCTCGAGACGCTGAGCTATCAGAATGTGCTTGCGCGCGGCTTTGCGCTGGTGCGTTCCGCCGACGGCGCCATGATCCGCCGCGCAGCCGAGGTCGAAGCCGGTGCCGCTCTCGACATCGAGTTTGCCGATGCCCACATTAGCGCGCATGCGGATGCGAACCCGCGCAAAGTCGAAGGAGAGGCGGTCCCGCGCTCGCGCCGCCGCGATGAAAAGCAGGGGAGACTGCTCTAGAGGCTGGCCTTATCGCATCGCTTGATTGTATGGTGACGCTCAAGGGCAGAGAAAGGGCGTGGACGAGCCTTGATGAATCGTTTCGAACGCAGCAGCGCCTTCAAGGGCGAGGCCAAAGTCAAATATCTCGACGGCGAGGTGCAGGTGCTGACGCCTGGCGATTTCGTGCGCTGCGCCGTGACCGGCCGCACCATTCCGCTCGATGATCTCCGCTATTGGAGCGTGGAGCTGCAAGAGGCCTATGCCGATGCGGCGTCCTCTCTCAAGCGCTACCACGAGACGCGCGCGCACGCGGGCGAAGCGGCCGAGTAGGCTTAGCTAGGGTCCTGGCCGAGGACCTGACCTCAATTAGCCGTCGGTGGCTTGCCGGTGTTAACCGCCAATTGCGCGTCAAAAGCCCGCCTGTAAGCGGGCCGCGCTTCGCCGCGAGCGAGATAGGCAGTGAGGTTCGGATATTCATCCAGAATACCCGACGCTCTCAGCCTGAGCAGCACCGAGACCATCATCAGATCGCCCGCGCTGAACGCGCCATCGAGCCAGTCGGCGTCACCCAGGCGAACGGAAAGTTGTTTCAGCCGGTCGCGGACGCGTTCCTCGACCAAAGGCAGGCGTTCCGCATGCCAGGGCTTGTCGCGCTCCAGCAGGTTGGCGTTCGCAAGTTCAAGGATCGGCGGCTCCACCGTGTTGACCGCGGCAAACATCCACGCTATCGCGCGCGCCCGCGCATTGGCATCGTCCGGCAGCAGACCCGCATGGCGCTCCGCGATATGGAGCACAATCGACCCTGTCTCGAACAAAGCGAGATCGCCTTCCTCATAGGTCGGAATCTGGCCGAATGGATGAAGCGCCAGATGCGCGGGCTCCTTCATCGCGCGAAACGACACAAGGCGAACCTCGTAGGGTTGACCCACTTCTTCGAGCGCCCAGCGAACGCGCGTATCGCGCGCCAGACCCTTGCCGCCATCGGGTGACCGTTCAAAGGCGGTAATGGTGATGGTCATCGCGAGCCGCCGCGACCGTCGCTTCGCGCCTTCACCTTCGCCATCGCGGCCGCAAGCAGCGCCTTCACCGCCGCGACATCGTCGAATTCGATCGCAATGGCGAAGGGGCGCGAGCGGTGCTTGAGCTCCGCCGCATCGCTTCCGTCGTCGTCGGGAAGCCGCACCCAATCCTTCTCGGTGGTGACGAGCATGGCGTTATAGTCCTTCGCCTCCTTGAGCAGGCTGCGCGCCTGCCGGTCGCTATAGCGGTAGTGGTCGGGATAGGAGCGCGCGTCGATCAGCCGGGCGCCGTTGCCGCGGAGCGTGTCGAAGAATTTCGACGGCCGCGCGATCCCGGCAAAACCGATCACCGGCAGGACGGTGAGCCAGCGCTTGTCCTGGCGCGGCACCATACGGGCCTTGATCACCGGCTTGCCATTGCGGGCGAAGGCCTCGATCAGCGGCGCGGCCCTGCCGCCATCGCCGATCACGACGAGCGCTCCGGCCCGCGCCATCTGCTCGGCAAGCGGCGCCCTGAGCGGCCCTGCGGGCATGACGAGGCCATTTCCGATGCCGGCCCCGGCATCGACCACGACCAGCGATAAGTCTTTCGCAAGACTCGGGTTTTGGAACCCGTCATCCATCACGATCGCGCCGGCTTCGGTCGCCTCTATGGCCTTGGCGCCGGCCGCGCGATCGGCTGCGACCATGGTAGGCGCGACTTCGGCGAGGAGGAGCGGCTCATCGCCCACGACCTCCGCGCTCACCCCCTTGGCGACAAGCACCGGGCCTGCGCTCTTGCCGCCATAGCCGCGGGTGAGGAAAGCTGGCTTCGCGCCGAGAGCCTTCAAGAGCGATGCGACGGCGATCGCGGTCGGCGTCTTGCCGCCGCCGCCTGCGGTGAAATTGCCGATGCAGATGACGGGAAGCGCGGGCCGGTAAGGTGCGACGCCGGCGAAGCGGCGTTCGGCGATGCGGCCATAAATGCGGCCCAGGGGCGCGAGCGCCGAGGCAAACGCTCCCTTCTTGCGATACCACCAGAAGGGCGTCTCAAGAGGCATGCTTGAGCGTGGTCTTTGGCGGCAAATAGTTTTCGAGTTCGGCCAAAGTGCGCGGCAGCGCCCCGCTCATGGCCGCAATCGTTTGAAGCGCCCGCTCGGTCATCGTCTTCCTCGCGCTCTCGTCCTGGATGAGATCGAGAACGGCTTCGGCGAGGCTTGCCGCGTCGGCGATCTCTTTGCCCCCTCCGGCGTGGAGAAGCGCGGCATAGGAGTCGCGGAAATTCTGCCAGTTGGGACCGGTGAGCACTGCGGCCCCGAGCTTGATCGGCTCGACCGGGTTCTGGCCGCCGCGATCGACGAGCGAGCCGCCGACGAAAGCGACCGGCACGAGCGCATAGAACAGGCCGAGCTCGCCGATCGTGTCGGCAACGTAAACGTCGGTATCGGCCTCCGGCAGCGCCCCTTTCGAGCGCAACGCGACCTCGAGGCCCGCGGCGCGAATGAGCTCGGCGATGAGCGGCCCGCGCTCGGGATGGCGGGGCACGATGATGGTGAGGAGATCGGGCAGCGCCGCCTTCATGTTGCAATGCGCCGCCCTCACGATCTCATCCTCGCCCTGATGCGTGCTCGCGGCGAGCCAAACGGTGCGGCCTGAAATCGCCGCGTCGAGCTTGCGCCGTCCGGGGAGATCGGCGGGAGGCGGCGGCGCGTCGGCCTTGAGGTTGCCGACATCGAGCGCGCGGACCGCGCCGAGTTCCGCGAAGCGCTCGGCGAGACTGTCGTTCTGCGCGAGCACGAGATCGAAGGCCGAGAACAGCGGCCGGCTGAAATCCGGGCGCCGCTGCCAGCGCTTGAAGCTCGAGGCCGACATGCGGCCGTTGATGAGGAGAAGCGGAATACGGCGCGCCTTGGTGTCGAGCACGAGATTTGGCCAAATTTCCAATTCGACCAGCACGGCGAGATCGGGACGCCAATGGCGCAGGAAACGCTGCACGAACACGGGATTGTCGAGCGGCACATATTGATGCACGACGCCCTTGGGCAGGCGCGCGCGAGCGAGCCGCGCCGAGGTCACCGTCGCGGTGGTGAGCAGGATGCGGATTTCCGGCCTTTCGGCGGCGATGGCCTCGATCACCGGCAGCGCGGCATTGGCTTCGCCCACGCTTGCGGCATTGAACCACGCAAGGAAGCCTTGAGGGCGCGGCGCCGTCGCCTGACCGTAGCGCTCGGGCCGCCGGTCGCGCTCCTCTTTGCCGCGGCGCGTGCGCCAAGCGAGAATGAGCGGGGCGAACGGGGCGGCAACGCTTGTCAGCGCCCGGTAGGCCTTGAGCATCAGTCCAGGCTTGGCGGTGTTGTACGCGGTCAAGGGATTACGGGCTCCTTCTCAGAGCATAAGCGCGCTTCGTCGCCTCGGCGAGTGCCCTCGCGGCGGCAAGGGGCGCTTTTTCGTTTGTCTGGTTGTGTCGGCGGGGTCGGTGCGCCGGCCAAGGCTGGGCGGGCATAGAGGCGAGCGGCCGCTTCAACATGACATCGTCTTCGGGCTATTTGCTCGCCACGGCGACCGCGTCGTCGTCGAGGCTGTCATCATCCAGGGCGTCCTGGGGCTGAGGCGTAAACCCTCCGGCAATGCCGAATTGCGTGCGATGAAGCCGCGTGTAGAGGCCGCCCTTGGCTACGAGCTCCTCGTGGCGCCCGGTCTCGACGATGCGTCCCTGGTCGAGCACGCAGATAAGATCGGCTTTCTTCACCGTTGAGAGGCGGTGCGCGATCATGAGCACGGTGCGACCGCGCATCAGCTCTTCGAGCGCGGCCTGGACCTTGGCCTCGGCCTCCGAGTCGAGCGAGCTCGTCGGCTCGTCCAGCAAGAGGATCGGCGCATCCTTATAGAGCGCCCGGGCGATGGCGATGCGCTGGCGCTCGCCGCCCGAGAGCAGCCCGCCGGCTTCGCCGACGCGGGTGTCGTAGCCCTTGGGCAGCGCCGTGATGAAATCGTGCGCGGCTGCTGCTTTGGCCGCATCGACCACCTTGCTCTCCTCGATGGGCTTGGTTCCGTAGGCGATATTGGCGCGGATGGTATCGTCGAACAGCACCGGGTCCTGGGTCACGAGCGCGATCGCATCGCGCAGACTCTCAATCGTGACTTGCTTGATATCCTGTCCGTCGATCAAGACCGCGCCCCGGTCGGGGTCGAAGAAGCGCAAAGTGAGATTGACGAGCGTGCTCTTGCCCGAGCCGGAGGGCCCGACCAGCGCCACGGTGCGCCCGGGCGGAACGGTAAGGCTCACCCCTTTCATCACGGGGTTCTCCGGCTCGTAAGCGAAGGACACGTTGCTGAACTCGATCTCGCCGCGCGCGAGTTTGAGCGGCTTGGCGCCCGGCGCCTCCCTCAAGACGATCTCGCGGTCGACGATGCCGAACACCCGGCTTGCCGCGGCGATGCCTTCTTGCAGTTGGGTCTGCAAGGTGGCCACGCTCTTGAGCGGCGCGTAGATCAGAAGAGCGGCCGTCATGAAACCCATGAAATGGCCGAGCGTGAGGTCGCCGCGCACGCCCTTGGTGCCGGCGAAGTAGATGGCGAGCGCAAAGCCCAATCCGGTAAGAAGCTCGATCGAGGGGCTGGAGAGAGCGCGAGCGCGCGTGCCGCGCATGGTGAATTCGAGCGCGCGATTGATGGTCGAGGCCGCGCGCGCCTTCTCTTTGTCTTCCTGGCGGTAGGCGCGCACGACGCGCATGCCACGCAAGGTCTGGGTGATGAGCGCCGAAAGGTCGCCCGTCTCCTGCAGCGATTGGGTGGTCGATTTCCGCATCTTGCGCCGCTGGCGCGACAGCATGAACCAGGCGATCGGCATGAAGAGCAGAATCAAAATCGAGAAGCGCGCGTCCATGTAGAACATCGTGCCGACCAGGATGATGACCTTGAGGTAGCTCTCGCCGAGCGTGACGAGCGAGCGGGAGGCGGTGGCGCGGATCAGCGTCGCATCGTTGAGAAAGCCCGAGAGCAGGCGCCCGGAATGCACCCTTTGGATCCAGTTGAGGTCGGCGCGCGAGAGCCGCGCGAACATTTGCAGGCGAAGATCGGCGATGAAACGATGGCCGAGATAGGCGACGGTCACGTCGGCGATGTATTCCGACACGGCCTTGACGATCGTTACGATCACGATCGCCCCGGTGATCCAGTAGACCATCTGCGCGTTCTTGGCGACGAACACGTCGTCGGCCGTTCTTTGAATGAGGAACGGGATGGCGCCGGTCGTGGCGGCGGTCAAAAGCATGGCGACCGAAGCGAGAACGAGGAGCCCGAAGCGGGGCCGCAAATGCTCATGCCAAATGCGGATCAGGATCGCCTTGGTCGAATAGTGGACCTGGAGCTCGTCCGCGCTCCGCGTGCACCACTCCGGCATCCCTGAACAGTTGGTCTTTCAAGCGGTTCCCCGTTTCCCAACGTCTAAGCTTCCGCCGTCCCGCCTTCTAGCACGCGGCGGGAGGCCCTCGAAGGCGAAAAAACCTAAGGCGAAAATGCCTCTAGGCCTTCTCTCCGCCCGTCTCGTGCTCCGGATCGAGCAAGCGATGCAGATGGACGATGAAATAGCGCATATGGGCGTCGTCCACGGTGCGATGCGCGGCTTCCTTCCACGCGTCATAGGCTTGCGCGTAGTTGGGATAGATGCCGACGATATCGAGCCCCTTGAGATTGCTGAACTCGGTTCGGTCGAGCGACTTGAGTTCGCCGCCGAACACGAGATGCAGCAACTGCCGGCCGCTTCGCTTGGCATCCTTTGCGGCCATGAAGTCCTTCCCCCTGGCGCTGGTCTCAGAGATCGACGCGGCTCGTGCGCTCGATCAGGAGCGGATGCAGCGCCTTGCCGCTCGCCACCAGGCTCGGGAGCCGCGGCGAAGGGCGGTTGTAGTGATGCGCGCCGCCGCGATGATCGGTGACGATGCCGCCGGCTTCTTCGAGGAGGAGCGCCGCCGCGGCAAGGTCCCACTCGCTCTTGTTCGAGAGCGAGATGGTGGCGTCGGCGCGGCCTGAAGCGACAAGGGCGAGACGGTAGGCGACCGAGTTCACCCATTTGGTCTTCACCTCGGGCCACGGCTCCTTCCAGATCTTCTTCTTGAAGAGGCCGCCGCTGGCGATGAGAAGCGCGCCCTCGAGCGTGCTCTTGTCGCTCGCGGCGATCGGCTCGTCGTTGAGGAAGGCGCCCTTGTCGCGCATGACATGGAAGAACTCATCGGTCGCGGGGTTGTAGACCACGCCCAGCACCGGCACGCCGTTCTCGACCAGCGCGGCCGACACCGTCCATTCCGGCATGTGACGCAGGAACGCATTGGTGCCGTCGATCGGATCGACCGTCCACACCCGACTGGCGTTGAGCCGCTCGGGATCGTCCTCGGTCTCCTCCGACAGCCAGCCATAGTCGGGGCGCGGCACGTGAAGGGCGAGTTTCAGCGCGACGTCGACCGCGAGGTCGGCCTCGCTCACCTCGCTGCCGTCGATCTTCGTTCTGACCGTGACCGGCTTGCGGAAATAGCTGAGGGCGAGTTGGCCCGCTTCGCGCGCGCCTTTCTTAAGAAGCGCGTAATCTTCTTCGAGGGTCGGAGCGGTTCGCGGCCGCTTTGCTGGCTCGATCGCGGTCATTACGGGGTTTGCGGAAGATTCTCGAAACTTTTCAGCAAAGCTCTCTAAACCATGTGAACAGCTAAATCGCGCATACCAGCCGTTAACAACGTCCGTTAAGCGCTTCGGAAAGCTTCCATGGCAGGATCGCGCCAATCAAGGCCGCCTCAAGGCAGCCAGCCGAGCGGGGAAGCTAACAGTAAGGCGTCAACCGGGCCCTTGGGCAAATTGCCCCGGGGCCCGGTGCTTTCTTGCGCTTTCGGCGCCTCGCGCGCAACTCAGAATATTGCCGCAAGCGCCATGTCGATCAGGATTGCCGCCGAAGACGATCGCGCCGAAATCGCGATTCGAGCGAAAGCGCCGCAGGCAGTTGTCGGGATCGGCGATATTGAGCGTCGCGACCTGCCAGGCAAGATGTGCCGCCGCCGCCGCCATTCCCACAAGGAACGCCATCCCGGCATGGGCCATGATCCCCGCCGCCACGATCGCGAGAAAGGCGAGCGTGTAGAGAACGGCGAGCCAGGCGTAGGTGGCGCGGCCGAAGCGGAGCGCCGTCGATTTCAGTCCCGAGGACGCCGTCCTCGTCCCGGTCCTGGTGGGCATAGATCGTGTCATAGCCGATGGTCCAGGCGACGGCCCCGGCATAGAGCACGACCGCCGCCCAATCGAGCCGTCCCAGCACCGACGTCCAGCCGAGAAGCGCGCCCCAATTGAAGGCGAGCCCGAGCACGAGTTGCGGCCAGGAGCTGAATCGCTTGACGAAGGGGTAGAGCGCCACGATCGGCAGCACGCCAAGCCCGAGCCAGACCGTGAAGGTGTTGAATTGCAGGAGAACGGCGAAGCCGATCAGGCTGAGCGCGACCATGAACAGGATGGCGCTTTGCACGCTCACCTGTCCGCTCGGGATCGGCCGGGCGCGCGTGCGCGCGACTTGCGCGTCGATGTCGCGGTCGACGATGTCGTTATAGGTGCAACCGGCCGCGCGCATGACAAGCGCGCCGATGGCGAACAGGAGCAGGAGCCTCAGGTCCGGATAGGCTTCGTCGAGGCTCCGCGCCGCCAGTGCCATCGACCAGAAGCAGGGAAAGGCAAGCAGGAAAAAGCCGACGGGGCGGTCGGCGCGGGCGAGCCTGAGATAGGGCAGGAGGCGCGCGGGCGCGAAACGGTCGACCCAGTTCCGTGCGCCCGCGTCCGCGATCGCGCCGTCTTTACCTTGGGGCAACGTTGTCATGTGCTTGACGCTTGTGCTCCGTCATCCTTCACTCGAAAAGCCGCCATGCCGTCAAAACCCCAGCGCCTGCTTCGTCACCGCGAAGCTCGAACCGGGCGCGACCATAGCGCTCGGCAAGGACCAGGCGCATTACCTCAGAAATGTGCTGCGACTCAAGCAAGGCGACAACCTCCTTCTATTCAACGGCAAAGACGGCGAGTGGTGGGCCGAGCTTGGCGAGGCTGGCAAGAAGGAGGCGCAAGTCCGCCTCGACCATCAGATCGCGCCCGCAAGAAGATGGACCCGACCTGCATTACCTGTTCGCGCCGCTCAAGCGCGCCCGGCTCGACTATATGGTGCAGAAAGCGACCGAGCTCGGCGCAAGCGCGCTCCGCCCCGTCATTACGCGCCATACCATGACCGAGCGCGTCAGAAGCGAGCGCCTGATTGCCAATGCGATCGAGGCCGCCGAGCAATGCGGCATTTTGCGCGTGCCGGAAATCATGGAGCCGGAGAAGCTTGCCAAGCTGCTCGATCGCTGGGACGAAGGGAGGCGGCTCATCTTCGCCGACGAGCAGGCGCCGCACGTTTCGCCGCTCGAGGCGCTGAAGACCTTGGCGCCCGGGCCGCTCGCCGTGCTCATCGGACCGGAGGGCGGGTTTGAGCGCGAGGAACGGGCGGCACTTCTGGCAAAGCCCTTCGTCCTGCCGATATCGCTCGGACCCCGGGTGATGCGCGCCGACACCGCCGCGGTCGCCGCTCTCGCGCTTGTGAACGCCGCGCTTGGCGATTGGCGGTAAGGATCAGCTTGTCAGGCCCATGGCCGGAGCGGCATAAAGCCGGCTTCCCCGGCGCAGGTCCCGCCCTTGCGCCCCAACCCCCTACGGAGCTCCCCGATGTCGACAAAGGTCGGTGGGCCTCAAGGCCCTGTCGTCTCTTCGCGGGATGAGCTCGTCGCTTACCTCGAACAGGGATCGAAGCCCGCGCGCGATTGGCGCATCGGCACCGAGCACGAGAAGTTTGGTTTCTATCGGCGTGGGTTTGGCCCGGTCCCTTACGACGGCGAACGCGGCATCCGCGCACTGCTCGAGACTCTCGACGAGCGTTTCTGCGGGGACGCCGTCACCGAGAACGGCAATATCATCGCCGCTCCACCGGCAGGATTGCCCGAAGGGCGGCACGATCAGCCTCGAGCCGGGCGGGCAGCTCGAACTCTCAGGCGCGCCGCTGGAAAACCTGCACGAAACCTACGAGGAGCTTCGCGAGCATCTCGTCGAAGTTAGCGAGGTCGGCCACGAACTCGGCATCGGCTTTCTCGGCATCGGCTTCTCGCCGAAATGGACGCTCGCCGAGACACCGGTGATGCCGAAGCAGCGCTACCGCATCATGGCTCGCTACATGCCGGCGCGCGGCCGCCGCGGGCTCGACATGATGTTCCGCACCGCGACGGTGCAGGTGAACTTGGATTTCAGCGACGAGCGCGACATGGTGGAAAAATTGCGCGTCGGGCTCGCGCTCCAGCCGGTGGCAACCGCGCTCTTCGCCAATTCCCCCTTCACCGACGGCAAGCCGAACGGCTTCCAGTCTTTCCGCGCCGACATCTGGCGCGACACCGATCCCGACCGCACCGGGCTCATTCCTTTCGCCTTCGAGCCGGGCATGGGCTTTGAGCGTTATGTCGATTATGCGCTCGGTGTGCCGATGTATTTCGTCTATCGCGACGGGCGCTATATCGACGTGGCCGGTGCCTCGTTCAAAGATTTCCTCGGTGGCAAGCTCGCCGCTCTTCCCGGGGTTCGTCCCACGCTCGACGACTGGGCCGATCATCTCACCACGCTGTTCCCCGATGTGCGGCTCAAGCATTTCCTCGAGATGCGCGGCGCCGATGCCGGAAGCTTCGCGCAGATCTGGGCGCTGCCGGCGCTATGGACGGGGCTGCTCTACGACAAAGACGCGCTCGGCGGGGCCTTGGCGCTGACGGCGGACTGGACCACGGCGGAGCTTCAGCGCTTGCGCGACACGGTCCCCAAGCTTGGCCTCAACACGCCGTTCCGCGGCCGCAGCTTGCGCGAGACGGCGCGCGAGATGGTCGCTCTCGCGCTTGGCGGATTGGAGCGGCGGGCGCGGCGCGACAAAAACGGCGAGGACGAGCGCAAGGCGCTTGCGCCGCTCGTCGCTGCGATCGAGGAGGGACTTTCCCCCGCCGACCGTCTCCTCGCCCTCTACCACGGACCCTGGCAGGGCGAGATCGACAAGGTGTTCGAGGCGCAGGCGTTCTAGCGCCTGTGCTGGAATTGACGGCATCGGCGAAGGCTGGCAACCTTCCGGCTCAGCTTTGGGGCGGTCATGACCCAGTCGAAAAACTGAGGGAATTTAGGGACGTAACGGCCTCCGTACCGCAGCCGGCGCCCGAGCCGCATCAACAACAGGGCCTTCTCGAGCGTATCGGTCAACTGGAGCAGGCGCTTGCGGCAAGCGAGCGACGCGAGCACTCCTTGCGCTCGGCGCAAGCGAAACTCCGTCAAGCCCACGCCCGGCAGAAATCGCTGAATGCCTCGCTCGTCAAATCGACGAGTTGGCGGCTGACCGCGCCGCTCCGCTCCGCGATCGATGCATGCCGAACCCTTGGCGATCGCTTGCGCAAGGCGACGCGGCGGGGCGTGGCGTCCTCCCCGGAAGCAGCCGCGTTTCACCGCGACGGTTTCATCGCGCCGGTCGATCTGCTGACGCCGGCGCAGTGCGACCTCATCCTCAAACACCATCGCCTCGACCCGCGCTGCGGTCGCAATACGCGTCCGCCGGCACCCCGGTCGCCTTTCCGGACAAGATCGACGAGTGGCCGTTCCGCTACAGCACTGAAAAGCCGAACAGCATCCTCGTCGCCGGGAAGGGAACGGAAAGGGCTACCGCCCCGCGACCCGCCGCCTTCTCGGAAGAACCGCTGCCGATCGAAACGCACTTGCGCGGCGGCGAGGGTTTTCTCGAAAGCCGGCAGGGCTGGAAATCCTATCCGCTATTCAAAGGCTCGACCCCGATCCTCGCCGGCATGAAGTCGCATGTCTCGGTGCTGAGCCCGGGGCATTGTCCGCATCCGCCGCATTGCCACGTCGAGGAGGAACTCCTCGTCGTCCTGGATGGCGAAGCCGAAATCCTGATCGCCACCAGCCCCGATCCCAGCGATGCCGCGGTCAAGCGCTTCGGCCCCGGATCTTTCGTCTACTACCCGGCCTATCAGCACCACACCATCCGCAATGTGGCGACGGCGCCGGTCACCTATCTCATGTTCAAATGGCAGGCCGCGCCGTTCGAAGTGCACGAGCCGCTTGGCACGACACTGTCCGACATTGGCGGAAGGTTCGCCGAGGCTCAGGCTGGCGCCGCGAAAGACGCGAGTTCTGTTCGAGGGGCCAACGTCGTTTCTCGGCAAGTTGCATGCGCACGTCACCGAGCTTCAGCCGGGCGGCGGCTACGGCGCGCATGCCGATAAATACGATGTCGCGATCATCGTGTTCTCCGGAACCGTCGAGACGTTGGGAAAAACTCTTGGTCCCGGCGGTTCGGTCTACTACGCGGCCGGCGAACTCCACGGCATGCGGAATGTTGGCAAAGAAGCGGCCAAATACCTCGTTTTCGAGTTCCACGGCCCGAACGCTGGGCGAAAACGAGCGAGGCGACATGCTGCGGAAAGCCCTGAGCGATGATGCCCTGGATGTCCTAGGTTCCCTCGGGGACCCGACTATTTGCCGGATATTTGCGCGATTCGGGGCGACAATCGCTGCCTTGAAAGACGGCATCCCCTAACCATATTACCGGGCAAGTAACCGTCCCTGCTGCGACCCTGCACGGTTTGGGACGTTAGTCCGTCCCCCAAAGACGGATGTCGTCGGCGACAGAGTCTCCTTTCTCTGTCGCCGATTTTTTTGCCGTGCGGCTTTCGCGCTTACTTGAGGTTGCCCAAGGCGTCGCCGAAGCCTTGGAGCGCGACCGGAATGCCGATGCCGGCTTCCGGCGTATCGAAAATTATGAACATGGCGGTCGTGCCCTTTTTCATCTTGGCGATGATGTCGTCCTGGAGGACCACCTCGGCGACGCAACCGCGTCGGCTGCATTTGAGGAACGGGGCGTTGCCGACATCCTGGCCGTCGATCTTGAGGCCCAGTCCCGTGGGGAGGAGCACGCCAAGCGGCACCACCACGCGCATCAGCTTCTTTTCCTCGCCGATCGCCTTATAGAACACGACCGTCAGCCCGACATTGGGCCTGTCCTCGGCGGTGACGCTCTGCACCAGCGCGCATTTCTCCTCCTTGGCCCCCGGCGGGGTCCGGCAGGAGACTTGCCAGGCACCGTGGGTCTCCCGCACCACGCTGCCCGGCCCCGTGGCCGCGGGGGCAGCCTCGGAAGCGGCGCCCGCCTCGGCCCGGCCGGCGAGGCCCGCAATCAAGAATAGCGCGAGCCCGAGCCCGGCTACCAAGGCCTGGGGCGGGAAAAGGCCGGGTAAGCGCCCGCCGCGCCGAGCGCCGATTAGACGCCGTCGCGCGCGTTCAACTTGAGTGAAAAAGCTCGCAGGCCAAGGAGAATGGGGGCGGCGGCGCAGACAAGCGGAGATGCGCGACATGGAAAACCGCCATCGCCGAGTATTGGGGCCAAATTTCGGCGTTAACAGGCCCGGCATCTCAGCCCAACGCGGGATGGCCGGCGCAATTGAGGTGCTTATGCCGCAGCTTGCCTCCGAATGATGAGTGTTGCCAACCGATTTTCTTTATGATTTGAACACCGGAAAAGGTCCGAAGCTCGGGCGACGCAAAAGTCTGGGCTTGGCCATAAAAACCAACGGTGGGGGCGACGCTCTATATCGCTGTTGAACTTCCGCGCCGCCCTTGCTTCCATCGAGCGGCGTAGGCAGCCTTGAGGCCGCCCGCGCCCCAAAAATTGCGACTGCGCCCCGAATTGTGCTGGCGAGTCGCGGACGGGCGATAAGGGCTTGGGAGTGGAAGGATGGCGATCTGCAAGAAAATGAAGACGGCGCTTGCGGCGACAGCAAGCTTTGCTCTGTGCGGCGGCGCCCATGCCAAAGAGGGGGTCGGGATGGCCGAGCCCTGGCAACTCGGCTTTCAAACCGCCGTGACGCCGATCATGGAGCAGATCAACTCGTTCCACACTTATGTCACCATCATCATCACGCTGATCGCGCTGTTCGTTCTCGCCCTCCTCATCTATGTGATGGTGCGGTACAACGAGCGCGCCAATCCGCAACCCTCGCGCGCCACGCACAACACCGCGCTCGAGATTGCCTGGACCGTGATCCCGGTCCTCATTCTGGTCGCCATTGCCATTCCGTCCTTCCGGCTCCTCTTCGCCCAATACGACTTCCCCAAAGCCGACCTGCACATCACCGCGACCGGCAGTCAGTGGTACTGGAGCTACGAATATCCGGACTACGGCATCACCTTCGATTCGATCATGGTGCCGGAAGCCGACCTGAAAGAAGGTCAGCCGCGGCTCCTCACCGTTGACCGCGAAGTGGTCGTGCCGGTGGGCAAGAACGTCATCGTCGGCCTGAAATCGAACGACGTGATTCACGACTGGGCGGTTCCCGCCTTCGGCGTGAAGCTCGACGCGGTGCCGGGACGGCTTCAGTCGACCTGGTTCCGAGCGGAACGCGAAGGCATCTATTACGGCCAGTGCTCGGAACTATGCGGCCGCAACCATGCCTTCATGCCGATTGCCGTTCGCGTCGTTTCGGAGGAGGAGTTCAACGACTGGCTCGCCAAGACCAAGGCAGCCTCCGCCAAAGACGACCCGCGCCATCTGGCCGCCGCCCAGGAGTAACCCAATCGCGCGCGAACCGCGCCGACAAAAGCTGTGAACCGAATCAACCGATGACCGAGACGACATAGGAAAAGACAGCCATGGCACATCCCGCCCATGCCGAACACGTCCATCACGACCACCATCCAGCGGGGATAGGGCGTTGGCTCTTTTCGACCAACCACAAGGACATCGGCACGATGTACCTGGTGTTGGCCATGATTGGCGGCATCGTCGGCGGTCTCCTGTCGATGGGCATGCGCGCCGAGCTCATGGAGCCCGGCATGCAGGTTTTCGGCAATCCCGAGGTGTTCAACGTGTTCGTGACGGCGCACGGCCTGATCATGGTGTTCTTCATGGTCATGCCCGCGACGATGGGCGGGTTCGGCAACTGGATGGTGCCGCTGATGATCGGCGCGCCTGACATGGCCTTCCCGCGCTTGAATAACATTTCCTTCTGGCTGGTTGCCGCGGCCTTCTGTCTGCTGGTGACATCGATGTTCATGCCGGGACCTCCCGGCACGAACGGCGTCGGCGGCGGCTGGACCATCTATGCGCCGCTCTCCACCCGCGGCACGCCCGGCCCGGCGATGGATTTCGCCATTCTCGCTCTGCATCTCGCCGGCGCGTCCTCGATCCTCGGCGCCATCAACTTCATCACTACCATCTTCAACATGCGCGCACCGGGCATGACGCTGCACAAGATGCCGCTCTTCGTCTGGTCGGTGCTGGTCACGGCCTTCCTGCTGCTCCTGTCTCTGCCCGTGCTCGCCGGCGCCATCACCATGCTCTTGACCGACCGCAATTTCGGCACGGCCTTCTTCGACTCCGCCCATGGCGGCGATCCGCTCCTGTGGCAGCACCTGTTCTGGTTCTTCGGACATCCGGAAGTTTACATTCTCATCATTCCGGGCTTCGGCATGGTGAGCCAGATCGTCTCGACCTTCTCCAAGAAACCCATCTTCGGCTATCTCGGCATGGCCTATGCCATGGTCGCCATCGGCGTGATCGGATTCGTGGTCTGGGCGCACCACATGTACGCCGCCGGCATCAGCGTCAACACGCAAGCCTATTTCGTCTTCGCCACCATGGTCATCGCCGTGCCCACCGGCGTGAAGATCTTCTCGTGGATCGCGACGATGTGGGGCGGCTCGCTTTCGTTCCGCGCCCCGATGCTGTGGGCGCTCGGCTTCATCTTCCTGTTTACGATCGGCGGCGTCACCGGCGTGGTCTTGTCCAATGCCGGCGTCGACCGCTCCTTCCACGACACCTATTACGTGGTTGCCCACTTCCACTACGTGCTGTCGCTCGGCGCGGTGTTTTCGCTCTTCGGCGCCTGGTACTATTGGTTCCCCAAGATGTACGGTTACATGTACAGCGAGGCGATCGCCAAGCTGCATTTCTGGCTGATGTTCATCGGCGCCAATCTCACCTTCTTCCCGCAGCACTTCCTCGGGCTTGCCGGCATGCCGCGCCGCTACGCCGACTATCCCGACGTGTATGCGGGTTGGAACTTCATCTCGTCGATCGGGTCGTATCTCTCCTTTGCCGGATTCATCGCCTTTTTGTTCGGCATCTTCTACGCGTTTGCCCGCAAGCAACACGCTGCGGCCAATCCGTGGGGAGCGGGAGCGACGACGCTCGAATGGACCGTGCCGTCGCCGGCGCCGTTCCATACCTTCGAGACGCTGCCGCGCATCAAATGAGGACATGGGCTTGGAGGCTTGAGCCGATCACTCGAGCCGCCAATCGCTTGAGTGGTTGAGGAATGGCCGACGCCGCAATTTCTGTAGCAGCCGAAAAGATCGAAACGGGCGCCGGCGGCGACGTCGCCGACTACATCGCGCTGATGAAGCCGCGCGTGATGTTCCTCGTCGTGTTCACCGCTCTCGTCGGTCTCGTTGCGGCGCCTGAGGGCTTGCATCCGGTTCTCGCCCTTGCTTCTCTCATCTGCATCGCCGCGGGCGCGGGCGCCTCAGGCGCGCTCAACATGTGGTTCGACGCCGATATCGATGCGAGGATGGCGCGCACCGCCGCGCGCCCCGTCCCCCGCGGCCACGTCACCCCCGAGGAGGCGCGGTCTTTCGGCGCCGTCCTTGCCGTCGGCTCGATCGTCTGCCTTGGCGTGATGGCCAATTGGCTCGCCGCGGCGCTGCTCGCCTTCACCATCGGCTTCTACGTCTTCGTCTATACGATGTGGCTGAAGCGGACCACGCCGCAGAACATCGTCATCGGCGGCGCCGCCGGCGCGCTGCCGCCGATGATCGGCTGGGCGGCGGCGACAGGCGGCATCAGTCTCGAATCTTTCGTGCTGTTTCTCATTATTTTCGTATGGACCCCGCCCCATTTCTGGGCGCTCGCTCTCTTGCGGACCGGCGACTATGCCAAGGCAGGCGTGCCGATGCTGCCCGTGGTTGCCGGCGCCGGCGCCACCAGGGCGCAAATCCTGATTTACAGCCTCATTCTCGCGCCGCTCGGCATGGCGCCCGCGATCATCGGCCTTGGTGGCGCTCTCTATGCCGCCGCCGCCGCCGTGCTCGGCGCGATTTTCGTCGTCATGGCCTTCGACTGCTATCGCAAGCGCGAAGGCGAGGCGGCCGATCGCGCCGCCAAGAACCTGTTCGGCTACTCGGTGCTCTACCTCTTCCTGCTCTTCGCCGTGCTGCTCGTAGAGCATGGGTTCGGCATTGACGGCGGAAGCTTCGTGTCCCTTTGGGCGTCGTGATGGATGATGCGGAAAAGGAACGACAACGCCGCCAACGCATGCGATCCATCGCCATTGCCTGGATCCTTGCCGCGCTCGCGGTGCTGTTCTTCATTGTTACGATTGTCAGACTCGGCGGCAATGTCGCCAACCGTCCGCTCTGAGCTTTGGGCTTTTCGATGAGAGAGACAGGACAAGCAGGAAACGACAAGCGGAGCCGCCACGGGACGGTGGCGCTCACGCTCGCAGGCCTCGTCGCCGCCATGGTCGGGCTTTCGTTTGCCGCCGTGCCGCTCTACCGCATGTTCTGCCAGGTCACGGGTTACGGCGGCGTGCCGCAGCGCGCCGAAGCTGCTCCGGCGCAAGCGATCGACCGCAATATCCAGGTCCGCTTCGACGCCAATGTCGATCGGTCTCTGCCGTGGAGCTTCGCGCCCGTCGAGCGCCAAGTCGACGTCAAGATCGGCGAAACGACGCTCGCCTTCTTCAAGGCCGACAACAAATCGGATGCCCCCGTGAAGGGAACCGCCGTCTTCAACGTGGTCCCGGAACGGGCCGCGCGCTACTTCAACAAGATCGAGTGCTTCTGCTTCAAGGAGCAGACGCTGGCGCCTCGGCAGAGCGTCGAAATGCCGGTGACCTTCTTCATCGATCCCAAGATCGTCGATGACGATGACACCAAGAACATTTCCGAGATTACGCTGTCGTACACCTTCTACCGCTCTGATGCGGGGGGAAAGTCTGGATCATGATGGATTTGAGGCGGCGCGCCGCCTTGGCAGGTTTGGGAGGAACAGGAGCTAATCATGGCTGAAGCGCACGCCAAGCAGCACGACTATCATCTCGTCAATCCGAGCCCATGGCCGATCGTAGGCGCGGTCGGGGCCCTGGCGCTGGCCATCGGCGCGATCATGTTCTTCATCTCGAAGAAGGCGGGCACGCCGCAGCTCTGGTACGTGCTCCCGGGTCTCCTCCTTGTCATCTTCACCATGTTCGCCTGGTGGCGCGATGTTATCAAGGAGGCGAACGAGGGTTACGAGACGCCGGTCGTGCAGCTTCATCTGCGCTACGGCATGATCCTGTTCATCGCCTCCGAGGTGATGTTCTTCGTCGCCTGGTTCTGGGCCTATTTCGATGCGGCGCTCTATCCCGACGACGCCATCACCTATGCCCGCACGCAAGTGCTCGGCGGACAATGGCCGCCGATCCCGAGCGCGGAGACCGATGTGGCGGGGCTCGGCAGCTTCAAGTACACCTTCGATCCGTGGGGACTGCCCTTCGTCAACACGTTGATCCTGCTCACCTCGGGCACGACCGTGACCTGGGCGCACCATGCGCTGCTTCACAACGACCGCAGGGGACTCGTACTTGGGCTCTTCTGCACCGTCGTGCTCGGCATCCTGTTCACGGCGTGCCAAGCCTACGAGTACATGCATGCTGGCTTCGGCTTCGCCAACCACATCTACGGTTCGACCTTCTTCATGGCGACGGGCTTCCACGGCTTCCATGTGATCGTCGGCACGATCTTCCTCACCGTGTGCCTGATCCGCGCCATGCGCGGCGCCTTCACGCCGAAGATGCATTTCGGCTTCGAGGCGGCGGCCTGGTATTGGCACTTCGTTGACGTGGTTTGGCTGTTCCTGTTCACCTGCATCTATGTGTGGGGCGCCGGCAGCAATTACGGCCACTAGAGATTTACGCGTGCAACGAAGGGGGGCGGTCCGATTCCGTCCCCCTTTTCGTTTGAGGAGATTGCGATGAGCCATGGCGAAGCAAGTCCCGATGGCCAAAGCCTGGGTGCGACGCTTGCCGCGGGGATTTTGGGGCGCTGCCCCGCCTGCCATCGCGGCAAGCTCTTTCGCGGCTATCTCGCGCTCGCCCCCAAATGCGACAATTGCGGGCTCGATTACGCCTTCGCCGATTCGGGCGACGGGCCCGCGGTCTTCGTCATCCTCGTGACCGGGTTCGTGGTCACGGGCCTCGCGCTCATAACCGAGATCCTCTATGCCCCGCCTTACTGGCTGCACGCCCTGCTGTGGGGCTCGCTCGCCATCGTGCTGCCACTCCTCCTGCTCCGGTCCTTCAAGGGCGCGCTGATCGCGCTCCAGTTCAAGCACAAGGCGGAGGAGGGCAAGCTTGCCGGGCAATGAGGTAGGCCGATGGCAAGAGGGCTTCTCGGCTTCACCGCGTTGATGCTCGCCGCATTCGTCGTGCTCATTGGCCTCGGGTTGTGGCAGTTGCAGCGGCTCGAATGGAAAGAGGGATTGATCGCCAAGATCGAGGCCCGGACCAAAGCCCCGCCGATCGGTCTCGAAGACGCGGCCGCAATGGCCGCGCAAGGCGAGGATCCGAGCTATTACCGCGTGCGTGTCAGCGGACGCTTCGATCACGCCAAGGAGAGATATCTGTTCGCCCTCTCTAACAAGGGGAGCGCCGGTTGGCACGTCATCGCCCCGCTCGAGACGGAGGACGGGGAGACGGTCCTCATCGATCGGGGCTTCGTGCCCGACAATCTGAAGGCCCCCGCTTTGCGCTCCAAAGGCGAGGTCGAAGGCGTGGTCGCCGTCACCGGGATCGTGCGCCTCCCCGACCGCCAAGGTCCCTTCACCCCCGACAACGAGCCGGAGGCTAATCGCTGGTTCTGGCGCGATAAGGATGCCTTGGCGCGGTCGATGTTTCCGGGGGAGAGCGTCAGGGTGGCGCCCTTCTTACTCGAGGCCGAGAAGGGCGAGGCGCCGGGGGGTTGGCCCGAGGGCGGCCAGACGCGGCTCGACCTTCCCAACAACCACCTGCAATACGCCATCACCTGGTTTCTGCTGGCGGCCGCACTTCTCGGCGTTTACGGGGCCTATGTGTGGAAGGCCAAGGGGGGTTGGCGCCGGCCGAGGCAAGGTGCAAGCGGCTAACCCTGGGTAAGCGCCCGTTATTGCCCAGGGACGCGGCCCCCGCTAGGGTCTGCCCCGAAACCCCCATTTCCTTGCCCGACGAGGCCCGTCTTGAAATTTGTCTCAACGCGCGGTGAAGCGCCGGCGCTTCCCTTCGAGGGCGTGCTCCTTGCCGCTCTCGCCCGCGACGGCGGCCTCTATATGCCCGAGACCTGGCCGCGCCTTTCGCGCGAAGCGATCGCGAGCCTCGCCGGGCTCGACTATGCCGATGCCGCTTTCCAGGTGATGCGGCCTTATCTTGTCGGCGATCCCTGCTTCGACGACCTCGAAGACGTGCTGGAGGAGGCCTATGGCGGCTTCCATCATCCGGCTGTCGCACCGCTCCGCCAGATCGCGCCGAACAGTTTCGTTCTCGAGCTGTTTCACGGGCCCACGCTCGCCTTCAAGGACCTCGCCATGCAGGTGGTGGCGCGGCTGATGAACCGCGCGCTGCTGCGCAAGCGCGCCCATGCCACCGTGATCGGAGCGACCTCCGGCGACACGGGCGCGGCCGCCATCGAGGCCTTTCGCGGGCTCGAGGCCATCGACATTTTCATTCTGCATCCGAAGGGACGCATCAGCGACGTGCAGCGCCGCCAGATGACGACGGCGGCCGAGGAGAACGTTCACAACATTGCTGTCGAAGGCACGTTCGACGATTGCCAGACGATTCTGAAGGAGCTGTTCAGCGACCTCGCCTTGCGCGACCGCCTTGCGCTCACCGGAATCAACTCGATCAATTTCGCGCGCATCCTCGGCCAGATCCCTTATTACTTCACCGCTTCGGTCAGCCTCGGCGCGCCGCTGAGGGACGTGGCCTTCACCGTGCCCACCGGAAATTTCGGTGATATTTTCGCGGGTTACGCTGCGAAACAGATGGGCTTGCCGGTCTCGCGCCTCGTTATTGCCACGAACCTCAACGACAGTTTGGTTCGCGTTCTGGGCACGGGTGCCTACGAGCCCACGAGCGTGATCGCGACGTCTAGCCCCAGCATGGATATCCAGCTTGCCAGCAATTTCGAGCGCCTTCTGTTCGAGCTTGCCGGCCGCGACGCAGGCCGCGTGCGAGCGCTGATGGAGGCGTTGCGCAAGACCGGCGCTTTCCGTCTCAACGACGCCGAGCTTTCCTCTCTACGTTCGCTCTTCAGCGCGCACGCGATCGGCGAGCCCGAGACGGCGATGACCATTCGCAGTCTCGTCGAGGCGACCGGCTTCCTCGCCGATCCCCACACGGCCGTCGCGGTCGCCGCCGCCCGCGCCGAGAGCGGGCTCGACGCTTCGCCGATGGTCGTTCTCTCCACCGCGCACGCCGCCAAGTTCCCCGAGGCGGTCGAGCGCGCTTGCGGCCGCGTGCCCGAAGAGCCCGAGCGGCTCCGATTGAAGCTCGGGCAGCACGAGCGCTGCGCCACGCTTCCCAACGACTATGGCGCGGTCGCCGCTTTCATCGACGCCAACGCCCGCGCCGGCGGCGGGAGCGGGGCGCAAGGGCGGCGCACGACAGGGGGGCGCGCGTGAGCCTCGAACAGTCAAAACTCGCCAACGGGCTCACGGTCGTGAGCCACGCCATGCCGGAGGTCGAGACCGTATCGCTCGGCCTTTGGGTGGGCGCAGGGAGCCGGAGCGAGGGCTTGAGCGAGCATGGCGTCGCTCATTTGCTCGAGCACATGGCCTTCAAGGGCACGGCGCGCCGGAGCGCCCAGGATATCGCCGAGGAGATCGAAGCCGTTGGCGGCGAGGTGAACGCCGCGACCGGCGTGGACACGACCGCCTATTATGCCCGCGTGATGCGAGAAGACATGCCGCTCGCGCTCGACATCTTGAGCGATATCGTCGTCGCCCCGCGTTTCGATGCGACCGAACTGCAACGCGAGCGCGACGTTATCCTGCAAGAGATCGCGGCCGTGATGGATTCGCCCGAGGACATCGCTTTCGATCTTCTCCAGGATGCAGCTTTCCCCGGCCAGCCGGTGGGGCGGCCGATCCTCGGCACGGCCGAGAGCGTCACCCGTTTCGAGCCCTCCCATCTCGGCGCCTATCTTTCCACCCATTATCATGGACCCGGGATGGTGCTCGCGGCTGCCGGCGCCGTCGATCATGGCGCGCTTCTCGCCGAAGCCGAGCGGAGGCTCTCTGGTTTCGATCCCGTTTCCGCGCCACGCCCGCAACCCGCCGTCTATTCCGGCGGCGTCAGGCGTTCAAACGAGGATTTCGAGCAGACCCATCTCGTGCTGGCCTTCGAGGGCCCGCATTACCGCCACCCCGACTATTTCACGGCGCAGGTTTGCGCCGGCGCGCTCGGCGGTGGCATGTCCTCGCGGCTCTTCCAGGAAGTGCGGGAGCGGCGCGGGCTCTGCTACGCCATCTATGCATTTGCTAGCGGGCTCGACGACAGCGGCCTGTTCACCATCCATGCGGCTTGCGCCTCCGACCGCGCCCATGACCTTTTTGCCGTGATCCGCGATGAGCTGGTCAAGGCCGCGCAGGAAGGCTTCCGCGCCGATGAGGTCGCCCGCGTCAAGGCCCAGCTCAAGATGGGGCTTCTCACCGGGCTCGAAAGCTCGAGCGCCCGCTCCGAGCAGATCGCCCGCCAGATCCTCGTCTACGGGCGCCCGCTTTCGACCGAGGAGCTGACGGAGCAGGTGGATCGGGTCGAGGCCAAGGACTTGCAAGCGTTGGTTGAGAGCATGCTTGCCTCTCCGGTTAGCCTCGCCACGGTTGGGCCCATTCTTCATGTTGCAAGAATTCGACCGGGTGACGGAAGAATTCGCCGTGCCCTCGACCAGGGCCGCTTGAAAGGGTCGGAAGCGCATGGCGTTACTGCGAGCCGTATCGACCAGCGATGTCGGACCCGTCATCGAGTCCGATAAGGTCACGTTGCGGACGCCGCAAATGTCGGACTATCCCGAATGGGCGGAGCTCCGGGCCGGGAGCCGGGAGTTCTTGACCCCGTGGGAACCGCTCTGGGCCTCGGACGAGCTCTCTCGTGCCTCGTTTCGCCGGCGAGTTCGCCATTATTTGCGCGATCTTCGCGAGGATGTGGGCTACGCGCTGTTCGTCTTCGCGGCCCCGACGGGCGCGCTCGTCGGCGGGCTCACGCTCTGCAACGTGCGCCGCGGGGTGACCCAATCCTGCACGCTCGGCTATTGGATCGGGGCCAAATACGCGAACCAAGGCTATATGACCGCGGCCGTCCGCGCCGTCGTGCCCTTCGTGTTCGACTCGCTCGAATTGCACCGGCTCGAGGCAGCGTGCATCCCGAGCAATACGGCCTCGGTCAGATTGCTGGAAAAGACCGGTTTCAAGCGCGAAGGGCTCGCGCGGCGCTATTTGCGAATCAACGGCGTTTGGCAGGATCATCTGCTTTATGCGCTGCTCGACACTGACACGTGCCGGTAGCCCGCGCGGATCGTCGGGAAGCATCGGGGAGGAAAGGCGAGTTGAGCGCCTCGGTAACGGGTAAGGCGGCGCCCAAGCGGCGCTTGATCGGCCCGATTGGCGCCATCGCCTGCGCCATCGCCGCCGCTGCCTGCCTCTTTGCGGCCTCGCCTGCGCGCGCCATCGAGGCGATCCAAGTCGAGCCCAATCAGGACAAGATCGACATCACCGCCAAGGGCGAGCTCTACGAGGGACGCGGCGATCGCCTCCAGATCGAGACGGCGGCGGGCGCCGACGGTTACATCGGCCGCATGGCGGTCTCGGCCTCCACGCCCGGCACCAATCCGGCCTGGCTCGTCTTTGCTCTTTCCAATCCGACCTCGGAGCGCATCGTGCGTTGGCTGGTGGCACCGCGCTATACGCTCGCCAATTCGCGCGTGTTCTGGCCGATCCTCGACGCCCCGCGCATCGCCGCTATCACCCCCTCGCTCGGGTTCCGCCCCGAACCCTTGAAGAGCGATCGCGCCGACATGTTTCGCTTGAGCCTCGAGCCCGGGCAGACCGTCACCTTCGCCGCCGAGCTCAGCTCGCTGCAGGTGCCGCAGCTCAATCTGTGGGATCCGAACGCCTACCAGGCGAAGCAGCAGGACCGCATGCTGTTCAACGGCGTGCTGCTTGGCATCACCGGGCTGCTCGCCATCTTCCTCACCGCCATCTTCGCCGCCAACCATCGCGCCATCTTCCCGGCGACGGCTCTGATCGCCTGGGCGGCGCTGGCCTATTTCTGCGTTGATTTCGGCTTTTGGAACAAGCTCTTCCCTGTCGGTCCGGATCGCACCGCACTCTATCGCGCGGCCGCCGAAGCGGGGCTTGCCGCGAGCCTCGTGCTCTTTCTCTACACCTTCCTCCGCATCGGGCTTTGGCACGGCTGGGTCAGAACGCTGTTCTGGGGCTGGATCGCGTTCCAGCTCTCGCTCATCTTTCTCGCCATCGTCGATCCGCCTTCGGCCTCGGGGCTCGCGCGCGTCTCGCTCGTCGCCGTCGCAGGCGTCGGCGCGGCGCTGATCCTTTATTTCGCGCTGCGCGGCCAGGATCGCGCCCTGTCGCTCATTCCGAGCTGGATGCTTTTCGTCGTCTGGCTGTTCGGCGCCGCCATGGTCGTGCTCGGCCACCTGTCCGGAGACCTTGTCGTCTCGGGTCTCGTCGCGGGACTGGTGCTGCTCTTGGTGCTGCTCGGCTTCACCGTGACGCAGTTCGCCTTCCGCTCCGGATCCTCTCCTTTAAGTCTTGGGCCGCCGAGCCTCGTGCAGTTGAAGTCGCTCGCCGTGGACGGCTCCGGCGCCCACGTCTTCCAATGGAACGCCGGAAGGGACGAGATTACCGTCGCTGACGAGGTCGAACGCGAGCTTGGGCTCGAGCCCGGGGCGCTTTCGGTCGCCGTCGACGACTTTCTGCAATACGTGCACAACGCCGATCGCGAGCGCTTCCGCCTTATGCTGTGGTCGCTTCAGGAGAAGCAGGGCGGGGACATTCAGACCGAGTTTCGCTTGCGGCGCCAGGACGGCACTTATCTTTGGTACGATCTTCGCGCGCATGCGATGCCGAGCGAGAATTCCAGGCTTCTCCGCTGCACCGGACTGATGCGCGACGTCACCAACCTGAAGCGCTCCTACGAGCGGCTGATTCACGACGCGGTTCATGACAGCCTCACCGGCCTTCCCAATCGCGAACTGTTCGTGGATCGCCTGCAAGGCGCCATCACTCGCGCGCGCGAGGGTCAAGCCAATCGCCCCACCGTGCTCGTCATCGACATCGACCGCTTCAAGAACGTGAACAAGAGCTTCGGCCTCGTGATCGGCGACAGCATGCTGCTCACGCTTGGGCGAAGGTTGAGCCGGCACCTCAATCCGCAGGATACGCTCGCGCGGCTCGGCGGCGATCAATTCGCCATTCTGCTCATCTCCGATCCCGATCCGCGCAACGTGGCGACGCTTGCCGAGCGCGTGCGGCGGGCGCTGCGCACGCCGATGAAGATCAGCGCGAAGGAGATCATCCTCACCGCATCGATCGGCATTGTCGTGCATGACGGCAGCCAGGAGACGGCGCAGGAGATGCTGCGCGAGGGCGAGCTTGCCATGCTGAGGGCGAAGCGCGGCGGCGCCGACCGCATCGAGATCTTCAATCCCGCGATGCGCGGCGAAGACGAGACCAAGCTTCCGCTTGAGAGCGATCTCCGCAAAGCGCTGGAGCGGCAGCAGATCACCATTCTTTACCAGCCCATCACGCGGCTCGCTTCGAACCAGCTGGCCGGCTTCGAGGCGCTCATGCGCTGGGACCATCCGACCCGCGGGCGGCTCGCCCCCGACGATTTCATTCCCATTGCCGAAGAGTCAGGGACTGATCGTGGAGCTTGGGAGCTACGTCCTGAGCCAGGCGCTTGAAGAAGCGCGAAGCTGGCACAAGGCGCTGCCGCGCGACCGCGATCCGCTCTTCGTCAGCGTCAATGTGTCGAGCCGCCAGCTCTTCCGCCAGGACATGGTGCAGGAGATCAGGCTGATGCTCCAGCGCGAGGCGGTGCCCAAGGGGACGCTGAAGCTCGAAATCACCGAGTCGCTGGTCATGGAGAATCCCGAACGCGCCGTCGAGATTCTCACCTGGCTCAAGACCTTCGGCGCAAGCCTCGCGCTCGATGATTTCGGCACCGGCTACAGCTCGCTGAGCTACTTGCACCGTTTCCCGTGCGATACGATCAAAGTGGACCGCTCGCTCGTCCGCGGCAGCGGCCTCGACGGGTCGAGCCCGCTCATCCTCCGTTCGGTCGTGGCGCTCGCGCACGAGCTTGGCAAAGAGGTCGTGGCCGAGGGCGTCGAGACGCAGGCCGACGCGGCCTATCTGCGCTCGATCGGCTGCGAGTACGGCCAGGGCTATTATTACGGCGAGCCGATGCCGCCCAAGGACGTGGCCGATCTGCTGGCAGCGCTCGCCGAGCCACCGCAAACGCCGCGATCGCGAGCGCGCCCGCGCGCCTGCGCAACAGCAACCGTCGGGAATGGAAGTCCAGGTCGGGGGCACTCAGCCGCTCGGCGCGCTGCCGCGGCCTGGCACGATGCCGTCAGCGTCCTAGCGAGAGGGCTCTCTCCGACGCGGCTTCGCCGCTTGCCCCTCACCGCGCGCCAATTGCGCGCGTGCTCTCCCCCAAGGGGAGAGCGGACGTGACGAGTTAAGCGTGGCCGGAATCGTTGACGAGGCGGATCGGATCGATTCCGAGCTTGCCGAGAGCGCGCAAATATTTGCGGTCTACTTCCGGATCGAAGATCAGCTCGGGATCGGCCGGGCAATTGAGCCAGCCATTGGCGTGGATCTCGCTTTCGAGCTGGCCTGGCGCCCACCCGGCATAGCCGAGCGCGAGCAGCGCCTTGTCGGGGCCGGTCCCCTTGGCGATGTCGCGCAAGATGTCGATGGTGGCGGTGAGGCAGACGCTCTCATCGATCGGGAGCGTGCTCTCCGCCTTGAAATAGTCGGCGCTGTGCAGCACGAAGCCGCGGCCGGTTTCGACCGGGCCGCCGAGATGCACGGCCATGGCGTGTAGACCCGCCGGCAGGTTGATGCGGTCTTGCGTGGGCACGATGTTGAGCTGCTCGAGCAGCTCGGTGAAGCTGATATTTGGCGCGCGCTGATTGATGATGATGCCCATGGCGCCGTCGGCGGAATGGGCGCAGAGATAGATCACCGAACGGGCAAAGCGCGGATCGCCCATGGCGGGCATGGCGATGAGCAATTGACCGTCGAGATAGCCTGGCCCCCGGGGGGATTTTGGTGCGCTACGCGCTGGCATGCGACCAGAGTACAGCAGTTGCGCTCATTGGGAAGAGTAGTTTGCGCAAATGGGGTAAGCGTGGCGTTTCCGCCTTATTGCGCTCACAAAAGCGTGAGGCGTTTTGTTTGTCTTGGCATCGCATCGGTGGCGTCCTGCCGCTAAATTCGCCGCCGAATCGTTCGAACGTGGAAGTCGATATGCAATCCTTTTGCTCGCAAAAGCGGCGGCTCCTTTCGCTCCTCGCCCTTGCCGCGATTTTGGCTTTAGGCGCGGCCGATGCTACTCGCGGCGAAGCGGCGAGCGCGACGCCGTGGACGGCCTCCACCAATTCCAAGGTGAGGCTGGTTGCGGGTAGGGCGGGCGAGGAAGCGGGGCGCGAGCGCGTTTCCGGCATTCAACTTCGCATGGACCCGGGCTGGAAGACCTATTGGCGGAACCCGGGCGACTCGGGCATGCCGCCGGAGTTCGACTGGACGGGATCGAAAAATCTGAAGAGCGCGGAAGTGCTCTATCCGGCGCCGCGCCGTTTCGACGATGCCGGTGGGGTCGCGGTCGGCTACGGCGAGGATGTGTTGTTTCCGGTCAAGCTCATGCCAGAGCGTGAAAGCGAACCGATCGAACTCAAGGTCGCTTTCTCCTACGGCCTATGCAAGGACCTGTGCATCCCGAATGAAGTGAACTTGAGCCTCAACCTCCCTGCCGACGGCGAGAAGGGAGAAGCGCTCCTGTTGGAGACCGCCTTGGCGCAAGTGCCGAAGCCTGCAGAGGTTGGCCTCTTGCCGGAAGTGGCGGGCGTTGAAGCCAAGCTCGACGGCGATGCGCCGAAGCTGGTGGTCGATGCCGTCTTTCCGCAAGGCGCGACCGGGATCGATCTCTTCATCGATGGTGGTGAAGCTTACGTGCCGGTGCCAAAGTCGCTCGGCGCGGCCGAGGACGGCAAGCAGCGTTTCACCGTCGCCTTCATCTCCGCGGAGGAAGCCGCCGCGATCAAGGGCAAGACTTTGCGTCTCACGCTCGTCTCGGACCAAGGCTCGACCGAGACGATGTGGAAGGCCGAGTAGGGTCCGCCCGGGAAGCGCCTTGGCCGGAGCGCGGCGAGCGGCTATGGTCCGCACGGAATCGGGTTGCAAGGAGAGTATCGATGACCATTGCTGTGGGAGAGCGCTTGCCTGAGGCGACGTTCAGGGTCCAGGGCGCCGACGGAATCCAATCGTTGACGACGAGCGAGGTGTTCGGCGGCAAGAAGGTGGTCATGTTTGCGGTGCCGGGGGCCTTCACCCCGACCTGCCACCTGAAACACCTCCCGGGCTTCATCGAGAGGGCGTCCGAGTTCAAGCGGCACGGTATCGACTCCGTGGTTTGCATCGCCGTGAACGATCCCTTCGTGCTCTCCGCCTGGGAGGAGAAGTCCGCCGGCAAGGGCAAGGTTCTGTTCCTGTCGGACGGCAATGCCGAGTTCACCAAGAAGATCGGCATGGATTTCGACGGCAGCGGCATCGGCCTCGGCACGCGCTCGAAGCGCTACGCCGCTCTGGTCGAGGACGGCGTGGTGAAGGTCCTCAATGTCGAGGAATCGCCGGGCGTGGCCGCCGAAAGCACCGCGGAAAAGATCCTCGAAAACCTCTGATCGGCTTACTCGGATCGATCGCGGCGGCCGGCAAGGAACGGCGCCATGCCTTCGCGCGCAAGCTCATCGGCGCGCTCATTGGCGTCATGGCCGACATGGCCCTTGACCCAATGCCAGCGGACCTCGTGGCGCGCGGCCGCCTTCTCCAGCCGCTCCCATAGCTCGGCGTTCTTCACCGGCTTCCGATCCGCCGTGCGCCAGCCGTTCTTCTTCCAGCTCTTGATCCAGCTCGTGATGCCATCGCGGAGATAGTTGGAGTCGGTGTAGAGATCGACCGCCGACGGCGCCTTCAGCGCTTCGAGCGCCGCGATCGCCGCCATCAGCTCCATGCGGTTGTTGGTGGTGAGCGCCTCGCCGCCAGTCAGCTCCTTGCGATGCGCGCCCAATTCGAGGATCGCTCCCCAGCCGCCAGGCCCCGGATTGCCGGAACAGGCGCCGTCGGTGTGGATCGTGACCTTTGGCTGCGCCGCCACGCTCAAGCCTCCTTGAGCCCGTATTCGCGCGTTGACTTCACCCGCTGATGGAAGCGGAGCCTGCGCAGATATTCGTTCGGGTCCTTGGTCTTCACCAGCGCACTCGCATCGGTGTTGATGAGGTCGTAGGTCCGGGTCAAGAGGAAGCGGAGCGCGGCGCCCCGCGCGAGCGTCGGCAAGCGATCGAGTTCGGCCAGGGTCAGCGGCCGCACCCTCTCGTAGGCCTCGAGCAGAGCGCGCGCTTTGGTGACGTTGAAGCTGCCGTCGCTCTCGAAGCACCAGGCATTGAGGCAGACGGCGACGTCGTAGGCGAGCATGTCGTTGCAGGCGAAATAGAAATCGATCAGGCCCGAGACCTTGTCGGCGAGAAAGAAGACATTGTCGGGGAAGAGGTCGGCGTGAATGATCCCTTGGGGCAAGTCTTTGGGCCATTCGCCTTCGAGATGCCGCAACTCCTTCTCGATGACGCCGGAAAGCCCTCGCGCGACGCCGTCGGCGGCGCGGCCGATCGTGGCGAACAAGGCCTGCCAGCCGGGAAGCGACAGGCTGTTTGCGCGCATCATGTCAAAATCGCTTCCCGCGAGGTGAAATCGCGCGAGCACCTCGCCGAGTCCGGCGCAATGCTCGATTGCGGGCCTTCGCACCCACAGCCCTTCGAGAAAGGTGATGAGCGCGGCGGGACGTGCCGCGAGCGTCTTCAGCGTTTGCCCCTCGCGGTCGCGCACGGGCAGCGGGCAGGTGATGCCGCGGGCGGCGAGGTGCTGCATCAACGCGAGGAAATATGGCAGGTCCTCGCGCTTCACGCGCTTCTCGTAAAGCGTGAGAATGTAGCGCCCGTTCTCGGTATGAACCAGGTAATTGGAGTTCTCTACGCCCTCGGCGATGCCTTTGAAGGAGGTGAGCGCGCCGATGTCGTAACTTCCAATGAAGGCGTCGAGCTCTTCGTCGGAAACGTCGGTGTAGACAGCCATCTAGCGTGCCGGCATCTCTCTGAGCTCGCGCGGAAGCTTGAAGGCGATGCTCTCTTCCGCGGTGGTGACGCTCTCGACCGTGACCTCGAAGCGCGCTTTGAAGGCGTCGATGATCTCGTCCACGAGCACTTCGGGCGCCGACGCTCCCGCCGTCACCCCGAGCCGGGAGATCCCCTGGAAGTGGTCCCAATCGATCTCGGCCGCGCGCTGGATCAAGACCGCCGAGGGACAGCCGGCCCGCTCAGCCACTTCCACCAGGCGAAGCGAGTTCGAGCTGTTGGGAGAGCCCACGACGATCATGCGCTCGCAAGCGGGCGCGATCCGCTTCACCGCCTCCTGGCGATTGGTGGTGGCGTAGCAGATGTCGTCCTTGGGCGGCATCACCAGGCGCGGAAAGCGCGCCTTGAGCGTGTTCAGGATTTCCTTGGTGTCGTCCACCGACAGCGTGGTCTGGGTGATGACCGCAAGCTGGTCGGGATCGCGCGGAACGAAGGCGAGCGCATCATCCACCGTCTCGATCAGGGTCACGGCGCCGTCCGGCAATTGCCCCGTGGTGCCCACCACCTCGGGATGGCCGGCATGGCCGATCAAGAGGATTTCGCGTCCCTCGCGGAATTGGCTCTCCGCCTCGACATGGACCTTCGAGACCAGCGGGCAGGTGGCGTCGAGAACGAACAGGTTCCGGATCCGCGCTGCCGCCGGCACCGCCTTCGGCACGCCATGCGCCGAGAACACAATTGGGGCGCCGGTATCCGGGATTTCGTCCAATTCTTCGACGAAGATGGCGCCCTTGGCTTTGAGGCTCTCAACCACATAGCGGTTATGGACGATTTCATGGCGCACATAGACGGGCGCGCCGTATTTGGCCAGCGCAAGCTCGACGATCTGGATCGCGCGGTCAACTCCGGCGCAAAAACCGCGCGGCGCGGCCAGGTATATGGTGAGCGAAGGACTGTCGGCGCTCCGCCCATTGGCCTTGTTGGAACCGGTCATCGTCGTCTCGGAAGATGCGTCAGTCTGACTTCGGGCGGGCTCAGTCTGGCCTTGTCGCGCTTGCCCGCCGGGTCTAGTTTGCGCGCGAAAGTCAAAGACCGGCAACCCGCGATATATCAACACACTTGCCAGATCGAGCGGCATATCAGGCGGGCAAGCCTGGCATGTCAAGCGAGGGACGGGGTCAGGTGAGGCGTACCGACGCGCGATCGTGGCTGACAAGATCGACCCTTATCGGGCTTATCGCCCTGTCGGCATTCGTCTCCGGCTGCTCCGTGCCGCGCTTTTCCAACCCCTTCGGCTCGAGCGAGGCCAGCGCTCCGCCCCAGACCAGCATGCTCGAGACGGCCAAGGTCGACGTCGCCAATCTGCCCGCCGGATATAGCGCCAATTGCCCGCAAATCGTCGCCTGGCCGCGCGACCGGCTCCTCACCGTCTACCAGCCCGATAAGGTGGGCGATACCAACGCCGTGGTTCATCGCGGCGAGATCACCAAGATGTCGCGCGAGTGCCAGCTCTTCGCCGATCGGGTGGTCGTCAAGTATGGCTTTGCCGGCCGGGTGCTGCTTGGGCCGAAAGGAGGCCCCGGCACGGTCACGCTCGGCGTGAGTGTCCGCGTCGCCGGAACCCAGCAAACCACTCTGGCGAGCGACAAGATGAAGGTCACGACCACGGTCCCGCCCGGGCAGCCGGCCGGCTATTTTTCCATGGTCAAGGAAATCTCGTTTCCCGTCGCGGTCGGGACGAGGCCCCAGGACTACAAGATTTTCGTCGCCTTTGACCGGAACGTTGCGGGTGTAGGCTAAGAGTTTAGTGTAAGAAGCGGCCGGCATTGCCGGGCGCAGGCGGGAACGGAGGGGGTGCTCCTTAAGTTTCCACGCTCGTGCCAAAATTTGATCGAGCGGGCTTGCTACGAATCCGCAAGTTCCGCGTTTATGCAGCGCGGCTGTGCGCGTACGGGGGATCGGCGGGTGAGGGATCTTTATCGAATTCTTGGGATCGGGCGCGATGCCGCCCGTGACGAAATCCACCGGGCTTATCGCCGCAAGGCCAAGTCCTCCCACCCCGATAGCGGCGGCTCCGTCGGCGCCTTCGGCGAGCTTGCCACCGCCTATGCCGTCCTCTCGAACCCGAACTGCCGGGAGCGTTACGACCAGACCGGCGAGGTCGAGCCGCCGCGTCCCGACAATTTCGACGCGGGCGCGGTCGAGATCATCGCCCAGAAGCTCGGGCTCATCATCCATGCCGAACAGGACATGACCGGCATGGATATCGGAGCAATGATCGAGGCGGCGATCCGCGGGGATATGGCCGAGCGCCGGGCGACGATCGCAGGCCAGAGGCGCGCGATCGAGCGGGCCGGCCGTTTGCGCAAGCGGATTCAGCGCAAAGCCAAGGGCGACAACATGCTGGCGCGCGTGCTCGACTGGCACGAATCCTCGACCCGGTTGCAGATCGACAAGAACGAGGCGGCCGTCGCCTCGATGGAACGCGCGCTCGAGATCGTAAAAGATTATTCCTTCATCGAGGAAGCGCCGGGGCAGGAGGGCGACGAGGTCTCGCTCGCGCTCCACGATGCGCTTCATTCGCTCGACCAGCTTGCGGCCGTGCTCAAGACCGGACCCGCTTGGTGCGATCTCGACGTGGCGCGGCCTTCGGCGAGCGGCTAGCACCCCTGTCCTCATCCTGAGGTGCGAGCACAGCGACAAAACCGTCATCCTGAGGTGCAAGCGCAGCGAGCCTCGAAGGATGCGATCTCATCCACGGACGGCCTTCGAGGGCCGCCTTCGGCGGCCGCCTCAGGATGACGTTAAATCTGGGAAATCAGTTCAGCCTGCCCTTGAGCGCGTCGATGCCTTGGCTGACGAGCTTGTCGGCCGCTTCGGGCGTGAGCTTCTCGGCGATCACGGTCCGCGCCGCGGCGATCGCGGCATCGGTTGCGGCTTCGCGCACCTCGCGCAAGGCTTCCGTCTCGGCGCGGGCGATCTTGTCCTCGGCGAGCTTCATGCGCCGTTCGAAGCTCTCCTTCATCGAACGCCGCGTCTCGGCGGCGAGGATCTCGGCCTCCTTGGCGGCGAGGCTGATGATCGCTTGCGTCTCCTTGGCGACATCACCCTGCTTGCGCCGGTAATCGGTGAGCACCTTCTCGGCCTCTTCGCGCAAGCGCTTGGCCTCGTTGAGCTCCTTGGTGATGGCGGCAGCTCTCGCGTCGAGCGCAACGGCGATCTTCTTGTGCACGCCGAGATAGAGCACGGCTCCGACGAAGAGGAAGAACGAAACCGCGACCCAGAATTCGGGCTCGAACAGGAATTCCATCGTCACTCCTTCCGCGCCGCTCCGACGGCCTTGTCGACCTCGGCCTTGGCCGGCGCGACCCCGATGAGCCGCCGCACGATGTCGGTGGCGACATCGGCCGCGACCGCGCTCACGTCCTTCATCGCCGAAGCCTTGGCCTTGTCGATGCGGGCCTCGGCCTCGGCGCTCTTCTTGGCGAGGTCCTTTTCAAGCCGCGCGCGCTCCGCCGCGGTCTCGGCCTTCAGCTTTACGCGTCCCTCCTCGACGATGGCGTGAGCCTTCTGCTTCGCCTCGGCAAGCGCCTGCTCGTAGGCCGCGATCGCCTCCTCGGTCTCGCGCCGGAGCTTCTCGGCGGTAGCGAGGTCGGCGGCGATGCGGGCGGCGCGCGCCTCGATCACCGAGCCGATGCGCGGCAGCGCCACATGCACCATCAGCAGATAGAGCACGCCGAAGGTGAGCAGCAGCCAGACGAGCTGCGGGCCCCAATCGAGAGGGTTGAGTTGCGGCATGGTCGCCTCACCGCCTCCGCGCTTGTCGCGGAGGCGCCCCCAACACCTAGAACACGAACAGGATGATGAGCGCGACCACGAGCCCGAACAGGCCGGTGGCTTCGGCCAGCGCGAAGCCAAGCAGGAGATTGGCGAACTGCGTCGGCGCGGCCGACGGGTTGCGCAGGGCCCCTTGCAGGTAGTTGCCGAAGATCGTGCCGATGCCGACGCCCGCGCCGACGAGCGCGATCGAGGCAAGTCCCGCGCCGATCAATTTTGCTGCCGCTGGATCCATGTCTTCTCTCCTTCGAACGATGTTGCGTTGGAACCTAGTGATGCATGTGAAGCGCGTCGTTGAGATAGATGCAGGTCAGGATGGCGAACACATAGGCCTGGAGGAACGCGACCAGGATTTCCAGCCCCGTGAACGCGACCATGAAAGCAAGCGGCGCCCAGCCGCCGAGAAAGCCGAGCGCGACGACAAAGGCGCCGAACACTTTCAGCATGGTGTGACCCGCCATCATATTGGCGAACAGCCGCACCGAGAGCGAGATCGGGCGCGTGAGATAGGAGATCACCTCGATGACCACGAGCAGCGGCAGCATCAGCACCGGCACGCCTTCGGGCACGAAGAACTTGAGGAACTTCACCCCGTGCTTGACGAAGCCGATCAGCGTCACGCCGAGAAAGATGAAAGCGGCGAGCGCGAAGGTGACGATGATATGGCTCGTCACGGTGAAGGAGTAGGGCAGCATGCCGAGCATGTTCAGCGCGAGCACGAACATGAACAGGGTGAAGACGAAGGGGAAATATTTCATCCCGGCGGTGCCGACATTGTCGCGCACCATATTGGCCACGAACTCGTAGGAAAGTTCCGCCACCGACTGGAGCCGCGTCGGCACGAGCGCTCGCCCGCGCATGGCATAGACCGTAAAGAGGGTGACGAGCGCGGCGGCAATCACCATGAACAGGGCGGAGTTGGTGAAGGAGGCGTCGAAGCCGAAGAGCTCGAGCGGGATGATCCGCTTGATCTCGAACTGATGCATCGGATCGGGCATGCCGCCGGCCGTGCCGCCGTGCGCGCCTCCTGCTTCCTCTGCGGCGAAAGCTGCCTCGATCACTGCCACATGCCCCTAATCGTCATCGTCGTCATTCACGCTCGGCAAGCCCTTGCCCGACGGCGCTTCCGCCTGCATACGCTTGGCGGTCCGCACCACGTTCAGGATCCCAGCCGTGGCCCCCAAACCGAGAAAAAGCACCATAAAAAGGGGCGCCGTGCCGAACAGGCGGTCGAGCCCCCAACCGATGAACCCCCCGACCGCAACGCCGGCGACCAGCTCGACACCGAGCCGAAGCGCCTGGCCGAGCGCGCCTCCCTGGCTTTGCCGCGCGGCCGGAGCCGCCTGCCTCTGCCGGCCTTGGGCCACGCTCAGCTTGTCGCCAAGGGCGTCGAGCCGCCGTCGAATGTCTCCGCCGTCGCGGCCGCCTTCTCTGCGGCCGGACTGATTGTTGGCTCCGGCCATTGGCGCTGCTCAAATTCCGGGAAGGTTAGGACGGGCTGGTCCCAAGCTTGGCCGGCACTTTAGTTGGGGATTTTTGGCTGTCAAGGAAGTCCAACGGCGGCAGAAACCCTCAGGAATCAGCCGGTTCCGGCTAGCTTGCGTCGCGCAAGCGCTCGGCCGTTTCGAGATCGACCGAGACGAGTTGGCTCACGCCCCGCTCGGCCATCGTCACCCCGTAAAGCCGGCTCATGCGCGACATGGTGAGCGGGTGGTGGGTGATGATGAGGAAGCGCGTGTCGGTCTCCTTCGCCATCTCGTCCATGAGCCGGCAGAAGCGCTCGACATTGGCGTCGTCGAGCGGCGCGTCAACCTCGTCGAGCACGCAGATCGGCGAGGGATTGGTGAGGAACACGGCGAAGATGAGCGCAAGCGCGGTCAGCGCCTTCTCGCCGCCCGAAAGCAGCGTCAGCGCTTGCAGCCGCTTGCCGGGCGGGCACGCGAAGATTTCCAGCCCCGACTCGAGCGGGTCGTCGGAATCGACGAGCTTGAGCTCGGCCGAGCCGCCGCCGAACAGCGTCTTGAACAGCCGCCCGAAATGAGCGTTGACCGCATCGAAAGCTTCGAGCAGGCGCTTGCGGCCCTCGCGGTTCAAATTGGCGATGCCTTGCCGGAGCCGGACGATGGCGGCCTCGACGTCGGCCTTCTCGCGCTCCATCTCTTCGAGCTGCGCGGCAAGAAGCGCCTCTTCCTCTTCGGCCATGAGGTTGACGCCGCCGAGCCGCTCGCGTTCGCTTTTGAGCTTGAGCAGCCGCGCCTCGACCTCGGCGAGCGGGGGAAGGACGGCACTGTCCTTCAGGCCTGCGAGAGCAAGGCACGCTTCCGGGGTGCAGTCGAGCTGCTCGCGGATGGCGCGCGCGGCGTCGCTGCGGCGCTCGCGCGCCGCTTCGAGCCGCGCCTCGTTCCGCGCGCGCGCTTCGCGCGCCCCGGCGAGGTGCTCCTGCACTTCGCGCAACGCCTTCTCGCGCTCTTTCAGCGCCGTCTCGGCGAGCGCAAGCTCGTCGGCGGCCTTGGCCCTCTCGCGCTCAGCGGCGGCGATGGCGTCGAACAGCTTCATCCGCCGCTGTTCGATCTCGGCGGGGAGATTTGCCAGCGCGGCAAGATCGGCGCTCGTTTCTTCCTCGCGCGCGCGCAAAGTCAGGATCTGCTCGCGCGCATTGGCGATGCGCTTGACCCAAAGTTCCTCTTCCTCTCCGATCGCCTCCATACGCTCTTGCCTGAGTCTTAGCTCGCGCTCGAAGCCTTCGAGGGCGGCCTCGGCTCGGGCCGCGGCCTGGCGGTTCCGGTCGGCGCCGCCTTGCGCCGCTTGCAGCGCCGCCTCCAGGCCTGCGAGCGAGGCAAGATCGAGCAGGGCCGACGCGATGCGCGCACCCTGCGTATTCGCTTCGGCGAACGCCGCCCGCGTGCGGCTGAGCGCCTCGGTCAGCGCGCCGAGTTCCTTGCTAGTGGCTTGCGCCGCATGCTCGGCAGCGGCAATTGCGTCGCGCGTACGGTCGAGTTCGGCATGCGCCTCCTTGGCCTCCTGGCGCAAGGCTTTGGTCGCGAGCTTGGCGCGTTCGGCGCGGTCCGCTTCCCGCTCGCGCGCGGCTTCGGCCGCGGCGGCGTGCTTCTCGGCCTTGGCGGCTTCGCCTTTCAGCGCGGCCAGGCGCCGGCGCTCGACGAGCCGCGCTCCGGCGGCGCTGTCGGCGCCGGCCTTGAGGCTGTAGCCGTCCCAGCGCCAAAGATCGCCTTCCTTCGACACGAGCCTCTGGCCTGGCGCGAGTTGGGTCTGGAGCTTGTGGCCGCGCGCCCGATCGACCACGCCGATCTGCCTTAGCCTGCGCGCCAACACCTCGGGTCCCTTGACGAATTTGCTGAGCGGGGTCGCGCCCTCGGGGAGGTCCGGATCGCCGTCCAAAACCGTGGTTAACCGCCAATGCGAGGGCGCCGTTTCGTCGCTTGCGGCGTCGAGATCGTCGCCGAGCGCGGCCCCAAGCGCCTGCTCGTAGCCCGAATTGATCTTGATCTCCTCGACAATCGGCGACCAGTCATGGGCGGGCGCGAGCAGTTTCAGTAGCGTGGCAAGCTCGGTCTCGAGCTCCTGGCTTGCGAGCTTCGCGGCGGCGGCGGCCGCGCGCGTCTCGGCTTCAGCCTTGAGCGCCGCTTCCTCCTCGGCCTCTGCGGCTTGAAGCTCGACTTCAAGCCTCTGCACGTTGGCCGACAGCTCGGCCAGTCCGGCATTGAGCGCCTGCAATTTTCCACCGGTTTCGCTTTCGGCCTCGGCCCTCGCAAGCTCGGCCTCGATCTCGCCGGCTTGCGCTTCGAGCCGCGCCATGCGCGCCTGCAATTCCGACTTCTCGCCTTCATGCTTGCCGCGCTCGGCGCGCGCCTCGGCAAGCGCCGTCGTCGCCGCGCGCAATGTCGCCTCGGCGGCATCGAGCGCGGCCTTGGCCTTGTCGGCGGCGGCGCGCAATTGCGGTTCTTCATGGTCGCGCGAGCTTGCCGCTTCGAGGCGGCGCTTCTCCTCGCCGAGACGGCGCAAGATGCCTTCTGCCTCGGCGATGTGCTCCTCCTCGCGGGCGAGGTCGCGCGAGGCCTGCGCGAGCCTGGTCTCGAGCTCGCCATGGCGCGCCTTGGCACGCGCTTCTTCACGATCGAGCGCGTCGCGCTCGACGCTCAAGCGATGCAGTACCGCTGCGCGCGCGGCCTCCTCGTCGCGCAAGGGCTGGAGCTTCTCGGCGGCCTCGGCCTGCTGGCGCAGCGCCTCGCCCTCGGCCTTGGTCTCCTGGGCGACCGAGGCGAGCGCCCGCTGGAACGAGGCCTCTTCCTCATCGACATGGGCGCAAGCGCCGACCCAAGTGAGATGATGCAGGAGCGCCTCGGTGGCGCGGATCTTGCCGGAGATTTCGCGATAGCGTTGCGCCTGGCGCGCCTGGCGCTTCAGCGCCTGAAGCTGCGCGGCGAGTTGACCGATGAGGTCGGAGAGGCGGGTGAGGTTGGCCTCGGTCGCGGCAAGCCTGAGCTCCGCTTCGTGCCTGCGGCTGTGCAGGCCGGCGATCCCGGCCGCGTCTTCGAGCACGCGCCGGCGCTCTTGCGGCGCGGCGTTGACGATCTCGCCGATCCGGCCCTGACGGACCAGCGCGGGCGAGCGCGCGCCGGTCGCCGCATCCTCGAACAGCAGCCTCACGTCGCGGGCGCGCACATCCCTGCCATTGACCTTGTAAGCCGAGCCCGCCTCGCGCTCGATCCGCCGCATCACTTCGAGCGCGTCGCTGTCGTTGAACTCGGCCGGCGCTTTCCGCTCGCTGTTGTCGATGAAGAGGGTGACCTCGGCGCTGTTGCGCGAGGGGCGATCCTCGGAGCCGGCGAAAATCACGTCCTCCATCGCCGCGCCGCGCATGCTCTTGTACGAGGTCTCGCCCATGGCCCAGCGCAGCGCCTCGAGCAGGTTCGACTTGCCGCAGCCATTGGGCCCGACCACGCCGGTGAGCCCGCGCTCGATCAGGAGCTCGGTTGGCTCGACGAAGGACTTGAAGCCGAGAAGGCGAAGACGGGTGATCTGCACGTGTGATCTGCCCTCAATTCGAAAGCGTTATGGCTACGCGCGCGACGGCGGGACTTGAGCGAACTCTAGGCGCCACGCTTGAAGAGGACCGGGATCGGATCAGGACAAACGCCACGTTCTTGCGGTCATGACGATGATGGCGCCGGCGTCTGCTCGATCATGCCCTTGATCTCTTCGAACGTGACCTCTCCTTGCGCCTTGCGGCCATTGATGAAGAAGGTCGGCGTGCCGATCACGCCGAATTGCCGCCCCCGCTGCTTCACTTCGTTCAAGCCGTCGATAATGGTTTGATTCGATAGGCAATTGTCAAACGTCTCGCGCGAGAGCCCGCCCGACTTGGCAACCCCGAAGATGGCATCGAGCCGGACGTCTTGGCTGACCCACTCCGGCTGCCGGGACAGCAACTGGCCGAGGACGAAGAAATATTTGTCTTCCGGGGCGCAGCGATTGGCGATGGCCGCGTTCCCGGCCGAGCGTCCGATGGGAAACTCCCGCACGATGAAGCGGACCTTGCCGGTGTCGATGTATTCCTTCTTCACGCGCGGGAACACGTTCTTCTGGAAATTGGCGCAATGCGGACAGGTGAGCGAGACGTACTCGATCACCGTGATGGGCGCGTCAGCCTTGCCGAGCGCGCGTTCTCCGAGCGGTCCCGGCGCCATCAGCTCGGTTTGGGGCGGAACGTAGGTCCGCTTGTCGATCGGGGGCGCAGGTCCGCCGGCCCCGCCGCCGCAAGCAGCCAGCGCAAGCGCGGCCGCAAGAGCAACTGACGCCTTGGCCGCGCTGAAGCGCATCACGGCACCTACTGGCCCGCAGGCGCCTCGGCCTCGCCCGGCGCTTGTCCTTTGGCGCCTGCCGCCGCCGGCTTCGCCGCGCCGGAGAACAAGGCCTCGAACCCAGCCACCGTCTGCTCGCCCGTCAGCCGTTTGCCGTTGACGAAGAAGGAGGGCGTGGATTCGATGCCGAAGGTCTCATGCCCGCGCGTGCGCGTCTCCAGGATCTTTTCGAACATCGCCTTGTCGCCGATGCACTGGTCGAATTTCTCCTTGGTGAAGCCGGCCTGTTTGGCGATCTGCAACAGCTTCTGCGTACCTTCGTTGCCTTCCACCACCCAGCTCTCTTGCGTTTCGAACAAGGCCCCGACCATCGGGTAGTAGCGGTCGGGGCCGGCGCAACGCGCCACCATCGAGGCCTGCGCCGCGAGCTGGTCGAGGGGGAACTCGCGCAAGATCAGCCGGGCTTGGCCGGTGTCGATGTATTTGGTCTTCAGCTCGGGCAGCACGGTTGTGTGGAACGCGGCGCAATGGGGACAGGTCATCGAAGCGTATTCGACGATCGTATTGGGCGCGTCCTCCTTGCCGAGAGAGATATCGGGCAAGGCTCCGGGCTTCATCAGTTCGGAAAGGTCCGGGTCGGGTTTTTCGCCGGCAGCGACACTTGGGGTGCTGTCGCGCCAGATGAAAATACCGGCTGCGATCGCCACGGCGGCGACGGCGCCAAGCGCGTAAAGCCAAGTGTTGGTCGCCTTGGAGGCGTCCTCGCCGCCGGAAGAGTCCGCGCCTTCAGGCTTGCCAGCCGCTTTTTTCTCGTTTTTCGCCACGCTCTCTACTCCAGATGATGGATTTCCGGCCCTTGAGCCGGGCCGGCGCCTACAATCGTTGATACCGGTCCCTCATGGCAAGAGCGAGAAAGGGCTTAAAAGGACGCCTCAGCGCCCGCGCCGGGAAACGGAAGCAAGCCGCAGCAAGGCCTCGCGCAAGTTCCCATCCTCGATGGCGGCCGAAGGAGGAAGCGCGCCAGGCTCGGTCGCCTCGGGGGCCGAAGGGGCGGGCGCGGGCTTTCGCGCGACCGGCGCCTGCAAGATGCGCATTTCGGCCACGGCGCGATAGCCGAAATGGCCGTTGACCCTTTCGAGGATTTGGCGCGAGCGGTGCTGCACCTCGATCGCGCGCGGACCATCGACGCGAAGAATGAGGACCGCGCCGTCTTCCCTTCGTCCCTGATGCCGGACCGTCTCGCCGTCGTCGTCGCGGTGGCGCGGCCAGACAACACGATCGGGCATGGTGAACTGGGCAAGCTCGGCGCCGACGATTGCCGGCCAATCGGCGAGCAGCGCCGCCGTGGCAAAGCCTCGGGCGCGCGCCGCCGGGTCGAGCGCTTGGGCCGAAAACGCGCCGATCGGCCGCGCCGCGGTCGCCGCTCTCGCCAATGCTTTGCGCTGGTTGTCGTCCATAGGCTTGTAAGTCACCGGTGGAGGGATCGCGCCCGCCGCTTGCTTCGATTCCAACGAGCTTACACCATGGCTCGGTGGCGCGCGCGGGCCGAGTTCCTGTCATGCAGAAGAGAAACGTGGAGCCGGACAAGGATCGCATCGCTGCCTCGCTCCTTGCCTGGTACGGACGCGAGCGGCGCGATTTGCCGTGGCGGTCGGCCCCAAGCGAGACGCCCGATCCTTACCGCGTGTGGGTGAGCGAGATCATGCTGCAGCAGACGACGGTGAAGGCGGTGCTGCCGCGTTACGCTGCCTTCTTGCGCCAATGGCCGAATGTGAAGGCGCTTGCCGCGGCTGATCTTGGTCAGGTGCTTGCCGCGTGGGCCGGGCTCGGCTACTACGCGCGGGCGCGGAACCTCCACGCTTGTGCCCGCGCCGTGATGGCGCAGCATGGCGGAAGATTTCCGCAAAACGCGGCGGCGCTGCGCGAACTCCCTGGGATCGGCGATTACACCGCTGCCGCGATCGCGGCGATCGCCTTCGGCGAACGCGCGACGCCCGTGGACGGCAATATCGAGCGCGTCGTCGCGCGCCTCTTCGCCGTGACCGCGCCGCTGCCGCCGGCGAAGGCGGAGATCAAGGCGCTCGCCGAGACCCTGACGCCCGCCAAGCGCGCTGGCGATTTCGCCCAAGCGATGATGGATTTGGGCGCCACGATCTGCACGCCGCGACGCCCGGCTTGCGCGCTTTGTCCGTTGCGGCCCGACTGCCGCGGCTTTGCCGAAGGAATCGCGGGAGCGCTCCCTTACCGCGAGGAGAAGCGCGAACGGCCGACGCGCCGCGCCGCCGCCTTCGTTGCGCTTAGGCAAGACGGCGCGGTTCTCCTCCGCAAGCGGCCGCTGGAGGGACTGCTCGGCGGCATGCTCGAAACGCCGTCCTCGCCGTGGGTGGAGGCCCGGCCGAACGGGAAAGCCTTAAGCGGCTACGCGCCGCTCAAGGCGGACTGGCGCAAGCTGCCGGGCATGGTCGAGCATAGCTTCACTCACTTCCATCTCGAACTGGTCATCTATCGCGCCGATGTCGGGATCGATGCCAAGCCGAAGCGCGCCGCCGCGCCCGAATCGTGCGGCTTCGTCGCGCGGCGCGACCTTGCGCGCGCGGCGCTCCCCACGCTGATGCGGAAGGTGCTCGCCCACGCCTTCGAAGGCGAGGCGCGAAATTCTAAGGCTGGACGGCAAGCTTCGCGCGGGCAGCCTCGCGCAGGGCGTCGATCGGCTTGAGCGTTCCTTCCGCCTCGTAGTGCCAGAAAGTCCAGCCGTTGCAGGCGATCGCCCCCTGCACTTGCGCGCCGATCTTGTGGATCGAGCCTTGCGCCCCGGCGCAGGCGATCGAGCCGTCGGCCCGCACCTTCGCCTCGTGCCGCGCGGCGGGGTCGTAGAGCGCGGTCCCCGGCGCGATCAGCCCAAGCTCGACGAGCGCGCCGAAGGGGATGCGCTGCTCGGACCGCTTGCCCTTCGCCACCTGAAGCGCGGTGGGATCGCACGCTTCGAGCGAGCGAAGCCGCGCCCGCGCCGCCTCGGCGTAAGTCGCGTCGCGTTCGATGCCGATGAAGGATCGTCCGAGCCGCTTGGCCACGACCGCCGTGGTGCCCGAGCCGAGAAACGGATCGAGCACGACGTCGCCCGCATGACTCGAGGAGAGGATGATGCGGTGGAGCAGCGCTTCGGGTTTCTGCGTCGGATGGGTTTTGCGGCCGCCTTCCGCGCGCAGGCGCTCCGCGCCAGAGCAGATCGGAAACAACCAATCCGAGCGCATCTGCAAATCGTCGTTTACCGCCTTCATCGCTTCGTAATTGAAGGTGTAGCGCGCTTTCGGTCCCATCGATGCCCAGATCAGCGTCTCATGGGCGTTGGTGAAGCGCCGTCCGCGAAAATTCGGCATGGGATTGGTCTTGCGCCACACCACGTCGTTGAGCACCCAGAAGCCGAGATCCTGCAAGACGGCGCCGACGCGGAAGATGTTGTGATAGCTGCCGATCACCCACAGAGCGCCCGCGGGCTTGAGCACGCGGCGGCAGGCCGTGAGCCAGTCGCGGGTGAAGACGTCGTAGGCAGCGAAGCTTCCGAATTTGTCCCAGTCGTCATCGACGGCGTCGACGCGGCTGTTGTCCGGCCGGTAAAGCTCGTTGTTGAGCTGAAGGTTGTAAGGCGGATCGGCGAAGACGAGATCGATCGAAGCTTCGGGCAGGCGGTTGAGCGCCTCGATGCAATCGCCGACGATAACGCGGTCGAGCGGGAGCTTGGCTCCCTTTTCCCCCATACGCATGACTTTTACCCGGGTTACGCAAGACCAGAACGCGAGCGCCCCGCAACACACACGCAAGGCAGCATGAGCTTGGGGGATTTAGGGTAAAAACGCAATTAACCGCGGGGGCTGGCTTGGATTTCGCGACCGTGTCACAACCGCTTCGACCGGAGTGAACGCGACTTGCCGCCAATCTTGCGCCGGAAAGTCCTGAAAGGAGCGCTCGGCTTGGCGCTTCTGCCGCTTGCCGGCGCGCGGATTTCGACAGGCGAGGCGGCCGAGGGGGCGAAGGCCATGACCAAGGACATCGTCATGCTGCATGGGGCCAATGAGGGGGCCTGGTGCTTCGATGCGTTCCGGGCGGTGTTCGAGAGCTTGGGTTGGACCTGCCACGCGCCCGATCTCATCGGCCACGGCACCCGGGCGAAGGATGCAGCGAAGACCCTGGTCGGTGTCGGGATCGAGGACTACCGCGCCGAGCTTGAAACCTTCCTCAAGACGATCCCGCCGCTTCCCGTGCTTCTCGGCCATTCCATGGGCGCGGTCCTTGCCCAGCTTCTTGCCGCGAAAGGGCTTGCCCATGCGCTTGTGCTGACGGCCCCGGCGCCGCGCGCCGGCATCCTGCCGCAGACCGAAGCCGAGAAGAAGGTCGGCCAAGACCTGATGGGGCTCGGGGCCTTCTGGAACACTGTCATCAATCCCGATTTCGATCTCGCTCGCGTGTTGACCTTGAACCGCGTGTCGGAAAGCGAGCAGCGCGCCGTGTTCGACAAATTCGGCCCCGAATCCGGCCGCGCCTTTTTTGAGCTGTTCTTCTGGATGTTCGATCGCACCGGCGCCACCGCCGTCGATACCAAATCCGTCAAATGTCCGGTGCTGTGCCTCGCCGGCGCCGACGACAATCTCGTGTCAGTCGCGACGGTACGGGCGACCGCGGACGGTTATCCGGGCGCGACGTTCCAGGTGCTCGACGGCCACGGCCACATGCTCGTGCTCGAGCCCGGCGCCGAGGCGATCGCCCGGCAGATCGCCGATTGGATTCCGGCTTAGGTCTTCACTCCGCCGCTGTCGCGGGTAGTTCGTCCGCGCCGGTTTCGAGCAGCCGCAGCGCCCGCTCGATCGGGCTGAACGAACGGCGATGATGCGTGCAGACGCCGTGCTTCTTGATCGCGGCGGCGTGTTCCGGCGTGCCGTAGCCCTTGTTGCTCTCCCAGGCGTAGCGGCGGTAGCGGCGCGAAAGCTTCACCATCAGCCTGTCGCGCGTGACCTTCGCCACGATCGACGCCGCGGCGACCGAGAGCGAAAGCCCGTCGCCGCCGATGATCGCGCGCGCCGGGCAGGGGAAGCGGCGCGGGATGATATGGCCGTCGATGAGTGCGGCGCCCACCGGCACGCCGAGAGCGCGATAAGCGGCCCGCATACCCCATAGGCTCGCTTGCAGGATGTTGTCGCGGTCGATGCGCCTGACATGGCCGATGACGACCGACACGATCGCGGTGGCGACGATCTCGGCGTAGCGATCCTCGCGTACTTCCGCCGTGAGGCGCTTCGAATCGTCGAGGCCTTCGGGGATGCGGTTGGGATCGAGGATCACGGCGGCGACGACCACGGGCCCCGCCCACGGTCCGCGTCCGGCCTCGTCGATGCCGGCCACGGGGCCGAGGTGGAGGCCCATCAGCTCCTCCTCGCGGTCGAAGGACGGCGAGGGACGAAGCGGGAGCGACTCGGCGGCAAGTCCCATGACGTGGAACTCTGGCGCAAAGTTCCAAGGCTTGGCAACACGTTCGGAGGAACGCGTGGCCTCTTGTGGAAAAGGCTAGAGCAGGGAGAGCTGTTGGCCCGGGCTTGCGGGCGGCGTGAACAGATCGGTGCGGAGCGCGACGGAGCCTTCGTTGAGCCCGAGCCGCTGCGAAGCAAGCTCGAATCGCCGCCCGATCATCCAGGCGTAAGGGCCGTCGCCAACCATGCGCTCGCCCCATTTCGCATCGTAGAGCTTGCCCCCGCGCGCCGACCGCATCAGCGACAACACGCGCTTGGCGCGATCGGGGCAGTTCGCTTGCAGCCATTCGGTGAAGAGGTCGCCGATCTCGAGCGGCAGCCTCAGCAAGACGTAACCCGCTTGCCTCACGCCCGCGGCAGCGGCGCGTTCGAGGATGCGTTCCATCTCGGAGTCGGTGAGGCCGGGAATGACGGGCGCGACCATGACGGACGCCGGCACGCCCGCGTCCACCAGCCGCTCGAGTGTTTCGATCCGCTTGTCGGGCGTGCTTGCCCGGGGCTCCATGGCGCGCGCGAGCTTGCGGTCGAGCGTTGTCACCGACAGGGCTACTTTCACCAGTCCCCGCTCGGCCATCGATGACAGGAGGTCGAGATCGCGCAAGACGAGAGCCGACTTGGTGACGATGCCGACGGGATGGTTCGCCGCGCTCAACACTTCGAGGATGCGGCGCATGATGCGGTAGCGCCGCTCGATCGGCTGATAAGGATCGGTGTTGGTGCCGATGGCGATGGTCCGCACCTGATAGCCCGGCTCCGCAAGCTCCCGTTCGAGCGCCTGTGCGGCATTGGTCTTGGCAAACAGCCTCGTCTCGAAATCGAGCCCGGGCGAAAGGCCGAGAAAGGCGTGGGTCGGGCGGGCGAAGCAGTAGATGCAGCCATGCTCGCAGCCCCGGTAGGGATTGATCGAGCGGTCGAAGCCGATATCGGGCGATTCGTTGCGCGTGATGATGCGCCGCGCCGGCACTTCCTGCACTTCGGTCGAAAGCGCCTCAAGCCCGGCGAGAGAGTCCCAGCCGTCGTCGGCCGCCTCGTAGCCGATCGGCTCGTAGCGGCCCGAGCGGTTGGTCTGGGCGCCGCGCCCATGCCTGCGGCCGGCGGCGACCCCTCCCGCCTCATGGGGAAGGCTGTCCGAATCGGGGGCTTTTCTAAGGGCAACCGACATGCCGCTTATATAATCAGCCAATGTGAACAAATCAAGAACATTGGCTTCAGTCCAAGGGGCCCGATTGCAGCGGAACCGGCAGAAGCTATAGGTTTCGCGCCATGATCTCGGTCGTCATTCCGACGCTGAATGCCGAGCGCAAGCTCACCTCTACTTTGGCGGCGCTCGTCCCCGCCGTGGTCGAGGGCATCGTCCGGGAGGCGATCGTCGTCGACGGCGGCTCGACCGACGAAACCCGCGCCATCGCCGAGGCGGCGGGCACACATTTGATCGAGGCGCCGCGGGGGCGGGGGTCTCAACTCGATGTGGGCGCCCGCACGGCGCGGGGCGATTGGCTGCTCTTTCTCCATGCCGACACCGTGCTCGATCCCGGCTGGGCCGAGGAAGCGCAAGGGTTCATAAAGCGCGTCCAAACCGGACGGCGCGACGAAGCCGCCGCCGCGTTCCGTTTCGCGCTCGACGACGACGGCGCCATGCCGCGCTTCATCGAGCGGCTGGTGGCCTGGCGCTGCCGCCTGTTCGGTCTTCCTTACGGCGACCAAGGCCTTCTCATCTCGCGCCGCCTCTACCGGCGGCTCGGCGGCTTCCGCCCGCTCCCGCTCATGGAAGACGTCGATCTCGTGCGGAGGCTCAAGCGCCGCGAGCTCGTCATGCTGCAATCGCGCGCGGTGACGAGCGGCGAGCGCTACCGGCGCGAAGGCTATCTCGCGCGGAGCCTGCGCAATCTCGGCTGCATGTTGCTCTATTACTTGCGCGTGCCGCCCCGGGTCCTTGCGCGGATCTATGGTTAGGCGGAAGGATTCGGCCAAGCGCGGGCCGAGCTACGCCAGGCGTCTCGTCATCATGGCCAAGCGCCCGGCGATGGGCCGGGTGAAGCGGCGCCTGGCGCGCGAGATCGGCGCGAGTGCCGCGCTCCGTTTCTATCGAAGCTCTCTCTCCCATACGGTGCTCCGCCTTGCCGCCGATCCACGTTGGCTGACGGTGATTGCGCTGGATTCCATTACCGATGGCGCGCCGCTTCGTTCGCCAGTGACGCTGATGCCGCAAGGCGAGGGCGATCTCGGCGCCCGCATGCAGCGTCTGTTCAAGCGGCTGCCGCCGGGTCCCGTCGTCGTGGTCGGCAGCGACATTCCCTCGATCCGCCCGGCGCATATTGCCGCGGCGTTCAGGCTGCTCGGAGAGGCCGACGCCGTCTTCGGTCCGGCGCAGGACGGCGGCTATTGGCTGGTCGGACTAAAGCGTACGCCGCGCGTGCTCGCGCCCTTCGCCCGCGTCCGCTGGTCGGGGCCGCACGCGCTCGCCGACACGCGCGCCAATCTCAAGGGGAAGCGCGTGGCGCTCGCGCATCGCTTGAGCGACGTCGATCGGGCGGAGGATCTGCGGCGTGAGCGCGGCCGCTCCGGGCGGCTCATCTGAGCCGGCCTCAAGCGCCGGTCTTCGTCTGCTTCTCCTTCTCCTCAAGCCGCGGCATGATCTCGATGAACGAGCAGGGCCTGTGCCGGTTGTCGAGTTGCGACTTGAGGATGCCGTTCCACGCATCCTTGCAAGCGCCGGGCGACCCCGGCACGCAGAAAATATAGGTGCCCTTGGCGACCCCGCCGCAGGCGCGCGATTGCACCGTCGAGGTGCCGACCATCTGATAGCTCAGCATGTGAAACAGCACCGCGAAGCCCTCGATCTCCTTCTCGAACAGCGGCTTCACCGCCTCCGGCGTCACGTCGCGCCCGGTGAAGCCGGTGCCGCCCGTGGTGATCACCACATCGATTTCTGGGTCCTTGATCCAGCGCTTCACCTGTTTGCGGATCGCCTTCGCGTCGTCCTCGACCACGGCGTGCTCGGCCACTTCGTGTCCTGCCGCATTGATCATGCTGACGAGGAGTGGGCCCGACTTGTCGGTCTTCTTCGTCCGCGTGTCCGACACCGTCAGCACGGCGATGCGTACTGGGACAAATGGCCTGGTCTCGTCGAGGCGGTTCATGTCTGCTCGAGCCTTTCCTTCAGCGCCAGCATATCGCGCCAGGCGAGCCGCTTGGCTTCGGGGTTGCGCAGGAGATAAGCGGGGTGGAGCGTCGCAAGCGCGGCGATCTCCCGGTCTCCGCTGGCATAGATAAGCCATTTGCCCCTGAGCCGCATGATCCCCTCGTTGAGCCCGAGCAGGCTCTGGGCGGCGGCGTTGCCGAGGAGGACGAGCACCTGCGGAGCGTTGAGTTCGATTTGCCGCGCGAGGAAGGGGGCGCAGGCCTCGACCTCTTCCGGCGTCGGCGTACGGTTGCCGGGCGGGCGCCAATAGACGGTGTTGGTGATGTAGACGTCGTCTTCGCCAAGCCCGATCGCGCCGAGCATGCGGTCGAGCAATTGGCCCGCGCGACCGACGAAAGGCTTGCCCTGCAAATCCTCGTCGCGGCCCGGCGCTTCGCCAATGAACATGACGCGCGCGCCGTCGCGCCCGCGGGCGAAGCAGAGGCTCTTCGCCGTGCGCTTCAGCGCGCAGCCCTCGAAGCGCGCAACGAGCGCCTCGAGCTCGGCCAAGGTGGCGGCCTTAACCGCCTCGGCGGCGCCAGGTCCCGCCTTCGGCGCCGGCGCCGAGACTCTTATGGGCGGCGGGGGCTCCTCGTTTGCCACCGCCGGACGCGGGCGAGGGCCGCCCGCGGGCGCGAAGCGATCGACCGGCGCTTCGCCGATTGCTTCGTCCGCGCCCATCGCCTCGTACCAGTCCAATAGGGCTTGAACCGCCTTCAGTTCCATTGCAGTCATCCGACCGTGGCGATCCTTAGCTTAGTCCCCATAGATCCTTAGCTTAGTCCCCATATTTGTCATTGCCCGGCTTGACCGGGCAATCCAGTATCCAACAACCCCTCGCATGATAATAGGTTTGGGGTTGCTGGATTCCCCACCTTCGCGGGGAATGACGCTGATGTTGTCTAGCGATATCGGCCTGACGGCAAAAGGAGCAAAGTGACCGAAGCCACGGAACGCGAGAGCATGGAGTTCGACGTCGTGATCGTCGGCGCAGGGCCTGCCGGTCTCGCCGCCGCGATCCGGCTGAAGCAGCTCGCGAGCGAACAGGGCAAGGACGTCTCCGTCGTCGTGCTCGAGAAGGGCTCGGAGGTCGGCGCGCATATCCTGTCGGGCGCCGTGATCGACCCCGTCGCGCTCGACCGCCTCTTGCCCGACTGGCGCAACATGGGGTCGCCGCTGCAAACGAAAGTCAGCGAAGATCGCTTCTACTATCTGTGGAAGACCGGCGGCATCCGCGTGCCGAACCTCTTCATGCCGCCGCTCATGAGCAATCACGGTTGCTATATCGGCAGCCTCGGCAGCCTCACCCGCTGGCTCGCCGAGCAGGCCGAAGGTCTCGGCGTCGAGACCTATCCCGGCTTCGCCGTCACCGATGTGATCTTCGGGGCAAACGGCGCGATCGAAGGCGTCATCACCGGCGACATGGGCGTTGCCCGCGACGGCAGCCACAAGGACAGTTTTACGCGCGGCATCGAGCTTCGCGGCAAGTACACGCTCTTCGCCGAAGGCGCGCGCGGCTCGCTGTCGAAAATGCTCATCAAGAAGCTCGGCCTCGATGCCGAGTCGGGACCGCAAAAATTCGGCATCGGCCTGAAAGAGCTGTGGGAGGTGCCGGAAGCGAAGCACAAGCCCGGGCTCGTTCAGCACACGATGGGCTGGCCGCTCGACGACAAGACCGGCGGCGGCTCTTTCCTCTACCATTTCGGCGATCGGCTGGTGTCGGTCGGCTTCGTCGTCCATCTCGATTACGCCAACCCCTACACCAACCCGTTCAAGGAGTTTCAGCGCGCCAAGACCCATGCCCTGATCCGCACGCATTTGGAGGGGGGCAAGCGCATCGCCTATGGCGCGCGCGCGCTGACCGAAGGCGGCTTCCAGGCGATCCCGCGTCTTGCCTTTCAGGGCGGCGCGCTGATCGGCTGCGCCGCGGGCTTCATGAACGTGCCGCGCATCAAGGGCTCGCACAACGCCATGTTGTCGGGAATGATGGCGGCGGAAGCGGCCTTCGCCGCGCTTCAAGCCGGTCGCGCCAACGACGTGCTCGAAGCCTATCCGCAAGCGGTCGAGCACAGCGCCATGGCGAAGGAGCTCTTTCGCGTGCGCAACGTCAAGCCGCTGTGGTCGCGGCTCGGCACGCGTCTTGGCGTCATGCTCGGCGGCATCGATATGTGGCTCAACACGCTGTTCCCGTTCTTGCGCCACACGCTCAAGCATCAGAAGCCGGACTATGCCTCGCTGCAGAAGGCCGCGTCGGCGGCGCCGATCGAATACGAGAAGCCCGACGGCGTCATCACCTTCGACATTCTCTCATCGGTATTCGTTTCGGGCACGAACCACGAAGAAAACCAGCCGGTGCATTTGAAGCTTGCCGATCCCTCGATTCCGATCGCGCGCAATCTTCCCGACTATGCCGAGCCCGCCCAACGCTATTGCCCGGCGCTAGTCTACGAGGTCGTGACCGAGGGTGATCGCCAGCGCTTCCAGATCAACGCGCAGAATTGCGTCCATTGCAAAACCTGCGACGTGAAGGACCCGGCCCAAAACATCACCTGGGTTCCTCCGGAAGGCGGCGGCGGACCGAATTACGTCAATATGTAGGCGGGCTTGCGTCTTCGATCGGCGGCCACAAACCAGCCGCCTTTAGCCTGCATGAAAGCTTTTGGTTTGTGGGCGGGCAGAAAAGCGCCTACCCTTGGCGCTTAGGGACAGAAACCGCGGGACGGCATTCCAGCCGAAACAAGATGAAGTTCATGCAGGGAGCGGCTCTGCGCCGCTGGGGAGCGCGGTCGATTCTTTGCGCGACCATTCTCGTCGCCGCCCCGGCTGCCTATTCCGAGATCGGGTCCGACGGTGGCGACGATACCGGCACGCTGCTCGGCAACTATCTTTCCGGCCGCATGGCCCGCGGCGACCATAACCTCGAAGTCGCCGCCGAGTTCTATTCCAAGGCGCTCGCCGAGGATCCCAAGAACGAGATGATCCTGGAGCAGGCCTTCCTGCTCGAAGCGGCCTCCGCCCATTGGGACAACGCGGTCCGGCTTGCCAAGGAATTGGTCAAGTCCGATTCGACCAACCGGCTCGCGCGTTTCCTGCTCGGTTGCGAGGCCTTCAAGCAAGGCCGCTACGACGAGGCCGACGAAAACTTCATCGAGGCGCGCCAAGGCCCGATCGCCGATCTCACCTCGACGCTCGCCCGCGCCTGGGTGAAGGAGGCCGCCGGCAAGCCGAGCGAGGCGCTCGCCGCTCTCGACAGTCTGAGCGATGCAGACTGGGCCCAGTTCTATCAGCGCTACCATCGCGCGCTCATTGCCGACCTCGCCGGCAAGCGCGAATTGGCCCGTCAGGCCTATGCCCAGGCCTTCAAGAAAAATCCCACCACTTTAAGGGTGGCCGAGGCCTATGCGCGTCACGCGCTGAACGCCAATAACCGCAAGCTCGCCCGCCAGACGCTGAAGGCGCATATCGCCAAGTCCGCGAGCCACCCGCTCTCCGAGGCGCTGATTGCCGATATCGACGCCGGCAAGACCCCGCGGCTTCTCGTCGTCACGCCGACGCAAGGCCTGGCGGAGGTCTTCTACGGCATCGGCGACGCGCTCGCCGGCGAAGGCGGCCTCGAAATGGGGATCATCTTCCTGCAATTTGCGCTTTATCTCGAGCCCGACTTTCCGCTCGCCTACGCCGCGCTCGCCGAGGCTTACGAGAATGCCAAGAGCTACGAGCTCGAGATCGCGGCGCTCAATCGGATCAAGCCGGATTCGCCGCTTTGGGTGAACGTGCAAATCCAGAAAGCGCTTGCGCTCAACTCATTGGAACGAGTTGACGACGCCAAGGCGCAGCTTGAAGGGCTGACGGGCCAATACCCGAAGGATGTCCGGCCGCTCGACGCGCTCGGCAACATTCTGCGCTCGCATGAGCGTTACAAGGAAGCGCGCGACTACTATTCGCGGGCGCTCGCGCTGACGCCTGCGCCGGTCAAGGATAATTGGACGCTGTTCTATTCGCGCGGCGTTTGCAACGAACGTCTCAAGGATTGGCCGGCGGCCGAAGCCGATTTCAGGAAGGCGCTGGCGCTCGCGCCGGATGAATCCCTCGTGCTCAACTATCTCGGCTATTCCTGGGTCGATCAGGGCAGGAACTTGAAGCAGGCGATGGATTACATCCGCAAGGCGGTGAAGCTGAAGCCTGACGACGGCTACTACGTGGACAGTCTCGGCTGGGCCTACTACCGGCTCGGCAATCTTGCTCTTGCGGTCGAAAATCTCGAGCGCGCCGTCGAGCTCAAGCCGGATGATCCCATCATCAACGATCATCTCGGCGATGCCTATTGGCGCGTGGGCCGGACCTTCGAGGCGAAATATCAGTGGCAGCAGGCGCTGACGCTGAAGCCGGAAGCCGATCTGGTGGGAACGATCAAGCAGAAGATCCAGGCGGGGCTTCCCGACGACGCCGAGACCAAGTCGGCGCAGGACCGCACGACGGAAGCGGGCCACAAGACCCCGCACTAGCAGCGCCACGGCCCGGGCGTGCGGGACGAGCTTGCATGACGGCGGTCCATGACATCGGCCGGGCCAAGATCAATCTCACCCTGGAAGTGCTGGGCCGCCGGGCCGACGGCTTTCACGAGCTGAGAAGTCTCGTCGCCTTTGCGAATTTCGGCGATCGCCTCGCGCTCGATCCCGGCGACGGTCTCGATCTTGAGGTTGAAGGTCCGTTCGCGGCCGCGCTCGGGCCCGGCAATCTTGTCCTCGAAGCAGGCCGCGCCGCGCGGGCACGCGTGCCGGATTTGCGGCTCGGCCGGTTCCGCCTCGTCAAATCTCTTCCCGTCGCGGCCGGTCTCGGCGGCGGTTCCGCCGACGCTGCCGCCGCCTTGCGGCTGATCGCTCACGCAAATCCCGGGCTGATCGGTGATGACGTCTTGGCGGAACTTGCAACGAAGCTCGGCTCAGACGTGCGCGTCTGTCTTAAGAGCCGGCCCGCGCTCATGACAGGACGGGGCGAGACGGTCGAGCCCGTGCATGGCTTTCCGGTTTGTGGCGTCGTCCTCGCCAATCCCGGCAAGGCCCTCGCCACCCAAGCGGTCTATGCCGTGCTCGACGCGAAGAAGCTGGGGGCGAGCCCGCGCGACGAGGAAAGACTTGATTTTGGCGGCAGCTTCGATGCGCTTCTTACTTATGCGCTCCCGCGCGGCAACGATCTCGAGGCGCCCGCCGCAAATCTCGTTCCGGAAATCAGGACCGTGCTTGCCGCGCTTGCCGCGCTCAAGGGCGTTCGCCTTGCCAGGCTCTCGGGCAGCGGGCCGACTTGCTTTGCCTTGCTGCCTACCGAAGGAGAGGCAAAACGGGCCGCGGGCGAGCTTGCCGCCGCGCATCCTGCCTGGTGGATCGCCTCGGGCGCGCTTGAGGCCTAGAAAGGGCGGTCGATGCAGAAGAGAATGACCTCGCGCAGCGCAGCCTTGGCGGTGCCGTCGGGGAAGATCGCGAGCGCGTCGCGGGCGATCGCGCCGTAGTGGCGCGCTCGGTCCATGGTATCGGCCAGCGCATTGTGCCGCTTCATCAAGCTCATTGCCTCGGCGAGATCGTCCTCGCCGATCTCGCCGTCCGTCAACGTGCGGTGCCAGAACGCCCGCTCCGCGGCGCTGCCGCGGCGATAGCACAGCACGACCGGAAGCGTGATCTTGCCCTCGCGGAAATCGTCGCCCACGCTCTTGCCGAGCTTCGAAGGCTCGCCGGCATAATCGAGCGCATCGTCCACCAATTGGAACGCGAGGCCGAGATTGCGTCCGTAGGACCGCAAGGCCGCCGCCTCCGATTTCGGCCGGTCGGCGATTGCGGCGCCGACCTCGGCGGCGGCGGCGAACAGCGCCGCGGTCTTGGCGTCGATCACGGCGAGATAATCGTCCTCGGTCGTTTCGGTGTTCTTGGCGGTGACGAGTTGCATTACCTCGCCCTCGGCGATCAACGCGGCGGCGTCCGAAAGGATGCGCAGCGCGCCGAGCGAGCCGACGCCGACCATCATCTTGAAGGCTTGGCCGAGCAGATAGTCGCCCACGAGCACGCTCGCCTCGTTGCCCCAGACGAGACGGGCCGAGGCCTTGCCGCGGCGCAAATTGCTTTCATCCACCACATCGTCGTGGAGCAGCGTCGCCGTGTGCATGAACTCGACGGCGGCCGCGAGATGCACATGCCCGTCGCCGCCATAGCCGCAGAGCCTGGCCGTGGCGAGCGTCAGCATCGGCCGCAAGCGCTTTCCGCCGGAATCGATCAGATGCCGGGCAAGCTCGGGGATTAGCTCGACATTCGAACGCGCCCGGTCGAGGATGATGCGGTTGACATGGGCCATGTCCTCCTCGACAAGCGCGACGAGCGGCGCGAGACTGGCGTTCGGGTCGTTCCCGCCGGAAAGTTTAACCACAACGCCCAAAGGACAACTCCATGGCTTCGGCCGGCGTTGATAATGTCGGCGCATCGCCGTCGCGGTCAAGACGAACCGGTTCAAGGATTAGGAGCTCGCGTGGGTCATGAAGGAATTGTTGCGGTCGAACGATCCGGTCCTTCTGTCCTATGTCAGCGCATTGCTAACCGAGGAGAACATCGATTTCATCGTCGCCGACGTCAATATGAGCGTGCTCGAGGGCTCGATTGGGGCGTTGCCCCGGCGCGTCTTGGTCGAAAGCGACAGATTGGCGCACGCGCGCCAAATCTTGAGCGGGGCCGGCATCGGCCATGTCATCTCCGACGACACGTAGGCCGAAGCAGCGGGCGCAAGCCGGCGCTACCAGCACCGACGATTTCCTCGGCGGCCGCATCAGCGTGGCCCAGCCGCGGAAGGGGCACCGGGCGGGAAGCGATGCGGTGTTCCTCGCGGCGTCCGTCCCTGCGCGCGCGGGCGAGCGCGTGCTCGATATCGGCGCAGGGAGCGGCGTCGCCGGACTTTGCCTCTTGGCGCGGGTGCAAGGCGTAGACGTGACCGCGGTTGAAATCGACGCAGGCCTTGCGGCGCTTGCCGCGCTCAATGCGGCTGAAAACGGTTTCGCGGCGCGGTTCCGGTCGATCGCCGCCGATGTGACGTCGTCGGGAAAGGCGCTCGCCGCGGCGGGGCTGAAGCGCGAGGGGTATCATCACCTCATGGCGAACCCGCCCTTCTATGCCGAACGAAGCGTGCGGGCCGCTCCCGATTCAGCGCGCGCAAGCGCTCACGTCATGCGTGACGGAGGCCTTGCCGTCTGGGTGCGCTTCTTCGCCGCCATGGCCGCGCCGAACGGGCTTCTGACCATGATCCATCGGCCCGATTGTCTCGGTCAGTTGCTCGCGCTACTCGAAGGGCGGTTCGGCTCCGTTGCCGTCTTCCCGCTCTTTCCGAGAAGCGGCGAAGCGGCGACGCGCATCATCGTTCAGGCGAAGAAGGGAAGCCGGGCGGGCTTGAACCTTCTGCCCGGGCTTGTGCTGCATGACTCAGTCGGCGGCTACAGCGAAGCGGCTGAAGCCGTGCTGCGGGGCGGGGCCGCGCTCAACCTCCGCGGATCGAGCGCCGGAAAAGGTCGATAAGTCTTTGCGAGCAAAACAAAGAGCCGCCCTTGTGAAGGGAGCGGCTCTTTCATCGATTGAGCGGCGCCGTAAGCGCGGCCCGCGATCGCGCTACCAGCCGTTGCGGTAACGCCAATAGGGATAGTAGGCGTAAGGGTAGCCTGTGGGGTAACGCGGGCGCCAATAGCGGCGCGGACCGTACCAACCGTAGCGCGGCCCGACATAGACGCCGACCCTGGGACCGCCGCCCCAACCCCAATAGCCCCGGCGCCATCCGGCTTCCGCCGAACTCGGGGCGAGCGAGACGAGCGTAAGCGCGAGCGCTCCCGCCGCCACCGCCATAACCGCAAGCTTGCTCATGCATTCCTCCTTGAGATCGCGCGCCGCTTCCGCCGAAGCGCAGCACTGGTATGCGCGGGACTATAACCGGCAATTCCAGCTTCGAGGTGTCAGTCTCGGGGTTTGCGCTAACAAAAGACTTAATAGTGCGAGAGGTCCGCGGGCACGCACCTCGTCATGCCCGGACTTGATCCGGGCGTCCACGCCGGTAAGCCCGGTGGAATGGATTGCCGGGTCAAGCCCGGCAATGACGGGGCCCCGGGGGCCGGTCTTAATTGACACAGAATTCGCTGCTTACCCTTTGATTTGGCGCGCACGAGCTATAGTTTTACCGCCATGAGCACTCTCCTGGACGAAGCCGGTCACTTCCGGCAGCAGCGGCTGGAAGAGCTATCTTCCCGCGTCATGGACGAAGAGCGGGCCCATCGTTCCCGTCCTCCGTTTCTCTGGCGCGATCGGCGTGGCCACGCCGCTCCGGCCCGGCCTCTCGCTCGCCGCGTTGGCCTCGGCGATCGAGAAGGCTTTCACCATGCGCGGCGCCAAGGCCGTCGCCATTCAGATCAACTCGCCCGGCGGCTCGGCCGTGCAGTCGATGCTGATTTACAAGCGCGTGCGGGCGCTCGCCGCCGAGAACAACGTCAAAGTCTATGTCTTCGCCGAAGACGTCGCCGCGTCCGGCGGATATCTGCTCGCGCTTGCGGGCGATGAGATCTATGCCGATCCGAGCTCGATCGTGGGCTCGATCGGGGTCATCACCGCGACCTTCGGCGTTAGCGAACTGATCAACCGCATCGGCGTCGAGCGCCGCGTCTACACCGCTGGCGCAAGCAAGGACACGCTCGATCCATTCCTGCCCGAGAAGGCCGAAGACGTCGTGCGCATCAAGGCGCTGCAAAGAGACGTGCACGATGCCTTCATCGACCTCGTCAAGTCGCGGCGCGGCGCCAAGATCGAAAAGGCCGGCATCGATCTTTTCACCGGCGAGTTCTGGTCGGGGCGAAAGGCGCTCGAGTATGGGCTGATCGACGGGCTGTCGGACCTCCGCAGCAAGATGCGGGAGATCTACAGCGACGAAGTTCGGCTGAAGCCGGTAGCATCCGGCACGTCTTGGTTCCGCCGCAGGCGCGGAGTATTTGCCGAAGGCGAAGGCTTCGGGTTCGGTTTCTCGCCCGGCGGGTTTGCCGCCGATCTCATCTCAGCGATCGAAGCGCGCGCGCTTTGGTCGCGTTTCGGGTTCTAAGCGATGCCGCAGATCTTGATACTCGCCGCCGTCGGCGCCGGTTTGGTCCTTGCGGGCCGGTTCTATCGCGAGATGCAAAGACGCATCAAATCGGAGCTCAAAGCCGCCGAAGAGGCGCTTGAGCGGCGCGCGCGCGAGAACGGCGTGCCGCTGGAGCGGGACCCGGCGACCGGCATCTACCGGCCGAAACGGATGGCGCAAGCGGCCGGCGGCACGCGGCATTAGCCAAAGCCTTTCCCTCGCTTTCGTCGCCTTGACGGTTCAATTCGAGCCGGAATTGCATTAGCGTCCCCGCGATCCCGCCCAGGCTTCACCCGACCGAGCGATCCGAACCTATGGCCAAGAATAAGAAAGCCGCAAAGCCGCGGCCGCCCTCCTTCCAGGACCTGATCCTTAAGCTCGAGCGCTTTTGGGCCGACCAGGGCTGCGTGATCCTCCAGCCTTATGATTTGGAGATGGGGGCCGGGACCTTTCACCCCGCGACCGCGCTTCGCTCGCTCGGGCCGAAGCCTTGGCGCGCGGCCTACGTGCAGCCCTCCCGCCGCCCCAAGGACGGCCGCTACGGCGAGAACCCGAACCGGCTCCAGCATTACTACCAGTTCCAGGTGATCCTGAAGCCGTCGCCGCCCGACATCCAGGACGTCTATCTCGACAGCCTTCTCGCGCTCGGCATCGATCCCCTGAAGCACGACATTCGCTTTGTCGAGGACGATTGGGAGAGCCCGACGCTCGGCGCCTGGGGGCTCGGCTGGGAAGTCTGGCTCGACGGCATGGAGGTGACGCAGTTCACCTATTTCCAGCAAGTCGGCGGCTTCGACTGCGATCCCGTTTCCGGCGAGCTGACTTACGGGCTCGAGCGCCTCGCCATGTATGTGCAGAACGTCGACAACGTGTTCGATCTCGATTTCAACGGCGGCGAGGGCAAGGACAAGGTCACCTACGGCGACGTCTTTCTCCAGGCCGAGCAGGAATATTCCCGTTACAATTTCGAGCAGGCCGACACGAAACTCCTGCTCCAGCACTTCCGCGACGCCGAGGCCGAGTGCAAGGCGCTGCTCGCGCGCGGCGACAAGGGCGCGCGCCATCTCCTCGCGCTTCCCGCTTACGACCAGGCGATCAAGGCCTCGCATATCTTCAACCTGCTCGATGCGCGCGGCGTGATCTCGGTGACGGAGCGGCAGGCCTATATCTTGCGCGTGCGCGACCTCGCCAAGGCGGCTTGCGCCGCATGGCTCAAGACCGAGGCTGGCGGCGCCGATGGCTGAGCTTCTGCTCGAACTGTTCTCCGAGGAGATCCCCTCGCGCATGCAGACCCGCGCGCGCGAGGACCTCGCGCGCTTGCTCGGCCAGGCGCTCGCGAGGCGCCGGCCTCGAATACAAGGACCTCAAGACCTTCGCCACGCCACGCCGGCTGCGTCGCCGTCGTCACGGGCCTGCCGGCGCGCTCGCCCGCCGTGCGCGAAGAGAAGAAGGGCCCGCGCGTCGATGCGCCCGAAGCCGCCATCAACGGCTTCGTCAAATCGGCCGGTCTCGCCTCTATCGCCGAGGCCGAGCGGCGCGAAGACAAGAAGGGCGCCTTCTACGTCGCGCTGATCGAGAAACGGGGCAGGCCGGCCGCGGAGGTCGTGGCCGAGATCGTGCCGGAGATCGTTTCGAATTTCCCCTGGCCGAAGTCGATGCGCTGGGGCTCGGGCAAGCTTCGCTGGGTGCGGCCGCTCCATTCCATCCTTTGCCTTCTCGACGGCAAGGTCGTGCCGTTCGAGGTCGACGGCATCAGGAGCGGCAAGGAGACGTGCGGCCATCGTTTCATGGCGCCGAAGCCCTTCGCCGTGAAAGGCTTCGCCGACTATGTGAAAAAGCTCCGCGCCGCCAAAGTCATCCTCGACGGCGAAGAGCGCGCGAAGCTGATCCTCGATGGCGCGCGCATCCTCGCCAAGAAGGAAAAGCTCGCACTCGTCGAGGACGACGGCCTGCTCCAGGAGAATGTGGGGCTGACCGAATGGCCCGTGCCGCTGATCGGCGCCTTCGACGAGGAATTTCTGTCGGTGCCGGCGGAGGTGCTCGCGACCGCGATGAAGGCGCATCAGAAATGCTTCTCACTGCGAAAAGGAGAGACAGCTCGCCAACCGCTTCATCATGGTGGCGAACCTGAAGGCGAAGGACGGAGGCGAGGCGATCGTCGCCGGCAACGAGCGCGTGATCAGGGCAAGGCTTGCCGATGCCAAAGTTCTTCTTCGATCAGGACCGCAAGACGCTTCTGCCCGACAGCGTGCCCAAGCTCAAGGAAATCACCTTCCACGAAAAGCTCGGATCGCAATATCAGCGGGTGCAACGCGTCTGGAAGCTCGCGCGCGAGGTTGCGCCTCGCGTCGGCGCCGATCCCGATCTTGCCGAGCGCGCGGCGATCCTGGCCAAGGCCGATCTCGTCAGCTTCCATGGTCGGCGAGTTCCCCGAGCTGCAAGGGGTGATGGGCCGCTATTACGCGCTCGACCAGGAAGAGAACCCTTCGGTCGCCGACGCGATCGCCGCGCATTACAAGCCGCTTGGACCTTCCGACGAGGTGCCGCGCGAGCCGGTGGCGATATCGGTCGCGCTCGCCGACAAGCTCGATGCGCTGATGGGTTTCTGGGCGATCGACGAGAAGCCGACCGGGTCGAAGGACCCTTACGCGCTTCGCCGCGCCGCCCTAGGCGTCATCCGCATCGTGCTCGAAGACAAACTACGATTGCATCTTTTGGAGATGCTTGAGAAGCATGCCCCCAAAGTTGATCAGGCGCTGGCCACGAATGTGGGAGGAGCGATTGGTCATGGAATGGTCATTGGCTGGACGGCAAGTCCGCGCAAAGAACGTTGAGCTCCTCGCCTTCTTCGCCGACCGGCTCAAGGTGCATCTCCGGGAGCAGGGCGCGCGGCACGATCTGGTCGATGCCGTCTTTGCGCTCGGCGGCGACGATCTCCTGATGATCGTCCGCCGCGTCGATGCGCTCGGCCGCTTCCTCGACACCGAAGACGGCGAGCATCTCCTCACCGGCACCAAGCGCGCCATCAACATTCTGCGCATCGAGGAGAAGAAGGACGGCGTCGACCTACGACCAGGCGCCCGACGCCGGTCTCCTCAAACGTCCCGAGGAACAAGCCTTGGCCAAGGCCGTCGATGAGGTGGAGCGGGAAGCGGCCGCCGCCGTCGCGCGCGAGGATTTCGCCGCGGCGATGTCGGAGATGGCGAAGCTCCGCGCGCCCGTCGATGCGTTTTTCGATTCTGTCACGGTGAACACGCAAGAACTCGACTTACGCGCCAACCGCTTGCAGCTCTTGAACCGCATCCGCGCCACGACGCTCGCCGTCGCCGATTTCTCCAGGATCGAAGGATGAGAACTGCGTCATGAAGTCGAACGTTACTCTGATCACGCTCACGGTTGCCGATATCGCGAAAGCGACGCGCTTCTACGAGAGCCTGGGCTTCGCGAAATCGAAGTCGGAAGTCAAGACGAGGTCAGCTTCTTCCGCGCCGGAGGAATCGTGCTCTCGCTTTGGGACCGGAAAGAGCAGATCCAAGATGCGAATGCTGGCACGTTGTGGGACGGCAATGGCGGGATCGTCGTTGCGCAAAATGTCGCGAGCGCGGCCGAGGTCGATGCGTTGCTCGCGAAAGCGAAAAGTGCCGGAGCGCGCATCTTGAAGCCGGGAACCAAGACCTTTTGGGGCGGTTATAACGGCTATTTCGCCGATCCCGACGGCCATCTCTGGGAGATCGCTCACAACCCGCATTGGGAACTGGATAAAGACGGTCAGCTCGTGCTGCCGGAATGATCGGAAGGACATGACGGATCATCTTTTCGTCTACGGCACGCTGAGAGAAGAGGGCGCCCATCCGATGGCGCACCGCTTGAGGGTGGGCGCCAAGCATATCGGCAGAGGCTCGACCCCGGGCCGTCTCTTCGATTTCGGGTCTTGGCCCGGCGCCTTCTTCGCGCCGGAAGCGAAATACCGCGTGATCGGCAATGTCTTCGCGCTTCGTGCCGGCCCGAGACTTCTCCTCGACCTCGACAAGTACGAGGGTGTGGCCCCGGCCGAACACGAGGAGCGCGAATGGCCCGAGGCCGTCGGCCTGTTTCACCGCATCACCGTCAGGATCGCGCTCGACAAGGGCGGCAGCGTCGAGGCGTTCGCCTATGCGCTGAGAGAAATGCCCCGCGCCCGGCTGATCGGCACCGGCGACTTCATCGCCGATCGCGCCTTGCGCGCGCCCGCGGCGGCACGCCGCTAAACCATTTCCACGCTGCGACGTTTGTGTGAAGTTCGGGGGACCGCTACAACAACGGACCGATCATGGACCATGCGATGACCAAGGCGGAGAAGGCCCAAGCGACCCCGGCGAAATGGGTCTACAGCTTCGGCGGCGGCCGCGCCGACGGCTCTGCGGACTATCGTGAGCGGCTCGGCGGCAAGGGCGCCTACCTCGCCGAGATGTCGCGGCTCGGCCTCCCGGTCCCGCCCGGCTTCACCATCTCCGCCGAGCTCTGCGCCATCTATTACGAGCTCGGGCGCAAGCTCCCCGAGGAGCTGAAGCCGATGGTGAAGGCAGCCCTCGATGCCGTCGGCGAAACCGTCGGCGCGCGCTTTGGCGATGAGGACAATCCGCTGCTCGTTTCGGTGCGCTCAGGCTCGCGCGCCTCGATGCCGGGCATGATGGACACCGTGCTTAATCTCGGGCTCAACGACCGGACCGTGGAGGGGCTGGCGGCTCGCTCCGGCGACCGGCGCTTCGCCTACGACACCTATCGCCGCTTCATCCAGATGTATGCCGACGTTGTTCTCGGCCTCGACCACGAGCTGTTCGAGGAGATCCTCGAGAACGAAAAGAACCTGAAAGGCTTCGAGCTCGATACCGAGCTCTCCGCCGAGGATTGGGCCGAACTCATCGCCCGCTTCAAGAAGCTCGTCGAAACCGAGCTCGGAACGCCCTTCCCGCAAGACATCCACGCCCAGCTCTGGGGCGCGATTGCCGCCGTGTTCGGCTCATGGCAGAACGCGCGCGCCATCGCCTACCGGCGCCTGCACGACATTCCCGACGATTGGGGCACCGCCGTCACCATCCAGGCCATGGTGTTCGGCAATATGGGCGAGCGGAGCGCGACCGGCGTCGTATTCACGCGCAACCCCTCGACCGGAGTGCGCGAGCTCTACGGCGAGTTCCTGCTTAACGCGCAAGGCGAGGACGTCGTGGCGGGCATCCGCACGCCGCAGCTTCTGACCGAGTCCGCGCGCCGCGCCATCAAAGTGAAACAGCCCTCGCTCGAAGCGCTCCTGCCCGACGTGTTCGCCGAATTGAAGTCGGTTTGCGAAAAGCTCGAGGCTCATTTCCGCGACATTCAGGACATCGAGTTCACCGTGCAAGAGGGCAAGCTCTTCGTCTTGCAGACCCGCTCGGGCAAGCGCTCGGCGCAAGCGGCGCTCAAGATTGCCGTGGACATGGCCGAGGAGGGCCTGATCGGCCGCGAAGAGGCAGTCCGAAGCATCGATGCGGCCCAGCTCGACCAGCTCCTGCATCCTATGCTCGATCCCGATGCCGAGAAGACCGTCCTCGCCAAGGGCCTGCCGGCTTCGCCTGGTGGTGCTTCTGGCGAGCTCGTCTTCAATGCCGACGAGGCGGTCCACCTCAAGGCGCAAGGTCACAACGTCATCCTCGCCCGCGTCGAGACTTCGCCGGAGGACGTGCAGGGCATGCATTCGGCGCTCGGCATTCTCACCACGCGCGGCGGCATGACGAGCCATGCCGCCGTGGTGGCGCGCGGCATGGGGCGCCCTTGCATCGTCGGCGCGTCCGCGGTCGTGATCGACCTCGAGCGCGAGACGCTCTCCGCCGGAGGCGTCCTGTTGCACAAGGGCGACGTCGTGACGATCGACGGCTCGACCGGAGAGATCATCAAGGGCCGCGTGCCGATGCGCGAGCCGGTCCTATCGGACGATTTCAACATTCTGATGGGATGGGCCGACGAATTTCGCCGGCTCAAGGTGCGCGCCAATGCCGATACCCCGGCCGATGCGCGCCAGGCGCGGGCTTTCGGCGCCGAAGGCATCGGGCTCTGCCGCACCGAGCATATGTTCTTCGAAGAGGCGCGCATCCTCGCCATGCGCGAAATGATCCTCGCCGAGGACCCGGACGGCCGCCGCCGCGCGCTCGCCAAGCTGCTGCCGGCGCAGCGTCAGGACTTCATCGAGCTGTTCGAGATCATGGCGGGACTGCCGGTAACCATCCGCCTGCTCGATCCGCCTTTGCATGAATTCCTGCCTCACGGCGAGGACGTCATCGCCGAGGTCGCCGCCGAGATGGGCGTGAGCGTCGCACGCCTGCGCCGCCGGGTCGCGGCGCTCGGCGAATTCAATCCCATGCTCGGGCACCGCGGCTCGCGGCTCCTCGTCAGCCATCCCGAGATTGTCGAGATGCAAGCCCGCGCCATCTTCGAGGCCGCGATCGAAGCGGGCCAAGCCCTGCATGACCGGGTGATCCCCGAGATCATGGTGCCCCTGGTCGTTTCCAAGGGCGAGCTCGATCTCGTCAAGGCCCGCATCGCCGATGTCGCCCGCGCCGTCGAGAAGGAACGCGGCACCAGCCTTGCCTATTCGGTCGGCACCATGGTCGAGCTTCCCCGTTCTTGCCTGATGGCGGGGGAAATCGGCGCGAGCGCCGATTTCTTCTCCTTCGGCACCAACGACCTGACCCAGACCACGTTCGGGCTCAGCCGCGACGATGCCGGGCGATTCCTCGGCGAGTATGTCGACAAGGGCATCATCCAGCACGATCCCTTCATCACCCTCGACAAGGCGGTCGGCGAATTGATGCAGATCGCGGCAGAACGCGGGCGTGAAGCACGCCCCGGGCTGAAGATCGGGATTTGCGGCGAGCATGGCGGCGACCCTGAAACAATCCGCTTTTGCGAGAAGCTTGTTCTGGATTATGTGTCCTGCTCGCCCTACCGGGTGCCGATCGCCCGCCTTGCCGCCGCCCAGGCGGCCCTTGGGCCACGGTAACCGATCCTTAGGTCTTCCCCTTGACAACTAGAGGGGCCGTTGCCCGCGACCTTATTTTGCTCTAATTTACCAGTCAGGGTAACGATAACGAACGGGATTGCCGGGCCAAATCCGGTGGGGGACTACAACTAAATTATTGAATTCCCACCTTTTTCGCCTGGTGACGATTGGGGACGCCTTGAGGCGCGGGCGCTTGCCTAGCTGCCTTTGAGTTGGGGCGGGACGAGGGCGGACGCGTCGCCCGGCATCCCGCTAGAGTACGGGGAACTGGAGGGAATATGGGCCGACGCCTACCTCGTCGGATGTGGCACACCGTGGCTGCGCTCGTGCCGCTCCCCCTCATTGCTCTCGGCTATGTCGCCGCGGTGCCCGGCAACCCGGTCGCCTTCGAAGTCGAGCTTTACCTTTCGGGCAAAGGTTCCGATCAGCAGCTGACGCAGCGGGCCAAGCTAGCGCCCGAGCGCCTGCCGCTAGCGGCCGCCCCTCTGTTCCGCGCCAAGGGCAAGGAACCGCGGGCCGACGTACGCAACACGGTCACCACGGCCGGCAAGCAGCTGATCGCCGCGAGCCTCGTCGGCGATCCGGGCGTGACCGGCGCCGTCTCGCCGCGCGGCGAGGTGAATGGCGCGGGCAAGGCGGACCGGCTGAATCCGACGACCTCCGCGGTTGCTCTCAGTAATTCGCCGGGCGGCACCGACAACTCGCTCATGATGCTGGCCGCCGCTTCGGGCTTCGATACGGATTCCTTGCGGCCCTCGCCCGAGGACATCGCCTATCACCCGACGCCCGAGGCGCTCAACTTCCGCTATCACGGCGAGAGCCAGGCCGAGTTCGAGGCGCGCGAAAAGCGCTGCCTCGCCATCGCCATCTATTTCGAGGCGCGCGGCGAGCCGCAGCGCGGCCAAGTCGCGGTCGGGCAGGTGATCCTTAATCGGGTGCGGAGCCCGCTCTTCCCCGAGACGATTTGCGGCGTGGTCTATCAAGGTCAGATGTCACCGGGCTGCCAGTTCTCGTTCACCTGCGACGGCAGAACCGACGTTCCGCGCAACGACGCGCAATGGGCGCAAGCTCAGGATATCGCCAGACGCATCACCAAGGGCGAGCTGTGGCTGCCCGAGGTCGGTTACTCGACCTACTACCATGCCGATTACGTGCGGCCGAACTGGGCGAGCAGCATGAGCCGGATCGACACGATCGGACGCCATATCTTCTACAAGAAGCGCAACGAGGAGCCTTATCTCGTCGAGGCCTCGGCGGCGCCGGCGCCGCAAGCGCCGCAACATGCAACGCTTGAGCCAGCGCCGCAACCGGCGGCACTTGAGCCCGCGCCGCAACCGGCGGGGCTTGAGCCCGCGCCTTCCCTGTTCACTTTGGCGCCGGCCGTTTCGCTCGTCGCGGCGGCAGGCGAGGGCTCTAACGCTCCCACTCCAGCGATGAGTTTAGGTTTCGCGGCGAGTGAGTGAGCGCTCCGGCCGAGATCACATCGACGCCGGTCGAAGCGATTTCCCGCACATTCTCTAGCGTCACGCCGCCCGAAGCTTCGGTCACGACCCGGCCCGCGACGAGTTTCACCGCCTCACGCAAGGTGCCGGCGTCCATATTGTCGAGCAGCACTGCGTCGATGGGAAATTTGAGCGCCTCGGCGAGCTGATCGAGCGTATCGACCTCCACTTCGATCCTGACTGAATGGCCCGCGCGCGATTTCAGCCGCGCGAGAGCCCCGGCGATGCCTCCGGCAGCGGCGATGTGATTGTCCTTTACCAGCACGGCGTCATAGAGGCCGAAACGGTGATTGACGCCGCCCCCGGCCCTGACCGCATATTTCTCCAACGCACGAAGTCCCGGCGTCGTCTTGCGCGTGCAGGCGATGCGCGCGCCCGTGCCTTCGACCGCCGTGACGTAAGAAGCGGTCAGCGTGGCGATGCCGCTCAAGCGTCCGAGGAAGTTGAGCGCGGTTCGTTCGGCGGTAAGTATCGCGCGGGTCTTGCCCGACACGGTGGCAATCTTCCCGCCCGCGGCCACGCTGCCGCCATCGGCGACGATCCGCGTAAAGCGGATATCGGGGTCGAGCGCCTTGAAAGCGGCCTCGGCGAGGTCGAGCCCCGCCACCACGCCCGCTTGGCGCGCGACGATCACGGCCGTAGCGGTGGCGTCGGCGGGTATGATCGCGTCGGTGGTGATATCGCCGGCCGCGCTTAAGTCCTCATCGAGTGCGGCCGCAACGGCGCGCTCGACAACAAGCCGTGGCAAGGCAAGCGGAAACGGCGATTTGGCGCTCATGCGGGCAGCGACGCCGTCTTTCGCCGGCGCGAAGACGGAACGGCCTCGGCCGCATCCCTGGTGATGGCCTCCGCCTGTTCGAGCGTGAGGAAGCTGCGCTTGGCGAGGCGCGCGTCGGCCAGGGGAAAGTCGCTGCGGAAATGCGCGCCGCGGCTCTCTTTCCGCGCCAACGCCGCCGTCGCGATCAGCTTCGCGGCGGTGAGCATGTTGGCGAGGCGCCGGTCGTCTCTGCTGCTTTTCTCGAGCGTGGCGATCGCGCCAAGCGCGGTCTTGAGCGAAGCTTCATCGCGAATGACGCCCACCCCTTGCGTCATGGCATGGCGCAGCGTCGGCACGGCGTCATCGCCGTGCTCATACCCGCCCGAAAAGCGCGGCTCGTGCTCTCCCGCCTTGAGACTAGACGGGCGCGAGGTTGAAGCGATGTCCTTGGCGACGCGCGCGCCGAACACGACCGCCTCGAGCAGCGAGTTCGAGGCCAGGCGGTTCGCGCCGTGAGCGCCGGTCGAGGCCACTTCGCCGCAAGCCCAAAGTCCCTCGACCGTGCTCCGGCCCGATGCGTCGGTCAGGATGCCGCCCATGTGGTAATGGGCGGCCGGAGCGACCGGGATCGGCTCGCGCGCGGGATCGATGCCGGCGGCGCGGGAAGCGGCGATAACGGTCGGGAAATGCTCGATAAGCTTCGCGCCCAGCTTGCGGCAATCGAGGAAGGCGCCGCGCCCGCTCGCGACTTCGCGGTAGACGGCGCGGGCGACGATGTCGCGCGGGGCAAGCTCGGCGTCGTCATGGACCGCGCGCATGAAGCGCTCGCCGCGCGCATTGATGAGAAGCGCGCCGTCGCCGCGCAGCGCCTCGGTCGCGAGCGGGGCGGGGTCGCGGCCGATATTGATCGCGGTCGGGTGAAACTGCACGAACTCGGCGTCGGCGATGACGGCGCCGGCGCGGGCGGCAATGGCGATGCCTTCGCCGCGGGCCTCGCGCGGGTTGGTGGTGACGGCATAGAGCTGGCCCGCCCCTCCGGTCGCGAGCAGGACGGCGCTGGCAGGAAGGACGAAGCCGTGCCCGTGAGGATCGCCGGCCGGCGCGAGCTCGATGCCGGCGACGCGACCCTCGCGGATGAGGAGGTCGCGCGCGGCGAGGCCTTCGAGCACGGTGATCGACGGCGTCTTTCTCACCGCTTCGGTGAGCGCATGCATGATGGCGCGCCCCGCCGTATCGCCTTTGACGTGAAGAATGCGGCTCCGCCCATGCGCGGCCTCGCGACCGAGCGCAAGCCGCCCCTCGAGGTCCTTGTCGAACGGCACGCCGTAGAACAAGAGGTCCTCGATGCGCTCGCGCGCTTCCCGCGCCATCAGAAGCGCGATCTTCTCATCGACGATGCCGGCGCCGGCCGCGACCGTATCGGCGGCATGGGCCTCGGCCGTGTCGCCCTCGGCGACCGCGGCGGCGATCCCGCCTTGCGCCCACAGGCTCGATGCGCCCTCGCCGAATCGCGCCGCCGAAATGACGGTGACGGGAAGCGGCGCGAGCTTGAGCGCGGTGAAGAGCCCCGCAAGCCCGGCGCCGACGATCACCACCCCTCCGGGGGGTTTAGCGGGAAACGCGGCACGTGCCGTCATGGGAATTTTCGCCCGGCGTCAATGGTTGAGGTTGATCATGCGCTCGACCGAGGCGCGCGCACGCTCGGCGATAGCGGGATCGATCGTGACCTCTTCCTTGAGGAAGACGAGGCTCTCGAGGATCTTCGGCAGCGTGATCCGCTTCATATGCGGGCAGAGGTTGCACGGCCGCACGAAGGCGACGTTCGGCGCCTCGACGGCGACGTTGTCGCTCATCGAGCATTCGGTCACGAGCAGCACTTTCGACGGCTGGTTGTCCTTGACCCACTTGATCATGCCCGAGGTCGAGCCGGTGAAATCGGCTTCCGCCAGCACGTCGGGCGCACATTCGGGGTGCGCGATGATCTTCACGCCAGGATCGGTCTCGCGATAGGCGCGGAGCTCCTCGCCGGTGAAAAGCTCATGCACCTCGCAATGGCCCTTCCAGGTGATGATCTCAACGGAGGTCTGGGTCGCGACCCATTTGGCGAGATACTCGTCGGGAATAAGGATCACGCGCTTGGCGCCAAGCAACTCGACCACCCGCACGGCGTTCGACGAGGTGCAGCAAATATCGGATTCGGCCTTCACCTCGGCCGAGGTGTTGACATAAGTGACGACCGGCACGCCCGGATAGGCCTCGCGCAAAGCCCGCACGTCGGCGCCGGTGATGGAGGCGGCGAGCGAACAGCCGGCCCTGAGATCGGGAATCAGCACGATCTTGTCGGGATTGAGCAGCTTCGAGGTCTCGGCCATGAAGTGCACGCCGCCCTGAACGATGACATCGGCGTTTGTCTTGGCCGCCTCGCGCGCAAGCTGAAGCGAGTCGCCGACCACGTCGGCGACGCAATGGAAGATTTCCGGCGTCATGTAGTTGTGCGCGAGCACGACGGCGTTCCGCGCGCGCTTGAGCTCGTTGATGGCTTTGACGTAGGGAGCAAAGCCCGGCCATTCGATCGGCGGAATGACGCGAGAGACGCGCTCGTAGAGATGCGCGGTCTCGCGTGCGACCTCCGGCGTGTAGGCAAGGTCGGGCAGGAGGCTCGGAGTGAGGACCGCCTGCGGCTTGCGTGCGCCAAGGGGTGCGCCTGCTTGAAGCCTCGTCATCGAACGCTCTCCGTGACCGTTAATGCTCATAATGAGCATATATGGGTTGTTAAAACATCCGGCGCAAGGCCGGCCTCCGGAGCTATCCTCACAAAGAGTATAGGTGATCGAGCGGCAACTTCAAAGGCCTGAGGCGCCGCAGCCATGGCCTTGAAGGGCCTTCTAAAACACGGAGACGGTGGTCGTCGCGCTCGATGCCGTGTCCCGCGCCGGGGGCGGAATCCTGTTGGCCCATGTGCCAGTCTGGGATTAACCTATTGGCTGGGTACGAGGGGTTGGGAGATGCGTGGACGGTTCTGGGTAGCCGCCGTTGCCGCGGCTTCCCCAATTCTCCTATTTGGTGCGGCGATCGGAACGCGGGGTTTCGCGCAAGAAACCGCGACCGCGGAGGATACCGTCGATCCGAACGCGGGCGCTGCGACCCCCGCCGAACAATCCGCCAAGCCCGATGCGATGCCAGCTCCGGCCGAGCCCGCCGCGCCGGCGACGGCCCCCGCCGATAGCGCGAGCGAACCCGCAGGATCGCCGCCTGCGACGACGACAGTTCAAACCGTCGTGATCCCGGCCGCGGCCACGCCGATAGTCGAGGCCATCCGCGCCAAGCTCGCCGACCCCGCGTTGCGCGCGAAGGCAAACGCCGACGACATCGCCGCGCTCGAAGCCTTCTATAACGGGCGCAGCGAGCCGCTCTGGATGACGGATATGGGGTTCTCGCGCGAAGGCCTCGCCGTCATCGACGAAATCCTCGAGGCCGACGATTGGGGACTTTCGAGCACGGCCTTCACTCTGCCTTCGGCCGACAAGCTTCCGGCCTCCATGGACGAGCAGGCGCGTTTGGAGATCGAGCTCGATCTCGCCGTCTTGCAGTACGCGCGCTTCGCGCGCGGCGGGAGGGCCGACCCCGCCAAGCTCAAGAATATCGACATGCGGCCGACCTTCCGCGCTTCCAAGGTCGTGATCGCCGAGATCGCCGATGCCGCCGAGCCCGATCTCTATCTCCAATCGCTGCATCCGAAGCACGAGCAGTTCCAGCGCCTGCGCCAAGCGCTGCTCAACGCCCGTGCCGAAAGCGAGGCGGGGGCCAAGGCGCGCAACGTGCAGAAGATCTTGGTCAACATGGAGCGTTGGCGCTGGATGCCCGAGGATCTCGGCGCGCTGTACGTTCAGATCAACATCCCCGAGTTCATGGTCTATGTCGTGAAGAGCGGCAAGACGATCCACTCCGAGAAGGCGGTCGTCGGCAAACTGGTTTACGCAACGCCGATCTTTTCGGCCGACCTCAAATCGATCGTCTTCAATCCGGAATGGACCGTGCCCTCGACCATCATTAGGGAGGATCTGCTGCCGCGCTTGCGGGGTGGGGGCGGCATGTTCGGCGGCAACACGGCGGTACTGAAGCAGCACGAGCTCAACGTGAATTACAACGGCAAACGCGTCAATCCGAGCTCGATCAACTGGAATACCGTGAACATGGGGGCGATCAGCTTCACCCAGGCGCCGGGGCCAAAGAACGTGCTCGGCAAGGTGAAGTTCCTCTACCCCAACCGGCATTCGGTTTACATGCACGACACCATCAAACGCGAGCTGTTGTCGCTGCAAGTCCGCTCCGAAGGTCATCATTGTCCGCGCGTCGCCAATCCCGGCAAGGTCGCCGCGGTCATCCTGGCCGAGGACAGCGGCATGCCGCAGGCCGAGGTCGAAAAGCTGCTCGCCAAGGGCTACAACAGCGGCGTGTCGATCCGCGGCCGCGTGCCGGTGCACACCACCTATTTCACCACCACGGCCGACGCCGAAGGCAAACTGCAAAGCTTCGCCGATATCTACAGCCTCGATGCCGGCGTCGCCGCGGCCGCCCTCGGCAAGCAGGCGAAGCCCGAGGCCGTCGCCGATAACGCCGTGACCAAGGCCGAGCCCAAGCCGAAGCAGCCGAAACCAAGCACGGTCGGCTCGGCGGCCCCGCCGCAAGCCTCGGGCTTTACCAGCGCGATCCCGTAGCGCGGGCTCAAGCTTTCCTCATGGGCTAGGCGGCCGTCTTTTGCTACGGTTCGGCTTGGTCCGGCATCTACCGCCTTTGAGGAGCGTTCGGAATGCAGTCGCAATTCACGGTCGGAATCACTGTGGAGGGGAAGGGCGACCGGCTCGTGGTCAAGGCCGAGGATGCCCTAATCGCCGCCCTCAAAGTCAAAGCCGAGCGTCCCGAGGCGACAATCACTTATGTGCGCCGGCTGAACCGCAGGGGCGACCAGCGCCATCCGCCGCACGGGCTCTCCGGGACCTAGCCCTTCCGTTGCATCAAGACATGGAGGGCGAACGCGCCGATAAGGAGCGCGCCCGCGAGCGCAGGCGCCTGCCAATCGCCTGTCGCCACCCGCACCACGATGAGAATGAGACAGGTGAGAGCGCCCAGCGCCGGGATTGCGCGCGGTATCTCGAAGCGGCCCCGCTTCTCGCCGTCGCGGCCCTTCAAAATGAACAGCGCGCCATTGACCACCGTGAAGACGAGCAGCAGGAGAAGCACGGTCGCCGACGCGAGTTCCGTGATCGTGCCGAGAAGCGCTAGCGGCGCAAGCACGAGAAACAGCGCGGCAACCGCGAGATGCGGCGTGCGCCGCGCGGCGTGCACGTTGCCGAGGCGTTGGGGCAGAAGTCCCTGGCGCGCCATGCCGTAGATGAGGCGCGAGGCCGTGACGTAGTTGACGAGCGCGGTATTGGCGACGGCGAAGAGCGTGATGACGGTGAACAGCAGAGGCGGGACGGAGGGCGCGGCGCGCTCCATCACCGCGGTGATCGGGCCCGGCGCTGCGGCAAGCTCTTGCCACGGCACGACCGAGACGGCGGTGACCGCGATAGCGATGTAGAGCACGGCCGCGGCGGCCATGGCGAGAATAAGCCCAAGCGGCACGGTGCGTTCGGGGTCGCGCGTCTCCTCGGCGACGTTGATCATGTCCTCGAAGCCGATGAAGGCGAAGAAGGCAAGCACCGCGGCCTGCATGACGAGGAGCGCGGCGTGGTCGCTTCCGGGCAGCGTGGGCGTCTCCAAGTAATCGACCGATCCCCAATAGGACGCGCCAACGACGATCACGATCACGAGCCCGCCTGCCTCGATCAGCGTGCACAAAACATTGACCCACATCGACTCGCGGATGCCGCGGAACACGAGACCGGTCAGGATCAGCAGGAACCCGAGCGCGAGCCACGACAGTGGGATGCTTTCGAGTCCAAACAGGGCGGCGATATTGGCGGCGAACACTTGGCTCTGCGTCGCGATCGAGGTCAGCCCCGAGCAGACGAGCGCAAGCCCGACCATGAAGCTTAGAAGCGGAAAGCCATAGGCGCGCCCGGTGACGTAAGCCGCTCCCGCCGCGCGCGGATAGCGCGAACCGAGGGAAGCGTAGGAAAATGCGGTGAGGAGCGCTGCTACGAGCGCCACGATGAATGAGAGCCACACGGCGTTCCCGGCCTGCCCCGCGGCCTTGCCGATCAGTCCGTAGATCCCGGCGCCAAGCATGCTGCCGAGGCCGTAAAGCGCCATCTGCGCCGGCCCGATCGTGCGCCTGAGCGACGGGGCGTCCGGCGCCGCGCCTTCCTCCGTTTCGGCTGAACTTTCTCTCATTGCCCGGCGCCTTACCTCGGATTTCGTCCGGATCGGAATGCCGCTAGCTCTTCAAGCGGTAGCCGGTTTTGAAAATCCACCACACCAAGCCGAGGCAAATGGCGAGAAACACTCCGACCATGACCAGGCTGATGGCCGGGCTGACATCGGCGATTTCGTAGAAGCTCCAGCGGAAGCCGCTCACGAGATACACCACCGGATTGAACAGCGTGACGGTCTGCCAGAACGGCGGCAGCACCGAGATCGAATAGAAGGTGCCGCCGAGAAAGGTGAGCGGCGTGATGATGAGGAGCGGCACGAGCTGCAGCTTCTCGAAGCCGTCGGCCCAAAGCCCGATGACGAAGCCGAGCAGGCTGAAGGTCACGGCGGTCAAAACCAGGAACGCGATCATCCACGCCGGATGGGCGATCCTGAGCGGCACGAACATCCAGGCAGTGGCGAGGATCACGAGCCCGAGAAGGATCGATTTGGTGGCGGCCGCGCCGACATAGCCGAGCACGATTTCAAACGCCGAGATCGGCGCCGACAGGAGCTCGTAGATGGTGCCGGTGAAACGCGGGAAATAAATGCCGAACGAGGCGTTGGCCACGCTCTGGGTGAGCAGCATGAGCATGACCAGGCCCGGCACGATAAAGACGCCGTATTCGACGCCCTCGATCTCGGTGATGCGCGAGCCAATGGCCGCGCCGAACACCACGAAATAGAGCGAGGTCGCAATCACCGGCGAGACGATGCTCTGCAGGAACGTGCGTCCCCAGCGCGCCATCTCGAATTTGTAGATCGCTGCGATTGCCGGGAGGTTCATCGGGGCCGCCTCACGAGATCGACGAAGATGTCCTCGAGCGAGTTCTGCGTCGTGTCGAGGTCCTTGAACCTGATTCCGGCCTGCGCCAGATCGGTGAGCAATCCGGTGATGCCGGTGCGGGACCCTTGCGTGTCGTAGGTATAGACCAGCTCGCTGCCGCCATTGGCGAGCGCAAGGTGGTGGCCGGCAAGCGCGGGCGGCACGGCATCGAGCGCATGATGCAATTGAAGCGTGAGCTGCTTCTTGCCGAGCTTGTGCATCAACTCGGCCTTGTCCTCGACCAGGATCAGCTCGCCGTGATTGATGACGCCGATACGGTCGGCCATGTCCTCGGCCTCGTGGATGTAGTGCGTGGTGAGGATGACGGTCACGCCGGAATCGCGCAGCGCCCGCACGTTTTCCCACATGCCCTTGCGCAGTTCGACATCGACGCCCGCGGTCGGCTCGTCGAGAAAGAGGATGGTGGGCTCGTGCGACAGCGCCTTGGCGATTAGCACCCGGCGCTTCATGCCGCCCGACAGCGTCATGAGCTTGGAGTCTTTTCTATCCCACAGCGAGAGGCTCTTCAGCACGCTCTCGATATGATCTGGGTTCGGCCACTTCCCCCACAGCCCGCGGCTGAAGCTGACGGTCGTGCATACCGATTCGAACATGTCGGCGGTGAGTTCCTGCGGCACGAGCCCGACCAAGGACCGCGCCGCGCGGTAATCGGTGACGATGTCGTGGCCGTCGATCGTGACCTTGCCGGCGCTCGCCGTCACGATCCCGCAGATGATGTTGATCAACGTGGTCTTGCCGGCCCCGTTCGGTCCGAGCAAGGCGAAAATCTCGCCTTTATCGATGTCGAGGCTGACGTTCTTGAGCGCCTCGAAACCCCCCGCGTAGGTCTTCGACACGTTCTTGACGGAGATAATGGCGGGCATTGACGGATCGTGAGGGTGGGGGGCGGGCGGCTAGGGGCCCTATCGACCGGTTCAGTATGGCAACTATACGGCGCGCTCCTAGCTCAATCGACGCTTTCCAGCCCAAAATCGTTGACGACGCTCGGCTGAATCACCTTCGCGTGCAAGGTGAGGAGCACGAGCTTGGCGTCGAGATTGGTGCCGGAATCGAGCGCAGCCTCGATTCGCCGTTCGATATCGGCCGCCAGCCTTGCGTCATTGGCGGCCGCGAACGCATCGCCGCCGGTCATGCAATAGGCGATGATCTCGGCGGCTTCGCGGTAGGATCGGGGCTCGGGTGCGCGATCCTTGGCCCGCTCCTGCAAGAGCTTGACGGCGGCGAGCTTGACCGCTTCAGGCACAAGACGGGGATGGAGATCGACCGAGCGAAGCGCGGTGTCGAATTCCCGCAGCTCGGATGACCGGCCGAAATATCCGAAGAACCCGATCGAGAGCCCGCGCGGCGCCATGCCAAGACTTATCGAGCCGGCGTCAGCTTCAGGATCTTGCCCTTGTCGGCGTCGGTCAGCGCGTAAATGGCGCCGTCGGGACCTTGGACCACGTCGCGGATGCGGTTGGGCATGGCTATCCGCTCTTCGCCCACGACCTTTTCTCCATCGAGTTCAAGCCGCGTGATCGATCGGGAGGAAAGCCCGCTCAAGATGAGATTGCCTTTCCAGCCGGGAATCGTGTCGGCGGTGTAGAAGGTGATGCCCGAGGGCGAAATCACCGGGGTCCAGTGATGAATGGCGTCGGCGAATTCCGGGCGCTCGGTCGGATCGGGGATATCGCTGCCGTCGTAATTCTTGCCCCAGCTCACCGCCGGCCAGCCGTAGTTCTTGCCGGCCTCCGAAATGTTGAGTTCATCGCCGCCGAACGGCCCGAATTCGGCTTCCCACAGTCTGCCCGTCTCGGGGTTGATGGCCGCCCCTTGCACATTGCGGTGACCGTAGGACCAAATCTCCGGGAGCTTGCCCTCTTGGCCCACGAAGGGATTGTCTTCGGGGATCGAGCCGTCGGGATTGATGCGCACGATCTTGCCGAGATCGCTCGCGAGGTCTTGCGCCGGACCGAATTTGAAGCGGTCGCCGAGCGTGACGAAGAGTTTGCCGTCGGGACTGAAGGCAAGCCGTGAGCCGAAATGGTTGCCGCCGCTGACCTTGGGCTTCTGCCGGAAGATGACCTCGACATTTTCGAGACGCCCGTCGCCGAGCTTGCCCCGCGCGACCGCGGTGCCGGCACCGCCTTCGCCGGGCTCGGAATAGGAGAGATAGACGAGGTTGTTCTCGGCGAAAGCGGGATCGAGCGCCACATCGAGGAGGCCGCCCTGTCCGTGCGCGACCACCTTGGGCACGCCTTCGATGGACTTGGAGACGACGCCGTCCTTGGCCACGATCCGCAAGCGTCCGGGTTTCTCCGTGACGAGTATGCGGCTGTCGGGAAGAAAGGCGAGACCCCACGGCCACTCGAGATCGCGCGCCACCGTCTCGACCTTGATCGGTCCCTGCTTGGTGTCGATCGGGCGATCTTTGCCACCTGCTTGCAGCGCAATCGCGATTGCAGCGAGACAAGCGACAACGAGGAGCACGCTCAAGCCTCTCAGGTCACGCCAAATCCGGCTTGCGCTGAACGTCGCCTTTATCATTGGTCCTCGCTTAAGCCTCTTCGGCGGAACGTTTCATACCATGAGAAGTTCGCTCATCCGCGTCCGGCCTTGACCCGCAAGCCCGGTGCCGGTCGCTCGACCACGACTTCGCGGCGGAAGCGGTAGAGCCGCGCGGGCCGGCCCCCGGTCGCGGTCGAAACGTTTCCTGTCGTCTCGACCAGCCCGCCTTGCTCGACGAGCCGCCGGAAATTCTGCTTGTGCAGGAGCGTGCCCGAGATGGATTCGACCGTCTTTTGCAGGTTGTAAAGCGTGAACTCGGGCGGCAACAGCTCGAAGACCACAGGACGGTATTTCAGCTTGCCGCGGAGCCGCCCGAGCGCGGTGGCAAGGATGCGGCGATGGTCGAACGCCATCGGACGGCCAAGCTCCGGCAGGACCGGCCATTGCTTGGCGGCGGGGCGCCCGTCGCGCTTCGCCTCGGCCACGAGTCCCGCCTCGTAGAGAAGCTCGTAACGTTCGAGAACCTTCTCCTCGTCCCATGCCCCACCGATGCCGAAGCTGATCCTGAGCCGCTCTTGCCGGCGGAGCGGGCGCGCCGGCTCGTCGGGAAGTGGCGGCCGTTCTGCCCACTCCTTCAGCCTCGGCTCGATCTCGTCGCAGAGAATATCGGGCTTTCCCTCGCGCCAATCTTCCCAAGGAAAGTAGTCGTACCAGGGCGACCAGTGCGAGCCGAGCAACTCGTCGCCCGCGCCGCGGGTCAAGGCGAGATAGCCGACCGAAAGCATATGCGCCCCGCCGGGCTCGGCATGGCGCCCGCGATCGCCGAACGTATAGAGCTGCTCGACATAGCCGAGATCGAGCCCGGTCTGCCGCTTGACCCATTCACGCAAGCCGATCTCGAGCGTGCGATGGGCGCGGGGAGCGAACGGGCCGAAGGGAAGCGCATCCCATGCGCCCGATCCCGCCGTGCCGGAGCGCACGACGAGAATATGCGGTTGACCCGCGCGGACCGTGACGATGGCGGCGTTGAGGCCGAGTTCGATTTGCGGGTCGCCGCTTTGCGCCCGTTGTGCTTCGGCGGTTTTGCGGCCCGGCGCGGACATGGCTTAGGCGGCAACGAGCGCGGGCAAGGCGAACACGTCGGCTTCCTCCGCGATTCTCCCGCGGCCGATGTCCTCGACTGCGGCGATCATGCGGCCGCCGCGCGCCAAGCTCTCGTCGGCGAGCGCGACCAGGAGACGATTGGGATAGGCCGTAGGCGAGGCGCGGCGGAGCGCCCAGGCAAGCTCGTGCTCGGTGCCTTCGCGGTTGAGCGCGCAAAGCGCGATATAGGCGGCCGCCGTCGATCGGCTGATCCCGGCCCAGCAATGGATGAGGAGCGGCGCTTGCCGGTCCCACTCCCGCGCAAATCGAATGAGATCGTCAACATGGCCGAGGCATGGCAGCACGAGGCCGGGTTGCGGCTCGCAAATATCGTTCATGGCGAGCTTGAGATGCCGGTCGGGGCCAATTCCTGCGGGCGTCGGAATCGGCGTGTCGCCGTTTATCAGCGTCACCAAATGGCTCACTCTGGCATCGGCGACCGTGACCTCGACGAGGCTCAAAGGCGCGACATAGATCGTTTCGGGGTTCATGGTCCGCGGCACTTTAACCGCTTCTGTGGCCAAATTCAGGGAATCCATTCTCTCATCCGCTTCTCATTCACCTGCGCGTGCGAAATTGCCCCTGCGCTCGCATCATCGATGTAACGCATTGAATCGCTTTATAAATTCTACCTCGACGCGCGGCGTTGGCAACGGCTCCAAGCGGGAAAGACGCGCAACGAGCGGAGCGCTCAAGCCGCGCGGCTGGCCGAAAAATTTCCGCGCCTCCGCCTGCGAGAATCCGGCAAGACCGGTTGCCTCATAATAGGCCGCGATTCGATCCGCTCGCTTGATCGATTTGACGACATTGTCCGGAAGCTCGGCCGGCAGGCCGAAACGGACTTGGATGGCGGCAAGCAGCTTCGCCTCGAACGCGCGATAGTCGAGCGACAGCGCCGCCTTGAACGGGCTGATCAAATCGCCGATCACATATTCGGGCGCGTCATGGATGAGCGCCGCGAGCCGGAAGTCGCGGCCGAGCTTGGGCTCGAGCTCGGCGGCGATGCGCTCGACGAGGAGGCTGTGCTCCGCCACCGAGAACGCATGCGCACCGCTCGTCTGGCCGTTCCAGCGCGCAACGCGCGCCAGACCATGCGCGATGTCTTCGACTTCGATGTCGAGCGGCGAGGGATCGAGCAGATCGAGCCGGCGTCCGCTCAGCATCCGCTGCCAAGCGCGTGCGCGCACGGGGGCGGCGCTGGGAACGATCCGTACCCGTTTCATCTTGCGCAAGAGGCCCGAAGCGGTGTCGCGAGGCATTGACTATTTTCTCGATAGCGGCCACGAAGGCGTGGACGAGACTCGACGAGGCACGATTTCGCCGGACGATGATCGTCGGAGTGCAGGTAGACCTGATCTGTCACTGGGAGATGCATATGGCAAAGCTGGCCAAGTATACACTGTCGCAAGACGCCAAGACCAAGCGCTGGGTGCTGACAAACGATAGCACCGGCCAGGCAGTCAAATCCTTCGCAAGCAAGGCGGGCGCCACCAAAGGCGGAGTCTTGGAGAGGGCGGTGGGCAAATCAGGTTCGGTCAAGATCAAGAAGCGGAACGGCAGGGTCCAAGAAGAGCGCACCTATCCGCGGAGCCGCGATCCACGCCGCTCTAAGGGTTAGGTGGCGTCGCGCCAAGCCGTTCGCAAGCGGCATGGCGCGGGCAGCCGATCAGGTGGTCGTTCACCATGCCGACCGCCTGCATGAAGGCGTAGATGATCGTCGGGCCGCAGAACTTGAAGCCTCTTGCTTTGAGTTCCTTAGAGATCTTCCGCGACAGTTCCGTCTCGGCCGGCACATCGCGCATTGCCTTGTAGCGATTGACGATCGGCTTGCCGCCGGCGAAGTCCCAGAGGAAGGGCGCGAAGCCCGCGCCCGTTTCCATGATGTCGAGCCAGGCGCGCGCCGAGGCGATCGCGCCCTCGATCTTCATGCGATTGCGCACGATGCCCTGATCGCGCATCAGCGCTTCGACCTTCCGTTTCGGGTAGCGTGCAATTTTTTCCGGGTCGAAATCGTCGAAGGCAAGGCGGAAGGCCTCGCGTTTGCGCAAGATGGTGATCCACGACAGTCCCGCCTGAAATCCGTCGAGCACGAGCTTCTCGTAGAGCGCGCGGTCGTCGCGCTCGGGCACGCCCCATTCCTCGTCGTGATAGGCGACGTAGAGCGGATCGGTCCCGGGCCAGGGACAGCGAGCGGGCTTCTGGCTCATGCGCGGACCTCGCTCGACGGCATGGCGAAGCGGGCGAAGGCGGGGCGGCGGAGCGCGATCCCGACGCCGCCTGCCGCAAGGGGTTCGCCGCGCGCCAGCGCGTCCTCGGCCCGGTCGAGCCGAATGAGGGCAAGGCCCGAGGTTCCGGCGACCGAGCCGAGCGTTCCGATGGCCACGCCCGCCGCCTCGATGCTCGTGCCGGGGGCGGGCAGTGGCGCCGCCCCTTCGACCGGCACCACGCGCTTCCGCGCCGTGCCGCGATGCTCCATGCGCGAGACGACTTCCTGGCCGACGAAGCAGCCTTTCTCGAAATCGACCCCGTGCAACTGGTCGAACAGCGCCTCATGCGGAAAGGCATCGCCGAAGGCATAGTCCTTGCCGCCTTCCGGCACGCCGAGGCCGATGCGGAAGGCGTGGTAGTCTTGCTCGCTCGCGGGATTGCAACCGAGTGCTGCGGGACCAGAGCCTTGCGCCAGGAACGCCCGGTAGCCGAGCGCGGGCAGCCGCGGATCGGCGTAGAGAATGGCGCCGGGAGGCTCTGTCGGCTTGCCGCCCCAATAAGCCGCGACCTGGCGCGACGGATCGGCGGCGATCTCGACCGCGGCTCTGAGCCGGTAGAACCCGAGCCGTTTCAGAAGCTCCTCTTCCTGCTCGCGCGCCACATCGGCGAGGAAGCCGTCACCCTCGGCCACGAGGAAGAAATCGAACAGGACCTTCCCTTGCGGCGAGAGGAGACCGGCATGGACGGCATCGGCCCCGTGCACCTTGCCGATATCGGTGGTGACCAGGCCTTGCAGGAATTTATGCGCGTCCGCTCCGCCGATCTTAAGCACGGCGCGGGAAGGCAATAGGCTCGCATGACATTGGCTCATACACGGTCCATCTGCTAACCAAGGCCACCGACATTTATGGGAGGGGGCTAGGCCCCGCAAGACGCCCTTGGCCGCGACCTTCGATCTTGTGTTCAAAGGCGGAACTGTCGTCAACCAGGATGGCGAGGGAGAAGCCGATCTTGGCGTGAGGGATGGCCGCATCGCCGAAATTGGCTCGATTGGCGCAAGCGCGGCGGCCCGGACCATCGACGCGACGGGGCTCCATATCCTGCCCGGCGTAATCGACAGCCAGGTCCATTTCCGCGAGCCCGGCCTCGAGCACAAGGAGGATCTGGCGACCGGCAGCCGTTCGGCCGTCTTGGGCGGGGTCACCGCCGTATTCGAAATGCCGAACACCAAGCCCGCGACCACGCTCGCCGAAGCCCTGGCCTCGAAGGTGAAGGCCGCCACCGGGCGCATGCATTGCGACTTTGCTTTCTTCGTCGGCGCGACGCACGACAATATCGGCGAGCTTGCCGAGCTCGAACGCCTGCCGGGAGCCGCCGGTATCAAAGCGTTCCTCGGCTCATCGACCGGCGATCTCCTCATCGACGACGAGGCGACGCTTAAGCGTATTCTCGCCGCCATCAACCGGCGCGCTTCGTTTCACGCCGAGGACGAGGCGAGACTGAGAGAGCGCGCCTCGCTCCAGCGCGCGGGCGATCCTTCGAGCCATCACCACTGGCGCGATCCGCAAGCCGCACTCGCCTCGACCGAACGCCTGCTCCGCCTCGCGGCAAGCGCGGGCAAGCGGGTCCACGTCCTCCATGTCTCGACGGCGGAGGAAATGGCGCTGCTCTCGCGCCACAAGGACTTCGCCTCGGTCGAGGTCACGCCGCAACATCTGACCCTTGCCGCGCCGGAGGCCTACGAGCGTCTCGGCACGAAAGCGCAGATGAACCCGCCGCTCCGCGACCGCGGCCACCAGGCTGGGCTGTGGTGGGGCGTCGAGCGGGGCGTCGTCGATGTTCTCGGCTCCGACCACGCGCCGCACACGCTCGAAGAAAAGGCCAAGAACTATCCCGCGACACCGTCTGGCATGCCCGGCGTGCAAACGCTGGTTCCCGTGATGCTCGACCATGTCAACGCCGGCCGCCTCACGCTCGCCCGCTTCGTCGATCTGACCAGCGCGGGTCCACAGCGCGTCTTCGGCATCGCCGGCAAGGGGCGCATCGCCGTCGGCTACGACGCCGACCTCACCATCGTCGATCTCAAGCAGACGCGCGTGATCGAGGACGAATGGATCGGCAGCAAATGCGGCTGGACCCCGTTTGCCGGACATAAAGTCCGCGGCTGGCCGAAGGGCACGATCGTGCGCGGGCGGCTCGCCATGTGGGAGGGCGATGTCGGCGAGGCGAAGGGCGCGCCGGTCCGCTTCGGCGAGGCGCTGCCGCGGGCTTGAGCAAATTACTGCAGGAAATAGTGCCAGACGCCGTTCGGCGCGATGCCGAGCCGGTAGTAGTTGTACTTGCCCGACTTCTTCATTTCCGCCACGCGTTCGCGCGGCACGATGCGGTACAGCTCGACCTCTTGGGCGGGCGTGAGCGAGGACACCCCTGTCTCGGCGAAATAGGGCCACACATACATCTCCTCCGCTCCCTGGCCAACACGGGCATAGCCGGAGGACAGGACGTTCAGCATGGCGGCGAGAATGTCGCGGCCAGAGCCGTCGGCCGATTCCTTTTTCCACAAGGCGATGGGGTCGCCGACAGAGGCCGTTGCGACCATTGGCTTCAACTCGTTCGATTCGAACACCGGCTGCATAGTCTCGATTTCGCCGCTTTGCGCGGCGGTCGCGATCCTCTCCACCATGCGCTTGACCGGGCCGGGCAGCGCGTTGAAGTCGTAGAGCGCCTTCGGCGCTTGACCGGCGGCTTCGGCCGCCGCCATTACCGTTCCGGCGCTCCTTCCCGCGTTCGTCGTGGATGCTTCGTCGTGTACGTAGACAAGGGCGGCAGCGCCCGCTACCAATGCTGCGAGGGCAATCATGACCAAGCTTCTCCGGCGATTCATGAGAGAACCCATGCGTGAGCGATCAATCTCGCAGATCAGCGGATGGGCGCAAGGGGAGCGCACAGATGCGCTTATGCCACGCGGCGCGGGTCCGGTGCCGCCCGCGATGAGCGAATAAGGCCCGGGCCTTGAACGCGGGCGCGCAAATCGTCCTCACCACGCTTCAGCTCGTGCTCACCGGCGTCGGCATTGGCGTGCTGATGGCTGCGCCCATCGGGCCGGTCAATGTTCTCGTCATTCAGCGAACCGTCGCCGGCGGCTTCTGGGCCGGCCTCGCCGCCGGTCTCGGCGCCGTGCTTGGCGACGGACTGCTCGCCGCCATCGCCGCCTTCAGCGTCACGGCGATTTCCGACGTCATGAGCGACTATTCCGAACAGATCCGGCTCATCGGCGGCCTGCTCCTGATCGGCTTCGGGCTTGCGCTCCTCTTCGCGCGGCCCGCGATGACGATCCCGATCGGCCAGAAGTCACATCTGCTGGAGCACATGGGGATCATCCCGCAGACCTTCTTTCTCACCATCACCAATCCGGGCGCCGTGCTCGGCATGGCGGCGATGATCGGCGGTCTCGGCTCGCTGATCGGCGGCCTCAACACCTATCTCGAAGCTCTGTTGCTTGTTGCCGCGGTGATGGGCGGCAGTCTCTTGTGGTGGCTCGGCCTGTCGGAGCTCATCGCCACGATCCGGCACAAGCTCACCGAAGAGCGCTTGAAGCTCATCAATCGCATCGCCGGCGGCGTGCTTATCGCTTTCGGCCTGCTTCTGCTGTTCGACGGTTTCGTGTGGAGATAGGTGGGGGCTCAAGCGAGCGGCGTGCGCTTCAGCGTGAACTCGCCGTGACGGATGCGCCGCGACAGCCCGTTCGTCATTTTCGCGACCGCGTCCTCGCCATAAGCGTCAATGAGATCGGTCAGCGCGGCGAACAGCGCGGCATTGGCGAGCATCTCCGGCTCGATGCCGTCATGCAGCGCCTCTTCCCACGCATCGAGAATATACTGGAGCGCCGCCTGCTTGCGCAGGGCGCCTTCCGGGGAATGCAGTTCTCGCCGTTCCGAACGCAATTTCTGACGCCTCTTGCAACTGACGGATATTGAGACACAAGATTTACATCCTCCGACGCCCTCGAACCGATCAGAGTGAACTAACGGTAAATCTTTAGGGTTAGTCCGCAACCGCGGCCGATCTTGCGCCTTTCCGCCCGCCGGGAACGCGTCTGGCGGGCGCCCGGCTGCAAGGGTAGAGTTGGACCGATGCCCACGAATGAAAAAGGCCCGGCGGAGGAAGCTGAAGAATTCGCCGTCTTCCAGGCCTATGTCGACCTCATCAATTCGGAGCGGGAAACGCTTTGGGCGCGCCACAACGCGCTTCTGCTGGCCAATTCGCTGATCATTGGCGCGCTCGCCATCAGCCCCGCCGCGCTCTGGGAGAACCAATGGGCGGCGCTAGCCATGCTCGCGGCCGGGCTCCTTGTCAGCGGCGCGTGGCTCGGGATCGCTTCCGCTGGATGGTCGGCGATACGGTGTCATTGCGAGCTTGCCGCAACCTTCGCTTCGAGCCGCTTCAAGCAGCTTCCCAATCCGTTAGCGGAAATGATCTGCAACCGCGCGCAAGATCGGATGCACTATCTGATCGTGCTGGTGATCGCGGTGTTCATGGCGATGTATCTCGGCCTCGGCTTCATGCGCCTGTCGTGAGCGGGACGCTTGAGCGCCGTTAAGCGCCGCTACTTATCGGCGGCCGTGGTGGACTGCGTTCCAGGATACGTCTTCAGACCGTCGGCGATCGTGTAGTAGTCGCCCGCATCGGCGACGAAGATATGCGCGACCGTGCGCAAACCGGTTGGCTGATCGAGCGTGCCGGCGGCAATCGCGACGTGGTCGCCGCCCTCGGGCACCCAGAACAGGCTCGCGCCGCAGGTCGAGCAGAAACCTCGGCGCGCTTGCGGCGAGGATTGGTACCATTTCAGGCTATCGCTGCTGTGCAGTTTGAAATCGGAAAGGGGAGCCTCGGTGTATCCAGCAAAATGCCCGTGCGTCCGCCGGCATTGGCCGCAATGGCAATTGACGACATCGCGCAAGGGCCCGGTCACGACATATTGGACGCCACCGCACAGGCAGCCGCCGCTGTGAAGTCTCGCTCATGGTCTCTGTCCCATCCGGCCTGGCACTCGGTCGGCCAAACAGTAACGCAGTCCTAGTCCGGCGGTTCGGGCTCTTGCGGACCGGGCGATGCGGCCTCCGGCGCGGGCGGAGGCGCCGCGGCTTGGTCGCGCCCAGAGCCGCTTCCGGCGTCGATCGCTCCGGTCGGGCCCTCTTGCGCCGCCGGAGGCGCGGCCCCGGCCGCGCCCGCGGCGGGCGCGGGCGCGTCCTGACTGGTTCCCTCGGTGGCTTGAGGCGTTCCTTCGGCCGGTCCCTTGCTGGCATAGGTCGAGTTCTGCGCGAGCGCCGCAGCGATCGTCGCCCCTTCGGTGCTGAAGCGATTGGTTGCGAGCGTGGCGGACTGGGTGCAGGTGCGATAGGTGCGCCGGTAGCCGCGATAGCCGTCGTTGAAGGCGCTGACGAGCTTCGCGCGGCGCACCGCCGTCGTTCCTTCGTTGCGCAAGATCTCTTTCATCTGCTCGCGCCACACCTGACCCTCTGACGCTCCGCACAACTCGCGCAGGTAATGGATCGCGCCGAGGATCTCGGCGAGCCGCATCAGCTTGTCGTCATAGGGGCGGTCGTCGGGAGGCGGGGGCGCGGTGCTTTCGCGCGGCACGATGGGGGGGAGGTCGTCGCCGGGGGGCCTCGACTTTGCCCGCGGTTTTGTCGCCGCTTTCTGCTGGTCAAAAAACCAGAAAAACTGGGCTTCCGCCGTCGATACGAAGACCATGGAGGTCCAGGCCGCGCCGAAGAGAGCGGCAATGAGCCTTATGGGAAGCCTTTTGCCCCGTCGCATGGGGTCTGAGTAACGCCGATTTTTGTTGAAATCTAGCCTTAGAGGCGCCGAAGCCGGTGGGCGGCCGTCCAAATCAGTTCGGCCGTGCCCTCGGTCATGGGCCGCGCCTCGACCTCGTCGAGATGGACCCATTCGGCCGTATCGGCATCGCCGCCGGGCCTAAGCGCCCCGCCGGTGAGCCGGCCATAGAACACGGTGAGCCGGTAGGTTTGGTCAGACGCGGCGACAGCGACCCTGTCGAGCACGCCCTCCACGTCCGCCTCGAGGCCGGTTTCCTCCTTGAGCTCGCGGCGGGCCGCCTCGCGCGGGCTCTCGCCGCCCTCGATCTTGCCGCCGGGAAGGCTCCATAAACCGGCCGACGGCGCGCGTTTGCGCCTGACGAGGAGCACCTTGTTTTGGGAGAGCACGGCGATGCTCGCCCCGTCGCAATGCGCCAAATTGGTGTAGATGAGCGTGTGTACGTTCATTGAACCAAGTAGTCCCGAGCCCTTTATGTGGGGAGGCTTGGCCCCGGCGAACAGGGGGCCCCGGCCCCCGAAACCAGGGCTTGGATTGGCGAAAATCTTGGCCGATCATAATCGCCAAACGTTGACAGGAATTTGCTCCGAATGTGCTCGCGTTACAGCCTGACCGCCCCGCCGGAGGCTGTGCGCGCCTATTTCGGCTATGGCGACACGCCGAACTTTCCCGCGCGTTTCAACATCGCCCCCACGCAGCCAGTCGCCGTGGTCGTTCGCGACAAGGAAGGTCTCCGCCGCTTCAGGGTGATGCGCTGGGGCCTCTTGCCCTCCTTCGTCAAAGACCCGAAGCGGTTCCCGACGCTCATCAATGCCCGGGCCGAGGACGCGCTCGTGAAGGCCTCGTTCCGCCAGGCCATGCGCTACCGCCGCTGCCTCGTGCCGGCCGATGGGTTCTATGAATGGACCGGGCCCAAGGGGAAGCGCCGGCCCTTCCTCCTTCGGCCGCGTGGGCCGGAGCTGATCGCGTTCGCCGGCCTCTACGAGCGCTGGCGCGACGGCAAGGGCGAGGAGATCGACACCGTCGTCATCCTCACCTGTCCCGCTAACAGCACGATCGCGCCGCTGCACGACCGGATGCCCGTCGTTCTCGCGCCCGAGGATTTCGCTGCCTGGCTCGACGTGAAGGAAACTTCGCCCGAAGCCGCGCGCGAATTGTTGGGTCCTGCGCCCGACGATCTCTTCGAAGCGATCGAGCTTCATCCCAAGATCAACGATTCGAAGCGCGAGGAGCCGGGCATCCAGGAACCGCTCGCGCCGTCATTGCTTTAGGAGCCGCAAAACCAATGCTTCCATCCGAGACGATCGCGCGCTTTCGCGTCGACAAAGGCTCCGACTTCAAGCTCGGCGATCCAAAAGACACGGGCGGCCTCGACATCGACAAGAGAGAGGCGGAAGAGTTGCTTGCGGCTTTGGTCAAGCGGCTCTCCGAGCTACAGGAGCGGCTCTACGCGCAAGGACGCTGGGCGGTTCTCGCCATTTTGCAAGGATTGGACACCGCGGGCAAAGACGGCGTCATCAAGCACGTGCTTTCGGGGATCAATCCCCAAGGCTGCGCGGTTCATTCGTTCAAGCAGCCGAGCGCGATCGAGCTTGCCCACGACTTCTTATGGCGAACCACGCTCGCGCTCCCCGCGCGCGGCGTCGTCGGCGTTTTCAACCGGTCCTACTATGAAGAGACCGTGGTCGTGCGCGTACACCCCGAGCTTCTCGACAAGCAGGACTTGCCGCAGAAGCTTGTCACCGGCGACGTCTGGAAGGAACGCTACGAGGACATCAACAATTTCGAGCTGCACCTCGCCCGCAGCGGCACCGTGCCGGTCAAGTTCTTCCTCCACATTTCCAAGGAGGAGCAATTGCAGCGGCTGCTCGCCCGCATCGCCGATCCCGACAAGAGGTGGAAGTTCGCCCTCCATGATGTGGATGAGCGCAAGCTCTGGGACAAATTCATCGCGGCTTACGAGGACACGATCCGCCACACCGCGACCAAGCACGCTCCCTGGTACGTCATCCCGGCCGATCGCAAATGGTTTGCCCGACTCGTCGCTGCCGCCGTCCTGGTCGAGCGCATGGAGGCGCTCGACCTGCAATACCCGAAGCTGGACGAGGCGCAGTTGAGCGAGCTGAAGAAGGCGGAAGCAACGCTGCTTGCAGAGGTGAAGACGCCGAAGCGCTGAACCGCTCCGCCTTAAGGGTCGGCGATGACGAGTAGGACCGCAAGCCCGTCATGGCCCTTCGCGCCCACGGTCTGGAGCGCGGTCCCCGTGACGCGCGGGTCGGAAGCCGCAAGCTCGAAGAAGCGGCGCATCCCTTGCACATCGTCACCGCCGTCCGCGTCGAGAATCGCGCCCTCGCGCACGACATTGTCCACGACGATGAGCGAGCCTTTCCGCGCGAGCCTCACCGCCCACTCGAAATAGAGCGGCGTATTGGGCTTGTCGGCATCGATGAAAATAAGATCGAACGGCGCTTCCGCCGCGAGTTCAGGCAAGACGTCCTCGCCGCTTCCCTCGCGCACATCGACCTTAGAGCCAAGCCCGGCGCGGTCGAGATTGGTGCGTGCGACCTTCACGCAAGCCGGGTTCCATTCGATCGTGATCAGGCGTCCAACGGGGGCAAGGCCCCGCGCAAGCCAGATCGTACTGTAGCCCCCGAGTGTGCCGATCTCCAAGATGCGGCGCGCGCCGATGGCGCGGGCAAGCAGCATCAAAAGCTTGCCCTGGTTCGGCGCGACACTGATTGGAGGCAGCCCTGCTTCCTCGGTCGCCTGCAACGCGGCATCGAGTGCAGGCTCGCCCGGCACGAGCAGGCCGTTGAAATAGTCGTCCACTGCCATCCACAGCGCGTCGGTCTCGAGCCGCTTCATCACAAGAGCTTTCCCGGATTGAGAATGTTGTTGGGGTCGAACGCCGCCTTGATCTTCCGCATGATATCGAGCTCGATTTTCTGCTTGGCATGGGGCAGGAGGTCGCGCTTCAAGCGCCCGATCCCGTGCTCGGCGCTGATCGAACCGTCAAGATCGAGCACGATCTCGTGCACGGCGGCGTTGAGCGCCTCCCAATTCGACAGGAACACGGCGCGCTCCATGCCCGGCGGCTGGCTGACATTGTAGTGGATGTTGCCGTCGCCGAGATGGCCGAACGGAACCGGGCGCGCGCCCGGGATCATCAGCTCGACCAGCCGGTTGGCGCGGGCGACGAACTCCGGCACCGAAGCCACGGGCACGGCGATGTCGTGCTTGATGCTGCCGCCTTCCTCCTTTTGCACTTCGCTCATGAGTTCGCGCAAGCGCCACAGCGCCTCGCTCTGCGACAGCGACGTGGCGACGACGGCATCGGCGATCTCGCCCGCTTCGAGGCCCTTGGCGAGCAGGGATTCGGCGAGCGGCGCAAGCGAGGCGTCTTCGCGCGGGCTCGTGAGCTCGAACAGCACGTACCATTGATGCGGGGAGGGGAAGGGATCGCGCGTTCCTTGGCCGTGGCGCAGCACGAACTCGACGCCGATGCCCGGCAGGATCTCGAAGGCGGTGAGAGCGGGGCCCGCCCGCTCCAGCGCGCGCGCGAAGAAGGCGGGCGCGGTTTCGAGCGCGTCCAACCCCGCCATGCACGTGATCTTCTCGGCGACCTTGGGAAAGAGGCGGAGCACCGCGGCCGTGATGATGCCGAGCGTCCCCTCTGAGCCGACGATGAGGTCCTTGAGGTCGTAGCCCGAATTGTCCTTGCGCAAGGATTTGAGCCCGTTCCACACCTCGCCGCCGGGGAGCACGACTTCGAGCCCGAGCGCAAGCTCCCGCGCGCTGCCATAAGCGAGAACGGCCGTGCCGCCGGCATTCGTCGCAAGCACGCCGCCGATCTGCGCGCTTCCCTCCGAGGCGAGGCTCAAGGGAAACAGCCGGCCCGCGCTCGCGGCGACGGTTTGCGCCTGCGCGAGCGTGAGCCCTGCTTCGACCGTCATCGTGTTCGAGGCGAGATCGATGGCGCGCACATGGGTGAGTCGTTCGAGCGAAACCACCACCTCGTGTCCGCTTTCGAACGGAATCTGCCCGCCGACGAGGCCGGTATTGCCGCCTTGCGGCACGATCGCCGTCATCGTCTCGTTGGCGAGCTTGAGGATCGAGGAGACTTCGCTCGCGTCGCCGGGCTTGAGCACGAGCGCCGCCTTGCCGCGATAGCGGTCGCGCCATTCGACGAGATAGGGCGCCATCTCCGCCTCGTCGCGGATCGCGTGGCGTGCGCCGACGATGCGGACAAGCGCATCGATCGTGTCCGGACCGGGCGGCTTATGTTTCGGCGTGCGTTTCATGGCGGGTCCAGCGCTAGCCCCGATTGGCCGCGCGCCGCAAGCGGTCGTTGATGGCCTCGCCAAGCCCGGTCGCGGGAATCGGCATCACCGCGATCGCGGCAGCGCCCGCCTGGTCGAGCTCTCGGAGTGCTCCGAAGAGCTTGGACGCGGCCTCTTCCAAATTGCCGCTCTGGCTGAGATTGACCGTCACACGCGCCCCCGCCGGCACATCGCCGCCGAAGGCGAGCAACGCCTCGTCGGCCCGCACGGCGACCGCATGGAGCCTGAGCGGCGTCATCGGCGCATAGTGGGCCGGAAGCTGTCCCGGCGAGGCGGCGCGCTCGGCCGCGTTCGCCGCGGCGAGTGGCGCGTCAAGCACGCGCTCGATCGCCTCGCGCGGCACCGCTCCCGGCCGTAACAGAGCAGGCTCTTGGCGGACGAGGCTCACCACCGTCGAACTCGATTCCGAGAGGGGACGGGCCTCCGTCGATGATCATGGCGGGGCGGTCGCCGAGCTCGGCCTCGACATGAGCGGCGGCAGTCGGGCTGATACGCCCCGAGCGGTTTGCGCTAGGGCCGGCAAGGGGGAGAGCGGCCTTGGCGAGCAGCGCCTGCGCGACCGGATGTGCCGGGGCGCGGAGCGCGATCGTGTCGAGACCCGCGCTCACGAGGTCGGCAATGCCGCAGGTCGAGCGCCGCTTCATCACGAGCGTCAAGGGGCCAGGCCAGAAAGCGGAAGCGAGCTTCCGCGCCGCCTCGTTTACCAAGCCGTATTCGCCGGCCTCGGGCAGCCCCTGCACATGCACGATCAGCGGGTTGAAGCGCGGCCGCTCCTTCGCCGTGAACACCTTGGCGACGGCGCGCGGATCGAGCGCGTTGGCGGCGAGGCCGTAGACCGTCTCGGTGGGAAACGCCACGATCTCGCCGCGGGCAAGCGCCTGCGCCGCTCGCCTGATGGCGTCTGGCGTGGCCGGAACGATGGGCATGGCGCCATTTCGCGTGTTACCACGCCCGGGTCAAGCTAGAGTGAGCCCACCCCACTTGAAAGACCAAGCCTTCGGCCCATGACGACGCTGCTCCTCACCCATCCCGCCTGCCTTCTGCACGACACGGGCTACGGGCATCCCGAGCGGGCCGACCGCTTGCGCGCCATCAACGACGCGCTTGCCGCTCCCGCTTTCAAGTCGCTGAAGCGCGAGGAAGCCCCGCGCGCCGACCTCGCCGCGATCGAGCGGCTTCATCGCAAGGCCTATGTCGAGATGGTGCGAGCCTCGATCCCGGAGCGCGATCACAAGATGCTCGATGCCGACACGATCGTGTCGCCGGGGAGCTGGGAAGCCGCGCTCAGGGCGACAGGCGCCTCTCTTCATGCCGTCGATCAAGTCATGGCGGGCAAGGCCGACAACGCCTTCTGCGCGGTGCGGCCGCCCGGCCACCACGCCGAACTGTCGCGGGCGATGGGCTTCTGCCTGTTCAACACCGTCGCGATCGCGGCGCTGCACGCGCGCGCTACCCACGGCGCCAAGCGCGTGGCAGTGGTAGATTTCGACGTGCATCACGGCAACGGCACGCAGACCGCGTTCTGGTCCGATCGCGACCTGTTCTACGGCTCGACCCACCAGATGCCGCTCTTTCCCGGCACCGGCGCACTCGATGAGACGGGCGTGGGCAATATCTTCAACGCGCCGCTCAAGCCCGGCGACGACGGCGACGATTTCCGCGCGGCTTACGAGACGCGCATCCTTCCCGCGCTCGATGCCTTCGCCCCCGACTTCCTTCTCGTCTCGGCCGGCTTCGACGCACATCTCAGAGACCCCCTGGCAAATCTCAGGGTGCTCGAGCCCGATTTCGCCTGGGTGACGGAGAAGCTGCTGGAGGCGGCGGAGAAGCATTGCGGCGGCAAGCTCGTCGCGACGCTCGAAGGCGGCTACGACCTAGAGGCCCTGGCAAGCTCGACCGCAATCCACGTACAGACTTTGATGGGCGCCTCTTCCTGAGCCTCTTGATTGGGGAGGCGGGTAGGGGCTAACGAGAACCATGACCGAGCCGAAAGACCATTCCGACATCAAGACCATGAGCTTCGAGCAGGCGCTGAAGGAGCTCGAAACCATCGTCGATCGCCTGGAAAAGGGCGACGTCGAGCTAGAGGCCTCGATCCTCATCTATGAGCGGGGCGAGGCGCTGAAGACCTATTGCGACGCGCTTCTGCGAAAAGCCGAGGCGCGGGTCGAGAAAATCTCGCTCAACCAGAACGGCCAGCCCACCGGCACCGAACCCCTCGACGTCGAGAACTGAGCCGGTCACAGGCGAAAAACCCGCCGCTTGCAGCCCGGCCCGGTGACACAATCCGGCCCCGCGCATAGGATAGTTGCAAGCGGGGTGACGGGCCGATAAAGGTCATGATTAACGGGTCGATCCTCCGCAAGCCTTCCCAGACATCCGCCGGGTAGAGCGAATGAGTGCCGATAGTCCCACGCCGCTGCTCGATCGGATCAACGAACCCGCGGATCTGCGCGCGCTTGGCGACGCCGAGCTCAAGCGACTGGCGGACGAGCTGCGGCATGAGCTGATCGCGGCGGTCTCGGTCACCGGCGGCCATCTTGGTGCTGGCCTCGGCGTGATCGAACTCACCATCGCGCTCCACCACGTCTTCGACACGCCGCGCGACCGGCTGGTCTGGGACGTCGGCCACCAATCTTACCCGCACAAGATCCTCACCGGGCGCCGCAGCCGCATTCGCACGCTCCGCCAAGCCGATGGCTTGTCGGGTTTCTGCAAGCGCGCCGAGAGCGAATACGACACCTTCGGCGCCGGTCACTCCTCGACCTCGATCTCGGCGGGTCTCGGCATGGCCGTGGCGCGCGACCTCGACGGCAAGGGTCACAACGTCGTCGCCGTGATCGGCGACGGCGCCATGAGCGCCGGCATGGCCTATGAGGCCATGAACAACGCGGGCGCGATGGATTCGCGGCTCATCGTCATTCTCAACGACAACGACATGTCGATCGCGCCGCCTGTCGGCGCCATGAGCGCCTATCTCGCCAAGCTGATCTCGGGCGGCACCTACCGGCGCTTCCGCCGCTTCTTGAAGAAGATGGCGCACAAGCTCCTGCCCAAGGACTGGGAGCGGCGCGCGGCGCGCGCGGAAGAATTCACTCGCGGCTTCTGGACCGGCGGCACCCTGTTCGAGGAACTCGGCTTCTATTATGTCGGCCCAATCGACGGACACAATTTCGATCACCTTCTTCCCGTGCTGCGCAACGTGCGCGCCATGAAGAACGGTCCGGTCCTGGTTCACGTCGTCACGCAGAAGGGCAAGGGCTACGGACCGGCGGAAGTGTCGGCCGACAAGTTTCACGGCGTCGGCAAGTTCAATGTCGTGACCGGCGCGCAAGAGGCGCAAGGCCCCGGCATACCGCCGAGCTACACCAAGGTGTTCGCCCAGAGCCTGATCGAGGAGGCGCGCGCCGACCCCAAGATCGTGGCCATCACCGCGGCAATGCCGTCCGGCACGGGGCTCGACCGCTTCGCCGAAGTCTTTCCCGAGCGCTCTTTCGATGTCGGCATCGCCGAGCAGCACGCCGTGACTTTCGCCGCTGGACTTGCCGCCGAAGGCTTCAAGCCCTTTGCCGCCATCTATTCGACCTTCCTCCAGCGCGCCTACGACCAGGTCGTGCATGACGTCGCCGTCCAGAAGCTGCCAGTCCGCTTCGCCATCGACCGGGCCGGGCTCGTCGGGGCCGACGGCCCGACCCATGCCGGCGCTTTCGACGTCGCCTATTTGTCGTGCCTTCCGGGCATGGTGGTCATGGCCGCGGCCGACGAGGCCGAGTTGATGCACATGGTCGCGACCGCGGCCGCGATCGACGACACGCCGTCGGCGTTCCGCTATCCGCGCGGGGAGGGGACCGGGGTTCCGCTGCCGAAGCGCGGCACGCCGCTTGAGATCGGCAAGGGCCGCGTCTTGCGCGAGGGCTCGGCGGTCGCGTTGCTTTCGTTCGGTGCGCGATTGCCGGAATGCCTGGCTGCGGCCGATCAGCTCGCAGGCTTCGGCTGGCCCACGACCGTCGCCGATGCCGAGATTCGCCAAGCCTCTCGACCTCGATTTGCTGCGCCGTCTCGCCGAGAACCACGAGGTCGTCGTCACCGTCGAGGAAGGATCGAGCGGCGGCTTCGGCGCGAACGTGCTTCAGGCCCTGGCGCGCGACGGCCTGCTCGACCGGGGGCTGAAAGTGCGGACGCTCTGCCTGCCCGACCGCTTCATCGAGCAGAACAAGCCGCAAGCAATGTATGCCGAGGCCGGGCTCGATGCCGCCGCCATCGTCGCCGCCATGTTCGCCGCGCTCGGCAAGGATCGCGAAGCCGCCGAGGCGACGCGCCGCGCCAAAGCCTGAGGCTTATTCCAGCGGGCAGTCCTTGATGAAGCGCTCGACGGCCTGAGCGCGCCCTTCATCCGACAGCGAGACGCTCGCGCCTCCCGCCGTCACCGTCACCGGTCCCGCCTGGCGCAACACCTCGAGCACGGGCTTTACCGCGATGTCGCTTGCTTCGGCGAAGGTCATGCCGGCATCGTCGCGCGCGGCCTCGCCCTTGACCTCAGCCTTCGCATCGCCGGCCGAGAGCGCGATGGTGATCGCATCGCCCGGCTTGGCGCCGGCGATTTCCTGACGCAAGTCGAGCACGGCGATGCCCATGGCGTCGAAGCAGGAGAGAAGAAAGAGTGGGGCCTTGGCCGGATCGAGCGGCGCGAAGCTCAGGGAGATAAGGCCCACGCTCGCCTTGCCGGTCCAGATCAGATTGTCTTCGTCGCGCGCCGAAGAGGCTTGCGCGGCCGCGAGCAGACAAGCGGCCAAGGCAAGCGGGACTCTGACGCGAACTCTCATTACGGACTTTCTTTGGCGGGCGAATTGGTCCCGTCTAGAGGCCGTTGGCGTGAAGCCTGCTCTCGGCCACGACCGCCTGCACGGAGGCGAAGAACCCCGCGAAGGTGGGATCGAATTCGTGGTAATTGCAGGTGATCTCCTCGCCCTGGGCAATATCGAACAGGGCGAAGCCCCTATCGAAAATGCGGAAGTCGGTGTTCGGCCCAAGACTGTGATTCATGAAGCGCCCGTTGTCGCTGTCGAGAACGACCACGCCCTCCCTCTCCAGATGCGGGTAGGTGTAGCGGGCGACGAACTCTCGCAGGAAAGGCGGATACGCCTCGATCTCGCTTGCATGGATGAAGATGTCGAATTTCGGATTGAGGCTCCAAAGAAGCCGCCCCCGTTCGATATACTCGCCGGCGAACACGCCGATGCCTTCGATGGCGCTCGGCGCAAGATAGGTGCTGACCGTCAGCATCTTGATCCCTCGTGATTTGGATTAAGCGCAGGCTGAATCATGCGGTACTGCCCGCAGCCTCGGTGCCGACCGCGACCAGGCTGCGCTTGCGCCGGAGCCGCCGCCGCTTAAGCGCCTTGATGCGGCGCTCGAGATACGGTGAGAAATGTCCGGCGTAACGCTCCCACAATTCGGGATTGCGCCAATCCTCGCCGGTCACGCGGCCGCGGCACAACGACGTCCCGCAGGCGCACTCGAATTCATCGTATGGCGTTCCGTCGCACATCGCGTAATCGATGGTGACTTCCTCGCCGGGATGAATCCGGTGAAGAGCGACAATGGCGATCTGCCCGTCGAGACCGGCATTGGGTTCGCAACTATGGTTGATGAAGTCCGGCGGCTCGTTCCCCGAGACCGAGGCGAGATAGAGTCTCTCCTCTACCTGGACCGTGTGCCGCCTGATCTCTTCCGGGAGCTCGTCGAGCGCCTCGGCCGGGATGATGCGGCCGCTCCAGACGCCAACAAGCTCGCCGGGCTCGATAATGTCCCGAGCGTAGACGGCCTTGCCGCCGGTAACGTCACGATTTTGGACTTCACATTTGTCGGTAAGGTAAGCCGTAGTTCCTTGGCTCACGAGACCTCCGCGTATGCGCGCCGAGCGGGGCGCTCCGCAGTATGATGTAAGCGGTGCCCGGCCGCTCCCGGCTTGACCTCCGCGCGCGAGACTCCCCCGACGCGCCGGCGAGCATATGAGAACCAGTTGTGCCCATCTACAAAAAAAAACGTCTCGATCAATTATTGGTGGACAGTGGGGTGGTGCCGACCCGCTCCCGCGCCGCCGACCTCATCCGGCGGGGGCAGGTCAGCGTGGCGGGAAAGACCGAGCGGAAGCCCGGCGCGCTGGTCGCGCCCGGCGTCGCCTTTGCCGTCAACCCCGAGGCCTGCGCTTACGTCTCCCGGGGCGGGCTCAAGCTCGCTGCCGCGCTCGACGCCTTCGGCTTCGATGCCAAGGGGCGGGTCGCGCTCGATCTCGGCGCCTCGACCGGGGGCTTCACCGAGGTGCTGATCGCCCGCGGCGCGGCCAAGGTCTATGCGGTCGATGTGGGCAAGGGGCAGCTGCATGCCAAGCTCAGGACCAATCGTCGCGTGATCGCGCTCGAAGGCACTGACGCACGGGCGCTCGACGGGACACTGATCGGGGAGGCGGTGTCGGCCATCGTCGCCGATGTGAGCTTCATCGGTCTTGGCCTCGTGCTTCCGGCGGCGCTGCGCCTCGCCGCGCCGGGGGCTTGGCTCGTCGCCCTGGTCAAGCCGCAATTCGAAGCGGGGCGCGAAGCGGTCGGCAAGGGCGGCATCGTACGGCGTGAGGCCGACCGGCTGAAGGCCGTGACCAAGATACGGAAATTTATCGAGGAACAGCCCGGCTGGGCGGTCGAAGGAGAAATCGCCTCGCCGATCACGGGCGGCAGCGGCAACGAGGAATTTCTGATCGGCGCGCGTCATGGAGCGTGAAGTCGAGATCGCGCGCCTCGGTGGCCAAGGCGACGGCGTCGCCGAGGACTCGGACGGCCCCCTCTACGTGCCCTTCGCCTTGCCCGGCGAGCATGTCAGGGTCGCGGTCGCGCCGGCCGACGACCGGGCGGAGTTGCTTGCCGTGCTTCGTCCGAGCCCGGATCGGGTCGAGCCCATCTGCCCGCATTTCGGCGTTTGCGGCGGGTGCGCCCTCCAGCACCTGGCCGAGGCGGCCTATCTCGATTGGAAACGCGAGAAGGTGGTCGGCGCTTTGAGGTCGCGCGGCCTCGATGCCGAGGTCGAGCCGGTCCGCCCCGTGCCGCTCGGAAGCCGCAGGCGCGCCGCTCTGGCCCTTGCACGTGGAAAGGCCGGGACGGCCCTCGGCTACCGCCGCGCCCGTTCCCATGAGCTGATCGATATCGCCGTCTGTCCGGTGCTGGCTCCCGGCATCGTCGCCCGGCTGGCAAAACTCAAGGCCGCGCTTGCGCCTCTTGCCGGCGGACGGCGCGAGGCGAGGGTCGGCGTCATCGAGACGCCGAGCGGCCTCGATATCGTGCTCGAGGGCGCAAGGCCAAAGGAAACTGCGCTCGCCGCCTTTGCCGGAGAGGCCGCTTCTCTCGGCGTCGCGCGGCTGACCTGCGACGGCGAGAGCATCGGGCCTGTGGCGGCGCCGGAAATCGATCTATCGGGCGTCGCGGTCAAACTCCCCCCGGGCGCATTCCTGCAAGCCGCGGTTGAAGCTGAAACCGACATGGCGGAGCTGGTGCGGGAGGGCGTTGGCGATGCGCGCCGCATTGCCGATCTCTTCGCCGGACTCGGCACGTTCACCTTTGCCTTGGCGCGGCAGGCCGCGGTCGATGCCTTCGAGGCGGACGAAGCCGCGCTCGACGCCCTTGCCGAGGCTTGGCGCAAGACGCAAGGCCTCAAGCCCGTCAAAACCTTCGGCCGCGATCTCTTCCGCGCGCCGCTGAGCGCCAAGGAACTTGCCGCCTACGATGCGGTCGTATTCGATCCGCCGCGGGCAGGCGCCGCGGCGCAAGCGGCGATGCTGGCGAAGGCGGAGGTGGCGCGGCTCGTCGCCGTCTCCTGTAATCCGGGAACGCTCGCGCGCGACCTCCGCATCCTCGTTGACGGCGGTTACCGCATCGTGCGCGTCGCGCCAATCGACCAGTTCCTGTTCTCGCCCCATGTCGAGATGGTTGCCCACCTCGAACGCTAGCCGCGGAGCAGGCGCTCGACGAAGTCCGGCACGATTTCGGTCGCAGGCCCGTAATGGGCTTCGGCGAACAGGCTCGCGCCGTCCGAAGGCTCGAGATTGAGCTCGACCGTATGCGCGCCGATTCCGACCGCCTCCGCCACGAAACCCGCCGCGGGATAGACGCTGCCGCTCGTGCCGACAGAGATAAAGAGGTCGCAAGCGTGAAGCGCCGCGTAGATGCGCTCCATCTCGCGCGGCATCTCGGCAAACCAGACGACGTCGGGGCGCATCGCGCCTTCCTTGCCGCAAGAAGCGCACGCCGTTTCGGTCGAGAGATCGCCAGTCCAGACAACGCTCGCCTCGCACGAGGCGCAAAGCACCCGCGCGAGCTCGCCATGAATATGGATGAGCTTCCTGGTGCCGGCCGCCTCGTGCAGCGGATCGATGTTCTGCGTCACGGTGAGGACCTCGCCACGATGCTCGCGTTCGAGCCTTGCGAGCGCGACATGGGCCGCATTCGGCTTCGCCGTGCCGAGGCGCGCACGGCGGAGATTGTAGAATTCATGCACCCGCGCCGGATCCCGCGCGAAGCCGCCCGGCGTCGCCACGGCTTCGAGATCGAACTCCTCCCACAAGCCGCCTTTGTCGCGAAACGTGCCGAGCCCGCTTTCCGCCGAGAGCCCGGCTCCGGTCAGGACGACGATGTTCGAGAACCGCATCGCTTCCGCGCGCGCCGCTAGCCTTTGCCAGTCTGGCCGCGATGCCTGAGATAGTGGTCGGCAAGCACGATGGCGACCATCGCTTCGCCAATAGGGACGGCCCTGATGCCGACGCACGGGTCGTGGCGCCCCTTGGTCGAAATCTCGGTGTCGTGGCCCGTGGCATCGACGGTGCGGCGCGGCGTCAGGATCGAGGAGGTCGGCTTCACGGCGAAGCGCGCGACGATCGGTTGACCTGTCGAGATGCCGCCGAGGATGCCGCCCGCGTTGTTCGACAGGAACTCGGGCGTGCCGTCCTTCCTCATACGCATCTCGTCCGCGTTCTCTTCGCCCGACAGCGAAGCAGCAGTGAAGCCCGCGCCGATCTCGACGCCCTTGACCGCGTTGATGCTCATCAGCCCCGAAGCGATATCCTGGTCGAGCTTGCCATAGATGGGCGCCCCGAGGCCGGGCGGCACGCCCTCCGCCACGATCTCGATGACAGCGCCGGCCGATGAACCCTTCTTCCGCACCTGATCGAGAAACTCGGCCCACAGCGCAGCGGTCTTGGAATCGGGGCAGAAGAAGGGATTGTTCGCGACCTCGCTCCAATTGAAATTGCGCCGGTCGATCGCATGCGGCCCGATCTGGACGAGCGCGCCGCGCACGACCATGCCCGGCACGACTTTGCGGGCGATGGCGCCGGCAGCGACCCGGTTTGCCGTTTCGCGCGCGCTCGCGCGACCGGAGCCGCGCCAATCGCGCAATCCATATTTCATCAGGTAGGTGTAGTCGGCGTGGCCGGGTCGAAACTTGTCCTTGATCTCGCCGTAGTCCTTGGAGCGGGCATCGACATTCTCGATCTCGAGCGCGATCGGCGTGCCGGTCGTGACTTGCGCGCCCGCCTCGTCGGTGAACACGCCCGACAGGATGCGCACCCGGTCGGGCTCCTGCCGCTGGGTGGTGTAGCGCGACTGCCCCGGGCGGCGCTTGTCGAGATAGGCCTGGATCTCGGCCTCGGTGATCGGGATGCCGGGCGGGCAGCCATCGATGACGCAGCCGATCGCCGGCCCGTGGCTTTCGCCCCAGGTGGTGATGCGGAAGAGATGGCCGAAACTATTGAAAGACATAGATTTCTTTTAACGGCGCAAGCGATTGCCGTCTAGCCGGGCTAGAATAGAGGCAAGATCGAAACGAACCGTTATGTCATGCCCGCGGAGGCGGGCATCCAGTAGCCCCGGACTTCAGTCGCTGGCGATGGTGGTTACTGGATCGCCCGGTCAAGCCGGGCGACGACAGGCAAATAAGAGTGAATGACGCCTACTCCTTCACCACGGAGATGTCGGGGGCGTCTTCGTTCTTCATGCCGACGACGTGGTAGCCGGCGTCGATATGCAGGATCTCGCCGGTGACGCCGCGCCCGAGATCGGACAGGAGATAGAGCGCGCCCGCGCCCACGTCCTCGATCGCCACCGTGCGCCGGAGCGGGGAGTTGTACTCGTTCCATTTGAGAATGTAGCGGAAGTTGGCGATGCCCGAGGCGGCGAGCGTCTTGATCGGTCCGGCCGAGATCGCGTTGACGCGGATCGCGGCCTTGCCGAGATCGGCGGCGAGATAGCGGACGCTTGCCTCGAGCGCGGCCTTGGCCACGCCCATCACGTTGTAATGCGGCATCACCTTCTCGGCGCCGTAATAGGTGAGGGTGAGGAGCGAGCCGCCTTGCCGCATCAAGGGCTCGGCGCGCTTGGCGAGCGCGGTGAAGGAGTAGCAGGAGATGAGGAGGGTCTGGACGAAATTGTCCTTGGTCGTGTCCACGTAGCGCCCGTCGAGTTCCTCCTTGTCGGAGAAGGCGACGGCATGGACCAGGAAATCGAGCGCGCCCCATTCCTTGGCAATTGCGTCGAACACGGCCTTGACCGTTGCCTCGTCGGTCACATCGCACGGGAGCACGAGCTTGGAGCCCACCTCCTGCGCCAGAGGCTCGACCCGCTTTTTGATGGCGTCGCCCTGATAGGTGAGCGCGACCTCTGCGCCCTGATCGGTCACGGCCTTGGTGATGCCCCAGGCAATCGAGCGGTTATTGGCGACGCCGAACACGACGCCGCGCTTGCCCGCCATCAATTTTCCGCCGTCGGCCATCGTTTCACGCCCTCGAAAGGAAGGCGTCTTATAGGGCCGGGTGGGCCTGGCCGGAAGGCTTTTTGCCGGGGCGCGAGCGACCGATCGGCGCGGGTGACGAAAGCCGATCTCTAGAGGCTGGGCTCTAGCCGCGGTCCCAGCGCGGAAAGCATATCGCCGAAAACGTTCGCGCCTCGCCAGCCTTACGCTTCAAGGCGAGCCAAGTTTCACGGCGCGAGAGAAGGGGCGTGAAGCGCGAGCCCCGATTTGGCTGTTGGCCACGTTCGTTTCTCGGCCCGGCGCGGAAATTGGGGACGAATGCGACGACCGTTCCGCTGACATTCGACATGCCGAAACTCCTCTTTACCCCGCGAGCGACCAGGAGCCGTCTTGCTCCCGGCAGGCAACGCCTTCGATTTCCTGTTGACGGCCGCCGAGCGCGAGCGCGTAGACGACGGTGCGGCAGATGCGGCCCTTGGCGTCGCGGAAGGCCGATACCGGTTTGAGCCGGCCGACCAGCCCGCGCCCCGGCCGCTGCCACACGAGCGTCGTGCCGTCGCCAAGCTCCGTAAGCGCAAGCTCCAGCGCTCTCAGCGCCACGATGCGATCGCCGCCGGACTCTGCGCCTGCGCGCAGGTTGTCCGAAACCGCGACATCGGCGTGGCGATCTTCAGCTTTGAGAAGAGAGGGGGCGGGCGCGACCGACAAAAGTACAAGAGCGCCCGCCCCAATGATGATAGGAGCGTTGCATCGGAACGTACGCATAACCAACTCGTCCCCCACTCCGACGCGGGAATCACTCATACGCCCCGCGCCCCCTACCAACGGAGGTCATCCTGCCTTATCAGGGTGAGCAAAAGGTTAAGCTGTACGTCACCGTGCGCCAGTGTGTTGAGAAAGTAAGGATTCCGTACCCCTACGTTCACACGTCGACACCGCCATTCAGGTCCGTATATTGGACAAAGTTGGACAATGGCCCGACGCGTTTCTGACAGAACGATAGAAACGAGGGACGCCCGTCGCAAACTCAGGGCGAGCGGGAAACCCTATTGGCGTGCCATCGGCAAAGGGCTGCACGTCGGCTATCGCAAGGGCAAAAGAAGCGGTGTGTGGGTTGTGCGCCGCTACCTTGGTGACAAGACCTACAAGCTCGAAACCATCGCCGAGGCTGATGACGTTCTCGATGCTGACGGCAGAGACGTTCTAGATTTCTGGCAGGCCCAAGAGGCTGCCCGCAATCTTCGCCAGCGTCCCAACTTCAGAGCCTATTCCGTCAGAGACGCGATCAATCATTATGTTGATCGGCTGGAGGGGCGCCCATCTTGGCATGACACAAAGAAGCGCCTAGAGGCGTTTGTGCTACCCGCCTTTGGTGACAAGAAAGTTTCAGAGCTTGATGCGGACGAAATCCGCAAATGGCATCGGGAGATTGCCAAGACGCCTGCAAGGGCACGCACTAAGCGCGGTGCTCAACAAGCCTATCGTGCTGGTGACATGTCTGACTCGGAGATTCAGCGCAAGCAGCAGGCATCGGCCAACCGCTGTCTGGGCCTCCTGAAGGCCGCCCTGAATGTGGCTTGGCGCGAAAAAAGGGTGGAATCCAACGAAGCGTGGCAGCGGGTCGAGTTAATTCCGGGGCGTTGATATCCCGCGAGCCCGATATCTATCAGTCTCTGAGTCGCAACGACTTATCAACACAGCGCAAGGCGACTTCAGAGTACTGGTGCAAGCGGCTCTGCAAACCGGAGCGCGTTACCAAGAGCTTGCGAGGTTACGGGTCGCCGACTTCAACACCGATGCAGGCACGCTGCACATTCGTAAGACCAAGACGAACAGAGACCGGCACATTGTCCTGACTGATGAGGGGAAGGAGTTCTTTGGGCAGTTAGCCGCAGGCAAGTCTGGAACCGCATTGCTGCTGGGTCGGGAATGGAGGCCCAGTCGTCAAGCGCCACTCATTGCAGGTGCATGCAAACGTGCTCGGATCGATCCTCCGCTAAACTTTCACGCGCTGCGACACACCTGGGCGAGCCTTTCGGTCATGGCTGGAATGCCGCTGTTGGTCGTTGCGAAGAATCTTGGCCATTCCGACACGCGGATGGTCGAGCGGCACTATGGCCATCTAGCTCCGAGCTACGTTGCCGAGGCGGTTAGGAAGCACGCGCCGAAGTTTGGGAAGGCGCCCTCGAATGTGAGGGTGCTGTGACAGACAAATGGTACACCGAGGCGATTGATCGCGCGGTTAGCGAGCGTGACTTCGCGCGGCTTACGGATTGGATACGAAACCCAAATCTTTCTGCCGAAGACAGGAGCTACCTCGCAAAGACGGTTCTCAGTCTCCTTAATGGCGAGGTCAAATTTCCGAACCACCGACCGAAAAAGTCGAAGACCGAATGGGATGCTCAGCGCATTGCTGAGGATGTGGTGAGGCTCCATCGCTACAGACCAGAATGGTCCAAACTGAGCGCCGCCGTCAAACAGGTCGCCCAAGATCGTGGTTGCTCTGTGTCGAAGGTTTGGGGTGCCCTGAGAGAGCATAGGGGGCGTGCGGTATGGAGGTTTGAAGAAGCCGAGTACGACGCCATGATTGATGCAGCCTGCGAGGCGGAGTGGAAAGAGGCAGTCGCCTCGCCTCCGCGCTTTAAAGCGATGGGGTGCGAATGCTCAGCGCGATGAAATAAGTTTGAAGCAGGCGAGCAAAAGGGATGCTCAGAACAGTGAGGAAACAGCATGAGAATTGGAAGGCCATTTAAGAAGGGCCAAAGCGGTAATCCCGGTGGCCGGCCCAAAGTTGTCGCCGAGGTAAACGAGCTCGCGAGAGTACACACCGCGGAGGCAATTCAAACTCTCGTATCGATCATGACCAATCCAAAGTCAGCGCCGGCAGCGAGAGTCTCAGCTGCAAATGCCTTACTCGATAGGGGTTACGGCAAGCCGCCCCAGCACATCACCGCTCAGAATGCCAACTTCGTCGCACTATTGCCGCAACGATGCGAAACAGCCGAGGAGTGGATGGCAACGGTTGACACTCGCAGAGCGCTCACCAAACTGAGCGATGAAGGCTGATTATCGCGGCCGACATACGTGATTTTGCGGTTTAGGGTCAGAAGGGTGACTCGCGGCAAAACCACCTACAACGCGCTTGCTCGAAGGCTCAGCGCCTCGTCACGCCTAGAACGCCAATGCGCTCACCGTGCGCGGCTAGCGATATGAGTTCGGTGATCCCCCATAAGGATCACTTGGACGCACACGTGGGTCTTGTGCATAAGCGTTTGATGGCGCTTGGGGGTCATAAGAGTTCCCGTATCTTCCTTCATATGAGTTCGGTCGGGACAACGGATCATATGAGTTAGGGTACGTGCCACCATACTGTCGAGGGGCCAAGGCCGGTGGTTCGGGACAAGAACACCAAGGAAGGCGAGAACAGCTCGCCAGAGCAAGGGAGCAGATGGCCACGGTGATGGCGACAGGAGCACGCATAGAGGGCCTCTAGGAGCGGGCAAGGCCACTTCCTCAGCTGCCGTCCTAAGCACACATAGTGGCGCTCGATCCCTTGCTGCCCCGTTAATCCGCTGAGTTCAACGCAAGCCGCCTCAGCAGGGTGCAGCATTTAAAAGGTCCCGGGGGTGGCTCCCATGGCCGCCCTTTGGGCAAAGCCCTCAGTGGTGGGCCGCTGACGCAGCAGGATGACGAGCGGTGAGCCAGCCGGGTCCATTGACCGGCTATCAATGGCGCCGAGTGGGCGGAGCCCAGCAAGCCAGAGCTCAAGGACTGGGTTTAGACAAGGGTTAGACAGATCGGCTGGCATGCGTTGATCTGCCTAGCGTCTTATCGTACTGCCTAGACTGCATCTCGCCCCCAGCCTCAACGTCTCCCCAGGATGGTTACAAGGCTTGAGGGCTGTCTAAAGCGCACTAGCGTCACAGCGCAGACGTGAACACGGAAGGGTCACTAAGGGGGTGGGGTAGGGGGTAGTGAACTGTTTTGACGCACCGCTTCCTCTTGCTACGAAAACGAAAGAAACGCTGGCTGGGGTCCCCTTGTTAGCCTGCGCGTTTGGCGCATCCTAGCGGGATACGCGGGACTGCACAGGGGCGGGTATGCAAGAATGCGATGGAACGATGCGTCAAGTACCGCGTGCGTCGCTTATTATTGCGGCTGCCAACCATCTGACGGCTCCGAAGCAGAGTGCCCTTGTTGATTTCGAGCGTCGGCATCTTTGGCTAAGTCGATGGCCTTCTCAAGCTCGGCACTGAGTCGCTCTACCTCAGATTGCCTTTTCGTGATTTCCAAATTGGCCTCGTCTAAACCGCCTTGAAGTTGCGTTCGCGCTTGGTTGGCTGCATCGAGTTCCGTTTTCAGATTGGTAACTACACGTTCAAGCTCTGCATTTCTCGTCCGTGCGGCTGTCAAGTCTTTTTGCATCTGAACCAACGGAGGGCCCAAAACAGCCACCATAGCCACTATTAAGCCAATAGCGATTAATGCCCAGGCACGCATGGAAGCCCTTTCTCTCGGCATCTTTAGTATATCGCCTGATGACGCGCCAGGGATCGAAGCCTAAGACCGAAGGACTTGGCGCCATCCGCAGCAGCCATTGCTCACGGCGGTGCAGGGCGAGAGGCTAGGAGATGAGAGGCGGTGGGTACCAAAACGGATACCAACTCATTTGGCGAGCTTTAGCTTTCAACGGGTTGAGTCATCCAAGCACCGGTCTTGAAGAGCGGGGAAGGGCATTATCCGCCTTATATACAATCAGCGGCTACCTGCTCATTTTGTGACGCTAATCTGCGGCTAATGGCTAGGGGTATCGCTGTTCAGGTAACGATGAGGTAGCAGTCAGGCTGGAAGCCACGACAATACCGCCGAGCCGAGGGTCCTAGGTTGGGTGGGTCAGCAAATGATCTGACGTGCCGCTTCCTTTCCGTCGCAGCGCAATCACCACATACTGACTCAAGCTCAACTTAAGGAGAGCATGGGAAACTCTTCCACGATTCTACCACCGCATCTGAAGGTTCCTGAGTCGTGGATTAGTAGGAGTAAGCCCAACGCTGCATCGGCGAGGACATTCTCACATAACCGAGTGTCGCAAGGCCTCACATCTTTTGCTGCCACAGGGCACTTTCACACGTCGTTCTTGAAAATGGCAGCGCTGGTTGGCGGCACGGCACTGATGCTAATCGGATTGATCTGGCAATTCGGCACCTACCACCGGTTCCCCCGACCAAGGCGCACCATCGCCGGCTGACAGACCCCGGTGCCTCAGCAGAAAATCACATCCTTCCCAGCGCACGCGCGGAGAACGTTGCTGACCACCGGGCAAGACGACCTCTTTCATGACTCCCTCAAAGACGTTTATTTCGCGCTCATCGCTTTGCGGAAGCCGTGAGCGGATAGCCAAACAGATCCAACATGATCCTGCATCGCTTCGCTCGCAATCTCAATGGCATGTTCCAAGGAGCCGTTTTGGATAGCGCCATCCCCGTTTGTCACGGCGAACCTCATTGCAGCCGCGTGAAGATCAAATTTTCCAAAAGGCTTTGACTAACGAAAATTTCTCATGCGCTTTTTCCGCAGCTCTAAGCAGATCGTCAGTCCGAGCTTGCTGAGAACCATAGATCACCCCGGCCACGAAGGGCACCCTGCTGGCGTGCACTTCTTTGCCAGATACATTGCCCATATCTGACATTAACTTTTCACGCATGGCGATGTCGTTAAGACCGCCGAGCCCAGTTTGGAGGTCCTTTAGCGCAGCGAGAGCGGCCTCTCGACGTTCATCGTTTTTCTTGCCTGCGAACACGCTCGTGAAGAACTCAATTCCGTAACGTAGCTTTTTTGCTCGAATGCGAAGCCTGTGGCGTTGGTCATCATCAAGCTTGCGCAAGTGTCGACCTTGTTTTCTGATTTTCTTGCGTCTCCTGGCTAGCTCGGCGGCCGCATGCGCTTCGATGGAACGCTCGCGCCGCAAGCGGAGCATCGGATCGTCGGTAGAAGTCCAAGCACCAATCTCGATCCATTCGGCAGTAGCGAGAACGGCGTGGGCAAATCGCTGTGATCGCACTGCGCGACGGGCGTCGTGATACGCCTGCTGCCGCCGGGCTTCTACTTCACTTCGGGCCTCGGCTAGGTCGCGGCTATGCGGAACAACATCCCGCAGCGATCCAATGACTTCGCCACTCAGGACGTCAAGCTCTCGCGCTGGCGCGAGCTCTCTCGTAATCCACTTTAGTTCTGTCTTGATGTGCTCCTGTTGGGAATCCGCCACCACATCTTTAAAAATCGAAATTGCTGTACGTAACCGCCTTAAACCAATGCGCATCTGGTGAAGCGCCTCTGGTTTTCCAGCCAACATGGCTGGACGATTTGCCAATAATTGTCGAAGACAGCTGCGCGCGATCATCCTAAAGGCTTGTTGGACGGACGCGGTCTGCGGAATTTCCAGGTCGATTGACTTCTCGCTGCGGTATTCCGGTCCGTCTAGGAGTGCATATCCTCGTTCGGGTTTGCTCATAACCGCGAGCTGCAACGGAACCGACCCACTCAATTCACGCGCCAATCGGAACAATCCCTCCGGATTCCCCTTCTTCAGCTCAAGTTCAAGTTCACATAGCGGAGAGGAGTTCTGGCCCGTGTCGATTACCCCTTGGTCCAGTGCAACTTCAATTTGTGATCCATTTTCGTGAACGAGGTGGACGGTGCGTTGCACCCGACTTTCAAATATCGGTCTGAGCAACTCGGCGAGATTCTTCGATAGCGGCGCCAATGCGGTGTTCTTTACCCCACCCAGATCCGGCCATGGGCCTTTGACATCTTGCTCCCATTCCCCGCGTGAGAAGAGATGACCGGGCTGTAGGCTTTTGATCGTTTGAATATGACGTTCGCCGAACGAGCGTACGCGCAGTGAAACACCCGCGTCACGAAGCTTCTTGTCGTCGGTGTCAAAATAAACCGAGGTTATGTTTTCTGTGCGTGACGTGCCCGACCGTGCGCGAGCAAGATGCCGGTCGAGATCGTCGGCCTTGTCTGGCTCAACTTCCAGCTTGAGCTCGAACTCTTGTGGCGTACTCATAACTCGTCGGAGAGTATGTTGCTTTAAAATTTAAGCCTAGACGAAGTCGGACCGGTTTTCCATTCGACCGCTTAAACCGCTGAAATACCTATCAGCGTTTGAGAAACCCCTCCGAAAGCAACCGCGACAGGATGTAACGCGATGTAGGAGTGAGTTTAAGCTTCCAAGGACGCCGCCATTCCGCCTTGTCGATTTCGCGGCGATCTCCAATCGTCAACGTACCCTTAGACCCTCGAGTGAAGTAAATGGCGTCACTCATAGGGCGTCCGCTGATGCCGTTAACGCCTCCGACCTTTTTCCAGAGATGGCATTTTCGCAGCTGAAGGTGAGGCAACTCCTCCTTAATTTCACGACTAAGGCATTCTTTCAAACTTTCAGACCTTCCATTTCTCTTTCCGCCTGGTAGTGCCCAGATCATCATGGCAGATCTTCCTTGCCTGCGGTATCGCACCTCAAGTCCCTGACTTGGCTTGGTGACGATTTCGTGCCTCGGCACTTCCACAGGAAGATCGGGGATATGCTGAGCTCCCAATGGGGCGTGTATCACTATTTTGCAATGTAATGGTGCGCGTGCGCAACCGCGTGGAAATTACCGCTCGTGCGGCATCCGGTTTTCTAGAACGCTGAGATTGAATGTCGTTGCGCGGGTGCACCTCCGGTTTCAGGACGTACCCAGCCGCGACCAATGTGTTTTGGACACAGCCGTCCAATTGCAAGCGCCTCCAAGAGTGCGCGATTGCGGGCATCATTTACTACCAAATACCGGAATGAATGCCCGTTCCTTAAGGCGCTGCCGTTGCCGGTCCGCGGCCGGGTCATGGTGGACTACAACGGGATCGACCAAGACGAAAAAATTACCGGAGAGGGCGATATCAACGCCGTGGAGCTGCGCCGAGCACGTTTGGGTGTCGAAGGTGTCGTGTATTACGACTGGAAGTACAAGTTCGAGATCGAGTTTGCTGGCGACGCGGTCGAGATCAAAGACGCCTACTTGGCCTATGCCAATTGGTGGGGTGCTATAGACACGTCCGAGATCAGGATCGGAAATCAGTATGTTTATACGTCCCTGGAGCAGATCACTAGCTCGCGCTTCATAACCTTTTTGGAGCGTGCCGCTTTTACTGACCAGGGCTTCCTTCCCTCAGTCGAAGCAGACCTTCAGATTGGTGCGGCCATTGTGGTGGGCGACGAGCATTGGTCATTCCAGACGGGTGCCTATGGTGCATCGGTCGGTTTTGCCAACGATGTTCCTGGGCAGGAAGACTTCGACGACGACAAACTGGCTCTTTCGGTCCGTGGCACGGTGGCTCCCATCAACCGCGAAGTCAACGGCGTGAATCAGGTACTCCACTTGGGTGCCAGTTTCCGCCATCGTGACGCCGGCACGCTGAACGACTGCTCTCCCCATGACATCGGTTTGGAAAGCGGTTCCGCTTGCGAAAACGTCGGCGATGACAGCGCTCTGTTCCAGTACCGAGGTCGGGGTGCCGATCTCCATCTCGCCGATGCCTTTATCGATACGCCCCAATTTAGCGATGAAGACAACATGTGGCATCTCGAGGCGGCTTTCGTGTGGGGACCGTTCTCCGCGCGAACGCTCCAAAGAAACTCGCTTCGACCCTCCCCCCTTTGGTGGCGGGGCATATCGAGTCCCCAAGGTTGGGGTTGCCTAGCGGACGCCATATCCGCCGCGTGGCGTGCTCAACATCCTACTTATCCTAACATTTTTAGGTTGCCGTTATTACGACCTACCATTCTACCTACCTTTCAGGTGAACAACTTGGCCGTCTTCGGGGCCTTTTCTTTTGGAGGATTGAGTGACTTGGAAGAAGGAAATTCGGACCTGCGCTTGCGGCCAGCGGTTCGCTCCGAAGCGAGAGAAGCAACGTCACTGTTCGCGCAAGTGCCGTGTGGCGTTGGCAGTTCACAGGCATAGAAGCGATTACACTCACGCAATCCCTACCGCCCTACCTGAGAAGCGATTACAGGCCCCTCAAACTCAACGTGGGGGTTTGAGTGACGGTCCTACGATGGTTTGGCCCGAGCGAGACTCTCAGGTGTGGCCGAACTCCAGGCGCTCTGCAAGGCGATGACTACCCGCTCGAATATTACGAGGACGGCTATCCCAAGCTGCCCGAGTGTTTAGATCGACGGCGCAAGCCAGAAGCACTTGCTGAAGCCGCATGAAACGGCCCGACGCCCCCGTGTTTGCCTCAGCGACGATGACGCCGGGCCTAGCCAGAGCGGGGAATCCCCCCACCCTGGTGTCCCTCAGTCAACGAACGCGCAGTGCAAACTACGTGTTCCCCGATAGCGCCCCGGCACCTACTTCGGCGGCACGGATAGGGGCACGACGGATAGGTCCGGCAGGTACCCCCCTGCGCCCATTACCAACGCAACCATTGAACCGGTCAGAGCAAAGATAACTAGAAGCGAGAGTGTTGCGACGAGAAACTTCATCTCGCACCTCCGGGTGTCCCCAGAGGTTAGGCTTCAATCAATTGCTCAACCGTAAAGAGCGGCCCGGCACCCCTGGGATTCTCTTGCACAGAGAGTGGAGAGAGGAGCGCCGGGCCTAACCAGCCGTGATGACTGCAGCAGGGTCGTAGCGGCTGGCTTTCCAAAAAAAACAACGGTCCGAATTGATGTTCCCCAAAGCGGCCCAGCATCACGGAAATGGCTCTAACCATGACACTGGGCCTAACCAGCCGGGGAAATGGTTCCGACTGGCTACAAGCCCAACGAGTGCTTGAGGCTGGTGTTCCACCGAAAGTGGCCCGGGCACGCCCAGGATTTTGGCGGACCTTTGCGCGCCGGGCCTACTAGCCGAGGAGGCCACTCCTTTGGCTAGTTGCATCGATCTTACACACCGGGAGATTCAATGAAACCCAAAGTTACACTCAATGCTCAGCATTGAAGGAGGCGGCTTGATCACCCTGCAAACCCCCGAAGTCTTCAAGCCTCTCGACCAACCCTCCCGCTACAAAGGCGCATACGGCGGCAGAGGCTCAGGTAAGTCCTGGCACTTCGGCTCAATGGTGGTTGAGCGTTGCCTGCTTAGGCCTGGCTCTAGGGTCGTTTCCGTTCGTGAGATTCAGAAGACCGTTGCCCAGAGTGCCAAAGCTCTCATTGAGAGCACGATCCAATCCCTCGATGTCGGCTCTCAGTTCAGGGTTATGCACGACCGCATCGAGACCCCTGGTGGAGGAACTCATCATCTTCCTTGGCATGCAGGATCAGAACGCGGAATCGATCAAGTCACTTGAGGGCTATGACGTTGCTTGGGTTGAGGAGGCTCAGACGCTATCAGCCCGATCATTGGCCCTTCTCCGACCGACCATCCGAGCTGAGGGTAGCGAGCTCTGGTTCACCTGGAACCCACGTCGCAAGTCAGACGCGGTTGACGAGTTCCTGAGGGGGCAGAAGCCGGAGAATGCCATCGTTGTTCAGGTGAACTGGTCTGACAACCCATGGTTTCCCGCAGTCCTCAACGAGGAACGACTTCTCGACCTAGACAGATATCCTGATAGGTATGATCACATTTGGAAAGGTGACTACGCCAAAGCCTTCGAGGGTGCCTACTTCGCGTCCGTCCTTGGCGAAGCTCGCCAGCAAGGCCGCATTGGTGGCCCACTAACGCGCGATCCAATCTTACCCATCAAGCTGTTCTGGGACATTGGCGGTGCAGGCGCCAAGGCCGATGCCTGTGCAATCTGGGTAGTTCAGTTTGCAGGTGGGTCGATCAACGTCCTCGACTACATCGAGGGCCAAGGTCAGGTGCTTGGCTATTACACGAACGAGCTACATAGTCGCGGCTACCAGAAAGCCACCTGCTACCTACCGCACGACGGCGCGAACACGAATGCGGTCACGGGCCTGCGCTATGCAGACCATCTCCGTGATGCTGAGTTCAATGTCACGGTCAAACGCAACATGGGTCAAGGCGCTGCCGCCATGCGGATCGAAGCGGTACGGAGGATCTTCAATCGCTGCCAGTTTGACGAGGAGAAATGTCGCGCTGGAATCGAAGCGCTTGGCTTCTATCACGAGAAGAAGGACGAGCACCGCAACGTCGGATTGGGACCAGAACACGATTGGTCTTCACATGCAGCGGATGCCTTCGGTCTGATGGCTCTCAGCTACGAAGACCCGGCGAGACTCGCAAGTTTCCGCGGACAGATTGTTTATCCAAAGATAGGGTATGCGTGATGACCGTCTGCCCAGAGCTGGACCTAGCCAAACATCGCCGCTTCATCGTGATGTACGCGGATGGAGGCGAAGACGTGATCGCTGTGCCGGAAGTGACTCTCGACCAAGGGCCGGGTGTCCTTCGGATCATTGCCGGAGAATGGCAGCGTGACGGGTTCATCAAGGCAGGCATGATTGTTGCTGTGCGGGTGCCGGGAAAATTCGCGCTGCACTGATGGAGATTTGAAATGGCGCTTAAACGGTATGCGAGAGACATAAGATCATGTTGCGGGTCGGGTGGCACTGCTAGTGCGTCTTACCCGATCCTTGTCCAGGGGGCGGGCGTTCAGCTTGCTCTTGAAGAAACCCCGCCAGCTTACGAGCCTCGCCTCTCGGAATCATGTAGTGAAGCCAACCAAAACGTGGATCGCGAATGTGAAGAATTGAATTCCCCATAAGAGCGTCCGGTTCAGTCCTCCAAGCCGGGTCCGGTATCGCTGCGACCTTTTGCCCAAGAGAATATTCTGGCGGGATTTCTGGCTTCATGAGCTCCCGGAATTCGCCAAGATTTTTTAGGATTTCGTCCACGCTCGAAACATCGAGCTGTAGTGCAACGGGAGGGTCGGTGGGGAATGTCACAGTGACACTCTTACGGTCCTCATCAAGTTTCCAGTCAGGTGTCTTTACCATCGTGTTTTCCTCGGACAGTCCGCTGGACCTATGGAGAAGCTCGTGAGCCGCTCACCCTCGACACTGTAGAATGTGTGAGTCTGCATCGTCTTTGCCGCTCTGAATAACCAACTATTGTCGGAGCAGTATCTTTCGCGCGCGTCTTTTTCAATTTTAGGCACGACTCGATAAATCCATCCGAAATCGGCAATAGGTATCCGAGCCTGATAATCTCTGAAGAGGACGCGGCCTTCTGCTCGGTGCGATACACTCCACGAAGCCGTCTGTTTGTTGTCGCTGTCCAGATCCGCAGCTAGATTTTTCAGTAGCGACTCGGCCGTCCGGCCAGCGGCAATTTCCACTTGTTTCTCCTGACAGTCATTGTTCTACCTCATGCCAGCTCAGGGAAGCTTGCAGCGCCCAAACGTTTGCCCCTGTTGCGAGTAGTGCAGTTAGAATCACAGCCGCAAACACAGCTGCCTTCCGGCCAGGCACGGCCGCCATGAACATGCGCGCAGCAATTACAAGGTAGAGGATCGCTATGATGGGGCGTACAAAGGAGAGTGAGTCAATCGGTGGCCTGAGGTTCTCGTAAGCCTCTTGAAGCCCGCTTGCTACGACCGTGTAAACAAGACTTTGCGACTTCAGACAGTCGAGCAATGACCGCTTCTCAACCTCGAAGAGCTGATCGCGTTAGTGGGCGACTACACGATAGCGTGCAGCGCATACGAGGAAGCGGTGAAGCGTAGACCAGGCAAGCTGATCACGCTTCGGCAAAAGGCTCGAGTGATTAAGAAGAGTCGCTAGATGCAATGCGACCGCTGCGGGGAACACCTTATCGAGATCGACCGTTATGGCGAGCGGCTTATCGGATGCATCGAATGCAATCGGTGGCGCAGCAGTCGCAGCGCGTTTACTGTCGAGCTGTCCATCGAGGACTTTGAGGCTCTTAGGGAGCTTGAGGTCAATGGTCGGCAAGCGCGTTCAGTTCGATGAAGAGACGTGGCAGGCCATCCAAGCGGTCGCGCGTCAAACAGGTAAGAGCTTTCAGGAATTGGCGAGCACCGCACATGCTCAAGAACCACAATCAACCTGTCGGCTTCAAGCAGCGTTAGAAGCGAGTGTGACTTCACGCAGCAAAGTTAAAAGAGCGCCGAAGCGATCTAAAAAAAAGCCCCGCAAACGGCGGGACTGAAACAGATCGGCAGCACACCTACCTCTAACTCGTCCAGATTTTCGTGAAGTTCTTTATCGTCACGCCGTTACGCTGCACCGTTACCTGCTTCACGCGGGTCGATGTATTCACAGAGCTCACAACCGTAGTCTGTGACGAGACATTAGTAGCCCCTCCAGACACGGCCTGCAGTTCACCTTCGGTAAGTTCACGCATTTGAGTCTCCTCGTTAGCGGCACCGACAGCACGTTTATATGTCCTGAGGCAAAAAGTACATGCTAAACGGTACAAAAAGCCCCGCGCGGCAAGGGTGCGGGACGGCTCTTCCGGGGGAAACAAGTATTTGACAGGATCGAACAAAAAGGAGGATCGCACGATCAGCAGCAGCAGTGATTGGACGGCTACTGCGCCAAGCCTCTCACAGTTGCATGGAGCAAGGTCTTGCTTCCCGCCAGATGCTTTACTCGCGGGTCCATATCACCTGTGGAGCCTGGTCCACTTCCGTTTAAAGCGCTTGAACCGCTCAGATAGATCACCGACGAAATAGATGGTCACGTCCTCGCCTACCACGGAGAGCTGCTCTTCGAGGCAAACGAAATGGACCTCAACGCCATCAGGCTTGATCCATCCTGAGCGTCCATACACCCGCCAGCCTTGCCGACGGGCAGCTTCGTCCGCAAGGCGGATGTTTGCAGCGAACAAATACTCCACCGAGATTTCCATGCGCGCGGGTATAGCACAACAGAAAAGCCCCGGCTCAGGAAGGTGTCACTCCTAGGCCGGGGCAAGTTTTAGGGAACTAAAACACTCTAAGCGGGGGTCAACCCTAAAGCCTGTGCGTGACGGTTCAATGAAAGGGAAAGCCCCGCCGTGGCGACGGGGCTTTGAAGGGACAAATTCAGCGAGAGGGCACCTCTGGGGAAGGATCGCTCGCCGAATGCTGTTAAACCCTGCCGAAGCGTACGGGTTCCCATAAACAAAAAGCCCCGCCGCTTGCGGGGCTGAGTTGTCCAGAGGCCCTAGACCGGGGCCCAAATTATGTATCGGCTCTAGTCCGGAGCCGTAGCAAGCTAGCTGATTCGCGTCTCCGCTCACGAAGCTGACTCAGAACTTCGTGCCCCGTTCCGTCTGCCCCCGCTCTCATAAGTCTGACAAACAGTTCTCTGCCCTCCGTTGTTAACGCCTCGAACGCGCGTAAAAAGTGTTGTGCCTGTGACAATTCGAAACTCTTTTTTACGCGCCTCACGTCGATTGATCTGAGTCATCAATCTCTCCTGGGGTTTGCCAGGAGGAGACGGTGGCCGTACTTGTGCTACTGAATCTCGGTCACTGAAACCTCCACGGGTTTTCGTGGCGGTCGGAGTGCACGAGGCTCCGGCCCATTGCACGACTGCAGCAGAATATTGGCCAAATACTAGACAAATCAGGTTTGTCAGCAAGAAAATGTCGGTTTACTGGGCCATTTTTTTCTTGATATCGCTGTGAGCAAAACGCAAATGCCCGTGCCGCGGCAGGACCGGACGACGGCTAGAGCCATGACCAAGCGTCAAGATTTCACCGAAGCGGCCGACCCTCTCGCCCTGTTCCGGGCCTGGATGGCCGAAGCGGAAGCGGCCGAGCCCGCCGATCCCGAGGCGATGGCGGTCGCCACGGTCGATGCGTCGGGCCTGCCGAATGTGCGGATGATCCTGCTCAAAGGGGCCGATGAGCGGGGCTTCGTCTTCTATACCAATTGCGAGAGCGCGAAGGGCGGAGAGCTTGCCACCAATGCCAAGGCCGCGCTTCTCTTCTATTGGAAGAGCCTCGGCCGGCAGATCCGTATGCGCGGGCCGGTCGAACCCGCAAGCGAAGCGGAGGCCGACGCCTATTTCGCCACCCGCCATCGCGAGAGCCGGATCGGCGCTTGCGCCTCGCGCCAGTCGCGCCCGCTTGCGAGCCGCGCGGCGCTCGAAGCCGAGGTGGCGCGTCTCACCGAGAGCTTCGTCGGCGGCGAGGTACCGCGCCCCGCCTATTGGCGCGGCTACAGGCTCATTCCGCTCGAGATCGAGTTTTGGCAGAACGGGCTGTTCCGCCTGCATGACCGGATCGTGTTCCGCCGCACGCAGCGCGAAGGCGCCCTGGACCAAGGCCCGGCTCTACCCCTGAGCCAGGGGCCAAAGCGTCGACCACAAACCTGCCACGGCCTTGCAATAGCTTGTATAAGGGCGACGACACATTCCGGCCGGGGAGGCCGGGCGCGAGGGTTGCGACGTGAGCTATACGATGGCGCGCTATGCGACGGCGCGGTTCCCGGTCAAGGAGGCGCATGAAGCCACTTGGGCGCGGCGCATCGCCCTTTTCTTCGTGCAGCTTCTCATCTTGACGGTGCTTCTGCACCGCTTCTCGTTGCTGACGACGCCCGTGGCGCTGAACCTGATGGGCGTGTCTATCGCCGGGTTCTTCCTCGCCATCGCCATCGCCATCTTTTCCCTTATTCGCATCTGGTTCGGCGGACAGACCGGCGCGGGCCAGGCCTTTGCCGCGATCGTGATCGCCTTGATCGGCCTTGCCGCGCCCGCGTTCTTCGTCGCGAAGGGGGCGCTTCTCCCGCGCTTGAACGATATCGCCACGAGCCCCGATGAGCCGCTCGCCTTCAATGTCCTTCTTAGCCAGCGTCCCGCCGACGCCAATCCGATCAAGAGTCCCGACGCCGCCGCGATCGAAGCAACAGATCGACGCTTATCCCGATCTTGGACCGATGGTTCTGGAGCGCGCCGCCCCCGAAGTGTTCAGCCTGGTGCAGGAGGCGGTCGAGCGGCGGGGCTGGACCATCGTCTCGAGCGAGACACCCGGCGAGACCGGTATCGGCCGCATCGAGGCGACCGACCAGTCCCTGGTCATGGGCTTTACCGACGACGTGGTCGTGCAGGTCAAGGGCGACGACACCCGCGCCCAGATCGATGTCCGGTCGGTGTCGCGCTATGGCATGCACGATCTCGGCGCCAATGCCGCGCGCATCCGCGCCCTCTTCGAGGAAATCACGACGACGCTGGAGAAGGGCGAGAAGACGGTGCTCGAGCAGGCCAAGCCCAAGGAAGAGGCCGCTCCCGCCAAGAAGGACGCCACCCAGAAGCGCGTCAAGAAGCGCGTGAAGAAAAGACGCCCAGTAACCCGCTAGGTCCGTCGGCCGCCACGAGATCGCGGGCGGCGAGATGCTCCAGATGCGCGAGCACCGAGAGCGCGGCCGCTCCTTTGAGGCCGGCGTCGAGCGTTCCGTAGAGGCGCTCGACAATGCGCGGGATGGTGCGCACGCCGTCGTCGAGGCAGGCGAGGATGGTTTGCTCGCGCCACTTCCGATGCATGATGTAGGCCTTCACCACCCGTTGCGGGGTCTGGATGCGGCCGCCATGGCCCGGCAGGAACACCTTGTCGTGGCGCTTCATCAATCGCTCAAGCGAGGCGAGGAATTGCGCCATGTTGCCCTCGGGCGGAGCGATGACCGTGGTGTTCCAACCCATCACGTGATCGCCGGTGAATACCGTGCGCTTGCCGACAAGGGCAAAACACAGATGATCCGGCGCGTGCCCCGGCAGATGCAGAACGTCGAGCGCAAAGCCCTTGATCCTGATCGTGTCGCCGTCTGCGAGCCTGCGGTCCGGCGCGAAGCTTGGATCGACGAAGGCCTCGCCGAGGCCGGGAACGCCCGCGCCGCGCGGCGTTCCCGTCGCTCCGAACGCCGCGATCTTTCCGCCCGCGAGCGCCTGCAAGCCGCGCGCGCCGTCGCAATGATCGCGATGACTGTGCGTTACGAGAATATGGGAGAGGCGCTCGCCCTTGATGGCGGCCGCGACCGCCTTCAGATGGCGCTCGTCGGCGGGACCCGGATCGATGACGGCGACCTCGCCGCTGCCGACGATGTAGCTGTTGGTGCCGAGAAAGGTGTAGGGCCCGGGATTGTTGGCGACGATGCGGCGAATGCCGGGCCCAACCTCTTGGGCCACGCCATAATCGACATCCTGGTTGCGGTTGAAGGCAAGCTCCGCCGACATGATCTTTGTAAGCTGTTCTCTTTGATCGCGCCTATTGTAGCGGAGCGCATCCTGGGCGGCAGCGCCGCCCTCCTGGCAGCGTTAACTTTCCCATCGCATTTTGCAGAAAATAAGGCCCTTGCCGGGCCTTGAACCGCAACGCTTTGCGGGGCGCGGCGGCGCCCGGGAACCCGGCGCAAAGTCAGATCAGCGGAGCTCGTAGCAGATCGCGTAGACGCTCGGACTGCGCGTCACATCGTACCCGACCCGGCATTGCACGAGATAGGTCTGCTCCGGATGCCGAAACAGAATGAAAGTCGAGCGATTGTCGAATGCCTGGCTGTATCCGGCGATTTGCCACCCGGTTTTCAACAGATCCTCGATCGCGGGACCTTGGGTGGTGGCCGCGCGGGGCCGTTGCCGGAGAAACGGCAATCGCGATTCCGGCAAAGACTATTCGCCAGAACGCAAGCGCGGTGGAAGGCCATCGATGCTGTGCACGCATGCCGGGCACTATTCTCAGGCAAAGTCCGGCCCGCGATCGCGACCCTTGGGGGTAACCCCTTAGGGCTCCCATTCGCCCGAATCCTGGGTACTTTGCGCGCGGAAAGGTGGGTTAGGCTTCGTTCCAAATCGCGCCTTCTGCAGGCGGATCGTCGCCGACGCGTTAACGGGAGTACGCAAGATGACAGCTCGAGAACTCAACTGGCGAAGGGGCTGGCTGCGGGATGCGCCTCCTCGCGCCTGCCGCTTCGCGACTTTTTTTCTGACCGTTGCCGCTGTCGGGATTGGCGTCGCGGAGTTCGGCGCGAAGGCAGCGGAGACCTCGGCGAACGATCCCGCTGCGCAGGCCGAAAACTCCGCCGCGGTCCCGGGCGACTACCGGCTTGCTCCCGGCGATCGCCTCAGATCGATCGTGTACGAGGAACCCGAACTTTCAGGAAAGTTCATCGTCGACGGTGGCGGTGGCATCGTACTGCCGCTCGTTGGCAGCGTGAGCCTCAAGGGCCTGACGCTCGCCGAGGCTCAAAAGCTTATCCAGGATCGACTTGCCGACGGCGTGCTGGTTCAGCCTGCCGTAAACTTGCGTCTCATCGAATACGACCCGTGTTCGTGACCGGCCGCGTCAGAAATGCCGGGGAGTTATCTCTCTATCCCCGGCGAATCGGTCAAAGCGGCAATCGCGGCGGCCGGTGGCGAAGGACACCCCATCGAGCAACCGCTCAGTGTCGCGGTATCGGAGTTCATCACTGCCCAGCAGCGCGTCCGTCAGCTCGAAGCAAATCACGCGGAGCTGCTCCTGCGCAAGGCACGCCTCGAAGCCCAGCGCGATGGACAGCAGAATTTCGGCATGTCGATACGTGTGGCCTTAAAGAGCAACATCGGATTTCGACTTCATTTACGCCGCAGAGTATGACACGTTTTCCCGGCTGGCAGAAATGTATCAGGAGCAAGTTCGAACTTTGGAAAGCCAACGGCCGCGCATCGATGCTGAGATCAACGCCGTGGTGGAACAGATTGCCAAGCAGAATGAGCGCCTGTCTATCGTAAATACCCGCCTCGCGGACTTGGAGCATCTGTTCGGCAAGGGCCTGCTGCGCAAGGACGTGTTGCTCAATCAGAAGATCGAGAAGTCGCTGGTGGAAGGACAGGTTTCCAGCTTGGAGGCCCAACTCGCGCGCCTTCGACAAAACGTGGGTGAGCTGGAGGTGAAGCTTGGCGATGTGAAAGCGACCTACCTACGGCAGATTTTGAGCGAGCTTCAGGACACATCCCAACGGCTGCGTGACGTGGAGACGAGCATCGGTCCCGCGCGTAGATTGCTCCAGGTAAAGGCCCAGGGTGCCACCAGCGAAGTCGAGGAACCCGAATACATCATTCAAGTCAGCCGAACTCGTGACGGAAGCATGGTTACGTTCGACGCGACTGGCGAAACCACGCTGTCTCCGGGCGATGTCGTCGAAGTGAAGCTCAAGCCGCGCGATCCTGGCTCTCTGCCCTCGATCCTGAACCAGGCGGCGCAGAATCCGGAGCCTGCGTCCTTCGTCACCGGCGCCAGCGTCACGCCGTAACGGAGACAATCGAAAAACATGGCCGGAGCAAGTCGAGAGCCTTGCGTCCGGCCGTTATGGCATTGGCGATACCTTCCTGGATGCAGCGATACAGCGTGAGGTCCATCGCTTCTCCGTAAGAGTTGGAAGCTTGCCGACGAGGCGGCGATATGCGTGTCGGGATGGCGTCGCTGGAAAACCCACCACCAACTCATCGAGAAGCTCCGTCAGCTTGACGCGTCCGAGCGGCCCCTGCCTGAGCTTCTGAGCAGTGCCCGGTTGAGCAACTTGACGCGTTCGGTGATGGAAAGAATTTCGCCGACCCGGCGTATCTTGCGCTTCGTCCATCCGGCCGCTGCTCGGCCAGGTTCTGGATGGAAGAAGCGTTGGCGGTAATACCGAACAAGCAAGGGCCGGCTTCATCGTGCAATTCGGGCAATCGCGCGGCGCTCTTCTCCTTGGACGGTGATGAGTTGGCGATAGAGGCGGCTGTTCTCTTCGCGCGCTGTATCAAGCGCCCCCGCGAGCATGTTGAAACGCTCGGTGATCACGGCAAATTCCCTCACCTTGGGCAGTTTGAGCCGCGTGGAATAGTGGCCGTCTTCGAGACTAGAATACCCTTCGAGATGAACCCGGGGGATCGCGCAGTGCGGACAAGACACCGTAAATATCGCTAGGATCAGAACATTGACGGGAGGCCATACAATGTCGAGCGAGGAAAAGTGCCGCCATGCTACGGCGATCTCATCGGCCGGTTCGCCTAATATGACGACCGGATTGACGCCTTGAATCGCAACCACCTTCACAGCCCGACCGGCGAGCTGGGGCGCACCCAAGCGGCGAACCAGCTTGGCACTTGGCCCTGCGTCGAAGCGCCGTCTATAGGTGGTGGATACGATGGTGAGCTGGCCCATCGTATCCATGTACATGATGCGAACGTGCCGGAGATGCTTGAGCTGTAGCGCCAGCTCCTGATTGAATTGAGTGAGTTTGTGCTCCCCCGCGAGCTCTTCATCGTCGCGGCGACGAAACGCTGGGCAACTTCTAGCGAGGATTCGATTTCGAGCTTGGTGGCCAGCCTTGTGTTGAGGATCGAGACGACGCCTGCAAGGAGTGCCGCGATGAGACTGATGACTCCGACCGCCACAATTAATTGGGTACGAACAGTCCACTGATACCAGAGCTTTTGCAGCACGTTCAGATAGTCTCCGCAAAAACCAAGTGGGTAGGACACGCGCTCTGCAGGTGGGCGAACTACCTTTCTTAGATAGCGGTGTCCGCTTCTTAGCTGCTTTCTAAGCTCAGGCAGCAAGCCCGCCTAATGCGTGCCGAGCCGGCAATGGCAATGGTTAGTCTGGTAACAGGTCTTACCAAAGGTTCCTGACTAGTCTTGGTGGGGTCCAACTGTGCAAAGATCGAGCCCGTTGTGAAGACAAGTCTAAGTTATTGAGTGGACGGTGTTTATTTTGATTTGGATCTAACTCATTGAAGTTGATGGCGGAGCTAGGGGCTCCGGGCAGCCACTCCCTTCACGAGCGAAACAATGAGACCCCCGCGCCGTGTCCAGCGATGCGGGGTGCTCTATGCGAGCTTTGCGCCGGGTCACAAAGCCCGCGCGCCTCCTACCCGGGCGGGAATTTAGTTTCAGTAAAACGTTGAATTGTCAATGGTTTGGCTAACTGACTCCCTGCAGAACGAAGGGTCGGTATCGCTTGCCAGAGGAAACGATGCGGTCAAGCATGCTTTCTGCCGACCCGTCACTCCCTGACCGCTTTCGGGTGTGTGGGGCTGCCTCCCACACGTCCGAAGCGATGGGGAGCATCACGTCACAGTCTGGTATTGCCGAACGCATTCGTCAGAGCGAAACGAAGAACAGCCCGACAAAGGAGCGCGGCGGGGCTTTCAAACCCTTCGGCGACGCCAGCTGTGACGTCCGTGCCCATTTATGATCGGGGACTCAGCAGCCCGTATGTCTCCGGATCATCAAGCTGCCAGTGTTGGCTTGGCCCAATGCCTCACGTGCACGAACTCCGAGTTGATCAAATCTTGATTTTCATCCGCGCCTTCAATGCTGTGAAATGCACAGATCAGACTCTCCTTCTGCGCGGTAGATGGCTCTATCTTTTGAGCGGTCACTGACAGGCCGGTAACTGCTCCAGCAAGTCTCAGAGGGCGAGAAAAATTTACGAAATAATTGTATCCGGCCGCACGCAACTGCTCAGCTGAAGCTTAAGCTGAATTGGTGGACCAAGCCTCATAAAGAACGACGGGTCGGTGCTGTGCCAGCGTTTTCGAGGCACCTTTCAGCACATGCGGCTCGTGCCCTTCTACGTCGATCTTCAGAAGGGCGACGCGCTCTGCTAGAGCGAAGCGCGAGACCAAATTGTCCACCGTGTCTAGGGATATTTGAATTGGATATTGGTCCCAATCGGCGTCCGCTCCGATACGCGACCATCCGAGCATTCCCTTTACCGGAACGTTAAGCTGAGCTGTCCCAACCTTGTCAGAGCAACCCATGAGTAAAGGAGTGACGTTGGTCGCGCGGCCCAGAGCGATGTTCGCTTGAAGTATATGGAAGGTGGCGGGGTTGGGCTCGATGGCCAGTGTTCTAGTAAAGGCTCGTGCGTATCTCATAGTGTAGACGCCAATGTTGGCCCCCACGTCGATAAAAGCCCCAGCGAAATCCGGCCTGAAGCCACAAGCGGCTTCGCATCGCCTAGAAGCTGGTCAACGGCATCGAGCTGGGTCAACTCGAATCACCTGTCGCAATGAGACGTTGACCGATCAGGTCATTCATCGGCATTGCGAGAGTTTGACTGATTTCACCTTGACGTTCGCGCGACTGCGAATTTGTTTCAAGACCCAATATGCAACTGTGTCGCTAAGCAGGTAAGCTAGGCTTCGCTTGAGCATCGCGAATTGACCTTTGATGTCACAGTTGGGTAGTGACCATAACCGGGATTGTTTAGGCTGGTAGTTGTCCAATCAGGATTACCTCTTGCGGCATGCTTCTGGCACAAAGCAGACCACGCGCTGCGCACGCCCCAGGCAGGCGAAAACGATGCGGTCAAGCATGATTTCTGCCTACCCCTGGCGTCGAGGGTCATCCCCAACCGCTTTCAGCCGTGTAGGGTCTTCCTCCACATGTCTGAACCGACGAATTTGGGGGGCGTTAGGTCCTTCCTCAGCGGTGAGCAGTGCCGTTTTCTCGATGTGGATGAGCGGCTTGCCAGTCTTGCCATCGAGCATTGTGAGGTTGCCGGTGATGCCTTTGGCTACCAGAGCACGCGCAGCATCGCATTCGGCATCGCGTGAGCGTTCAACGAGCAATTTGCCCCGGAAGATCACCGAGTAGCGATAGCCGACCGTCGGCACCCGGATGGGATGAAGCCTTGCCTTGAGCATTCACGCTAACTCGCTCTGAGCCATCGCCCGTCGCCGTGCAGCAGGTCCGATATTCTGCGTGGTGCCGCATAGCTTGCCGTGGATGATGCCTTGCGGTGTGCGCCAATCCTTTCTAATGCGAGGGAACTCCTTCCACACAAGCGGGCCGCCGCCCTTGATCAGGTAAAGACCGTCGGGATCGGGCCATATCACTAGCCTTACGGCGAACTCGCCCAAGATGCCGCCAGCATGGCGATCAATCAGGCGGACCAGACGGCTTTCATCTCTTCAAGCTTGGGACCTGAGCGATACGCGACAGGCAGATGAAACAGCAGATGGCAATGCACAATGTCGGTGTGGGCTTTGCACTCGCGGCACCAGACCCATGCTACGGAGATGCCACGGCGATACAAAACCTTTGCGAGGCCCTCACGCACCTTTGCAAAGCGGGTGGCGATGGTGCCCGACCAGTGAATGGTGAGATGGGCCACCAAGGGAAGACCAATTAATTTTGCAAATTTGACCGCCTCAATGATGTTCGTCGCTTGTGCGACCGAAACACATTTGTTGCCAAAAGCACGGTAACGGCCACGGTGCTTTCGGTCCCTATCGGGCTGTGGGACCGCGGAGAACGACACGTTTTCGCGGCTTGCGGATTCGCATCGGCTCAGATCGAGGTTTGCAGGGTCAACGCCAGCTCAAACAGGAGGAAAGCGACGTCGTGAATTAGCAAATAGGCAGCGACGGCTCGATATCGTCACCGACCGGCTCACCGATCTCGACAAGCTCTTCGGCAAGGGCTTGTTGCGGAAAGAGGTGCTCATCAATCAGCAGATCGAGAAATCTCTGGTCGAGGCTCAGCTCTCCAATCTGCAGGCCCAAGTCGCGCATCTCCGGCAAAACATGGGCGAGCTCGACTTCAAGCTTGGCGATGTGAAGGCGACCTATGAGAAACAGACCCTGATCGAGCTTCAGGACTTCTCGCAGCGGCTCGCCGAGACCGAGACAGCATCGGCCCGGCGCGAAAACTGCTGGAGGTAAAGTCCGAAGCGGTCGACAGCTAGTTCGAGGAGTCCAACTACACCATCTTGGTCAGTCGGGTCCGCGACGGGCGCCTGACCACATCCGAGGCGACGGCGGAAACGATGCTGTCGCCGGGCGATGTCGTCGAGGTGAACGGAAGCGGCGCGATCCTGCTCTCTGCCCTCGATCCTGAACCAGGCGGCGCAGAATCCGAGCCTGCGTCCTTCGTCACCGGCGCCAGCGTCACGCCGTAACGGAGACAATCGAAAAACATGGCCGGAGCAAGTCGAGAGCCTTGCGTCCGGCCGTTGTGGCACTCCCGCGGTACGTGAATTAAGCGTGGCTCAATCTCGGATCGATGACGGCGATCTCGGGGATGGGGACGATGAACTTTCCGCCCCAGTCGCCGATGTGGCGCATCTGCTCGACGATTTCCTGCTTGAGATTCCACGGCAGGATTAGAAGGTAATCGGGCTTGGCCGTGTCGATCGCCTCGACCGGCTTGATCGGGATATGGAGGCCAGGCGTGTAGAGGCCTTGCTTGTAAGGGTTGCGGTCGACCGTGAAATCGAGGAAATCGGGGCCAATACCACAATAGTTCAACAGCGTATTGCCTTTTCCGGGCGCGCCGTAACCGCAGATGCGCTTGCCTTTCGCCTTAAGCGCAATCAGGGCCGCAAGCAGACCTCGCTTGGTGCGCTGAACCCGGTTCGCAAAGTCCGCGTAGGCTGACAGACTCTCCAAGCCGGCACCGCGCTCTTGAGCCAGCATTTCGCCGACTCGAGTCGAGATCGGGTGCCGCGAGCAGCGATGGGCGAGATAGAGGCGCATGGATCCGCCATGCGTGGGCAATATCTCAACGTCGATCAGCATAAGTCCGTTGGCGGCAGCGATACGCCTCACCGTCACGAGCGAGAAATACGAGAAATGCTCGTGATAGATGGTATCGAACTGGTTCTCTGCGATCAGACTGCCGAGATGCGGAACCTCGACCGTAATAATCCCGTTCGGCGCCAAGAGACAGGCCATGCCAGCGACGAAGTCGTTGAGTTGGGGGACTTGCGCAAGAACGTTATTGGCAATGATCAAATCGGCGTCGCCATGCTCGGCGACGATCTCTCTCGCCACCTTGTGGCTGAAGAAGGCGACGCGGGTTGGCACGCCCTTGGCGACCGCGGCCTTCGCGACATTTGTGGCCGGCTCGATGCCGAGGACGCGCTGCCCCGGTCCAAGAAAATGTTGCAGGAGGTAACCGTCATTGCTGCCGAGCTCGACGACGAAACTGTTAAGAAGCAGGCCGAGACGCGACCGGATCAATTCGCAATAACTTTTTGCGTGCGACAACCAGCTCGTCGAATAGGACGAGAAATAGGCGTATTCGCTGAAGATATGGGCGGGACTCACGAATTCAGGGAGTTGCACCAGCCAACAGGTATGGCAAACGCGAACATGAAGGGGATAGTAGCTCTCCGGCTTGCCGAGCTGCGCTGCGGTGAGAAAGCTCTCGCACAGCGGCGACATACCGAGATCGATGAAGGTGTGTTCAAGCCCAGTGCCACAATGGCGGCAGCGAGGCTCCTGTTGGGTAGAAGTCAGGGCGGCTTCCGGGCCGATACCGTCCATATTGCGTCTCTGAGAAACCGTGAGGGATTGCGCGGCCCTCGGCGACCGGCAGACATCTCCCACTTTGCCGGTATCGCTGCGATAACCACAATGACCGGGAAGGGGTACCCATTCCGAGCCGAAGCTAGCCATTTGATCTTTACCCCTCTCGCTTTCGTTTCTGCGAAGTTTGACCGGTTTCACGAGCGCGCTGGCAGTTTCGCGGTGCACTGCGTTTGGTGCTGCGACGCAACCGGGACTTGAGCGGTTATGCTTTCTGTTTTGGATTTGACCCGCGTGAAGCGCCTGCTTTGCTTGGGAGCCCATTGTGACGACATCGAAATCGGGGCGGGCGGTACTATCATGCGTCTGGCCAAAGCCTATCCTCAGATCGAAGTGAGGTGGGTGATCCTCGCCGGCGAAGACCCGGTGAGGGTCGAGGAAGCGCGCCGCTCAGCCGAAGTCTTCCTCGCCCGCACCGGTGTCAGTGAGATCTCGATCCACGGGTTTCGCGATGGCTTCCTTCCGTTTCAGGGCGAGCTCGTCAAGGAAACCTTCGAGGATCTCAAATCGAATTTCGCGCCGGACCTGATCCTCACGCATCACGACGACGACCGGCATCAGGACCACCGGTTGGTCTCGCAACTGACATGGAACACGTGGCGCGACCACATGATCCTCGAATACGAGATCCTGAAATATGACGGAGACATGGGCCGTCCCAATTTTTACGTGCCGCTTCCCGAGGACATCTGCCGCAACAAGATCACGGGACTGTTGAAGGCGTTCCCCTCGCAATCCAAGCGCAACTGGTTCGACGAGGAGACGTTCTGGTCGCTCTTGCGGCTGCGCGGTATCGAGTGCAATGCACCGTCCCGCCTGGCCGAGGCGTTCTTCGTCAGGAAAATCGTCGCCTGACGGCGCCCGCGCCCGCTTGAGGCGAATACGCTCTGGTCCGTCCCTTACCACCAAAGGAGTAGGCCGCTAGCCGCCTTGAGCTACCCCTAGAGCCCGCCCGTCGCCCCAATGCATGTGCCTGTAACGGTAGCGCTTTATGGCACTTTCGCCGGGCCGGGATCTTCGGGCATGCGCCGCAACCGGCGACGTCAAGAGGGCGTCCCGCAAAGAGTAGGATAGAGGTGATGAACAACACGCTCTACTACGACTCGCAGGTCTCCCACGACGACAGGCGCGCACAGCTCTATGGCGGGCAGCTCCCATGCCTTCTCCCCGCGTAAGAATATCTTGGACTTCGTCGCTTTTGCCCGCGGTTTCCACCCGAGAACCGCGCAGGACCGCATGGAGGTCGAGGCCTACGCCGATCTTCTCAGTAAACTGAAACCGGCCTTCATCCATCACCAGGAGCCAAACGTCATTTGCAGACGATTATTGCGGATCTCGGCCGCGATTTGGAGAAGACCTATTTCAACGTTCCGAGGATGCAGAGCTCGACCAGCAGCTGCTACCTCACGACCGGCATCGGCGTGCGTGTGGACGGCGAACTGGTCTACATGCGGCCTGAAGAGCGACTAGCGGTGAAATCCTAGCATGGCGCTGATCCAACCATTCCCCGGCCCGAGCGTCTCTCGCCCCGAAACGGGACTATTCGCGATCTGGGGCCCTTCGGCACCGGGCGCACCGCCTCATTCCGGCGGCTGTCACACCTATGCCAAGGGGGACGACCAATACCCGGAGAACGCGCCGGCCTTCATCGCGCGCGGACAGGGTTGTCACGTCTGGGATATGGATGGCAACGAGTTCATCGAATATGGGATGGGCTTGCGAGCGGTCACGCTGGGACACGCCTATAAGCCGGTTGTGGAAGCGGCCTATCGGCAAATGCAGCTGGGCGCTGAATTTCACCCGCCCGGCGAGCATCGAGGTGGAGGCTGCCGAAAGACTCCTCGAGGTCATCGATGGGGCCGACATGGTGAAGTTCGCCAAGAACGGCTCAGACGTGACGACGGCTGCCGTGAAGCTGGCGAGGGCGTACACCGGCAGGGACTGATTGCGATTTGCAGGGACCAGCCCTTCTTTTCGACCGACGACTGGTTCATCGGCACCACGGAGATGAGTTCGGGGATTCCGCGGCAGGTGTCCGGACCTGACCGTCGAAATTCCCCTACAACGACGTGAACGCGCTGCGCGAGCTCTTCGACAAATATCAGGGACGGATCGCCTGCGTCATCCTCGAGGCCGAGGCCGGCGAGCCTCCCAACCGGGTTTTCTAGCGGCGTCAAACGGCTCTGTGAGCAGAGAAGGCGCGGTTCTCATCTTTGACGAGATGATCACCGGCTTCCGCTGGCACATCGGAGGCGCACAGAAGTTCCATGGCGTCGTTCCCCACCTTTCCACGTTCGGCAAGGCGATGGGAAACGGCTTTGCCGTGGCGGCGCTGGCAGGCAAGAAGGAAATCATGCGGCTCGGCGGCCTCGAGCACGATCGTGACCAAGTCTTTCTGCTCTCGACGACCCACGGGGCCGAAACTCATGCGTTGGCGGCGGCGATCGAGACCATCCGGACCTACCGGGAGCACGACGTCGTCGGGTATCTTTGGCGGCAGGGCGAACTTCTCCGCCGCCTCGTCAACAAGTCGATCGCGAAGAATGGACTGGAAGGATTGTTCGAGCTTAGAGGGCGCCCCTGCAATCTCGTGTTCGCCACCCGCGACTAGAACCGCAACCCGTCTCAAGGCTTCCGCACCTTGTTCATGCAGGAGATGATCCGACGCGGAATCATCGCGCCGTCGTTTGTCGTCAGCTTTTCGCACAGCGAGCGTGACATTGAGCGGACAGCCGAAGCCGTATCCGAATCGCTCGTGGTCTATCGCAAGGCTCTCGATGAGGGCTCGACAAGTATCTGGAGGGGCGTCCGGTCAAGCCTGTGTTCAGGAAGCGCAACTGAGCCTCGCTCAGCATCTCTCGTCGGCCAAGCCTGGGCTCTAGTGCGACAGGCTGGGTTTGAGCGAAGGGTTCACCAGAATCAGCCATGTTGCTCGCTCGAGCCAGAGGCCGATTCCGATGCTGATCGTCAGCCCGCCGAGCAGAAAGAGCCCAATCAAGGACTTTCGGCTTACCGGAAGCGATACCGCCTCTATGACGTTCTCGCCGGCTGCCTGAAGAATGTCTTCCTCACTCTTGTTCAGTTGCTCTTTGATAAGGTCGTCCGTGGCTACCAACCGCATCCTCGCCTGACTGACAGTTGCGTGCTTGTCCCCGAGCTGTGCGAGCAGCATCGATAACCTGGCTTGCTCCCAGGAACGCTGCCTGTACAGCGTCGCCAAGGCGGTGCTGCGCAGGAGCTCCGCCACAAAGCCATTGGTTATGAGCTGTGCCAACGCCGGATCTTGTGCCGTGTACCGCACGGTAAGCAGATAGGCGCGAGGGTCGCTGGTAACCGTTAGATTCTTCACAAGGCTCGTGGCGGCAATATCGACCTCGTCTTCCGAGGTTTTGGCTGTGCCGCCGAAGAAGCTTGTCAGCCCCGATCGACGTTTGCCTACAACGGGGGCCAACCGCTCGAGCCCGATCTGTTCCACGACCCGGCGCGCCATCAGGTGAGACTCGAGAAGCAACCGCGATTGCGTCTCGAGCACGCGCACCAGGTCCAGATCCATCGGTCTCGTCGTTGGGGCCTGGTCCTCCTTGGCGACTTTGTGTCGGGGGTCGCAAAGAACTCGCCGCGGATATAGGCCTGGGCCGTGTAGCGCGTGGGAATGACCAATACGACGACAAGTCCAAGAACAAGCGCCGTGGCGACGATTGACGCCAACAGCGCCTTGCGCCGCCAGAGGACGACGATCGCCGCGTTTAGCATCGGATACGCGGGCTCGACGTGAACAAAATCCGAATTGATGGTCATGGGGCGCTCTTCGATCACGTGAAGCAGCAGGAGCAGGCAAAGTAACGGCCCATGTCGCCGAGCCGAGGGGGAAAATCGGCGAACGAACATCGCCAAAGGGTTACCCCTTCGACGACATCAGGGGTTCGCTGCGCAAGCCTCTCGTACCACCAATGCGTGGCACCAACCGAAATGCATGTGGGCGATAGTCGCCAAGACTTGCTCGTAGGCCTGCAAGTTAGGCCATTCCGCTCGAGTTAGAGGCGAAGTGTAATGAGAACGGAGCTCCCGGTTTCCGGCGGTGCCGCCTTCTATCAAGCTCCTGGGCGGGTCGAACAGATCGACTTCCTGGCGTTGCGGCCGAGGACCCGGATCCGCTACAAATCCATCGGGCAGATCACCGCCGCCCTGGATTATTTTCTGATCGTCGCTGCCTGCATCGTCGCTGGATCGGTTATCATTACTTGGTTCTCGGCGGGGGCCTGCCGGCGGTCATGCAGTACGTGGCTGCGGGCAATATCGTCGCCGCGCTGTTCGTGTTTGGCGCCGCTTCCCACGGGATTTTCAATCCTCTCAAAATCGTGTCCGGACGGGTCCAGGTACGATCCATCATATTCTATTGGTCCGTGGCGCTGGTGAGCTTTGCCTCATTCCTGTTCCTGGCGAAAACCGGCCCCGATTTCTCGCGCGGAACGATCATCGTTTTCGGCGCGCTCGGGCTGGCCATCTTGCTGGTTTCGCATCTTTGGATTTCCGCGGTCGTCAAAGACGGGCTGGCGAAGGGCACGATCGCCGGCGATCGGGCGATCACCATCGGCGACCGTGAAGCGGTGATGCTGCTCTCGCAAACGAACGTCCTGCAGAAGTCCGGGGCCTGGGAGATCAAGCGCTATCTTCTGCCGCCGCTCTCAGGCGCGAGCTACGAGGAGGGACTTCGCCTGGTCGATGAAGCCATGCAATTCGTC
>CAWDKA010000023.1:0-12180 GCA_963802845.1 uncultured Alphaproteobacteria bacterium
TTCGTGGACAACACCCTCGTATCCGCGTCGCAGGTGCTCGAGCCAGAGAAGTCGAGATCCTCGAAGGATAGCTTCCCGCCCGCACCCGACGCCGAGCCGCCCCGCACCCCCGCGCCGACTAAGGCGCGACGCGGATGAGCTTCTTGTTGACGAACTCGTCGGCAGCCAGCAGGCCCATCTCCCGGCCGGTGCCGCTGCGCTTCACACCGCCGAACGGCAGCTCCGGCGAGTCGGCCAGCACGAGGTTGACGTAGACCATTCCCGCCTCGATCTTGTCGGCCACACGCTGCGCCTCGCATCGTCGGTCGTGAAGACGTACGACCCGAGCCCGAACGGGGTGTCGTTCGCGATAGCGATGGCTTCGTCTTCGCTCGACACGCGGTACACGACGCCGACCGGACCGAAGAACTCTTCGCGGTAGGCATCCATGTCAGTCGTCACGTCGGTGAGCACCGTACCCGGATAGTAGGCCCCGTCGCGTTTACCGCCGACCACGACGGTCGCACCCTGCGCCACGGCGCGGTCGACCTGGTCGGCCAGACGCTTGGCGGCAAGCTCCGAAGAAAGTGGTCCGAGAACGGTGTCGTCAGCAAACGGGTCGCCAACCTTTGCGCCGCCCATCAGCGTGACGAATTTCTCGAGGAACGGCTCATACAGGTCGTCGGCGACGATGAACCGCTTCGCCGCGTTGCACGACTGTCCGGTGTTGTCGAGGCGCGCATCGGCGGCGGCCTGCACGGCGGCGTCGAGATCGTCGGTGGAGAGCAGGATGAACGGGTCGGAGCCACCGAGTTCGAGCACGACCTTCTTGAGGTTGCGTCCGGCCACCTCGGCGACGGCGGATCCTGCACGCTCTGAACCCGTCACCGAAACTCCGTGCACGCGCGGGTCGGCGATGACCGCAGCCGCCTGGTCGTTCGTGATGTAGAGGTTCGTGTACGCCCCCTCAGGGAAGCCGGCATCGCGATAGATGGTCTCGATCGCGGCCGACGACTCCGGGCACTGCGGCGCGTGCTTGAGCAGGATCGGGTTGCCGATGGCGAGGTTCGGTGCGGCGAAACGAGCCACCTGATAGTAGGGAAAGTTCCACGGCATGATACCCAGCAGCACGCCCAGCGGCGAGCGGCGGATCACCGCCGTGCCCTCGCCGAGGATGTCGATCGGCTGGTCTTTCATGATCTTCTCGGCGTTGTCGGCGTAGAACTCCGTGATGTTGGCGGCGAAATCCACCTCTCCCAACGCCGCGGCCAGGGGCTTGCCCATCTCACGCACGATGATGGCCGCGAGTTCGTCGCGACGCTCTCGATGAAGTTCCGCTGCGCGACGGATCAGCGCCGCTCGCTCCGCAACGCTCGACGTTCGCGCCCAGCCGTCAGCCACGGCATTCGCCTTCGCAATGGCCTCCTCGAGCTGCGCATCGGTCGCAGTGGGATAGGTTGCCAGAGTTTCGCCCGTCGCGGGGTTGACGACCGCGTAGTCAGTCATGTGCCGACCTTTCGTTTCGTGGGGTGGTGCGAATGGGCGGTCTGGCCGACCACCGGGCTGCGGCGAAGCCTTCAAAGCCCCAGCCGTCGGTTCCGGCAGGTGGCTGCGCCCGCATGACTGGGTTGCGTTCGACTAGATGTCGTTTGGCTGAATGAATAGGGATAATAGGCATGGGGGCCTTCTGATTACGGATGCACCTCACTAGCGAGAGCCAATCTCTGCCTGAGCGCTGTTATTGTCCGCCGATGGCACCAGAAAAGCACCTTCACTTGGCGGGACGGTATAAAAGTTTGGGCGAGCAGCTTGATGTCAGCGCGCAAACGAGACTCGAATTTAATCGTGAGTTGCAACCTACGGCGCACAGTGAGTAGCCCAGCAATACTCCACGAGGGTTGGCGGTTAGAGCGGGTGGTAGCGTGTAAGAAGAGGAAGCGGTGCGTCAGATCGTTTTGTTCACCACCCACCCCCGAGTTAAGCATGCTTAGAGTCAGTCTGATAGCCATGCGGTAAGTGACAAGCGCGTATATATAATCTGTGAGTCACCAAATAATTTATCGTTATCAATGATTTACAAGCCATGTTGCGCGTATGTTGCGTTCATTTGTTCGGCGTGAACCATTAACGCCGCCATCGAGCTCAGAGCGCTTATCTCCTTCAAGCTGCCGTCGATGGAGCGAACTCCCGGCGCCGCCAAAAGCTTGCGGCTTGTTGACAAGGCTTCGATCTCGAGGCTCGAGCTCGTTCCGTCTAAGACATTGAAAATCAGGGAATTGGAGAACTGACTGGTCACCTTGCTAGTACCAACCTTCTCGAGCCTACCATCTGAGCCATCCGACCAAGGGCTAAATGCTTGAAAATCAATCATTTACCGAATTTACCTGTCAGTCATGCAGCACCGCCGGCCTTCTTCGTCGGCGGGCTGTAGTTGGGCGGCCGCTTGGCCCACCACATCGCGACCACGTTATCGGGGCGCTGCCAGTGGGGCTTGCCGTCGATCTCAACGACAAACACGCCTAGCTTGGCAGCTTCCTCGCGGAGTTGCCGTCGCTCGTAGCCAAGCTTGCCCTCGGCGTGTGTAGCCAAAGCCTCATACTCGGCCGGGCCATATTGAAGACTGTTCAGGATGTAGGCGCGGACATAGCAGCGTGTAGGCCATCTCATGGGCGTCACTCCTTCTTTGGCTGTAGGCCGTAGTCGGGTGACTTGAAGGCGTCGAAGGGGTCGCCGTTTTGCCGGCGCAGAAAGTCTGGCATCTCAGGGAAGTCGGGCTCGGGTTCGGGCTGGGGGTCAGCCGGCAGGGGATCGGCCTTTTCTTCGCTTCTATCCGAAACATCCGAAACATCCGAAACATCTAAGCTATTGCAATCACTTAGGTGTTTACCCTGTTTCCCTTGTTTCGGATCTAGGGGGAAGATACCTAGTCCAGGGGTCGATCAAGTCATCCTTAGCGTAGCCCTTGAGTGTTACTTGGCCGATCCTGACTTGCTTCGACCGGACGCCGTAGCCCTTGAGCCGCATGGCTAGACCTCGACTGTCGAGTTCCTTGCCGCCCGGACCGTAGCCCAGGGCGACTCGTCGCGGTCGATTAGGCGCTTGAGCAGTTCGGCAGTTGTGACATTCTGGTCGTGGCCGAAGGCTTCCCGGATATCTGCCAGCAACTGAACCCCGGACGATCTAGACTTCATCCTCGGCGTTGGCCTTGGTGAAATGAACGGCAGCGGCCCGCGCCATCGCCGGCCAGGGGCCGCCATACACATCGGCGATGGCGATCAACGGCTCCATGATGTCGGTGGCACGATCCGCTACCCCGGCCGGTAGGTCGGGCTCCTTGAGTTGGCCAGCGGCCCATTGGCACCAAGTCTCCAGGGCGTCCTTGATTGGCTTCGCCTCTGGCACATGCAGCTTGATTCGGAATGGCTCGACATGCTCACCCGGCGCCCGGCGCCGCATTCTTATGATGATGGCTCGGCTGGCGAGAGCGTCGGGCAGATCGTGCAAGCCGGCGACGGCAAGCGGGGCATAAGCGTCAAATGTAACCGCTTCATGCTTCGATCCGTTACCAGTGGCGCAGCGATAAGACTTGGCGCCGCGTCGGTAGCCTGCATTCATGAAGGCAACTAGCTCGCCGTTAGCTTCCTGTCGCTTGGTCGTGCCATATACGCCGTCGACCTCATCAAACAGAACCGTCCGTCGGCGCTCGGCAACAAGCCTAACCGTAACCGCTGCGCTCATGCTAAATCCCATGAGCGGATCGCAGACCAGAAGCTCGGATACCTAAGCGCCCGCGTCTTGCCGCTCTGTGCCTCTTGCGACATGAAGGCCAAGCGCGGTGTCGTGTCGAACTCGTCAAGAAGATAGGTGTGAGCAATCCAAAGCGTGTGCAGAACAAGCGCATGCTCAGATGGGTATGCGACGAAGCGGCGAAGGAAGCTCGCTGCTAGGTCGATGGCGTCTCGGCTCGCCGGAAACGGAATGACATTATCTTCGGCCGCGTGTGTGCTCACGAGGCCCTCCGCTTCTTGCCGAACGTAGCAATCAGGTCATGGCAGGCAGTGTTGAAGTCGCGAACTTCCATCGCGAGGTCATCATGTCCGCCCCATGCGTTCATTAGTACGAGATAGTCTTGGCGCCGGCCGATGCGGACCATGAGGCTGTCGAACCAATCGGCCATTCTCTCCAGCTTCGCGAGGAAATCTTCGAGGTCGGCGGCGCCGTTCTGTTGGACTTGATTCGCCCCCGTGTCCGGGGCATATCTTTCGGTGTTGAATGTTTTGATTTGGGCTGCGCTGGGTGCAACCGGCGCGGCCCTTTCCTTTTTAGGTCTCACTCTTCACTTCTCCTTGGTTTGCAAGCGTAGTTATTGCCGCGTCATCGCCAAGCAGGCGAGCGCGCAGCTTCGGCTTGGTCGAGTGCCATTTCTGGCCGAGCTTCCAACCGGGCAACTGTTTGGTTTCGAGAAGGTAGACTGTCTGGCGATACGGCTGCTCGATGTAGTCAGCTATCGCCTGCGCACCTCGTAAGAGGTCGGCAAAATCACTGTCATTTTCGGGATGCACTGCAATCGGACTCCTTCATTGATAAAACCAGAAGGAGTCTCAACCACTGCGCAGCATATCGCTTCCGTTCGGATCTGTCAATACGGATTCATTGTCCCGTCCGGCGGAACACGGGGATAACCGGGTTCACCTTAGTAAGGCTGCGCCGCTAAGCGCGCCACAGAGCGCGCGTCGTGCCGTCCCGCCCCGGCGCAGCAAGTGGGCAGCGTTGCGCACTGGCGCGGGTGAGTAACGCGCTCATGTCGCGGTCATGTTGCACGGAGCCGCCGTCACTGTTTGGAAGCCGTTGGAAACTAACGGGAACGTGTTGCAGTTTTTGGGCTTTCATGCGACATGACAAGACGCCTAAGCCATTGATCAAAAAGCCAAAGCAGCTTAATGGCAGCACTTACTAGCACACAGGCTAACTGCCTGTCATTTTGGTCTTTTTCGTGACTTCGGCGTCGTCGTCCGCCATCGGGTAAGTATGTTCGGCCGCCGGAAAAGCGCGCGTGCGGACGTCGCGTGCGAAGGCCTTGACGGCGGACTCGATCCCATCGCCGATATGCGCGTATTCCTTGACGAATTTCGGCACGCGGGGCGAGAGGCCGAGCATGTCCTCGAGCACGAGGATCTGTCCGTCGCATTCGGCCGAGGCGCCGATGCCGATGGTGGGAATGTCGATCAGCTTGGTGATGCGCGCGGCGAGAAGCTCCGCCAGCGCTTCGAGAACGACGGCGAAGGCGCCCGCCTCGGCAACGGCCTTGGCGTCGGCCTCGAACGCCGCCCATTCCGAGCGCCGCCGCCCGCGCGGCGAGAAGCTGCCGATCGTGTTGATGGCTTGCGGCGTCATGCCGATATGGCTCATCACCGGCACGCCGCGCTCGGAGAGATAGCGGATGGTCTCGGCCATTTGCTGGCCGCCCTCGATCTTGATGGCACCGCAGCCCGTTTCCTTGATCACGCGCGCGGCATTGCGGAAGGCGACCGGCGGGCTCTCCTCATAGGAGCCGAACGGCATATCCACGACGACGAGCGCCCGGGTCGAGCCGCGCACCACCGCTTGCGCATGCATGATCATGAGGTCGAGCGGCACCGGCACGGTGGTTTCGTAGCCATGCATGACCATGCCGAGGGAGTCGCCGACGAGCAGCATGTCGACATAGGGATCGATGATGCGCGCGGTATGGGCGTGGTAGGCGGTGAGCGCCACGATCGGGGCATCGCCGCCCTTGCGGTTGCGAATGTCGGGGGCGGTCACCCGCCTCATGGTGAAGTCCTGCGACATCTCGGCTTGGCTCCTCGGGAGCGACCCGGTCGGTCACTTATGGCAGAAATATGGGGAGTTGTGCACTGCAAAAAAGGTCCGGTTTGAGCCCTATCGCGGCAAGACGGCCGACCCGATCAGGAGCGGGTGCAGCCAAACCAAAAAGACGGCGTAGAGCACCGTGCCGAGCACGATGGCGATGACGTCGTTTTGCGGCCGCTCCGGCCCTTCGATCCCGACCATGCTCGACGGCCTGCGGTGCTTTAGCGTGATGCGGTCGTAGACGGCGTAGGCGAGGAACGAGCCGAACAGGATGACGGAGGCGAGGTCGCCATTGGCGAGAAGGTGGGCGAGCGCCCAGGTCTTGATGGCGACGAGGAACGGATGTTTGAGCCGCTCGCGGATGCGGCCCCGAACATAAGCCGCAACCAAGAAGATAAAGGCGGGCAGCATGAGGACGATCGCGAGCCAGCGTGTCCACGCGGGCGGCGACCAGAGTTGGACGACCGGCGCCGTAGCGAAGCCATAGATCAAGAGAGCGAGGCTCGCGAGCGAGAGCAGCGAAAAGGCGACCTTGTAGCCGGCTTCGCCCAAGCTCGAGATGACTTGCGCGCGCAGGCCCGCGACCGTGGGCAATAGATGGACGCCGAGAAAGACGATGATGCCGACGATGAGGAGAATCATTGGCGCCTACCCGTTGTCCTTGAATCGACGTTCTAGCCGATTCGCGCGCCGAATGGGCGAACGGCCGAGCCTCAGCTCGCTTTCGACCGCGGGGCGCGGCCCTCTTCGGCGATCGGCGTCCGGGTCTTCGGCGCGCGCAAATAGCGCCTGAACACGCGGAGCAGGGATTCGGTCGGCGTCAGCTTGCAATTCTGCAGGTAATCGAACACCGCGTTCAGCGCCCGCGCTTCGGCCTTCGCATCGACCGGCTCACGAAGTCCTTCGCTTTCGGCAAGTTCGGAATCGTGCTCCTGCTCGATCTCGGCGAGCTTCGCCTGCAGGATCTTGAGAGCGTCCTCTTTGCGCATCGCGGCACCAGCAACGACCATACTGCCCCCGCGGGAGCCATTATAGACGAGGTCGGAGGCGAAGGTGGCGCAAAAAGTTTCCGTGCTCCCCTCGCCTTCGCGGCTACTCCCACTCGATGGGACTTCGCGGTTTCAAGGTGATGTCGTCACCGGAACCTTGCTGGTCGAGCAGGCGTTCACAGTGAATCTGGCCCTGAGAAGAACAAATGAACCTGCAGAAGATCTACACCGCATTGTTCACCGCAGACCTTGCGGCAGCCGAAGACTGGTATACGAAGCTGCTCGGTCGTGGACCGGATAACCGGCCGATGGACACGCTGGTGCAGTGGGAGCTCTTCGACCAGGGCGGAGTAGCGCTTTCAACCGACGACGAAATTGCCGGCAGAGGCGTGGTGTTCCTTATCGTCGACGATGTCGCGGCCGAGCGCCGTAGATTGCGGGGCCTGGGGATCGTGCTGGGGGACGACATTGAGGGCGACTACTCGACGCTGGCGCAGGTGCGTGATCCTGACGGCAACCTGCTCACGCTGGCGACGCCGCCCTCGCGGCCCTATCCGCCGGCATGACCGCGCCTCGCCCCTTCGCGACTACTCCCACTCGATGGTACCGGGCGGTTTCGAGGTGATGTCGTAGACCACGCGATTGATGCCGTGCACTTCGTTGATGATGCGGCGCGCCACCGCCCCGAGAAAGTCGTGCGAGAAGTCGTAGTAATCGGCGGTCATGCCGTCGGTCGAGGTCACGGCCCGGAGCGCGCACACATAGTCGTAAGTGCGCGCATCCCCCATCACGCCCACGGTCCGCACCGGGAGCAGCACGGCGAAGGCCTGCCAGATCTTGTCGTAAAGCCCGCGGCCCCTGATCTCGTCGAGATAGATGGCGTCGGCTTTGCGCAGGATGGCGAGCTTCTCCTCGGTCACCTCGCCCGGAACGCGGATCGCAAGCCCGGGACCGGGGAACGGATGGCGACCCACGAACGCATCGGGCAGCCCAAGCTCGCGCCCCAACACGCGCACCTCGTCCTTGAACAGCTCGCGCAGCGGCTCGATCAGCTTGAGCCGCATGCGCTCGGGCAGCCCGCCGACATTATGATGCGACTTGATGGTGGCCGACGGTCCGCCCGTCGCCGAGATGCTTTCGATCACGTCGGGGTAGAGCGTGCCTTGCGCCAGGAACTCGACGGCGCCGATCTTGTCGGCTTCGACTTCGAACACGTCGACGAACAGCCTGCCGATCGTCTTGCGCTTGTCTTCCGGATCGGTGAGGCCTGCGAGCGCTTCGATGAACCGCGCGCTGGCATCGACCGCGACGAGGGGAATGTTGTAATGGCCGCGGAAGAGATTGACGACCTCTTCGGCCTCGCCTTGGCGCAGCAGCCCATGATCGACGAAGATGCAGGTGAGCTGGTCGCCGACCGCCTCGTGGATCAGGAGCGCGGCGACAGCGGAATCGACTCCGCCCGAGAGCCCGCAGATCACGTTGCCGTCGCCGACTTGCGCGCGGATGCGTTCGACCTCGCGCGCGCGGAACTGGGCCATGGTCCAATCGCCGGCGCATCCGGCGATGGCATGGACGAAATTGGCGAGCAGCGCCGCGCCTTTCGGCGTGTGCACCACTTCGGGATGGAACTGCACGCCGTAGAGCTTGCGTGAATCGTCGGCGACCGCGGCGAAGGGCGCGCCGGTCGAGATGCCAACGGCGCGGAAACCCGGCGGCAGGCGCGTCACGCGATCGCCATGGCTCATCCACACCGGCGCGCGCTCGCCAACTTGGAACACGCCGTCGAAGAGCGGCGTGTCGTCGATGATCTGGAGGTCGGCGCGGCCGAACTCGCGCTCATGTCCGCCCTCGACCGCGCCGCCGAGGGCCGCGACCATCGCCTGCTCGCCGTAGCAGATGCCGAGCACGGGGACGCCGGCCGAAAACAGGCTTTGCGGCGCTTGCGGCGTGCCGATCTCGTGGACGCTGGCGGGGCCGCCGGAAAGGATGATGGCCTTGGGCAGGACGGGCGCGAGCGCCTCTTCCGCCTTGTCGTAAGGGACGATCTCGGAATAGACGCCGGCCTCGCGCACGCGCCTGGCGATGAGCTGGGTATATTGCGCCCCGAAATCGACGATGAGCACCCGGTCTTGCGTGAGCCCTTGGGCCCGGCCGGTATCCCGGGGCGCCTCGATCGTTTCGGTCTCCGTCATGGCCGGTGGTTATAGCAGCGCCTTCGACCAGGCAACGATTCTCGCTTCTTCCTCCCCCGGCTTGACTTGCCCAAGCCCGAGTTGGTTAGGGTTCCTGACGCCGTGCGCTCCGCCCCGAGGGTCCCGATGATCCGCAGCAGCCCTGCTTCCCTTCTCGCACTGATCGTGCTTGCCACCCCGTTTGTGGCGCGCGCGGAACCGGGCCTCGCGCAGGGCGACCAGGCCGGAACGATCGATGTTGACGGCCGCAAACTCTATCTCGAATGCAAGGGAAAGGGCAGCCCGCCCGCGATTTGGCGAGCGCGCCCGCAATGACGCAGAGCCCGTACGAGGACGCTTTCGAGAGCAGCCTTAGCAAGCAGATCGCGGCCTATCACGACGCGGCCCTGCTGCATGCCGCAATTGTGCTCGGCCTGCCCGAAAGGATGGAGCAGCGGGGCATCCAGGTCGATGCGCTTGCCACGGAGCGAGGATTGTCAGCCTCGCATCTGCACCGGCTTCTGCGTGGGCTCGCGAGCCTCGGCATCTGCGCCGAACGTCCTGACGGAACCTTCGCGCTCACCCCTCAAGGCCGATGTCTCCTACCCGGCGCGCGGCTTCGGCAAAAAGTGCAGATCATCGTCGCGCAATATTGGCGCCCGTGGGCCAATCTCGCCGCTTCGGTCACAACAGCTAAGCCCGCCTTCGAGCAGGTCTTCAGCCAGAACGTTGCGGATTGGCGCCGCGACCACGCCGAAGCCGGCGCGCTGTTCAACTCTTATCTCGCGCATAAGGCGCTGGCTGACGCTCCAGCCATCGTCGCGGCGCTCGACCTTACGGGCGTCGAGAGTGTCGTGGATCTTGGCGGCGGCTATGGCGGCCTGCTTGCCGGCCTCCTACAAGCCAAACAGAATCTCCGCGGCATCCTGTTCGACCGCCCGCACCGGATCGAGGCGGCGGTGGCGTTCCTGGAGGCGCAAGGCGTGGCCGATCGCGTCGAGCGCATCGGCGGCGATCTCCTCACCGCCATCCCCGTCGAGGCCGACCTCTATGTGCTGAACGGCGTGCTCCAGCAATGGGACGATGCACACGCGCGCGCGATCCTCGCCAATTGCCGCAAGGCGATGCCGCAAGGGGCAAGGCTCGTCATCGTCGAGCGGCTTCTCCCGGAGCAGGCCGCTGACGATCCCGCCGCCATCATGCTCGACCTGCATATGATGGCGATCACCGGCGGCCGCGTTCGCGGCCTTGTCGAATTTGAGGCGATGCTGTCTGAAGCGGGCTTCGGTCGCGCCGAAGCGAGGCCCACGCCATCCGGCCTCTCCGTCATCGCGGCCGTTGCGGCTTGAAGCGGGTTTACTTCGCCGCGCCGTCCATCACGACCATGTTCTTGTCGCTGCGCGTGTCGGGCGTCGCGGCGAGGTCGGTCGTGACCAGCACCGTACGGCCTTGAGCCGCTTCTTGATCGCTTCCATCACCTCATCCGAACCCTCGATCCGCTCGAGCAAGGCGCTGTTCGGCGCGACCGCGCCCTCGCCGTCGGCATGGAATCCCATTCCATCCCAAGTCGAGCCGTTCTTGTCGCCGCCCTGCCAGATGAAGACGTTGGAGCCGATCGGCTTCGATGCGTCTTTGATGTTCGCATCGCCCTCGGCCACGATCGCGCCGCCCTGCAACACGTAGATGCGATTGTCCGCCCGCGACACCAGGATCGAAGTGACGGCATTGCTGCCTCCGGCCGCCTTCTTGCCCACCTTGGCGTCGATCTCAGCTTTCGCGCTTGAACCGAGAACGGGTCCCGGGTCTTTGACCGAAGCCGGATCGCTAACGTCGCCGGCGATGATGACCGGCGTTCCGATTTGCGTCACCTCAAAACAGGTCTTCGGCGAATTTGGGCGGAAGACGCACGCAGCCGTGACTTGCGGGATATCCCGGCAGCTTGCCCGCACGCAGCGCCACCCCGCCCCAGGTCAGCCGCTCCATATGGGGCATGGGCGCATCGTCAAACTCGCTCGAAGCGTGCTCCTTGGCCTTCTCCAAGATGGTGAACACGCCGGTCGGCGTCTCGAAGCCCTTCTTGCCGGTCTAACAGGTCGAGACCCCGATGAGAATTCCGTTGCGATAAACGTAGGCGCGCTGCTTCGGCACCGAGACGATGATGGCGACGGGCCCGCTCGGCGAACGTTCGGGATGCCAAGTGAATTGGCCGGGCTTGAGGTTCTTGCCTTCCGCGGCTGGAGTGGGCGCCGCGCTCCGGCCGCCCTTGCCCTTGCGCCGCGCGGCGCGCGCGACCCCGGCCGGGAGGAGATTGCCGAAAGCGAGAAAAGCGGCGCCGAGCAGGAGTTGCGTCATGACTGTCCGCCGGCTCAACCCTCGCTCTGCCATGCGCTCCTCCCGAGAATTCGACCTCTAAGCCCGCGTTGACCACGGGGCAAGCCGAATTGGCGGCGTCAGTTTCCAGTCGTCAACTTGCCCGGACTGTCCATCACCACGAGGTCGTCGCCGCTCCGCGTGTCCGGAGTTCGCGGGAAGATCAGTGGTGACCAGCACCGTGGCGCGGTCGGACCAGCGTGGAAACCCATGCTCTCCCAGGTGGAACCCGTCGCGGCGCCGCCCTGCCAGACAAACACATTGGAGCCGAGCGGTTCCGTTGGGTTTTGGATGATCGCCGCCCCCTCGGCGACGATGTTGGCGTTCTCGAGCACATAAATTTTCTTGTCGGCCCCGGAGACGAGAATCGACGTGACCGCATCGGGGGCTGACGGCGAGAACATCGCTCGCCCCGCCTTCTCCTCCATTTCTTCCTTGGCAGTCGTGCCAAGAATCGGCCCGGGATCGGCCACTGCCGCCGGGTCGGTATGCCCTCCCCCGATGATGACCGGCGCGTCGATCTGCGTGATGGCAAAGAGGTCGTCGGCGAACTCTTGTGGCAGGTGAACGCAGCCATGCAAGTTGGGATAGCCGGGCAGATCGCCGACATGCAAAGCGATGCCCTTCCATGTGAGCCGCTCCATGTCGGGCATCGGCTCGCCATATGTGGCCGAGGTGTGGGTCTTGGCCTTTTCCAAAATCGTGAAGACGCCGGTCGGCGTGCTGTGACCCGGCTTGCCCGTCGAGGAGGTCGCAACGCCGATCAGGATGCCGTTGCGGTAGACGAACGTAAGCTGCTTCGGGATCGAGACGATGATTGC
>CAWDKA010000024.1:0-24943 GCA_963802845.1 uncultured Alphaproteobacteria bacterium
CGGCGCGCTTACCGGCCTTGCCGCCGGCGGTTTCTCGCTCGGCGCTTTGACCGTCGCGCTTCTCGCGGGGTTCCTCGGCACGACGATCGGGGCAATGGTGCGGAACTTCATTATCGCGCGCGGCGCCGGCGTGGGGCCGGACGATTCCCGCACGCCTCTGCTTGTGATCATTTATGCCGTCATCGCCTCGCTTGCGGCGAGCGCCGCGGCGGTTGAGCTGGCGCAGCGGAGCGATCTTGGCGACTCGCGGATCTGGGTTGGGACCTTGTCCGGGCTCATCGCCGCGATCCTGATGTCGATGCTGCTGATCACCTACCACACCAAGCCCGGCGATATGCCGACCTTGCGTTCGCGGCATCACTAGGGAGTGGAGCAGGGCGGCTTCACGCTGAGCCCGGCTTCCTCGATCAAGGCGAGATCGTCTGACGCGTCGTTGTTGGCCGTGGTCAGGAGCTTGTCGCCGTAAAAGATCGAGTTGGCGCCCGCGAACAAGCAGAGGATCTGCGCTTCGTTCGAGAGCTCGCGCCGTCCCGCCGAGCGCCTGACGCGCGACCGCGGCATCAGGATGCGCGCGGTCGCGATCATGCGCACGAGATCGAGCGGATCGACCGGCGGCCGTCGGCCAGCGGCGTTCCCTTCACCGCACGAGCGCATTGATCGGCACGCTCTCCGGATGCGGGTCGAGAGTGGCGAGCGTTGCAAGAGCCGCGAGCGGTCGGCGGTCTCACCCATGCCAATGATGCCGCCGGAGCAGACCGTGATGCCGGCCTTCCGCACGCGCCGAGCGTCTTCAGGCGATCCTCGAAGGTCGCGTGGTGACGATCTCGCCGTAGAACTCGGGCGAGGTATCGAGGTTATGGTTGTACGCCGTGAGGCCCGCGTCGGCGAGGCGGCTTGCCTGCGCCTCGGTGAGCATGCCGAGCGTGACGCAGGCCTCCATGCCGAGCGCGTTCACGCCCCTGACCATGGCGATCACGCTGTCGAAGGCCGCGCCGTCCTTCACCTCGCGCCAGGCCGCGCCCATGCAGAAGCGCGAGGCGCCTTCATCCCGGGCGCGCTCGGCCTCTTCCAGCACCTCATCGACATTGAGCAGGTCTCGCGCTTGAGCCCGGTGGTCTTGGGTAGTGGGCCGACTGCGCGCAATACCCGCAGTCCTCGGGCAGGCGCCGGTCTTGACGTGAGCAGGCTTGCGAGCTGCACCTCGCCATCTTCGTGGTAGCGAAGGTGCACGGCGCGCGCCGTCATCGATGAGGTCGAGCAGGGGTTGGCTAAGGAGATCGAGGACTTCCCCTCTGTCCCAATCGTGACGGGTCTCGGCCGCGCCTTTGCCTTCGCGCGACCTCTCTGTTTGCTGGCCTTTGCCGTCATACGATTCAAATTTCCGAGAGTTCCGGCACGGGGCGAGGCTCGCGATCGCTGGAGGATAGACCCTCGCTCATACAGGATCGGAGGCGGGAGCGAAAGGCCGCGCGATTCCTTGACTGAACCGGTTCCCCGGCGCGTTAAGCCCTGGAACCCGCCCGCAGCCGGTAAAATTGATTTTATTGGCGGGGGCGAAGTTGCTGGCTAAGAGAGAGCATGATCGGAAGCGAAGAACGGTATCGGGCCTTTCTCGATCAGCGCGCCCAAGAGGGTTTGCGGCGGTTCTTGCTGGCTGTCGCCACGCGGGAGGCGCGGACGGTCGATGCGGATGGCGGGATTACGTCAATTTCGGCAGCAACGACTATCTCGGGCTTCGCTTCCACGAGGCCTTGATCCGCCGGGCGATCGCGTGGGCGGACGAATGGGGCGTGGGATCCGGAGCCTCGCGCCTCGTCACCGGAAATCTCGAGCTGTTTCGCCCGATCGAGGCCAAGCTTGCGCGCCTCAAGGGCAAGGAAGCCGCGCTCCTCATGGCGTCGGGCTTCCAGACCAACGCCGCCGCGCTCCAGGCCATTCTCGATCGCAGCGTGCTTGGCGCCGAGCCTCTCGTCTTCGCCGACCGCCTCAACCACGCCAGCATGCATTTCGGCTGCCACGCCGCTGGGGCGCGGCAGATCCGCTACCGTCATTGCGACGCAGGCCATCTCGGCACCCTTCTCGCCGAGCATGAGGGCGAAGCCGTCCGAAATTCATCCTGAGCGAGAGCGTCTTTTCCATGGATGGGGACGTCGCGCCTCTCGACGACCTCGTGCGCCTCGCGCGTGCGCACGAAGCCTGCCTGATCGTCGATGACGCGCATGCGACCGGCATCCTCGGGGAGGGAGGATCGGGCCTTTCGGGCGAGGCCGATATCGTGCTCGGCACCTTCTCGAAGGCGCTCGGGAGTTTCGGGGGCTTTGTCGCGGGAAGCGAGACGGTGCGCGACTACCTCCTCAATCGCTGCGCCGGCGTGATCTACTCGACCGCGCTGCCGCCGCCCGTGCTCGGCGCCATCGATGCGGCGCTCGATATTGTCCCAAGCATGGACGCGGAGCGCGCGCATGTGGCGAACCTCGCCGCGCGGTTTCGCGCCGGCGCCCGCGCGGCCGGGCTCGACACGGGCAAGGCCACCACGCAGATCGTGCCCGTCATTCTCGGCACGCCCGAATCAGCACTTGCCCTGAGCTTGCGGCTGAGAGAGGCCGGTTTCTGGGCCTCGTCGATCAGGCCGCCCACCGTGCCGCCCGGAACGGCGCGGCTCAGGCTCGCCTTCACCGCGGCGCATAAGGAAGCCGACGTCGATCGCTTGCTCGATGTCCTCGCGGCAGGGAACGCGCGCCCCCGGGCCGAGGCGGTGTGACGCGCCAAGATGCATTTCGTCCTCGTTCATGGTTGGGGCTTCCATGCCGGACTCTGGGCCGGCTTCGTCAAGCACCTCGACGGCGCTCGCGTTACGCTGGTCGATCTCGGCTTCGTGGCGGGCGGGCCCGAGGGCGAAAAGAACTGGCCGAAGGACGCCATCGCCATCGGTCATTCGCTCGGCCTCTTGTGGCTGCTGGCGCGCGGAGGCGGGCAGTTCCGCGCTCTTGTCAGCGTGCAGGGTTTCGACTGCTTCTGCTGTCACGTTCCCTCGTCGCGAGTTGCGGCGATGAGGCGGGGGATCGAGCGCACGCCATACGCCACGGTCGAAACCTTCTGGCGCTCGTCCGGCGCGCCGGACTTTGCGCCGCCGGAGGCGCTTGATATCCCGCGCCTGCATGAAGGCCTCGATTGGCTGATGCAATGGGACGTGCGAGAGGTTAAAGACGCGCTTCGATGCCCCATGCTTGCCCTTGCCGCCCGCGACGATGCCATCGTGCCTGCCGCCATGAGCGAGGCGATATGGCGGAAGGCGGGGCTCATCTGGTCGCCCGACGGCGGCCATGTCCTACCCTTGAGGCACCCGGAATGGTGCGCGCGTCATGTCCTTGAATTCGCCAATTCTCTCCCGGCGTAGCGCCGAGATCGCCGCCAGGTTCGGCGCGAGCGCGGAGCGCTATGAGCGTCACGCCGGGCTCCAGCGCGCGATCGCCGGCAGATTGGCGCGGCTTCTTCCCGAGCTCAAGGCCCCCCGCGTACTCGAGCTCGGCTGCGGCACCGGCCTGTTCAGCCGCCACCTACTTCAGCGCTATCCCGGCGGCCGCTTCGTTCTCACTGATGTCGCCCCGGCCATGATCGCGGCGTGCCGGCGGAACCTCGCGCCCTTGGGTCCGGCGAATATCAGCTACGAAGTGATGGATGCGGGCGAGGCGGGCGGTCATGCCGGTCTCGACCTGATCGTGTCGAGCATGACGCTTCACTGGCTAGCCGACCCCATCGCAAGCCTCGAACGCTTGCGTCGCTTCCTCGCGCCGGGGGGCCTCTTGCTCTATGCCACGCTCGGGCCCGACAGTTTCGCCGAATGGCGCGACGCGCTCGCTAGCGAAGGATTGCCGAGCGGACTTGCGGAGATTCCCCCGCTTCCCGGCGTGGTCGAAGAGGAGCGGCTGACCCCCGACACCGACGCGCTCTCGTTCTTGCGCCGCATGAAGGGCGTCGGCGGACTTACCCCGCGCGAAGGCTATGTGCCCCTTTCGCCGGCCGCGCTCCGCGGCGCCCTCCGCGCAGCCGATGCGCGCTTCGGCGGCCGCGTCACTTGGCACATCGTCTATGGCCGGCTCGAAACATCCGAAGCGAGCGCATCGAGGCCTTTGACGATGCCGGCATAGGCGCGCGCAAGCTCCGCCTCGGTGATGCAATAGGGCGGCATGAGATAAACCGTCGAGCCGAGGGGCCTGATATTGAGGCCGTGCGCGAGATACCAGCCCGCCAGCTGCCGGCTGACCGCCGATTGATAGCCGCCCGCTTCTTTCACGTCGAAGGCAAGGATCGAGCCGATGAGACGCGGCCGGGCCACATCGGAGCGGGCCGCAAGCTCGGCCATGAACGCGCGATGCGCTCGATTGATGCGCGCGATCCGTTGCAGCGTCTTTTCTTCCTCGAACAAGGCGAGCGAAGCGAGCGCTACGGCGCAGGCGAGCGGATTTGCCGTAAAGGAATGGCCGTGGGGCAGGGCGCGCTCGAAGCTTTCCCCGACGAAGGCCTCGAACAACGCTTCGCGCGCCACCGTGACGGCCATCGGCATGTAGCCGGCGGTGAGCCCTTTCGACAGGCAAACGAGATCGGGAACGACCTTGGCCTGCTCCATGGCGAACATCGAGCCGGTTCGCCCGAAGCCCGTCGCGACCTCGTCGAAGATGACGAGAACGCCCGCGTCCCGGGCCGTCTTGACCAGACGCTTGAGGAAATCCGGACGGCAGACCCGCATGCCGCCGGCCCCCTGAAGCAGGGGCTCGACGATGAGCGCCGCGATCCCGGTCCTGCGGTCCGTCAGCGTCGCCTCCAAGGCCGACAGCGCGCCGGCCTCGCGCTCGCCGGCGGCGTCGTCGCCCTCGAACGTTCCGGGATAGGGCAGCACGCTCACTTCGCACATCAAGTCGCGAAACGGCGTGAAGAATTTCGAGCCGCGGCCGAGCGACATGGCGCCGAGCGTGTCGCCGTGATAGCCGCCGTCGAAGGCGATCAAGCCCTTCCGGCGCGGCTCGTCGCGATTGATCCAATATTGATAGGCGATCTTGAGCGCGACCTCGACCGAGGTCGAGCCGTCGTCGGAGAAGAAGACCTTGTTGAGATCGCCGGGCAGGATCTTCGCCAGAGACGCGGCGAGATCGGCCGCGGGCTCATGGGTGAAGCCCGCGAACATGACATGCTCGAAGCGGCTCGCTTGCGCTGCGAGCGCCGCGTTCAGCTTCGGATGCGAGTGTCCGTGGGTGCAGGTCCACCATGACGAGATGAGGTCGAGGATTTCTCTGCCGCCGCTGTCGAACAGCGACGCCGCCTTGGCCCGCGCGACGACGATGGGATCGCCTTCGGTCCCATGCTGGGTATAGGGATGCCAGACATAGCGCTTGTCGCGTGCGAGCACGTCCGCCGCTTGTCGCGACTGCGGGTCGTCGTTCATGCCGCTTCCCGCGCGAGCTTGGCGAGGTCGATCTCGGGCTCGATGGCGAGAAGCGAGGACGGCGTCACCGGATCGAGCCGGGGAATCTCGGCGATGATCTGAACACGCCCGTAGCGCTCGATCGCGGCGCGATTATGCGGGGTCTCAGGCCCGTTGATCACCACGCCGGCAAGAGGAAGCCCGCGCCGCCTGATCGCCTCGAGCGAGAGCAGCGTATGGTTGATCGTGCCGAGCGTCGAGCGCGCGACGAGGATGAGCGGCAGGTCGAGGTCGCGCGCAAGGTCGATGACGTAGAATTGGTCGCCGAGCGGCACCATGAGACCCCCTGCGCCTTCGACCACGAGCGGCCGGTCGCATGGCGGCGGCACGAGCTTCGCCATGTCGATGGCAAGTCCCGCGCGCCGCGCGGCCTCGTGGGGAGCGAGCGGATCGGGGAGGACATAGGCCTCGGGCACGATGCGGTCCTGCCCGACGCCCGCAAGCCGGCGCACCGTTTCCGAGTTTGTCTCGGGATCGGTTCCGGCTTGGACCGGCTTCCAGTAACAGGCCCCGAGCCGCGCCACGAGCCATGCCGCGACGACCGTCTTGCCGACATCGGTGTCGGTTCCGGTGACGAAGAAACCCTGCACGACTGTCCGAGCCTCAGGGGCTCCTCCCAAGCGAAGGCGAGACAGTATAGGCCAATCCCCGTAAGGCAAAGGGGAGTGGACGGGGGCGCGTCTTTCGGGCGACATAGCCGGCCCATGCGCCGCTTGCTCGTCGTTCTCACCTTTACCTTGTTCGCGGCTTTCGCCCCCGAAGGGCTCGCGGCCAAGACGCTGCGCATGGCCTACGATTCCGATCCCACCTCGCTCGATCCGCATGAGCAGCTGTCGGGTGCGACGCTTCAGATGTCGCATCTCCTGTTCGATCCCCTGATCCGCTTTCGCCAGGACTTTTCGCTCGAGCCGCGACTCGCCAAAAGCTTCGAGAAGATCGACGAGCGCACCACGCGCTTCCACCTGCGCGAGGGGGTGAGGTTCCAGTCCGGACGCACGCTCTCGGCGGATGACGTGGTGTGGACCTTCAACCGGCTGAAGCAGAGCCCCGACTTCAAAGCGCTGTTCGAGCCGTTCACCGAAGCGCTCGCGATTGACGACCTCACCGTCGATTTCGTGACCGAAGGCCCGTACCCGCTCGTTCTCAATCTCGCGACTTACATCTTTCCCATGGACCGGGCCTTCTATTCCGGGCTCGACGAGCGCGGAAAGGCGAAGGACGCGATCGTCAAGCACGGCGCGTCATTCGCCTCGATGCATGCGAGCGGCACCGGCCCCTTCATCGTCACCGAACGCGAGCAGGGGGTTCGCCTGAAGCTCAAGCGTTTCCCCGATTATTGGGACAAGGACTTGCCCGGCAATGTCGATGAAATCATCTTCACCCCGATCAAGGAGCCGGCGACGCGGGTTGCGGCGCTTCTCGCGGGCGACGTCGATTTCATCGGACCGGTGCCGCCGACCGATCTTGAGCGGCTGAGAAAAGCGCCTTGCTGCACCCTCGTCACCATCCCGAGCGCGCGCGTGCTCACCTTCGAGCTCAATCAGGATCGCGTCCCGGCCTTCAAGGACAAGCGCGTTCGGCTCGCCATCGCCTATGCCGTGAACGGCCAAGGCATCGCCAGCAAGATCATGCGCGGGCTCGCGACGGCGGCGGGCCAGTTGAGCCCGCCCGGCTACGCCGGTCACGATCCCGCTCTTGCGCCCCGTTACGACCTCGAGAAGGCGAAGGCTTTGATGAGGGACGCCGGACACGCCGACGGCTTCGCCGTGACGATGATGGCGCCGAACAATCGCTACATCGAGGACGCGCGGGTCGCCGAGGCCGTCGCCGCCATGCTCGCCAAGATCAACATTCGGGTCGATTTGCAGACCATGCCGAAAGCTCAGTACTGGCAACGCTTCGATGAGCGAGCCGGCGATGTCATGATGATCGGCTGGCAATCCGACACGCAAGACTCGGCGAATTTCTACGAGTTCCTGGTGATGACGCCCGACAAGGACAAGGGCTACGGCCAATACAACGCGGGCGATTATTCAAATCCGGAAATCGACAAGCTCACGCTCGCGACGCAGACGATGACGGACAGGGAAGCGCGTGCCGCGGCGCTGCGCAAGATCGAACGCCTCATCTACGACGACGCGGCGCTGATCCCGCTGCACTGGCAGCATCTGTCCTGGGCGGCGCGCAACAATGTGAAGATCGGCCCCGTCGTCAATGTCATCGACATGCCATATCTTGGTGATCTCGTTATCGAATAGCCGGAACAAGCGGCGTTTTCGCCGGAGGAAATCGACATGTTCAAGAAAATCCTGATCGGACTTGCGGCCCTCATCCTCATCTTCGTCGCCATCGTGGCCATGCAGCCTGCCGATTTCCGCGTCGAGCGCACCACCAAGATCGCCGCGCCTCAGGCCGACGTATTTGCGCAGGTGAACGACTTCCACAAATGGGACGCCTGGTCGCCTTGGGCCAAGCTCGACCCCGCCGCCAAGATCGGTTTTGAAGGGCCTGAGGCGGGGCAAGGCGCGGCGATGACCTGGTCCGGCAACAACGAGGTCGGGGAAGGGAAGGTGACGATCGTCGAAAGCCGCCCGAGCGACCTCGTCAAGATCAAGGTCGATATGGTGAAGCCCCATGAGGGAACCGGCACGTCGCAGTTCGATTTCAAGCCCGAAGGCGACCAGACCGCCGTGACCTGGTCCATGTCGGGCCACCACAATTTCATCGAGAAGGCGTTCTGCTTGGTGATGAACGGCCAGAAGATGATGGGTGACGTTATCGAGAAGGGCCTTGTCCAGTTGAAATCGGTGGCCGAAGGGGCCAAGACGGCGCGCAATTAGCCGGCCGCCGATGTAGCGGGATGAGCGGCAGGCTGGTACCATAGATGGACTTGTCCGCTCGCCTACGGGGGGCCGGGATGAGTACATTAATTGCCGGTGCCGCGGCGCTTCCGAAGCCGCCCGAGCGGTCTCGCGCCGTGGTGATCATGGCGTGCCTCGGCGTTTTGACCGGTCTGATCTCCAGCCTGCCGTCGCCGCTGCCGGACGTCCGCCTCGAAGATCCCGAATTTCTCATCAACGCCAGAAGCGTTCCGCTCCACGCCGGCATCGCCTTTGGCGCGGGCCTTGCGGCCATGCTATGGCTTTGGGTCAGCCGGGACGTTGGCAAATGCCTGCTCGCGATCGCGTTCACGATCATAGGCTGGCTCGTCGCCGCCAACACGGCCAACGACGTATTTTCGGCGGTTGTGGGTTCGGAACTGTTCGGCACCGAAGCGGGCGCCAAGGCAAGCCGTGAGGTTGTTGGGTGGGTGCTGGCGGGTCTCGTTGGAGGCGGAATTGGAGCGGGTCTTATCGTCTTCGGCGTTGGCATCGCCGCGCAGTCGATCAGGCGCGCCCGAGCCTGGCTGCCGATCGTCGTAACCGGCGCTCTCTTTGGACTCCTGCTCTATCCGGCCGCGCGCTTCGACGCGATCGCGCTCCTGTTCGTGCCGTGGCAGGCCGCGATCGCCGCTGTGATCGCTCTTGCTCTGACTTGCCACACAGCGTGACGTTCGAGCCAGTGCGGCCATGAAAGCGTTTAGCGCCGGCTTCGGCTTCGCCGCGCGCCGCCTCGGCCAAGCGGCGCTCGTCATGTTCGCGATCCTCATCATCGCTTTCGCCGTGCGGACGGCTCTCGGCGATCCTTTGCGCGAGATCGTGGGTGAGGCCGTCCCGGAAGCCGAGCGCGCGGCGCTCCGGCACGAGCTCGGTCTCGACGCGCCATGGCCGGTGCAGCTTGGGCGCTATCTCGGCAGCGCGGTTCGAGGCGATCTCGGCATCTCCACGATCTACAAGCGACCGACGCTCGCCGTCATCCTTGCCAAGTTTCCCGCAAGCTTCGAGCTTGTCCTTGGCGCGAGCCTGATCGTGCTGCTGTTGTCGCTGCCGGCCGGCATCTACTGCGCCGTGCGGCCTCGCGTGCTTGGCGCCCGCCTCATTCTCAATCTCAGCGTTCTCGGCATATCCATCCCGGTCTTTCTCACCGGGATTTTCCTCATCACGATCTTCTCGGTCTGGCTCGGCTGGCTTCCGGCCTTTGGCCGCGGCGACACGGTTCGCATCGGTCCGTGGGAGACCGGGCTTCTCACGCGCGACGGGCTCGAACACCTCATCCTTCCCGCGCTCACGCTTTCTTCGATCATGCTGCCGCTCTTCATCAGGCTCGTGCGCGGCGCCATGCTCGACGAGCTCGGCCACGACTATGTGCGCACCGCGCGAGCCAAGGGCGCATCACCGCTCCGCGTGTGGCTCGCGCATGCACTCCGCAACGCGCTCCTGCCGCTCACCGCCGTGAGCGGGCTCCAGATCGGGACGTTCATAGCCTACACGCTTCTGACCGAGACCGTGTTCCAATGGCCCGGCATGGGCTTTCTCTTTCTCGAGGCGGTCACCCGCGCCGACATTCCACTGATCACGACCTATCTCGTCTTCGTCGGCCTGATCTTTGTCGTCGCCAACACGCTGGCCGACATCGCAAGCCTCATGCTCGATCCCCGCATCGGCTTGGAGGAGACGTGATGAGCGCGGACGCGCTGCCCAACCGCCAATCGGCTCTGCGCGCTCTCGCGGGCCGGCACAAGGGCGCCGCCATCGCCGCAATCGTCCTCGGCGCACTCGCCCTTGCCGCGGGCCTGGCTCCGTTGATTGCTCCGCAAGATGCGTTCGATCTTGCAAGCTTCGACGTGCTCGACGCCAGCCTGCCGCCGGCCTGGCTCGAGGGGAGCGACCCGCGCTTCCTGCTCGGCACGGACGCGCAAGGGCGCGATCTCTTGAGCGCCATTCTTTACGGCACGCGCATCTCGCTGACTGTCGGTCTTCTCGCCGTCGCCATCGCCGCCGCGATCGGCGTGCCGCTCGGCCTGCTTGCCGGCTACGCCAAGGGAACGATCGACACCGTTGTGACGCGCGTAGCCGACATCCAGCTCTCGCTCTCGACCTTGATGATGGCGATCATCGCGCTTGCCCTGTTCCGCGCCGCCTTCGGGGGCGAGAGCCTTGGCCGCTTCGCCGTGCCGCTCCTTGCCGTCGTGATCGGCCTCGCCGAGTGGCCGTACCTGGCGCGCACGGCGCGCGCCGCCACTCAGGTCGAGGCGGCCAAGGACTATGTCAGGGCGGCGCGTGCTCTCGGCGCGAGCGCGAGCGGCATCATGTGGCGCCATATTCTCCCCAACATCGCCTCGACCCTGATTGTCGTCGCCACCACGCAAATCGCCGGCGCCATCATGGCCGAAGCGGCACTGTCCTTTCTCGGCCTCGGCATGCCCGTGACTAAGCCCTCGCTCGGCACCCTGATCCGATCCGGCTACGACCTGATGTTCGCGGGCGCGTGGTGGGTGACCGTCATTCCGGGCCTCGTGCTGATCGGCTTGCTCGTTTCGGTCAATGTGCTCGGCGATGCCTTGCGCGACGCGCTCGATCCGAGGCGAAGCGCCGGCTGAAACGCCGCTCGCGCCGGGGTTTTGGCTTAAATCCTTGAAAACTAGGTGACCCCGGAACCATAAGCTATAGTGCCTCGGTCTCTCGCCTTGTCCCGGCCGCGTCCCGGCCGGGTCGCCGTAAGGAGCTTGTATGACGATGTCCGGTCCGGCCAATCCGGAGCTTGTCTTTTCCCTTCGTCGCGTGACGGAGGCCGCCGCCTGCGCCGCTTTCAGCTGGATCGGGCGGGGCGACAGTCTCGACGCCGGCCGCGCCGCGCTCGACGCCATGCGGGCCGCGCTCGCCGAAGTCGATATCGATGCAATCGTCGCAATCGGCGAGGCTACGCGCGGCGAGGCCCCTCAGCCGCAGCGGGGCGAACGCCTGGGGCGTCCGGGCTCGGTCTTCAAGGCCGATATCGCCGTCGATCCGGTCGAGGGCACGAGCTATCTCGTCCGCGGCCAAACCAACGCGCTCGCCGTTTGTGCCGTTGCCGCCCGCGGCTCCATGCTGAACCCGGGACCCGCCTTCTACATGGAGAAATTCGTCACGAGCGCGCCGGCGCGCGGCAAGATCGATCCGCATTGGCCGGTGGAGCAGAAGCTCACCACTCTTGCCGACGCCCTCAACAAGGACGTGTCGGAACTGACCGTGTTCGTGCTGGAGAAGCCGCGTCATCGCGAGCTTGTCGATCGCATCTTGGCGGCCGGCGCTCGCGTCGCGCTCTATCCGGCCGGCGACGTCGCCGGCGCGTTGATGGCCGCCATTCCCGGCTCCGGCATCGATGCTCTCATGGGGACGGGCGGCACGCCGGAAGGCGTCATGTCGGCCTGCGCCATCAGGGCTCTTGGCGGCGAATTCCTCGCGCGCCTCGATCCCCAGCTTCAGACCGAGACAAAGGCGGTGAAGGAGGCCGGGATCGACACCGAAAAATGGTACCAGTGCGACGAGATTATCACCTCGGACAATGTGTTCTTCTGTGCCACCGGGATCACGACGGGCCTCATGCTCGAAGGCGTGGAGCGGTCGAGATCCCACTATAAGGTGCAGACCATGATGATAACGGGCGCAACCAACGAGCGGCAGATCATGACGACCTACATGCCGCTCGAGCGCATGGCGAACATCGCCGCGCGCGACGTTGCTTGACGCCCGAACGGGAGGAGTGCCTGGAGTGGTGAATGTCGAAGCGCGTCGAGCATCCGATCATACTCGGCATCGTCGGTGATTCGGCGTCAGGAAAGTCAACGCTGTCGGTAGGCGTTGCCCAGATTCTGGGCGAGGAACACTGCACGGTGATTTGCACTGACGACTACCATCGCTACGACCGCGACAACCGTGCTGCGCTCGGTCTGTCGGCGCTCGACCCGCGCGCAAACCACATCGACATCATCGAGCAGCATTTGCGGCTGTTGCGCCGGGGCGAGTCGGTGCTGAAGCCGGTCTATGACCACCGGCACGGCACATTTTCGCCCCCTGAATATGTCAAACCCAAGCAATTCGTCATCGCCGAAGGCCTGCTCGGGTATGCCACGCGCGGCATGCGCGACTGCTATGACGTGAAGATCTATCTCGATCCGGAGGAAGATTTGCGCGTGAAGTGGAAGATGCACCGCGACACCACCAAGCGCGGCTACTCGCGGGAGCAGGTCATGGCCCAGCTCGCCCGGCGCGAAATCGACAGCCCCAACTTCATCCACCCGCAACGCACTTTTGCCGACATCGTCATCAGGTTTCAGCAGTCCGCTGGCGCCAACGGCTCCGACACGCGCCTCGATGTCCGCCATATCCTCCGTCCGACGCTGCCCCATCCCGACTTCACCCCTCTGTTGGACGGGTCGAGCAATGCCGGGCTTCGTCTCGAGCTTGCTCGCGACCGCGACGGCAAGCCGGTGGACGTGCTCGAGATCAACGGGAATATCTCCGACAAGAGGGCCGAGCGGATCGAGGACTTGCTGTGGAACCTCATCCCGGAGGCCGGGCATTTGCGCGACCAGGTCGGCCGCATCGATATCGCCAACGGGGCCAAGAGCCACCCGCTGGCGCTGACCCAATTGCTCGTCGGGTACCATGCGGTGAAAGCGGCGATGGGCGTCCGCGCGTATTGAAGTCTCACGCCCAAGGAGAGAGAGGAAACGCAATGAAGCCACGACACCTGAGCTTTGGCGCATGCGCCATCGCCTTGGCGCTGACAGTGCCGGCGGTCCCCGCTATCGCCGGCGTCTCGCAGGCGGCGCGAACAGCTTGCGAAAAGGCCGCCGAGCGTGTGCGGCCATCGCTTCGGGCTGACGAAAAGGAAGCCTGGATCGCCAACTGCCTGGCGGACGCTTCGACCGGGACGCCGCCGAAAAAGGACAGCGGTTACTAGGGATCGCGATGCCGCGAGGCGAGGCGCGCGTCGCCGGCTTCACGGCATCTTTCGGCGCATTCCCTCGATGTGGATGGGGCGAATTGAGCGCTGTCCCGCCCGATAGGGTGTGCTAGGAGACGAAAGCTAAGTCCTCGCTTTCGTCGCTCTCAAACCCACTCGCTGGCGACCCCAGCGTCACTGCAAGCCTTTGATCTATGACCACAATCAAGCCTAGAGTGGACCTGATGCAGGATCAGAATTCGACATAAAACCTGCCGCCACATGGCGCCACCTTGATACCCTAAAGCCTTTGTGTTTCAAGCATTTTATGCACCGTCATTCAACGTGATGCCACTTGGCTATAACCGCCCTCTGTGCTACCTATTGCTACCAAATCAGTTTGGCGCCATTTTAGGTAGCAGCCCGATGCCCCGCCAGAAACTCACAGACGCCTTTCTCACGCAACGTAAAACCGCCCGCTGAGGCCCAGGTCGAGTATTGGGATACCCTGACTCCCGGCTTCGGTCTTCGCGTCTCCTACGGCGGCCGCAAGGCCTTTGTGGTGCTAACCAGGATCAACGGGAAGCTCCACCGCTTCACCCTCGGCTCCTACCCCAAGAACTGTCTCTGGCCGAAGCCCGCGACAAAGCCGAACGCATCATCAAGGATGCAGCCAAAGGTATCTCGCCAAAGGAGCGGAGAGAGAGGAACACCGCAAGGCTCAAGCCGACCAAGTCGAAACACCTTCCGGGCGGTGGCCGAGGAGTTCATGGCCGATCACGCCAAGAACCTGCGCACTCGTGACGAGATGCAGCGCATGATCAACGTGGACCTGCTTCCCGGCAATGGGGCGACAAGCCAATAGCGAGCATCACGAGGGCCGACGTGAAGGCTCTCATACGTGAGAAGGCCCGCACCGCGCCGATCGCTGCCAACCGGCTTCTGTCCCTCATCAGCAAGATATTCGCCTGGGCGCTGGATGAAGAGATCATTCAGGCATCGCCGGCTGTGAGACTGAAGCGTCCCGCCGAGGAGCAAGAGCGGGAGCGGTCGCTAACCGATGAAGAGATACGCAAGCTCTGGCCTGCTTTCACCGCGCTTGGCTATCCCTTCGGACACGCGCTCAAGTTCCTGCTCGTGACCGGACAGCGCCGGGGGGAAGTCGCAGGCATGAAGTGGACGCGAGATCGACGGTGACGGTTGGAGCTCCCCGGCACTCGCTCCAAGTCAAAGCAGGGGCATCGTGTCCCGCTATCCACTCTCGCACTTGGAGATCCTCGAGGAGACGCCCCGCATTGGCGAATACGTCTTTATGTCGCCAAGGGGACTGAATCCCTCGACGGCTGGGAAAACGCCAAGAGACGCGCGGACAGCTTTCCTGAAGGAGCCGATCGAGCCTTGGCGCATTCATGATCTGCGTCGCACGATGGCAACACAAATGCGCAGCCTCGGAATAGATCGGCTTGTCGTGTCGAAGCTCCTGAACCACGCCGAAGCTGGCATCACAAAAACCTATGACCGCTATGCGGCCGATCCTGAGAAGGCGGCCGCAATGGAGCGCTGGTCTGATCGGCTCAAGGAGATCATTTCGGGGAGAAGAGGCGGAAGCGTGGTCCTGTTCACGAGAAGGAGCCGGCATGAACGCCTCTGAAGAGGCGAGGTCGAGGAGACGAGTGGCAAGCGCGCAAGCTGCTTTTCAATCCTCGACGGCACGCTAACGAGGCTTCGAGGACTACTTTTTTACCGGTCACTTCTAGGCTGATGAGCTAGTTGCAACCGATGAGGCCTTTCGTCGACCGGGGTCCGTCAATATGGACTGGAGATGCCCTATCTTGAGGCCTGCGAAGAAGGGCAGATTACATTTCCGACCGCCTCGTTTGCTGCGCCGCCGTCGCGTCAATCCTCGATGGCAACGGCGGCATCAGGATCCATCATCTCCGAGCATACGTAGGTGGACTTGCTCTCGCGGCGAGCAATCCTGACCTCAGATCGACAACCGGACCATCCGCAACTCCTACCGCGACCATGCTATTTGTCTGCGTCTGGTTCTCCCTTCGGTCCAAAGGGATTTCATGCCACTACGAGAAACCCCGGACAGAAGCCGAATCGGCGTGCTCGATCGTTGCAAGGCCCTGAGCAGGTTGGGGTCAATCTGGCACGAGCGGAGCGTAGCTGAACTGTGGGAAGATGCCCGCGTGATAACGAAATTTACTTGCAGGAAGTTGGTATCTTCGTAGGTTGCGGACAATCTCAAACTAGTTCGCCTTGCCAAGCTCCACACTTAAGCCAATTACGCACCGAGGCACCAATTCAGGCGTCGCCTCAACAAGAGGAAAGCAACGGTGCGACTTATCACATACAAAGAGCTTCGCCCGCTTAAGGGCATTCCATTCAGTCGAGAACATCTTCGGCGCTTAGAGGCCGACGGCAAATTCCCCAAGCGCGTCCGCTTGGCGGAAGGCGGTGACTATTACGGCTACGTGGAGAAAGAGATCGATGAATACCTCGCCGCACGTGCCGCAGCCCGCGAAGGTGGGAGGGCTGCGTGAATGTGGGAAGAGAAGAACGAAGCCCGGCGCTGGCGGCACCGGGCTCCAATGACTTTGCTGGTTTGATTGCAAGCTCGACCGTAGAGACAAGTGGATCGAAAGCCAGAAAAGTTCAAGCCCTCTCGGAAGACGGACGCCAACGATCTTTGCGAGCGATATCAGGCCGCTCGCATTCAAGATCGCCAGTCAGTACCGAAACAGGGGAGTTGAGTTAGATGATCTGCGCTCGGCGGGTCTTCTCGGTCTCGCCATTGCCTCCCGAAAATACGATCCAGACTCGCGGCGTTCCGTTCGGCGGTTACGCGCAGCATTGGATTAGGGGGCGAGATCAGGTCGCTCTTTAAGCCCAATAGTGACCTGTTCTCTCTCCGGCGCAGATCGCTAACCGTCTGGCATGATGATCCGGAGAGGAGCCATCAGTAGGGACGTGGCGGATGAAATCCTCGCCCGCTGTTGTCCTCGATCTAAGTGCCCTAACTGACAGGGATCGCCACATAGTTGAAGCGCGCGGATTGCGGTGAAACTTTAGCGGAAGTTGGAAAAGGCCTGGGCATCAGCGCAGAGCGCGTTCGACAGAGAGAAGTTCGGGCACGTTCCCAAATTAAGGGGTCTCAGGCTTCCAGCTGCATCTCCGACCTCACTCAACGCGGAAAGGTTATTAAGTTCCCCGTCGAGCGCACGCGGCGCTTCATTGAGTTCCGCGATCAGAACCGCCCAAGCACATTTACCGTGAACCGAAACCCTCCCGACAAATTAGTGCACCATCGGTCGAACGCGCACAGCGCTCTCTGTGCTTCGCGGCAGTGAGCCACTAAGGAACCCTCGCGGCCCCTATGGCGGTCCCGTCATTCACGCAATGGGGGCGCCCATGAAGCTGCGCTCCTACGCACGATGTGCAGCGGCTCACCGCCTATCTCCAAACCATAGCCGATTGGAGCGACGGCTACGAGAAGCGAGCCTAGAGCGCAACAGCGGCTCGAGACGGGCAGGCTCGATTACAGAAGAACACGATGCAACTCATGGAGGAGGGCAGGGCGCTTCGCTCCTCATGCGTCGCCTGTTCAGATGAAAGGCGGGCCGCATGATGGACACACGCCAAGCTTGATGCGGAGATCGTCGACCCTAGATGCGAACCGCTTTCGCGAGCGGAGGTTCAAGCTCATGCCGTTCAACAGCATCTCGCTCACGTACAGATCGGCGCTACCTGGTGAAGGGCATCATTCCCTATCCGGGTCTCACCGTGATCTGGGGACCGCCGAAGTCAGGCAAGAGCTTCTGGACTCTCGACCTCGCAATGCATGTCGCTCTTGGCCGCGAGTATCGGGGAAGACGAGTGCAGGAGGGGCCAGTCGTCTATTGCTGCTTCGAGGGCCAGAGCGGCGTGTCCGCGCGCATAGAAGCATTTCGCCAACGCTTCTTGCCTGAAGAGCCTGACAGCGTGCCCTTCTACCTCCAACCCGCTCCGATGGACCTGATTAAGGACCATCAAGAGCTGATCGCGGCCATTCGAGATTTGGATGAGGCGCCGGTTGCTGTCGTGCTCGACACGCTGAACCGAAGCCTGAATGGCTCTGAGAACAGCGACGAGGACATGGGAGCCTATATCAAGGCCACAGACGCTATCAGGGAAGCATTCGACTGTTCGGTGCTGGTAGTCCATCATTGCGGCGTCAACGATAGCCGGCCACGAGGCCACACAAGCCTCACCGGGGCGGCTGACGCGAGGCTGGCTGTCACGCGTGACGCTGCCAAGAATATCCTGGTGGATGTCGAGTTCATGAAAGACGGAGAGGGCAGCGGTACAATCGTATCGGCGCTTGAGAGTCTGGAGGTTGGCGTTGACGAGGATGGGGAGCCGATCACGAGCTGCGTGGTGATCGAAGCTGAGATGTCGGCGCCAGAAGAACGGGGACCAAAACTCACCAAGAACCAAAACACATACCTGGCAATGGTGAAGGCTCAACGAACCAATCACAACGGACGATCTCAATGAAAGGCTTAGAGAGGCCGGAATAGGCGTCAAGCGACCGGCGGACCTTGTGGACCTCAGACTGGCACTGCGGACCAAGGGGCTAATCTACGAGGGCATGAATGGCTGGTCATGCACCTAATCTCTTTTTGGGTTTACAGGGATGATTACGGAGACGTGATTACGGTTACGGTGTCTTATATAGACACCCGTAACGTAACGTAATCCCGTAACGTCTGGATCAATCCGTAACGTAACGTAATGCGTAACGTAATCCGTAATGATAGCGGGTTGCGCTGAGCGAGATGAATCTTGCTAGCCTTGACTTGAATTATTTGCCCGATTTGTCCACTTGCCTGAGAACACGGAGGAACAGCCAAAATGCCAGGCAAAGGAAGACCATTTAAAAAAGGAGTAAGCGGCAATCCAGGAGGCCGGCCGAAAGTCTTGGGCGACGTGCAGGAGCTTAGCACGCCAAAAGTCTCCTGACGCGATCAACACGCTCGTCGAAATCATGCACAACGAGAAGGCTCCGCCGGCAGCACGAGTGGCCGCTGCCAATGCCCTTCTCGATCGCGGATACGGCAAGCCAACGCAGCCAATCGCGCAAACCTCGGCCAAGATCGATCCGAGCACGATGAGCGACGAGGAGCTCGCTGCAATCGTGCGGAATGGAATCCAGGCTGATGACCGACCGCACTAATTCGCGTTGCGGCGGCAGAGGAACTCATCAAACGCAGATCAACACGTAGAAGCCTCGCGGAGTGGGCAAGACATAAGGGTTTCGAGCCTGCCAAGCATCATCAGCTGATCATTAGCGAGATTGAGGCATTTCTCGCAGGCGATGATGACGTGCTGTTACTCTTTGCGCCTCCCGGCTCGGCCAAGAGCACCTACGTCTCGATTCTGCTGCCGTCTTGGTATCTCGCCAACAACCCGACCCACAGCATCCTGGCGGCAACCCACTCGGTCGAGTTTGCCGAACGATGGGGCAGGCGGGTTCGCAACGACATTGCTGCCGATGAGAAGGTGCTCGGTATCACGCTATCGGAAGACAGCAAGGCTGCGGCTCGGTGGTCGCTCGAAAGCGGAGGGGAGTATTACGGGGTCGGTGCCGGCACCGGCATCTCCGGCTTTCGTGCCAACCTCGGCGTTGGTGACGACCTATTTGGGTCGCGAGAGGATGCCTACAGCGAAACGGTGAGACAAAAGCGTTGGGATTGGTATCAGGACGACTTCAGTGCCCGTTTGAAGCCTGGACGCGAAACGTATCCTCATGAACACCCGCTGGCATGAGGAGGACGTGGCCGGCCGGGTGCTTGAGCAGATCGAACGTAAGGAGATCAAAGGCCGGGTCATCTCCATCCCGGCGATTGCAGAAGCGGAACGATCCTCTAGGCCGTGCCCCTGGCGAATATCTTTGGGACGAATCCGAATGGTTACAACTACGCCGCCTTCTTGCGGGCCCGCCAGCGCGAGACAAGCCCAATGATGTGGGCGGCGCTCTATCAGCAGCGGCCCGCGCCTGAGGACGGCGACTACTTCAAAGCCGATTGGCTCAAGCCATATGAGATTCTGCCACCACGAGAGACCCTGAGGGTCTATGGCGGATCTGACTACGCCGTTACTGCCGATGGTGGCGATTACACTGTGCATGTGGTTGTTGGGCTCGATCCTGAAGGCCGCATGTATCTGCTGGACCTGTGGCGCAAGCAGACAGCCTCAGACGAATGGATCGAGGCCTTCTGCAATCTGGTCACTCTATGGAAGCCGGTGGGTTGGGCAGAGGAGAAGGGGCAGATCAGTGCCGGAATCGGTCCTGCACTCGATAAGCGGCAGCGAGAGCTCAAGGCGTACGTATATCGACAACAATTTCCCACCCGAGGAGACAAGGCGGTCAGGGCCCAATCCATTCGCGGCAGGATGGCGCTTGAAGGTCTCTACGTCCCGACAAAGCGAGCTGGTATTCGGCATTTCGATCAGAGCTGCTGAGCTTCCCTGCCGGCAAATATGACGACCAAGTCGATGCACTTGGATTGGTAGGACAGCTTGTTGGACCAGATGGTTCCTGGTCAGAAGCCCCAAAGAGCCACCGAAACCGCCTAAGATCGATACCGGCTATCGGCCGTATAGCTTATACGAGTCGCCCTGCGACGATTGGGTGATGTGGTGATTCTGAGTATCTGAATCGCGCTCGATGCGCAGTGGTCTCAGGTTGTATACAACTTGAAACCATTACTTGACGCGTTTCAATAGTCAGTATCAGATTAGCTTCTCTAGTTGTCTAAAACGAGGAGAGGCGAATGATGACGACGGTGGGGTACGCTCGGGTCAGCAGTCTGGGGCAGGATTTGGCGATCCAACTTGAGAAGCTCAAAGGCTGCGACAAGGTTTTCAAGGAGAAGCGGTCGGGGGTCGATACCGGGAGGCCGGAGCTCAAGGCTTGTTTGGATTATCTGCGGGATGGCGACACCTTGCTCGTAACCAAGCTCGACCGCTTAGCGCGCTCGACGCCCGATCTTTACCGCATCGTGTCGCAACTCACGGAAAGAGGGATCGCCTTCAAGGTCGTCGATGATCCGAGCATCGACACGACCTCCCGCACTGGCAAGCTGATCATGGGCATTCTTGCCTTGATCGCCGAGTTCGAGAACGACATTCGGCGCGAGCGCCAGCAGGACGGCATCAACAAGGCCAAGGCGGAAGGCGTGAGATTTGGTCCGAAGCCGCTTCTTACCGCCGAGGTGGTGAAAAAGATCAAAGAGCTTCGCAAGGACGGTCTGACCGTGCCGGAGATCATGCGCCGGATGAAGCTCAGCAAGGCGTCCGTCTACCGAGCGCTCGCGTAACTCATACCTGCTGCAAAGCAAACAAGGCCCCGTTCGAGGGGCCTTTTATTTTAGAAATGGGGGAAAATGGACCAATATAGCGGACAGGGTGAAAGTGATTTTCAAGCTGCTGATACTGAACGACAATTTCGCTACAAAACCGGGATATCCGGGAAGCTCGACTTTGAGCAGATAAACGAAGTCACTTGGAAACTCACGAACGGCGAGATGACCAATGTCCCAGCATGCCACGGCTTCTGGGGTGGCTATCGCACTTCGAAGGCGGTCGCCTGGGTGATCAACGTTGGTGCGACCAAGCCAGCTTGGCTCGCAAGGTATAGAGACCAGTGCTCTGGCCCGTTGACGCTGAAGGAAGCGAAGGCCGCGGCGGTAGCGATGGCAAAAGGCGCTGGAAGCGATTACGGCATCGCTCACCCCATTGAAGAACTTAACGGGCTAAGTGCGCGCCTGCTCGATCGCTGGACGGTAGAAGCAACCAGGCACCAGTCTTATATTAACGTGTCGCATTTGGAATGAGCCGTCGAGCCGTTACGGCGCGATCAGCCGGCCGTAGGAGATATCCGCGCTGCCGGGCAAGGATGCCCAACCTTAGTTCGCTGGGCCGTTTGAAATGAAGAAAAGGAGCCGGGCGAATGCGTTCAAAGCAGCACGCAGGGGAGGCATTCTTGTGAGCGGGCGTTGCGTGAATTACTCACAGGTTATCCACGATAGCAACCGTTGCCGTTCCTCAAAATGATTTGCTTGGCGCCATCGAGCACCGCAAACTACCCAAACACGCCCGCTATGGGCGGGTACAGAGACCGTCAACTTGTAGTGGTGTGCGCAATGGGTTCTATCATTGAGCAATCATTTGAGAATTCCACCCTGGCTAATTTGTCGAAAGCATTCGAAGCCACTTGGGAGGTCCTGCACCTGCGGAATCCACCACGTGATGCAGAGACCGAGGATGATCTTAGGCTCGCGGTTAGTGGTAAGCTTCTCCAACTAGCTGCCAATGGTATGACGGATCCAAAGGAGCTTCAGAATCGGGTTTTGGAGAGCTTGGACCGGAGTGGTCCTGCTGGCGCTGAAAAAACACTCTCTGAACGAACTTCGCACTCGGAGGGCGGAATGCGATCGTCCTTGAAGGGTACTCCCCCGATCGAGAGGGCAAGTCTTGCGGGTTCTCCACGTCCACCGTCAAAGTCGAAGTAGATAAGTTTCAGCTTGCCATGACTGGCTCCTCTCACACATCCGAGTGTGGGCGGTCACCGCATCAGACGCAGGTGCGCGCCGCGCTTCCTTAGACAACGATTTCAGCCCGCCGGCGTGTGAGACCAGAGGGCAGTTCGCCATGGGTCTATCGCCAAGAGAACGCAGCGTGTGGTTCGCAACGTTTTTCGCGTGCCCGCCAACGCCAAGGGCGCCCAGTCCCGGCTGTCCCACAGGGTAAAGCCGTACTGGACAATTCGGCCGCGCAAACCCGTTATTTGCTGCCGAAAGACCTGCCGGAGCGCTGCAGCGCTTGGACGATACTGAAGTCGATACCCTGCTTGCGGCTGTCACCAGTGAGGCCGAGCGCCGCGGTCGATTGCCGAGGCCTTCGGCGTCTGGCGTCAAGCCTTCCGCGATTGCGCGGAAGTTTGGGATTTCACAATCCGATGTCAGAAAGGCGCTCGCCACCGAGCGGGACCGAAAATCGCGGCGCTGATCAATCACAAATCAATCCGCGAATAAGCGAGGTCATCCGACAGCCAAATGCAAACTGGAATACGCCGCTCAACGTCGATTATTGGGGGTAAAACGGACATGGCGCGGGGCTTGTCAGTACGTCCGCTAATGACCCAAAGCGGACATGTTTGAAGTTGACTCCGGCCTAGGACGAGTGTCGTTTTTTGTGCTTGGTACTCTTCGTCCACTTGGCTGCTCGATGTTTCTTTTCTTGAACGACCTCAGGCCGCTCATCGAAACCGGCACGGCCGCTGTAGAACACCAAGGCCATAAGACCGCCGCCAACTAGCAGGGTAAAGAAGATACCGAGACCCATCATCAGCCAGCCCCATGCCGGCATAGTGACGTCGCCAGCTGATACCCATCCGTAATGGCCAACGAAAACTGCTCCAGCCAGGATGGCGAGAAGGAGAACTATTACCAATACAGTTTGCACCCTGCGGTTCCCCGAGAGGATCTTCATTGAGGGCCTCCTCAGGTCTTCGACATCGCGCTATCGTATTAGTCTCATGTGCTATTGGCACTTAGCGACAGCCGAAGCGACGCCTAACATCCGCTTTTGACCCGTAGCACACGTTCCCGAGCCGGGCTTTTTTATCCACCGCCCTTCAATGATGATCCATTGTCATCTTACCGTCATGTTCTAAGCTATCGGCCCTCGCAGTGGCAAACGGGGGGGACCATGTGCTGCTACGTGCTGAATATGACGCGAAAACCAAGCGCGCCTATGTTGAATTCCGGGGGCGAGATAGTGACGTCATAGCGACAACCATCTTCTCATACCGGACAACCCAACCCTTGACGAAAAGGCAAATCCAAGGAGAGGTTGTACGATTGGCCCGTCATGTTCTAAAAAAGGCTGCCGCAGCTACTGACTAAGCGTCAACTGTCATGCCCGATTTGTCTGTCGAAGTGCGGGGCCAAGACACATCGTCACCAAGCCCAGCCTGGCTGTGACGTACAGAAAAGAGGGGCCAATGCTGGTTGCCCTCGAGCCGGTGCGCGACCACCTCAACCCCGACGAAACGGCCTTTCTCGTACGGGCGTGGCGAGCGGTATTCGACCAAGCCAAAACGCTGGGGTGGTTAGAGCAGCGTCCGCTGTCCTGACATCGAAGAACCACTCAAGGAGAACGCGTCATGAAGGACATGATGAAGATTTTCCTATTGGTCGCAGGGGTTTTCTTTATTCCGGTCGCGCTGACCTATGGCGTCGATCCGGCAGCAATGCTCCCCAAGTTCATGAACGTCACGGTAGAGGGCACCGATCAGACCCACATCTTCAGGGCTCTCAGTTGCCTCTATCTCGGCATGGTGTCGTTCTGCATCATCGCCGCGTTCACGCCGGAGTGGCAGCGAGTGGCAGTGATCTGGGCGGTGTTCTTCGCCTTGTCGCTCGCCATCGGGCGGATCATCAGCATCTTCGTCGACGGCATGCCAAGCGGCATGCTTCTCTTCTTTTTGGCCGTTCAGCTTGTCGTGGGCACGCTTGGGCTTCTGCTGCTCAACCGTGATCAGCGCGCAGTCCGAGTCTAGGCGATGATATCTCGTCTGGCGTGCATCGACGCAGGGAGGAAGTGTCATGAGTACTCAATTGTGCAGGTGGTAATCACCACCCTCGTATTCGTCGTTTTCGGCGGCATAGCTCTCGCGACCCAGGACAAATACAGGGTGCGGTACCGGGTGGCCTCGCGTTAGCTGAGTGCAGGGGGTACGAAGACTGGGCGGATGTCGCGGTAAGTCACCCGGCAGACAAGATCAACGTCATCGTTGCCAATCAGGTGATGATCGAAGCCTACCGCGCCGGTATTCCCGGCAACGGCAAACCTTTCCCAGACGGCGCCAAGGCGGTGAAAATCCATTGGAAGCCGAAACAGAGTACTGAGGCGCCCTTTCCTGTGACCGTGCCCGATATCCTAATAGGCCTCGGTTGCATGGTGAAGGACAGCACGAGATTTGCGGACAGCGGTGGTTGGGGATACGCCAGTTTGACTACGACGCCGCGTCGGACACGTTCACGCCCAATACATCCATTCAGGGAAACGATGCCAAGTGCGGGGTCGCGTGCCATACGATCGTGAAGGCGAAGGATTACGTTTTCACGGCTTATCCGAGAGATAGCCGCGGCTAACGATGTCCGCTTACGCAGGAGACAAATATGAGCTTGGACAACACCTCACACCCCGGTAGACCGGGGCTCGACGAGCTGGTTCCGTCGCGCTACGCGCTGCGGGTTGGCGAGATTGACGTGCTGGTGGTCAGCGATGGGGTACTGTCGCTGCCAGGCGAGATGTTGGGCCATAACGCCGACCCGGCGGTCCGGGCGGCCTGGCTGGACGACATGTTCCTGCCGCCGGACGTGCTCGAGTGGGCCCTGAACGTGGTCGTGGTACACAGCGGCGGCCGGACCATACTCATTGATGCTGGCTCGGCCCGGACCCGGTCTTGAACTTGCCGCGGGCCGGGCGGTTGCTCCAACGACTGGAGGCCGCCGGCATCGATCTCGCATCGTGACCGACGTGGTGCTGACCCACCTGCACATGGACCACATTGGCGCGCTGCTCGTCGACGGGGTGAGGGAC
>CAWDKA010000025.1:0-192004 GCA_963802845.1 uncultured Alphaproteobacteria bacterium
CAAAGGAGACGACATCGGCGGAGCCACTTTTAAGGTGCATCTCGACGGCTACAACCAACTGCCCTACCTAACAGGGCAACAGCCGAAGGGTGCCCGGAATGGGTTTGCCTATTTCAACGATGACGCCGTACTGGTTGCCTTCCGCCACCAGAACTGGAAAGGCGTATTCTGCGAGATGGAAAAGTTGGCGGCTTCGCCGTCTGGTACACGCCGTTTACCTGCCTGCGGATACCCAAGCTATTCAATTTTGCGCGTGGACCCGATGGAACGCGCCGACATCGTCTCGGATCAATACGACGACTGGCGTATTAAGAACGCATACCTGATGGGCTGGATCACGTCCACGCCGCCGATTTCCTCGAAACCTTCGTCGCGTATCCGCCGAGCCAAGAGCCCGCGAGCTTCACCATCGACCAAGTGGCGAAGGACGTTGACGAGAAAATCAAGGCGATGGCTAAGCACTCTCCGGGCGGTTAGGCAAACTGTGGCGTCACGTGAGAAGCTATAGGTCCGCTATTGGCAAAAGCGGACATCCGCGCTTATCGATCAAATGTCCGCTAATGACCCAAGGCGGACATCGTGGAGTTTACGGCTTCAACTCTCCCACACCTAAGTTTCTTCCGCGCCGTTCCGAAATTGCCAAGCTGATACAAGTAATTGCCCAGAAATAGCCTCATCATGGCCGCATCACGCGGCCACGGGGAGAACTGGAATTGAAGGAGCAACAGCCGGGAGGGGTCCCGAATGCGACTTATCGCCAGCTTACTGCTGGCGGCGGTGGCTAGTGCGCCATGCGACGTTAGCGCGAATGACGTTAATCCGTTTGTTCCAGAAAACATCGTAGAAAAGCAGACCACATCAGGCGCACACGCAAGCTGCCATCAACGAGACGACGAGGCGGATCCTGCTCACAGCCTCAAGGCAGTCGGCTGCGCGTGTACGTCTTCTCAGGCGGCCAGCCCACACAGGGGCAAAACCGCACAGGCACACATCGGCACGATCTTGGCGGCGCGGCCGACCTCACCTAGTGGGCCCAGTGACGCACCACATCTTGGACATGCGCGATCCCGATGACCGGGTGTGCATGGCCTCATTCATCCAGGCGTCGGTAGCAGCGGGCGCTACAGGCGTCGGCGCCGGGCTTGGGTACATGGGCGCGCACGCGATGCACATCGGCGGTGGAGCTGCCGGGTATTGGGGTGGCGCTGAATGGGTGCCGGCAGCTTACGAGCGAGGGCTGGCTGGACTGCCGATACTCCCATGCCCTGCACGCACGCCATCGACCAAGCGAGAGCTGGCCGAGATCGCCGAGCACAATGCGAAGATGACCGGCTGCCCGGACGAGGTCGTCGTCGCGGCCTACAACGCCAAGATGACAGGATCGGCGTAGGCTTACGACTAACGTTAGTCGCAACAAGCGAAAAAAGGCCATAGCCTCGATGAAGGAATGCTAGCTTCCCCCTTAGCGGACATTGCGATTGACGCCGAAAATGTCCGCTAATGACCAAAGCGGAATTGAGGTCTGCTGCTCAAGTCACGGGCAGTACCAAACGCGCTCGACGGTGAAGCAGTCACTGTCATCCGAAGGAGGACGATAGGAGTATTGCTTCAATGCCTCAGCGCGATCATCCTGTCTGCCGTCATACCAATCGGCGTTAGCATGATCCTCACGCAATCGGGATCTGATCCGCGAATCCTCGTCATCCGCCGTTTTGACCTTCAAAATCCCGTATGGGCTAACGAGTTGGGAGCCTTGCGTCACTGGCAATGCCGGAGCTGCAGAAACGAGAAGTAGCAACACGGCAAACGTGGATAGAATGGTTTTGATCATGGTGGGCCTACTCGTGTAGAACGCGGCGATCTACCGCCCAGTTCCCACTGCTCTTTCAGCGCCTCAAGCTACCGCGTCAAACTCCTTCAGCTGCTTCTTATTTAGGGGCGCCATTGCTGGGCGAAGAAGCCCTAGCCCGAGTGCTCGGCAACGGTGGCCCTTATGCACGTGATGCGACGTCTGCTTCTGGCACATAGCGGACGTGTCACTCGCGCTGACGAATGTCTGCTTTGGGGGGAAGAACGGACATAACGCGGGCATGACACGACTTGCGCTAATGACCCTAAGCGGACATCAACCGTCAGTGCCGCTGCCATACCGAGGGCCGTTCGCACTGCGCGTCCCCACGTTTCGATTAACGCACGCGAAGTAGGCCCATGGCTTTCAGCTTGTTGTTCGTTGGCAGGCTTCCAGTGCGCCAAGAGCAAGCGGACATTTGACGCCACTAGCGGGTTTTAGAGTGGGATTTCCGATCGGGAGGCTAGCAGAACGTCGAGTAGCGTCTCGACTGCGACCTCGTCACTGAACCGCAAAGCGACACCTTGGATGGAAGCATCCTGATGGCTCGTCGTGCTTTTTTCAGGCTGGATTCAGTGCGATTGCGTGCTGGTTGAGCAGGAATCGCTCCTTAATAGTAGCCTCGAAACGCCCTCTCCACCATTTGGATGCGAGCACGGGCGATGCGGACGGGCTGTTGGCGTTTTGGTTTCGTGATCTTTTGTTGAGATCTTGGTTTCTTGACCCGGCTTACAGGTTTCGGCTTCGATGCCGCGAACGCCACTCGTGTGGGCCCTGGCAAGTCTTGCACTGCGAGTCGCGTCTGGCCGGGACCACGGATCGCCTGGAGATAGTACTTCTCGTAGATCCATCCTTGCCGCAATGTCGCGGGATCGGAAACTTGAAACCAGCCTTGCGCGTAGCCGATTAGTTTCAATTCTGTACCGACCGGATAAAGGTGCGTAATAGGGGAAGAGACAGACGGACCGGCATGCAACCGAGCTGCGCGAGACACTACGAACCAAATCGCCTCCTTACCTTCCAATGGCACTGATGGCTCAAATGAGGCGCTGGTAATAGGCAAGGACGTCGGCCCCTTCCCAATCTGGTCATCGTCGATTGCTGAGGCCGCTAATTTATCCTTTAAAGCAGGCTGGTCGTCGAAATATTGCCTGGGATCCTTGCTATAGGGTTCTGGTGCAAGGGCCTCATTTTGCTGATGGGCGGGCTGAGTGGTCAATGAAGCTCGCTGATCTTGACCCAGAGACCGGTTAGGAAGGTAGGGGCCCCACACACTCAAGCGCCGCTGATTGGGCTGAGCTTCGCTAGCGACGATATTTTCGGCAGTGCCGTCGCGGATACGGTGATCGATAATGACTAGGAGCATGTAGAGGACGGCGCTCCCAATGCTCAAGAACTGCAGGAACCATTTCATGGCCAGGTCTCCTCACCCGGCCCCCGTCGTTATCCAAGCTAGATCAAACAGCGCGGAGTGCTCTCTGCGTCTGAACGGCGCAATATGAGGATGAGCGGCCGTTGTCGGATGCCGCTATCGCCAACTACGAACACTGGTCATGTGAACTTCCTGTGGTGTTCATGCGCCTTTCTCCGGGTGCGCAGCAAAGTTCGGCTGGCGGCTAGAGCAACTGAGCGCGGCGGCTTTTAACCGTGCTGCGAGGCTTTCCAGGCGGCCTTGCACTCCTTCTTGAAGGCTTTCCGGGACTTCCTGTCGTTTGGGAAATCCATCTTCGCTGCGTCCTTGCAGGTCGTCGCGGCTTCGGCCGCCGTGAACTGGACGGGGAGCGCGAGGGCGGTGACGAAACCGGTTGCAACAACAGCAAACAGCACTTTCTTCAGCATTGCATTCTCCGTTGGTTGAGGGCCGGAAACGTTGGCGTGTCCAACCTTCCCGGCCCAGTGTTTAGGCGTCTCACTACCTGAGGAGTCCTCGGCGGATATTGCGGCGGGCGATTCCACGGCCGACGCCATAGCCGTAGCGCCTATAGCTATAGGGACTATACGTGCCGTAGCCGTAGCGCCTATAGCTGTAGGGATTATACGTGCCATAGCCATAGCGCCTATAGGCGTAGGGACTATACGTGCCATAGCCGTAGCGCCTATACCCGCCGTAGCGGGCGACGCCGCGGTAGCGGTAGCCAACATATTGGGTTTCGGTCGTCATGCCGTCCGCCCGATGAAGCGGCGGGGCCGACATGGCCTGCGCAGATGTTGCGAGGGCCAAGGCGAAGGCAGCAAAAGCGATCAATCTGATCATTGGTTTTCTCTCCTGATTGGGTGTTTCTTGGCTATCAGCAGCTGCTCGATCACATTTTTGGGCAGGCACTTCCGATCATGGAGTCCAAAGCTGCTTTGGCCTCATCCACCGTGGCGTATTTGCCCAACTCTTTGTATCTAGCCTTCTGGGTCGTAGGTAGTTGGCTACCGGCCATGACCCGACATTGGTTAGTCGTGTTGTCGAGTATGACGTAAAACACCTCAGCTTCTTGTGCCAGGATGGGTTGAGGGGCACATAGGATTAAGGCGGCAGCGATAAGATATTTCTTCATGGTGTTCTCCTTTCGCAATTTGCTGTGCGTCATGCCATGCGTGCATGTCACACTTTGAGCCATGTTTCACAGGGGGACTGCGGAGAGATTTGGAAGCCCGACAATGCCAGTGCATGGTCGGGGTGTCTTAGATTTTTTAGTTGCCGCCTGTGACCACTCCGCGGCGGACATGGCGGCGGGCGGATGTAGTCGCGCAGCGATTGAGTGCGTTATTCCAGCGCATCCCCGCGCCGCAGTTCTGACGGACTTGCGTAATCACACCGTCCGACTGATGAAGAGGCACCGGCGACATGGCATGGGCGGAGGTTGCGACGAGCAAAGCAAACGCAACAGCGATGAATTTAATCATTGTTTTCTCCAGTTTGCCCCGCGTGGGCGGAGACGCCCAACCGCTACGCGCGGCTGGACGCCTCAGCGCGTTTCGCGGGCGCGCCGGGAGGGAAAAGACCGGGCGCGCCATGATGGGTGACATTTCGCGGTAACGGGGGGTCTACCGAAAAATCTACGTCACCCACTACATTCATAGCGCCCAGCTAGATAGCGCAACAGTGTACTGAGATATGGTAGGGCCCATACTTTGGTCGGTAAGACGATAGGACACCTACGGGCCCGCGATGCCTCATTTGGGCTCGCGCTGCTCGAATGGGCAAGAATGCCTGGGCTATTGTTCTAACCGCGCTGGCAATGCGGCAGAACGATCTGAAATTCCATTCCGTGGGGTTTTGCTTTGGGATGCCGTCAGCGAGCCCCCATGCTGCTCAATGATCGTCTTACAGATTGCAAGGCCCATTCCCATACCGCCGGGTTTCGTCGTGAAGAAAGGCTGAAACATTTTTTCAGCTACCTTCGGATCGATACTGGGACCAGAATCCGCAACCTTCATCAGAACGGTTCCTGCGCCATCCACTTGGCACCTTAGTTGTAAGACGCGTGCCCAATCGCCAGAGTGATTCATGGCCTCCCATACTTAGCGCCCCCGCGCTTCTCTCGATCGCGGGCGAGCGCTAGGCGCACCGAATCAAGCAGGTCCTGATCGCGGCAGGGCTTGGTCAGAAACTCGACGGCTCCTGCCTTCATTGCTTGCACGCCCATCGGGATGTCACCATGGCCAGTCAGAAAGATGGTTGGCATGTCCGTTCCCGCCTTCGCCAACTCGCTTTGGAACTCCAGCCCGCTGATGCCCGGCAGCCGAACGTCGAGCACTAGGCAGGAAGCGGCATCAGGGCGCTGGCTCTTAAGAAACTCGTCCGCGGAACCAAACAGCTCGGCATATAGACCGACCGATTTGAATAGGCTTTTCAAAGAAGCGCGCACAGCAGCATCGTCGTCGATGACGAACACGACGGATTCGACGGTAGTCTGCTTCGTCATCTATGCCCGCTATGCCCGCCAGCACTTCCAACGTGTCGTCGGACCCCTGGACGACCCGCGAACACAATTCTTTGGCTCATAATATCAAACTCTAGGCAGAGCGATTACCCATATTCGGGTCTTCTGAAACTGCCATTGAGCTTGTCCACCAATGATTGCAATTGTAGACGATGATGAATCCGTCCGGGAATCCACGAAATCGCTGGTGAGATCGCTCGGTTACGACGCACGCGCCTTTGCCTCGGCAGAAGAGTTTCTGGATTCCAGATCTGGATGATGCCAGCTGTCTTATTCTCGATGTTCAGATGAAGGGTCTAAGCGGCCTCGAGTTGCAGGAGCGACTAATCGGGGAGGGTCGGCGAACGCCAGTCATTTTCGTTACCGCTGTTTCGGATGAACGAATTCGCAATCGGGTGCTCGAAAACGGGGCGATTGACATTCTGAGCAAGCCGTTCAGCGATGCGAGGCTGGCTAGTTGCCTCGTATCAGCGCTGGACGACCAATAAGCACGCGTCCAACCCCACAATTGCAGAGGCATGAGGGCGGTCAGCAAATCCCTGGGATGCTACTCTTTCGTTTCAACGCGCCGATCACCTTTTTCAACGCGCCCTTTTTTAAACGGGAGTTGATCCGAGTCGTTGATGAGGCGGGGCCAAACTTACGTCACGTCGTAATCGACCTGCTTCCCGTTACCAACATCGATGCTACCGGACTGCTTACCGTCACCGAATTGGTGGGAATACTTGGAGACTCGCGGCATAGCTGACGTAGATTTGGAGGCAGAGCATGTGTGCTCTGCCTCACTTTTCAGACGTCGATTTGCTCGGCTACGGCAAGCGCGTCATCAACCTCGATTCCGAGATATCGGACCGTGCTCTCGATCTTCATGTGGCCTAGCAGGAGTTGAACCGCTCGAAGATTCCCTGTTTTTTTATAGATCAAAGTAGCCTTGGTCCTACGGAGTGAATGCGTGCCATAGAAGCACGGATCAAGGCCGATCATTGCGAGCCACTCCGCTAACAGCCTTGCGTACTGCCGCGTAGTGAGATGCCCTGCCGAACCGCGTCCAGGGAAGACGTATGGGTTAGAGGTTCCACGCCGTTGCGAGAGATAGTCGTCGATCGCCTGGCGCGTTTGCTCCGTAACCTCGAAGCGAACCGGCCTCCCTGTTTTGCGCTGTCTAACGGAGGCTCGATCGACGGCATAGCCCTGGGGTGCCACATCAGCAATCCTCACGCCTACTAGGTCGCACCCACGAAGTTTGCTGTCGATGGCGAGGTTGAACAGTGCGAGATCTCTGAAGCGTTTCAACAATTGCAGCCGCGTTCTGACCGCCCAAACATGTTTCGGGCTAAGAGGCGGCTTGGCGCCGGTGAGCTTGCTCCCGGCAACAACCCTCCATCTTGAGGAAACCCATACCCGAGAACACAAGGGGAGAGGGGAAGCTGCGTCAGCCGGACGGGGGCGTTTGCTTGTAGTGGTCTTCGATCTTCTCGACGAGCATGCGCCAGGCTTCGTGCTCGCGCGGGCCCGCGGTCTTCTCCACCGCGATCTGCAAATAGCCAAGCTCGCGCTCGATCTTCTCGCGCGGAAGCATGTGCAGGCGGCTCGCCAGGATCGCGGCCTCGATCACCGCGCCTTGTGCGCGGTTGAAGCCCTTGAACGGGCCGTGGCTCGCCTCATGCACCACGCGGCAATGAAAGCGCGGCCTCTGTTCGTCCTGCTGGATGTGGGCCACCGCAAGCTCGACATGGGTCAGCGCGCCTTCGAGCACGGCGCCGGGAACATGGGTGGAGAGGCGCGTCGGCCAGTCGCGCCGGCCGAGGAGGCAGCCGGCGAAGACGAGAACGTCGTCGGTGAAATTCGCGACCGCGAACGGCGTGGCGCTCAAATTGTCGAGCGTGGTCGAGGGCCGGAAAGGCGCGATGATCCAACCCCCCTCCTCGGCGATCAGGCCGAGCGGCGCGATATGGACTTTGCCCTCTTCGTTGAGCGTGGTGACGATGCATTCGCGGATCATCGGCATGACGACCTAACTCTCGCTTCTCAGAAGGCTTCGCGCTTCTTCTTGGCGATCAGCGTGTGGCCGGGCGCCTTGAGCGCGGTTTCATCCTCGACCGGCGCGTCGGCGGCAACGCCCCAATCGAGCGGCTCGTCCTGGGCGTAGCGCTTGGCCAAGCGTAAGGCGATCTCGGCCTTGGCAAGCTCGGTCCCGAGATAGAAGGCGTGCGCACCGTCCTTCTCGACATCGACGCCAAGCTTCGGGAACAGGGACAGCGCGTCCTGCGCCACGTGATGGCCGTCGCGATTGTAGATGTGGATGCCGTCCTCGGCGATCTCGATGCGGAAGTTCTTGTCGCGCACCTCGCGCGCACCGTCGGCAATTTCGTCAGGCGTTTGCGGGAAGGGCCGCCGCGCGTGCACGGTCAGAAGCCCGTCGGCGTAGTCCTTGGGCAGGTCGCCGTCGGCGCGGCTCGCGTACATGATGCGCCGCGCGAGGTCGTGCTCCTCGACCGTGCGGCGGGTATGCGGGCTCACCTGCACGACGAGCACGTTCTTGATGTGAAGCTCGGACGCGATGCCGAGCAGAACCGCGGTGATGCCGCTCGTGTCGGCGTCGGTCAGCTCGGTCAAATTGCCCGTGCCCATCAGCATCTCGGCGTCGGGGCGCTCACGCCGCACTTGGGCGTAGCGCTCTAGAGACGGCATGAAGCCGAAATTGATCGGATCGAGCACGGGATCGACGAGGTAGGCCCGCCCTTTCGCGTCGAGCGCGTCCATGGCGCGGTAGAGCGAGGCCATGTCGCCATGCTCCTTGGGAATGAGCACCGGGATCGAGGCGACCTCATCGGCGATGGCGAGCGTGGCTTCGCTGAGGCTGAGCAAATAGTCGGCGCCCGCCTTGCCGCCGCGGCGAAGCTCGTCGGAGTCGGCGGAATCGACGCTGACCTTGTAGCCCTTCCCTTTCAGCGCCGCGATTGCCTCTTCGAGATGGGGAAACGGGGTGTCGGGGAGGCAGCCGAGATCGATCACGTCGGCGCCGGACTCGGCATAGGATCTCGCGCGTTCGACGATCGCCTCGACGGCAAGCGCGGAAGCATCGACGATCTCGGCGAAGATGCGAATGTCGTATCGGCTCATGTCGGCCGCTTTGCGCTCCCGGCCGAAATAGAGCGGGATGTCTTTGAGTTCGTCGGGTCCGCGCAGAAAGGGCACGCCGAAGCGCTCGCCGAGGCGGCCGGTATCGGCGCGGCAGCGACCGGGCAGCATGACCTTGTCGGCGTCGACGGGGCTCGGCAGACGCCTTGCGATGATGTCCTCGGTCATCAGCGCCGCGACCTTGACGCCGATATCGAGCACCTTCCAGTCGAAGCTTACCTTCATGGCGCGCAGCACCGCCTCGAGCCGCGCTCGCGCCAAATGTCCGGTCAGGAACAGGATGCTCTCGGCCATGCGCCTCTCGCGCCGTTGAATCCTCGCCGTTCTAACCCGGTCGCGGGGCCGCGTCATTCCCGCGAATGCGCGTATGGTGACCTAAGCGATCGCGGCGGCGTAGCCGCCCGCCCCCGCGTCCCCCGCGGCGAGCGCGGCGGCGAAGGTCTTCTGGTCGCCGCGGCCAAGCAGGAAGGCCGGCACGCCCGCGTCTTTCAGCATCGCCGAGAAGGCCGCATCGACGACGCCCGCTTGCGCGAGGTCCCGGACGCCCGCGCGCGTCCCCTCGCGCCGGACCGATTTCACCAGAAAGCAGCGGGACGCGCCGATCCTGGCTGAGAGCCAAAGCGTAAGGCTATCGGAGGTGAGGCGCCAGGATTCCTCGACATCGCTGCGCCCGGCGACGAGGCCGTAAGGGGCCCACACCGCCACCTCGCCGCGCTCGAGCGAGGTGCGAAGCTCGGCCTCGGTCGTGCCGACGGCAAAACCCTGACGTAAGCCGGCCACGGCCCAGGCAAGCTGATCCATGGCGAGGAGCGCCATGCGGTGTGCGGCGCGATCGCCGAAGCCGAGCGCGGCCTGGCAGCTTCGCACCTCATCGGCCAAAGCCCCTCCCCCCGGAACAACCACGATCGGATGCGGCGCCGACGCGATCGCATCGAGCCAGGCGGCAAGCTCGCCCGAGCGGACCACGCTCCCGCCGAGCTTGACGACGACCAATTCCCTTTCGCCGGCGCTTGGTGCAAGCGAGACCTGCGCGCGCGGAAGCGAGGTCATTGCTCAGACACTTCCCTTGGCGCGGAGGATTTCGACGCCGACGGCGCCGGGCTCCTTGTCGAGCTTCTCGATCTTCACCACGACGCGCGCCGCGCGCGGATGAGCGAGACAATGGCGCGCAACGTCCTCGGCCAGGGTCTCGACCAGGTTGATATGCCCCCGGGCGACGATGGCTTTGATGCCGGAGATGATCGTGTCGTAGTCGAAGGTGCGGCCGATATCGTCATCTAGATCGCGCGCGGCAGGTGTCAAATCGACATCGACCGAGAAGCGGACGCGCTGGGTCGTGCCCTTCTCGTGGTGATGCACCCCAATTTCGATATCGAGCACGAGATCGTGGATGAACACGCGGTCCGGCACCCGCGCTTCGTCAGGGGCGGTGCGCGGCGCCACTTGCCTCAATTTCGGCTCGGCCATGATCGGGACTCCTTGAAGCGCTCTCGGCCCCCATCCCTAGCATAAAGCGAGCCGGGCGAGTTCGGGCAAGTTCGCTTGGCGGGATCGCGGCCCTGATGCCGGCGAGCCGTACCGGATCGAGCGGTTCGCCCCGCCTGCCGCTGCGGCAGAGCGCGCCGCGAAAGCCGAGAAGGTCGGGGCCGAGGGCAAGCAGCGCCGGCACGTCGTCCACGCGAAGCGATCCGGCAAAACCGATCGCGAGCCCTCTCGCCCGCGCCGACGCGATGAGAGCCCGAAGCCTTTCCGGCGCGACAAGATGGGGCAACGAGATGCCGTCCTTGCCCACAGTGTCGAGCATGATGCCTGCGGCCCCGATCCGGCCCGCGAGCGTGACAGCATCGAATTCCGGCAAAGCGTCGGCAAACACAACGAGGATCAGGCGGGTGCGGGGCGCGAGCGGCGCGAGCCCTTGCAGCGCGCCTTCCCCGTCGCCGCCAGAAAACAGACCGAACTTGACGTAATCGACGCCGTGCGAGGCGGTTGCGAGCACCGTCGCACGGAGGCTCATCTCCTCAAGCGGCAAGTCGCCGACGGTCGCGCTCACCGGGACACGGCCGCCGATCGCCCTGACGCAAGCCTCGATGGTCGCGGGCGGAAGAGCGCCAAGCGCCCCCGAGTCCGGGTCCTTGAGATCGACGATGTCGGCCCCGGCGCCGATCGCGAGTTCCGCCTCGGTGGCATCGCGGACGCTTGCCAGGAACAGAGTGCCGCCGGCGTGAAGTGGACAATCGGACTCCGGCATCAGCGGAACAGCCAATTGAACATGCCGCCGCCACCACCTCCGCCTCCGCCGCCACCACCGCCGCGACGGGCCGCGCGCCGGCCCTCGGGAGGCGCGCCGCCTGGCTGCTCGAAGCTCCAGAAATCGTCGCGCGCGACCGGCGCCCTCCGCGCCTTGCGAAGCTGAATCTCGTTGGCGTTCCCGTCGGGATCGGTCACGACCACGGACACGGCCTGCCAGTTCCATTGGGCGGTCGCCTCGCCCCAGGCATGAGGCTCGACCGCGATGACCTTGTTGGCCCGCGTATCGATCACGGCGACATATTCGAGGTTGGTCGCGGCGGCGTCGCCGAAATCGCCGGCGTAGTATTTCAAGAGGCCAATGCCGGTGAGAGCGTCCTTGAGCTGCTTCCACTCAAGGATCTTCGGCGTGCCGGTGCCGAACATTTCGAGCTCGGTCCGGAGCGCCGGGTATTTCGGATTGCTGGCGATGTAGCGTCCGGGCTGCGGTTCCTTGATCACCCAACCCTCGACCGGCTCGCCGAGAACGCGACCTTCTTCAGCCGGCACCTCTTGCTTGAGGCGCTGGAGCGCCTCGCGGCTCTCGGACTGGAACGGGTCTTGGGCAAGGGCGGCGCGGTAATCGGCGATCGCTTCGTCGGGGCGCTGCAGCGCCTCGTAGATATTGGCGCGCACGCGAAGCGCCAAAGGATCGGTCGCGGCGAGCTGAAGCGCCTGGTTGACGTCATAGAGCGCATCGTCATTGGCCTCGGCTTGAAGCTTCGCCGAAGCGCGCATGGCGTAGGCCCGCACGCTCTGTGGGTCGAGCTCGAGGGCCCGGTTCAGGTCGCCGATCGCGTCCTCGGAGCGTCTCGCCTGGACGAACACGATGGCACGCTCGATATACGCATCGACGAGGTCGGGCTTGCTCTCGATGACCTTGTTGAGATCGTCGAGGGCGAAATTGAGCTTCTTGTCGCCGGTATTGGCCCGGGCGCGCAGAAAAAGAATGTCGGGGTTCGGCACGTCGGGTTCGAGCGTGAGCACCTGGGTCGCGTCGGCCACCGCCTCGCGGTACATGCCGAGCGCGAGATACGCGTCGGCGCGATGACGATAGGCCGCCACGTATTTCGGGTTGAGGCCGATGGCGCGGCTCAAGTCGCGCACGGCGGCGTGGTAGCGTTTCAGCTCGGCATGGGCCATGCCGCGGCCGTTGAAGGGCACCGCGCTCTGCGGCATCAGCTCCACGGCCTTGCGAAAATCCTGAAAGGCGAGATTGTGCTGACCGAGCGCGACGCGGGCATTGCCGCGATTGTTGTAGGCGGCGCCGTAATTGGGCGAAAGCGCGATCGCCCGGTCGAAATCCTTCACCGCCTCGTCCGGATGGCCCAAATCCATGAGCGCGTTGCCGCGATTGTTGTACACGGCGGCGTTGTCGGCCGAGAGCTGGATCGAGGTGTTGAAATCGTCGATCGCCGCCTTGGTGTTGTTCGCGCGCCACTTGGCGACGCCGCGATCGGCATAGATGCTCGCCTTGATAAAGTCGGCCATTTCGGGCGCGGTCAGGGCCTCGTCATAGGTGGCGATCGCCTTGTCGTATTGCCCGCGTATCATTGCCGCCGCCGCCTCGCGCGCGCGCAAAAGCGTCAAGTCCTCGGCGCGCGCGGACGGCGCGGCGCCGGCAAGGAGGGCTGAAAGCAGCAAGCAAAGTCGGAACTGCGAACGGTTCATGGCGATGTCAGACGGCTATCCCCCGGAGCGTCCCCTCCATGTCGTTCATAAGGCCTGACTGTGTCAACTCAAGGGTCATGCGGTTGAGGCTGGTCCCTCGGTTTTAGCCGATCCTCGCAGGCCTCGAAGCACCATTGGCAATGTCTCCGGCAGGTCCTCGGCGATCAGACCGGGGCCGAAAGCGGCGGCAGCGGCCCCGTGCAGCCACACGGCGGCGCTCGCCGCTGCGAAGGCGGGCATCCCTTGAGCGAGGAGCCCGAGAATCATGCCTGCAAGCACGTCGCCGCTCCCCGCGGTCGCCAGGAACGGGCTCGTCATGGCGTTGATCGAGGCGAAGCCATCGGGCGCGGCGACCACTGTGTCAGCGCCTTTCAGCACGAGGATGGCGTCCGCGCGGGCGGCGCCCCTCCGCGCCCGCTCGAGTTTCGGTAGGGCAAGGAGATCGGGGAACAGGCGCGCGAACTCTCCGTCATGCGGTGTCAGCGTGACGGCGCCCATGCGCGCGGCAATCGCTGCGAAAAGCTCACCGGGATCTTCGGCAAAGGACGTAATTGCATCGGCGTCGAGCACGAGCGCGGCATCGGACCGGAGCGCCGCGAGGACCATGTCCTTGGTGCGCTCGCCGACGCCGAGGCCGGGTCCGATCAGGACGGCGTTCTTGCGCCGGTCGGACAGGAGGGCCGACAGCGCGCGCGCATCGTCCGCCTCGCGCACCATGATCGCGGTCAGCTCGGCGGCATTGACTTCGAGCGCATCGCGTGGGGAGGCAACCGTGACGAGCCCCGCGCCGATGCGGAGCGCTCCTCGCGCGCCGAGCCGCGCGGCGCCGGTGCTATAGACCGGCCCCGACACGACGACCGCGTGCCCGCGCGCATATTTGTGGCTCTGCGGCCGCGGCCAGGGAAACTCGGGGCGCCAGAGCGGAGGCTCGTTGGCGAAGGTCTTGGGCGAAATCGGCCCAAGAACGCTCGCCGGGATGCCGATATCGGCGAGGCGGACCTCCCCGCAATGGAGCCGCCCGGGCAAGAGGAGATGGCCTGGCTTCAGGCGAAACAACGTCACGGTAGCCGTGGCGCGGATGGCCGTTCCCCTCACCTCTCCCGTGGTGCCGTCGATGCCGCTCGGGACGTCGATGGCAATGACGGGCAGGTTCGATGCGTTGACGGTCTCGATCAGGCGCGCGAGCTTGCCCTCGACCGGGCGGGCCAACCCGGCGCCGAACAGGCCGTCAACCACCACATCCGCGCCCGCGATCAGGGCGGGGTCGAGCGGTTGCCGCGTCCCGTCATTGCGCTTGGCCATCGCGGCGGCATCGGCCGGCAGGCGCGCTTCGTCGCCGTCAAAGCCGAGGCTCACCTTGTAGCCCCGCTCTTGGAGATGGCGCGCGGCAACGAAACCGTCGCCGCCGTTATTGCCGGGACCGCACAGGACGGCGATGTCGCCTGCGTCGGGGAAACGGCGCGCGACCTCTTCGGCGACGGCGCGGCCGGCATTTTCCATCAGCGTCGCGCCAGCAACGCCGCCCGCGACAGCGAGCGTGTCGGCGCGCGCCATTTCGTCGGCCGTCAGAAGCTCAATCATGGTCTCTCCGCGCATCATCAACACGGAATGGATATTCAAGACAAAGAATTGGAAATCTGCTTATTTTTTGTGCATAGAGTTCACGGCTTGAGCATTCCTCCGTTTCCCGCCGCAGGCACACTCCGTACAGCCCCCACAAGGTTTTGAAACGTAAGGCAAAACTCGCCCCTTGAGGATTGGCATGGGGCATGCTTTGAGGGCGCTATTTGGCGAATGACGGACGGGAGGGCGCGGGCCTGAAGCGTCCTTTTCCTGGTCCGGGGAGGTTCTAGAGAACAATGAAAAAGATCGAGGCGATCATCAAGCCCTTCAAGCTTGATGAGGTGAAAGAGGCCCTGCAGGAAATCGGGCTCCAAGGCATCACCGTGACCGAGGCCAAGGGCTTCGGACGGCAAAAGGGCCACACCGAGCTCTATCGCGGCGCCGAATACGTCGTGGACTTTCTCCCCAAAGTGAAGCTCGAGCTCGTGCTGGGCGACAACATGGTGGAGAAGGCAATCGAAGCGATCATCGCCTCGGCCAAGACCGGCCGCATCGGCGACGGGAAGATCTTCGTGTCGAACGTGGAAGAGGCCGTGCGCATCCGGACCGGCGAGACCGGGAACGACGCCATCTGAGGAGGACGGTCGTGAAGCCGGCATGAGCCGGCGGGATCGAGTTTTCGCCGCCACCAGGAACGGCGGCATTTCATAAACCCAATGACAGGGGAGAACGATGGCAGACGCCAAGAGTGTGACGAAGAAGATCAAGGACGAAGAGATTCAGTTCGTGGATTTGCGCTTCACCGATCCGCGCGGAAAGATGCAGCACGTCACCATGGACGCGAAGATCATGGACGAGGAAGCCTTCACCGACGGCATCATGTTCGACGGGTCCTCGATCGCCGGCTGGAAGGTCATCAACGAGTCGGACATGAAGCTTATGCCCGACCCGAGCTCGGCGGTGAAGGACCCGTTCTTCGCCATGAACACGCTCGCCATTTTCTGCGACGTGCTCGAGCCCTTGACCAACGAGCCCTATGAGCGCGATCCACGCTCGATCGCCGGCAAGGCGCAAAACTATCTGAAGCAGACCGGCGTCGGCGACACGGCGGTGTTCGGCCCCGAAGCCGAGTTCTTCGTCTTCGACGACGTCCGCTTCGCCGCCGAGCCGTTCAACTGCACCTACAAGATCGACTCGATGGAGCTGCCGACCAACACCGACACCGAGTACGAGATGGGCAATCTCGGACACCGGCCGCGGACCAAAGGCGGCTATTTCCCCGTGCCGCCGGTCGAACTCGGCGCAAGACCTCCGCTCGGAGATGCTGGCGACGATGGCCGACATGGGCGTCGTCACCGAGAAGCATCACCACGAAGTGGGCGCCGCCCAGCATGAGCTCGGCATCAAGTTCGGGCCGCTGGTGAAGACCGCCGACGCCATGCAGATCTACAAATACGTCATCCACCAGGTGGCGCAGGCTTACGGCAAGACCGCCTGCTTCATGCCGAAGCCGGTCTACGGCGATAACGGCTCGGGCATGCACACCCACCAGTCGATCTGGAAGGGCTCGACGCCCGTCTTCGCGGGCGACAAATACGCCGACCTGTCGCCGGCGGCGCTGCACTACATCGCCGGCATCCTGAAGCACGCCAAGGCGCTGAACGCCTTCACCAACCCGACCACCAATTCCTACAAGCGTCTGGTGCCGGGCTACGAGGCGCCGGTGCTGCTCGCCTACTCCTCGCGCAACCGCTCAGCCTCATGCCGCATTCCGCTCGGCTCGGGACCGAAGGCCAAGCGCGTCGAGGTGCGCTTCCCCGATCCCGCCGCCAATCCCTACCTCGCCTTCGCCGCCATGCTCATGGCCGGCCTCGACGGGATCGAGAATAAGCTCAATCCGGGCGATCCGATCGACAAGAACCTCTACGACTTGCCGCCGGAGGAATTGGAGAAGGTGCCGACCGTGTGCGGCTCGCTGCGCCAGGCCTGCGAGGAGCTCGACAAGGACCGCGCCTTCCTCAAGAAGGGCAACGTCTTCACCGACGACGCGATCGACTCCTATCTCGAGCTGAAGATGGATGAGGTGGAACGCTTCGAGATGTTCCCCCACCCCATCGAGTTCGACATGTACTACAGCTGCTAGGGCGCGATCGGTTTCGCCAAAAAGTTGGGGCGGCCAACTCGCGTGGGTGGCCGCCCCTACCTTTGAGCCCGGTCTTGGGAACCTTCCTCCGCAATCCCCCGTCGTGGCGGCAGGAAGATCCCCGCCAGGCTCCCCCAAAGCTCCAATCGCTTACGTCAGCACATACGCCGCGTAGAACAGCCCACCCCCCAGGATCACGTAGATCCAATGCTTGTGCTGCGCGTACCAGCTATCGACCATCGGCGGCCTGCCCAAGACCAGGAACCGCCCGAGCGAAAACGTCATGAGCGCGGCGATGACCGCAAGCAGCAAGAAGAACAGGCCCTGCTCGCCGCCAACCTGCTCGGCATCGGCCAGAAGCCATTGACCGTTGCTGACGCCAACGGTGAGAAGGGCCCAGATCGAGGCCGCTCCAAGCGCCGCCAAGGCCGCGTAACGGATCACCATCGCAACGAACTCCCCGCGCGTTTCGAGATAAATTTTGGGCGGGGTCCGTAAACAAACGGGAAAGCGGTAGGGTTAAGGGAGGGTTAGCGCCGGCTCAGAACGGGGACGCGCGATCAGGCGGCCTTCCACTTGATCGAGCAGCCGATCGAGGGGATCTGCTCGCGGGGGCCCTCGCCGGTCCTCGCGACCTGCTTCATCGCCTCGAACAGATCGCGGCGGACGCCCGCGGGCGCCGCCTCTTTCCGGCTCTCATCGAGGCGTCCGCGATATTGCAGCTCGAGCTTGGAATTGAAGCCGTAGAAATCGGGCGTGCAGGCGGCATCGTAAGCGCGAGCAACCTCCTGGCTCTCGTCATAGAGATAGGGGAAGGTGAAGCCATGGTCTGCGGCAAAGCGCATCATGTTGTCGAACAAATCTTCGGGGTAGTGCGCGGCGTCGTTGGAGGAGATGGCGACGGCGCCGACGCCAAGCCCGCGCAGCTCCTCGACATCGCGCACGATGCGGTCGATCACCGCCTTCACGTAAGGACAGTGATTGCAGATAAACATCACCAGCGTGCCTTTAGGCCCCTTCACCTGGTCGAGGCTGTAGGTCTTGCCGTCCACGCCGGGAAGGCGGAACGGCGGCGCCTTCCAGCCGAAATCGCAAATCGGGGTCTCAGCCGCCATCGCGCGGTTCCATTTCGCAAATCTGTTACGGTGGGGTCGTAAAAGCTTTCGCCCCACTTTAGGACTGGCATATGGCGAAATCCGACGGCTTCTGCAACAGGGCCGAGGCATACGAGGCGCATGACAATGTGCCGCTGAGCCCGGCGCAAGGCGACACGATCGGCGACCTCATCTTGCGGCGCTACAGCCGTCGCGCGGTGCTGCGCGGTACGCTCGGCGCGGCTGCGGGCGCGGCGCTGTTCGGGCCGTCGCTGCTCGCGGGGGCCGCCGCGCGAGCAGACGACGCGCCCGACCGCTTCGCGTTTGCGGAAATCGCCGCCGGCGTCGACGGCACTCACCATATCGCCGAAGGTTACCGCGCCGACGTGCTGCTCCGCTGGGGCGATCCGCTCTTTCCTGACTCGCCTCGGTTCGATCCGTTGCGGCAGAGCGTCGAAGCGCAACTGAAGCAGTTCGGCTACAACAACGACTACATCGCCTTCTTCCCACTCGATGATACGGGACGGCGCGGCCTCCTCGGCATCAACCACGAGTACACCAACGAAGAGATCATGTTCCCCGGCCTCGTGCGTCAGGACCTGATCTGCTTTCCCGACATGACGGCCGAGCTCGTCGCGATCGAAATGGCGGCGCATGGTGTCAGCATCGTCGAGATCGCGCGCCTGCAAGAGGGGTGGCGCCCCGTCCTCGACGGCAAATACAATCGCCGCATCACCCCGGCCAACACACAAATGACGGTCGATGGCCCGGCCGCGGGACACGCGCGGATGCGGACGAGCGCCGACCCCTCGGGGCGGAACATTCTCGGCACGCTCAACAATTGCGCCGGCGGCGTGACGCCGTGGGGCACCTACCTCACCGCCGAGGAGAACTTTCACGGCTATTTCTGGAGCAATCTTTGCGCCGAAGGGGGCAAGGCGCCCGCCGGTCTCGGCGGGCCTCAGGCGAAGAGCTACGAGCGCTATGGCGTGCCCGGCCTGTGGCAGGCCTGGGGCAAGTTCGTCGACCGCTTCAACGTCGACAAGGAACCGAACGAGCCGAACCGCTTCGGCTGGATCGTGGAGATCGACCCGTTCGACCCGGCGTCGGTGCCGGTGAAGCACACCGCGCTCGGCCGCTTGCGCCACGAAGGCGCGGAGTGCCTCGTCAACAAAGACGGCCGCGTCGTTGTCTATTGCGGCGACGACGCCCGCTTTGACTATGTCTATCGCTTCGTCTCGAAGGGAACATTCGATGCGAACGATCCCGCCGCGAACCGGCGGCTGCTCTCGGAAGGAATGCTCTCGGTCGCGCGGTTCGACGCCGACGGCAGCCTCGCGTGGCTCCCGCTCGTGTTCGGACAAGGCCCGCTCACGCCCGAGAATGGACTTGCCGATCAGGGCGACGTGGTCATCGATGCGCGCATCGCCGCCGACCTTCTCGGCGCCACGCGCATGGACCGGCCCGAGGACGTGCAGCCGAACCTCGTCACCGGCCGCGTCTATGTGATGCTGACCAACAACAAGGACCGAAAGGCGGGGGAAGAGGACGCCGCCAACCCGCGCGCCGACAATGTGTTGGGCCACATCATCGAGATGACCCCGCCGGACGGCGACCACGCGGCCGATCGGTTCGCTTGGGACGTGCTGGTCCGCTGCGGCGATCCATCAGTGGCTTCGGTCGGCGCGTTGTGCAACCCGGCGACCTCCGACAACGGCTGGTTCGCCTGCCCCGACAATGCCGCGGTCGATGCGCAAGGGCGTCTGTGGATCTCGACCGACCAGGGCGAAGCCTGGCCCACGGGGCGGGCCGACGGCCTCTACGGGCTCGAAACCGAAGGCGCGCGGCGGCGGACGGGGAAGCTCTTCTTCCGCTGTCCCGTCGGCGCCGAATTGTGTGGCGCCTGCTTCACGCCCGACCAGGAAACTCTGTTCGTCGCCGTTCAGCATCCGGGCGCCGACGCCACCGACCGCTACAAGGGCTTCGAACGGGCCTCGACCTTCGCCGACCCCGCCACGCGCTGGCCGGACTTCGATCCCGACATGCCGCCGCGGCCCTCGGTGCTCGTCATCACCAAGATTGGCGGCGGCAGAATCGCCTGAGCTTTGGCCGTTTCTCGCTCTTGAAAAAGCCGCAAGCGCATGCGAGCTAGATTCGTTCCCTGTCCGTTGAGATTCGTGGAGCTCCTGGGTGTCGAAACGACCCATGCGCAAAGCCACCGCATCGCGCGACCTGTTCGCCGAAGACGCGCCGAAAAGGGCGGCGGCGAAGCCGTCGAAACGTCAAGCGCAAGGCCGCGCCGCGTCGCGCAACGGCGAGGACTACACCGCCGCCGATATCGAGGTGCTGGAGGGGCTTGAGCCCGTGCGCCGGCGCCCTGGCATGTATATCGGCGGCACCGACGAAAAGGCGATGCACCACCTCTTCGCCGAGGTGCTCGACAACGCCATGGACGAAGCGGTCGCGGGCCATGCCGACCATATCGTCGTTGCGTTCGAGGACGACGGCTTCCTCACCGTGACCGATAACGGCCGCGGCATCCCCGTGGACCCGCATCCCAAGTTCAAGAAGAAGTCCGCGCTCGAAATCATCATGACGACGCTGCACGCGGGCGGCAAATTCAATTCCAAGGTCTACGAAACGAGCGGCGGCCTGCACGGCGTCGGCGTCTCGGTCGCGAACGCGCTGTCGGAGACGATGGAGGTCGAGGTCGCGCGCGGGCAGAAGCTCTATCGCCAGAGCTACACGCGCGGCGTCCCCGACGGCCCGGTGAAGTGCCTCGGCGCGATCAAGAACCGGCGCGGCACGCGCGTCCACTTCCGGCCGGACCCCAAGATCTTCGGCAAGGGCGCCGCCTTCAAGCCGTCGCGCCTGTTCCGCATGGCCCGTTCGAAGGCCTATCTCTTCCGCGGCGTCGAGATCAGATGGTCGTGCGCCAAGGCGCTGCTCGACGGTGACAGCGAGACGCCCGAGAGCGCCGTGTTTCATTTCCCGGGCGGACTGAAAGACTTTCTCGCAAACCGGATCGAAGGCCAGGAGACCGTCACCAAGGACGTGTTCGCCGGCCGGATCGAGAAGACCGAAGGCGCCGGGTCCATCGAGTGGGCGATCGCCTGGATCGCAAGCGACGACGGCTTCTTGAGTTCCTATTGCAACACCGTGCCGACGCCCGACGGCGGCACGCATGAGGCGGGCTTGCGTGCGGCAATGGCCAAGGGACTACGCGGCTTTGGCGAGCTTACCGGACACAAGCGGGTCGCCCAGGTGACGGCCGACGACGCGCTCGGTACGGCGGGCGCCATGCTCTCGGTCTTCATCCGCGAGCCCGAGTTCCAGGGCCAGACCAAGGACAGGCTATCGAGCCCCGAGGCCGCCCGCATCGTCGAGAGCGGCGTGCGGGACGCCTTCGACCATTGGCTGACAGGGAACCCGTCGCAAGCGAACCGCCTGCTCGATTGGGTGGTGGACCGTTCCGAGGACCGCCTCCGCCGCAAGAAGGAAAAGGAGATCGGGCGGCAGACGGCGACGCGGCGCTTGCGGCTCCCCGGCAAGCTCGCCGATTGCGCGTTAAGCGGCGCGCAAGGAACCGAGATTTTCATTGTCGAAGGCGATTCAGCCGGAGGCTCGGCCAAGCAGGCGCGCGACCGGGCGACGCAAGCCGTGCTGCCGCTCAGGGGCAAGATCCTGAACGTCGCAAGCGCAAGCTCGAACAAGCTTGCCGACAACCAACTGCTCAGCGACCTGATCCAGGCGCTCGGCTGCGGCACCGGCGCCCGCTATCGCGAGGAAGATTTGCGCTACGAGAAGGTCGTGGTGATGACAGACGCCGATGTCGACGGCGCCCATATCGCTTCGCTCCTCATCACCTTCTTCTATCGCGAGATGCGAGGGCTGATCGAAGGCGGGCATCTCTATCTCGCCGTGCCGCCGCTCTATCGCCTGAGCCAAGGCGCCAAGACCTTTTATGCGCGCAACGACGCGCATAAGGACGAATTGATGCGGAAGGAGTTCAACGGCAAGGGTAAGGTCGACGTGTCGCGCTTCAAGGGCTTGGGCGAGATGCTGCCGAAGCAGTTGAAGGAGACCACGATGGACCCGAAGGCGCGCATCTTGTTAAAAGTCGAGATCGCCGACGACGAGAAGGGCACGGCCAAGCGGGTCGATCAGCTGATGGGCAACAAGCCGGAAGCGCGCTTCCGCTTCATCCAGGAACGGGCCGAATTCGCCAAGCCCGACGCGCTGGATATTTGAGCTAGAGCCAGCGCGGCACGCGCGCCTGGTATTTGCGGTAGGCGTCGCCGAACGTGCGCCTAAGATACGCCTCCTCCGGCACGACCACGCCGCGCTGCAAGATCGCCAGCACCGGGATCAATAAGAGAAGCACCCACATGCTGGTCAGCACGATGGCAAAACCGAAATAGGCGAGCACGAAGCCGATATAGATCGGGTTCCGGGTGAAGCGGTAGGGCCCGGTCGTAACCAGCGCGGTTGACGGTTCGGTCGGCACGACGCTGGTGCCGGCGCGCTGGAAATTGCGGAAGGAGAGAGCGACAAGCACAAAGCCCAGCGTCACGAAGGCGAACCCCACGGTGAGCGCGAGGCCGTTGGCCGATCCGAGCCCCGGCCCGATCGGCACGAGGTAGCTCAGAAGGGCTCCGCCTATGAGCGCGCCGAGAAAGAGGAGCGGCGGCATGACCGCCACGTCGGCATGATCGTTGGCATTCATGGCTTTGCCGCCCTTTTTTGGAGCCTGCCGGCCAAGCAGGCCAGGCATCCCTCTTCGTCATTAAAACTTAATCCGGGCGCGGGGCAAATTTGCCTCTTGCGCCTTCTGACGCGGCCCCTTATTTGAGTGCCAAGCAATAGCAGGGAATAATCCTCGCATCGCTTCAGTCGTATCTTGCACAAGGCCTGCGAATCGTTGCAGCAAATATTTGTGCCTAAAGAAAGAAAAAGCGCGTGGCGCAAACCGCGCGGAAAATTAGCTAACGCATGAGCTTTTCGGATCTTGGTCTAAGCCCCAAAGTGTTGTCCGCCGTCGAAGCGGCGGGCTTCGTAACTCCCACTCCCATCCAACTCAAAACCTTGCCCGTTGCCGTCTCAGGCCGCGACGTGCTCGGCATCGCGCAAACCGGGACCGGCAAGACCGCGTCCTTCGTGCTGCCGATGCTGACCCGGCTCGAGCGGGGCCGCGCGCGGGCGCGCATGCCGCGCTCGCTGATTCTGGAGCCGACGCGTGAGCTCGCGGCGCAGGTCGCCGAGCATTTCGAGACCCTCGGCAAGAACCACAAGCTGACCGTGGCGCTCCTCATCGGCGGCGTGTCCTACGACGACCAGGACCGCAAGCTCGATCGCGGCGCCGACGTGGTGATCGCGACGCCCGGCCGGCTGCTCGACCACTTCGTGCGCGGCAAGCTGCTCTTGAACGGCATCGAGATCCTCGTGGTGGACGAAGCCGACCGCATGCTCGACATGGGCTTCATCCCGGACGTCGAGCGCATCTGCAAGCTCCTCCCCTTCACGCGGCAGACCATGTTCTTCTCCGCGACGATGCCACCTGAAATTCAGCGCCTCGCCGACAAATTCCTGCACAGCCCTGAACGCATCGAGGTGGCGCCGCAGGCAACCGCGGCGGCGACCATCGTGCAGCGGCTCAAGCGGACGTCCGACGATCCGGCGGCAAAGCGCGAGGCGCTTCGCGCCTTGATGCGAGAAACGGCCGTCAAGAACGCCATCATCTTCTGTAATCGCAAGAAAGATGTCGGCACTCTCTACCGCTCGCTGCAACGCCACGGCTTCAATGTCGGCGCGTTGCACGGGGACATGGACCAGCACCAGCGCACGGCGACGCTCGATGCCTTCCGCAACGGCCAGATCGCCTTCCTTGCCGCGAGCGACGTGGCTGCGCGCGGCCTCGATATCCCCGATGTGAGCCACATCTTCAATTACGACGTGCCGATCCACCCCGAGGACTATGTCCATCGCATCGGGCGGACCGGCCGGGCGGGACGCGAAGGCTTTGCCGCCATGCTGGTGACGCCGAAAGACTACAAGGCGCTGAAGGCGATCGAGAAGATGCTCGGCTACGAGATCGCCTGGATCGACGGGGCGCCGAGCGAGGAAGAGCAGAGAGAGGCCGAAGCGGAGCGGCCCTACGGCAACGGGCGCCATCGCCGCGGCAATCGCTCGAGACGGAACAATCGCCCCCACGGCTCGGGCGCGCAAGCGAGCCACTCGCCGAAACATCCCGCGCAGCAGACCGCCCATCACGGCAGGGACCGCGACGAGCGCCGCCACGAACACCCGAAGCATCCCCATCCCAGCGAGCGAAAGGCGCATAGCCACCCCGCCCCCGCCCCGCAGCAGAACAAGCCGCAATCCCAGCCGCAGCAGCAGCCGCACCGCCCCCGCCAGCAGGGCATGGGCGACCACGTGCCGGCCTTCATGATGCGCCCGGTCCGGGTCACCTAAGCACGTAAGTCGGAATCAAGAACGCCGTCATCCTGGGGTGCGAGCGTAGCGAGCCTCGAAGGATGGTGATTCTGGCTGCGTCCTTCGAGGGCCGCTTCGCGGCCGCCTCAGGATGACGTTGAACAGACGGATGTCTTGTCATTGCCCGGCTTGACCGGGCGATCCAGTAACCGCTGCGATCTCGGGGTGAGTACTGGATTCCTGCTTTCGCGGGAATGACATCGATTTGAAAGGTTACGATGACTCTCCGGGGACTCCGGAGCCATCTTGCGCCGCGTCCCCGGCAGGCTTTAGCGAAACAGAACTCGCCGCAGCCGCAAGCGCTCGTCTGGTTCGGGTTGTTGAACACGAAGCCGGAACGCATTCGATCGGTGCGGAAGTCCATCTCGGTGCCGAGGAGAAAGAGGACCGCGCTCGGATCGATCAGGAGCTTGACCCCCTTGTCCTCGACCACCTCGTCATGGGGCCCTCGGGCTTCGGCATATTCCATCGTGTATTCCATGCCGGCGCAGCCGCCGTTCTTCACGCCGATGCGCACGCCCTCCACGGCCTTGCCCGAGGCGACTTGCAGGGCGCGTATACGCGCGGCGGCGGCCTCGGTGAGGCGCATCACTTGCGGGCGGGGACGAAGGGTCATGGCTTGAAGTTGGGGTAAATCGCGGGCGCGTTCAAGGCTTGGCGTCAGAACATGTTGAGCTCGAGCCGCGCCGCCTCGCTCATCCGGCTCATGTCCCAGGGCGGATCGAACACGAGATTGACCTTGACCTGGCCCACGCCGGGAACGGAGGAGGCCGCGTTCTCGACCCAGCCCGGCATGTCGCCCGCGACTGGGCAGCCCGGCGCGGTCAGCGTCATGTCGATCTCGACATTGCGGTCGTTATCGACATCGAGCCGGTAGATCAGGCCAAGCTCGTAGATATCGACCGGAATCTCGGGGTCGTAGACGGTCTTGAGCGCGGCGGTCAGCTCGTTCTTGAGCCGCTCGATCTCTTCCGGCGGAAGCGGCGCGCTCGCCCCCTCCCCGCCACCGGTCGCGCCGACGCAAGCCTTGATCTCGCCGGGCTCGGGCGTGGCCGCAGCCTCGGGCGTGGCCTCGCGGGACGCGGCTTCGTCGTTTTGAGTCTTTTCAACCATTTCGGTCCCGGCCTTAAGCAAACATCTCACGCGCTTTATGCAGCGCCTCGACCAGAGTATCGACCTCTTCCATGGTGTTGTACATGGCGAAGGAGGCGCGGCATGTCGCGGTCACGCCGTAGCGCGCGAGCAGCGGCTCGGCGCAGTGCGTTCCGGCCCTCACCGCCACGCCGTAACGGTCGAGAATCGTGCTCACGTCGTGCGGGTGGGCGCCTTCCATATTGAAGGCGACAATGCTGCCCTTGCCCTTGGCGCGGCCGAAAATGCGAAGCCAGGGAAGCTCGCCGAGACGGCCCATGGCATAGTCGAGAAGCGCCGCCTCGTGAGCCACAATCCGCTCGCGCCCAACGCTCTCGACATAGTCGATAGCGGCGCCGAGCCCGATCGCCTCGACGATGGCGGGGGTGCCCGCCTCGAAGCGGTGCGGCGGCTCGGCATAGGTCACGACCTCGGTCGTGACCGCGCCGATCATCTCGCCACCGCCTTGATAGGGCCGCATGTGCTCCAAATGCTCCTTCTTGCCGTAGAGCACGCCGATCCCGGTCGGGCCGTAGAGCTTGTGTCCGGTGAAGGCATAGAAGTCGATATCGAGGTCCTGCACATCGACGGGAAGATGCACCGCCCCTTGCGCGCCGTCGGCCAGCACGGGAATGCCGCGCTCGTGGGCGATCCGCACCACGTCCTTCAGCGGCACGATCGTGCCGAGCACGTTCGACATATGAGTGATGGCGATCATCTTGGTGCGCGGGGTGATGAGCCGCTCGAATTCGTCGAGCAGGAACGAGCCGTCGTCTGAGACCGGCGCCCATTTCAGCACCGCGCCTTGGCGCTCGCGCAGGAAATACCAGGGCACGATGTTGGAATGGTGCTCCATGATGGTGAGGAGGATCTCGTCGCCCTCACCGATATTCGGCGCGCCGTAAGAGGACGCGACCAGGTTGATCGCCTCGGTCGCGTTGCGGGTAAAGATGATCTCCGCCTCGGAGCGCGCATTGACGAAGCGGCGCACGCTCTCGCGCGCCTGCTCGAAATTGGCGGTGGCGAGATTGCTGAGATAATGCAGCCCGCGATGGACATTGGCGTATTCGCCGCTATAGGCGCGTTCGATCGTGTCGAGTACGGCACGCGGCTTCTGCGCCGAAGCGCCATTGTCGAGATAGACCAGCCTCTTGCCGTTCACCTCGCGGGCGAGAATGGGGAAGTCGGCGCGGATCGCCGCGACGTCGAACGGCGCCTTCGCCGCCTTGTGAGCTTTCTTGGTGGGCGTGAGCACGGTCATCTTCCGCTCCGTCACTCGGACGAAATGCCGAGCCAGCCGGCGGAAGCGGCACGAAGCGCCTCGCGCAACGCCTCGTCGTCGATGCGCTCGATCGCCTCGCCGACGAAGGCCTGAACCAGAAGGGCGCGGGCCTCCGCCTCCGGGATGCCACGGGCTTCGAGATAGAACAGAAGCTCGTCGTCGATCTGCCCCGAGGTCGAACCATGGCCGCAGACCACGTCGTCGGCGAAAATCTCAAGCTCGGGCTTGGAATCGAACTCGGCCGTCTCGGACAGAAGCAGCGCTCCCGCCATCTGCTTGCCGTCCGTCTTCTGCGCGCCCGGGGAGACGATGATCTTGCCCTGGAATATCCCACGCGCATCGCCATCGAGTACGCCCTTGAAGAACTCACGGCTCATGCAATGCGGCACGCGGTGCTCGACCAGGAGCGTCGTGTCGCAATGCTGCCGGTCGCGCAGGAGAAAGGCGCCGGAAATATCGGTCGCTGCTCCCTCGCCCGCGAAGCGCAAATAGATCTGATTGCGGGCGAGCGCGGCGCCGGTCGAGAACTGGAAGGCGTCATAGCGGGCGTCGGCTCCAATCTCTACGAGCCACGTGGAAAGATGAAATGCGTCGCCGCTTTCCCGTTCCACCTTGACGTGCTTGACCGCGGCCTTGGCGCAAACCCTGAGCTCGGTTACGGCATTTCGCTGCAAGCTCCGGCGGCTTGCGAAGCTCTCGATCATCGTGGCGGCGCTACCGGGCTCGGCAATGACGACGTTGCGGGTGAAGGTCGAGGCGGGATCGCCCGCGCCGTCGATCGCGATGAGGTGGATCGGCTTGTCGAGGATGACGCCCTCGCGCACGCGCAAGGCGACGCCGCCCGTCATCAGCGCGGTGTTGAGGGCGAGCACGGGGTCGTCGTCGCGCGGATTGACGTGGGCAAGCGCTTCCTTCAGCCAGGATTGCGGCTTCTCGAGCGCCCGCGAGAGCGAGAGCGCCTCGACGCCGGCCGCCTTGAGGCCGGCAAGGTCGGAAAGATCGGCCCTGAGATCGCCCTCGACCATGACGAGACGATAGGCGGGAAGGCTCGCGATTTCCGCGCCGAGCGCTTGGCTGAGTTCGGCATCGCCGGCGGCGGCGCCGTCAGCCTTGATGAGCGGATTGATGCCGCTCAGCCGCGCGCGGAGGTCGGTGTATTTCCAGGCCTCGATGCGGCGATGGGGTAGGCCGATGCGCCCATAGGTCCCGATCGCCGTCGCCCTCAAATCCGAGACGAAGGGATCGCGGGCGCCGGGAAGCGCTTCTTGCGCCGTCTCGAACAGGTCGAGATAGCCCTGTTCGGCCTTTGTCGTGAACTGTTGGACGGGGAGGTCCATGACGGCTTCCTTAAGCGGCTGCCTCCCCGAACTCGGCGTAGCCCGACTCTTCGAGCTCGAGCGCAAGCTCAGGCCCGCCCGAGCGCGCCACCCTGCCCTCGGACAGGACATGCACGCGGTCCGGCACGATGTAGTTCAAGAGCCGCTGGTAATGGGTGATGACGAGCATCGCCCGGTCCGGCGAACGGAGCGCGTTCACGCCTTCAGCCACCACACGGAGCGCATCGATATCGAGACCAGAATCCGTCTCGTCGAGCACGCAAAGCGAGGGCTCGAGCAGCGCCATTTGCAGGATTTCGTTGCGCTTCTTCTCGCCGCCGGAGAAGCCGACATTGAGCGGGCGCTTCAGCATCTCGGGATCGATCCTGAGCGCTTGGGCCTTCTCGCGCACGAAACGCAAAAAATCCGGCGTCGAAAGCTCGGCCTCGCCGCGCGCTTTCCGCACCGCGTTCACCGCCGTCCGCAGGAAGGTCATGGTGGCGACGCCCGGAATCTCCATCGGATATTGGAAGGCGAGAAACACACCCTTGACCGCGCGCTCGCTCGGCTCCATCGCCAGCAAATCCTCGCCATTCCACGTTACCGAGCCCGCGGTCACGTGGTAGTCCTCCTTGCCGGCGAGCACGTAGGCGAGCGTCGATTTGCCCGAGCCGTTCGGCCCCATGATCGCATGCACCTCGCCTTGCGGCAGGGTGAGGTCGAGCCCGTTCAGGATCTCGCGGCCATCGACATTGACGTGCAAATTCTTGATCTCAAGCATTACCGTTCTTTTCTAATCCCTTGGTATCCGACTCTTTTCCGATTCTCTGACAGCGCGCTTAGCCGACCGAGCCCTCAAGACTGATTCCGATCAGCTTCTGCGTCTCGGCCATGAACTCCATCGGCAGCTGCTGGAGCACGTCGCGGACGAAGCCGTTGACGATCAGCGCCACCGCCTCCTCTTCCGAGAGGCCGCGCTGCAAGCAATAGAACATCTGGTCGTCGGAGATCTTCGAGGTCGTCGCCTCGTGCTCGAACGTGGCGCTCGCGTTCTTCGCCTCGATATAGGGCACGGTGTGGGCGCCACATTTGTCGCCGATGAGGAGCGAGTCGCAATTGGTGAAGTTCCGGGCGTTCGAGGCGCGCCGATGCGCCGAGACCAGCCCGCGATAAGTGTTGTTGGAGTGGCCGGCGGCGATGCCCTTGGAGATGATGCGGCTCGACGTGTCGCGGCCGAGATGGATCATCTTGGTGCCGGAATCGACCTGCTGATAGCCGTTGGAGATGGCGATCGAGTAGAACTCGCCGCGTGAGCCGTCGCCGCGCAGGATGCAGCTCGGATATTTCCAGGTGATGGCCGAGCCGGTCTCGACCTGCGTCCAGGAGATCTTGGAGCGGGGACCGCGGCAATCGCCGCGCTTGGTGACGAAATTGTAGACGCCGCCCTTCCCCAGCTTGTCGCCGGGATACCAGTTCTGCACCGTGGAATATTTGATCTCGGCGTCGTCGAGCGCGACAAGCTCGACCACGGCGGCGTGAAGCTGGTTCTCGTCGCGCATCGGCGCGGTGCAGCCTTCGAGATAGCTGACATAAGAGCCCTTGTCGGCGATGATGAGCGTGCGCTCGAACTGGCCGGTCTGCTTCTCGTTGATGCGGAAATAGGTGGAAAGCTCCATCGGGCAGCGCACGCCCGGCGGCACGTAGACAAAGCTGCCGTCGGAGAACACCGCGGAGTTGAGCGTGGCGTAGAAATTGTCGGTGATGGGGACGACCGAGCCGAGATACTTGCGCACAAGCTCGGGGTGGATCTTCACCGCCTCGGACACCGAGGAGAAGATCACGCCGGCCTTGGCCAGCTCTTCCTTGAAGGTCGTGACCACGGAGACGGAGTCGAACACGGCATCGACCGCGACCCGGCCCTCGAGCCGCGCGCCCTCGACCCCTGCGAGCAGCTTCTGCTCGGAAAGCGGGATGCCGAGTTGCTCATAGGTCCTGAGCAGCTCGGGATCGACCTCCTCGAGGCTCTTCGGCCCCTCGGTGCTCTTGGGCGCGGCATAGTAATAGAGCTCCTGGAAGTCGATCTTGGGGTAGTGGACATTGGCCCAAGTCGGCTCCTCCAGGGTGAGCCAGCGGCGATAGGCCTCGAGCCTCCAGGCGAGCATCCAATCGGGCTCGCCCTTCTTGGCCGAGATGAACCGGATCACGTCCTCGTTCAGGCCCTTCGGCGCCTTGACGGACTCGATCTCGGTCGTAAATCCGTATTTGTACTTGTCGACGTCGATCTCTTTGACGCGAGCGACAGTTTCCTGCACGGCGGGCATGTCTCTTCTCCGTTCGTCTTAACGCGGCGCCTTAGGCCGCGACTCTTGGCCTGAGCCGCCCAATAAGCTCGCCAAAAGCCTTGAGGAAACTATAGATATCGGCATTCACGGTGCCAAAACCAAGGCTTACGCGGATCGCTCCCTGCTGGAGCTCGTCAGCGATCCCCATCGCGCCAAGCACATGCGAGGCCTCGACCTTGCCGGAGGAGCAGGCGCTCCCGGAGCTTACGGCGACGCCGGCAAGATCGAGCCCGATCACGAGCGTCTCGGCCTTGACGCCCGGCACGGCAAGGCAGGTCGTGTTGGGAAGCCGCGCGACGTTTGCCGAGAGCACGACGGCACCGGGCGCAAGCGCCAGAGCGCCACGCTCAACCTCATCGCGCAGCTTTGCGATCTCGCCCGCCTTGGCGAGGTCGGCCGCGGCAAGCTCGGCCGCCACGCCAAAGCCTATGATGCCGGCGACGTTCTCCGTTCCGGCGCGGCGGCGGCGCTCCTGGCTCCCGCCCTTCATCAGAGGCTCGACGGTCGCGCCCCCTCCGAGCACGAGAGCGCCGACGCCCTTGGGACCGCCGACCTTGTGGGCGGAGAGGCTCAAGAGATCGGCGCCGAGCGCCGCAATGTCGAGCTCGATCCGTCCCGCCGCCTGAACCGCGTCGGTGTGGAGGACACCACCCGCGTCATGGACGATGCGGGCTGCCTCGGCCACCGGCTGGATCGCGCCGGTTTCATTATTGGCCGCCATCAGCGAGACGAAGGGCTTCTCGCCCGCGGCTTTCGAACTCTCGAAGCTGATCGGCGAGACTTTCCAAATTGGCGACACCGTCAGCCGTGACGGCAAAGCGCGTGACGTTACCAGGCGCAAACCGTCCGCCGCAAAGCGCCGAAGGATGCTCGACCGCCGAGACGTAGCAGCGCCAATTCTCCCCGTCGCGCGGCGCAAGCGCGAGCGCGTTCGCCTCGGTCGCGCCGCTGGTAAAGACCACGTCCTCGGGCCGGGCTCCCACGAGCGCCGCCACTTTCTCCCGCGCCGCCTCGACCGCGCTCCGCGCAGCCCGTCCCTCGGCATGCACCGAAGACGGATTGCCGGGAAGCGCAAGCGCCTCGGCGACGGCCTCGCGCACTTCGTCGCGAATGGGCGCGGTCGCGTTGTAATCGAGATAGGAGCGCTGGTTCATGCTCACACGTAGCGCGTGGCTACTCGCAGACGGTTAACGCTTGCACGAGCCCCCTTGGCGCGTGCTATGAAGCGCGGCCTGACGTTTCAGCCCCTCCAAGCGCCCAGCTATCCGGGAGCGGCTTGTTTGGAACAATTCTAATCTCAACAGGGTATAGGTTTGCCGCGCGGCAGAGTCAAGTTTGCAGGCCTCCTCGCCCGTCCCCAAATCTCCTTCGTGGAACACTTTCTGCCAATTTCCATGACCAAGATCGTGCCGAGGCCAGTCATTCATGCCTGAAGTGAATATCAGCGGTCCTGCGGGGCGGATCGAGGCCCGCTACCACCACGAACCCGGGCCGAACGCCCCGGTCGCCCTCATCCTCCATCCCCACCCGCAATTCGGTGGGACGATGAACAACCAGGTGGTCTATCACCTGTACTACGCCTTCCAGCGCCGCGGCTTCTCGGTGCTTCGTTTCAATTTTCGCGGCGTCGGGCGGAGCGAAGGCCTGTTCGACAATGGCCCCGGCGAACTTGCCGACGCCGCAACCGCGCTCGACTGGCTGCAGGCTTACAACACTGACGCTGCGACCTGCTGGATCGCCGGCGTTTCGTTCGGCGCGTGGATCGGCATGCAGCTCCTGATGCGGCGCCCCGAGATTGAAGGCTTCATATCGGTCGCGCCACCCGCCAATCTCTACGACTTTACCTTTCTTGCCCCCTGCCCCTCCTCAGGTCTGATGGTCAACGGAGCGAAAGATCGAGTCGTGCCAACGGAATCCGTGCGCGGGCTCGTGGAGCGTCTCAAGACACAGAAGGGCATCGTGATCGACCACGCGACCGTGCCTGACGCGAACCATTTCTTCGAAGGCCGTATGGAGGGGCTGATGGAGGTGGTCGACCACTACCTCGACAAGCGGCTCGGCAAGGCGAAAAAGCGGAAAGACACCGCCGCTTGAGACGACCCCAGGCGCGCCGCCCGCGCTTTCGCTCCCGTGCATTCTCGCGGCAAAACTGCTACAGGCTTTGCGGTTCGAATCGTTCCGGTCCGCCCCCATGAGCAAGCTCAAATCGGACTTTTTGCAGGAGCTCGCGGCGCGGGGCTATATCCACCAGGCGACTGACGAAACCAAGCTCGACGTTCTCGCGCGATCCGAGCGCGTGACCGGCTATATCGGCTTCGACTGCACCGCCCCCTCGCTCCATGTCGGCAACCTTCTTGGCATCATGATGCTGCGCAAGTTGCAGCAGACCGGGCACAAGCCGATCGTACTCATCGGCGGGGGCACGACCAAGGTCGGCGACCCCTCCGGCAAGGACGAGGCGCGCAAGCTCCTGAGCGAGACCGAGATCGCCGCGAACATCGCCGGCATCGAGCGGGTCTTCGCCAAATTCTTGAGCTTCGGCCAGGGCGCCAATGACGCGCTCATGATCAACAACGCCGACTGGCTCGATCGTTTGAACTACATCGATTTCCTGCGCGACTACGGCCGCCATTTCAGCGTCAACCGCATGCTGACCTATGACTCGGTCAAGCTCAGACTCGAGCGCGAGCAGCCGCTGAGCTTCATCGAGTTCAACTACATGGTGCTCCAGGCTTACGACTTCGTCGAACTTTTCCGTCGCCATGGCTGCCATCTGCAGCTCGGCGGATCGGACCAGTGGGGCAACATCGTGAGCGGCATCGAGCTCGGGCGTCGCACCGACGGGGCGGAGCTGTTCGGACTTACCTCGCCCCTCCTCACCACGTCATCGGGCGCCAAGATGGGGAAGACCGCTTCCGGCGCCGTGTGGCTCAGCGCCGATATGGTCTCCCCTTACGACTATTGGCAGTTTTGGCGGAACAGCGAGGACGCCGACGTCGAGCGCTTCCTCAAGCTGTTCACCGAACTTCCCCTCAAGGAGATCGCCAAGCTCGCGGCGCTCCGCGGCGCCGAGCTCAACGAGGCGAAGAAGATTCTCGCGACCGAAGCGACCGCGCTGGTGCACGGGCGTGACGCCGCCGACCGCGCGGCCGAGACGGCGCGGGCGACCTTCGAGCAAGGCGAGATCGCCGTCAGCCTGCCCACGATCGAGGTTTCCCGCGCCGAGTTGGAAAAGGGCTGGGGCGTGCTGACGGCAAGCGCCCATGCCGGCTTCGTCGCCTCGACCGGCGAGGCGCGGCGTCAGATCAAGAGCGGCGGCATCAAGGTCAACGACGTGGCCGTGACGGACGAAAAGCGGAAACTGACCCTCGCCGATCTCACGCCGGAAGGCGTCATCAAGCTCTCGCTCGGCAAGAAGCGGCACGCTCTCATCAGGCCGGTGTGAACGATTATTGCGCCGGCTGCCCGAATTGCCCAGGCACCACGTAAGAGGTCTCGGGCTTGACGTTGGGATCGGGCACCGTGCCGGTGAACTCGAAAATCTGCCGGAAGATGCCAGGCGTCATCACCGACATCGGGTTGACCAGCACGGATGGGTCGTCGAGCTTGCCTTTGATGGCGAAGGTGATGCCGACCACGCCTTCGCCCTCGCGGCCGACCAGCACGCGACCAAGGAGCGGAATCGAACCGAGCGCCGAGTTCAAGCCGTAAAGGGGCACATAGGTGCCGCCAAGCTCGACCATGTCCGCCTTGAAATCGACCGTGCCGCGCATGGTCGCGCCAAGCATCGGCCCGTTGATGTAGGCGTCGTGCAGCCGGAACTTGCCGCCGCCGACGGAAAACGGCGCGCGCAACTGATTGAAGGCGAGGCGCTGCCGGGTCACTTGCTGCTTGCGCTGGCCAGGGCCCAAAACCGCGGCCGAGTTCGGATCGGTGAGAACTTCGCTCACGACGGAATCGCCAAGCACGACGAAATCGCGCGCCCACAGCGTCCCGCTCTTGGATCCGGGTCCGCCGGCGTCGAGATTGACTTGAAGCGAGGCCTCGCCGCCGTCCACGCTCGGATAGAAGCCGACGAGGCGGAACGCGTCGCCCGCGTTGCGGGCTTCGGCTTCGACCATGCGCGCGGCGTCTTTTTGCACGAGCTGCACCGCGGCCGGCGACTTGCCGTTCAGCTCGGCCTTGGCGTCGAGGGCAACGACCCGGCCGTTGCGCTTCTTCATGCTCACTTCGACATTGGTTGCCGTTGTGTCGAAGAAGCCGACCACCGTGCCGATCTTGGCGGTCAAATCGATGCCGAACGGGTCATCGGGGTCCTGGGACCCTTCGAGTTGACCGGCCGAGAACAGCGATTCGAAAAACTGCCTTCCGTCGTAGCTCGGGCCCTCGGCGTTGATTTCAAGCACCTGGTCGTCGCGAACGACCGCATTGATTTGGATATGCGTCAGGCTGCTGACGGAAAAATCAGAGAAGTGAAATTCCTTGAGATGCTGCTCGGCATCGAGCGCGATCCCGCCCTGGATGTCGATGTCGTCGCCGAGGATCTTGAGATTGTCGAGAAGCGCCGAGCCGTCCTCCTGGGGGGCAAAGTCGAGCTGAAGCGTGGCGGCGCGGCCGGACGGCTTGGTCCAGCCGAGGCCGCCGAACAGAAGTTGCGCCTCGGTGAGATCGGCTTCAAGGGCCATGACCGTCGGCGTATCCACGCCGAGCCGCGCCATGCGCAAGGTGACGGGCGTCGGTCCTTTCACCAGATGGTTCACTTTGAGCCCGAGCTGTTCGCGCGTCGCTTCGTCGAGGCGCGCGGTCACTTGGAGCGGCGGCTGCTCGGCATCGGGCGCACGGAAGACGCGTTGCCAGGAAAGTTCGGCCGGGACGCCCTTGATGCTGATCTGACCCAGCGCCTGCAAGCCCTGATCGGTAAGGTTCACTTCGAGGGAGCCGCCCTCGACATCGACATTGCCGGCGAGATTGCCGGAAAGCGCGTTGTTCAGGCGCGCCTGGCCGTTGACCTTGATCTGCTCGAACGTGAGATCGGCCAAGAGCGGCATCGACAGGGAAAAGTCGCCTTCGGCGGTGCCTCCGAGAAAATCGGGCTTCATCCCGACGCTTTGCAGGTAGCCGAGCGGTTCGTGGTCGAGGAGTTCGAGGAAGCCCGGCGTCTCGCCGCCCGCCTTGAAGACGACGTCGCCCTGTTGCGGATCGACGCGGAGATCGGGAATGGAAAACCGCCCTTGGCTCAGCGCGAGCGTCCGGCCCGATGGCACGGTGATCTTGCCTTCGGGGATATCGACGGCGAAATTCGTCCCCGACACGGTCAACGTGGCCTCCGAGGTGACGACGGGCGGCATTTCCGGGAGATAGGCGATGCTCATGCCGGAAAGCTTCAGTTCGACCTTCACGGCCTCCGGAGGCACCTCTCCGCCGGCCTTGAGCGCCGCGGCCGCGGCCGGATCGAGATTGACGGCGAACTTGCCGCCCATGACCTGACCGCCGCTGATCCGCTCCAACACCCAGGCGCGGGCTTTGCCCGCGAGAAATTTCGGCCAGAACCGCTTGAGTACATCGACCGACATCGGGCTGAACTCGCCCGCGAGGCGAACGTCCTCCGCCCCGTCCCGATCGACCGCAGTCCCTGCCAGCGTGATCGAGGCATCGCCCGCGCGAATGACGAAGCTCGTGAGATTGATGCGGCCCTCTTTCGGGATGAAGCTTCCCGTCGCCCGCCACTCATCGACTTTCATCGGGGTAAGCCCGAATTCTTCGACCGCAAGCACCGCCGGGCTTGCCTTGAGGTCGAAGTTCCAAGCGACGGGCGCGCCGCCTTCGCCGCGCTCGGGCCGGAACAGCCCGCTGAAGGTCGCACGGCTCTTGCCCCAAACGAGCGTCGATGGGGCGATCTCGACGGCGTCCGTCGCCTCAACATAGCGCAACTTGATGCGGCCGCGGTCGATCCGCAACGGACTGTCGGGGTCCCAGGGCGGGGTGATCTGTCCGCTTTCCAAACCGAGGTCGGCCGAGCCCGACTTGAAGTCCCCGGCATTGGACAGCTCGACGCTCGCCTTGCCATTCACGACCATGTCGAGCGCTCTCAGCAGGCCGAGCGAGGAAAAGTTTCCGGCAATCCCCGAGGGCACGAGATTTTGAATCAGCGCGGTGATGGAGAGGCTCTGGCGCCGCGTCTGCTCGGCCGCGCGCATCTCGAGCTGCCAATCACCCTTGGCGGAGGCGAAATTGGCTTGGCCGACGAGAACGCTGCGCGCGTTGTGGTGTTCGAGATCGACGGAGAAGTCGGGCACTTGCCATGACGTCTGCGTATCGCCGTGAGTGAGAACGACGAGCGCATTCTGGACGCCGAATTGCGTGAGATAGGAACTGTCGCCTTTGCGCGCGCGCTCGAAGACTTCGGCGACTGTCCGCGTCACGTCGAGCACCTGTCCGCCGCCCGGACGCTCGGCTTGACGCTTGACGATCACCGATTCCGGCATGCGCGTTTCGGCCGCCGGCGCGCCCGCTTGCGGCAGTGGGGCGTCCGGCAGCGCCGGTTCGGCGCCGCTCGGAGCGGCACGCGAGAAGCTAAGCGACAGGCCCCGGCCGGCCTCGTGGGTCAAAAGGAGCCGCGGACCGATGAAATCGACGCTTCCCGGCGCGAGCCGCCCGGACAGAAGCGCGCTTCCGCTCATGCCGATGGCCGCGAGCGGCGCTTGGGCGAGGATCGCGCCGTTTGCGTCGACCAGGCGGATATTGCGCAGACGGAACAGCACGCCCGGCCCGTCGGCCGTCCGCGTCAGGATGGCATCGTCGATCTTGACGCTGACCCCGGCAAGTTCGCGGTTGATCGCCTCCTCGATGGAGGGAACGAGGCCCGTGAGAGAAACGGGGCCGCGGGCAAGCCGGCCATAGCCGAGAACGATCGCAACCAGTCCGACCACGAGAATGCCGGCGAAAATTTCTCGCGTCACATGCGCGCCGCGCGAGGACAGTTTCTTGAGTTCGAGCTGAACCGGCTCGGGAACGCGCTTCACCAGCGCCCGGCTTCGCTCGGGCAAGGCGAGGATGACTTTGCTGCTCCCGGCGGTCAGCTTGACGAGGGCATTGGAGATCGGCTGGTCGGAAATATTGCGGGCGCCGAGCCGCTCCATGCCGGCGCGCCACCAAGCATCTCCCTGCGTCCGTATGCGCAACGCTGCCGCGCGCGCCCATGCGCGCAATACCTGGATTGCTCTGCCACTCTCGGTGGTCAGTTTCGAGAGAGCGCCTGCAATCGCTTGGCTCATTCCGTCAAATCCCGCGGCGGCCAGGCCAGAGACGCACGCCTCGCCCCGCGCTCGGGCGGACGAAGTTGTGCCACGCCACGAGGGCCGCGCCTCCCTCGACGAACGCGCCTCACCTGTTCACGGCCTTGTGTCGGCATCCCCCTCGAGCCCCCTAGCCTCGCAAGCTCACCGCTCAGGCGCCCAGCGTCAAGGTAAGGGCTCAAGACATAAGAGGCAGTAAAATCGGCCAAAGGAAGGCGGTTTTCGCGGCCCGGCCCGTGGCTTAGCCCCGCTTTCGCGAGGTCCTATCTCAGCCGGGAGAAGTCTCATGACAACACGCGACCGAGACGATATTCTCATGGTTAGGAGTGGGCGCTGCGTTGTTGGGCCCTGACGGAACTCCGTGGCAATCCCTGGAAGCCTCAACGGGGGATCGCATCGGTTCGCAAACGTTGCGTCAGTGGACTGACTTATTGGCGCCCCGGGTCATAGTTGCGATGGGGAGGTACCGGTCATGTTCACCAAGAAGCCCGAGTCGGGCGAGAGTATCACGAAAATGGGCGGCGAGCGTACGGGCGAGTTGAAGACGCCCTTCACCGAGCGGCCCGCAACCTACGCAAGCAAGAGCCCAAGCCCCGCTTCGAGCAAGATGGTCCCCTCGATCATCGGCGAGGATCTCAGCATCACGGGCAACGTCAACTCGAAGGGCGAGATCCAGGTCGACGGCGAGATCCAGGGCGACATCCATTGCGGTTCGCTTCTGCTCGGCGACAAGTCGCAAGTGATCGGCGGCGTCATGGCTGAGGATGTCGTCGTGCGCGGGCGTGTGGTCGGGTCGATCAGGGGCTTGCGTGTCACGCTCCAGGCGCAGTCGCATGTCGAGGGCGATATCTTCCATCAGAGTCTCGCCATCGAGCAGGGTGCGTATTTCGAGGGCAAGTCGCGCCGCTCCGACAATCCGCTTACGGAAGTCAAAGCCGTCTCCGGAAACGGATCGCGCCCCGAGAAGTCCGCAAACTCGGACAGCAAGCCCAAAGACGAGCCGAGCATTATTCCGTCGCACGCCGCGGAATAGCGCAGCGACGCCATTGCGGTAATTGCCTGCCGGGAGCCGTTCAGGCCTTCTGATCGGCGTGGATGCGTTCGGCCAGCGCCGCCTCGATAAAGCGATCGATGTCGCCGTCGAGCACGGCGGATGGGTTGGTGCTTTCGACCCCAGTCCGCAAATCCTTCACCAGCTGATAGGGCTGGAGCACGTAGGACCGGATCTGGTGGCCGAAGCCGATATCGGACTTGGCGGCAGCGGCGGCTTGCGCTTCCTCTTCGCGGCGCTTGAGTTCGGCCTCGTAAAGCCGCGCCCGCAGCATCCCCCAGGCCGTGGCCCGGTTCTTATGCTGCGATCGCTCGTTCTGGCACTGCACGACGATGCCGGTCGGAAGATGGGTGATGCGCACCGCGCTGTCGGTGGTGTTGACATGCTGGCCGCCCGCGCCCGAGGAGCGATAGGTGTCGATGCGAACATCCTTCTCGTCGATATCGATCTCGATCGTGTCGTCGATCGCGGGGTAGATCGACACCGAGGCGAAACTCGTGTGCCGGCGCGCATTGGAATCGAAGGGTGAGATGCGCACCAGGCGGTGGACGCCCGATTCCGTTTTCAGCCAGCCATAAGCGTTGGCGCCCTTGACCAGGACAGTCGCCGATTTGACGCCGGCCTCTTCGCCGTAGTGCTCGCCGATGATCTCGACCCTGTAGCCGCGCCCTTCCGCCCAGCGCACATACATGCGTTCGAGCATCTGCGCCCAATCCTGGCTTTCGGTGCCGCCGGCGCCGGCATGAATCTCGACATAGGCGTCATTGGCGTCGGCCTCGCCGGAAAGCAGCGCCTCCACTTCCCGCGTGTGGGCCTCCTGCCGCAGCCGGTGAAGCGTCTTCTCGGCTTCGGCGACGACGTGCTCGTCCCCCTCCTCCTCGCCGAGCTCGATAAGCGCGACCTGATCGTCGAGCTCGCCGACAATGCGGTCGAACGCGCCGAGCGCGTTTTCGACCTGCTGTCGCTCGCGCATCAGGCTCTGCGCGCGGCGGCTGTCGCTCCAGAAATTCGGGGCCTCGGCCTCGCGATCGAGCTCAGCCAGTCTCTGCCTCGCGCGATCGGGGTCAAAGATGCCTCCGGAGCAAGGCCAGGGATTCTTTGATATCGTTGACGACCGATTCGGTTTCGGCGCGCATCGCGTCCTCGAAATATGAATGGATGAGGCCGTCCGCCGAAGGTCTCGCGGCGGCATCAGGCCAACTGGTCTATATAGGAACTAGTAGAGGCCGCCAGTACCAGATGTCAAACCGCGGTCGTTGCCGGGAGCCGGACCCCGTCCGAACGGCGGCGGCGCCGGAGGCGGAGGAGCGGGCGGAGGGCCGTAGCCGGGGGGCGGCGGCGGCGCATAACCATCGGGGGGCGGCGGCATGGACCCGTCTTCGGCCACCTCACCGCCTTCCATGACCTCGACCGAGCCCGCAGGTTCCTGGCCCGGCTTGAACGCTTCCACGATCGCGGACTTATCGCCCGCGCCCGACGGCTGGCCGCTCTTGTGGTTGACGCGCACCAGCTTGATGCCGGAGGGCGCGCGGAACGGGACCGGGAGCACATCCTTCAGCGCTTCGCGCAGGAAGTCGCGCACGACCGGTGCGGCGAGGCTTCCGCCGGTTTCGCCATGGCCCATGGAGACAGGCTGGTCGTAGCCGATATAGACGCCGACGGCGAGATCGGGGGTGAAGCCGACGAACCAAGCGTCCTTGTAGTCGTTGGTGGTGCCAGTCTTGCCGGCGATCGGACGCTTCAAAACCTTGAGCCTCTGGGCCGTGCCGCTCTGAACGACGCCTTCCATGATCGAGACCATCTGGAAGGCCGACATCGGATCGATGACCTGCACGCGGTTGTCGATCAGGTCGGGGCACCGCTTGGCCGCTCCATTCCCGGGCGGCGCAGTTCGGGCACTCCAGCTGATCGTGACGCCAAATCGTGCGGCCGTAGCGGTCCTGAACGCGATCGATGAAACTTGGCTTCACCTGCTTGCCGCCGTTGCACAACACCGAATAGGCGGTCACCATGCGCAGCAGCGTGGTCTCGCCTGCGCCGAGCGCCATCGACAGGGCCGGCATCAGATTGTCGTAGACCCCGAAGCGGCGCGAATATTCGGCGATGATCGGCATGCCCATGTCGCGGGCGAGCCGCACGGTCATGAGGTTGCGGGATTTCTCGATCCCGAAGCGCAAGGTCGAAGGGCCCGCGGCGGAACCGGCGTCATAGTTCTTCGGGCACCATCGCGGCATGCCCTTGCCTTGATCGATGCAAATCGGGCCATCGACGATGACGCTCGAGGGCGTGTAGCCGTTGTCGAGAGCGACCGTATAGATCAGCGGCTTGAACGAAGATCCAGGCTGGCGGCGCGCCTGAGTCGCGCGGTCGAACTGGCTCTGTGCGAAGCTGAATCCGCCGGCAATGGCGACCACGCGCCCCGAATGGGGATCCATGGCAACCAAGGCTCCCCCGATCTGGGGAACCTGCTTGAGCGACCACTGCCCCTTGAGTTCTTCCGGCGCTTGCTTGGGCGACCCGTCTTCCGCGAGTTCGGGCTCGCGCGGCGAAACGTAGATGACGTCGCCCGGCTTCAGCACGGCCGTCACGCTTCCCGGCGCCCCGCCAAGACCGTGCTCGAGCTTCGGTCGCGCCCATTTCACCTCTTCGAACGGGATGATCCCAGTCACGCGCTCCTTCTCGAGCTGGCCGGAGGAGGTGCGTCCGGGACGAATGCCGACAACGGCCTTGTCCTTGGAGACTTCGAGAACGACGGCAAGCCGCCACGGCGCAATATCGGGCCAGACCTGAATGCCGGCGAGCGTCGTGCCCCAATCGCCGCCAATCTCGATCTGCTTCACAGGGCCACGCCACCCACCACGCCGGCGATCGAAGGCGACGAAGCCGTCAATCAGTGCCTTGCGCGCGGCGCGCTGCAGCCTTGCATCGAGCGTCGTGCGCACGGAGAGACCGCCACCGTAAAGCTTGTCCTCGCCGAAGTGGTCGAGAATCTCACGGCGGACTTCCTCGGCGAAATACTCGGAAGCAAAGATCTTGGGCCCGCTCTTGCGCTTGATGACGCCAAGCGGCTGAGCTTTGGCGGCTTCGCCCTCTTCCTTGGTGGCGAAGCCGTTCTCGACGATATGGTCGATGACCCAGTTGCGGCGAGCTATGGCGCGGTCCGCGAATTTAAACGGGTCGTAATTGCTCGGCGCCTTGGGCAGGGTCGCAAGATAGGCGCAATCGGCAAGGGTCAGTTCGTTGAGAGCCTTGTCCCAATAGGACTGGGCGGCAGCGGCCACGCCATAGGCGCCGACGCCGAGATAGATCTCGTTGAGATAGAGCTCGAGGATCTGCTCCTTGGTGAAGGCGCGCTCGATGCGGATGGCGAGGATCGCTTCCTTCAACTTGCGCTCTATGGTCTGATCGCTCGACAGGAGAAAATTCTTGGCAACCTGCTGGGTGATTGTCGAGGCGCCGACCGAGCGCCTGCCGGCCGAGGCATTGCTCAGATTGGTGACGACGGCACGGATGATGCCCTGCACGTCGAGGCCGCCATGCTGGTAGAAATTCTTGTCCTCGGCGGAGATGAACGCGTCGATGATGCAGGCCGGAATCGCGGTCATCGGCACATAGATGCGCCGTTCGCGCGAGAACTCGGCGATCAGCGCGCCATCATTGGCGTGGATGCGGGTCATGACGGGTGGCTCGTATTTCGCCAGGACTTCGTAGTCCGGCAGCTCGCTCGACACCTTCCACATGACGAAGGCAGCGGCACCGGCCGCGGCGATGAACACGATCATGATCGCGGCGAACATGAAACCGATGAAACGCAGGAAAAACCCGCCACGGCGGCGGCGGCGCCGGCCCTGCGGCGGCTTGACTTGCTGGGTAATGTCCATCGTTGAACCCGTCCCGACCCGGTCTTGATGCCGGGGACCCCGAGCAACCCTAGCGAAGAATATGGCAACAAAACGCTGGAGTCGCGGGAAATCAGGGGATTGAAGGCCGCTTAGGCGCGGAAGGTCAATAGGGGCTTTGGGCCAGGCGCTTGGCGAAATAGACGTCGATCGATTTGACCACGGCCTCGGCGGTGCGCTCGCGCCAGGCCTCGGAGGTGAGCAGCTTTTCGTCGTCGGGATTGCTCAAGAATCCAAGCTCGAGCAGCACCGAGGGGATGTCGGGAGCCTTCAAAACGCGAAATCCGGCCGATTTGATCATGCGGGTATGCAGGGTGCTCCGCGCGCCAAGCTCTCCGACGATGGAACGCGCAAACACAGCGGAACGGTTTTTCGTTTCGCGTTGGGCCAAGTCGATCAGGATATTGGCGAGCACCTCGTCGCTGTCGCTCGGAAGCTCGATTCCGGCGAGCGCGTCAGAAAAATTCTCCTTGGCGGCAAGGGCCCTCGCCTCCTCGTCAGAGGCTTGCTCCGACAGCGTGTAGACCGTGGCGCCGGTCGTCTTGTCGATTTCTTGCGGGAAATAGTCGGCATGGATCGAGAGGAAGACGCCGGCTCCCTTCTTCTGGGCGAAGGCCACGCGCTCGCGAAGAGCGAGGAAAGTATCGTCCTCGCGCGTCAAATAGACCTCGTACCGGCCCGAGGCTTCGAGCTTCGACTTCAATACGCGGGCGAAGTTGAGCACGACCTCCTTTTCGGTCATGCCGGCCGCGCTCTTCGTCCCGGGGTCGAGGCCGCCATGACCGGGATCCAGCACGACCACGGGCTTCGCGTTGGGAGGCCTCGAAGGCGGCGGCGGAATGGTGACCGGCGCCTGGTTTTCGGTCTCGGGCTTCGTTTCCTTCATTTTGGCTTGAAATGTCTTTTCGTCGGTCGGCACGAGATCGATGACGAGCCGCGCGGGCTGTTCGTCGCGCGGTTCGAGAACGAAGGCCTTGTCCACGAGGAAGGGTCCGTCGACATCGATGACGATGCGCGCCTTGCCGGGTGCGAACAATCCGTAGCGATAGGCGGTGACGAGCCCCCGCTTCGCTTTGCCGACCCCATCGGGCATTTGGAAGCTTACGTCGGGGGCATCGACGATGACGCGATAGGGATTGCCGAGAGCGAAGACGTGAACGTCGACCTTCTTGGAAAGATCGGCGATGAAGCGCGTACGCTCCCTGTCGCCGGCAACGCGCGCGTCATTGGCGACGGCAGGCTTCGGCTCGGCGCCGCCCGCGAAGGATTGCGCGATCGGCGCCAATTGCAGCCCGAAGGCCAAAACCGGCACCGCCGCTAGCAAGACACGCCGAACGCGCATCGTCCCCCATACTCTAACCCGCGAACGAACCGCGCCGCGGATCGCGGCGGCTCGCGGCAGGTTCTCGTTGCGTCAAAATGGGCTCGAAATCCGTCGAAATCTTAACCACGCAGTCGTTAAGCGACCGTTGTGGCGCATTTCCGGGCGCCGCACTGCAACGCTTGCAAAATCTCCCTCCGTACCCGTAATAAGGATCGGGCTCGCCAAGCGAGCCAGAGCCCTCGGACGCCAAACGGCGATAAGGGCGGAATTGTTTCCCGCGTCAGGCCTCGTTCGGATGGCCTGGACGCTCGAAAGGGCGGCAAGGTGAGAGTACGCCGCCATAATCTCTCGAGCCGCGTTCGAGACGCGGCGATGAGGACTGCGATGCAAGATCGGCTTAATCATATAAGTATCGGAAAACCACGATACTTTTTCGATGCTGCCGATCCCCTTCCGGCCGGTTGTGGCCGGTGTTCTGAGCCCGAAAGGGCCGTCCATGGGGCCTCGCGGCGAATCATGGTCTATTGGTCATTGGCGCGCGCTGGGCTCGGACCCGACGCTCGATCAGCGGATTTCAGATCCGCCGTCCGAGGCCCGCGCGGCGGAGATAACAGAAAATGGCAAGCAAAATGCTAATCGATGCGGCGCATCCGGAGGAAACCCGGGTCGTCGTGGTAAGGGGTAATCGGGTAGAGGAATTCGACTACGAATCAGCAAGCAAGAAGCAACTCAGGGGCAATATTTATCTTGCCAAAGTGACGCGTGTAGAACCGTCGTTGCAGGCGGCCTTCGTCGATTACGGAGGAAATCGCCACGGCTTCTTGGCTTTTACTGAAATTCATCCTGACTATTACCAAATTCCAGTCGCGGACCGCCAGGCGCTGCTCGAGGAAGAGGCCGCCGAGGAGAGCCGCGCGCTCGCCGCGGAGGCAGCCGAAGACGAGGCCGCGGCCGGACGACGCCGCGGACGCCGGCGCCGGGGCCGCGGGCGGAATGACGGCCAAGGACGCCGCGACGCACCCTCGCCCAGCGCAAGCCCGGTCGAGGTCGTTTCGGTTGCGAAATTCGAGCCCGACGACGACGACGAGATCGACACCACTCCGCGCGAGGATCCGCAGGTTGTCGCCATGGAGGCGACCGATCTCATCCACAAAGTGTCGGAGCCCGCGCACGAGCCCGACATCGAAGTCGAAGAGGGCAACCTCACCGTCGCGCCCGAGCCCGCCGCGGGCGAAGACGACGATGACGCCGAGCCTGCCGAGATCGTCGGTCAGCCGGTGGCGCTGAAAGAGAGCGGCGGAAGCGATATCGTCGCCGAGACGGTCGAGTTGGTCGGCTCCGAGGACGTGCTCGAGGAAGTGCCCGAGCGGGCGCGGCGCCGGCGCGGACGTCCCTACAAGATCCAAGAGGTGATCCGGCGCCGACAGATCATTCTGGTGCAGGTGGTGAAGGAGGAGCGCGGCAATAAGGGCGCGGCCCTGACCACCTACCTCTCGCTTGCCGGCCGCTACACCGTGCTCATGCCGAACACGGCGCGCGGCGGCGGCATCTCGCGCAAGATCACCAATCCCACCGACCGCAAGCGCTTGCGCGAAATCGCCGGCGAGCTCGAAGTGCCGGAAGGCATGGGGCTCATCATCCGCACCGCCGGCGCCCAGCGCACCAAGACCGAGATCAAGCGCGATTACGATTATCTGTTGCGGCTGTGGGAGAACGTGCGCGACCTCACGCTGAAATCGACCGCGCCCGCGCTCGTCTACGAGGAAGGAAGCCTGATCAAGCGCTCGATCCGCGACCTCTACAACAAGGACATCGACGAGGTGCTGGTCGCGGGCGACGACGCCTACCGCGAAGCCAAGGACTTCATGCGCATGCTGATGCCGAGCCATGCGAAGAACGTGAAGCCATACAAGGAGCCCGAACCCGTCTTCATCCGCTACCAGGTCGAGCGTCACCTCGCGGCGATGTTCTCGCCGCAGGTGGTGCTGAAATCCGGCGGGTACATTGTCATCAACCAGACCGAGGCGCTCGTCTCGGTCGACGTGAACTCGGGCAAGGCGACGCGCGAGCACAATATCGAGGACACCGCGCTCAAGACCAATCTCGAGGCCGCCGAAGAGATTGCCCGGCAGCTTCGCTTACGCGACCTCGCCGGATTGATCGTGATCGATTTCATCGACATGGACGAGCGCCGCAACAACCGGCTGGTCGAACGGCGGCTCAAGGAGGCGCTGCGTCACGACCGCGCGCGCATTCAAGTCGGGCGCATCAGCCATTTCGGCTTGCTCGAGATGTCGCGGCAGCGACTCAGGACAGGCATGCTCGAAGGCTCGACCAAGCCCTGCCCGATGTGTCAGGGCACCGGCATGGTGCGGTCGGTCGAGTCGGTCGCCCTCGACATCCTGCGCTCGATCGAGGACCGGCTCATCACCGATGGCGTGGTGCCGCTCGCCGCCACCACCGCGGTGGATGTCGCGCTCTACATCCTCAATCAGAAACGCCTCCACCTGAACGATATCCAGCAGCGCTATCGCGTCCCCATCACGGTCAATGCCGATGAGGACATGCACATCTCGCAGTTCGTGATCGAGCGCGCGGCCGAAGGCGAGATCGCCAACGGACCGGCCGCGGTGCATATGGATTGGGCCCATCATCACGAAGAGACGCCGCCTGCCCTCGCCCGAAGCTACGGCGGAAACGGAGGCCGAGCAGCCGCGATCGCGGTCGCGGCGAAGACGGCGGCGGCGGGGGCGCGAGGGAGGCGCTGAGCATCAGCGACCCTCGCATGCGGCCCTGCCGAGGCACGACGAGGAGGTGGAGGAACGCGCCGAGCAGCGGCCGGCGGCTGCCCCTGCTCAATCGCGGGGTAGCGAAGCGAAAGAGGACGGCGGCGAGCAAGCCCGCAAAGGACCACGCCGGAGAGGCCGCCGCGGCGGCCGTCGCGGCCGGTCCGGACAACGTCCGCCGAGAGCCCCTGGAGAGGAAGGATCGGTCGAGGGCCGCATCGAGGCCCAGGGCGAGAGAGGCGCGCCGCCCGCCGATGACGCGAACAACGGCAGAGGAGCCGCGCGCGAGGAGGAGGCGTCCGCTCGAACACAAGCGCGTGAGACCTTCGCAAGCGCGGTCGAGCCGGAACCGTCAAGGGAAGCGCCGGCCGACGTTCAGGGCGAACCGGAGACGCCGCGCCGCCGGGGCTGGTGGCAGCGCTAGAATGAGAGCCAAGTGCGGGCGCGCCTCGCACGCGTGCCCCGCGCTTCCGCCAGCATGAGGGCGCAGTCACCCGTCACGTTGTCGCCGTATTCGACCGTCAATCCAAGCGGCGGCGGAGAGATGGCTTAATACCGGCGGCTTTGCCGCGGATTCCCGTCGCGCCAAGCGAACAGCCGAACACCCATGCCGTCAAAGGCTCAAGTTGCAATCCGGTCGAAAGCGCGGCGGCTCCGCGCGATTTTCGTGTGCGGACTTGCTGCCGCTCAGATCGCATCGACCTCGGCGAACGCGGCCGGCCTCATCCGCGATGCTGAAACCGAAGCGCTGATCCGCGCTTACGCCAAGCCGATCTTCGGCGCGGCCGGTCTCGGCTCGCAAGCGATCAACATTCACATCGTCAACGATCCCAACTTCAACGCTTTCGTCGTCGACGGGCACAACATGTTCATGCATGCCGGCGCGTTGATGTCCGCCAAAACGCCCAATCAGGTGATCGGCGTCATCGCCCATGAGAGCGGCCATATCACCGGCGGTCACCTTGCCCGGCTCAGAACCCAGGTCTCGCGCGCCAAATCGGCGGCGCTTATGATGCAACTGCTCGGCGTCGCGGCGATGGTTGGCGGTGCGCTCGCCGGCGCCCCCGGGGTGGGCCAAACCGGCATGGGCATAGCCGGAGGGGGAACGGATGCCGCCTTCCGCACTCTGCTCGCCTACCGGCAAAACGAGGAATCGTCGGCCGATCAGGCTGCCATCACGTTCCTCAACGCCACCAAGCAATCGGGGCGCGGCATGCTCGAGACCTTCGAGTTCATGGGTAGCAAGCTTGTCGGCGTTCAAGGCATCAATCCCTATTTGATGACGCATCCGCTGCCGCAGACGCGCATCGTGCAACTCAGGACGCTGGTGGAGTCGAGCCCCTACTACAACAATCTCGATGCGCCCGAGCTCCAGTTCCGGCACGACCTGATGCGGGCGAAGCTGTTCGGCTTTATCGACGAGCCGCAAACCGTGTTCAACCGCTACCCAAACACCGATCAGAGCCTGCCCGCCAACTATGCAAGAGCGATCGCCACCTACCGGAAGTCCGGCATGGATGTCGCCGTGCCGCTCATCGACGCGCTGATCGCCGCCAAGCCCGACTGGGCCTATTTCTACGAGATCAAGGGCCAGTTCCTGTTCGAGAGCGGCAAACCTGCAGCGGCGGTCGCGCCGCTCCGCAAGTCGGTCCGGCTCGCTCCCAACGAGCCGCTGCTCCGGGTGATGTTGGGCCAGGCGCTCGTCGGCGCCAACAATCCGAAATTTGTCGATGAGGCCATCAGCAATCTGCGCACCGCGCTCGCGCGCGAGGACAGCTCCGCCATGGGGTACCGCATGCTGGCGGCCGCTTACGCCCGGAAAGCCGAGGCTGCACAGGCGGTTGGCGCGAAGAAACAGTTCATGGCGCAAGCCGCGCTTGCATCGGCCGAGGCGTATTTCTATGAAGGTCAGCTGAAGCTTGCCAAGCAACAGGCCAAGCGCGCCAGGGACGGCTTTATCGACGGGACGCCCAACTGGATCAAGGCCGACGACATTTTGGCTTTCGAGCTGCCCAAGACCCGCAACTAATAGACAGCCCCCGGAGATTTCAGCATGACCCCCAAGACAGGCCTGGCCACGGCGCTCGTGGCGGCAATCGTGGCCGCGCTCGTGAGCGCGGCTATCCTTCTCGTCGTCTCTCGCACGGCGCCGGGCGTGGTCGATGCCCCGGGAGCCGCGCTCAACGAGAAGGCCGTCATCGATATCGTGCGCGATTATCTCACCAAGCATCCCGAAATCCTGGTCGATATGACGACCGAGCTCGACAAGCGGCAACAGGCCGAAGAGTCGGCGAAGCAGCAGAAGGTCATTGGCGACAATGCCGATGCCATCTTCCGCTCGCCCCTGTCCTATAGCGCGGGCAATCCCGACGGCGATGTAACCGTGGTCGAGTTCTTCGACTACAATTGCGGCTATTGCCGCCGGGCGCTGCCGGAGCTGGTCAAGCTCATCGACAACGACGACAAGGTGCGCGTCGTCTTCAAGGAGCTGCCCATTTTCGGCGAGGAATCCGAATGGGCGGCGAAGGCCGCTCTTGCCGCCGGCAAGCAGGGAAAATATTTCGAGATGCATCAGAAGATGTATGCGGCGCCGGGCAAGTCCGACAAAGAGAAGGCGCTTCGGGTCGCAGCCGAAATCGGCCTCGACGTGCCGCAGCTCGAGAAGGACATGGAGGACCCCTCGATCGCCAAGGCGCTGGAAGAAACCAAGGAGCTGGCGCAGAAGCTCGGCTTGCAGGGGACGCCGCTCTACCTGATCGGCGACCGGACGATCGCGGGCGCGCCCGACGACCTTTACGACCAGCTGGTGGCAAAGATCGGCGAGATCCGGGAAAAGGGCTGCAACGTGACCTGCTAGGCGCGCCCGACGTCCCGGGATGGCTTGAAAGGAACGCCCGCACGCATTTTGCCGAACGGCCGAAAAGCTGGTAAAGGGGCCGATCCCTCATGCCGGGACGAGCGCAGCGAACCCGCGCCGGGCCGGCCGTATCAAGCGTTTCCAACCCGCCATGGCCAAGCCGATTTACGTGTTGAACGGTCCCAATCTCAACCTGCTTGGGACCCGTGAGCCCGAGGTTTACGGCCGGGAAACGCTCGACGATTTGCGCATCCGATGCGAGCGTAAGGCGGCAGCGCTAGGATTCCCGGTCACATTTCGCCAGAGCAACCACGAGGGCGAACTCGTGGCCTGGATCCAGGAGGCGCGGACGGAGGGCGCGGGGCTGATTGTCAATGCCGGCGCCTTCACCCATACCTCGATCGCGCTGCTCGATGCGCTGTTGGCTTGCACGGTTCCTTGCGTCGAGGTTCATCTGTCGAACATCTTCGCGCGCGAGCCGTTTCGACACCATTCGTACATTTCCAAGGCGGTAAAAGGCGTGATCTGCGGCTTCGGAGCGACGGGTTACGAGCTTGCCATCGAAGCGCTGGCGTCAACGCTCGTGCCGGCGAAGGCGAAATGACGGCGCAGGAAAAAGGGAAGCCACCCATGACCCGACAAGGGGGCGGTTTTGACAAGGAGCTGATCCGCGAGCTGGCGGCGCTTCTCGAGGAGACCGGTCTCACCGAGATCGAGGTTGAGCACGAAGGCCGCCGGATCAAGGTCGCGCGCGGGGTGAACCTGACCACGACGCTCACAACCGACCTGCCCCATGGCGAGCCGCGCGAAAGCGCCCGCCCGGCGAAGAGCGAAAATCCGAGGCCGGCCAAACGGGCAACCGGCCAAGCCGAGGAGTTCATCGTCCATCCCGGCACCGTGACCTCGCCGATGGTCGGCACCGCCTATCGCGCGGCCGAACCCGGCGCGCCGCCCTTCGTCGAAATCGGATCGAAGGTGACGGCGGGACAGACGCTGCTCATTATCGAGGCTATGAAGACCATGAACCAGATCCCCTCCCCCCGCGCCGGCACCGTCATCGCCATCCTCGTCGAGGACGGGCAACCGGTCGAATATGGCGAGCCGCTGGCGGTGATCGAGCAACGCTAACCGGGGCGCGATGTTCGACAAGATCCTGATCGCCAACCGGGGAGAGATCGCGCTTCGCGTCCAACGCGCCTGCAAGGAATTGGGCGTCGCGACTGTCGCGGTGCATTCGACCGCCGACGCCGACGCCATGCATGTTCGCCTCGCCGACGAGAGCGTGTGCATCGGCGCCCCGCCGGCCAAGAACAGCTACCTCAACATCCCGGCCATCGTCGCCGCTTGCGAGATCACCGGCGCTGACGCGGTTCATCCCGGCTACGGCTTCCTCGCCGAGAATGCCCGCTTCGCCGAGATCCTCGATGAGCACGACATCACCTTCATCGGCCCGACCGCCGAGCACGTCCGGCTGATGGGCGACAAGATCGAGGCCAAGGTCACGGCGCAGAAGATCGGCATTCCGGTAGTGCCGGGATCGGGCCCGGTCGAGGACATGAAGGAAGCGACGCGCGCCGCGCGCGAGATCGGCTATCCGCTTTTGGTCAAGGCGGCGGCCGGCGGCGGCGGACGCGGCATGAAGCTTGCGCTGACCGAGGACGAGCTCGAGCCCGCGCTCATGACCGCGCGCAACGAGGCGAAGGCCGCCTTCGGCGACGCCACCGTCTATCTCGAAAAGTATCTCGGCCGTCCGCGCCATATCGAGGTGCAGGTTCTGGGTGACGGCGCGGGCAACGCCATCCATCTCGGCGAGCGCGATTGTTCGCTGCAGCGCCGCCATCAAAAACTCTGGGAGGAGGCGCTCTCGCCCGCGCTAAACGAAAGCGAGCGGGTGAGGATCGGCGAGACGGTGGCCAAGGCGATGCGGGAATTGAGCTATCGCGGCGTCGGCACGGTCGAATTCCTCTACGAGGGCGGCCAGTTCTTTTTCATCGAGATGAATACCCGGCTCCAGGTCGAGCACACCGTGACCGAGATGATCACCGGCATCGATCTCGTCATCGAGCAGATCAGGATCGCCGCCGGCGCGCCGCTTTCGCTCAAGCAGGAGGACATTCGGTTCAACGGGCATGCCATCGAATGCCGCATCAACGCCGAGAACCCGCACACCTTCCGGCCGTCGCCGGGGACGATCACCCATTTCCATCCGCCGGGCGGTTTGGGCGTCAGGGTCGATTCGGGCGCCTACGCGGGCTACACTATTCCCCCTTACTACGACAGCCTGATCGGCAAGCTGATCGTGCATGCAAGAACGCGCAACGAGTGCCTGATGCGGCTCAAGCGGGCGCTCGGGGAGTTCGTGGTCGATGGCATCGAGACTACCATACCGTTGTTCATCTCGCTCATGTCCGAGCCTGAAATCGTCGATGGCAATTACGATATCCATTGGCTGGAGAAACATCTCGCCAAACACGCCCGCGGGAAGAACTGATGACGGCGATTGACGACGTCACCATCGAGATCACGCCGCAGGTCCTGCTCAAGGCCTACGCGTGCGGAATCTTTCCCATGGCCGAGAGCGCGGAGGACAACGCGCTCTATTGGATCGAACCGGAGCGGCGCGGCATTCTTCCGCTCAACGGCATGCATGTGCCCAAGCGCCTTGCGCGCACCATTCGCAGCGGTAGCTTCGAGGTCAAGATCGACCGCAATTTCGAGGCGGTCATCGACGGCTGCGCTGCGCCCCGCTCAGGCCGCCGCTCGACCTGGATCAACGGCCGCATCAGGGGCCTCTATCGCGAGCTGTTCGCGCTCGGCCATTGCCACACGGTCGAGGTCTGGCAGGACGGCGCGCTCGTGGGCGGGCTTTACGGCGTGCATCTCGGCCGCGCCTTCTTCGGTGAAAGCATGTTCTCGCGCGCCCGCGATGCGAGCAAGATCGCGCTCGTCTATCTCGTGGCGCGGCTGATCTATGGCGGCTTCACCCTCCTCGACACGCAATTCGTGACCGGTCACCTCGCACGCTTCGGCGCGATCGAGGTGAGCCGCGACGAATTTCAGCGATTGCTCGAAGGAGCGTTGGGCGGCGGCTTCGCCCACGGCAGCGGGTCGGCGGCGGGTTCGCCCGGCGGCGGCGGCATGGCATCGGCCGGCGCGTCAGCAGGCGGCGCTTCGGCGGGGGCCGCCTCAGCGGGCGGCGCTTCGCCGGCAGGCGCTTCCGCGCCGGGAGCGGCGGCGTTCTCGGCATTGCCGGAGGGCGCCGGCGGCGCGTTGGTCTTGCAGTTGGTAAGCCACACGTCGAAGACCGGGTGCTCGACGGCGTGAAGGCCGGGGCTCTCGGCGAACATCCAGCCGGTAAAGATCCGCTGCACCTCGCCGGTGAGCTTCACTTCGTCCACCTCGACGAATGATGCGGTGCGCGGCTGCTCCGTCGGCGGCCGGGTGTCGCACACTCTCGGCGTCACCTTGAGCGCGCCGAACTCCACCGTGTTGTTGATGGGAACCTCAAGATGCGAAATCCGCCCCGTGACCTTGTCGAGAGCGGCGAAGACGGCGATCGGGTTCTTGACGATTTCGGCCGAGGCCGCGCCCGGGTGAAGGCACACGGCAAGCGCGAGGCATGAAAGGAGAAGGAAGGGACGAGGCCGCGCGCAAGCTCCCGATCTTCGCTCGTTCCGCCATGCCGCAAACCTCGTGAACCGGCCGTTCGATGATCGCGTCGTTCGAGGCAGCGCTCCCCTCGCCGAGCCCGCCTCTCCTCATCATGACCTGCGGCAAACGCCTCGTCCAGGATTGGGGCATCGATGTGGCGCCCCGGATCAGTCGCCGCGCACGGCGTGAAAGCGAAGCCGAACGTGGTCGGCGGTCCAGCGCCCGTCCGTGTCGCAGAGCGATGGCCGCAACAATTCGAGGACCTCGCCCACGACGTCGCTGCGCTCAGGCTCCGGGAACTGGTCGAAAAAGGACCTGCCGAAGGTCCTGAGCCATCCCTCCATGCCGGTCTTGAGCGGCGTCGGGCGCGGCACGAGAGCGATGTCCTTCACCGCGAAGCCGCCTTCGGTGAGCAGGCGCCCGTACTCCTCCGGCGTCGGAAAGAACCAGGGCGCGGTGAGTGCGGGATCGGCGCCCCGGCGCGCGCCGACGGCGCGGATCGCCGTTCCGATCGCCGCGACATTGCCGTGGCCGCCAAGCTCGCCGACGAAGCGGCCGCGCGAGCGAAGCGCGCGGGCGACGCCGGCGATGACCAATCTCGGCTTTCGCATCCAGTGGAGCGCGGCATTGGAGAAGACCGCGTCGAACTCGGAGACGAAATCTAGCGCGTGGCCGTCAACCTTGCGTACGGCAAGCCCCTTCATGCGCGCGACGGCAAGCAACTCCTCGCTCAGATCGACGCCAAGGACATCGGCGCCGAGCGCCCGGATCTCCGCCGTGAGCGCGCCGTCGCCGCAGCCGAGGTCGAGGATGCGCTCTCCCGGCTTGGCCGAGAGCATGTGGAAGATCGGGCCGGCGAGCTCTTGCACGAAGCGCCCGTTCTTGGCGTAGTCCGACGCCGTCCAGCGCTGCACTGGCTTCGGCGGCTCGGCGTCGAGCGCCGATGGCTCGTTCAATTGGGCTGCCACGGCTCGTAATCCAGCGGGGGTTTCGCCGTATCGGGGCGGAGCGTCGATCCGGGCGGGCGGTAGGCCTCGAAAGTCCCGGTCAGATTCGGACGATGGGCCTGTTGCCACGGACGCGGCGTGTAGCGCTCCTCAGTCGGCGGCACATCGACGGTGTAGTGCAGCCAGGCGTGCCACTCGGGCGGGACCTGCGACGGCTCGGACAGCTTGCGGTAGATCACCCAGCGGCGCTTCCCGCCCCGCTCGCGGTAATAGACGTTGCCCAAACCGTCCTCGCCCACGCGCTCTCCCTTCCGCCAGGTATAGAGGCGCGTGCCGATGGTGTTCCCGGTCCACCAGGCGAAGAGTTCAGTGAAAAGTCCCATGCCAGCGTTCGCCGCTTCTTCGTTTGCGCCGGGACTATGGCCTCAAGGCCAAGCCCCTGTCCAGGCCGCGCCCCTGGCCTGGCGCTCGAGCGACGCCATTATTATGTGCTCGGTTCAAGGGCCCGCGGCGGCCGGCCCGGGACCCGAGGGACCGCGGCGGCAAGCTGGATTTGGGCCTCTTCTGTCCCCTCCCTGTCCACACAACTTCCCCAGACTCCCCCACAGCCTTTAGTGGTATAGTAAGAAGTGAGTGCATATATGTTGATGACTAACACGAATCGCCCCAGTTTCAGCGGTTACGCGCGCGCTCGGCAAAGAGCGCATGGCTAGGGGGAAGAAAGCGATGCGGATCGAGAGACGATTCACCGAGGCAGGCAAGTCGCCTTATGACGCCATTCCGTTCCGGGAAAGCGGCAGCGAAATCCGCAATCCCGACGGCTCGGTGGTGTTCTCTCTCGCCCGCTTCGCAGGTCCCGGCTCATTGGAGCCAGGTCGCGGCCGACATCCTGGCGCAGAAATATTTCCGTAAAGCTGGCGTGCCGGCGAAGTCGAAGCGGGTCGAGGAGAATTCGGTCCCGTCCTGGCTGTGGCGGTCGGTCCCCGACGAGGAAGCGTTCGCCTCCCTCCCCGAGGCCGAGCGCTACGGCGGCGAGACCGACGCACGGCAGGTCTTCGACCGGCTGGCCGGCACGTGGACCTATTGGGGCTGGAAGGGGGGCTACTTTCACCAGCGAAGAGGATGCGAGCGCCTTCTTCGACGAGCTTCGCTACATGCTCGCCATGCAGATGGGGGCGCCCAACAGCCCGCAATGGTTCAATACCGGTCTTTACTGGGCCTATGGCATCGATGGCCCGAGCCAGGGCCATTACTATGTCGATTTCGAAACGGGCGAGGTCAAAGCTTCGACCTCTGCCTATGAGCGCCCCCAGCCTCACGCTTGCTTCATCCAGTCGATCGACGACGACCTCGTCAACGAGGGCGGCATCATGGATCTATGGGTGCGGGAAGCCCGGCTGTTCAAATACGGCTCGGGGACGGGCACCAATTTCTCGCAGCTCAGAGGCGAGAACGAGCCGCTCTCGGGCGGGGGCAAGTCCTCCGGCCTGATGAGCTTCCTCAAGATCGGCGACCGGGCGGCGGGCGCGATCAAATCGGGCGGCACCACGCGCCGCGCGGCCAAGATGGTCGTGGTCGATATCGACCACCCCGATATCGAGGACTACATCAACTGGAAGGTCAACGAGGAGCAGAAGGTGGCGGCGCTCGTCACCGGCTCGAAGATACTGGCCGAGCGGCTCAACGCCATCCTCAAGGCTTGCGTCAATTGCGAGGGCGACGGCGGCGATTGCTTCGATCCCAACCGCAATCCGGCGCTGAAGCGCGAGATCAGGGCAGCGCGCAAGGCGAAGGTGCCCGACAATTCCATCCGCCGGGTGATCCAGTTCGCCCGCCAGGGCTATACCTCGATCCAGTTCCCGATCTTCGACACGGACTGGGATTCGGAGGCTTATCGCACCGTATCGGGCCAGAACTCCAACAACTCGGTGCGGGTGAGCGACGACTTCTTGCGCGCGGTCGAGGCCGGCGGCGACTGGAACTTGACTTTCCGCAAGAACGGCGCCGTGGCCAAGACGGTGAAGGCGAAGGAGCTGTTCGAACAGATCGGCTACGCCGCCTGGGCTTGCGCCGATCCCGGCATCCAGTTCCACACCACCGTCAACGACTGGCACACCTGCCCCGCGGCCGGACCGATCAAGGCGTCGAACCCCTGCTCGGAATACATGTTCCTCGACGATACGGCCTGCAATCTCGCCTCGCTCAACCTCATGGCGTTCCGCAAGGACGACGGGAGCTTCGACATCGAGGCTTACGAGCACGCGATCGAGCTGTGGACGGTCGTGCTCGAGATCGCCGTGACCATGGCGCAATTCCCGTCGCGGCGGATCGCCCAGCTCTCTTACGAGTACCGCACGCTTGGGCTCGGCTACGCCAATATCGGCGGCCTGCTGATGGCGTCGGGCGTTCCTTACGACTCGCCGCAGGGCCGCGCGCTCTGTGGCGCGCTCAGCGCCATCATGACCGGGGTATCCTATGCCACGAGCGCCGAGATGGCGCGCGAGCTTGGGGCCTTCCCCGGCTATGCGGCGAACCGTGAGGCCATGCTCCGGGTCATGCGCAATCATGCGCGCGCCGCTGCCGGCGAGGCGTCCGGCTATGAGGACCTCGACACGGCGCCGGTGCCGCTCGACCACGCCTCCTGCCCCGATCCGCGCCTCCTCGCCCATGCCGTGCACGCCTGGGAGAAGGCGATCGAGCTCGGGCGCAAGCACGGCTACCGCAACGCCCAAGCGACCGTGATCGCGCCGACCGGCACGATCGGTCTCGTCATGGATTGCGATACGACCGGGATCGAGCCCGATTTCGCGCTGGTGAAGTTCAAGAAGCTCGCTGGCGGCGGCTATTTCAAGATCATCAATCGCATGGTGCCGGACGCGTTGCGGGGCCTCGGCTACTCCGAAGAGGCGATCAAGCGCATCGTCGATTATGCGGTCGGCCGCGGCTCGCTCGCTGGCGCTCCCGGCGTCAATCACGAGACGCTCGCCGCCAAAGGGTTCACGCCCGAGAAGATCGCCGCGATCGAGAAGGCGGTGGCTTCGGCCTTCGACATCAAGTTCGTGTTCAATCGCTGGACGCTCGGCGAGGACTTCCTCACCGGCCCGCTCGGCCTCTCGCCGGAGCGGATCGACAAGCCCGATTTCGACCTCCTGGCCGAGATCGGCTTCGGCAAGCGCGAGATCGAGGCCGCCAACGAATATGCCTGCGGAGCGATGACGCTCGAAGGCGCGCCTGGGCTCGATCCCGAGCACCTGCCGGTATTCGACTGCGCCTCGCCGTGCGGTCGCAAGGGCAAGCGCTTCCTTTCGGTCGAGAGCCATATCCGCATGATGGCGGCGGCGCAGCCCTTTATTTCCGGCGCCATCTCCAAGACCATCAACATGCCGAACGACGCCACCGTCGAGGATTGCAAGGAGGCCTATCTCCTCTCCTGGCGGCTCGCGCTCAAGGCCAACGCGCTCTATCGCGACGGGTCAAAGCTGTCGCAGCCGCTCAACGCGCAGCTCCTCGCCGACGAGGAGGAGGAGCAGGAAGAGGTGCTGGCCGCGATCGCCTCGGACCAGCCCCAGGCCCAGCGCGCAATTGTGCTCGCCGAACGCTTGACGCAACGCGTGGCGGAGCTTGAGGGCGAACTTGCGCGGGAGGTTCGAGTCTCGTCGAAGAGCTCGCGGGAGGCGCGAGCGCCTTCCAGACCGCCGTACGGGCTATATCCAAAAGGCCGTCGTCGGCGGGCACAAGGTCTACCTTCATACCGGCGAATACGACGATGGACGGCTGGGCGAGATCTTCCTCGATATGCACAAGGAAGGGGCCGCCTTCCGCTCGCTGATGAACAATTTCGCCATCGCCGTGTCGGTCGGTCTGCAATATGGCGTTCCACTCGAGGAGTTCGTCGAAGCCTTCACCTTCACGCGCTTCGAGCCTGCCGGCCTGGTCCGCGGCAACTCCAAGATCAAGAACGCGACCTCGATCCTCGACTATATCTTCCGCGAGCTTGCGATCTCCTATCTGGAGCGAAACGAGCTTGCTCACGTCAATCCGAACGAGAACGGTCATACCGGGGTCGGTACGGGCGAGGAGCAAAAGCTGCGCGAAGTCGCCGAGCACGGAACTGAGGGGCGGGTCTCTCGCGGTTTCGTCCGCAAGCGGGCCGGCGACCAGGACAAGCGGCGATTGGCGAACCTCAACCGCTTGCCCACCGCCCGTGTCGCGGGCGCCGGCCATGTCTTCGAGGCTGAGGCGGGCGTGGCTGAGACCGAAGCGTCAGCCGCGGTCGCGCACTCCCAACCCCGCACCGTCGAGGCTCAGGCCGAACGCAGCGACTCCGACCTCATCAGCGAAGCGCGGGTGAAGGGATACGAAGGCGAAGCCTGTCAGGAGTGCGGAAATTTCACGCTTGTGCGCAACGGCACGTGTCTCAAATGCGATACGTGCGGCGCGACGAGCGGCTGCAGCTAGGAGCGCTGATGTCCCGATGCTCTCACTGCATTGAACGTGTCGACCGCCAGGCAACCGACCGTCTGGGTCGTCACTTTGCAAGTTTGCGCGAGTTGGGCGATGTGCAGAAATAGTTGACATAGCCGCGCAATGCAGTATGCGAAATATCACGGTAGGAAAACTCGGAGCGCGAATCGTCCACCGAACGCGTTTCGACAATATCTTATCGATGAGTCATGTTAAAACTCATGAAGGAAACTGTATGAACAATGCCGTGGCTTTTCCCTTGTCGACAACGGGACGTGTCTCAAATGCGATGCGTGCCGAGCGGCGAGCGGATGTAGCAGAGTGAATTAAACAGCAGCCACCCTAAGGAGGGGATTGCACTATGGCAGCGAAGAGGAAGAAAGCATCGTCAGCAGCGCGTAAGACGACGCGCAAGACTGCGCGCAAGACCGCGCGTAAGGTCGCCCGCAAGACGGCGAGGAAGAAATAGACTTGCAAAGGCGCGGGGCTCGTCCCCGCGCCTCCTTTATTTTCCCTTCCAAAACAATAGATTGGCTGACCCAAGCGGCGTTCCATTCGGGCGCGGCGCTCGCGCGTTTTCGCGCGCGCTTTCGCCTCGTGCTCTCCTTCAGCAGCGCCGACGCGGCGCTCCATTCACCGAGCACCTCTCCTCGCGTTATGCAACGATGCGCGCGCTGACGATGCGCGCTCACGACATGCCGCGGTGTTTTGATGCGCGCGGACGCGGGTATCGGCGCGCCGAACCGAGCGCCGATCGGCCGTCCGGGACAGGCTCAGGCCGCTATCGCGCCAGACGCCAAGTGATTCGTTTTTTACCCATTCCGGCTCACTCCCCCTCTGCCGCCACGGCCTGAAACCCCTCCCGCGCAATAATTTTCCACAGGTCTGACACGGCGGCGGCAAGTCTCGTTTCGTCGGTCGACCGCAGCACGACATAGGTGCCGAGACGCTTATTTTCGAAGAAGGGGTAGCTCCCGATCTGGACCTCGGGATGGGCGGCCTGGAGATCGAACAGCCCCGGAGCGGCGTCCCCTTCGGGCACGTCGAGGCGGATCGCGCGGGTGATGATGGACTTCCCCCTCGCCAGGCGCGGCGCCACCGCGTCGAGCATGACCTGCATGATGCGGGGGACGCCCGCCATGACGATGACGTTCTCCAGCATGAAGCCCGGGGCCCTGGAGATGGCATTGTCGATCAGCGCGGCCCCTCTCGGAATGCGGGCCATGCGCAGCCGCGCCGGCGTGAGCTCCTCCACGCTGAAATGCTTGCGCATGGCGGCGACGGCGGAGGGATCGACATCGACCTCGACCCCGAAGGCCATGGCGATGGCGTCGGTGGTCACATCGTCATGGGTCGGGCCGATGCCGCCGGTAGTAAATACGTAAGTATATTTCGGGCGGAGCGCGTTCACCGCGGCGGCGATCTCGGCCTCGCTATCGGCCACGACCCTGATCTCGCGCAGCGAAATGCCGATCCGCGTGAGATAGGCGGCGATGTAGGCGATGTTCTCGTCCTTGGTGCGGCCCGACAGGATCTCCTCGCCAATCACGAGGAGCGCGGCCGTGACGGTCTTGTTGTCCTGCTCAGCGGTCATGGCGAAAGAAAACGCTTGCGGCGAGGAGAAGTCCAGAGGCTCGCCGAAAGCTCGCCGCGAGCGGTTCGCCGTCCTTTCGCCATGGTCTTCGTTCGTCCTTGCGAGCGGAGACCCGTTGCACATTGCGGTATTTCACCCTAAGTGAGCTTCAGTTCCCTATAATCGTATCCCATGTCCAATCTCGAATTCGCCCGCGCCCAGGCGCGCGACACCAAGGTCAAGCTGCATAGCACCGACGATTTCGCCGGCATGGCGAAGGCCGGCCGGCTCGTGGCCGAAGCCCTCGATCTCCTCGTCGACGAGGTGAAGCCCGGGGTGACCACCGACGCGCTCGACCGGTTCGTGTTCGAATTCGCCATGGACCATGGCGCCATTCCGGCACCGCTGAACTATCGCGGGTTCCCCAAATCGATCTGCACCTCCCTGAACCACGTGGTTTGCCACGGCATCCCAGGCCCCCGTGCGCTGAAAGAGGGCGACATCCTCAACATCGACGTGACGCTGATCGTCGATGGCTGGCACGGGGATTCGAGCCGCATGTACGCGTTGGGCAAGATTTCCCGCGCTGCCGAACGTCTGCTCGAGGTGACTTACGATGCGCTGATGCGGGGCGTGGCCGCGGTGAAACCCGACGCCACGACCGGCGATATCGGCGCCGCCATCCAGACCTATGCCGAGGCGGAGCGCTGCAGCGTGGTGCGGGACTTTTGCGGTCATGGTCTCGGCCGCGTCTTCCACGACCGGCCGAACATTCTGCACTATGGCGAGCCGGGCGAAGGGCTCGTGCTCAAGCCCGGTATGCTGTTCACTATCGAGCCGATGATCAATCTCGGCAAACCGCATGTGAAGATCTTGTCGGACGGCTGGACGGCGGTGACCCGCGACCGGTCGCTGTCGGCGCAGTTCGAGCACACCGTCGGCGTGACCGAGACCGGCTGCCAGGTGTTCACAATATCGCCGCAAGGGTTGCACCGGCCTCCTTACGGAAACTGAGCGGGCGAAGGCTGAATGGGCTTCAAGGATGCCGGCAAGCCTCATTATTTCGGTCATCGCGAGCGGCTCAGACGCCGCTTCCGCGAGGGCGGCGCCGACGCCCTCCCCGATTACGAGCTGCTCGAGCTGATCCTGTTCCGCGCCGCGCCGCGGCGCGACACGAAGCCCTGGCCAAGGCGCTGATCGCCCGCTTCGGCACCTTCGCCGAGGCGATCGCTCCGGACGAGCTCTTGCGCGAAGTCCCGGCATGGCGAGGCGGTCGGCGAGCTCAGCTCGTGCGCGCCGCGGCGCTGAGGCTCATGCGCGGCGAGGTGCTGGAGCGGCCGGTTTGGGCTCATGGCAGGCCGTGATCGACTATTGCCGCGCCACCATGGGATTCGAGAATAAGGAGCAATCCGCATCATCTTCCTCGACAAGCGCAATCAGATCATCGCCGACGAGGTGCAGCAGACCGGCACCGTCGATCACACCCCGGTCTATGTGCGCGAGGTGGTGAAGCGGGCGCTGGAGCTGTCGGCAACCGCCATCGTGCTGGTACATAACCACCCCTCGGGCGATCCCACCCCATCAAAGGCCGATATCGAGATGACCAAGCAGATCGTGAGCGCGGGCAAGCCGCTCGGGGTCGTGGTCCACGACCACATCGTTGTCGGCAAGAAGGGCCATGCGAGCTTCCGCGGGCTCGGCTTGATGTAGGGCAGCCCGGGGCCCCGCGGTCCTAACCAATCGTCAATAAACAGCACCGATCCTTCCTCCCGGCCAATGGTCTTGGCGGCGTGGGCGGGGTCCGGAGTGTCGTTGCGTTCTTGGGCGTTGCGGGCGCTTGTCGCCGGTCTCCTCGGATCGGCCCTCGCCCTCCTTGGCGGCTGCGTCTATCGCGAGGCCGGACCGCCGGAGGCTCATTTCAAGACGTTTGCGTCAAAGCCGCCTCAAGGCGACATCGTCACGGTCTGTCACGCCTATGGCTGCAAGGCGCAAACGGCCGTCACCTTCACGCAAGCCGACATCGCCGAATTATTCGTGGTGACGACGACGGTCCCGCGCGCGGACAGCCCGCGCGAGGAGCGCCGCGCGATTGCCAACGCGATCGGGTGGATGGAGCGGCGCGTGGCGCCGGCGGCCGGAACCGCGTCGGACCGGCCCAGCATGGATTTCAGGGGATCGGGCGACCGGAGCCAGCAGGATTGCGTCGACGAGGCGACCAACACGACGAGCTATCTGCTCGTGCTCGATCGCCACGGACTAATCCGCCATCACGCGGTTGAGCGGCCCTTCGCCAAGGACGATTTCGGCAAATGGACGCACTGGGCGGCACTTATCAAGGAGAAGCAAAGCGGCGAGCTGTTCGCCATCGATTCCTCCGCCAGCGTCAATGGCGAGAATCCCACGGTGCAATCGGCGGCGAGCTTCTACGTTCCCAACTCATCGACCGCGACGAAGCCCCCGGAAACCTCGCGTTACGCCGAGTCCGATGACATGCTGGCGGGCTTCAGCGACGAAGGAAGGCGCGGCGGCGACGAGCCGTTAGGCGCGGAGACGCAACGCCCCGGCACTAAGCTCAAAGCGCAAGACTGTCGCTGGAAGGCTGAAACGATCTCTATGCCGGCGCCGGCCCGAACACGATCACGGCATTGAGACCGCCGAAGGCGAAGGAATTCGACATGGCGTAATTGACCTCGCGCTCACGCCCCTTATTCGGCGTGTAGTCGAGATCGCATTCGGGATCGGGCTCGTCGAGACCCATGGTCGGCGGCACGAAGCCCTCGCCGATGGCCTTGACGGCGGCAACCGCTTCGATGCCGCCCCCTGCCCCGAGGCAATGGCCGTGCATCGACTTGGTCGATGAGATCGACAGCTTGTTTGCCGAATTGCCGAACACGCGCTTGATGGCGCGGGTCTCGTTTATGTCGTTGACCGCCGTGGCCGTGCCGTGCGCGTTGATATAGTCGATGTCCGAGGCCCCGAGGCCCGCATCATCGAGCGCCATCTGCATCGCCGTGGACGCCCCGTCGATCGAAGGATTGACCATGTCGGCGGCATCCGCGGTCATGCCATAGCCCAAGAGCTCGGCAAGGATCGGCGCGCCGCGCGCCTTGGCGTGCTCATACTCCTCGAGCAGGAGAATGCCGGCGCCCTCGGCGAGAACGGTGCCGTTGCGCCGCTTCGAGAACGGCCACAAGCCGTCGGGGCTCAATACCCGCATCGCCTGCCAGGCGCGGGTCGCGCCCCAATTGAGCGAGGCCTCGGCCGCGCCGGCGATGCCGAGATCGACCAGGCCTTCGCGGATCATGCGGTAGGTCAGGCCGATGGCATGGGTCGCGGTCGAGCAGGCGCTGACCACGCCGAAGGTCGGGCCCTTGATGGAATATTCGATGCTGACATGGGCCGAGGCCGAACTGCCGATGGCCTTGAGCAGTGTCAGCGGATGGGTCGCGCGCTTGTTCTCCTTGAACAGCATCTTGTAGGAGAATTCGAGCGTGGTGAGACCGCCGACGCCCGAGCCGATGATGCAGGCGGCGCGATAGGCCGCGCTGTCCTTCAGCGGAACCTCGAGCTTCGACATGGCGACGGCTTCCTGCGCCGCGCAGCCCGCATATTGCGAGTACTTGTCGGCAAGCATGAGCGGCTTGCTTTGCAGCCGCACTTTCGGATCGAAGTCCGGCACCTCACCCGCGATGGTGATGTACAGATCCTCGGTCGAAAAGCTTTGAACCTGGCGTATGCCGCACTCGCCCTTTTTGAGCGCCGCCCAAAACTTGTCTACGCCTGTGCCCAAAGGAGTGACGACGCCGTGGCCAGTGACCACGACGCGCCTGCGCCCGTTAGTGTGTGTCATGTAGCGTTAAGCCGTAACTCCCAAGCCTGGTCGACGTCCCGGGAAGGCACCCGAGCGGAAATGGCTGGACTAAGCTGCTGCTCCGGAAGCCTTCGTCTCTGCGATGATCCCCTTCACCCGATCCACGACGGACCCAACCGTCGCGAACGCTTCCACTTCTTCGTTGGCATTATAAGGGATTTCAATCCCGAAAGTATCCTCAATATCGAACACGATGACAGCAAGGTCGAGCGATTCGATTTCAAGTTCAGTCAAGGGCGTTTCGAGCGTGACGGCCTTCGATGGGTCCTTCATGTTCTTACGCAAAATCTCGATGATCTTGGTAGCCACCTCGTCCATTTCACTCTCTCCCTGCCCCTTGGGGGGTCTGTGTCTAGCGATCCCTGGCTAAATCATAGCTAATGCGAGGGCAAGTCGGGCATTGGAATAGACTTAAAAACTTTTCGAGTCTACCCGCGTTAGGCGCCCAATTCCTTGCCGGTCCATGGTTGTCATCGCGAAGAAAATTGGCCTTTTTGCGCCTTCCTGCGCCACGCTTTCAGCATAATCGGGGCACCCTCTGGGCCCCCCAATGCGGTTACCACGCGATCTATTATATAGTGTTCCGCCGGAGCCTCGACCACCCGGCTCCCGCTCGGACCATTGCGGCCCGTAAGTTAATGAAAAGGAAAGACTGATGGCGAGGAAGCCCCGTTCTGCAACTGCGACAATTCAGCAGCCTCGGGGCGCGGGGCCGAAGCGCCCTTGGCTCAAATCCTACCCCAAGGGCGTGAATTGGGACGCGCGCTTCGAGCCCGCGCTCCTCGGGACCCTGCTCGACCGGGCGGACCAAAACCACGGCGCCCGCCCTTGCACCTATTTCATGGGGAAGCGCCTCAGCTACGCCGAGATCGGCGCTCTGTCGGACCGGGCCGCCAAGGGCCTCCAGGCGATCGGCGTCGGCGAAGGGGTCAAGGTCGGACTTCTGCTCCCCAACGCGCCAACCTTCCTGATCTTCTACTACGCCGTGCTCAAGGCCGGCGGGACCGTGGTCAACTTCAACCCCCTGTACAGCCTCGAAGAGATCGCGTTCCAGATCCGCGACAGCGACACGAAGGTCATGGTGACGCTCGACCTTGCGCAGCTGTTCGAGAAGGTCGAGGCGATGCTCGAACGCGGGGTGCTCGAAAAGGCGGTGGTCGCAAGCTTCCCCAAGCTGCTGCCGCGGTTGAAATCGGCGGGCTTCAAATTACTGCAACGCGCGAAGCTTGCCAATCTGAATGCGTCGAAGGTCAAGAACCGGATCGTGACGGAAGACGCGCTGCTCGCCAATGACGGGCGCTATCGGCGACCCGCGATCGCTCCGGATGCGATCGCCGTGCTGCAATATACCGGCGGCACGACCGGAACGCCGAAAGGGGCGATGCTCAGCCATGCCAACCTTACCGTCAATGTCGGCCAGGTGACCCTGTGGCAGAACCGCCAACAAGTGGAACACGACCGCGTGCTGGGCGTCTTGCCGCTGTTCCACGTCTTCGCCATGACCACCGTCATGAATTACGGGATTGCGCGCGGCATGGAGTTGATCCTGCTCCCGAGATTCGAGCTCGGAACGACGCTCAAGCTGATCGGCAAGCTCCGCCCGACCATCATGCCGGGGGTGCCGACGCTCTATAACGCGCTGCTACACCACCCGAAGGTCGCCAAGGCCGATCTCTCCTCGCTCGAATATTGCATCTCCGGCGGCGCGGCGCTCCCAGTCGAGGTCAAGCGCAGAATTCGAAGCGATCGCGGGTTGCGGCTTGGTCGAAGGTTACGGCTTGAGCGAGACCGCGCCGGTTGCGACCTGCAATCCCGTCGAGAACGGGAAGGAAGGATCGATCGGCCTGCCGCTCCCCGCCACCGAAATCTCGATCCGCTCGCTCGAAGATCCGACGCTAGAGATGCCGATGGGAGAGCCCGGCGAGATTTGCATCGCGGGCCCGCAGGTGATGCCGGGCTATTGGAACAAGCCGCAAGAGACGGAAGCGGCGTTCGTCGGGAATTACTTCCGCAGCGGCGACGTGGGCTACATGGACGAAGACGGCTACATCTTCATTGTCGACCGCATCAAGGACATGATCAATTGCTCGGGTTTCAAGGTCTATCCGCGCCGGATCGAAGACGCGCTCTACGCGCACGGCGCGGTCGCCGAAGCGACCGTGGTCGGGATTCCCGACGAGTATCGCGGCGAAGCGCCGAAGGCCTTCGTCAAGCTGAAGGACGGGATGGCGGCGACGGCGGCTGAGCTGCACGCGCATCTGAGCGAGAAGCTCTCCAAATTCGAGCTGCCGGCCGAAATCGAATTCCGCGACGAGCTGCCCAAGACCATGATCGGCAAGCTGTCGAAGAAGGAACTGCGCGCCGAGGCGCGCCGTCAATCGCGCTAATTCCGCAGGCTGAGTTCTAACGCGTGCGCTCTAGCGCAGCCAGGGCAGAAGCGGGTCTTGCTGCGCTCGCTCGTAATCGCGCTGCTGTTTCCGCATCATGCGCCGCTCTCTCCGCGTCATGGGAATCGGCTCAAGCGCGGACGCGTCGGCGGTCTCGGCCGCATTCGGATCGATGCTCTCGGTCGTCTCGCCGTCGGGCGGCATTGCGGCGTCCTGCTCGCTGGCTTGGCCTTGGGTCTCAGGCGTGGCGGCGGGCTTCGCGGCAGCGGTCGTGACCGGCTTGGCGGCAGGGGCCGCGGCCGGCTTCGCGGTTGCGGTTGGCTTGGCCGTGGCGGTCGCGGCGGGCTTCGCGGCGGCCGTCGTGACCGGCTTCGCGGCGGGGACCACGGTGGGCTTCGCGGCTGCGGTCGCGACAGGCGGCTTCGGTTGCGCCTTCGGCTCAGGAAGCGGGGTCTTGGCTACCGGCTGAGCGGTCGGTGTCGCGGTTTCGGCCGCGATCGGCTTCGCCATCAGCATCATGCTCGAGACGTCCTCGCCCGACTGCGGCGCTTTGGCGCCGGGATCGGTCGAGGCGGCGAGGAAACCATAGCCGCCTCCGGCATTGACGTCGGCCGGCGGCTCGACGGGCGAGGCCGTCGTTTGAATCGTAGGCGCAGGCGGTTCGGGCGCCACGACCGGGACCACCTCGGCCTCTTCGGCTTGCGCGGGTGCGGCCGGCAGTTGCGGCGCGACAGTCGCTTGCATCTCCTTCGGCGCTGCGGGTGCGGTTGAAGCGTTGGCGAGCGCTTCATCGGCGCTCGGGACCGCAACGGGTTCAGCGGCAGCGGCGGCGGCGGAAGCCGGCGCGTCCGGCGTCACCGACGCCTCGATCTGCTGCTCGCCCTCCGCGGGCGGAACCGCCGGTGCGATCGCTTCAGGCGGAGCCGTGCGGAACCAATTCCTCTCGCCGCAGAGCAGCCACGCCTTGCAGCCCTTGAGCAGGATCTGCTTGCGCGAAACCACCGTCAGCGTGGCGGTGTAGGTGCGGCCGTCCTCGGGATTATAGATTTTTCCGTTCCAGGTCGAAGGCGCGCTCGGAACGAGGTCGGTGAAAATCGGCAGGCCCAGGATCGGCCGGCCGCGCAAGGCGGGATTCTCGTTGCGAACGTCGTGCAGAGGCTTTCCCTTGCTGTCGTTCGGCTCCTTGAGCCAGGCGATCTTGGCGCAGAGATTGGTCTTCTTCTTCCCGCACTTGAAGACCTCGATCTTGGACTCGCGTTCGGCATCCGGCTTCTTCCAATAGCCGGTGGGATCGGCCGAGGCGGCGTGGGACGGGCTGACGGGAGCAAGTAGGGCGACGGTCAAGAGCCCGACCACCGCAGCGCATTGATGCCTCATAAGGACCTCCGAAATCGTCGCGCCATCGGCGTACCTCCCGCCGTGGCAACCTCCGCTAAACCGCTTTCCCCCTGTCCTTACCGAACCCTGCGAGGCCCACTGTTTTCGCCCTGTGGCGGCTTTCGGCCGGCTATCGCGGCCTGTGCCCGTTCAACTTCCCTTACCCTCGACGATGGCGGCGACACCCATGCCGCCCGCCGTGCAAACCGATATCAAACCCCTCCGGCCGCTCTCATCATGCAGGAGCTTGGCCAAGACCGCGATGATTCGCGCGCCCGTCGCCGCAAAAGGATGACCGAAAGCTATTGATGAGCCCTTGACGTTGAGCTTGGCCCGGTCGATCGACCCCAAGGCTTGGCTCCGTCCCAGACGGCGGCGGCAATAGTCTTCCGATTCCCATGCCTTCAATGTCGCCAGCACTTGCGCCGCAAAGGCTTCATGAATCTCATAATAATCAAAGTCCTGTAGCGCAAGGCCAGTTTGCTTGAGGAGATCGCTCACGGCAACCGTCGGCGCCATCAGAAGTCCTTCACCCTGAACGAAATCTACGGCGGAAGTGCGGCCCAGGCCGAGGTAGGCCTGGACGGGTATCCCCCGGTCTTCTGCCCATTCTTCCGAGGCGAGGAGGACCGCTGCCGCCCCGTCGGTGAGCGGGGTGGAATTGGCGGCGGTGATCGTTCCCGCCCCCGAGCGGTCGAAAACCGGCTTCAGCTCGGCCATTTTCTCGAGCGAGATGTCCTCGCGGACATTGTTGTCGCGGAACACGCCGGCGAAGGGGATCACGAGGTCGTCCATGAAGCCTTCGTCGTAGGCGGCGGCCGCCTTCTTGTGGCTCTCATAGGCGAGGCGATCCTGGGCCTCGCGGCCGATGCCCCATTCCCTGGCCATCAGCTCGCAATGTTCGCCCATGCTGAGCCCGGTGCGGGGCTCGGCGGTCGCGGGCGGCTGAGGGGCGAGCTCGGCCGGGGCAAAGCCTTTGAACGCTGCCGCCTTCTGGCCGAAGCCGCGCGCTCGCGACAAGGCGACGAGGCGCTGGGCGAATTTGCGCTGGAACACGATCGGCGCGTCGCTCGTCGTGTCCGAGCCGAAGGCGATGCCCAACTCGATCTGTCCGGTGGCGATCTTGGCGGCAAGACCGAGCGCGCCCTGCAAGCTCGTACCGCAAGCCTGCATCATGGTGATGCCGGGCGTCGTCGGGGCGAGGGCGCTGCCGATCACCGCCTCGCGGGCGAGGTTCCAATCCTTGGCATGGGTGACGACGGCGCCGCCGACCACTTCGTCGATATGGGCGCCGTGGAGCGAAAAGCGATCGACGAGGCCGCCAAGCGCCCCAGTCAGCATGTCGAGATTGGTGAGCTCGGCGTAAGCCGTGTGCGAACGGCAAAAGGGAATGCGCGATCCCCCCAACACCGCAACGCGCCGCATCTTCGCCTCAGCCATCTCGTCCCGTTTCCTGACCTATGAAGCGGCGGCCGTCGCCGCACGCTCGTTACGCCGGTAGTGGAGCGGACCGCCGCGGAAGGGCGCAAAGCCCGTGCCGAAGACCATGCCGGCATCGACATGATCGGCGCTCGCCACCACGCGGTCCGAAAGCGCGCGCTCGGCCTCGTCGAGCATCGGTTGCACCAGCTCGCGGCCGAGCCGGTCCAACTCCGCCCGATCGTAGGCGACCTGCTCGCGCTTCGGCTTGCCCTCTTCCCACCGATAGAACCCTTCGCCGGTCTTTTTCCCGAGCTTGCCTTGCCTGACAAGGCCGGCGAGAACGTTGTCGCCCTCGGGCGCCAGGTTGAGCTCCTCGCCGACATGATTGGCAATGTCGAGCCCGACCATGTCCATCAGCTCGAGCGGCCCCATCGGCATGCCGAATTTGAGCGCCGCCTGGTCGATCTTCTCGCGCGGCTCGCCAAGCTGATAGCGGCGCACCGCCTCCATCATGTACGGCGCCAGCACGCGATTGACGAGGAAGCCCGCGCAACTCTTCACGATCAGCGGCAGCTTGTTGATGGCGGTGACGAAGGCGCAAGCCTTGCGCACCTCCTCTTCGCGCGTCCGCTCGCCGCGCACCACCTCGACCAGCGGAAGCTGCGCCACGGGGTTGAAGAAATGCAGCCCGACGAGACGCCCGGGATCGCTGAGGGGTTTAGCGATATCCTCGAGCCTGAGCGAGGACGTGTTGGTTGCGAGCACCGCGTCCGGCTTTGCTTCGCGCGCGAGCTCTTGAAACAGGCTTTGCTTGACGTCGAGCTTCTCGACGATCGCCTCGATGATCACATCGGCGCGCTTGACATGCTTGCCGTTTGGATCGGCGATAAGGCGCGCGGCCGCGGTTTCTACCGCGAGCGGCGTGCGAAGATGGCGCTTGAACAGAACCTTGGCGCGGGCGAGCGCCTTGGCGATTTGCGCTTCGTCGAGATCCTGAAGGCTCGCTTGCATGCCCTGAACCGCGCACCAGGCGGCGATGTCGCCGCCCATCGTGCCGGCGCCGATGACATGAACGCGCCGCGGCTTGAACCCGGTTTTGGGCGCTTCGTCCTTCAACATCTCCGACAGCTTGAACACGCGGCGCAGGTTGCGCGACGTCTCGCTCGCCATCAGCGGCGTGAACATCTCGGTCTCGGCGATGCGCATGCGCGCGGGGTCGTCGCCGTAACGTTCGAACAGGTCGATGAGGCGGAACGGCGCCGGATAATGTTCCTCGCGGACCTTCTCCGCGGCCTGAGCACGCATCCGCTTGGCGAGCAGCCCGCGCACCGGCTGCTTGAGCATGAGCCGCTTCCACCACGGCGCGCCCGGCGACTTGCGCTTCTGCAGCACCGCCTTGCGCGCGGCCCAGCGGAGATTGTGCCGGGTCGGCACGAGCTGATCGACGAGACCGATTGCCCTCGCCGCCGTCGGGCGCAGCATGCGGCCGGTCAGCATCGCGGTCATGGCGTCGAGGGGACCTGCGGCCGCGATGGCGCGCACGGTGCCGTTCAGCCCCGGGAAAATGCCGAGCTTCACCTCGGGGAAGCCGAGCCGGGTCCCCTCCTCGCGATCGGCGATGCGCCAGTCGCAGGCGAGCGCGAGTTCGAGCCCGCCGCCGAGACAATAGCCGTGAATGGCGGCGACGACCGGCACGGGGAGCCGGTCGATCCGGTTCACAAGCTCGAGCGTCTGCCGCACCACGTCTTCGATCTTTTGCTCGGTGTCGAAGCGCTCGAATTCCCTGATATCGGCGCCGGCAATGAAGCTGCTCTCCTTGGCGCTGATCAGAACGAGCCCTTTCACCGCGCCCGAGGCGGCCGCCTCTTCGACCGCCGCGACGATCTCGCCGAGCTCCTCGGTCGTGCGGCGGCCGAGCGAGTTCATGCTCTCGCCTTCGCGGTCCACGACCGCCCAGGCGATGCCTTCGAAATCGACGGTGAACCGCCAGTCCTGCAAATCGGGAAGCGTCGTCGGCATGGGAGGGCTACTCGGCGGCGATATTTTCGGGTCGGGTGGCGCTGTCTTCAGACGCCGGCGACCGGCCGCGCGCAAGCTCGCTTGGCGAGAAATCGTCAACAGCAATGACGCGGGCGACGAGATCGCGAAGCTCGGCAAGCGCACGCGCTTCGCTCGCGGTGAGCACGCCTTTCGCCTCGGCCTCGGCGAGCCAGTCGTTGCCGTGGAAACGCTTCACCTCGCCCTTGCGGATCGCGCGCTCGAGCTTCTTGTCGGCCTCCTCGCAGGCGACGGCCTTGGCGAGCGTATAGTCGAGCAACCCGATCCGGTCGCGCGGATCGTCGGTGAGGTAGATGTGGCGGGTGAGACGGTCGCGGAACGCCCCGGGCTCGAGCGCAGCGCGCACGATCGCCTTGCCCGCCGCGTCGCTCGCGGGCCGCCGCCGCGCGCCCAAGGGGAAGACGAGCGGCGTCATCGCCCATGCCGCCCATCTCACCGGGAAATTGCGCAAGACGCCGAGCAGCGCCTGGTCGAAGCGATGGAGGCAGTTGCGGGCGCAGAAATCGACGACCTTGAGGTCCTCCTTGGGACGGCCGTCGTCGTCGTAGCGCTTGAGCACCGAGGAGAGCAGATAGAGCTCGGTGAGCGCGTCGGCCATGCGGCCGGTGATCTTCTGCTTCACCTTCAGTCCGCCGCCGAGAAGGGCGACGGTCGCGTCGGCGACGAGGGCAAAGGAGCGCGACGCCCGCGCAAGCTCGCGCCACCACACCTTGGTGTCGCCCGCATTTGCCGGCGCCGAGGCGAAGAGGCCGAAAGTCAGATTGTGGAACAGCGCGCCTGCGGCATTGGAGACGGTGAAGGCGACATGGTCTTCGAAGGCGCGGGCGAAACGTTCGGTGCCGCGCTTGTCGATCCTCATCTTGCAGCGCCTCGATCTCGGTGAAGAGATAAGGGTGACTGCGCAGCGCGCCTTGCGCGAAGGTGATCAACGTGCGGGTGAGGATGTTGGCGCCTTCCACCGTGATCGTCACCGGCGTCATCTGATAGGCGCCCTGAAGGTAGTTGCTCGGTCCGTCGCAGATGCCCTTGCCGCCATGGATGTCGAGCGCATCGTTGATGCTCTGGCGCATGCGCTCGGTCGAAACGTATTTGAGCAGCGCCGAGATCACGGCGGGCTTTTCGCCGGCGGAGACCATCGCGGCGGTGACAGCGCGGGCGGCCTCGAGCGCGTAAGCCGTCTCGATCATGCGCGCGAGCGGCTCCTCGACGCCCTCCATGAAGCCGATCGGCAGATTGAACTGCTTTCTGATGCGGGCATAGGCCGTGCTGGTGCGGAGCAGGCCCTTGGCGGCGGCGGCGCTCGTCGCGGGAAGCGAGATCGAGCGCCCCGCGGCGAGGCAGCTCATCAGCATGCGCCAGCCCCGGCCCGCCCGCTCCTCGCCGCCGATGATCCAATCGATCGGCACGAACACGTCGCGACCGCGCGTCGGCCCGTTGGGGAAACCGGTGCCGCCGGGAAGATGCCGCCGTCCGATCTCGACGCCGGGGTGGTTGGTCGGGATCAGCGCGAGCGTGATGCCGATATCCTCGCCACGGCCGAGATGGTTCTCGGGATCGAACAGGCGGAAGGCAAGGCCGAGCAGCGTGGCGTTGGGCGCGAGCGTAATGTAGCGCTTGTCCCAGGTGAGCTTGATGCCGAGCGTGTCGCGTCCCTCGTGCTTGCCGCGCGCGACGATGCCGACGTCGCGCATGGCGGCGGCGTCCGAGCCCGAGAACGGCCCGGTCAAGGCAAAGCAGGGAATCTCTTCGCCGCGGGCAAGGCGCGGCAGGAAGTGCGCCTTCTGCTCGGGCGTTCCATATTTCTCGATCAATTCGCCCGGGCCGAGCGAATTCGGCACCATGACGATGGTGACGCCGCCGGCGCTGCGCGAACCGATCATGCCGAGGACGAGCGATTGGGCCTGAGCCGAGAAGCCGAGGCCGCCATGCTCCTTGGAGATGAGCATGCCGAGGAAGCCGCGCTCGCACACGAAGCGCCAGATGTCCTCGGGAATGTCTTCGAGCTCATGACGAATGCGCCAATCGTCGAGCTTGCGGCAGAGTTCGGTCGTCGGCCCGTCGAGAAAGGCGCGCTCCTCGGCGGTCAGCGTGATCGGCGCGACGCGGCGGAGCTTCTCCCAATTCGGCGTGCCCGAGAAAATTTCGGCGTCCCAGCCGACCGTGCCCGCTTCCAGCGCCTCGCGCTCGGTCTCCGAGATGGCGGGCATCGCGCCTTTGAGCGCGCGATAAGCAGGAAGCACGAAATAGTTGCGCTTGATCTTGGGGAGGCTCGCGGCGAAGAGCAGCGCCGCAACGAGCCAGCCGAACAGCGACCACAACGGGAAGGCCGGCCAATGGAGCTCGCCGTGCATGAGCCCCATCTGCGCGCTCAAGGTGAAAACTGCGGTCGCAAGCGCCCAAGCGCGCAGCGGGGCGCGGTTCATGGCCAGTCCGAAGACGGCCAGGATGGAAACGAGCGCGAAAATGACTTCAGCCATGAGCGGCCTCTAAATGTGCCTTGGCCCCCCGTTCCCGACTGAAGCGCCCTGAAGAGGGCTCGCCGTCCGCCGCAACGGCCGCGGCCGGCCCGGCATTTCGCCCTCTATGGTCCGGATGCGCCATCGACTCAAGCTCTTTCCTGCCCTTGCGGCGCGACAGTTCGGCCCGCTCGAATCGGGTTCCAACCATCCTGCCGCCAAACAGATTCCCAGTGAATTAACGGGCCGCCCTATGCTTTGGGCAAGCCGGTTTTCTTGTGCCGGCGAGGCGAATTGGCTAAGCAAGACCAGACGCGGCCGCCAGGTGCGGCTTTCGCAAAGGACAGCTAAATGGCAGAGCCCGAGCGACCGCAGCTTAACCCCTATCAGGTCGAGCTTGAGGCCGGCAGGCGCTATAGCTGGTGCCGTTGCGGGCGGAGCAAGAAGCAGCCTTTCTGCGACGGGTCGCACGCGGGCACGGGGATCGAACCCCTGACCTTCACGGCCGAGCGCACCGAGCTTGCGTTGCTTTGCGGCTGCAAAGATACCGGCGATCCGCCCTATTGTGACGGCTCGCATTTGTTGCTCTGATCTTCGCCTATACAGCGGATTTGCCGGCGTTGTGCCGGGCGCGGCCTTCTTGGTAAGAAAAGGGCCGCTCAAGGGGCCGGCCCTGGCGGTCGCCAGGCGCGTGCAAGGGGGGCGCGGGGAATGGCCTACTTCCTGCAGCAGCTGATCAACGGGATCGCGCTTGGCTCGATCTATGGGCTGATCGCCATCGGCTACACCATGGTCTATGGCATCGTCGGCATGATCAATTTCGCCCACGGCGACATCTTCATGGTGGGCTCCTTCATCGCTCTCATTCTGCTCCTCGTGCTGTTGAGCGTGGGCGTGACCATGATCCCGCTCGCCCTTCTCATCGTGCTGCTTCTCGCCATGGCGCTCACGGCGGTGTGGGGCTGGACCATCGAGCGCATCGCCTACCGGCCCTTGCGCGAGTCGTTTCGCCTCGCCCCGCTCATCACCGCCATCGGCATATCGATCATCCTCCAGAACTTCATCCAGGTGGCGCAAGGCGCGCGGGTGAAGCCGCTTCAGCCGGTCGTCACCGGAAATTACGTCCTGTTCGAAGAGGGCGGTTTCGCCGCCAGCATCTCCAACATCCAGATCCTCATCATCGTGACGACGCTCGTGCTGATGATCGTGTTCTGGCTCATCATCACCCGCACCGCGCTCGGCCGCGCGCAGCGCGCTTGCGAGCAGGACCGACTGATGGCGTCGCTGTCGGGCGTCAATGTCGACCGCACCATCTCGCTCACCTTCGTGCTCGGCGCCGCGCTCGCGGCCGTGGCCGGGTTGCTCTACCTCCTCTATTACGGCGTGATCGACTTCTACATCGGCTTCGTCGCCGGCATCAAAGCCTTCACCGCGGCAGTGTTCGGCGGCATCGGCTCGCTGCCGGGCGCCATGCTCGGCGGTCTCATCATCGGCCTGATCGAGACGTTCTGGTCGGCCTACTTCACCATCGAGTACAAGGACGTCGCCGCCTTCTCGATGCTCGCCATCGTGCTGATCTTCTTCCCGACCGGCCTGCTCGGCCGCCCCGAAGTCGAGAAGGTCTAGCGTCTTGGCCGAGCGCGGTCAGTCCTTCAGTCACCGCCTCAAGCCGGCGCTCGTGAACGCGGCCCTGTCGGCGCTGGTCGCTCTTGCCCTGTTCTGCCTCGTCCTCGGCATCCGCACGGTTGACACGGTGCAAGGGCTGACGCTGAAGCCGCGCCCGCTCCTTCTCGCCACCGCGGTCGGCATTGTCTTTGTCGGGCGGCTCCTGCTCGAGCTCTTCTGGTGGAACTGGAGCTGGCACTTGCCCAAGCCCACCAGGCTGACAGGATTTCGCGAAGCGTGCGTCAAACTACGGTGGCATCGCGCTGATCGTCGCGGCGGTGCTGTTCCCCATCGTCGGGCTCGCGCTGGAGAAGACCCTCCATCTCGGGCTGCCGCTCCGCTACCTGTTCGATCTTTCGATCGTCCTCCTCACCTACGTCATGCTCGCCTCGGGGCTGAATATCGTGGTCGGGCTCGCGGGGCTGCTCGACCTCGGCTATGTCGCCTTCTATGCCGTAGGCGCCTACAGCTTCGCGCTTCTTGCGACCAATTTCGGCTGGGGCTTCTGGATGTGTCTTCCCTTTGCGGGACTGGCGGCGGCGCTTTGGGGCTGCGCTGTCGGCCTGCCCGTGCTCCGGCTCAGGGGCGACTATCTCGCCATCGTCACGCTCGCCTTCGCCGAGATCGTGCGCATCGTCCTGCTCAACTGGACGGACGTGACCAACGGACCGAATGGCATTTCCGGCATTCCCGATCCCACCCTGTTCGGCCTGGCGTTCACGCCGCGCGGCGATGTCACCTTCAGCAACTTCTTCGGCATCAGATACGATCCGCTCCAGGGCATCGTCTTTCTCTATTACGTGATCCTCACGCTCGCCCTCATCACCATCGCCGTGACGTTGCGCTTGCGGCGCCTCCCCGTCGGGCGCGCCTGGGAGGCGATGCGGGAAGACGAGATCGCCTGCCGCTCGCTCGGCATCAACACGACCCTCACCAAGCTTTCCGCCTTCGCCACGGGTGCCATGTTCGGCGGCTTCGCCGGCGCGTTCTTCGCGACGCGCCAGGGCTTCATCAGCCCCGAATCGTTCACCTTCATCGAGTTCGGCGACGATTCTCGCCATCGTCGTGCTCGGCGGCCTCGGCAGCCAGCTCGGTGTGGCGCTCGCCTCGATCGTGCTGATCGGCGGCTTCGAGGCGCTCCGCCACACCCACGGCCTCAAAGTCATCTTCGGTCCGGATTTCGACCCAGCCCTCTACCGCATGCTTCTGTTCGGGCTCGCCATGGTCGTGATCATGCTGTGGCGCCCGCGCGGGATCGTGTCGTCGCGAACACCTTCGATCCTGCTCGAGCCGGAAGGCAGCGCCGCTCCAGCCAAGGAGCGCCGCGCATGAGCTCGTGGCAGAAGGACCCGGTCCTCAAGGTCGAGCACCTCACCATGCGCTTCGGCGGCCTCACCGCGGTTGACGACGTCTCCTTCGAGTGCGGACGCCACGACATCACCGCGTTGATCGGCCCGAACGGCGCGGGCAAGACCACCGTGTTCAACTGCATCACCGGCTTCTACAAGCCGACCGAAGGGATGATCAGGCTCACCCATCCCGGCGGATCGCGCTTCTATCTCGAGCGCCTCGACGATCACGACATCAACGCGTACGCCCGGGTCGCCCGCACCTTCCAGAACATCAGGCTGTTCAAGGGCATGACCGTGCTCGAGAACCTGATGGTGGCGCAGCACGACAGGCTCAGTCGCGCCTCCGGGCTCACCTTTGGCGCTCTCCTCGGCATTGGCGGCTATCGCGCCGCCGAACGGGACGCGATCGCGCTGGCGCGAGAGTGGCTCGCGCGCACGGGCCTTACCTCGCGCGCGAACACGGTCGCGGGCGCGCTGCCCTACGGCGATCAGAGGCGGCTCGAGATCGCGCGCGCCATGTGCACGCGCCCGCTCCTGCTTTGCCTCGACGAGCCTGCCGCCGGCCTCAACGCGCGCGAGAGCGAAGGACTGAATGAGCTGCTCTATTCGATCCGGGAAAAAGAAGGCATCGCCATTCTGCTTATCGAGCACGACATGAGCGTGGTGATGCGCATTTCCGACCACGTCGTCGTCCTCGATTACGGCAAGGAGATCGCCGACGGGACCGCGGAGGAAGTCCGCAACGACCCCCGTGTCATTGCCGCCTATCTCGGCGTTCCCGAGAAAGAGCTCGGCAAGGTTGAGAGCGAGGTTGGCCTGTGAGCACGCCCATGCTTGCCATCAAGGACGTCACCGCCGGCTACGGCAACATTCCGGTGCTGCACGGGGTGAGCCTCGACATCTCGAAGGGCGAGATCGTCACGCTCATCGGCGCGAACGGCGCCGGCAAAACCACGCTGATGATGACGATCTGCGGGCGGCCGCGCGCGGCCAACGGCAATGTCCTGTTCGAAGGCGAGGACATCACCGAGCTGCCCACGCATAGGATCGCGCGATTGTGCATCGCGCAGTCGCCGGAAGGGCGGCGCATCTTTCCGCGGCTGACGGTTTTGGAAAACCTCCAGATGGGCGCCCTCATCGCCAACGACCCGAAGGGCTTCGACAAGGATCTCGACCGGGTGTGCGCGCTGTTCCCGGTGCTGAAGCAGCGCAAGGGGCAGCGCGGCGGCACGCTGTCCGGCGGCGAGCAGCAGATGCTCGCCATCGCCCGGGCGCTGATGGGACGCCCCAAGCTGCTGCTGCTCGACGAGCCGTCGCTTGGACTTGCGCCGCTCATCGTCAAGCAAATCTTCGAGACGATCAAAGAGCTGAACCGGCAGGGACTGACGGTGTTCCTCGTCGAGCAGAACGCCTATCACGCGCTCAAGCTTGCGCATCGCGGCTATGTCATGGTGAACGGCAAGATCACGATGTCCGGCACCGGCCGCGAGCTGCTCGAAGCCGAAGAGGTCAAGGCCGCATATCTCGAAGGCGGCGCTCATGGCGCCAGCGGGGCACGGACATGAGCCTCCTCTCCGACGACGGTCTCCGCGTCTTCCTCGTGCTCACCGTCATCATCGGCGGCGGGGCGGCGTTCCTCTCGGGGCAAAGCTTGGCGCGGTCGTGGAAGCCGTTCTGGCGGATTTTCGTCTACATAGCGCTGCTCGCCGCCGCGATCCGCTTCTTCCATTACGCCCTGTTCGACGGCGCGCTCCTCTCCCCCTATTATTATCTCGTCACTTATGTCGTGCTTCTCGCAGGTGCTTGCCTCGGTTTTCGCCTGATGCGGACGACGCAGATGGTGACGCAATATCGCTGGCTCTACGAACGCACGAGCCCGTTGACCTGGCGCAACCGGCGCGCCTGAAGCGATCTCGCACTGGCGCCCTGACAATTGTTGTAGAGTGGATGTGATCGAGCAGAGGGAGGTAGCAATGAAGCGCATGACCGGGCTGATCGCAGCCCTTGTTTTCGCCGTCCTGGCGGTTGGCTGCGGCGAAGGCGGGGAAAGCACCACGCCGGTCGCCATGGTCGGTCCGGTGACGGGTCAATACGCCTCCTTCGGCGCGCAGATGCAGAACGGGGCCGAACTCGCCGTCGAGGACATCAACGCCGCCGGCGGCGTGCTCGGCAAGAAGCTCGACCTCCAGATCGGCGACGACGCCTGCGATCCGAAACAAGCGGTCGCGGTGGCAAACCAGATGAGCAGCAAGGGCGTTGCCCTCATCGCCGGGCATTATTGTTCGGGCTCCTCGATCCCCGCCTCGCAAGTCTATGCCGAGGCCGATCTGGTTCAGATCTCGCCCGCCTCCACCAATCCGGCCCTTACCGACAACCGCGCCGGACCGAATATCTATCGCGTATGCGGCCGCGACGATCAGCAGGGCGGCGTCGCCGGCGCCTATCTCGCCAAGCATTTTGCCGACAAGAACATCGCCATCGTTCACGACAAGACCGCGTATGGCAGAGGTCTCGCCGACGAGACCAAGAAGGCGATGAACGCTGCTGGCAAGCAGGAAGCGCTCTACGAGGCCATCACCGCCGGCGAGAAGGACTATTCGGCGCTGGTGTCGAAGCTGAAGCAGGCCAATATCGACGTGCTGTTCCTTGGCGGCTACCACACCGAGGGCGGCCTGATCGTGCGCCAGATGCGCGACCAGGGTCTGAATACGATCCTGATGGGCGGCGACGCGCTCATCACCCAGGAATATTGGTCGATCACCGGACCGGCGGGCGAAGGCACGCTGATGACCTTCTCGCCCGATCCGCGCAAGAACCCAGCCGCGGCCGAGGTGGTCAAGCGCTTCAAGGACAAAGGCATCGAGCCCGAGGGCTACGTGCTCTACACCTACGCCGCGCTCCAAGCGTGGAAGCAGGCGGCGGAGAAGGCCAAGTCGACCGCGTCGGCCGATGTGGTGAAGGCCCTCAACGACACCGAGTTCGACACGGTGGTCGGCAAGTTCAAGTTCAACGAAAAGGGCGATCCGAATCTTCCGCCCTACGCCGTCTATCGCTGGTCGAAGGGGGGCTACGAAGAGATCGGCGATCAGGCGCCCACGGGCTGAGCCTCGGGCTTAGCCCTTCTTGGCCGGACGCTCCTCGGCCTTGAATTCGGCTTCAAGCTCTTTCTCGAGCCGCACCAGATCGTCAGGCAGCGGCAGGCCGAAGGCGCGCATTTCGTTGAGCTTCTCCCTGATCTGCAAGTAGAGCTCGTGCCGGTCCTCGGGCTGGTTCTCCATCTGACTGAAGAGAAGCGCGATTTCCGCCTTCAGATCCTCGAATGCCATGGGGTCGTCCCCTCCTTGCCGCGGGGCCGGGGATCGGACCACAAATGGCTCAAGGCGGCAAGTGCGGGGTCCTTCGAGGGCCGCTTCGCGGCCACCTCAGGATGATGGGGTTGCCCCGATTGCGGCGGGCCGAATTCCCCTGCATAGTTAAGCCTACATCGGGATTGACGACGGCGGGTGGACGCAATGAAGAAACTGACAATGGACAACGTGGTCGGCTTCGTGCTCGCCATCCTTTTCGCGCTCGTGATCGGTTTTTCCATGTGGGGGCTGCTGGTCGGCGACTACGTGAACACCGTCATGAACGAGCAGACCCGGCATACGCTGCGCATCGTCGGCTTCGCCGGGGCGCTGGCCGCGCTTTCAACCTGGTGGGTGCAGAATTTCGCCGCCCGGCGAGGCTTCACCATCCGCTTCCTGTTCGCCATGATGATCTTTGCGGTGGCGTTCGGGGCCTTCGGCGGATTGCTCCGCTTCATCTATATTCACGCCACCTATCCGAACCAGCAGGACTGGTCGCTCACCGGCTTGTATTTTGCCTCGCTCAACGACTTCTATACATTCTTGCTGGATATGTTCCTGCCGCCGCGCCCGGCTTATGCCGCCCTCACCGTGGCTGCCGCGATCTTCGTCGCCATATTCGGGCCGCGCGAAGCCAAGACAGCCGACATCTGACCGCCGGCCTGATCCAAGCGGCGCTCTGGTTCTTTGCTTGAGGTTAACGCCTCTTGCCGCATGTTGCTCGCGGAAAGGCCGCATCGAAAACCATGATTCCCCGCTATAGCCGCCCCGAGATGGCCCGGATCTGGGAGCCGGAGACGAGGTTCCGCATCTGGCTCGAGATCGAAACCTATGCCGCCGAGGCCATGGCCAATCTCCGCCTGATCCCAAAGCACGCGGCGGACGCGGTGAAAAAGCGCGGCGGCTTCGACGTCGCCCGCATCGAGGAGATCGAGCGGGAGGTGAAGCATGACGTGATCGCCTTCCTCACCTCGGTCGCCGAGCATGTCGGGCCCGAGGCGCGCTTCCTGCATGCCGGGCTCACCTCCTCCGACGTGCTCGACACCTGCTTCAATATGCAACTCGTCCAGGCGGCCGACATTCTCATCGCCGATGTCGATGCGCTCCTTGCTGCGCTCAAGGCCCGCGCCTTCGAATATAAGGACACGCCGACCGTCGGCCGCAGTCACGGCGTTCATGCCGAGCCGACCACGTTCGGGCTCAAGCTTGCCGTCGCCTTTGCCGAGTTCGCCCGCGCGCGCGAGCGGCTGGTCCGCGCCCGCGAGGAGGTCGCGACCTGCGCCATCTCGGGCGCCGTCGGCACCTTCGCCCATGTCGATCCGCGGGTGGAGGAATACGTGGCGAACAAGCTCGGCCTCAAGGTCGAGCCGATCTCGACGCAGATCGTGCCGCGCGACCGGCACGCCGCCTACTTCGCCGCGCTCGCGGTGGTGGCAAGCTCGCTCGAGCGGCTCGCGATCGAAATCAGGCATTTGCAGCGCACCGAAGTGCTCGAAGCCGAGGAATATTTCAGCGAAGGCCAGAAGGGCTCCTCGGCCATGCCGCACAAGCGCAACCCGGTCCTGTCGGAAAACCTGACCGGGCTCGCGCGGCTCGTGCGCGGCTATGTCATGCCGGCGCTCGAGAACGTGGCGCTGTGGCACGAGCGCGACATCTCCCATTCCTCGGTCGAGCGTGTGATCGGCCCCGACGCCACCATCGCGCTCGATTTCGCGTTGGCGCGCATGACCTCGATCGTCAAGGACCTCGTCGTCTATCCGGAGCGCATGCAGGGAAATCTCGACCGGCTCGGCGGCCTGATCCACTCCCAGCGCGTGCTGCTCGCGCTGACCGAGGCCGGCGTGCCGCGCGAGGAGGCCTACCGGCTGGTGCAGCGCAACGCCATGAAAGTATGGGAGGGCGGCGCCGATTTTCTCGACGCGCTTCTCGCCGACAAGGACGTGACCAAGGCGCTATCGGCGAAAGAAATTCGCGCCCAGTTCGATCTCGGCTATCACCTGAAGCACGTCGATACGATCTTCAAGCGCGTGTTCGGGACTTAGGCTTCCCGCACCGATCAGCGCCGAGCCAGCAGCGGCATTGGTGCTCGTTGCCGTAGCTCGTCACCGACAGCGAGCCGCCTACGGCCTGGATGTCGATGTCCTCGATCTGGTCGCCGTCGCTGTAGCCGCGGAAGATATGCGGCATATAGCGGTAGCGGTCGCGCTCCTGCGCCATCATGAAAAAGCGCCGGCGATAGAAGGAAGGATCGATCGCGGCGTAGGGCGGCAGCTGGTAGTACCAGTCGGCCTTCGGGTAGTGGCCCGCGCGGTAGGGATAGCGCGGAAAGACCGCGAATATAGCCGCCGCCATTGGCGTAATAGCCGTCGGCGCGCGCGGCCTCAGGCAACCCTGCCAGCAAAAGCAGCAGCGCAGAACAAGCCGAAGATGATTCGCATGGAAGGCCCCCTGCCCGCGACGACTCATCTTGGCACAGAGCGGGCTTGGCGTCAGCCTAAGAGTTGGCTTTGGTCACGGCCCTCGCCTCGGCCGCGCCCTTCGCAAACCAGCCCGCGTCGGTGCCGACAGCGACCATGTCCCACCCTTCCTTCAGCCGCGGCTTGGCGTACTCGGCGTCGTTGGCGAAAACGAACGAGATTACAGACATTTCCCGGCATTTGCTCAGGACCAGAGTCATCGCCTCCTTGACCTCGGGCGCCCAGATGTCGAGCCGGCCCGTCAGGGCTACTGAGAGGTCGTTCGGGCCGAAGCAGACCATGTCGACGCCGTCGAGCGCGAGGATCTCGTCGAGCTGGTCGAGCGCGCCCCTCGTCTCGATCTGCGGGCAGGCGATGGTCCAATCGTTCGCGATCTTGAAGTAGTCGGCGCCCGGGTGGTCGAGCCGCGCCCGGTAAGGGCCCCAGCTGCGATTTCCGTGCGGCGGGTATTTCACCGCCTGCACGAACGCCTCCGCATCCTCGACGCTCGCGATCAGCGGACACATGATCCCTTGCGCGCCGGCATCGAGCGCGCGGCCGATGAGCCCGGGACTGTTCTCGGCGACACGGACGATCGCCGGGAGCCCGCAGGCGCGCGCCGCCGTCAAGCATCCGACCAGCGCCTCGTTGCCCCCGAGCCCGTGCTGCTGGTCGATGGTGAGGCAGTCCCAGCCCGCTTCCCCGATCAGCTCGATGAGGAAGGGGTTGTTGAGCGTGAGCCAGGCATTGAACAGGGTGCGGCCGTCCTTCACGGCCTTGCGAATCCGATCTTCGCGCATGGAAGCGCTCACTCTTTGGCTTCGGATTCGATTTGGGCAATGGCCTGGCCCATCATCTCGGTCATCATGCGGCGGATCTGATGGTCGGACTGGTTGACGCCCTTGGCGTCGAAATCGGCCCTGATCTTGCGAAAGACGTCCTCCTCGCCGGGCTCGGCGAGATCGGCCTTCACCACCTCGCGGGCATAGGCTTGAGCGGCGTCGCCCGCGATCCCCATCTCGCCGGCGGCCCACAGGCCGAGAAGCCGGTTCCGTCGCGCCGTCGCCTTGAACTTGAGCTCCTCGTCGTGGGCGAATTTCCGCTCGAAGCCCTTCTGGCGTTCCTCAAAAGTGGTCATTGGCCTTTCGCCTCCTTGAGCCCCTTCAATTCGGGGCGTACCGTGACAAATCCCTGGGGGAACCGCGTCCAGCGCCGGACCGAGGGATAACCCCAAAAGCCCTGAAAATCAATAAGTTGCGGGAACAAACCGGCTGCGTCCCGGCAGACATTGTACCCCTCCTACCCTTACGCTAAGTTGGCCCGAGACCCTTTAAGTCAATTCCGGCAATGGCAATCTACAAGTTGCGCGCGGCCACTTTGAGCGCCCGCGCCTTTGGCGCTTGTCAGCCGTCAGAGCCATCGTGAGTGAGGACCCCAATATGAACCGCCGCCGGCGCGTCTACGAAGGCAAGGCCAAGATCCTGTACGAGGGGCCAGAACCCGGCACGCTCGTTCAGCATTTCAAGGACGACGCCACCGCCTTTAACAACAAGAAGCGCGACAAGATCGAGGGCAAGGGCGTCCTCAACAACCGCATTTCCGAGTATCTGTTCCAGAGGCTCGGCGAGATCGGCGTCCCGACCCATTTCATCAAGCGGCTCAACATGCGCGAGCAGCTGATCCGCGAGGTCGAGATCATTCCGCTCGAAGTGGTGATACGGAACGTCGCCGCGGGCTCGCTCTCGACCCGGCTCGGCTTGGATGAAGGCACCGCGCTCCCCCGCTCGATCGTCGAGTTCTATTACAAGAACGACCAGCTCGGCGACCCGATGGTCACCGAGGAGCACATCACTGCGTTCGGCTGGGCGACGCCGCAGGAGATCGACGATGTCATGTCGCTCGCGCTCCGCATCAACGACTTTCTCTCGGGGCTGTTCCTCGGCGTCGGCATCAGGCTCGTCGATTTCAAATGCGAGTTCGGCCGGCAGTGGGAAAACGAACAGATGCGGATCGTGCTCGCCGACGAGATCTCGCCCGATTGCTGCCGGCTGTGGGACATCGAGACGCAGAACAAGCTCGACAAGGACCGCTTCCGCCGCGACATGGGCGGACTGGTCGAGGCCTATCAGGAAGTCGCGCGCCGGCTCGGGCTGCATGTGGACAACCCGATGCGGACGCGAACCGGCCCGGTGCTGGTGCGCTCGAAATAGCGGTCGCGGCGAGGGAGAATGAAGGCGCGCATCACCATCACGCTGAAGCCGGGCGTGCTCGATCCGCAAGGCAAGGCTATCGCCGGCGCGCTGCACGCGCTCGGCTTCGGCTCGGTTGGCGACGTGCGCCAGGGCAAATATATCGAGGTCGAGGTGGTCGAGACCGATCCCGGCCGCGCCCGCGCCGAGGTCGAGCGCATGTGCGAGCAGCTCCTCGCCAACACCATCATCGAGAACTACGCCTATGAGCTCGACGCGGCTTGAGACCAAGTTTGTTTTTCCTGAAGTCGTTGAGGGAAACGTCATGCCCGCGAAAGCGGGCATCCAGTAATTCATGCCGCCGATTACTCGATCGCCCGGTCAAGCCGGGCGATGACAAGGGAGACATTGCAGGAACATGAAAGCGAGCGTCATCGTCTTTCCCGGATCGAATTGCGACCGCGACGCGGCGGTGGCGTTGCACGCCGCCACGGGTAGCGCGCCTTCCATGGTGTGGCACGGCGATTCCGAGATTCCGGCGAGCGACCTGATCGTGCTGCCGGGCGGGTTTTCCTACGGCGACTATCTCCGCTCCGGCGCCATGGCGGCGCATTCGCCGGTGATGCGCGAAGTGGTGGCGCGCGCGAAAGCCGGCACGCCCGTGCTCGGCATCTGCAACGGCTTCCAGGTCTTGACCGAGGCGGGCTTGCTTCCCGGACTGTTGATGCGGAACGCCACGCTCAAATTCATTTGCCGCGACGTGCTCCTGCGCGTCGAACGCAACGACACGGCCTTCACCCGCCACTACGCGCGCGGTGAGGTCGTCCGCTTTCCCATCGCCCATAAGGACGGCAGCTATTTCGCCGACGAAGCGACGCTCGACCGCTTGGAAGGCGAAGGCCGCGTCGCCTTCCGCTATTGCAACGCCGAGGGCGCGATCACCACTTCAGCCAACCCGAACGGCTCGCGCCGCAACATCGCCGGCATCTACAACGAACGCCGGACCGTTCTCGGGCTCATGCCGCATCCCGAGCGCCTCGCCGATGCCACTCTCTCCGGCACCGACGGCGCCAAGATGTTCCTCTCTCTCGTGGAGACGCTCCATTGAACGTCGCAGCGCGCGCCGCGAAAGCGGATGAGAGGATCACCGCGGAAACTGCCGCCGAACACGGCCTTAGCGCGGAGGAGTACAAATTGCTGCTCGGGGCGCTCGGCCGCGAGCCGTCGCTGACCGAGCTCGGCATCTTCTCGGTGATGTGGTCCGAGCACTGCTCGTACAAATCCTCGAAAGTCTGGCTCAGGAAGCTCCCGACCGAAGGCCCGCAAGTGATTCAGGGGCCGGGCGAGAACGCGGGCGTGGTCGATCTCGGCGACGGCCAAGCGGCCGTGTTCAAGATGGAGAGCCACAACCATCCGTCCTATATCGAGCCCTACCAGGGCGCCGCGACCGGCGTTGGCGGCATCATGCGCGACGTCTTCACCATGGGCGCGCGTCCGATCGCCAATATGAACGCGTTGCGCTTCGGCGCGCCCGATCATCCCAAGACGCGTCACCTCGTGGCCGGCGTGGTCTCAGGCATCGGCGATTACGGCAATTGCATGGGCGTGCCGACGGTCGGCGGCGAGACCAATTTCGATCCGCGCTACAACGACAATATCCTGGTCAACGCCATGTGCGTGGGGCTGGTCGATTCCGGCCGCATCTTCACCTCGGCGGCGAAGGGCGTCGGCCATCCCGTCGTCTATGTCGGCTCCAAGACCGGCCGCGACGGCATCCACGGCGCCACCATGGCGTCGGCCGAGTTCGACGACGCTTCGGAGGAGAAGCGCCCGACCGTGCAAGTGGGCGATCCGTTCACCGAAAAGCTTCTGCTCGAAGCCTGTCTCGAGTTGATGGCGGAGGACGCCATCGTCGCCATTCAAGACATGGGCGCGGCGGGGCTCACCTCCTCCTCGGTCGAGATGGCCGACAAAGGCGGCGTCGGCATCGATCTCGAGCTCGACCGCGTGCCCACGCGCGAAGAGGGCATGACCGCCTACGAGATGATGCTCTCCGAGAGCCAGGAGCGCATGCTGATGATCCTCAAGCCGGGCTCGGAAAAGACCGCCGAGCGGGTGTTCCGCAAATGGGAGCTCGACTTCTCCATCATCGGCTACACCACCGACACGGGACGCCTCGTGGTGCGCCATCGCGGCGCGGTGGAGGCGGACATCCCGCTCGCGGCTCTGGCCCATGCGGCGCCCGTCTACGAGCGGCCCTGGACCAAGACCGAGCCGCAACCGGTCGTGGCGCCCGAGACGGTGCCGGCCCCCGACCGCCAGCTCGCCGCGCTCGGATACTTGTTGAGCTCGCCTGCGCTCGCCTCCCGCCGCTGGATCTGGGAGCAATACGACCACATGGTCATGGCCGACACCGTGCAGAGACCCGGCGGCGACGCCGCCGTGGTGCGCGTGCACGGCACCAATAAGGGGCTCGCCATATCCTGCGACGTGACGCCTCGCTATTGCGCCGCCGACCCGTTCGAGGGCGCAAAGCAAGCGGTCGCCGAATGCTGGCGCAATCTCACCGCCGTCGGCGCCGATCCCCTTGCCGTCACCGACTGCATGAATTTCGGCAATCCCGAGCGGCCCGAGATAATGGGCGAATTCGCGGCCGCGGTCGAAGGCATGGCCGAGGCTTGCGCCGCCCTCTCCTTCCCCGTCGTCTCGGGCAATGTGTCGCTCTACAACGAGACGAATGGCGTCGCGATTCCGCCGACGCCGGCGATCGGCGGCATCGGGCTGATTCCCGACGTGGCCATGATGGCGACGATCGCGCTGAAGCGCCCGGGCGACGTGCTCATGCTGCTCGGGGAAGAGGCCGGCCATCTCGGCCAGTCGCTCTATCTGCAGGCGATGTTGAACCGGACGTTCGGCGCGCCGCCCCCGGTCGATCTCGATGCCGAGCGCCGGACCGGGGACTCGGTGAGAGGGTTGATCCGGGCCGGCGCCGTATCGGCGGTGCACGATGTCTCCGACGGTGGGCTCCTGGTGGCAATCGCCGAGATGGCTCTCGCCGGCGGTCACGGCGTCGTTCTCGACGCGTTGATCGGCCCGCGGCCGGCTCATGCCGCATGGTTCGGCGAGGACCAGGGCCGCTATGTCATCGCCGCCGACCCCGACAAGGCCGACGCCATCCACAAGGCGGCGGCCGCGGCCAAGGTGCCGCTCCGGCTGCTCGGCCGGGTGGGCGGCGACGCGATCGTGCTCGACGGCGAGCCGCCGCTTTCTTTAGCCACGCTAAAGGCGGCGCATGAGGGCTGGTTGCCGCATTTCATGGCGCACGGCTAGGATCGCGCAACGACAAGGAGCAACGCCATGCCCATGGCCGCCGACGATATCGCGCGCCTCATCAAAGAGCGCTTTCCCGACGCCGAGATCCGCATCGAGGACCTCGCCGGCGACGGCGACCATTACGCCGCAACCATCGTTTCCGAAGCGTTCCGCGGCAAGACCCGCGTGCAGCAGCACCAGATGGTCTACGAGGCGCTGAAAGGGAAGATGGGCGGGGCGCTCCACGCCCTTGCGCTTAAGACGGCGGCGCCCTAGCTACACGGAAGAATATTGAAAGGATCGACGATGAGCGCTCAGGACGTCCAGGACTGGATCAGACGGGAGGTCGCCGGCAGCGACGTGGTCCTGTTCATGAAGGGCAGCAAGACCATGCCGCAATGCGGCTTCTCGATGCAGGTCGCACAGATTTTGAACCATCTCGGCGTCGACTTCAAAGACATCAACGTGCTGGAAGACATGGGCGTGCGCGAAGGGGTCAAGGCCTATTCGAACTGGCCGACCATTCCCCAACTCTATGTCAAAGGCGAGTTCATCGGCGGCTGCGATATCGTGCGCGAGATGTTTCAGGCCGGCGAACTGGAGCAGCTGCTCACCGAAAAGGGCATCGCCCACAATCGGCGCACGATGACGGCGTGAGGCGCGTCGCGCCTATTCGCAGCCGATGATGATGTCGCCCGGGTTGATCATCAGCACCACGGGCTTGCCTTCGTAAAGCTTCAGCGTCTCAAGCGCCGGAATGGTCACGCTCACTTCGAGCATGGTGTCGCCCGGAACCGCAACATAGACGATGGCCGTGACCGCCCCTTTGCGGATCTCCATGATCTTGCCCTTGATCTGGTTGCCGGTGCTGAATTTCATGTCGGCCATGTCGTCCTCCCGCCTCAGCCGAGATTGCCGCAGAAGCGCTGGATGCGGCGGCAGGCTTCTTCAAGCGCCTTGATCCCGGTCGCGTAGGAAATGCGGAAGAAGGGCGAAAGCCCGAACGCCGCGCCATGCACCACGGCCACGCCCTCCTCTTCGAGCAGCGCAGTGGCGAAATCCTCGTCATTGCCGATCTTCTTGCCGCCGCGCGTGGTCTTGCCGATCACGCCAACGCATGACGGATAGACGTAGAACGCACCTTCCGGCTTCGGACAGGACAGTCCCTTGGCCTGGTTCAACATCGCGACCACGAGGTCGCGCCGCTCCTGGAAGGACGCGACCCAATCCTTGAGAAAGTCCTGCGGTCCTTCCAGCGCTTCGACCGCGGCCCATTGGCTGATCGAGCAGGGATTCGAAGTCGATTGCGATTGCAGCGTGGCGATCGCCTTGATCAATGGCTCAGGGCCGCCGCCATAGCCGATGCGCCAGCCGGTCATGGAATACGCCTTCGACACGCCGTTCAGCGTCAGCGTGCGGTCCTTGAGCTTGGGCTCGACGGCGGCCGGCGTCGCGAACTTGAATCCGTCATAGACGAGATGCTCGTAGATATCGTCGGCGAGCACCCACACGCGCGGATGCTTCACCAGCACGTCGGTGAGCGCCTTGATCTCGGCCTCGGTGTAAGCCGCGCCGGTCGGGTTCGACGGCGAGTTGAAGATGAACCATTTGGTCCGCGGCGTGATGGCGCGCGCCAAAGCCTCGGGCTTTAGCTTGAACCCGTCTTCGAGCTTGGTCTCGACGATGACCGGCTCGGCGCCGGCCAGCAAAACGATGTCGGGATAGCTCACCCAATAAGGCGACGGGATGAGCGCTTCATCGCCCGGATCGAGCGTGGCGAGCAGCGCGTTGTAAAGCACCTGCTTGCCGCCGCTGCCGACGGTGATTTCCGACGGCTTGTAGGCAAGGCCGTTCTCGCGCTGGAACTTCTGGACGACCGCCCGCTTCAACTCGGGAATGCCGTCGACGGCGGTGTATTTCGTCTCGCCGCGCTGGATGGCCTCGATCGCCGCCTGCTTGACGTTGTCGGGCGTGTCGAAATCGGGCTCGCCGGCGCCGAGGCCGATCACGTCAAAACCGGCGGCCTTCAGCTCGCGCGCCTTGCTGGTAATCGCCATGGTCGGCGAAGGCTTGACCCGTTCGAGCGTGCGGGCGACCAGTCCCATATCGATCTCCTAAAAATTGTGCAAAAAAAAGCGGCGGCCGGAGCGGGCGCACCCTAAGCGGGGGCGCGACCGCCCGCAAGCCCGGACCGCGCCGCCCGCCGCCTGTACACAATCGCAATTGCGCCACAGTTATGGCGGGAAGCCCCGCGGCCAAGCCACAATCCGGCTAAAGCGCCGCCCCATTAACATGGTTGATTCTTTTCAGCGGCGAATGACGGGGTCGATGTCGATGACCGAACGACGCCAAGCTCTGCATGCAGGCAAGCAAGCGGCGACTTCGTTTTTCCTTGTCCTAATTCTCACCTTCTTCTTCGCGCCTCTGGGCGTGTTGGCGAAGCCCGACGCGGCTTTTGCCGGCGCCGTGCTGATCGTCGCTCTGAGCGCGCTCACTCTTGCCCTTTGTCGTTGCCACCGCCGCGACTTTACCTCCCCGCGGCGAGTTGGGAGGAGGATCTGATGCCGCTACGGGGGTCGGCGCAGCTCCTCCTCCTCTTTCTCGCGCGCGGCAAGCGGCGCGGGATCGCCGGAGCCATCGCCGGCATGGTTGCGGCCGGCCTGTTTCTCGGCGGACCGGCCGAGCTCGCGCAGTCATTGAGGGACCGCGCCTGGGACCAGGCGCTTGCTGAATCGCCGGCGCAATCGTCTTGGCCTTGGACCGAGGCATCCGTTCCGGCCGGGGCAAAGGTGCAACGTCTCGGACTGAGCGCAGCGGTGGTCAAAGACGGCGAGGGCCGCGCAACTCCGGCACTCTATGCGCCGCGACGGCAGCATACCGCCGCTTCACAACGCTCCGACGAGATGCTGAGCGAGCTTGCGGTCGGCGACCACATCACTGTCATCAGCGCAAGCGGCGATTCGCGCTCCTATCGGGTCGCTGGGCCAAGCGTGGTCGATCCCCATTTGGCGCAAGACGATCCTCGTGCCGCGACCGGCGACACCGCGGCCGATAGCTGCGCGCCGCACGACAAGTGGCTTGAGAGCTCGCTTCGGTTGGTGATCCAGGCAATCACGGCCGATCCCCCGGCGCCCGAGCCGGACCGAGAGCAGAAGCTCTAGAGACGTCCCGCCCCGCTTATCCGCTACTGCTGCCGCTTCTTTTTCTTCGGAGCCGAGGAACTCGCCGCGGGAGGCTGGTTCGGCGGCGCTGCGGGAGCAGCGCCGGGTTGCGGGACTGCCGTCGCGGCGGGCGCCCCGGCGCCAGCTTGAGGCGGCGCACCTTGAGGTACAGGAGCGCCGGGCGGCAACGCCGCGCCCGGTGGAAGAGTCGCGGCGGGCTGACCGGGCTGGGTTGGGACAACTGCCTGCGGCGTCGGCACCATGGTCGGCATGGTCGGACGGCGATCGGCCTCGACCTTGTCTCTGAGCCGCTCGAGGCCTGTGCGATACTCGGCGCCGACGAAGCCATCGAGCATCAGGGCCTTCCACCGCTTGAGCGGGTTCGTGCCGGAGTCATAGCCGAAGGTCCAGATGACTTTGCTTCCTGAGCCCGAGGGCACGACGTCGTACGAACTCGTGCCGTCCAAGCCGTTGAAATTCACGACAAGGTCGATGCGGCGGCTGGGCTGGGTCTCGCTGATCTCCATGCTGCCCGTGCCGATCGAAGGCTTCTTGCTCGACCACGTCACGCGCGCGCCCTGGCCGCTCTCAGGACCGCCATAACTCACGGCCAATTGCGGATCGCGCGCCTTCCACGGCGACCAATCCTCGAATTGGTGCAGGTTGTTGAGATAGGGGAAGATGGCCGATTCGGGGGCGTTGATGACCACCGATCGGCTCACGGTGACATGAGAGGGCAAGCCGAGCGCGACGGCGGCGAAAATGCCGGCGAGAAACGCCGTCCCCAGGATCAACCGCGTCATTGGACGCATCGCTTTCCCTCCTTACTCTCAGCGAACGACGGCGGCCCGCCCCAGCGCCCCTGCCCGAGAGCAAACTCCTCGCTTTCCCAAAGAAAACGATTAAAGTCCGCTCGTCAACAAGGGGGCAGCAAATGACTCTATCAGCACCGACAGCATTGGTCTTTATCGCGTCGGCGATCTTGTGGGCTTTGGCCGTGATCGGCCACTTCTCGCAAATTCCCTTCATCACCGAGCATGGCTTCTGGGTCGCGGTGATCGCCTATTTGATCCTGGCGTTCGGCAATTTGTTCCGCGGTCTCTAGCGCGCGACCTCGAAAGGATGTCGTCAAGCGTGCGCCGCTCGCGAAGCGCGGCGCGAGCACCCCTCGCCGCGAGAACCAAAGCAGAGAGGCCGTTCCATCAGCCGCGGAGGGGGAGAGCGGGCAATCTCGGTCGCCCTCCCCCGTCGCGCTACATATCGTCGTCGTCGCGCGCCCAGGAAGGGCGATAGGGCTGCGAGCCCGGGCTCGAGCCCGGCGATGACGTTGGCGTTGCCGGACGCGGTGCGGAAGGCGCCGGCGTTCCGCCGCCCATCGGGCTTGCGGGACGTGGCGGCACGGAACTCCCCATGCCGGGCGACGGCGCCGGACGGACCGGCGCTGCCATCGGCGGAGCGGCCGGACGCGGCGCCGCAGGCGCTGGGGCTGCCGGCTTCGGCGCGGCTGCCACGTGCTTCGGGGCGGGCTTCGCCGCCTTCTTCGCTGGCTTGCGCGCTGCACTCTTCCGGGCCGGGGCCTTCTTCGCCGCGGCTCGCTTCGCTGGCTTTCTCTTCGCGGCTGTCTTCTTCGCGACTTTCTTTTTCGCGGTCTTGCGTGCGCCCGCCTTCCGAGCCGTCGCGCTCTTCTTCCTGCTCGTTGTGCGCTTCTTCCCACTCTTCTTCGTCGCCATGGCTTGTGCTCCAATTCTGCCTTGATGCCGCCCTCGACCGCTCAAATGGACCTAGTACCGGCTCGACTCACGCTTCATCGCGTCGAGGCTTGCCGTTCCACGGGACGAGTCAATCATCTCTTTCATTATACGATGATCGCCAGAGAAAGGGACACTTTGGGTTGGCTCATCCGCAAAAACATAACGCGCCGACGCCGTGATCGTGATGGCCGGGCGAAAAAAAAGAGCGTCGGCAAGGCGAAAATAACGGAGGAAAACGCGGGGCGATGGCGGATTTCCCCTCACTTCGCTTGGGCGAGAGCGCCGAGGATAGTCTCCATCCCCATCCGGTGACGGAAGTCCGGATCGACGAAACGCGCCTTGACGCGGCCATCAGACCCCACCACGAGCGTCGCCGGAATCGGCAACAGCCAGCCCCCGTGTCCCTGAAATTGCGCGAGATCGATGCCGAACTTCAGATAGGCGTCCTTGATCTCTTCGCCGCCCCAGAACACGAGGCCAAGCGAAAGGGCATAGGCCAGGTCGAGGTCGGTGAGCACCGTGAAGGAAGATTCCGAACTTGTTTCAATGTCTTGGCGTATGGCGCGGTTTCCGGCACGATCGAAATGATGTCGCCACCCGCGGCGGCATGGCGGGATGGGCGCGGGCGAGCGCCCGCAATTCGAGGCCGCAATAGTCGCACCAGGGGCCGCGGTTGAAGCTGATGACGAGAGGCCCCTTCGCCAGCAGCGAATAGAGATCGACGAGGTGTCCCTCGGTGTTGGTGAGGAAGAAGCCGGGAAGCATGGCGCCGATGGCGGGAACGCGGTTCGTGGCGGCATTGGGCCGGATGCGCCAGCCCGTCATACGTGCTTTCGAGGTCCGGAAGCAGCTTGCGCGATTCGTCGAGATAGAATCGCAACCGCTCGTGGAGAGGACCCTCGAGCGCATCCGCCTGGCGGAACGCTTCGGCCAAGGCCGCTTCCAGCGATTTCTCCTCGTCCAACCGTCTCTCCATAAGCCGCGGCGCGCGGGGCAAATCGCCCCCGCGGCCCCGCGATGCGCAATTCTATCAACGTCTTGCCGGGACGTTACGATTCCGCAACGGGCAATGCCTCACGGTGAAGACGAGGCTGCCGGCATTTCGGCCAACGCGCGTTCGAACGGGGCCGCCGAGACCTGCACGTCGCCGGTGAAGGGATGGTCGAAGACAATGCCGAGCAAGAGGGCGATCGCGACGAGGACGGCCAGCGACGCCGTCATGAGCACCTGCGCCGCCAGATTCGTCGAACCGAAAAAGGCAGGATAGCCGAGCGTGATCAAGCCGCCTGCGATCAGCACGAACCACAGGACCGTCGGCACCGAGCCGTCAGCGCTGTCTAACCTCTCGTTGCGATTGTCGGTCAGCTGCGCCAGCAGCCGGAGCGCGGTTTGATAGAGCACCATTTCCTGCGTCGTTCCGGGGTTGAAGGCGAAGACCGTCTTGGTGAGCTGACCGAGGTCCTTAGCCACCACGTCGCTCGAACTCGCCCACGGCCATCTTCGCCCATTCATCCTCGTGCACATCCTTCACGTACGTGACGACATCCCTGCGGATGTCGGCGCTGGCCGGGCCTGGTAGCACGGACGCAACTCGATGCAGATCGACAGCCGCCTTTGCCTCGTTGCGAACCGTGCCTTCGGTGTCGCGAAAGCCCTCCCATACCGCGACGACGATGAAGGCAAGCAGCACGGCGTAGAAGACGCCGATGACGGCGAATTTGAACCCGGCCACCTCGTTGTTCAGGCTGAGCCGGTCCACGCCATAGAGGTGCCGCGTCAGAAGCATGAGGCCAATGGCGTAGACGCAAGCGGCGAGGATGAGAAGGAGGGTCAGGCTCCACAGCGAAAACTCTTGGTTGAGGTAAAAACTCATGTCCGAGACCGTGCCGTGCGATTCGAGGCCCCTTTGTACCTGAAACGCGCACCATGCGCCTCCTCATCGCCTCCCGGCCATGGCGAAGCGCGCCCCTAGCCAAGCCCCCTTCCCCCCGCCATATTCGGCTCATGCCTCATCGCATCGCCAAGACCTTCGGCTCTCGCGCCGAGCCGCGCGCCGTCACTGGCGAGCAGGCCGGGCTGCCGCTCGGCGCCGACCGCCGTCCGCCGGGCTTCGGCGAAGCGCCGCAGCCCTTGATGCAGGAGCATCCGCTCGTTACGGGCGCCGACGCCGCCTTCACGCCGCATCGCCCGCCCCGTCCCGAGAAGAGCGAGGGCGGCGTCGCCTTGGGCCTGCAATCGGAGCTCGAGCCCAAGGGCGATCAGCCGCAAGCCATCGCCGAACTCGTCGCGCAAGTGAACGCGGCCGAGCGCGACCAGGTGCTCCTCGGCGTGACCGGCTCGGGCAAGACCTTCACCATGGCCAAGGTCATCGAGGCGACGCAGCGTCCGGCGCTCGTTCTCGCGCCGAACAAAACCCTCGCCGCCCAGCTCTACGGCGAGTTCAAGACCTTCTTCCCCGACAACGCGGTCGAATATTTCGTCTCGTATTACGACTACTACCAGCCCGAGGCCTATATCCCGCGCACCGACACCTATATCGAGAAGGACTCCTCGATCAACGAGCAGATCGACCGCATGCGCCATGCGGCGACGCGCGCGCTGATCGAGCGCGACGACGTCATCATCGTGGCGAGCGTGTCCTGCATCTACGGTATCGGCTCGGTCGAGACCTATACCGCGATGACATTCAGCTTGAAGCAGGGCGACAAGATCGAGCAGCGTCAACTGATGGCCGATCTGGTGGCGCTGCATTACCGGCGCAACGATGCCAATTTCATGCGCGGCTCGTTCCGCGTGCGCGGCGATACGATCGAGTTGTGGCCGGCGCATTTGGAGGATCGCGCCTGGCGCATTTCGCTGTTCGGCGACACCGTGGAGAGTCTCACCGAGTTCGATCCCCTGACCGGAGCCAAGACCGACGAATTCAGCATGGTCAAGGTTTATGCCAACTCCCATTACGTGACGCCGAAGCCGACGCTTAAGCAGGCGATCCGCGGCATCAAGGACGAGCTGAAGGCGCGGCTGAACGAGCTCCACGGCGCCGGCCGGCTGCTCGAGGCGCAGCGTCTCGAGCAGCGCACCCTGTTCGACCTGGAGATGATCGAGGCCACGGGCTCCTGCGCCGGCATTGAGAATTATTCGCGCTATCTCACCGGGCGCAAAGCCGGCGAGCCGCCGCCCACGCTGTTCGAATACCTGCCCGACAACGCGCTCGTCTTTGTCGATGAGAGCTCATGTCACGGTGCCGCAGATCGGCGGCATGTTCCGCGGCGACTACCGGCGCAAATCGACGCTCGCCGAATACGGCTTCAGGCTCCCCTCCTGCATGGACAACCGGCCGCTCCGCTTCGAAGAATGGGACGCGATGCGGCCGCAGACGACCTATGTCTCGGCCACGCCCGGCGGCTGGGAGTTGGAGCAGACGCGCGGCGTGTTCGCCGAGCAGGTGATCCGCCCCACCGGCCTGGTCGATCCGCCGGTCCTGGTGCGCCCGGCTTCGACCCAGGTTGACGACCTGATCGACGAGGCGCGGAAAGTGGTCGCGCAAGGCTACCGCGTGCTTGTCACCACGCTCACCAAGCGCATGGCCGAGGACCTGACCGAATACATGCACGAGCAAGGCATCCGCGTCCGTTACATGCATTCCGACGTCGAGACGCTGGAGCGCATCGAGATTATTCGCGATCTGCGGCTCGGCGCCTTCGACGTTCTGGTCGGCATCAATCTGTTGCGCGAGGGCCTCGACATTCCCGAATGCGCTCTTGTCGCCATTCTCGATGCCGACAAAGAGGGCTTCCTGCGCTCGGAGACCTCGCTCATCCAGACCATCGGCCGCGCCGCGCGCAATGTCGACGGGCGCGTGATCCTCTATGCCGACGGCATGACCGGCTCGATGGAGCGCGCCATCGCCGAAACCAATCGCCGGCGCGAGAAGCAGGTGGCGTGGAACGAGGCGAACGGGATCACGCCCGAGAGCGTGAAGAAGAATATCGGCGACATTCTCGCCAGCGTCTACGAACGCGACCATGTCCTGGTCGATGCCGGCATCGGCTTCGCCGAGGAGGACGAGGCGCTGATCGGGCACAATCTCGACAGCGTCATCGCCGATATGGAGAAGCGGATGCGCGCGGCCGCGGCCGATCTCGAATTCGAGGAGGCGGCGCGGCTCCGCGACGAGGTCAAGCGCTTGCGCCAAATGGCGCTCGCCGTGGCCAGCGACCCGCTGGCGCGCCAGGCCGAATTGGAGCGCGCGGCGGAGGAAACCAATCTCACGCGGCCGCACAAGCCCTCGCTCGACGAAATGGGCCCGCATAACCGCGAGATGCCGCTTGCCGCTTTGCGCAAGGCGCGGCCGCGGTCGAAATCGGGCAAACCCGGAACCCGCGCCTACAAAGGCAAGAGCCGCTAGCCAGTCGGGCGGGACTGGGGGCTGGCGCGGAAGATCTGTCGACGGAGGGAAAAGAAAATGGGCGTCCGCGTTCTGGGCCGCGCTCGGTGTGGCCGCCCTTGGCCTTCCGCTTCTCGTCCTGTCGAGCCTGCCTGCGGTCCTGCTCGGCAGGTCGGAGCCGGAACTTTCTTCGCCCAAGCCTGCGCCACCGGGTTCGTCGGCCGCGCGGCGACCTCCGAACGGGGCGCGGCGAGCGGTCTCTATCTCGCCTCCTATTTCTTTGGCGGCCTGGTCGGGAGCGCCGTGCTCGGGCCGATCTTCGACATGTTCGGCTGGAAGCCCTGCGTCGCCGGCATCGCCGTGGCGCTTGTGATCGCAGCCCTCTTGGCGATCTTCCTCAAGACGCCGATGGCGCCCGGGCCGATGGGACGCGCCGGGGCTCACTAGACGCGCGGTCCCCGCAAACGGCGCTCGCGTTAACGCTTTTCTAAGCGGGAAGCACTCAGATGGGGGAAGTCTCGCGTCTTAACTCGGGTGCAAGTGCCAAGTTAGAGGGACACGCTATGCGCATGATCGTTGGTTTCGCCGTCGTCGCCGCGTCGATCGCGCTCGGCGGCTGCTTCCATCACTCACAGCAGGTTTACACCGAAATGCCGGCGACCTCGGTCAAGTAGAGGCCGCCGGACAGCCCTCGCGCCGCCAGCGCGTCTCGCATTCCGGCGGTCCAAGAGGGTGAAAGCTCGGGCGCCGCGAGGCCCCGCGTCGAAAGAGTTTCGCGCCGAAAGAGTCTCGCGTCGAAAGAGTCTAGTATTGCGTGAGAAGCCCGGCCAAGTCCGGGCTTTTTCTTTTGGCCGTCGCCCCGTTCGCCTTCAGGACACGGCGGGGCTCAAAACCCCCCATGGGCGCACGTGCTGATCCAGAAGAACAACAGTGCCGCCCCAAACAGGTGAGCGGTCGATATGCCGGTGCACGCATCCATGGTCGCCTCCTATTCGGCCGCGCGCTCTGTGAGCGCTGGGAGGCGGGCTACGCTGACACCAACCGCGCGCTCGCGACCCAGGCTTGGCTCGAAGAATGCGTTTCGCGCCGCGCAGCACGCGGAGCCCGGCGGCATCGAGACCGATCAAGCCGGCTTCATCCGCCACAACGGCAAGCTCGAGACCAACGTGCCCGGCGTCTTTGTGCTTGGCGACGTGAAAGGCGGCCCCACCTTCACCCACGTCGCCTATGACGACTATCTCGTCCTCACCGACAATCTCGTGAACGGCAAGAACCGGAGCATCGACAAACGCATGGTCCCTTACGCGCTCTATACCGACCCTGAGCTCGGGCGCATCGGACTGAGCGAGCACGAGGCCCGCGCCAAAGGCTATCGGCTCAAGATCGGCAGCGTGCCGATGGCCTATGTCGCGCGCGCGATCGAGCGGGGCGAGACCAAGGGCCTCATGAAGATCGTCATCAACGCCGACAACGACCGCATTCTCGGCGCGACCATCCTCGGTCCCGAGGGCGGCGAGCTGGTGCAGATCCTGATGGCGCTGATGACGGCGGACGCGCCCTGGACGCTGTTCAAGGACGCCATGTTCATCCACCCGACTCTGGCCGAGGGTTTCTTCTCGCTGATGGCCGACGTGAAGGCCGCCTAGCTTCGGCGTTATTGCCCCCCGCGCAGGCGGCTCAACAGCTCGGCGGTGGGATAGCCGTCGGCCGGCATGCCGTATTTCACCTGCATGCTACGGATGGCGTCGCGGCTCGCGGCGCCGAGCACACCGTCGATCTTGCCGACTTCGAAGCCGCGCTTGGCGAGAAGTTGCTGGATCAGCTTGGTCTCGGCGAGGCCGAGCGCCTCGACCGGACCGTTGCCCTTATTGAGCGCGGGGCCGCCGGCGAGACGCGTCGCGTAGTAGGCCGCCGTGGTCGTATAGACCAGCGACTTGTTCCATTCGAGATAGATGTCGAAATTGGGATAGGCGAGGAACGCCGGACCGTTCCGGCCCATCGGCAGCACGAGCCCGGCGGGAAGATTGTCGGCGGGGACCGGCTTGCCGTTCAGATCGGTGACCCCGTGCTGCGCCCAGAACGAGCGCGGCTTCCTGATGGTCACATCGGCCTGATCCCATGGCAGATTGTCCGGCACGCGCACCTGCTGGATCCAGGGCTGGCCGGGCTGCCACCCAATCGACTGCAAATAATTGGCGGCGGAAGCGAGCAAATCCGGCGCGCTCCGGATCAGATCGCGTTTGCCGTCGCCGTCGAAATCGACCGCATATTGGTAGTAGTTCTTCGGCTGGAACTGAAACTGGCCGACTTCGCCATGCGCGGGCCCGCGCATCTCCGGCGGCGAGAGGTCGCCGCGCTCGATCACTTTCAGCGCATAGATCAGCTGCTCGCGGAACTCGTCGGGACGCCGGCAGTCGAAACTCAGCGTGGCAAGCGAGCGCAGCGTCTCCATATTGCCCATGACCTTGCCGAAATCGGTCTCGAGCCCCCAGAAGGCGACCAGCACCGGACCGGGCACGCCGTATTGCTGCTCGATCTGTTTGAAGACGTTCGCGTATTTCTTGAGCAAGGCGCCGCCGGTCTGGAGGCGATTGCCCGACACCATGCGCCCTTGGAATTGCAGGAAGGTCTGCGCGAACACGCCCTGCCCGCGGTCCTTGGCGATGGTCGCGGGGTCGTAAGTGAGCCCGCTGAGCGCCGAGCCCACGACATCGGGGGAAACGCCTTGCGCCACCGCTTCCTGCTTGAATCCCTGAAGCCAACTGCCGAAAGCGGCTGGGCTCTGGCAGGCGGCAAAGGCGTGCGAGGCAAAAGCGATCGACAGAGCCGCAAAAACGCCGGCGCGCGCGATCTGATGCATCATTGTGGGTCTAGCCATGGGCGCCACTCAAAGCCAGTCGGCGGATATCCGTCAAGGGACGAAGAGTTGCCGGGCGACGATTTACCGGTCGCCCTTTTGATACGTGCCGATGAGCTCGGCTTGCGCCAGCACATGACCCTTCATGGCGGCTTCGAGTTCGGGCTTGGTGAGCGGCTTTTCGGGAAGCGCGATATCGAGCGCGTAGAGCTTGTGAAAATAGCGGTGCCGGCCGATCGGCGGACACGGTCCGTGGTAGGAGGTCTGTTTGCGGTCGCTCAAGCCCGTCGTCGCGCCTCCAGGCAGACCCGCGCCGCTCACATTCTCGGGCAGACCCTGGCTGTCGGGCGGCAGATTGTAGACGAGCCAATGCACCCAGACGCGTTTGGGGGCCTTCGGGTCGGGGGCGTCGGGATCGTCAACAATGAGCGCAAGGCTTTTGGTCCCTGCCGGCACGCCGGCAAAAGCGAGCGGCGGCGAGAGATCGTTGCCCTCGCAGGTGTATTTCGAAGGGATCGTGCCGCCCGGCTCGAATGCAGAGGATGTCAGCGTCAGCGCCATCGCAGGCCCGGTGTTGACGAGGAGCAACGCTCCAACGGCGAGAACGACCGAGGCAATCCAGTTACGGGTCAGCCGTCCCCTGCCCTCACTGTGCCACCGATGTTCCTGCCGCGAGAAGCCCATTGCCGCGGTCTAGTCGGTGTGCGGCGGCAGGTGCGAGAGTCTCACTCTCTCCGCCAGCGCGTCGATGCGCCGCGAGGCTTCTCGTTTGCTCAGGTTCTCGGCGAAGGCCGAAGGCTCCCGCACTTCTTCGGCTAGCGTCTTGAGATGGGAAGCTTGCGCGCCCGTCATCGGCTCGCGCGATCCCTGAACTCCGCTCCTTGCTCTCTCTTGCGTTCTCGTTGTGCCTCATCGTTTCCCTCGTTCGCTCTCAACACGCAGACCCGGCCCCGCTTCCGGATCGTCGCGACAGAATGTCTCAGTATCAATTGAAAGGGGCAAAGATCAGGCGAGAAATGACAGAGACGAGGGCCAAACCCGGGCCTCCCCATCGCAGTCACCGCAAGCGTGGCGCCGTCATGCGCCAGTTTCTAAACAAGTTTTAACCTTCGAGGCCGGCTTGGGGCCGGGTTTCCCAAATCGCCTTTCAATGACCTCTTGAGAGTCGATTTTCGGCCTTTTTTCTCCGTAGGTTACCGCTCTGCACAAAAAGTGCGGCCGGCTTGATTCTTCGTCGGTCTCAAAAACCTTCCAAACAACTGAATACGGAGATACGAGCGCATGTTCACAGTGCGAGCCAAGATGATTGCGGTGGGACTTCTCGGCGCCGCTGCGATAGTACCTGTCGACTCTGCCAAGGCCGACCAGCGTGGCCACGCCTCCTGGTATTCCTTGCCGGCGAACAAGACCGCCAATGGAGAGCGGATGAACCCCAACGACCTCACGGCGGCGCACCGGTCGTTGCCGTTCGGCACGCGGGTCTTGGTCGAGAACCTCTCGAACGGGCAGTCCGTTGTCGTCCGCATCAACGACCGCGGCCCCTTCACCGGCGGCAGGATCATCGACCTGTCCAAAGCGGCCGCCGCCAGCATCGGCATGATCGCTTCGGGGGTCGCCAATGTAAGGGTGAGCGTTGCCAATGCCGGCGTGCTCGCCGAACTCGGCGAGTCGACGGCGAAGGAAAATGCTGCGTCCCGGATCAAAGGCGACTTGATCGCCGTTGCGCAGCGGGACGAGATGCCGGCTGTTTCGGCGAAAATGGCCGCAACCGATACCAACGAGGCGAAGGCTGCGCCCAAACCTTTCAGCAAGACAAAGGTTGCGGCAAAAACTGCCAAGACCAAGGTTCTTGCCGCGGCTCCTGCCACGAAGAAGCGCGCAGTCTCGCAGACCGTCAAGCTGGCCGCCAAGCGGTCCCGGTCAAACGAAAGCGCCAAGGCCCGCGTTCAGTTGGCAGCGGCCACCTCCGGCCTTCGCGCCGCGGGGCGCGAGGCGGCCAAACTCTCGAGCCGCCGGATGATCGTGGCGTCGGCCGACCTCAGAGAAACGGGACGCAAGGCGTCCAAGATCTCGAACCGCCGCATCAACGTGGCATCGAAGACGCAACACCCCTACCCCGTCCTCGGCACGACGCCCGGGTTTATAAAGCAGGCGCAGCTGCGCGAGCGCCGCGCCACGGGCTAGTTGGGCGCGCCTCATCCATAAGCATCACGCAACGACCCTGGCCCGGCGATTCCGGGCCAGGCCTCTATCGTCGTCTGGGGCGTCGCATCCGTTCGGATTGGGCGCCTCAAGGCCGTCTAGAGGCCGCTAAGCCTCGAAAATCAATGGAAAAGTGACTCGGGAGCGCGTCAGAAGGCCGGTGGCTGTTGCACGGAAGCCATAGGCATGGGGCAAGAACTGCCGCATAGTGATGTTGGATGCAACCGTCAGTGTAAGGACGGCGTTTTCTGGATCGAGGCTTGCGAGAGCCGGTGACGCAATCGTAACCTCGGCCGGTCAAAATCGCGTGGTGATTCGAAAAACTTTCACCGCAAGCAGGTTAGCAGGACCCATGACCAAGCTCGCTGTCGCCCGCAAATTCCTCCTTCCCACGCTTGCCGGCGCGCTCCTCGCGCTCGTTGCAGTTCAGGACGCGCGCGCCCAGCAGGGTTCAAACGGCAGTCAAGCGGCGCAGGGTGGATACCCGTACGGCGCTTACGGACCTGTCGGTCCGCGCCGGCCCGGCGGCTTCTCGCGGTTGACGCTGAGCGACATCTGGGGACCGGCGAAGATGCCCCAGCCTCCGACGGATTTCGGACCTCATTTCGACTTCCCGCCGGAGTCCCTCAACGGCGCTCCGCTGCACGATCCCTATCCCAATTAAGTATTTCGCATCGCAGTATTTCCACGCCCCGGAACCGGGCAGATGGGTCTTGCGTTTGCCGGTCTCGCGCCCCTAGAGTGAGGCGTTTTGCGGGCAGATTGCGAACCCGGGTGGAGATTGGCCGCACGCGCTCGTGGGAGGCGGGGCGGTTTCTTTCCCGCTTTGTAGACTTGCCTGATCGTCTGCGCGGTGTCAGCGCGCAGGCCAGTTGAAAGGGGGAAAGGAGCTTCCCATGCGTCAAACCGGTACGGTCAAGTTCTTCAATCACTCTCGAGGGTTCGGCTTCATCACGCCGGACGATGGCGGCAAGGATGTGTTTTTGCATATCTCAGCGTTGCAGCGCTCGGGGCTTCCGGCGCTCGACGAGGGCGCGCGCGTCTCTTTCGAGACCGAGCCAGACCGCCGGGGCAAGGGTCCGCAGGCCATCAACGTGCAGGCCAGCGAATAGCCTCCCCCACAATCGAATTTCGCAGCGATCGGTTCCGGTAGCGGCGCTCCATGCGCCTCTGCCGGGGCCGCCCTGAATTTCACCGGCGCCGGGGCCGTTGCCATGAGTGAGGCACGATCAGCGGCCCGCGCTTTGCCCAGAGTGCTCGGCCGGCTCGAAAGCGAAGAGACGCAGGCGCTCCAGCGGCTGTTCCGGCTCCTCTCCATTCCCAGCGTCTCGACCGACCCGGCCCATCACCAAGCGTGCATCGATGCGGCCGAATGCTGCGCCGGCCTCTTGCGCGAGGCCGGCTTCGACGCACGTGTCGTTCCCACGTCGGGCAAGCCGATGGTCGTCGGGCATTCGCGCGATGCAGAGGCGCCCAAGCCGCGCCGCCGCGTGCTGTTCTACGGTCACTACGACGTGCAGCCGCCGGAGCCGTTCGAGGAGTGGACCGCCCCGCCCTTCGCGCCGCGTCTCGCCGACGATCCGCAACACGGCAAGGTCATCGTCGCGCGCGGCGCCTCCGATGACAAAGGCCAGATGATGACTTTCATCGAGGCCGCGCGCGCCTGGCGGTCGGAGACCGGAACGCTTCCGCTCGATGTGAGCGTTCTGATCGAAGGCGAGGAAGAATCGGGGAGCCCTAGCCTGGCGCCGTTCCTGGCCGCGCATGGACACGAGCTGAAGGCCGATCTCGCGCTCGTTTGCGATACCGGGCAGTGGGACGCGGGAACCCCCGCCATCACCGCCTTCCTGCGCGGGCTGGCCTTCTCCGAGCTCACCGTGAAGGGTCCTTCGCGCGATTTGCATTCCGGCCTCTATGGCGGCCCTGCCCTCAATCCCTTGCGCGTGCTCGCCGAAATCCTTGCGGCGCTTCACGAAGAGGACGGCCGCGTCGCCATTCCCGGCTTCTATGACGGCATTCGCGGCCCCTCGCCGGCCGAACTTGCAAGCTGGCGCGCGCTCGGCTTCGACGAGGCGGGCTTTCTCGGCGCCGTCGGCTTGAGCAAGCCCGCCGGCGAGAAAGGTCGCGCCGTGCTCGAGCAACTTTGGGCGCGGCCGACGGCCGAGATCAACGGCATCACCGGCGGCTATGGCGGACCGGGCACCAAGACGGTGATCCCGGCGGAGGCGACCGCGAAACTTTCCTTCCGCCTCGTGCCCGGTCAGGAACCGGCGAAGATCCTCGCGGGGTTCCGCCGCTTCGTCGCCAATCGCTTGCCCGCGGATGCGGAAGCGTCATTCGCGCATGAGGGTGGATCGCAAGCCGTCGGCTTCGACACAAGCGCGCCCGCCTTCCTCGCCGCCGCCCGCGCGCTCGAAGAGGAGTGGGGCAAGGCGCCCGCGATCGTCGGCTGCGGCGCCTCGATCCCCATCGTCGAGTCGTTCCGTTCGCGCCTCGGCATGGACTCGCTTCTCGTCGGCTTCGCGCTCGACGACGACCGCATCCACGCGCCGAACGAGAAGTACAATCTCACGAGCTTCACCAAGGGGATGCGAAGCTGGGCGCGCATCCTCGCCGCGCTCGGAGCGCTCGATTGATGCGGCCTGGTCGCAACCGCTTCCTGGCTTTGGTCCTCGCGCTCACATTTTCGGCGGGACCGGCGCCGGCGGCCGAGCGCGACGCGCCGGGCCAATTCGACTACTACGCGCTCGTTCTGAGCTGGGTCCCGTCCTATTGCCAGGGCAAGGGCAAATCCCGCGCGGACGCGCAATGCGACGCCGCCGGGCGGCACACGTTTCTGCTGCATGGGCTTTGGCCGCAGCACGCGAAGGGTTGGCCGGCGGATTGCTTCACCGGCAAGCGTCCCTGGGTGCCGGAAAGCGTGATCGCCTCGATGCGCGACATCATGCCGAGCAAGACTCTCGTGATTCACGAATACCGCACCCACGGCACCTGCTCCGGCCTCTCGCCGGCGGAGTATTACGCTGTCGCGCGCGCGCTCTACGAGCGCATCAGCGTACCGGGGGGCTTTCTCGCCCCGGGCGCCAGCCTCGACACGCCCGACGAGATCGAACGCGCCTTCCTCGACGCCAATCCCTGGCTCACGCCGGACATGATCTCGATTACGTGCCGGAAAGCCAATCTCCTCGATATCAGGGTGTGCTTCAGCCGCGATCTGGCGCCCCGGGCTTGTGGCGTGAACGAGGATCAGGGGCGGCTCTGCCCCTTGCCGAAGATTGCCGTCCCGCCGCCATCGCAGGACTGACCCTCAGGATGCGCGAAAGATGGCGACGCAGCCTTCTTGCGCGATGGCGACATTGGCGAAGCGCCGCCGCAAACCGTCCGAAAGACCCTCAAGGTCGTCGGCGCGATTGTTGAACACGCCTTTCGCGTTATAGAGATCGGAGAGCGCACTCGCGGCGCGGTTCGGCGCACCGCCGCGCCCGAGGATCGTCGCGCCGAACAGCGTCGCGCCGTCGCGCATCAGCGGCCGCAAATGGTCGATCCCCCTCAGCTTTTCATCCATGCGGCCGGGCAAGCAATGGAGCACATAAGTGAGACCGACGGAGGCGACCGGCGCGGTGCGAAGCGTAAGCGGCGCAAGCAGATTGACCTGATGCAGTTCCGGCTTGAAGCGGGCGAGCCTCGCTCCCGCGCGGTCGAGACAATTGCGATTGGCGTCGAGCAAGACGAGGCGCTTCAGCTTTGGCGTCGCGGCGCGATCGAGCAGCAGACCCGTGCCGACCCCCGCCTCCAAATGATCGGGAGCGAGATTCTCGCGATAGAGTTCGACGAGACGCCGCGTCGGACAGCGCCAGGCGAAGCGATTGGAAAGGCCGTGAACGAGCAAATCGTAAATCGCGAGCGTGAACGGCGTGTAGACCGCATGCGCCTTTGCGACGGCATTCTCATCGAGCACGGCTCACTCCTTGGAGAACTCCGGGCTTGCCCTCAATAGGCCACGGGAGCCGCCGGCGAAAGGCCGGAGCTTGTTCGCCCGAGGGCACTCACCTAGAGTAATCGGGCTCCCTGCTCCCTTGGCTCCAATCTTCCGACGCGACAGCATGGCGAAAGCAAAAGACGACCGGACCGCGCTCGTGACCGGCGCGGGCCGAAGACTCGGCCGGATCATCGCGCTCGATCTCGCCGCCCACGGCTGGCGCGTCGGCGTGCATTATCGCGGGTCGGCGGCCGAGGCTGACGGTCTCGTCGCCGAGATCGAACGGAATGGCGGGAAGGCCGCCGCCTTTGCCGCCGATCTCAACCGACTTGATGCGCTTCCCAAGTTGATCGCGGATTGCGCCACAGCCCTCGGCGCACCGGCCTGCCTCATCAACAACGCCGCGCGCTTCGAGCCCGACACGCTTGCCACGCTCGACGGCGCGACATGGCAGGCGCATCTCGACGTCAATCTGCGGGCCCCGATCTTCCTCACCCAAGCTTTCGCCAGGGCGCTGCCCGACGGCAGGGAGGGAAACGTCATCAATATCCTCGACCAGAAGGTGTTGCGCCTCACCCCCGACTATTTCTCCTACACCATCGCCAAGGCGGCGCTGTGGTCCGCAACGCAAACGATGGCGCGGGCGCTGGCGCCGAAGATCAGGGTCAACGCGATCGCGCCCGGTCCCGTGCTCAAGCACGAGGGGCAGAGCCGGAGCGCGTTCGAGCGGGAATGCGGCGCAACTCTGCTGCGACAGGCCGTGAGCGCAGGCGACGTCGCGGGCGCCGTCAGGTTCCTGCTCGAAACGCCCTCGATCACGGGCCAGATCATCGCGCTCGACAGCGGCCAGCATCTCGCTTTCGATGAGGAAAGCAGCGGTTGAGGCCTTACTCCAGGCTCTTGAAGGCGGCCGCACCGAGACCCTAGTTTCGCTGTGGGACGCGCCGTCCCGCTATTGTAAAAGTCAATGATTCCATGCCGTTAGAGAATCCAGACAAGAACGGAGCGCTTCCGCGTCTGCTCGATGCGCTTCGCGCCGTCGAGACCGGCGCCGACGTGATCGGCCGCCATGCCAAGACGGCGCCGGCGGGGCCCGGCGTCTATCGCATGTTCGACGCGGCCGGCGAGGTGCTCTATGTCGGCAAGGCGCGGCATCTCAAGAAGCGGGTGCTGAGCTACGCGCGGGGCGCGGCTCACAACAATCGCATCGCCCGCATGATCGCCGACACGGCGAACATGGAATTCGTCACCACGGCGACCGAGATCGAGGCGCTTCTGCTCGAAGCCAATCTCATCAAGCGGCTGAAACCCCGCTACAACGTGGTGCTCAGGGACGACAAGTCCTTCCCCTTCATTCTCATCGCCCGCGATCATCCCGTGCCGCAGATCCTGAAGCATCGCGGCGCGCGCAACCGCAAGGGCGAGTATTTCGGTCCGTTCGCTTCGGCGGGCGCGGTGGGACGCACGATCAACACGCTTCAGCGTGCCTTTCTCTTGCGCTCCTGCTCCGACGCCTATTACGAGAGCCGGACGCGGCCGTGCCTGCTCTTCCAGATCAAGCGCTGCAGCGCGCCGTGCACGGGCGAGATCTCGGTCGCCGATTACGGCGCGCTCGTCGACGAGGCGCTCCGCTTCCTCACCGGCGAGAGCGACGAGGTGAAGCTCCGCTTGCGCGCGCTGATGGACGAGGCCGCCTTGCGCCAGGATTACGAGCGGGCGGCGAGCTTTCGCGACCGCCTCACCGCGCTCAGCCACATTCAATCGCGCCAGGGCATCAACCCGAGGAGCGTCAGGGAAGCCGACGTCTTCGCCGCGCATCAGGACGCCGGCCAGACCTGCGTCCAGGTCTTCTTCTTTCGCAACGGCAACAATTGGGGCAACCGCGCCTATTTCCCGCGCGCCGACCGAAGCGTGCCGGTCGAGGAAGTGCTGGAATCGTTCGTCGCCCAGTTCTACGACGACAAGCAACCGCCGAAACGCGTCCTGCTCTCGCATAACATCGCCGGGCGCCGCCTGCTCTCCGAGGCGCTGTCGCTGCGCAGCGGCCGCAAGATCGACGTGAGCGCGCCGGCGCGGGGCGAAAAGCGCGAGCTGGTCGAGCATGCGCTGACCAATGCGCGCGAGGCGCTGGCGCGGCGCTTGGCCAAATCCTCCTCGCAAGCCGCGATCCTGGCGCGGCTCGCCGAGCTGTTCGATCTCGACGAAAGCCCCGAGCGGATCGAGGTCTACGACAACAGCCACATCTCCGGAACCAACCCGGTCGGGGCCATGATCGTTGCCGGTCCCGAAGGCTTCGTCAAAGGGCAGTACCGCAAGTTCAACATGAAGAGCGAAGACCTGGCGCCGGGCGACGATTACGCCATGATGCGCGAGATGCTGACGCGCCGCTTCAGCAGGCTCGCCAAGCAGCGGGCCGACCCGGACGGATGGGCCGCGCCCGATCTCGTGCTGATCGACGGCGGTCCGGGCCAGCTCGGCGCCGCCTACGCCGTGCTGGACGAGCTCGGCCTGTCCGAGATCAAAGTAGCGGCCGTGGCCAAGGGGCCCGAGCGCAATGCCGGGCGCGAGCGAATCTATCTTAAGGACAAGGAGCCGCTGCTGCTGGAGCCGCGCGATCCGGTGCTCTATCATATCCAGAAGCTCAGGGACGAAGCCCATCGCTTCGCCATCGGCGCGCATCGCGCCAAGCGCAAGAAGACGATCACGGCTTCGCCCCTCGACGAGGTGCAGGGCATCGGGCCCCGGCGCAAGCGGGCGCTGCTGCAGCATTTCGGCTCGGCCAAGGCGGTGAGCCGCGCAGGGGTCGCCGATCTCGAAGCGGTCGACGGCATCAGCGCGCAGATGGCGCGGACGATCTATGATCACTTTCATGAGCGCGGGTAGGTCGCGGTGAATCAGCAGTCGGACATGACGCAGCCCGGTTTGGGGCGGCAGGCCATCCGTCCCCGTTTCGGCAGCCTGCCCAACATCCTCACTTATGGCCGCATCATCGCCATTCCGGCCCTCGTCGCCTGCTTCTTCGTGACCGGCGATTGGGGGCGGTGGACCGCCATGTGGATCTTCATCGCCGCTGGCGTCAGCGATTTTCTCGACGGCTATTTCGCGCGGGCGTGGCAGCAGCAAAGCAGTCTCGGCCGCATGCTCGATCCCATCGCCGACAAGCTGATCGTGGCGGCGGCACTGCTCATGCTCGCCGCGGACCAGACCATCGCCGGGTGGTCGCTGTGGGCCGGCGTCATCATCCTCTGCCGCGAGATCCTGGTCTCGGGCTTGCGCGAATTCCTCGGCTCGCTCTCGGTCGGCGTGCCGGTGACCCGGCTCGCCAAATGGAAGACCCTGGTGCAGATGGTTGCCATCGGCTTTCTGCTGGCCGGGAGCGCGGGCGACAAGGTCTGGCCCCACACGACGCAGTTCGGCCTTACGCTGTTGTGGATCGCCGCCATCTTCACGCTCTATACCGGCTACGACTATCTGATGGCCGCCTTCCGCCACGCGATGAAGGAGGAGTAGGCGAATGCGTCTCCTCTATTTCGCCTGGGTGAAAGAGAAGGCCGGCATCGCCGCGGAGGAAGTCGCGCCGCCGGAGGGCGTCGCCACCGTCGCTGAGCTGATCGATTGGCTGAAGGGCCGCGGGCCGGAATTCGAGAATGCCTTCGCCCGCGCCGAGGTGATCCGCGCCGCGATCGATCACCGTCACGTGCGCCATGACGCGCGGATCGCCGGCGCGCGCGAGATCGCCTTCTTCCCGCCCGTCACCGGAGGCTAAGGATGATCCGCGTCCAACGGGAGGATTTCGACATCGGCGTCGAGATCGCGCGGCTCAAAGCGGGGCGGAGCGATATCGGCGCCATCGTCACCTTCACCGGCACGGTGCGCGATCAAGACGGCGCGGTCGCGGCGATGACGATCGAGCATTATCCCGGCATGACCGAGGCCGAGCTTATCCCGCGTCGAAGCCGAGGCGTGCGCGCGCTTCGCGCTTCAAGCGAGCCTCATCGTGCATCGCTACGGGACGCTCAAGCCCGGCAACAATATCGTTCTCGTCGCGACGGCGTCCGAGCATCGCGAGGCCGCGTTCGAGGCGGCGCGCTTTCTCATGGACTATCTCAAGACGCGCGCGCCGTTCTGGAAGCGCGAGGACGGCCCTTCCGGTCCGCGCTGGGTCGAGGCCGAGGCGCGCGACGAGGGACCGCGACCGCGCGCTGGAACAAGAAGCCGGCCGCTGAGTAGCGCTAGCGCAACAGGCTACCGGTTGATGATGCGGGCGCCGCGCGGGAGCACCTTCACGTAGGGTCCCCAGACGCAGATATCGCCCCAGCCGCAAACGCCGCCGGCGCAAGTGCGCTTGTACTCGCAGGAGCGGCAGCGGAAGACCGGCTGGCAGCCGCTGCAGCGCGCGATCCTCTGGCAGTCCTTCCACACCCGCGCCTCCGCCTCGCCCGCGGGCAGCGTGTAGAGACAGGCCGCGAGCAGGCCGCCAGCGCCGAGAATGAGCAGTGCTTTGCGCATCGAAAGCCCCCCTTCGCGCCAGTCTCCACCCCCGCCTCTAGAGTGCCTTTTGCCGCTTCGCGGATCAAGCGCCGGTTGGAGGCGGGAAAATCCCTCCCTTCAAGGGGAGGGCGGCGAGACCGCCCTAGCTCCGAAGGAGCGAAGGCGCGGCGAGCCGGGTGGGGTGACGGTGCCTCAATACGCAACTGCTTTGCTGTTTGAGCCCAACGACCCCACCCTAGCGTCGCGCTTTGCCACGGAGTGGCGTCGCGCGCCGCCGGACCTCCCCTCAAAGGGCCGAGGTGTGAGACAGAATGTTGGGGACGGGCGTCAGCGGTAGAGGACTGTGCTTGCGGGCTCCTGACGGCGCTCCCAGCCCGCGCGTTCGAGCGCGGGCCGGTCGTCGGAGGCTTGCGGATAGCCGACGCAAAGATGGCCGATGAAGACCCAATCCGCCGGCACGTCGAGGATGGCGGCAATCCGCTTCGGATCGAGGATCGAGACCCAGCCGACGCCGACCCCTTCGGCGCGGGCGGCGAGCCAGAGCGTGTGGATAGCTTTGACGACGGAGTAATCGAGCGTCTCCGGCATGGTCAGGCGTCCGAGCCCCGCCCCTTGCGCGGTGGCGCGGTCGGCGAAGACGGCGATCTGGCAGGGCGCGTCGTCGAGGCCTGCGAGCTTGAGGCGCGCGTAGAGCGCGGCGCGGTCCGGCGTCTGCTTGGCGAGCGCATCCTTGTTGCAGGCCTCGAAGCAGGCGCGGATGGCGGCGCGGCGGCCCTCGTCCTCGACGATGACGAAACGCCACGGCTCCGACAGCCCGACCGAGGGCGAGAGGCAGGCAATCGCGATGAGCCGCTCGATCGTGCCGGCAGGAAGCGGGGTGCGCTTGAAGCGGCGCACGTCGCGGCGCCATTTCAGAAGATCGTAAAGCCGCTCGCGAAATTCGGGCCCGAATTCAGGCGCCTCGCCTTGCGTCTTCGCGACGTCCAACTGAACTGCACGCGTCATGCGGGGAGATTAGCATGAATGGAGCGCCAGGAACGCGCCTTGGCCCCCTACCCTGCGGCGGCGGCGCGGACTTTTGCCGGGCGGGTGAGCGCGGTGAAATCGTCCATCAGCGTGCGGGTGATGTCGCCGATGGCGAATTTGTAAGGGCCGATCTCGGCGACCGGGGTCACTTCCGCGGCCGTGCCGGTGATGAAGCATTCGGAAAAGCCGGAAAGCTCCTCGGGCACGATCGCCCGCTCGATCACTTTCAATCCCCGCTTCTTGGCGAGCCCGATCACGGTCTGGCGCGTGATGCCGTCGAGGAAGCAATCGGGCAGCGGGGTGTGCAGCACCCCGTCCTTGACGAAGAAGATATTGGCGCCGGTCGCTTCGGCGATCTGGCCGCGCCAGTCGAGCATGAGAGCGTCGTTGTAACCCAGCCGCTCGGCCCGGTGCTTCTCGATGGTGCAGATCATATAGAGGCCGGCCGCCTTGCTCTTGACCGGCGCGGTGCATGGATCGGGGCGGCGAAACTCGGCGAAGGTCAGGCGCAAGCCCCGCGCGCGCGCAGCCGGATCGAAATAGGAGCCCCAGTCCCACGCGGCGATGGCGACATTGGTCCTGGTCATTTGCGCGGCCACGCCCATCTGCTCGGGCCCGCGCCAGGCGATCGGGCGGATATAGGCTTCGGACAGCTTGTTCGCGCGCACGACGTCGCGCGCCGCGTTGTCGAGCTCGGCCACGGTGTAGGGAATTTGGAAATCGAGAATGTTGGCCGAGTCGTGCAGGCGCTGATTGTGCTCGCTCAGCCTGAAGATCTCGCCGTCATAGGCGCGCATCCCCTCGAACACGGCGCTCGCATAGTGCAGCCCGTGCGTCAGCACATGAAGGCGCGCGTCGATCCACGGGACCAGCTTGCCGTTCCACCAGATGAAGCCCTCGCGCTGATCGTAGGGGGCGGTCGTCATGAGCATTCCTCCGCGAACGAAGGTCCGCCGTCTTGACGCGGCGGAACCCGGGACTCGACGCCAGGCGAAGCGCCCCTCATAGCACCTTGCAGGGCAATTGCGCAGCCGGGCGCCGAGGCGTATCTATGCTGAAATAAGTCAACATGGCTGACATAACCGAGGGCGGAAACTAAGTCAACATGACTGACCTAACTGAAACCGTCGCCCGCGGCAGCAAGGCCCCGCGCGCCAAAGCCCCTCGCGCCAAGCCGCGCGGCAATGGCGGCGCGCGCAAGCGCCCCGGCCTGTCCGAGGCCAAGCTGCTCGAATTCGCCGAGCTCCTTTTCTTCGCCTATCGCGATTTCACCCGCGACCCCGACGCGATCCTCAAGGATTTCGGCTTCGGCCGGGCGCATCATCGCGTGCTGCATTTCGTCAATCGCCATTCGGGCTTGAGCGTCGCCGACCTGCTCGATGTCCTCACCATCACCAAGCAGAGCCTCTCCCGCGTGCTCAAGCAGCTGATCGACAAGGGCTACATCGTGCAGCGGGCGGGACGCTCCGACCGCCGCCAGCGCCTTCTATTCCCCACCGAGAAAGGACGGGTCCTCGCCGAGCGGCTGGCGGCGCCGCAATCGGTGCGCCTCGCCGAGGCGTTGAAGGCGGCGGGGCCCGGGACCGAGGCGCATTTGCGCCGTTTTCTCCAAGCCATGGTCAATGCCGAAGAACGGCCCAAAGTCTCCTCCATCATGGCCGCGTCACCGGCTCCGCTCAAGGAGGGCGGCCAGGGAGGATGACCGTGCCGACACCGATCAAGGCCCGCAGCGGCAGCCCCGACGACAACGCCCCGCATATTCTCGTCGTCGACGACGACAGCCGCATCCGCGACCTGCTCGCGCGCTACCTCCAGGATCACGGCTTCCGCGTCACGACCGCGATCGACGCCGCAAGCGCGCGGGCGACGATGCGCAGCCTGTCCTTCGACCTGCTCATTCTCGACGTGATGATGCCGCAGGAATCCGGCATCGAATTTGCCCGTTCGCTCCAAAACGAGTTGCGCGTGCCGATCCTGATGCTGACCGCGCGGGCCGAGCCCGAGCAGCGCATCGAGGGGCTGGAGACCGGGGTGGACGACTATCTCGCCAAGCCGTTCGAGCCGCGCGAGCTGCTCTTGCGCGTGAGCAATGTGCTGCGCCGCGGCGGCGCGGCGCAGACCACGGGCGAAGTCCGCATGGGCAATTTCGTCTTTCACATCGCTCGCGGCGAGTTGAAGCGGAACGGCGAGACGATCCGCCTGACCGAGCGCGAGCGCGATCTCCTGCGCTATTTCGCCCAGCGGCCGGGCATGCCGGTGGCGCGCCACGAGCTCACCAAGGACGCCGACAGCGGCGGCGAGCGCGCGGTGGACGTGCAAATCAACCGGCTCCGCCGCAAGATCGAACATGACCCGGCCAACCCGGTCTATCTCCAGACCGTGCGCGGCAAGGGTTACATTCTCTATCCCGAATGATGGACGCGCCGTCGAAACCCCTCGCCTTCTTGCGCGAACGCCGCGGCCGCCCGCTGCAGCGTCTCCTCGCCGCGTTCGGCGACCGCATGCCCAAGGGCCTTTATGCGCGCGCGCTCATCATCATCATCGCGCCCATGGTGCTGCTGCAGTCGGTGCTGACCTTCGTGTTCCTCGAACGTCACTGGCAGACGGTGACGCGCCGGCTCTCCACCTCCACGGTGCAGAACATCGGCATGCTTATCGAGCTCTACCAGACGAACCCGCTGGAAGCGGAAACCCTGTCGGGCGTCGCCGAGCAGAATCTGGGTTTGCGGGTCCAATTCGTTCCCGGCGAAGAATTGCCGCAAGTGCGCGCGAAGCCGTTCTTCGATCTTCTCGACACAACCCTGTCGGACGAGTTGACGCGCCAGATCGGGCGACCGTTTTGGATCGACACGGTCGGCCGCTCCAACTTCGTCGATATTCGCGTGAAGCTCGACAATGCAGTGATGCATGTCATTGCTCGGCGCAGCCAGACTTACGCGTCCAACTCGCAAATCTTCCTGTTGTGGATGGTCGGCACGTCGCTCGTGCTGTTGACCGTCGCGATCCTGTTCCTGCGCAACCAAATCAAGCCGATCTTGCGCCTGTCCGAGGCGGCCGAGAGCTTCGGCAAGGGCCGACCGCCGCCCGCCGATTTCCGCCCGCGCGGCGCGCGCGAGGTGCGTCAAGCGGCACATGCCTTCATCGAGATGCGCGACCGCATCGAGCGTTACGTCGAGCAGCGCACCGTCATGCTGGCGGGCGTCAGCCACGATCTGCGCACGGTGCTGACCCGCTTCAAGCTGCAACTCGCGATGTTCGAGGATACGCCCGAGCTCGAAGCCATGCGCGCCGACGTCGACGAGATGCAGGCCATGCTCGAAGATTACATGGCGTTCGCCAAGGGCGATTCCGGCGAGGAGATCGTGCGCGCCGATATCGGCGAGATCCTGAGCGAGGTCAGGAGCCAGACGCACACGACGAAACCGATCGCGGTCGAGGTCAAGGACGGCCCGCTCGTCGTCCCGGTCCGGCGTCACGCCTTCAAGCGGGCGGTCGCGAACCTCATCAACAACGCCGCGCGCTTCGCCGAGCACGTCAATGTCAGCGCCGCCAAGACCAACGGAGCGCTGACGGTGTCCGTCGAGGATGACGGCCCCGGCATCCCCGAGACCGAACGCGAGCAGGTATTCCGGCCGTTCTACCGCCTCGACCATGCGCGCAATCAGGATTCCGGCTCGACCGGGCTCGGGCTTGCCATTGCCCGCGATATCGCCCGCATTCACGGCGGCGACATCGCGCTGAGCCGTTCCCCTCTCGGCGGTTTGAAGGCCGTGCTGAAAGTTCCGGTTTAAGCTTTGATAGTTCGAAAGGAGTGTTCGATGAGACGCATGTTGGTTGGACTTGCCGCGATGCTGACCGTGTCCGCTGCCGGACCGGTGTTTGCCGTCGATATGACCGAGGAAATCCAAGAGGAAGAGCAGCCCGGTTCGGAAATCGAGATCGAGGGTGGCGGTGGTGGCGGCGTTGAGATCGAACGCAAGAGCGGCAAGCCGATTATGGATATCGGCGGCGGAGAAGGCGAAGTCCTGGATGTGCCAAACGACCCCGACACGCCTGAGGCGGGCGATCCCATCGACGACGAACTGCCGGGCGAAGGGCCGGAGGACCTCTCAGGGCCTGACGACGACGACAATCTTCCCGAGTAGGCGCGCGTTAGCCTCGTAGCGCCTTAAGCGCTCGGCGCAGGGGCCGGCCCCGCGCCGGGCCCGGCCTCCGTCTTCGCCGTCTCGTGCTTCCACCCGCGCGGCATGAGCCCGCAGGCGAAGCGGCAAAGATCGGCGCAGGCCGTCTCCATGCCCGACAGCATGCGCTCGCCCTTGCCGAGACGCTGATCGAGCGCGGCCATGGTCTTGTCGAGCGAAGGCGTGTCGTCGTCGAGCCAGACGCAAAACACTTGGCCATAGATCGCAGCGAGGCCGCCGACGCGAAGCGCGCCGCCGGGCCCGTCGAGCTTGGCGCCCGCTGCTTCGAGCATCCAATATTGCGACTGGAGCGATGAGCCGAGCAGCACCGCCGCCTCGCCCGGCCGGCAACAGAGATGGGTGGCGATCCGTTTCAGCGCGGGCTTATAGGGCTGCATCGCCTCGAACCGCGACATGACGACATCGAACAGCCGGTCGCGCGGCGTTGACGTCTCGCCGGCAGCACGTGTCTTGGCCAGCACCGCGGCATCGAGCTCGGCCTGGAAGGCGCGGAGGATGTCGGTCTTGCAAGCGAACTCGCGCCTGAGATCGGCGAGGCTGAGACCGGCTTCGCGGGCGATATCGCCAAGCGCGATGTCGCTCCAGCTTCGCTCTTTGGCGAGATCGAGCGCCGCCTTGACCGCCTTGGAACGCTTGGAGAAATCGTCGAACATGGGCGTCACTCCTTCACTGCAAGAACATAGGCGCTGTTGATGGCCGCCGGAAGGCGGTCCTATGCCCCTCCCCTTGCGGGAGACGACTTGGCTAGGACGACAATTCGCGGGAGCGTTTGGCGGCGGCCGCGACGGCGCGGGTGAGAAGGTCCTGGACCGCGTCCTCCTTGCCCATGAGGATCTGCAGCGCCGCGGCGGTGACTCCTTGCGGCGAGGTCACCTTCTCCCTCAGTTCGCGCGGCGAAAGGTCGGAGCGCGCCAGCAATTCGCCGGCGCCCTCGACCGTCGCCCGCGCCAGTTGGCGCGCAAGCGCGGCATCGAGCCCGGCGGCGCGGCCCGCTTCTTCGAGGCACTCGGCGAGCAGAAAGACATAGGCCGGGCCGCTCCCCGAGACCGCCGTGATCGCATCGAGTTGCGCCTCGTCCTCGATCCACATGACGTCGCCGATCGCTTCGAGCAGCATGGTGCATTCGAGCGCCTGGTCGCGCGTGACGGCTTCATTGGCGCACGCCGCCGTCATGCTGCGCCCGACCGAGGCGGCGACATTCGGCATGGCGCGCACGACCGCGGTTCCGGACGGCAGCGCGCGCGACAGCGCGGCGAGTGTCCGCCCCGCGGCGATGGAAAGAATGACGCTCCCATCGATCAAGGGCTCGAGCTCGGTCAGAAGCTTGTCAACGAGACCGGGCTTGACCGCGACCACGATCACTGACGGCGGCGCCGGCAGGTCGGGCGCGTCGCTGGCGGCAATGCCGTGACGCGCGGCGAGCGCCTGGACTTCCGGCGGCGGCGCCGGGTCCTGGATAAAGACGGCGGTGGGGTCGAGGCCTTGCCGGAGCCAACCCTCGAGCAATGCCCCGCCCATTTTACCCGCGCCCACAAGGAGCAGCGGGCCGGCGAGGCGGAGGGTCATGCCTGTCCTTGCGTTTCGAGCAGCGTGGCGGCAAGCGCATCTTCCGGCGATTTGCCCGCCCACAACACGAACTGGAAGGCCTGATAATAGCGCTCCGAGGCCTCGAGCGCAGCCCGCAGAAGCGCCTCGCACTGACCGACATGGGTGTCGGCGCCTGCGAACAGCAGGCCGTGGCGGTAGAGCAGGAGCCCGTCTTCGCGCCAAAGGTCGAAATGACCGAGCCAAAGTTGCTCGTTGACCATGGCCAGCAGCCGGTAGATGTCGGCAAGGCGCTGCTTCGGCACTTTGAAGTCGAAGGCGCAGGCGAGATGCAGCGCCTCCAAATCGTCCCGCCAGTTGAGCGAGATGTGATAGTCGCACCACGAGCCCGACACGGTGAGCGTCAACTCGTCAGGCGCATTCCTCTCGAAGTTCCATTGGTGGATCGTGGCAATATGCTCGACCATATCCACCGGGTTGGTGAAATGGTCGAAGACCGGCTGCAGTGTCGCCATGCCTCTCCTCGGTTGGCCCCGGTAGCGTTCCGCGTTTTGCCCGTCCGCGAATCACTTTGAGAATCAGTTATATAACGGGGGTCACGGCGGCACCAAGGCGCCCCGCCGCTTGAGGCGCGATTGACCAAAATAAGCTGTGGATTGCCGGATGATTGCGCGCCATGCGCTCTTTTTTCGGGCGCGGCAACTCTTTCTGGGCGTGGAACGCGCGCGCCGCTATCGGTCAAGCGCTAATCAAGGGTCTCCGTGGCTGCCGAGCTTCGCCACGCAGGACTCGGCGCGATCGAGGAGAAGCTTGCGCTCGCGCTCGTTTCGAGTGAGCGCCGCTGCGCGTTCGAATTCGGCGCGGGCTTCGTCAAAACGGCCGAGCTGCCGCAGCAGCTCGCCGCGCACGCTCGGCAGCAGGTGGTAGGTCGCAAGTTCGGGGTGCCGAGCCAGCGCATCGACCAGATTGAGGCCCGCCTTCGGGCCGAACAGCATCGCCAGCGCCACGGCACGGTTGAGCTCGACCACCGGCGACGGCGCGACTTCGCCGAGCCTGCCGTAAAGCCCCACGATTTTTGCCCAGTCCGTTTCCTCGGCGCTGCGCGCTCGCGCATGGCAGGCGGCGATCGCGGCTTGGAAGGCATATGGGTGAGGGTTGCGCCCCGACGCTGCGCTCAGCGTCTCCGCCCGGGCAAGCGCGGCGAGGCCGCGGCGAATGAGAAGCTGGTCCCAGCGCGACCGGTCCTGGTCGAGCAGCAGCACGGGTTCACCCGACGGACCGGCGCGCGCGGCAAAGCGCGACATTTAAATCTCCATGAGCGCGACGAGGCCGTGCACTTCGGGCGCATCGCGCGCAAGTTCGGCGAGGATCCGGCCCAGCCGCAACGCTTCCTCGCAAAGCTGAGGACGCATCCAGTCGTCGCCGGCCGTTGCCGCGTAGCCCTCATTGAAGATCAGATAGATGACCGACAGCACCGAGGCGAGGCGCGCTTCGAGCTCGGCCCCGCGCGGCGCTTCGAACGGGACGCGCTTCTCGCTCAGCGTTCGTTTGGCGCGAACGATGCGCTGCTGGATCGTCGTCTCGGGAAGGAGGAAGGCCCGGGCGATCTCCGCGGTGGTGAGACCGCCGAGCAAGCGCAGCGTCAAGGCCGCTTGCGCCTCGGGGGACAGCACCGGGTGGCACGCGATGAAGATGAGACGGAGCAGATCGTCGCCGACCTGGTCGTCAAGCGCCGCGTCGAGATCGGGCTGCCCGGTCTCCTGCTCGACTTCCAGCGCATAGCCGAGTTCCCCGGCCTTGCGCTCGGCAAGCTTCTCGCGGCGGAAGCGGTCGATCGCCTTGTGCTTGGCGGCGGTCATAAGCCAGGCGCCGGGATTGTCGGGGATGCCCGAGTTCGGCCATTGCTCCAGCGCCGCGACGAGCGCGTCCTGCGCAAGCTCCTCGGCCGTGCCGATATCGCGCACCATCCGCATCAGGCCGCCGATAAGCTTCGCCTGTTCGATCCTGAAGACCGCCTCGATGGCGCAATGCGTGTCGGTAGCCGTCACCGGCTACCGACTAACGCTGCTTTTGCCGAGGCCGCAAGCCGGATCAGATCTCCGCTGCCTGCATCTCGCGGGCCTGGTCGCACATCTTTTCACCCGGACCGGCGAGCTGGCGGATTTCGGCTTCGCCCTCCCAGCCCGGCAAATGCTTTCGATGCAACTCCATAAAGCGGGTGGTGCATTCGATCATTGCCTCCTTGGAGGGCACGTCGAAAATCGCATAACCGCCGACCACCTCCTTCGCCTCGGTGAAGGGACCGTCCGTCACCGCGACCTTGCCGCCGGAGAGCCTGACCCGCGCGCCGTTCGCGGTTGGGAACAGGCCCCCTGCCTCGACCATGACGCAACCAGCTTCGGCGCTTTCCTTTATCAAATTGTCCATGGCCTCCAAGAAGGCCTTCGGTGGCGGCGCTAGCTGTGTTTCCGAAAACTTGACCATCGACATGAATCGCATGGCTGCTGCTCCTTCTCTCTCATCTATTTCTGGTTGCCGATCCCGATCTCGCGGAAGCGATCAATGACCTCGCTTTCGCCGAAATCCTCTAGCTCGAACAATTGCCGGACCTCGATCTCGCAGTCCTTGCCGCCGATGGCGGGATTGGGGAAGCGCCGCGTCCATTCGATCGCCTCCTCGCGCGACTTGACCTGGATCATCGTGTAGCCCGCGACGAGTTCCTTGGTCTCGGCGAAGGGCCCGTCGACGACGGTGCGCTTGTCACCGGAATAGCGGATGCGCCACCCCTTTGAACTCGGCTGAAGTCCGCTGCCGTCGAGCAGGACGCCGGCCTTGGCTAGCTTCTCGTGATAGTCCGCCATGGCGGTGAACAACTCGTCCGGCGGCCTGACGCCCGCTTCGGAGTCCTTGGTGGCTTTGACCAAAATCATGAACCGCATAATCGATGTCTCCACATTTTGCCGAACTTCCGAGCCTCTCCATCCGGTCACCCGGATGGGCGCTCTACCGACACAACGAATGGCGCCGGCCGGAATCGACAGGTCGGAAACATTTTTTTTGGGCGGTTTGGAGGAGGCCGGTTAGCCCTTGTCGCTCAAGCTCTTGGCGAGGGCGGCTTCGAGCGCGGCGATGCGCTCGTTCAAGCGCTCGTTCTCCTCGCGCGCTTTTTGCGCCATCGCCTTGATGGCCTCGAACTCCTCGCGCTGCACGACATCGAGGCCGTTGAGGACGCGCTCGGCCTGGGAGCGCACGATGCCTTCGATCTCCTTGCGGACGCCATCGGCGGCGCCCGCGGCGTCAGTGATGAGCTTGCCGAGCTCGTCAAAAAACCGGCCTGTCGTTTGCGTCATCGCTTCCGATCCATGCCTGCTCATTGCAACTATGGGGCTGCCGGCGCCCTGCCGCAAGCGGCGAGCGTGCGAGATTTCGGCGCCTTGACAGGGGAGCGGCTCGCGGTGAAGGCTCGCCTGCCTTTAACGCGCAAAACCTCGCGGGAGTCCCATGCAGCTTTTGGTGATCCCCTACCCGGTCATCGATCCCGTCGCGATCGCATTCGGACCGCTCGCGATCCGCTGGTATGGCCTCGCCTATATGGCCGGCATCCTGCTCGGCTGGCTCTACGGGCGCTATCTCGTCTCGCGGCCGGAGCTCTGGGGCGGCAAGCCCGCGATGACGGTCCCGCAAGCCGACGATTTTCTGCTTTGGATCACGCTCGGCATCGTCGTGGGCGGACGGCTCGGCTTCGTGCTGTTCTACGAGCCGAGCTTCTTCTGGCATAACCCGGCCGAGATTCCCGCGGTATGGCATGGCGGCATGTCGTTTCACGGCGGACTGCTTGGCGTTGTTCTCGCCGTCTATCTCTTCGCCACGATCAAGCGCATCAATCCGCTATCGCTCGGCGACGTCGCCTCGGCCGCAACGCCGTTCGGGCTCTTCTTCGGCCGCATCGCCAATTTCATCAATGCCGAAGTGGTGGGGCGGCCGAGCGACGTGCCGTGGGCGATGGTCTTTCCCGGCGCGGGCGATGCCCCGCGCCATCCGAGCCAGCTCTACGAGGCATTCCTCGAAGGCATCGTCCTCTTCATCATCCTCAGGATCGCCACCCACCGCTATCACGCGCTGACGCGTCCGGGCACGGTGTTCGGCCTGTTCCTCGTCTTCTACGGCCTGTTCCGCAGCTTGAGCGAGTTCGTGCGCGAGCCCCATGCGAACCATCCGCTCGACATCGGCATCCTCACGCCCGGCATCGCCTATTCCGTCCCCATGATCCTGATCGGGCTGTGGCTGATCTGGCGGGCGCGGCGGAAGCCGGCCCTCGCCACGCCGTGATGGGCGCCCTCTCGAAAGCCGAAACAATCCGCGCGCACCCGCTCGCTTCGCGCTTGCGCGACAGGATCGCGCGCGAAGGTTCGATCAGCGTCCACGATTATATGGAGGCCTGCCTCGGCGACCGGTGTGCAGGCTACTACACGACGCGCGAGCCGATCGGCGAAGCGGGTGACTTCATCACCGCGCCCGAGATCAGCCAAATCTTCGGCGAGCTGATCGGCGTGTGGTGCGTCGCGGTCTGGCAGGCGATGGCCGCGCCCTCGGCGGTGATCGTCGCCGAGCTCGGGCCTGGACGCGGAACGCTCATCGCGGATGCGCTTCGCGCCTGGCGGAGCGCGCCGGAATTCCTCGCGCCGGTTTCCGTGGCTCTCATCGAGACGAGCCCCGCGCTCGAGGCCGCGCAACGGGAGACGCTTCACGCCTCCCCTGCCCCGCGCGAGTGGCATGCGGCGCTCGAAGACGTTCCGCCCGGTCCGCTGATCCTCATCGCCAATGAGTTCATCGACGCGCTTCCGCTGCGGCAGTTCGTGCGGCAGAGCGGAGAATGGCGCGAGCGAACCGTCACCCTCACCGGCGGCGGCGCGCTCGGCTTCGGCGCCGGCGCCCCCGTAGAACGCGATGCGCTGCCGTCGTGGATCGACGGGGTGGATGCGGCCGAAGGCGCGATCGTCGAGACGCGGCCCGCCGCCGCAAGGCTCATTGCAACGCTCGCCGCCCGTGCGAAAGACGCGCCCGTCGCCGCCCTGATCGCCGATTACGGCCCCGCGCGGAGCGGCATCGGCGACACGCTTCAGGCCGTGCGCCGCCATCGTTTCGCCGATCCGCTGGCGGCACAAGGCGAGACCGACCTCACCGCCCATGTCGATTTCGCCGCTCTCATAGAGACGGCGCGCGCGGCCGGGCTCGCCGCGTTCGGTCCCATGCCGCAAGGGCAGTTCCTGCTCAAGCTCGGGCTTGAGGCGCGCTTGGATCGTCTCAGCCGCGACGCAACGCCCGATCAGAGGGAAGCGATCGTTTCGGGCGCGGCGCGGCTTGCCGATCCACGCCAAATGGGGGCGCTCTTCAAGATGCTCGCGCTGCAATCAAGCGGGCTTGCCCCGCCGCCTCCCTTCGGAGACATTTAGGGTCCCGCGATTTCATTTTGCGCCAGTTCCGTATGGTTACGCCCGACAAGATGAAGCTATCGGCGCCCGGCCTCGAAACCGCCGGCGTGCGCCATGGCTTCTTCACGCGCCAGGGCGGCGTTTCCACCGGCATCTATGCCTCGCTCAATTGCGGCCCGGGCTCGCGCGACGCCCCAGAAAACGTGGCGCAAAATCGCGCGCGCGTCGCGGAATTGCTGGGCGTGGAGGCGAACCGCCTGCTCACGGTGTTCCAGAAGCACGGCGCCGAGGCGATCGTGGCCGAGAAGCCGTGGAAGGTCCTGCCCGAAGCCGACGCCATCGTGACCTCGAAACCGGGTCTCGCCATCGGCATCCTCACTGCGGATTGCGCGCCGGTCCTGTTCTGCGACGCCAAGGCCGGGGTCATCGGCGCCGCGCATGCGGGCTGGCGGGGCGCGCTTTCCGGCATCGTCGAGGCAACGGTCAAGGCCATGGAGCGGCTCGGCGCCAGAGCCGAACGGATCGTTGCCGCGATTGGACCGGCGATCTCGCAGAAAGCCTACGAGGTTGGCGCCGAGTTCGTGCAACAGTTCCTGGCGGAAGAGCCGGAAAGCGCCTCGTTTTTCCTGACCGACGAAGGCGCGGGCGAGCCTCATTTCGACCTCGTGGGGTATGTCGGCGCGCGGCTTGAGCGCGCCGGGGTGGGCGCGGTCGACGATCTCGGGATTTGCACCTATTGCGAGGAAACCCGCCTCTTCAGCTATCGCCGGTCTCAACATCATGGCGAGGCCGACTACGGCCGCCAAATTTCCGCCATCGTGCTCGCCTGACTCATCATCATCGTGACGCGGATTCGGCCAGAATCCGTTCCACGCTATAGCTGGACGCCAGCAGGCCGGGGCAGGTAAGCTGCCGGCTCCAAAGGGGTTGGGAGTTCCGTCACGACGGTTTGTCGCGAGCGGTGCTGTGCCGCCAACAGAGGGAGTGCTTGTTGGGCGCGGTTTACCGACACGTGCGCGGCTGGGTCGGGCGTATTTTTTCCGTAACGCTCGCTGTGCTCGCGCTTGCTTCGCTTGCTGCCTGCGGCGGCGGCCCGGGCGGTCCGAGCGGCGGCGGCTTGCTGAGCGGCGCGACCAGCTGGTTCGGCGGCTCGACCAAGATCGCCATCGCTCCCATCATCGGCACGACGCCCGAAGTCGCGGCGCAGATGACCGACGCCTTGGTGGTCGCCGGGAAGGAGCGGAAGCTGACGCTGCTGCCGAGCGGCGACAAGGCCACCTATACGCTGCGCGGCTATCTCATCGCCTCGAGCGAAAAACAGGGCGCCAAGATCTCCTACATCTGGGACCTGACCGACGCTCAAGGGGGGCGCGTGGCGCGCGTCTCCGGCGACGAGATCATCGCCAAACGCGCCGGCAGCGATCCTTGGAGCGTGGTCGATGCCGCAGCGATCCGGAGCATCGCCGGCAAGACCACCTCGCAAATTGCGGCGAGCATGCCGAGAGGCCGCTCCTCCACACCGGTCGTCGCCGCCGCGTCGAGCAGCGGCAGCAGTAGCACGAGTGCAGTTTCCCCCCCGGCCGCCACGACCACGACCACGGCCACGGCCGCCGCCACAGCCGCAAGCCCTTCGCGCGCGCAAGCCCCGAAAGCGGCGGGCGTGCTGGTCCAGCCCGTAACCGGAGCGCCGGGCGACGGGCAGAGATCGCTGACGATTGCGCTGAAGAAGCGCCTCTATGCCGGCGGCGTGAAGCTCGCCAACGGCACCGCCGTCAACGTTTATATGGTTAAGGGCATCGTCAAGCTGTCCGATGCCAGCGGCGGCAAGCAGAGCATTCGCATCGACTGGCAGGTGGTCGATCCGACCGGCAAGAAGCTCGGCACGGTCTCGCAGCAGAATACGATCCCGCGCGGTTCGCTCAACGGACCGTGGGGGGCCATCGCCGATGCCGCCGCGGGCGCCGCCGCCGACGGCATCATCAAGCTCCTCCCCAAAACGAGCTAGAGGGTCATCCACAGGCTTACCGCGCGGCGCGAGTTTACAGCGCCCGTGACCGCTTGTTAAAAGCCGCATGCGGCAGCTATGAAGCCCGCCCCGGGCTCGACGCCGGCGTCGAAGGAGCGACCGATGAAACTGGTTGCAGGCAACAGCAACCGCCCCCTCGCCGAGGCGATCTCAACCTACCTCAAGGTCCCGCTCGCCAAGTGCATCGTGCGGCGCTTCGCCGACAAGGAGATCTTCGTCGAGGTGCAGGAGAACGTCCGCGGCGAGGACGTGTTTGTCATCCAATCGACCTCAGCTCCCGCCAACGACCATCTGATGGAGCTTCTCATCCTCATCGATGCGCTGCGGCGCGCTTCCGCGGGGCGGATCACCGCGGTCGTTCCTTATTTCGGCTATGCCAGGCAGGACCGGAAGCCGGGGCCGCGCACGCCGATTTCAGCTAAGCTCGTCGCCAACATGATTGTCGAGGCCGGCGCCGATCGCGTGCTCACGCTCGATCTCCATGCCGGTCAGATCCAGGGCTTCTTCGATATCCCGACTGACAATCTGTTCGCCGCGCCGGTCATGGTGCAGGACATCAAGAAGCTGTTCCCCAACGACAACATCATGGTGGTGTCGCCCGACGTCGGCGGCGTGGTGCGCGCGCGCGGGCTCGCCAAGCGCATCGACGCGCCGCTCGCCATCGTCGACAAGCGACGCGAGCGCCCCGGCGATTCCGAGGTGATGAACGTGATCGGCGACGTGAAGGGGCACACCTGCATCCTGGTTGACGATATCGTCGATTCCGGCGGCACGCTGGTCAATGCGGCAACCGCCCTGCTCGAACAAGGCGCGGCCCTGGTGACCGGCTACATCACCCACGGCGTGCTGTCGGGGGGCGCGGTGGCGCGCATCGTCGGCTCGCAACTCAAGGAGCTCGTCATCACCGACTCGATCGAGCCGAGCGAGGCGGTGAGGAACGCCAACAATATCCGGGTGCTCCCCATCGCTCCCTTGCTCGGCGAGGCGATCGCGCGGACCGCCGAGGAGCAGTCGGTCTCAAGCCTGTTCTACTAGTTGAGCCCGGCCTCTTGCACCGGATGCGCCGCTAGCTATGACCTTCGTATTTGAACGACACCTTCACCTTGGCCCGGTAGGCCTCGACCTTGCCGTCGGTGATGACGAGGTCTTGGGCGACCACTTCCGCCACGCGCAAATCGCGCAAGGTCTCAGCCGCGCGGTCGACGGCCGCCTTGGCGGCCTCCTCCCAGGATTTCGTGCTGGTGCCGACCAGTTCGATGACTTTGTACACACTCTGCGGCATGGCCTTCCTCCTTGAGCCTTCCAGGTCTCCTTTGGGCGGTGGGCGCACAATTCCGGCGCGACTTTAGGCTGCCATCCTACGCCCATCGGCGGCCTCTGTCCGGCCCGTTCGGGCGCCCACGAGCCGATTGTCAGGGGCCTCACGGAAGGGCTATAAGCTCCTCGATTTCCATGGCGGCGCGCGACGCCGCAGAACAGACACAATGGCGGGGCCGCTTCGGCCCCTCATCATTTTGAGAGGTTTGGAGGCTGGTGATGGCTGAGGCGATCGAACTCAAGGCGTGGACGCGAGGCAGCTCGGGCAAGGGCGGCGCGCGCTCGCAGCGGCGCGGGGGGCGCATCCCCGGCATTCTCTATGGCGACAAGCAGGAGCCGGAGACGATCTCGGTCGATTACCGCACGATCTACCAGCAGATTCACACCGGCCATTTCCAGAGCACGATCTACGTGCTCGACATCGAGGGCAAGAAGACGCGGGTGATCCCCCGCGCGGTTCAGGTCGATCCCATCCGCGACTTTCCCATCCATGTCGATTTCCTGCGGCTCGGGAAGGATGCGCACGTGACCGTCGAAGTCCCGGTGCGCTTCCTCAACGAAGCGGCGTCCCCGGGGCTGAAGCGCGGCGGCGTGCTCAACATCGTTCGCCACGAGATCGCGGTGCGCTGCCCGGCCGACACCATCCCCGATCATTTCGAAGTCGATTTGACCGGACTGGAGATCGGCGACTCGATCCATATCTCGGCGCTCAAGCTGCCTGAAGGCGTGCGCCCGACCATCACCAAGCGCGACTTCACGGTGGCGACGATCGTGGGCCGCGCGGCTGAAGAGCCCGCGCCCGGCGCGGCCGCCGCCGCCGAGGCGGAGCCCGGCGCCGAGGGTGTCGAGGCTGCCCCCGCCGCGGAGGGCGAAGCCGAGGACAAGGAAAAAGACAAGGAGAAGCCGAAGGAGCGCGAGAAGAAGAAGGAGAAGGGCTAGCGCTTGTTTTCGACCCGAAGGATCGCTGGGAACCCCCTCGCCTTCGCGCGTTGAACCAGGATGGCTTTGATGAAGCTCTTTGTCGGCCTCGGCAATCCCGAACGGAAACACGCCTTCAACCGTCACAATGTCGGCTTCATGGCTGTCGATGCCATCGCGGCCGCGCACGGCTTCGCCGACTGGCGCAAGCGTTTCGAGGGGCTCATTGCCGAGGGCAAGCTCGGCCACGAGCAGGTACTGCTGTTGAAACCTCAGACTTTCATGAATGCGTCGGGCCGCGCCGTCGGCGAAGCCATGCGCTTCTACAAGCTCAAGCCCGGCGACGTCGTCGTCTTCCATGACGAACTCGACCTCGCCCCCGGCAAGATCAGGGTGAAGACCGGCGGCGGCCTCGCCGGGCATAACGGCCTGCGGTCCATGACCTCGCATATCGGCAGCAACTTTACGCGCGTACGCATCGGCATCGGTCATCCCGGACGGAGCGATCGCGTGAAGGGGTACGTGCTGCACAATTTCGCCAAGGCCGATTCCGCGTGGCTCGAGCCTCTGCTCGGCACGATCGCGACCGACGCGCCTCTGCTTGCCGAAGGCGCCATCGAAAAGTTCCAGTCGCGGGTGGCGCATGCGATGCAGCAGGCCGAAATCGCGCAAGCCGCGTCGCCCGAGGCGGGCTCAGCGCCTCACGAGACGCTGGGGGCAAAACTCCGCCGCTGGCTCGGCGCGTGAAGGCAAACTGATCCATGGGTTTCAAATGCGGCATCGTCGGATTGCCGAATGTGGGCAAGTCCACGCTCTTCAACGCGCTGACGGAGAGCGCGGCGGCCCAGGCCGCCAACTATCCGTTCTGCACCATTGAGCCGAATGTCGGCGAGGTCCCGGTTCCGGATCCCCGCCTCGACCGGCTCGCGGCCATCGCCAAGTCGAATCTGGTGGTGCCGACGCGGCTCACCTTCGTCGATATCGCCGGGCTCGTGCGCGGAGCGTCCAAGGGCGAGGGCCTCGGCAACCAGTTTCTCGCCCATATCCGCGAGGTGGACGCCATCGCCTATGTGCTGCGCTGTTTCGAGGACGCGGATGTGGTGCATGTCGAGGGCCACATCGACCCGATCGCCGACGCCGACACGATCGAAACCGAGCTGATGCTCGCCGATCTCGAAAGTTTGGAGCGGCGCTTGCCGATCCTCGAAAAGAAGATGCGCGGCCAGGACAAAGAGGCGAAGAAGACATTCGATCTCGTCGAGCGTGTGCTGCCGCTCCTGCGCGAGGGCAGGCCGGCGCGGCTCGCTCCCGTCGCCGAAGACGAGACACCTGCGTTCAGGGCGCTCGGACTGCTTACGGCAAAACCCGTGCTCTATGTCGCCAATGTCGATGAGAGTTCGGCGGCGCGCGGCAACGCATGTTCGGCCCTCGTCGGCGCAAGAGCGGCGAGCGAAGGCGCGGGCTGCGTCGTCATCTCGGCCAAGATCGAGTCCGAGCTTGCCGAGCTTCCGCCCGGAGAGCGTGAGGCTTATCTCACCGAGCTTGGGCTGTCAGAGCCCGGGCTCAACCGGTTGATCCGCGAGGGCTACAAGCTGCTCGGCCTCATCACCTATTTCACCGCCGGGCCGAAGGAGGCGCGCGCCTGGACCGTGCCGCAAGGAACCCGCGCGCAGCAGGCGGCGGGCGTCATCCATACCGATTTCGAGAAGGGCTTCATCCGCGCCGAGACGATCGCTTATGACGATTACGTCGCGCTCGACGGCGAAGCGGGCGCGCGCGATGCCGGCAAGCTCCGACTCGAAGGCAAGGACTACGTCGTCAAGGAGGGCGACGTGCTGCACTTCCGCTTCGCGACCTGAGGCACGAGTTCTCGGCGGGGTCGAACCAAGCGGCAGCGAGGTTAGCCACCAAGGTCTAGAGCAGCGTCAACGCAGACAAAGTGGTTAGCATCGCATCCGTTCGTGCAATTCTTGAAATAAGAGGGGTAAGGGCGGCTTACGTTGCACGCTCAAGAAGCAATTGCTGACACAAGCATCATGGGCTCCAATGCACTGGTTCAAGCTTATGCGAGCCTTCCTTGCGGTCGCCCTCGTAAGGACAACGGAGGTACAGTTGCTGCCGACGCACCGAACCACTTGGCAATTTCCAACCGCTAGCAGACTTTTCTTACATGTAGTCGAGACAGACTTGGCTTGCCCAGCCAAGGCAAAGTCGTAGGGCCCTACGACCAAGGCAAAAGCTGCGAACGCCAAAATTTGGATAGCTCGTGTAATGGCTGCCTCCCAATTGCACCCGCGCGAAGTGAAGGTACGGGCACGGAGGATAAGAGTATCGCCAAGACCCTTCGGCATTCCAGCGCGCACTGTGATTAACGCGACAAATCTGTCGTACGCCTGCCCCGAGGGACCGCGCGCCCCGCGCCTCAGGATGACGGCTTCTTCTGCGGCTTGCTCTGAGGCCTCGCCAGCGCGCGCTTGGCCTGTTTGGGGAGCGAAAGCGGCGGCGTCACGCCCATCGACACATACACGTTCATCAGCCGCTCGACGCCGCCTTCGGCCGGCCTGACCCACTCCGACGGCACATAGATCAAGGCGCCGCCGAACGGAACCGGCGCCGACGGCACGAGCAGGCCGAGATAGCTGTGCTCGCCGATCACGACGGGTTCGGGCGACGGCATCAGCCCGAGCACCGCGGCACTCCCCTCCCCGCCGAAGAAACACCACACCGGGCTCATGCTCTTGAGACTGTCCTCGCCGCCGCCGCGATCGACCATGGCAACGAAGCGCTTTGACAAATCGTAGACGGTCGAGACGAGCGGGATGCGCATGATCAGCCAATCGATGCCGTTGAAGAGGAACGATCGCAAACCCGATTCGACGAGAAGGCCGAGCAGGAAAATGGCGCCGACAATAATGGCGAGCCCGAGAAGATAAGCGGCGCCGGAGGTCGGCTCGATGGTGAGACCGAGAGAGTTTCCGAGCCCGGTGATGAGACCGCCGATAAAGCTGCCCCGACCGGCAAAGCCCGCGACGAAGGACCCGACCCACGCGACGACGAAGAAGGTCACCGCGACCGGCAGAAGGGCAAGCACGCCCGTGAGGAAGATGCGTAGGATGCGGCCCAAACTCGTCCTCCCCGCGCCCCGCTCTAGCGCGCCTAGCGCAGAGCCGCGGCGATATTGCCGCCGTCAACCGTCGCGATATGACCCGTCGTCTTGCGCGCCTTGGCCAGCGCCACGAAGGCCTGGGCCACGTCGGCCGCGGTCACCTCGGCCTGGAGCAGGTTGCCGCTCATATACTCCGCCTCCGACACGCCGCGCGCCTTGGCCCGGTCCTTGATCATGGTATCGGTCAGGAGCCCGCTCCGCACGCGATCGGCGTTCACGCCGTTCGAGCGGATGCCCTCGGCGCCGTAGTCGAGCGCGTATTGCCGCATGAGCAGCATGGTGGCGGCCTTGGGCAGGCCGTAGGGGCCGAAATTCGCCCCGGGGTTCACCGACTGCTTAGAGAGATTGAACAGGAGAACGCCGCCCGTGTCCTGCTTCCGCATGATGCGCACCGCTTCTCGCGCCACGGTCTGATGGGCGAAGAAATTCAGCTCGAAGCTCTGGCGCAAGGTCTCGTCGGAGACATCGCCGATGCGGCCCTGCCACGCGGCGCCGGCATTGGACACGAGAATATCGATCCCGCCGAAATGCTCCGCGAGCGCGGCGAAAACCGCTTTGACCTGATCGGGCTTGGTCACGTCGCATTGCAGCCCGAGGCCCTTGACGGCGGCGGCTGCCTCTTGCGCCTTCTCGCCGTCGATATCGACAATACCGACTGCGGCGCCTTCGGCTGCGAGCGCCTTGGCCGTGGCTGCGCCGATCGCGCCGGTGCCGGTGACGAGCGCGACTTGCCCGGTGAGCGGCTTCGCCACGGCACCTTTGAGCTTTGCCTGTTCGAGGCTCCAATATTCGAGCGCAAAGAGGTCGCTCTCAGGCAGCGGCTCGTAGCGGCCGATCGCTTCGGCATCGGTGACGACGCGGATCGTGTTTTCGGCAAGGTCGGCGGCCATGCTCGCGTCCTTTGCCGTGCGGCCGAGGCCGAACAGGCCGACGCCCGGCACGAGCACGACGCGCGGCGCCGAGTTCGAGCTTGGTCTTGGCCGCGCCCGCGGCCGCGTTCTCACGGTGGAAATAGCTATCGTATTCGCCGGCGAACTTGGCCACCGCCTCGCGCACGGCGTCGGCAAACGCTTCGAGGTGGCCGGCCTCGGGGTGCGGCACGACCAGCGGCTTGTTCTTGGTGCGGATGATGTGGTCCGGCGTCACCACGCCGCGCTGGCTGTAGGACGCAAGCTCCGCGCCGTTCACGTAACTCAGGATCTCGGGCGCGGTGCGGAAATTCGCAATGAAGCGAATGGGCTCGCCCTCGCCCTTGATGGCGACCGCGCCGCGGATGACGGGGGCGATCTCCGCCGCCGAAGCGCTCGCCGCGGCGAGCGCGCGCGCCGTGAAAACGACGGGGCGGCCCTGGCGCAAGCGGCTCTCGGCCAGAGACACCATCTCGATCATGCGCTCATAGGCCTCGCGCGCACTCTCGCCGAAGGTGAAGATGCCGTGCTTGTGCAGGATGAGGCCCGCGACATCGGGCTTCGCCTCGAACACTTCGGCCGCGGCCTTGGCCAAGCCGAAGCCCGGCGCGATATAGGGCACGATGCCCATGCGCCCGTCATACACTTCGCGCGCGAGCGCCTCGCCGTCGCGCTGATCGACGAGCGCGAGCACGGAAGCCGCATGGGTGTGATCGACGAATTTGTGCGGCAGGAAGGCGTGCAGCAGCGTCTCGACCGAGGGATTGGGCGCCGAGGAATTGAGCAGGTTCAGCCGCTGCACGTTGACCATGGCCTCGTCGGAGAGCGCTCCCAGCGCGCGGAGCCGTCGCAGCGGCTCGAGCTTAACCGCCGGGAGGCCCCAGGGCTCGATATCGGCCATGTCGGCGCCAGAGCCCTTGACGGCGATGACGTCGTGCATCTCGCCAAGATCGTCGCTCGCTCGCGTCTTGACCGAGGTGTTGCCACCGCCATGCAGCACGAGCAGCGGATCGCGGCCGAGGAGGCGCGTGGTATAAACGCGGAGCGCGATGTCGGCGGCGACGCCTTTGGCGGCGTAGGCGTCGACCATCTCTTGGGCCGTGCGATCGTTCCACTGGCTTTTCATGGCGCGCGTTGTTGCAAGTTTCGCACCCCGGGGCAAGGATTCCTTGAAGAGGCGCTAACTAGCGGGGCGCGGGACCGCTGAGCGCGGCCCTCGCCGCGTCGAGCACGCGCTCGAAGCCCGAGAAGATCCAATAGTGGCCGCCGCCCTGGATCACGTCGAGCCGGCAGTTGGGCAAGGTCTCGGCAAGATCGTAAGCGGCCCCCGGCGGCACGATGGCGTCGTCGCTGCCCTGCCAAAGAATTGTCGGCACGTCGACGTCGCGAAGCGAAAGCTGCCAGTTGGCGCAGTAGAGACGCAAATCCTGCCGCGCGCCGTCAATGCCGGGCCTCAATCCTTCGCGCAAGGCCGCCTGAAGGCTGACCCTCACCTCGTCGCGGGCGAGCACCGTCCGGTCGGATGCGGGCACGCGCAGCTGAAGCACGCGATAGGCAAGTCCCGGCGCAGAATGCACGAGCCTCCGCAGCGGCCAGAAGAAAGCGGTGCAGGCCGCGTCGGAGCGGCCAAGCCGGCTGAACATCAGGCGGTGGGCCCTGGAGATGCGGATGCGACGATCGCACTCGGCAATCGGACCGACCGGGTTGATGAGTGCAAGCAGCGCGATGCGGCGCGGCATGGCGGCCGCCGCGGCAACCGCATACGGGCCTCCGCCCGAAACGCCGATCAGGGCGAACCGGTGCAAGCCGAGCGCATTGGCGCATTGTTCGAGGTCGGACGCGGCTTCCGCGAGGCTGGTTTGAAGCCGAAAATCGGAGAGCCCGTACCCTGCGCGCTCGGGTGCCACGATCCGCAATCGCCGTTCGCGCGCCGTGGCGTCGGTGAGCGCGAACATGAGGCGCGAGCCCGGCGTGCCGTGGATGGCGAGCACCGGCTGCCCTTCCGGGTCGCCGTACTCGGCGAAGCCGATCTGCCTTCCATCGGCGAGGCGCAAGACTTGCGAGCTTCGCTCTGTTGCCGACGGAACCTCGTTCGGAACATTGCCGTCCGCCGCCCTCGGACTGTTAGGCTCAGCCGGCCGCTCCATCGCCATAATACTCCGCATCTTCCCGGTTAAACTCGACCTTCATGGTATGACGGAGGCAGCGCAGTGACACAGTGGGAAATCAAGGGGCGCGAATTCGGCAATTGCAATTGTTCCTATGGCTGCCCCTGCCAGTTCAATGCGCTACCGACCCACGGACACTGCCACGGCTTGGCGGTGTACGATGTCGAGCGCGGCTTCCATGGGTCGACGCGGCTCGACGGGCTGAAGGCTGCCGCGATCTTTCGCTGGCCCGGCCCCATTCACGAAGGGAAAGGCGAGGGCGTGCACGTGCTCGATCGTCGCGCAACGCCCGAGCAGCGGGCGGCCCTTCTCCGCATCTTGCGGGGTGAGGACACCGAACCCGGCGCCACCATGTTCCAGGTTTTCGTCTCGACCTGCGACACGCTCCACGAGCCGATCATCGCCGACTTCACCTTCGAGATGGACATCGGCGCCCGCACGGCCAGCGTCAGCATCGACGGCGTCGTCGAGATGAAAGGCGCGCCGATCCTCAATCCGATTACAGGCGCCGAGCATCGTGTCCGGGTGGTGCAGCCCAATGGCTTCGAGTTCTTCGAGGCCGAGATCGGACGCGGCTTTTCCAAGACGATGGGCCCGATCCGATTCGAACTCGACGACACTTACGGACAATTTGCCGAGATCCATCTTTGCCAGAGCGGCATGGTGCGCCAAGAGCGATGACCGCCATCGAGATGCTTTTCAAGCGCGAAGACGCCGTCGTTCTTGCGGCGCTCGTTTTGCTTGCGCTGCTCGCTTGGCTCGCCACGCTCGCGGGTGCAGGCACCGGCATGGCCCGCATGGGCGTTGCCCATGGCGCCTACTGCCTCGGCTGCTGCGCCGTGCTCATGCTGCTTCTGTTCGTGGGAGGCGTGATGAATCTCGTCTGGATCGCGGGGCTCACGCTGCTCGTGGCGGTCGAGAAGCTTGCGCCGTTCGGGGCCGTCGTGGCGAGGGTAACGGGAGCGGTGCTGATCGCCGGGGGCGCTGCGCTCCTCGCCGCCGGGCCGTGAGAACTAGCGCGAGTAGAACTCGACGACGAGGTTCGGCTCCATGATCGTGGGATAGGGCACGTCGGAGAGCATCGGCACGCGCGTGAGTTTCGCCGTCATCTTGTTGTGATCGACGTCGAGATAGTCGGGCACCTGGCGCTCGGCGCTTTGCGACGATTCGAGCACCATGCCGGCGTCCTTGGCCTTGTCTTTCACCTCGACGACGTCGCCCTCGCGGCAGCGATAGCTCGGGATCGTGACGCGGCGGCCGTTGACGCGCACATGGCCATGGCTGACGAATTGCCGCGCCGCGAACACGGTCGGCACGAACTTGGCGCGATAGACGATGGCGTCGAGTCGGCGTTCAAGCAGCCCGATCAGCTTCTCGGATGTGTCGCCGCGGAGCCGCGCCGCCTCGTGATAGATGGCCTTGAACTGCTTCTCGGTGATATTGCCGTAATAGCCTTTCAGCTTCTGCTTGGCGCGAAGCTGCTGGCCGTAATCGGAAAGCTTGCCGCGGCGGCGCTGTCCGTGCTCGCCGGGGCCGTATTCGCGCTTGTTGTAGGGGCTCTTCGGCCGGCCCCAGATATTCTCGCCGAGCCTTCGGTCGATCTTGTGCTTGGCGTTAACCCGTTTCGTCATGCGTCCAACACTCCAAAGTCAAATCAAGCGCTTTCGCGGGGCCGATCCCCGCTTCCGTCGAGAACACCGAGCTGATGAGAGCCTAGCGGCCGAACTTCCAAGTCCGGCATCACGAAGCCAAGGAAACCAAGGCTCCGCCCGTCTGTTACACGTGAATGGCGGAAAGTGTCAATTGGCGCTGGATGACGCCGGTTGAGCGGGCGCAGGCGCCGGGGCCGGAACCGCGGCCTTTGGCGCCGGTCCCGCCGGCACAGACTGAACATAGGCGTTGATGGCGGCCACGACCTTCTGCTTTTGCTCGGGCGGGCATTGCGGGCGCTTTGGCGTAACGAGGCTCGTCTCCTGGCCCGGCGCGGCGTCCTTGGGCGGGTTCGCCGCGCCCGGGGCGCCAGCGGGGGCTTGGCCATCATCGGTGATTTTCACGTTCCCGGCGAAATAGGAGGCCGAGAACAGATAGAGCGCATTCACCATCAACAATTGCGGCTCGGTCCAAGTTTTCTTGGCGCCCTCGCTCCGCATCAAGGCTTGATAGTTGGCCTGGGCGAGATCGGGAAGTTCGCAAGCCTCGGCATAGGCCGAGCGCGTCGCCGCCCGGATGATGCGCCGCGCATCCTCACTGGGAATCAGGAACTTGTTCGGGTCGGATTTGTCGAGCTTGACCTGCTTGCCGTCAGGCCCGGCTTGCTGTTCGGGAATGACCGAGAAGGCATAACCCATCAGCACGCGCACGGCGCTGTCGCTGAGACCGCCCTTTTGCTGTCCCTGTGGGACCGCAGCGCGCTGACCAAGCTCCTCGGCGACGGGCCGCACGGCAGCCTCCTCAGCGGCCTTGAGCGGCGTCCCTGCGCTCAGTACCAGAACCACGGCGGCCGCAGTGGCGCCCCAATGAAAACGACAGCTTTGCATGATCGCCCCTCTTCCCTACCCCGCCGGAAGCTAAGCATCGGTTGAGGCAATCGCAATAGGAGAAACGGGGCGGAACTATGACGTTTTTCGGCCGCGCCTTGGCGCACGGCCCGCAAGCGACGCCACGATTCCACGCCAGGTGCGGACATCCTGGTCGGTCGCACTCATGCGATGGAACATGTTGCGGATGGCTCGCACCATCGAGGGACGTTTCTCTTCCGGATAGAGAAAGCCGGCGCGATCGAGCTCGGACTCGAGATGCTCGAACAAGGCGATGAGCTCGGTCCGGCGAGCCGGCCGCGTGCCGGCGAAGGACGCCCCCTCGGCGGCGGGCCCGTCGAACGCCGTCCTGCGCCCGAGCGAGGGCTTGGCTTCCGTTGTCTTGAACCACTCGTAACCGAACAGGAGCACGGCCTGGGGCAGGCTGAGCGAGGCGAATTCGGGATTGACGGGCGCGGTCAGGATCGCGTCGGCGAGAGCGATGGTGTCGTTGTCGAGGCCGCTCCGTTCCGGCCCGAACAGAACGCCGGTGCGCTCGGCTCGTGCGCCGCGCCGCCTAAGCTCGGACGCCGCGCGGGCCGGACTGAGCACGGGCTTAACCATCCCGCGCGGCCTTGCCGTCGAGGCGAGAACGAAATTGAGCTCGCCAATGGCGTCGGCGACGCTGTCGTAAACCGTCGCCCGGTCGACGAGCGCGGCCGCGCCCGCCGCTGCCGCACGCGCCTTGTCGTTCGGCCAACCGTCGCGAGGCGCGACAAGCCGCAAATCGGTCAGCCCGAAATTGACCATGGCCCGCGCGGCGAAACCGATATTCTCGCCTAGCTGTGGCTTGACGAGAATGACGGCCGGCATCATGGCGCGAGCAGCGGAACGGAGCTTTGCCGTCCCCTTCCGGGCCGCCGCCTTCGCCGGCCGCTTCACCCTGTCCCATCTTGCTTTCATCGCCAAGGACGATGCTATAGAGGACGGGTGGCTCGCAATGGGGCCGTCGCCGCGCCCCCGCGTTCCTTCCCACGCCGGAGATTTGCGCCCGTGAACAAGATTAAGGTGAAGAACCCGGTCGCGGACCTCGACGGGGACGAGATGACGCGGGTCATCTGGGAGCTGATCAAGGAAAAACTGATCTTCCCCTATCTCGATCTGCCGCTCCTCTATTTCGATCTCAGCATCGCCAATCGCGACCTGACCCAAGACCAGGTCACCATCGAGGCCGCGCGCGCGATCAAAGCCTGCGGGGTCGGGGTGAAATGCGCGACGATCACGCCGGACGAAGCGCGGGTCAAAGAATTCGGCCTCAAGACGATGTGGAAGTCGCCGAACGGCACCATCCGCAACATTCTCGGCGGCGTCATTTTCCGCGAACCCATCATCTGCAAGAACGTGCCGCGGCTCGTGCCGGGCTGGACCAAGCCCATCGTCATCGGCCGCCATGCATTCGGCGACGTCTATCGCGCCACCGATTTCCGGGTGCCGGGCAAGGGCAAGCTCACCATCAGCTTCGAGGGTGCGGACGGGACCCGCATCGAGCATGTGGTGCATGATTTCGAGGGGCCGGGGGTCGCGCTCGGCATGTTCAATCTCGACAATTCGATCCGCGACTTCGCGCGCGCCACGTTCAACTACGCGCTCCATCGCCACATGCCGGTCTATCTCTCGACCAAGAACACGATCCTCAAGGCCTATGACGGCCGCTTCAAGGACATTTTCGCCGAGGTGTTCGCGGCCGAGTTCAAGCCTGCCTTCGAGGCGCGCGGGCTCACCTACGAGCACCGGCTGATCGACGACATGGTGGCGGCGGCGCTGAAATGGTCGGGCGGCTATGTCTGGGCGTGCAAGAACTATGACGGCGACGTGCAGTCCGACACGGTGGCGCAAGGCTTCGGCTCGCTCGGGCTGATGACGAGCGTGCTGATGACGCCCGACGGCAAGACCGTGCTGGCGGAGGCGGCGCACGGCACCGTGACCCGCCACTTCCGGCAGCATCAGCAGGGCCGCGAGACCTCGACCAACGCCACCGCCTCGATCTTCGCCTGGACCGGCGCGCTGAAGCACCGGGCCAAGCTCGACGACAATGCCGAGCTTGGCGATTTCGCCGAGACGCTGGAGCGCGTGACGGTCGCGACCATCGAAGCCGGGTTCATGACCAAGGACCTCGCGCTGCTCGTCGGCGCCGACCAGCGCTGGCTCTCCACCAGCGGCTTTCTCGACAAGATCGACGCCAATCTGCGCAAAGAGATGGCCGACCGCGCGGCCGCGTGACGGTCAGGCCGGCTGCGGCGCGTCGGCGGCACTCTTGGCTGGCGGCGCTTTGCGCTTGCGGCGTGCGGCGCGCGCCGCCTTGTCGGCGGCGGCGCGGGCGGCCGCCATGGCGCGAATCCGATCCAGAATCTCCGGATGCCGCTCTGACAGCCGCGCTAGCGACGGCGCGTCGAGCACGTAGACACGGCACCGCGTTTTGGCGACCACGTCGTAGGCGTGACGGCGCCGCTCGAGGAGCGCCATCTCCCCAAAGAAATCGCCGTCCTTCAACAGGATCTGGCGGCGCGGGCTGAGTTCAACGACGGCTTCGCCGCTCGCGATGACAAACATGGCGTCGCCCGCGTCGCCGGTGCGGACGATGGGAACGCCGGGAAGATACACGCGCGTGTAGAGCAGCCGCGCGATCTCGCCGATTTCGCTCTCGTCCATGGGGGCAAAGAGCGGCACGCGGGCAACCATGCTCCAGGTCGCGACGAATTGGTGGCGGGTCAATTCCAGGTTGAAGCCGGTCGCGATAATCGCCACGGGGAGCGCGATCATGCCGACGCCGAGCAGCATGACGATGCCGCCGACGAGCTTGCCGAACGGCGTGATCGGGACGACGTCGCCATAGCCGACGGTGGTCAGGGTCGCCAGCGCCCACCACGCCGCAGCGGGAATCGAGCCGAACTTGTCTGGTTGCGCATCACGCTCGAGGAAATAGATCGCGGTGGAGGACAACAGGAGGAGGATCAGAATGACGAGCAGCGCGCCAAGCAGCGCTCGATATTCGTCGGCGATGACGCGGCCGAGCGTCTGCAGCGCGGGCGAATAGCGCACGAGCTTGAGCAGGCGAAACAGGCGGAGCACCCTGAGCGCTCGGAGATCCATGGAAAAGAACGGCTGCAGGTACCACGGCATTACCGCGAGCAGGTCGATGATCATAATCGGCCGTGCCGCGAAGCGGAGCCGTGCGCGCCAACGGGGCATGCGGCTCAACATCGGGATTTCGACCGAGCTCCACAGGCGAAGCAGGTACTCGATACTGAACACCATCACCGAGAAGACGTTGAACGCGTCGAGAAAGGCGCCGTAGCGGGCGTCGATGTGGTCAACCGTCTCGGCGGCGAAGGCGATGGCGTTGAGGAAGATGAGAGTGACGATGAAGGCGTTGACGACGTGCGCCGCGGGATGCGCGTCGCCGCCGACTTCGAGAATGTCGTGGACCTCTCGCCGCCAGCGCCGCCAGGCCGACTCTTCCGCCATTCGCTTAAGCGCTTTCCGCGCGCGCGGCGACCGCACCGCCGGCTTGCCTCGCGATCCGGGCCGCGATCGCCTCGAGCGCTTCCTCGGCTCGGGCGCCGTCGGGACCTCCGGCCTGGGCGAGGTCGGGGCGGCCGCCCCCGCCTTTGCCGCCGAGCGCCTCCGCGCCCACTTTGACCAGCTCGACCGCATCGTAAGCGGCGGTCAAGTCTTCCGTCACGCCGACGACGAGGCCGGCCTTGCCTTCATCGCTCACGCCGACGATGGCGACGATGCCGGAGCCCAGTTGTTTCTTGCCGTCGTCGACGAGGCCGCGCAGATCCTTGGGCGCCACGCCCTGCACCGTCCGCGCCAAAAGCTTGACCTTGCCGATTTCCCGCGCGGCCGCCACGGGCGCTCCGCCCTCGCCCCCGCCGCCGAGCGCGAGGTCGCGCTTGGCGTCGGCAAGCTGGCGCTCGAGCTTGCGGCGCTCATCGAGGATGGCGAAAAGACGCCCGATCATTTCGTCGGGCGACACCTTGAGCAACCCGGCCGCCTCGCGCACGCGCTGTTCCTGCGTGTCGAGATAGGCGCGCGCGGCGTCGCCGGTCAGCGCCTCGACCCGGCGCACGCCGGAGGCGACGGCCCCCTCGCCCACGATCTTGAGCAGGCCGATATCGCCGGTGCGCCGCACATGGGTGCCGCCGCAAAGCTCGATCGAGTAGGCGTGGCCCGCGCGTTCGCTTGCCGGATCGACGCCCATGCTGACGACGCGCACCTCCTCGCCGTATTTCTCGCCGAAGAGCGCGAGCGCCCCTTGGGCGATGGCCTGGTCGGGCGTCATGAGATGGGTCTCGACCGGGGCGTTCTGCAAAATCATGGCATTGACCCGATCCTCGACTTTGCGGATCTCGTCATCGGTCATGGGTTTCGGGTGCGAGAAATCGAAGCGGAGCCGCCCCGGCTCGACGAGCGAGCCCTTCTGCGCCACGTGCATCCCAAGCACCTGGCGGAGCGCCTCATGCAAAAGGTGGGTCGCCGAGTGATGCGCCCGCGTCGGCGTGCGGCGGACATGATCCACTTCGAGCAGCACTTCGTCGCCTGCGCGCAAGCTGCCCTTTGTCACCACCCCTTCGTGGAGGATGAGCGCATGCAGCTTCTTCTGCGTGTCCTCGACGGCGAACTTGGCGCCATCTGCCCCGGTGAGCGTGCCGCGATCGCCGACCTGGCCGCCCGACTCGGCGTAGAACGGCGTCTGATTGACGATGACGATGCCGCGCTCGCCTTGGTTCAGCCGATCGACGCGCGTGCCGTCCTTGATGAGCGCGACGATGCCGCCCGACGCTGCCTCGGTCTCGTAGCCGAGGAACTCGGTTCCGCCGAGCACTTCCTTCAGCTCGAACCACAAATTCTCGGTCGCGGCCTCGCCCGAGCCCGCCCAGGACTTCCGCGCCTCGGCGCGCTGGCGTTCCATGGCCGCGGCGAAGCCTTTGGCATCGACGCCGATCCCGCGCGCTTTGAGCGCATCCTCGGTGAGGTCGTAGGGGAAGCCGTAAGTGTCGTAGAGCTTGAAGGCGACCTCGCCCGGGAGCGTGGCCCCGCGCTTCAAGCCCCTGGTCGCGTCGTCGAGCAGGCGAAGCCCGCGCTCGAGCGTCTCGCGGAAGCGGGTCTCTTCGAGCTTCAATGTCTCCTCGATTAGGCTCTGCCCGCGCTCGAGCTCGTGATAGGCGCGGCCCATCTCGCCGACCAGCGCCGGCACCAGGCGATAAAGCAGAGGCTCCTTGGCGCCGAGCATATGGGCGTGGCGCATGGCGCGGCGCATGATGCGGCGAAGCACATAGCCGCGCCCTTCGTTGGAGGGAAGCACGCCGTCGGCGATCAGGAAGGACGAGGCGCGCAAATGATCGGCGATGATGCGGTGGCTCGGCGCGTGCGCGCCTTCCGCCGGCACCCCGGTCAACTCGACCGAGGCCCCGATCAAGGCGCGGAAGAGATCGATGGCGTAATTGTCGTGGGTGCCCTGCAGGACGGCGGCGATGCGCTCGATCCCCATGCCGGTGTCGATCGAGGGGTGCGGCAGCGCGATGCGCTTGCCGTCCGCGAGCTGCTCATACTGCATGAAGACGAGATTCCAGATCTCGACGAAGCGGTCGCCCTCCGCTTCGGCGCTGCCAGGCGGCCCGCCGGCAATGCCGGGCCCGTGGTCGTAGAAAATCTCCGAGCACGGTCCGCACGGGCCGGTATCGCCCATCGACCAGAAATTGTCGCTTCCGGCGATGCGGATGATCTTCTTGTCGGGGAAGCCCGAAATCTTGCGCCAAAGAGCGGCCGCCTCGTCATCGTCGGCGTAGACGGTGATGAGCAGGCGCTCTTTGTCCAAGGCGAAATCGCGGGTGAGAAGCTCCCAGGCGAGAAGGATCGCGCGCTCCTTGAAATAATCGCCGAAAGAGAAATTGCCGAGCATCTCGAAGAAGGTGTGGTGGCGCGCGGTGAAGCCGACATTGTCGAGGTCGTTGTGCTTGCCGCCGGCGCGCACGCATTTCTGCGCGGTGGCCGCCCGCGGCGCTTGCGGCTTCTCGGCGCCGGTGAACACGTTCTTGAACGGCACCATGCCGGCATTGGTGAACATCAGTGTCGGATCGTGGCGGGGCACGAGCGGCGCCGACGGCAGGACGAGGTGATCGTTCTTCGCGAAGAAATCGAGGAAGGCCGCGCGAATGTCGTTGGTGCGGCTCGGCACGGCGCCGGCGTGATGGGCAACGGGCGTGCCCTCTCCTTTTGCGCCCGCGCGGGTGGTGCGCGAAGGCCTCGCGCTTCCCTTTGCTGCACGGGTACGTTTGCCGGAGGTCATGGCTCGCTGACGGGGGACCTTGGTTCGCACGAGGACGCGACGGCTTGCATGCGACCCTAGCCGATTCGCCAGAATCAAGCGTTACCGTCCCGCTCCGGTCAAAGGGAGAAGGACGCGCGTCTCGGGTCAGACATAAGGTGAGGAAACGGGCCTGTCCAGAAGACCCATAGGCTCAAAACCGATGACGACTTCGCCCTCGCGTCCTTCGAGGGCCGCCTTCGGCGGCCTCCTCAGGATGACGGCGTCGCTCGCGCGCGGCGCATTAACTAGCCGCGGCGGCCGCGCCGCGCGCCCCCGCCGGCAAGCGGGGTGACCGAGCCCTCGCCCTCGGCAAGGCCGCTCTCGGCCCCTTCGGCGACCTCCTCCGACCCGCCTTCGAGGATCTGGCCGGCGATGAGGCCGGCATTCTGCCGGATCGCCCGCTCGATCTTCTCGGCCGTCTCGGGATGCTCCTTGAGATAGGCCTTGGCGTTCTCGCGCCCCTGCCCAATCCGCTCGCTGTCGAAGGAGAACCAGGCGCCCGACTTCTCCACGATCCCGGCCTTGACCCCGAGATCGACGAGCTCGCCCGTCTTGGAGATGCCCTCGCCATACATGATGTCGAACTCGATCTGCTTGAAGGGCGGCGCCACCTTGTTCTTCACCACCTTGACGCGGGTCTGGTTGCCGACCACCTCCTCGCGCTCCTTGATGGCGCCGATGCGGCGAATGTCGAGGCGGACCGAGGCATAGAATTTCAACGCATTGCCGCCGCTCGTGGTCTCGGGATTGCCGAACATCACGCCAATCTTCATGCGAATCTGGTTGATGAAGATCACCATGCAGCGGGACTTGGAAATCGAGCCGGTCAGCTTGCGCAAGGCTTGGCTCATCAGCCGCGCCTGCGAGCCAGGAAGCTGCTCACCCATCTCGCCTTCGAGCTCGGCCCTTGGCGTCAGCGCCGCGACCGAATCGACCACGAGCACGTCGATCGCGCCCGAGCGCACCAGCGTGTCGGTGATCTCGAGCGCTTGCTCGCCGGTGTCGGGCTGCGAGATCAGGAGGTGCTCGAGATCGACGCCGAGCTTGCGCGCATAGACGGTGTCGAGCGCGTGCTCCGCATCGATGAAGCCGCAAATGCCGCCCCGCTTCTGCGCCTCGGCGACGACATGGAGCGCGAGCGTGGTCTTGCCCGAGGAACTCAGGCCCATAAATCTCGACAACGCGGCCGCGCGGCAAGCCGCCGATGCCGAGCGCGATGTCGAGGCCGAGCGAGCCCGTCGAGATAGCCTCAACCTCGACCGCCTTCTCGTTCTGGCCGAGCCGCATGATGGAGCCTTTGCCGAAGCCGCGCTCGATCTGGGAGATCGCCGCTTCAAGGGCCTTTTCTCGATCCATCTCATTTCCTTCGACGAGGCGCAGCGCGGCATTCGACATGGGAAGGTCTCCGTTATTTCACAAGGAAGCTGTGAGTCGCAATTCCGGGGCTCCGCTCGCACCCTCGCCCGGGAGGTCCATTCAGCCTTCGCTTCAGCTTGGGTCGCGGGCGAGGTGCGAGCTGAGCTGAAAAAACTGTACACGTTTTGTTCTCTGTTCGCAATATGTTCTTTTGGTAATCCGCCCTGAAAAGCGAAGAGGCCGCCCTCAATGAGCGGCCTCGCCTTTTTGGTTTGCTGCTCAATTTGCTGCGCCCAAGGTCGCCCCTAACGCCAGCAACGGGCACACCAGCAGCCCCGGAGCGGACGGCACACCCATGTCCGTCCGAGCCGGCACACCGGGCCTGCCGTTCGGCAGCCGGCCGCTTCGACGGGCGAAAAGTCTTGCGCCGTGGCGCGGAGGCCTAAAGTTCCGGCTCCCGTGGTTGCCTCAGCACCGAGAGCTCCGGCGAGCAGCATGAGCGCCGCCGCAAAAGCGAATGCAACTTTGCGCATGATTCCCTCCTGATGTGACGTGAGCGCATCGCCCCTTCGTCTGCCCCCATGGGGTTCGATGCGTCTCGCAGCATAGCGCAACTTGGTCGCAACTTCACGCGAAGAAGGACGAGCGGCCGGAAGCGGTCTCTTTGACGTGCTGCAACTGCAACAATTGAGAAGGGAAAGGCTACGACGGTTCGGTGGCGGGCGCGCGAGCCTTCCCCGCAGGCTCGCGGCGGAGCGTTGCGTCGACCGCATCGCGATAGCCGAAGCGGTCGATATAGGGCTTGAGCCGCTCGACCACTTTCCGTTTCATCGCCATTGGCATCTCGTAACGCGACACCTTGTGCTCGGAGCGCTCGGCGAGGAAGGCGCGCATCGGCGGCTCGGCGGCATCGAAGCCGGGAATGTCGAGGCGCTTGTAAATGTCGCGCATCGAGGCGATCGGGTCCTTGACGAAATCCTCGTAGCGCATCTCGACCAGCCGATCCTTCGGGATCAGGTGCTTGTCCTCCTCGTAGTCCTCGGTCAGCCGCGCGAACATGTCGAGGATGTAGTCGTCGAGCCAGGGCTCGAGACGCGGCGGATTGTGCAATCCTTGCACCGAATAGAGCGCGCGCCAGAGCTTCACGGTGGAGGGAAAGACGTTGAGCGGGTTCCGCGCCAGATAGACGTAGCGCGCATCGGGGAAGAGCTTGGTGAGTTCTTTGAGCCGCGCGGCGTTGGCCGGCGTCTTCATCACGAGTCGCTTGCCGTGCTTCAGCGCGAGCCGCCGGTAGAACCACATATAGGCGTCCCACCATTTCTTCTTCTTGGCCTCGCTTACACCCTTGAAGTCGAGATAGTCGCTGTCGGCGGGGCCCCGCCGCGGCCAGGCGTGGGTGAGATAGGGCGTGCCCTGCCCCAGCATCATCATGCCGAACTCCTCTTCCTGCGGCCGGTCGAATCCGACCGGCACGTCGTCTTGCGGGCGCTTCTGCGGCAGAAGCACCTTCATGTACTTGTCGAGATGACCCTCGGTGAGAAGGAAGTGATGCGGGAAGAAGCACTCATAGGTCGTGGGGTAAGCGAGATCGGGATCGACCGAGAAGAGGTCGTGCAGGAAGGTGGTGCCGGTGCGCCAATGGCCGATGACGAAGATCGGCGGCGGGTCGAGCGGGAGCGCTTCGGCCGCTCTGCGGTACTTCGCTTCGGAGATCCAGTAGAGCACGGAGTTCCACGGCACCCACAGGAAGAGCGCGAGTGTGTCGGGGATGCAGTTGAGCGTGAAACCGTAGCGCCCGCGATGGAACAGCTTCATCAGCGCGCCGAAGCGCATGCCGAACCAGAAATAGATCAGCCGTCCGCCGTAGCGCTCGATGGTGAGCGAGGGCATGCGCGGCTTGGCGCGGTGGCGGCGCGTATGCTTGCCTTCTTCCTCCGGCGGCACGACTTCGTAATCAGGCACGCGAACAACTCCAATGGGGGCGATGAATCTCGCCTCGCGTGTAGACGCGATCTGTGGCGATGTGAAGCCCTAACGCGCCCGCCGGCGCGCGTCAGCCTTCGAGCGCGGCCTTGACCGCTGCGGCAAGCTGCTTCAGGTCGAATGGCTTCTGCAAGAACATAAAGTCTTCGTTCTCGGCCAGGTGCTGGCGGAAGGCGTCCTCGGCATAACCGGAGATGAAGATGACCTTGAGGTCGGGGCGCTCGCGGCGAAGCTCGTCACAGAGCGTCGGCCCGTCCATCTCGGGCATCACCACGTCGCTCACCACGAGATCGACGTCGCCGTGATGGCTCCTGAAGAGTTCGAGCGCCTCGGTGCCGGTCGTGGCTTCGAGCACGCGATAGCCGCGCTGGGCGAGCGCGCGCACGGCGAAGCTCCTGACGGCGTCCTCGTCCTCGACGAGGAGCACCGTGCCGCGCCCGGTGAGGTCTTTCGGCTTCTCCGGCGGGCGCTCGACCTTCTCGGCCTCGATATCGGAAGCGGTCTCGATATAGCGCGGCAGGTACACGCTCATGGTGGTGCCCCGCCCCATGGCGCTGTCGGCAAAGACATAGCCGCCGGTCTGCTTGACGATGCCGTAGACGGTGGAGAGGCCAAGTCCGGTGCCGCGGCCGACCTCCTTGGTCGAGAAGAACGGCTCGAAGATCTTCTCGCGCACTTCATCGCTCATGCCGGTCCCGGTGTCGATCACCTGGATCAGCACGTAGTCGCCGGGCGGCAATTGCCGCGGCGGAAGCGCGCGCGCTTCGCCCTCGCCGACATTGGCCGTGCGGATGACGAGCTTGCCGCCGTCCGGCATCGCATCCCGCGCGTTCACGGCGAGATTGATGATCACCTGCTCGAACTGATGCAGATCGGCCTTCACCGGCCACAGCTCGCTCGCCTGGTCGAGCGTGAGCTCGATATTCTCGTTGAGCAGACGGCCGAGAAGGATGGAAAGCTCCGACAGCACGTCGCCGAGCTGAAGCACTTGCGGGCGCAAGGTCTGCTGGCGCGAGAAGGCAAGCAGCTGGCGCACGAGGCCCGCGGCCCGGTTCGCGTTCTGCTTGATGTTGATGATGTCCTGGAAGGCCGGATCGGTCGGGCGGTGATTCATCAGGAGGAAGTCGGAGAAGCCGATGATCGCCGTCAGCATGTTGTTGAAGTCGTGGGCGATACCGCCGGCGAGCTGGCCGACGGCCTGCATCTTCTGCCCTTGCGCGATCTGCATTTCGAGCGCGCGCTGCTCGGTCGTGTCGATGGCATAGGCGATGGCCGCCTCGTCGTGGCCTTCGCTGCCTTCGATCGGGCTGAGATAGATCCTGCCGCTCCGCTCCCGCGCGCCGGCGAAAGCGATGTCGACGGGCTCGATCAGGCCCTGCCGGGCGAGAGCGAAATCGAGCGCGCGGCGGAGCGCGGAACGGCTGTCGACGTCGACCAGGCCGTCGAGGGCGAGCTTGCGGCCCTCCTCGAAGGACGCGGCGAAGAGGCGCATGAAGGCGGCGTTGGTCGCGCTGACGAAGCCGTCGCGGTCGACCGTGGCGATGGCGATCGGGGCGGCGTGGAACAGCCGCGCGAAATCTGAGCTCGGCGGCGCCGGCCTCCTCGAGTTCTCCGGGCGCGCGATTGAGGACGAGCGCGTGCGCGAGCCGCCCCGCGGCGCCGCCGCGCGGCAGCCGATGCAGGATGCGCGCCGGCAGGCTCGTGCGGTCGGCTTTGACGAGGTCGATGTCGAAGCGCCGCGTCGCGCCTTGGGCCGGAGCGCCCGGCTTCGGAGCGATCAACGCGGCGTTGTCTTGCGACATGATCGCTCCGAGCTTGAGCGGCCGGCCTGCGACTTCCGACAGGTCGAGCCCGAGCCATTGAGCGAGCGTGGCATTGAGGTAGTCGATATTGCCATCGGCGTCGGCGGTGAAGAAGCCGGCCGGCGCGCTGTCGAGATAGGCGATCGCCGCCTGCACTTTGGCGAAGCTCGCCTCGGCGCGGGCGCGCTCGAGCGTAATCTCGTCGACTTGCCACACCACGAGCCCGCCCTTGCGGCCTGAACTTGGATCGGCCGGCATCGGCTGGACCGCGATGCGGAACCAGCGCGGCGAAACGCCGGCGTCTTCCTCTTCCTCGCCCGGCGGCGGCAGGCGGAACTCTTCTTTGAGCGCGCGCCCTTGCTGGGCGGCGCGCGCGAGGCGGAAGATCGTCTCGGCAAGGTTCGGGTTGCCGGCGAAGGCGCGATCGGGCGCGGGCACCGTCGCCGCCTCCGCATCGAGGCCGAGCAGATCGCGATAGGCCTCATTGGCGTAGAGCACGCGGCCGGCGCTATCGGCGATGAGAGCGCCTTGCGGCAGATTGTCGACGAAGGCCTTGGTGACGTCGTTGCGCGCCTGGCGGGCACCGAAATGGAGGATGCCGACGGCGCCAGCGAACAGGCAGAACACCCCGATCACGGCGAGGCCGGCGAGGACCGCGAGCACGAACGGCTCCGCCATCTCGCGCGATATGACGGCAAGGCCGACCGCGCCGATCGCGAGCGCGAGCGCGAGTAGCACGACCAGACCCACGCTGCCGTCGCGTTCGCTACGGTCGGCTGCGGGCGCGGCGTAGCGCATCGGCGCGTCGATATCGGTCATGGGGCGCAAAATAGCCGATTCGAATTGAATTGAGGCACAATGTCATCGCACCGGGGCTAAACGCATGGGCTTTGCGGGTTTCGGCTTGGAGCCGGCGGCTGTGGCCGGCCGTCTTTGGCTCAAACCGGCCAAAAAAACCGCTTTGGGCCGAGGTGTTTCGGATTGACTGTTGCCGTTTTGTCACTGTCGGTTTCGCTTGTGATTAACATTTCGTTGCTGTAAACAAGCCTTCCGAGCTTGCGATAGCCCTGTGTTGTAAGGGCAAGCGGATGCGGCAAAGCCGGTAGCTTCACCCGCCACTATCGTAAGGACGCCGGTAGTTCCCTGCTAATGGTCCGACACCGACTGGCCGAGGCCAGTCATGTCAGTCCCCCAAAACTCTCCACTCCCCGCCTCCCCGGCGGGGAGTTTTTTTTGCCGATTCCGACCAACTTTGCTCGTCGTTGCCGGGCTTGACCCGGCAATCCAATCCGTTACGGCTCCGAGTGGATGAGTAGGAATGGAATGGATGCCCGGATCAGGTCCGGGCATGACGAAGTTGGGTAACCCTCGATTGCGCGCCTCCCTCGCCTTCAGCTTCGCTTGTCTTGCAGTAGCGGCGGCGCTGTCTTCCGCCGTCGCACCCGCCTTCGCCGCGGAAATGCCTAAGGACTTCGTCTATCTCCGCGACATCGACCCGACCATCCTCCAGGACATGCGCTACGCCGGGCGCGACAATTTCACCGGCGAAGCCGTGCCCGGATACGATGCGCCGGAATGCGTGCTGCTGCGGCCGGCCGCGGAGGCGCTCGCTTCGGTCCAGGCCGACCTTCGCGCCAAGGACCTCACGCTCAAGGTTTACGATTGCTATCGCCCGGCGCGGGCGGTCGCGGCCTTCGTCGAATGGGCGAAAGAGCCGGACGATCCCGCCGCGAAGACGACCTACTATCCCAATCTGCCGAAATCGGCGTTGTTCCCCGACTATATCGCCACGCGCTCGGGCCATTCGCGCGGCGCAACGCTCGATCTCACCATCGTTAGGCTAGCGTCAGAGCCGCAAGCCGAGACCGAAACCGCAACGCCGCTCCCCTGCACAGCGCCGCAACAAGAACGCGGGTCTGACGGCAGCCTCGACATGGGCACGAGCTTCGACTGCTTCGATGTCGAGGCCAATACGGCGGCACCCGGTCTCAGCCGGGATGAGCAGGACAATCGCGCCACGCTGCTCGAAGCCATGCAAGCGCGCGGCTTCAAGAACTATCCTCTCGAGTGGTGGCACTTTACGTTCGAGCCGGAGCCCTACCCCGACACGATCTTCGATTTCCCGATTGTGCCGCGGCCCTAATGGGTAAAATTGTCGGGATTACTCGTCGCGATAAACGCGCTCGCGCCGTTCGTGGCGCTCCTGGGCCTCGACGCTCAAGGTCGCGATCGGGCGGGCATCGAGCCGTTTCAGGCTGATCGGCTCGCCGGTTTCCTCGCAATAGCCGTAAGTGCCGTCGTCGAGCCGCATGAGCGCGGCATCGATCTTGGCGATCAGCTTGCGCTGACGGTCGCGGGCGCGAAGCTCGAGCGCGCGCTCGGTCTCGGAGGTGGCCCGGTCGGCGATATCGGCATGCTGCGCCGAATCGTCGTGGAGGTGCTGGAGGGTCTCCTTGGTCGAGCGCAAAATCTCTTCGCGCCAGTTGAGCAGCTTGCGGCGGAAATAGGCCCGCTGGCGCTCGCTCATGAAGGGCTCGTCCTCAGAGGGCCGGTAATCTTCCAGGAGTTTTCTTTTCGCCCGCATGAGAGTCATTTCCTTGGGGTCCGTTTCTGCTCCCTGTTCCGGGTCAGGTCGTCCGCTCCCGATCCAAGGCCCGGTATTTACGGATGCCGATTGACAAGTCAAGACGGACACGCCGCTTGACAAAGTCACGAACGCCACAAATCCAGCCGTTGCATTTTCGTCATGTTTGGGGCCATCAGACAGGGCCCAAATTGTGGCCGTGCATGGCCCGCGCGCCCGCGCGTGCCAGCGCCTGGAAATAGCTCGAAGGATGCGTGATTCGTGCCGCTTTCCACCTATAGCCAGGCCGCGGGCGATGCGGCCCGCAGTTTCGCGGATTTCGCCAGCGGCCTGATTTCGCCGACGGTGAAGCTTGGGGTCACGGGCCTCGCGCGCTCGGGGAAAACCGTCTTCATCACGGCCCTGGTGCACAACCTGATGGCCCGGGCGCGGCTGCCGTTTTTCGACGCGGCGGCGCAAGGGCGCCTGGTCCGCGCCTATCTCGAGCCGCAACCCGACGCGTTCGTGGCGCGCTTCCCCTTCGAGAAGCATCTCGCCGATCTGACCGGCAATCCCCCGCTTTGGCCGGAAAGCACCCGGCGCATCAGCCAGCTCAGGCTCACCATCGACTACAGCTCGACGAAATTCTGGAAGCGCCAGCTCGGCCGCGAGGCTTTGCATATCGACATCGTCGACTATCCCGGCGAGTGGCTGCTCGACCTGCCGCTGCTCAGTCTCGACTATCGCGCCTGGTCGCGCTCGGCGCTCGAAGAGAGCGCGAAGCCGGGCCGCAAGAAAGCGGCGCGCCTGTTTCATGCCTCGCTCGGGCTCGTCGATCCCTCCGACCCCTCAGACGAGGCGGTCGCGGAACGGCTCTCCGATCTGTTCAAGACTTATCTGCGCGAGGCCCGTTCCGATCCGAACGCGCTCTCGACCTTGCCGCCCGGCCGCTTCCTCATGCCGGGCGATCTTGCCGGCTCGCCCGCGCTCACCTTCGCCCCGCTCGATGACAGGGGCATCGAGCAGTTCCCCCGCAACTCGCTGTGGGCGATGATGGAAAGCCGCTACGAGGCCTATAAGACCTATGTCGTGCGGCCGTTCTTTCGCGATCATTTCGCCCGGCTCGACCGCCAGATCGTGCTCATCGACGTGCTCGCGGCGCTGAACGGCGGGGCGGCCGCCATGGCCGATCTCGAACGCGCCATGACCGAGATCCTCGAATGCTTCCGCACCGGATCGAACAGCCTGTGGTCGAACCTGTTCGGTCCCCGCATCGACCGCGTCGTGCTCGCGGCGACCAAGGCCGATCATCTCCATCATCAGAGCCATGACCGGCTCGAGGATATCCTCGCCAAGATCGCGAACCGCGCCATGGACCGATTGGTCTACACCGGGGCGCAAGTGAAAGTGCTGGCGCTCGCCGCGATCCGCGCGACCCGCGAGGGCGAGGCGCGCCGCGGCGGCGAGCGGCTTCCTTGCATCGTCGGCTACCCGCTTCCCGGCGAAATGATCGGCCGGCGCCGCTTCGACGGCAACGAGGAGTTTGCGATCTTTCCCGGCGACCTTCCCGCCAACCCCGAGGCCGCGCTCCGCGGCTGGCAGATCGAGCAAGGCGAGATGCGGTTCGTGCGCTTCAGGCCGCCAAATCCCGTTCGCCTCCCTTCCGGCGGCTTCGCGCCGTTCCCAAATATCCGCCTCGACCGCGCCATCGAGACGCTGATCGGAGACTGTCTGGCATGAACAAGAAAGACACGCGGAAGCCCGCCGCCTTCAAGGTGGAGGAGATCGAGGTCTTCGCTCCGCCCGTGCCGGCGTCATCGGAGCCAATGCCGGTTCCGGCGCCGCGGCTTCGCACCGCGGCCGATCTCGGCCGCGGGCTCCGCTGGGGCACGATCCTGATCTCGGCGCTCGGCGCTCTGGTCAGCCTTCTCGCTTCGATCTGGCTCTACGACTACACGCTGGCGTTGATCGCGCGCGAGGATTGGATCGGCTGGGCGGCGGCGGCGCTTTTCGCTCTCGTCGTGATCGCCCTGTTGATGATCGTGCTCAGGGAAGTGGCGGGGCTCGCGCGCCTCGGGCGTCTCGGCAAGATCAGGCACGAGGCCGATCAGGCCTCGCGCCAGAACGACAAGCTGCTCGCCATCGACGTCGCCGATCGGCTGAAGCGCCTCTATGCCGGGCGCTCGGATCTCGCCTGGGGACTCGATCGGCTCGCCGAGCACGAGCACGACATCATGGATGCGAGCGAGTTGCTGCGGCTCGCCGAGCGCACGCTCGTCGCGCCGCTCGATCCCGACGCCCGCGCCATCGTCGCCGCGTCGGCCAAGCGCGTGTCGGTGGTCACCGCGGTCAGCCCCGCCGCGCTGATCGACATGCTATTCGTCGGCGGTGAAAACTTGCGCATGCTGCGCCGCCTCGCCACGCTCTACGGCGCGCGGCCGGGCACGCTCTCTCTGCTCAAGCTTGCGCGCATGGTCGTCACCCATATCGTGCTGACCGGCGGCATCGCGCTCGGTGACGACGTGATCCATCAGGCGATCGGCCACGGGCTCACCGCCAAGCTGTCGGCGCGGCTCGGCGAAGGGCTGTTCAACGGCGCGCTGACGACGCGGATCGGCATCGCCGCGATCGATGTGTGCCGTCCGCTTCCTTATCTCGAGAGCCAAAGGCCGCGCTTCCGCGAAATGGTGGCGGAAGTCGCAGGGATGCGCTGAGGACGCTTTCGGCTCAGCTCACGAGCTTGCAGCCGTCAACCACGACGCTCTGCGCGCGACCGTCCCTGAATTTCACCGTCACCGTGACCTTGTCGGCGCAGACAAGGCCGCCCGCGGAGATGCGGAAGCCGGTGTCCTGCTCGTGCGAACTTTGCATCTGCGGCATCACCGCGGGCGTGTTGAACTCATAGGTCACGGCGGCGAGGCTCCCCTTCACGCTCGCCGGCGGATCAAGCCAGAACTCGAAATGATAAAGCGGCCGGGCGCGCTCGACGCCTTTGATCTCGGTCGCCTTCGCCTTGACCCAAGCCGCGACGGTAGCGCCGGCCGGTAGTGCCGCGAGCGCGGGTTGCGGCGAAGGCGCCTGCGGCTCGGTTCCCTTCTTTTGCGGAGACGTCGGCGCGGTGGCGTCGAACGGCACCGGCTCGACCGCATCCCACGGCAGCGTCTCGCCCGCCTGGCCCCCGCCTGCCGGCACGGAAACCTTGCGTCGCTCTTCCTCTGGCTCCGCATCGTCGCGCACCCACGGCTTCAGCGGTATCTCCGCGAGGCCCTCGAGATTCGGCTCGCCGTCTTGCGGCGGTGTCGAGCCGGTTGTCTCGGCCGGTTCCTTCTTCGGCGCTACCGGCGTCTCCGGAGACTTGGCGATGACGCTTTCGCCGCCGTCTTGCGTCCCTGCCTGAAGCGGCTTTGCGGGGCCGCCCTCCTCGCCGGCAAGTTTGATGAGAAAGAGTCCGGGAATTCCGGCGACGCCTGAGGTGAGCGCGAGAAACGCCTGGAGCGCTATCACGGCAGCAACCAGCGCGAGACCGATCGTGCGGGCACTCAGACGATAGCCCACGATGCGCATGCCACGATCCCAACTAGAGCCGCATGAGGGCGTGGGAACATCCACGCATCTTACGGGCTATTCTAGTTGACGGCGACGGCAAGGAAAGAGCTTCGACCGGCGGCCGTGGGCAGGCACAATCGATGCCACCGCTCCGGTGGATAGCGGGGAAAAGGGCGCCGTCCCGGGATGTGCCGACTCGTTGCTCATGTATGGTTTGAGTGTGAGCGGACTGGTTGTGGAAGGCGCCGGCGGAGAAATTCGGCGGCTCCGGGAAATAGCCGGAAGGCTCACGGGGCAGGCAAGCCCATAGTCGTCCATTGCCATGGGCGGCTCAAGGCGGTGGGGGCGTAAGCGCAAAGTGCCACGGTCTGGCGGCATCGCCGCAATACCGTGAGGCGGAGTCGCCGGGGTATTTTGCGCCGTAGGTCCTTCCGCTGATTGGTTTCAGCCCGGCCAAGGCTGGAGCCGCGTCGTAGCAACGCGACGTAAAACAAGGACCGTGGTCGGGTCACGCCGCCGCGTCATGGGCAACCATGGGGCCGAGCGCGTGATCCAGAGACCGCAAGGTCTCGCGGCGCCGACCGATCGTCCCGAACGGGCGTGAGGCTCGACATCGCACAGGGAGGCGGGGCTCCAAGGCTCCGCCTTTCCTGTTTTTGGAGCGCCCTCCTCGCTGTCAGGCCCCTTTAGCGCCTCATTCCTCCCCGCTAAAATCGCCGCGTCATGACGGGGAATGGTTCGAGTTTTAAGGGGGGGATCGCGCGTCTCGTTGCCGCGGCGTCGCTCCTTGCCGTGTTTGCCGCCTGCGGCACGGTGGACCGTATCAGGGGCCCGAAAGAAGGCGCCAACACCGAACTCGAAGCTCGCAGCGTGGCGCCGCAGGATCCGCTGGCAAGGCCAATTCAGGTCGCGTGGACATCGGCGCGCGCAAGCCATTGCGGCTTCGTGTTCAACCCGGATCAGCTGAAGTCGAACTTCATGGCGGCGGAGGCGAGGGCTGGTGCGAGCCCCGAGCAGATGCAGAAGATCGAGCGCGCCTACGATTACACGCTCCAATCCGTCGCCTCGACGATCAAGGACAACCTCAACTATTGCAACAAGGACCGGACCGCCGCGATCCGGCGCGATCTCAATCGCTACCTTTCCGGCGACTACACGCCGTCGGCGCGCATGGCGCAGTGATTCCTTGGCATGATCCTTCGAGGCTCGCTTCGCTCGCACCTCAGGATGACGGCTTGCACTGCGTCAGGGCTTCGTAGGTGCGGGGCGTGGAGCGTCCGAGCGCTTCTTGATCGTTTCGGCGAGCTCGGCAAGCGGCTTGCTGCTTTCGCCGGCGAGGAGATAGGCGACGCCGCCTTGCGACCAGGCCACGCCCTCAAGCGCGCCATAGCGCTTCGGCTCAGGCGCGGCGTCGGCCACGCCCTTCTTCACGTAAAGCGCAAGCGGCGCGCCGCTTGCACCAAGATAGAGGAGCTGCGCGAGAGGCTCCTCGCCGAAGCTCAGGATTTGCGCGCGCGCGAAGCGATAGCCTTCCCCCGCGAGGTCGGGCGGCGTGAACGCCGTGCCGATGGCGCGGCCGAGATGGAAGGCGATGAAATCCTGATTGCCCTGACTGTCGAGGCCGATCTCGAGGCTCGCGCGGCCGAGAAGCGCTTGCGCCCGCAAGACTTCCTCGCGCCAATCTTGCGTCACGCTTCCGACATAGTCGCCGTCGGCGCCCGAGGCCACGCGGTCGGCGCCGCGATCCGGCCAACCATACCCCGCGATGAACAAGCCGACTGCGAGCACGATGCCCGCGGCGGCCAGTCCAGCTTTGATGAGCGTGGGCCACGGAATCAAGAGACCGGGAGAAGGCGGGACCGGATGCGAGACAGCGGCTTCTTCCTCGCCCGCGAGCACGGCATCGAACGCCGCTTCGAGCCGGCGATGGGCTTTCTTGAGAGCGGCGACGCGGCGGGCGATGACATCGTCATGCGCGAGCACCCTCTCGATCGCGCTCGATTGTTTGTGCGCGAGTTGCCCGTCGACATAGGCGACCAGAAGCTCGTCGCTGAGCTCGGTCATCTGGGTCCCTCGCATGGCGCGGGCTCGCGCTCTTCGCGCGCCGCGAGCGCGTCGGCGAAAGTTCCGGCGATGCGCACGAGCCGCTGGCTGATGGTTTCGGCCGACACGTCGAGCACGCGCCCGGCATCGATGGGATCGAAGCGCTCGGCGAGCACAAGCAGCAGCGTCAGGCGCTGCGGCGGCGGAAGGCTCTTGAGAAATGTCGCGGTGACGGCATCGAAGGCATGTCCCCTCGCCATGCAGAAGAGCGCCCCGAAGCGCGCATCGCTCGTCTCAGGGCCGGCGTGATCGCGGCGCTCCTCGAGCCAGAGACGGTAGATCTCGGCAAAGGCCCAACAATCGAGCGCGGTGCCGCGCTGATAGCGATGCTCTTCGGCGAGCATGCGCCGGAGCGCCCGGCCGAGCAGGCGAGCGCCGGCGCGCCGTTCGCCGGCGAGGAGGTCGGCGAAGCGCATGAGCCGCGGCAGCATTGAAATGAGCCCGGTCCTGATCGATTCATAGAGATCTTCCGCCTGCACTTCTCCGTTCCCCGCCGTTTGGCTGCGTGCCGGCCACGATCAGGAATACCCCTGCGAATCAAAAGGATAGCACATTTCTCCCGGCGCCATGACGGCTGCGTTAACGCTCGCGAAAAAGCGCTTGCGCTTTGCCATCAACCTGCCCAATCCTTGTGCAAAAGCGGGGACAATGCGCATGTCGGTTTTGCCCCATCGCTCCGATAAGACGGAGCCACAAGCCTCTGCTGCGCCATCGCAGCAGCGCGCGAAGGTCATCGCCGCGAGCACGCTTCGCATCGCCGAGCGTATCGCCAAGCTCGCCGACGACACCGCAAAGGAGACGAAGAACGTCACGGCGAACGCCGTGGCGGCGGGCAAAGTCGGCCTCGCCCGCGCCGTCGAGATCGGGCGCGGGAACGTGTTGCCCGAAATCGAGCGCGCCTCCGCCAAGATCAAGCAGCATGCGCGCCGCGACAAGCTCGAACGCGATTACCGCACCTACCTGCTCAAGCTGCATGAGCGCGTGCTCGATCCCGCCATCGAGCAACTGTTCTTTAAGCCGACCAAGGATCATGTCCCGCTCTCGGGCCTCACCATTCGCGGCAACAATCGCGCTTACGGCCACGATTACCGGCCATCGCCGTGCCGGCTGGTCGAGTGGTTGATCTCAGCGATCGACTATGACTTGTCGCGGCTCACCTTCGTCGATCACGGTGCGGGCAAGGGGCGCGTCCTGCTTCTCGCCTCGCAATATCCCTTCCAGGCCATCGGCGGCGTCGAGTTCGCCGAGGAACTGCATGACGATGCGACCATGAACATCGCCCAGTTCCCGAGAAGCCGGATGAAGTGCCGCAACGTCGAATGCGTGCTCGACGATGCCGCCGCGCTCGGCCCGCCCGACGGCGAGTCCGTGCACTATTTCTTCAACCCATTTTCGCGGGAACTGTTCGCCGAGGTGCTCGACAATCTCGTCGTGTCGTACCGGAACCGGCCGCGCCGGCTCTATCTCATCCTGGTCGATCCGATTGGGACCGATCTCATCGACCAGAGCGGCGTGTTCCAGCGCCACGCCCTGCCGCAGATCGAGCGCCTCAAGGTGAAGGCGTTCAGCCCGTACGAGGTCGCGGTCTACCGCACGCTCGCTTAAGCCGTAACTTCCGACGCTACTTCACGCCGAGCTTCTTCTGCAGGCTCGTCGATGACGTCGTGTATTGGAAGATCAGCTTCTTGTCGGGATAGATATGGTGATGCGCTTCCTGCGCCATCAGCGCCGCCTCGTGGAAGCCCGACAGGATCAGCTTCAGCTTGCCCGGATAGGTGTTGATGTCGCCGATGGCGAAGATGCCCTTTTCGCTCGTCTCGAATTTCGCCGTGTCGACCGGGATCAGGTTCTCTTCGAGATTGAGGCCCCAATCGGCGACCGGCCCGAGCTTCATGGTGAGGCCGAAGAAAGGAAGCATGACCTCGCAGGGCAGCTCGAAGGTAGCGCCGTCGGCGCCCTTCACCGTGACGGCGCGGAGCTGTCCGCCCTCGCCGTGCAGCGCGGTCACCTGGCCGAGCTTGAAGCTGATCTTTCCCTTCTCGGCGAGGTCGAGCATTTTCTGCACAGATGCCGGCGCGGCGCGAAACTCAGCGCGGCGATGCAGCAGCGTCAGCGACTTGGCCACGGGCTCAAGGTTCAGGGTCCAATCGAGCGCGGAGTCGCCGCCGCCGACGATGAGCACGTCGCGGTCCCTGAAATTCTCCATCTTGCGCACCGAGTAGAAGACGGAGGTGCCTTCATATTGCTCGATGCCGGGGAGCGGCGGACGCTTCGGCGTGAAGGAGCCGCCGCCCGCGGCGATCACGAGCACTTTGCAATCAATAACGGTGCCGGCGTCGGTCGTGAGCCGGAAGCCGCCGTTCCGCCGCTCCAGGCTCTCCACCCTCTGATTGAAATGATACTCAGCGCCGAACGGCTTGATCTGCTCCATCAGCCGATCGGTCAGCTCCTGGCCCGTCACCACGGTCAGACCCGGAATGTCGTAGATCGGCTTCTCCGGATAGAGTTCGGTGCATTGCCCGCCGGGGCGGTCGAGAATGTCGACCAAATGGCATTTGACGTCGACGAGGCCGAGCTCGAACACGGCGAACAGCCCGACCGGGCCTGCGCCGACGATGACGACGTCTGTGGTGATGACTTTGTCGGACATGAATCGCTCAGAATTGCTTATCGGGAACGCGCACGACGAGACCGTCAAGCGCATCGGTGACCTTGATCTGACAGGAGAGCCTGCTCGCCGGCCTTACGTCGAAGGCGAAGTCGAGCATGTCTTCCTCCATCTGTTCTGGCGTGCCTGTCTTCTCGCGCCAAGCCTCGTCGACATAGACGTGGCAAGTCGCGCAGGCGCAGGCGCCCCCGCATTCGGCGGCGATGCCGGCGACGCCATTCTTCACTGCCGCTTCCATCACGGTCATGCCCGGTTCCGCCTCGACCACGCGCTCGATCCCATCGTTCTGAATAAAAGTAATCCTGGCCATCACGTTGGCGGACTTCAATCTCTTCCGATCTCGGGGATCGGGCCGCGGTTGGCGCGCGCCCGAAAGGCGAAGGCGCGAGGAGGATCCCCCGCTCGCGGCCCGTGCTCTATAGGGCAATTGAATTCAGACTCCAGCGCCTTCGCGGCGGCATTTCGGCGCCGTCTTTCAAGCCGTCGCCAGCATAGATTTGCGTATTCAGCGCCTCCAATTCAATCGCGCGAGGCGTGGCAGCTTCAGTTGAGAGTGGCACTTATCTGCGACAGGCCGGTGGTTCACTTGCCTCGCGCGCGGCTTGATCTTGGCGAGGACTTTGACGGCGCGAATGTCCCAGACCGTCAAAACGCGGAGGGAACCTGTTACTTTCCTGCAACCACGGCCCCGTCAGGGCCCCGGTGGCGCTCGCTGATAGCGTTGAATTCGCTTGCAATATGATTGGCTTGTGAGGCATCAACCATAGCCTCCGATTAAACTTTTTTTAGCCCTAAAAATTCGTTAACGATTACAACAGAGGGGGAGATGCGTCGGGTGCCCTTCCGGATAGGTATAAGCTTTCCGGAATCCGGGCAGTCTGGCGCCTAGCGCCGCAGCTGGCGGGTCTCGCGTAGCAAGGCGCACAATTCTCTCATGAGTTTTCGTCGGTTGCGAGGAACGCGTTATGGCGCAAGAGCAAGCGAAGTCGCCGTCGGGAACGGCGGCAACGGGGGCCAAGGACAAATCGCTTAACCCGCTCGAAGCAATGACCCGGTCGCGCGAAGAAAAACCGGGCAGCGCTTCTTCAGGCGAGCGAAACCCCGATCTCCCGAAACGGACCTCTCTCGCGGAGCGGCTCAAGGCCGAGCAGCGCAAGCGCGAAGGCGGTAGCGAGGCGAAACGCGAAGAGCCGGCAAAGGCGCCGCAAGAAGCGGCTCCGAAGCCGCCTTTGGAATTCACCGAGCCTCAAGCCCCGAGCGCGGCGTCTGCGGCACCGCCGCGGCAATTCGTTCGCACGCGCCGCCCAGCAGGGCCGCCGCCGCAACGCCGGCTTTCCGCCCCCGCCAACGACGACTTTCCTTCGATCGGCGGGCTCATCTTCGCTCTCCAGCAGCGGCCGTCGCGCACGCCCTTCCTGGTCGCGCTCGGCGCATCGATCGCCTGGTTCCTGATCGGCGGCTTTTTCGCCTTTGGGCTGATCTCAAACCAGGTCTCCGCGGGCGGACTCTCGGGCCTGCTCGGCAGCACCTCGGCGCTCACTGCCTCGCTTGCGCTCATCGTCCCCATCGTCATCTTCTGGTTCCTCGCCCTTCTTGTCTGGCGCGCCCAGGAACTCCGCCTCATGGCCTCGGCCATGACCGAGGTCGCGGTGCGCCTCGCCGAACCGGACCGGCTTGCCGAGCAATCCGTCGCGTCCGTGGGCCAGACCATCCGGCGGCAAGTCGCCGCCATGAACGACGCCATTTCGCGCGCCATCGGCCGGGCGAGCGAACTCGAAGCCATGGTGCATAGCGAGGTTGCCGCGCTCGAACGGTCCTATGGCGAGAACGAGCACCGCGTCAGGACCCTCATCAGCGAGCTTGTGACCGAGCGCCAGGCCCTCGCCAACAATAGCGAGCGCGTCAGCGAAGCCCTGAAGGGCGTCGGCGCGCAGATCGCGCGCGACATCACCGCGGCGTCGGCTTCGATCGACAAGAAACTCGCCGAGCGCGGCGTGCAACTGACCGAGCTTCTCGTCGCCCGTTCGAGCGAGGCCGCCGAGCAGGTGCACAAGGCGCAAGCGCGTGTCGCCGACGCCGTGCCCGCCCTGATCGAGCGCCTGAGCAAGGAGCAAGGACGTCTCAGCGACGTCATCGAAGGCGCGTCCCATAACCTTGTCGCGCTCGAAGGCGCGATCGCGCAGCGCACGACCGCGTTGGACAAGACCAGCGAGAAGCTGCAAGCCTCGCTCGCGGCCCGCATTGAGGGGCTGGAAAATTCCGTCGCCCAGGGCGCGCTGCTGCTCGACAAGACGCTTAAGGATCGCACCGACGCCTTCACCGGCCTCCTGTCGCAAGGCGCCGTGCTGTTCGACAACACGCTGAAACAGCGTACCGATGCCTTGACGGTGGCGATTGCCGAGGGCGCAGGCTCGCTCGACCAGTCGATGAAAGACCGCACCGAGGCGTTCAGGATGACGATCGCCGAGGGCGCGGGAACCCTCGACCAGTCGATGAAGGAGCGCACCGAGGCCTTCAGGGCGACGATCGCCGAGGGCGCGGGAACCCTCGACCAGTCGATAAAGGACCGCACCGACGCCTTCACCAACCTTGTGGCGCAAGGCGCCGTGCTGTTCGACAACACGCTGAAGCAGCGCACCGAGGCGCTGACCGGGGCGATCGGCGAAGGCGCAGGCGCGCTCGACCAGTCGATAAAGGACCGCACCGACGCCTTCACCAACCTTGTGGCGCAAGGCGCCGTGCTGTTCGACAACACGCTGAAGCAGCGCACCGAGGCGCTGACCGTGGCGATCGGCGAAGGCGCGGGCGCGCTCGACAAGGCGCTCAAGGACCGCACCGGGTACTTCAATGCCATGATCGACGAAAAAGCGGCGCTCATGGACCGGCAGTTGCACGATCGCACGGCCCAGTTCCTAACCGCGATCAATCACGGCGCCGTCGCGCTCGACAGGACGCTGGCCGAGCGGGCCGAGACCTTCACCAATTCGCTGTTCCAGCGGGTGAAGTCGCTCGAGAACGCCATCGGCCAGCAAACCGCGACGCTCGACAGGACCATGACCGAGCGGGCGCAAGCCGTGATCGTGGCGCTTGCCGAGCGGCTGCAAGCGATCGATTCCACTTTCAACCAGCGCACCGCCGAGACCGACCGGATGCTGGGCGAGCACGCGCGCGCCACCGCCGAGACCTTCGGCAAGCAGACGGCGCAACTCAATCAGGTGCTCGCCAACAACTCGGCCATCATCCAACAGACCGCAAATCAGGTCGGCGCGCAGTCGCGCGAGGCGGTGTCGGTTCTGACCAGCCAGACGCAAACGCTGCGGGAAGTGTCGCGCGGACTGCTCGAGCAGATCCACGGCCTCACCCAGCGCTTCGAGAATCAGGGGCAGGCGATTCTCACCGCCGCCAAGGCGCTCGATTCCTCGAACACGAAGATCGATTCGATCCTCGAAGGCCGGCACCAGTCGATCATCTCGCTCCTGCATACGGTCAACACCAAGGCGCAAGACCTCGACAACATGATGCGCTCCTACGCCGGCATGGTAGAGAACGCCATGAGCCAGGCCGAAGCGCGCGCCAAGCAGGTCGGCACGGCGCTCGCCCGCGACACATCGGGTCAGGCGCAAGCCGCGCTCGCCCAGATCGAGCGGCTGCGCGAAGAGGCGCAGGCGCACACCGCGCGCGCGGTCAACGACCTCAAGGGCAGCTTCGAGACCGTCATCACCCAGATCGGCCGCCAGCTCGAGCAGATGCGCGGCCAGTTCGACAACACCTCGCGCGGCATGCGCGAGGCGGCGCAGCAGACGGCGAGCGACCTCGAAAGCCTGCGTCAGGAGATGCAGCGGCGCATGGAGGCGTTGCCCGAGCATACCGCGCAAGCGACGGCCGCCATTCGCAAGGCGCTGAGCGAGCAGCTCCGCGAGATCGAGGCGATCACGCCGGTCTTGAACCGGCCCGCGCCGTCGGCGCCCGAGCCCTATCGCCAGGCGCAAGCGCCAGCGCAGCCGTTCCCGCAATTCGACGCGCGCGGACGGCAGATGGCGCAGCCCGAAGGCGGCGAAAGAGTGGCGGGCGGTCTTGCCCAGCAATTGGCCGGCGCCTCTTACCCGCCGCGGCCGGCCGCGCAACCGGGCGCCACGTGGTCCCCCAGTCAGGGCCTCGCCCCCAGCGCGGCCCCGCCAGCGCAAGGAGGCGGTCAACTCCGTCTCGATGAGATTGCGCGCGCCGTCGATTACCGCACGGCGACGGAGATCTGGCAGCGCTTCAGGTCCGGAGAGCGCGGCGTGCTCGGACGCCACATCTACAATCCCGACGGCCAGGCCACGTTCGATGAAATCGCGCGCCGGTACGGCCAGGAGAACGAGTTCCGCGTTACCGTCGATCGCTACATCGCCGACTTCGAGCGCCTGCTCGGCGAGGCCGAGACGCGCGATCCCGCGGGAAGCATGTTGCAGAACTATCTGACCTCGGAGTCGGGACGCGTCTATCTCCTACTCGCGCACGCGAGCGGGCGGCTGCGCTAGGCGCCACGCGCAAAGTTTTCTGCGCTGTCATGCCCGCGAAGGCGGGCATCCAATGGACTCAAGCCTCGGATGATCGCGCGCCCCGGCGGTTACTGGATTGCCCGGTCAAGCCCCGCAATGACATGAGGTCCCGGACGGTCCGCGTCTCAGGCGCGTTGTCATGCCCGCGAAGGCGGGCATCCAGTAAGCCTCGGATGATGGCGCGCGCCGTCGGCTGCTGGATTGCCCGGTCAAGCCGGGCAATGACATCATCCGAAGAAAAAGAGCGCTTAAGCGCGGCGGGAGGCGACCCAGGTCGTGGTGTCTTGCAGCACCTCGGTGAAGGCCTGGTTGAGCGCGGCGATGGCATCGGCAGGCGAATCGCTCGTGGCCGGCACGCGCGCGCTGAAGCCCTTGGTCGCGATCACCTTGCTCGAGCCGGCATTGATCAGCTTGGCGAAGATCTCGATCTCGGCATAGGCCTTGCCGCTCGTCACGTCGATCTGGAAAGCGCGGAGATCGGTGACAAGAGCGTATTGACCGGTCGAGGCGCTGACGGCCTTCACCGCTCCGGAATTCTGGAATGTTTCGATGATGCGCGCCTGCACCAAGCGCGGCAGGCGATCGCTCCAGGCGACGTCCTTGTAGTAGGAGACTTGATCGGCCCGGGGCCGCACCATCAAGCGGTTGGTCTCGAGCGCATGAACGGCGGTCGGCTCGTAGACGACGAGTTGCCAGGGGGCGGGACGCGGAGCGGAAGCGAAGGAGCGGGGCGCGACGAGGTCATAGGTGGATGGCGGCCTTCCACCTCCCGCCAAGGCGCAGCCCACGAGCCCCAGGCAAAGCACGCCTGCAGCCAGCGTTGGCGCTGATCGTGACATGACCGATCGCCCCCGGGAGGAGACACCCCCAATGGCCCGCGCAGGGCTCGTTATCTTCCTTTTGGAGTGTATTCCGGGACCTGGCTCCCACCAAGCAAAAAACCCCTCGGATCGGCCTCGAGCTTCTCCAGAATCCGGTTCAGCGTTACTGCCGCACGGCGTCCCTCGCGCATGAAATTCCCGAATTCCTGAAGACTTTCTCGGGCCTGGCGGGTCAATCCGTCCACGTTATCCCCAAGCGAGACTTCGAGCTTGGTGGACAATGACTTGAAGGCTTGAGCCCCTTGCTGCACGTCGGTAATGGCTTGGCCAATATCCTCCTTTTTGGCGTTCAGCATGGTGGTGAATTGCTCGACATTGGTCATAGTCGTGTTGATCGCCTTTTCATTCTCGTCGAGGAGCGCGTTCAGCTTGGAAATGAAGACATTGGCGTTGTTGAGCGCGGCGGAGCCCGCCTCGAACACGCCCTGGCCGGAGCCGGCATCGGCCCGTATCACCGGGACGGGGTTCTCGGCGGTGGCGACGAGGAGCGGCGAATCGGGGCTCCCCGGCGTGATCTGGATTCCGCTTCCGCCCGTGAGCCCCATCGACTGGATGCTGGCGTGGGAATTCTCGCGCACCGGCGTGTCGTCGCGCACGCTGACAAGGACCTGCACTTTGCGCGCATCCTGAGGATCGAGCGCGAAGGACTGCACCTCGCCCACCCTGATGCCGTTGAAGCCGACGCTCGATCCCGTGGTCAGTCCCGCCACCGAGCTTTCGAACACGATCATGTAGCGCTGGCCGCCACCGCCGAAATTGCTCATCCAGAACACGAAGATGAAGGCGAGCGCGAGCACGCCGAGCACGAAGCCGCCGATCATCAGGTAATTGGCTTTGGTTTCCATCAAACCGGTTCCTTAGGACGCACGACGCTCATCAGGCCGGGATTCGCGGCCGCTCGCCGGGAGACGCCGCGCGCGCCCGCTCGCCGCAGAAATATTCCTGGATCCACGGGTGGTTCGGACGGTGCTGCAACTCGGTGGGCGAGCCCGTCCGCACGATCTTCTTGTCGGCAAGCACGGCCACCCTGTCGCACACGGTGAAGATCGTATCCAGATCGTGGGTCACCATATAGACGGTGAGCCCGAGCGTCTGTTGCAGCTTGCGGATCAGGTGATCGAAATCCGTCGCGCCGATCGGATCGAGTCCCGCCGTCGGCTCGTCGAGAAAAACGATCTCCGGATCGAGCGCGAGCGCACGGGCAAGCCCTGCGCGCTTGCGCATGCCACCGGAGAGCTCGGACGGGAACTTGTAGGCGGCGTTGGGCGGAAGCCCGACCATGGCGAGCTTCAGGAATGCGAGATCGTCCATCATCGCCTGCGGCAGTTCGAGATGCTCGCGCATCGGCACTTGAATGTTTTGCAGCACGGTGAGCGAGGAGAATAGCGCGCCGTCCTGGAACAGAATGCCCCAGCGCCGCTCGATGTCGAGGCGGTCTTGCGGCGAGAGCGTCTTTGTGTTTTGCCCAAATAAGCCCACGTCGCCAGCATCGGGCTTCACCAGCCCGGTGATCACCCGCATCAGCACCGACTTGCCCTGGCCGGAGCCGCCGACGATGGCGAGGATCTCGCCGCGATAAACGTCGAGATTGAGCCCGTCCCAAATCTGATGGCTGCCGAAGCTCTTGGCGAGCCCGCGCACGCGGATCACAACCTCGCGTCCGTTCTCGACGATCACACCCCGATCCCCGACAGAAACATGGCGAACACGGCGTCAAGAATTATCACCAGGAAGATGGCCTTGACCACGGCGCTGGTCACATGGGTGCCGAGGGATTCGGCGCTTCCTTCGACTTTGAGGCCTTCGAGGCAGCCGACGAGGCCGATGATGATGGCGGCGAACGGCGCCTTGATCATGCCGGCCATAAAATGCTGGAAGTCCACCACGTCGCGCAGCTTGTCGAGATAGTTCTGAAGGTCGAGGCCGAGAACCGCGAAAGCCATCAGGCCGCCGCCGGCAAGGCCCATCAAATCGCCGATAAAGGTGAGGAGCGGGAGCGCCACCACAAGCGCGAGGATGCGGGGCAGCACGAGCGTGTCCATCGGGTCGATGCCGAGCGTGCGCATGGCATCGATCTCCTCGCGCATCTTCATCGAGCCGATCTCGGCGGTGAAGGCCGAGCCCGAGCGGCCGGCGACCATGATAGCGGTCAAGAGAATGCCGACCTCGCGCAACGCGAGGATGGCGACCATGTTTACGGCGAAGGGCTCGGCCCCGAACGGCTTCAATTGAACCACGCCCTGCTGCATCACCACGGCGCCGATCAGGAAGCAGATCAGCGCGATGATCGGCACGGCGCGAAAGCCGACATGGTCGAGATGGTGGATGAAGGATACGGGACGGAAGCGCCAGGGCTGGCGGATCATGCGTCCGAGCGCGGCCGTGACTTCGCCGAGAAAGGCGGTGAGTTGGACGGCGTCGCGCCACACGCCGGTCAGCGCCTTGGTCATGTCGTCGGTCAGGAACTGCAGCTTCTTTCGCCGCTCGATCTCCGGGCGCTCGGCCCCGCCGCGGCGGCGCACTTCCTCGATCAGGATGCGGAAGCCTTCGGTCGCTCCGGCGTAGCGCGTGCGGAGGCCGCTCTTCTCCCAGGCGGCCGCCGTGCGCTGCAGAAGCATGGCGCCCGCAGTATCGATCTCGGCGATGCCGGCGATGTCCATTTCGCCGGTGAAGTCGGGCGTGGGCGGGATCGGCACGCGCAGGCGCTTGAGCGCCATGTCGAGCTTGGCCGCCTCGGCAACCGTCCAGGCGCCCGTCGCCACCAGCCGGAACGTCGTGCCCTTGAGCTCGACGCGGAAGCCGGGCGCGCGGGCTTGCGTCGGCAGGACAACCTGATGGTCGCGCTTGAGCATCTAAGGGCTTAGCCTGAAGCTGTTGACCGGGGCCGGCGGAAGGCCTCTGTTTCTGAACGAAAATCCGGAAGAAAGAAAGGCGTTATGGCGGGAGGTGGACGCGGGCTTGGCGGGGTTCGGCCGCGCGGGAGCGGTCGTCTTGACCTCGCGGTCGCGGTCGAACGCTGGCCGATCAGCGGCGGCTTTGCCATTTCCCGGGGGGTCAAGCACGAAGCGACGGTGGTCGTCGCCACAATCAGCGACGGCGTTCATAGCGGGCGCGGCGAGTGCGTGCCTTACGCGCGTTACGGCGAGAGCGTCGATGGCGTGGTCGCGGCGATCGAGGCTTGCGCTCAAAGCGTGGCAGACGGCTTGCGCCGGGCCGGGCTTCTCGAATTGCTGCCGCCCGGGGCCGCGCGCAACGCGCTCGATTGCGCCTTGTGGGATTTCGAGGCGAAGCGGACGCGCAGGCGCGCTTCCGATCTGGCGGGCATCGATGCGCTCGCGCCCGTGCTCACAGCCTTGACGGTTTCGCTTGGAACGCCCGAAGCGATGGCGGCGAGAGCGCGCGAAGCCAGCCCCTATCCCCTGCTCAAGCTCAAGCTCGGGGGAGACGGCGATGCGATGCGCCTCGCCGCCGTACGCGCGGCGGCGCCGGGCGCGCGGCTGATCGCCGATGCGAACGAGGCCTGGCGTCCCGAAACGCTGGAGCGCTTGTTCGAGGCCGCGGCCAAGGCCCGCGTCGAGCTGATCGAGCAGCCGCTGCCAGCCTCTCAAGACCAAATCTTGCAGCACATCGCCCGTCCTGTTCCGATTTGCGCCGACGAGTCGGTGCACGACCGCGCCTCGCTCGAGCCGATCGCCGCGCGCTACGACGCGGTGAACATCAAGCTCGACAAGGCTGGCGGGCTGACGGAGGCGCTCGCGGTCAAGGCAAGCGCCCGCGAGCTCGGGCTGAAGATCATGGTGGGCAGCATGGTCGGAACGTCGCTCGCCATGGCCCCTGCCCTGCTCTTGGCACAAGGCGCGGATTTCGTCGATCTCGACGGGCCGCTCCTGCTAGCGCGCGACCGGGTCCCCGGGCTCACCTACGAGGGAGGCACGGTGCTCCCTCCGCCCGCCGAGCTTTGGGGCTGACCCAGAGCCTCGTCTTGAGCCGGATCAATGGGCGAGGCCGCGAAATCCTGAGGCCACATCTCGTGCGATTGAGCGGTTTCGATCGCGGCCGCGTCCACAGGCCCCTCCTGCCAGAGTTGCGTCAGGCGATAGGCGCCCGCCGCTCCCGCCAGCGCGAGCAGCGCCATTGCGCCGTAGGCGGCACCGCCGAAGTTCGCATAAAGCGGCCCCGAGGCAAGCGTCGCACAGCCGAGCGCGATCCCGGCGACGGCAGCGGCGTAGAGGCCTTGCGCGGTCGCGGCGCGCTCCTCGGGGACCGCGTGGGTGAGGAAATGAATCGCGGCGACGTGGGCCGCACCGAAGCTCATGGCATGCAGCGTCTGTAGCGGACCGAGCAGCAACAGCGGCGGATCGAGAGCCATGACGCCCCAGCGCAGCGCCGCCGCGAGACCGGCAAGCATGAGAAGCCGCGCCGTGCCGACAGCGGCGATGACGCGGGCCGAAGCCGCGAACAGCGCCACCTCGGCGATCACGCCGATCGACCACAGCACCCCGATCACGCCGTCGGCAATACCCTCGGCGCGCCAATGCAGCGTGCCGAAGCTGTAATAGAGGGCGTGGCTCGCCTGGATCAGGCTCGCGGCGAGAAGAAACAGCAGAAAGACCGGCGCGTGAGCAAGCCGGAACGCGTCAGCGAGTTTGAGACCGCGGAGCGGCGCTGGACCCCGCCCCTTCCCGTCAATGTCGCGCGGCAGAAGATGCGCGCCGAGGACGAGCAGCACCGTGCCGGAGATTAGGAGCGGCAGCACGATCTTGGGTCCGATCATGCCGATGATAATTCCCGACCCGAGATTTGCCGCGATGAAGCTGAGCGAGCCCCACAGCCGCACGCGTCCGTAGTGGAGCGTTCCGGTCCGGATCCCGCGCGCCGCCACGGTCTCGATCAGCGGCATGATCGTCGTCCAGTTGATGGCGAGAAGGATGCTCGCGGCAAGCATCTGCCAGAACCCGCTCGCGGCCCAGAGCAGGATGAACGAGAAGAGCGAGCCCCAAGCGAGTGCGATGACGATGTTGCGCCGGCTCCCGGCAAGGTCGGCGGCGAAGCCGATCAGCGGGGTAAAGACGATGCGGGTAAAGAGCGGGGCGGCGAGAAGCACCGCGATCTCGCCCGCGTCGAGCTCCCGCCAATCGAGCCAAACCGGCATGAAGGGCAGATAGCAGCCGACCACGAAGAACAGCGCGGCGTAGAGGAGGCCGAGACGCCGGGCGAAGGTGAAGCCGGAGGCGGCCGGCTGCGATGCGTTCCCCATGGCGTGCGAAAGGTCTCCGCGTTCTGGCGAAGACCCTTATGCCCCAAGCCGGCGAGGCCTGCACAACCCCGTTGCCGCAGTCTCGCGACGCTCAAGACGCCATCGCAGATGTCCGTTTAATCTTTGAATATCAACTACTTATGGGATTTACTAAAAATTCTTCGCCATCCTCTTGAAAGGCGCCGGGCCGCGAACCATCTCTGGGAAGACGCGAGTTCCCCCAAAGCGTCCCCCAAACTGACGCATGAGAGTAAAACGGCCTGGTTCCCCCCAACCGGGCCGTTTCCCTTTTGCGCGGTGCTTTGTCCTTCTTGCGCCAGCGCTTGCGGCGCTTTAGCCGCGCCGGCAGGCCCAAATGGTGGGCGGCAAGCACATTCTCGAAGAACTGCCGCGCCGAATGTTCCCAACTGAAGCCAAGCGCATGCGCCCGCGCCGCCGCGCGGTCGAGGTCGAGCGCCGTGAGTGCCGCCGCCCGCAAGTCGGTGCCGAGAACGGCCGCCCGCGCGTCGGTGAGAACGTCAAGCGGACCGGTCGCCGGATAGGCGGCGACGGGAACACCGGCAGCGAGCGCTTCGAGCAGCACGAGACCGAACGTGTCGGTCACGCTCGGAAAGACGAACGCATCGGCTGAAGCGTAAGCGTCCGCAAGCGCCTCGCCAGCTAGGGGACCGGTAAATAGCGTATCGGGATAAAGGCGCTTGAGATCATCCGCCTGAGGTCCCTCTCCCACCACCACCTTACGGCCGGGCAGATCGAGGGCGAGAAACGCGCCCACGTTCTTCTCCACCGCGATACGGCCGACATAGAGGAAGACCGGCGCAGGTCCGAACAGCCTGACCTTCCTCGGCTTGAACAATTCGGTATCGACGCCGCGCGACCACGGCATCAGCCGGGCAAAGCCACGCGAACTCAAGATCGGCCGCGAGCGACGGCGTCGCGACGAAGGTCCCGGCCGCGCCGTTATGAAACCGCCGCTGCAACGCGTAGCACCAAGTCTCGGGCACCGGCAGGCGGGCGGAGACATATTCGGGAAAGCGAGTGTGATAGCTCGTGGTGAAGGGCCACTTCGTCTTGCGGCAATAGCGGCGCGTCATGAAGCCGATCGGTCCCTCCGTGGCGATATGGATAAAATCGGGACGCACCGCCTCGACATGGCGGGCGATTGCGCGCGGGCCAGCCAGCGCGAGCCTGATCTCGGGATAGGTCGGACAGGGAAGCGTGCGGAAATGCGGCGGCGCGAGGAAACTCAGTTCGAAGCCGAGAGCGGGCGCTTCCGCCGCGAGCCGCTCATAGGTCCTGACCACGCCGTTCACTTGAGGATGCCAGGCATCGGTTGCGACCAGCACCCGCATCATGCGGCGACCTCGAGCTCACCGGCCAGAGACTGGAGCTCCGGCCTGTCTTGGCTATGCCCCCAATGGATGATCTCCAGCACCCCGTCTTCAGTTTCGGCGACGGCCGTGCGGCTCTCGACCCAATCGCCGGTGTTCACATAGGCGATGTCGCCGACTTCGCGCATCGCCGCGTGGTGAATATGGCCGCATATCACGCCTTGCGTCTCATTCCGGCGCGCTTCCTGCGCGAGCGCCGCTTCGAACTCGCCGATATAGTTCACTGCGCGCTTGACCCTCTGCTTGAGATAGGCCGAGAGCGACCAGTACGGCAGGCCGAGAAGGCGGCGGACGGCGTTGAAATGAGTGTTGGCCCAAAGCGCGACCGCGTAGCTCCAATCGCCGAACAGGGCGAGCCATTTCGCGTAGCGCACGACGACGTCGAACTCGTCGCCGTGGATGATGAGATAGCGGCGCCCGTCGGCAGCCAGGTGGATGACGTGCCGTTCGATGGCGATGCCGCCGAAGCGCAAGCCGCAATAGTCGCGCATCGCCTCGTCGTGATTGCCGGGGATGTAGACGAGGTCGGTCCCTTTGCGCACCTTGCGCAGAAGCTTTTGCAGCACGTCGTTGTGAGATTGCGGCCAGTAGATGCCGCGCCTGATGCGCCAGAAATCGACGATGTCGCCGATCAGGTAGATGCGGGGCGCATCGTGGCAGCGCAGGAAGTCGATGAAGGCCTCGGCCTGGCAGGCCTTCGTGCCCAAATGCAGATCCGAGACGAAAATCGCGCGGTAGCGCTTCACTCCCGGTTCATGCAGCACGTCGTCTTCAGTCCCCGCCCGCATCACGATGACGGCGACTTACGGTGCGTTTGTTTCAGGCTTGTGACGCCTCAACAAAAAAAGAACCGGCCCGGGCAATGCCGGGCCGGTCTTCCCTGCGAAACGAGCCGAGCTCTAAAGGCGTGGCCTTTGACAGCGGGCTTCGGCTCGCCCCCCCATTCGTATTCCTGAGCCTTCGTTAGCGGAGTTGCGTCAGGTCCCCTCTTTCGTCCGGTAGTGACTTGGCCCCCCAGCCCCGTCCCCCGTCTCGATTTGTGCCCAAAGGCTAGCCCAGCGCCGCGGGAAGCTTCAATCCGCGGCAAGTGCTCGCCCGCAAAACACGCGAGCACTGTGGCACAAATGCCCAGGCTTGGTTTTTTATTCAGGAGATTCAATAGTTTATCGGAGCTCTCGGGTGCCTCAGCGAGCCCGAAACACGCGCGCGAACACGCGCTCGCAGCGATCGAAATCGCCGATTTCAGGCCCAACTTTGTGGGACCTTGTTGCAGTTGAGCAACGTGCCTTTTCCGGCCTTCGCGAGAGCGGAATCGGTGATTCGATTTGGCAGCCGGGACGCCGCTGCGAGTCCCCGCCAAGGCCCTGACGTACCTCAGGATATTGTTCCGCGGCGCGACGCCGCTAGGCCGTTGCCGCCCAGCAGTAGCCTGTGCAACATGCAAAGAAAGATCGGGGGGATGGATGAAGCTTCTTCGCTACGGCGCGGTTGGGCAGGAAAGACCTGGAATTCTCGATCGGAACGGCGCGCTCCGCGACCTCTCGGGCGTGGTCGCGGACATCGCCGGAGCAGCCCTCGGACGGGAGAGCCTCGGCCGGATCAAAGCGCTCGATCTCGCGGCGCTGCCTTTGGTTCAGGGTACACCTCGCATCGGCGCTCCCGTCGGCGTCGTGCCGAAATTCCTTGGCATCGGACTGAACTATCGCGACCACGCCGAGGAGACCGGCATGCCGATCCCCGAAGTTCCGATCGTGTTCGCCAAGGCGAGCTCGTGCGTCTCGGGTCCCAATGATCCGGTGACGGCGCCGGCCGGCTTCGAGCGCATGGATTTCGAGGTCGAGCTCGGCGTCATCATCGGTGAGCGCGCGAAGCGCGTGAGTGAGGCCGAGGCGCTCGATTACGTCGCAGGCTACGCGATCGCAAACGACATCTCCGAGCGCAGCCTGCAAAAGGGCGGCGCCGGTGAATGGATCAAGGCCAAGAGCTACGACACGTTCGGACCGCTCGGACCTTGGCTCGTGACGAAGGACGAAATCCCCGACCCGCAGACGCTCAATCTCACGCTCGATCTCAACGGCGCCCGCATGCAGACCGGCTCGACCGCGACGATGATTTTCGGCGTGGCCGCGCTCGTGAGCTATATCAGCACGTATATGACGCTGATGCCGGGCGACGTCATCACCACGGGCACGCCGCCCGGCGTCGGCATGGCGCGGAACCCGCGCGTGTTCCTGAAGCCTGGCGACGAGATCAACGCGACGGTTTCGGGCCTCGGCGAGCAGCGGTTCAAGATCGTGGCGGAGACGTAACAGCGTCACTCATCGCTTCGATGGGCGCGGCCAGAGTGCGTGGAAGTGATGCACGGGCCCCCTGCCCTTGCCGATGCGAAGCTGATCCGCCGCTTCGAGCGCCGCCGTGACATAGGCCTTCGCGGCGACGACGGCCTCGCGAAGCGAGGACCCTTTGGCAAGCTCGGCGGCGATGGCCGACGACAAGGTGCAGCCCGTGCCATGGGTGTTGGCCGTCTTCACCCGCGGCGCCTCGAGGCGAAGCTCCCCTGTCGCATCGATCAGGATATCGACGGCCTTCTCGCCTTCGCCGTGACCGCCTTTGACAAGCACCGCGCCTGCGCCTTGCCGCCGAAGCGCCTCGGCCTGTGCCGACATTTCGCGCTCATCCCGCGCCGGGCTTTCACCGAGAAGTTTCGCCGCCTCGGGCAAGTTCGGCGTGATCAGGCTCGCGCGCGGCATGAGCACGGCGCGAAGCGTCTCGACGGCGTCCTTATCGAGAAGGGGATCGCCCGAGGTCGCGACCATGACCGGGTCGAGCACGATGGGCACGCCGGGAAAGCTTTCGAGGCCTTTGGCGACGGCCTCGATGAGCCCACGCGTCGCCAGCATGCCGATCTTGACCGCGCCGACATCGAGATCGCGCGCCACCGCTTCAATCTGCTTGAGGATGAAATCGGGAGGGACGGCGTGCACCGCTTCGACGCCGAGCGTGTTCTGCGCGGTGAGCGCGGTGATCGCGCTCGCGCCATAGACGCCGAGCGCAGAGAAGGTCTTGAGGTCGGCCTGAATGCCGGCGCCTCCGGAAGAATCGGAGCCGGCGATGGTGAGCGCGATCGCGGTCATGGCCCTGTCTTAGCCGCGGCGGCGCGAAAAGGCGAGCAAACCGATTCAGCCGATCGACGCAAGGCCCGGAAAAGTTTCGAGGATCCAGACCGAAATCAGCGTCATCGAGTCGGTGAGGAAAAGAATTCCGGTCAGCACAAGAAATGCGCCAAGCGCCTTCTCGATCGTCCCGAGATGGCGGCGGAATCGACCCATCGCCTTCAGGAACGGCTTGATCGCGATGGCGGCGAGGATGAAGGGAATGCCGAGCCCGAGCGAATAGACGAGGAGCAGGCCCACCCCTTGGCGCACCGAATCTTCGCCGGCCGCGACAGCGAGAATCGCGCCGAGCACGGGCCCAATGCAGGGGGTCCAGCCGAAAGCAAAGGCAAGCCCGATGACATATGCGCCGACGAGCCCGGCAGGCCGCGCGTCGGCGTGATAGCGCGCCTCGCGGTGAAGGATGGGAATGTGGATGACGCCGAGGAAGTGCAAGCCGGCGACGATGATGATCGCGCCCGCGATCTTGCTGAGAAGGGGAAGATTGGCGGCGAGCAACTGGCCCGCGGCGGTCGCGGTCGCGCCGAGGATGACGAACACAGTGGTGAAGCCGAACACGAAGGCGACCGACGACAGCACGACCGTGGAGTAGACGTGCGACGGCGTCTCGTCCTCGCCGGCGAGCTGGTCGAAGGTCGTCCCGCCGAGGAAACAGAGGTAGGGCGGGACGAGCGGCAGCACGCAGGGCGAGAGAAAGCTCAACACCCCGGCAATCAGCGCGCCGACATAGGTAACGTCCACGGCAATCCTCCTCAAGGCACCGAGCCCAAGCTCTTATCACGAAGAGATACGGATCAGCGCCAGTTTGCGGGGATCACTTTAGCGTCAATTCGCGTGTTAGCTCGCGGACCTTACGCCGCGGCGGCGCGGGCGCGCGAAGCGGCCGCCCGGATGGCGGCGATATCTTCGGCGTAATTGCCGCCCTTAAACACGCCCGAGCCCGCCACGATCACATTCGCGCCCGCGGCGGCGACGCGCGCTGCCGTCTCGGGAACGATGCCGCCATCCACTTCGATGTGGATGGACCGGGCGCCGATCATCTTGCGGATCGCCGCGATCTTGTCGATCTGGCTCGGCAGGAAGGCCTGGCCGCCGAAGCCGGGATTGACCGTCATCACCAGCACGAGGTCGATCTTGTCGAGCACATACTCGATCGCGCTTTCATGCGTGGACGGCGTGATGCTGACGCCCGCTTTCTTGCCGAGGCTCCTGATGAGCTGAAGCGAGCGGTCGAGATGCGGTCCGGCCTCGGCATGAACGGTGATGAGGTCTGAGCCCGCTTTGGCGAAGGCCTCGATGAAGGGGTCGCAGGGCGCGATCATCAGATGCACGTCGAAGAGCTTGCTCGAATGCGGACGGAGCGCCTTCACCACGTCGGGCCCGATGGTGATGTTCGGCACGAAGTGGCCGTCCATGACATCGACATGGATCCAGTCGCAGCCGGCGCGGTCGATCGCCTTCACCTCCTCGCCGAGCTTGGCGAAATCGGCCGAGAGGATCGACGGCGCGATGATGATGTCCTTGGCCATGGGTCCTTGCCCATCTCTCCTGGTCACGCTCATGGCCTGAGCCCTTTCCTTATGTCATTACCGGGCGCTCCCGGGCAATGAAGCAGGGAGGATTCCGCCGCGGATCCCGCGATCGATGGTTACTAGAATTCCCCCGACCGCGGAAACGATCGTTGGAGAAAATCGACGGGAATCTTTGACGCCGCCGCGCCCGTCAGCGGCGGGCGCCGCTCCTTGCCAGCGCCGCGACTGCGGGCAGAGCGTGGCCGCCGAGCCATTCGAGAAAGGCGCCGCCGGCGGTCGAGATATAGGTGAAGCCGGAAGCCGCGCCCGCTTCTTTCAGCGCCCGCACCGTATCGCCGCCGCCCGCCACGCTCACGAGCTTGCCGTCCTGGGTGAGGCTCGCCACCTCGCGGGCGAGCGCGAACGTCGCCTCGCCGAAAGGCGGCGTCTCGAAGGCGCCGAGAGGGCCGTTCCACAGCACGGTGCGGACAGTCTTGAGGCGCTCCTTGAGCGTGGCGATGCTCTCAGGCCCGAAATCGAGAATGAGAGCGCCGTCGGGCACCTCCGTGACGCGGCAGAGCCGCCATGCCACGCCTTCTTTCAATTCGTCCGCAATCACGACGTCTTTCGGCAAGACGATCTCGCAGCCGCTTTGCGCGGCGCGCGCCATGATCTCCTTCGCGGTCCCGAGGAAATCGGGCTCGCTCAGAGATGAGCCGATCTTGATGCCTTGCGCGAGAAGAAAGGTGTTGGCCATGCCCCCCCCGACGACAAGGACGTCCATGCGCGAGACGAGATGGGTCAGGACTTCGATCTTGGTCGAGACCTTGGCCCCGCCGACAATGCCCATCACCGGCCGCTCGGGGTTCTCGAGCGCGCGGCCAAGCGCGGTGATCTCGGCCATCATCAAGAGACCGGCATGGGAGGGCAGAAGATCGGCGATCGCATCGACCGAGGCATGCGCCCTATGGGCGGTGGAGAAGGCGTCGTTGACATAGATGTCGCCATGCTCTGCGAGCCGCTTGGCGAAGAGCTTGTCGTTCTTTTCCTCGCCCGGATAGAAGCGCAAATTTTCGAGCACGGCGATCTCGCCGGGCTTGAGCGTAGCCAGGTTCCGCCTCGGCTCCTCGCCGACGCAGTCGCCGATGAAATGCACCTTCCGTTCCGGCATGAGCTCGCGCATCTTCATCGCGACAGGCCGCAATGACGTGTCGGAAGACGGCCCTTCCTTGGGGCGGCCGAGATGCGAGAGCACGATGACCTTCGCGCCGGCAGCGGCGAGCCGGGCGATGGTCGGCAGCACGCGCTCGAGCCGGGTTGCGTCGGCGACGACGCCATTCTCGATCGGCACGTTGAAATCGACGCGGACGAGCACGCGTTTGCCCCGCACATCGATGCCCTCGACGGTCTTGATGCGGGAAAGGTCGAGATTTGAATCGAGACTGGCCCCCGGCTTTGCGGCCGGGACCCGTTTCGCCTCGTTCATATGAGCCGCCCCATGGCGACCGCCGTATCGCTCATGCGGTTGGAGAAGCCCCATTCGTTGTCGTACCAGGCGACGACGCGGCAGAACGTCTCGTCAACCACATGCGTACCCGTGAGATCGAAGATCGAGCTCAACGGATCGTGGTTGAAATCGCTGGAAACGAGCGGCTTCGCGTTCACGCCGAGAACGCCCTTGAGCGGACCGTTAGCTGCCTTGATCACCGCCTGATTGATCTCCTCGGCGGTGGTCGGACGCGCCGACTGGAAGGTCAGATCGACGAGGCTCACATTCGGCACCGGCACCCTGATCGAGGCGCCGTCGAGCTTGCCCTTGAGCTCGGGCAGGACGAGGCCGACGGCCTTCGCCGCCCCGGTCGAGCTTGGGATCAAGTTAACGGCACTGGCGCGGGCGCGATACGGGTCCTTGTGCAACGTGTCCACCACGCGCTGGTCGCCGGTATAGGCGTGCACCGTCGTCATGTAGCCGTGTTTGATGCCGATGGCCTGATTCAGAACCTTGGCTACGGGCGCGAGGCAGTTGGTGGTGCAAGAGGCGTTGGAGACGACGTGGTGCTCCTGGGTCAGCTGGTCGTGATTGACGCCGTAGACGACGGTCAAGTCCGCGCCGGTGCAAGGGGCCGAGACGAGCACGCGTTTTGCGCCGGCGGTGAGGTGCTTGGCGGCGCCGTCGCGCTCGGTGAAGTGCCCGGTGCACTCCATCACGATATCGACGCCGAGGTCGCGCCAGGGAAGCTGCTCGGGAACCGATTGAGACAGGACCGCGACATCCTGGCCATCGGTCTCGAGGCGTCCGGCAGCGACCTCGATCTTGCCGGGGTAGCGGCCATGCACGCTGTCGAACTGAAGCAAATGAGCGTTCATCTCGGCCGAGCCGAGATCGTTGATGGCGACGAAATCGAGATCGTTGCGGCCGGATTCGAGGTAAGCCCTGAAAGTGAGCCTGCCGATCCGGCCAAATCCGTTAATGGCTACGCGCTTATTTGACATCCTCTCACTTACCTCTTCGAAACCAACTCGTGGGCCGCGGCGGCGACCGCCTCGGCGGTAATGCCGAAATGCTTATATAGGTGTTGCGCGGGCGCCGAAGCGCCAAATCCCTGCATGCCGACGAAGGCGCCGTTGGGCCCGAGCCATTTCGACCAGCCGAAGGGCACCGCCGCCTCGACCGCAACGCGGGGGCTCTCGCCCAGCACGTCATCCCAATAGGACTTGCTTTGCGCCTCAAACAGCTCGGAGCAGGGCATCGACACGACGGCGGCAGCGATTCCCTCCCCTTCGAGCGCCTTGGCCGCAGCGACCGCGAGCGCGAGTTCGGAGCCCGTGCCGATCAGCGTCACGTCGCGCGCGCGGGCAGGCTCGATCAGAACATAGGCGCCCTTGGCCGAGAGATTCTCATCGCTCGGGCGGTCGCGGAGCAGCGGCACGCCCTGGCGAGTTAGAGCGAGGATCGTTGGCGTCGTCTTCGACAGAAGCGCGATCTCCCAGCATTCGGCGCATTCGACCGAGTCCGCCGGGCGCATCACATTGAGATTGGGGATGGCGCGAAGCGCCGCCAAATGCTCGACCGGCTGGTGCGTGGGGCCATCCTCGCCGAGGCCGATCGAATCGTGCGTCATCACATAGATGACCCGCTGCTGCATCAGCGCCGAGAGGCGGATCGACGGGCGGCAATAATCGGTGAAGACGAGGAACGTGCCGCCGTAAGGCACGATCCCGCCATGCAGCGCCATCCCGTTCATCGTCGCGGCCATGGCGTGCTCGCGCACGCCGTAGTGGATGTAGTTACCGGTGAAGTCGCCGGGCTTGACCACGGTGTGGAGTTTGGTGAGCGTGCCGTTCGACCCGGTGAGATCGGCGGAACCGCCGATCAGGCCGGGGACCACGGGCAAGAGTTTCTCGAGCACCTTCTGCGAAGACTGCCGCGTCGCGAGCTTGGCGCCTTCCTTGATGAAGTCCGACTTGACCGCGGCGATGGCGTCCACGATCGCCGCCTTGACTTTCCCCTCGATAGGATCGGTCAGCGCGGCGCGGGCCGAAGCATCGAGCCGCATCGCGGCGGTGCTCCAGGCCTCATAGGCGGCGCGGTGGCGTGCGCCTGCGGCGCGCCAGTTGGCGAGGATCGGCTTCGGCACTTCGAACGGTTGGTGCCGCCAGCCGAGCTTCTCGCGCGCGCCTTTGACCTCTTCTTCGCCGAGGGGCGAGCCGTGGGTTGCGGCCGTGCCCGCTTTGGTCGGCGCGCCGTAGCCGATGACGGTGCGGCATGCAATCAGCGAGGGACGGTCGGTAACTTGCCTCGCGTTCTCGATGGCAAGGGCGATTGCTTCGGGGTCGTGGCCGTCAACGCGGGCGGTATGCCAGTGCGAGGCCTTGAACCGCTCGATCTGATCGTCGGAGACGGCGAGGCTGGTCGGGCCGTCGATCGAGATTTGGTTGTCGTCGAAGAGGACGATGAGGCGCCCGAGCTTAAGGTGGCCGGCAAGGGAGATCGCCTCGTGGCTGATGCCCTCCATCAGGCAGCCGTCGCCGGCGAGGCAGTAGGTGTAATGATCGACGATCGCATCGCCGTAGCGGCTGTTCTGCAGGCGTTCGGCGAGCGCCATGCCGACGGCATTGCCGATCCCCTGCCCGAGCGGTCCCGTGGTTGTCTCGATGCCGGGCGCGTGGCCATATTCGGGGTGGCCCGCGGTCCGCGAGTGCAACTGGCGGAAGTTCTTGAGCTCCTCGATCTCCATCTCGGGATAGCCGGTGAGATAGAGCAACGCATAGAGCAGCATCGAGCCGTGGCCTGCCGAGAGCACGAAGCGGTCGCGGTCGGGCCAATCGGGATGCGCGGCGTCGAACTTGAGAAAGCGCGTGAAGAGGACCGTGGCCGCGTCGGCCATGCCCATCGGCATGCCGGGATGGCCGGAATCGGCCTTTTGCACCGCGTCCATGGCAAGCGCCCTGATGACGTTCGCCATGTCGCGATGGGACGCCTCCGGTGACGCCTGATCCTGCATCAGGTCCACTCTAGGCTTGATTGTGTTCATAGATCAAAGGCTTGCAGTGACGCTGGGGTCGCCAGCGAGTGGGTTTGAGAGCGACGAAAGCGAGGACTCAGCTTTCGTCTCCTAGCACACCCTATCGGGCGCGACAGCGCTCAATTCGCCCCATCCACATCGAGGGAATGCGCCGAAAGATGCCGTGAAGCCGGCGACGCGCGCCTCGCCTCGCGGCATCGCGATCCCTAGTAACCGCTGTCCTTTTTCGGCGGGGTCCCGGTCGAAGCGTCCGCCAGGCAGTTGGCGATCCAGGCTTCCTTTTCGTCAGCCCGAAGCGCTGGCCGCACACGCTCGGGGGCCTTTTCGCAAGCTGTTCGCGCCGCCTGCGAGACGCCGGCAATAGCGGGGACCGCCGGCACTGTCAGCGCCAAGGCGATGGCCATGCGCCAAAGCTCAGGTGTCGTGGCTTCGTTGCGTTTCCTCTCTCTCCTTGGGCGTGAGACTTCAATACGCGCGGACGCCCATCGCCGCTTTCACCGCATGGTACCCGACGAGCAATTGGGTCAGCGCCAGCGGGTGGCTCTTGGCCCCGTTGGCGATATCGATGCGGCCGACCTGGTCGCGCAAATGCCCGGCCTCCGGGATGAGGTTCCACAGCAAGTCCTCGATCCGCTCGGCCCTCTTGTCGGAGATATTCCCGTTGATCTCGAGCACGTCCACCGGCTTGCCGTCGCGGTCGCGAGCAAGCTCGAGACGAAGCCCGGCATTGCTCGACCCGTCCAACAGAGGGGTGAAGTCGGGATGGGGCAGCGTCGGACGGAGGATATGGCGGACATCGAGGCGCGTGTCGGAGCCGTTGGCGCCAGCGGACTGCTGAAACCTGATGACGATGTCGGCAAAAGTGCGTTGCGGGTGGATGAAGTTGGGGCTGTCGATTTCGCGCCGGGCGAGCTGGGCCATGACCTGCTCCCGCGAGTAGCCGCGCTTGGTGGTGTCGCGGTGCATCTTCCACTTCACGCGCAAATCTTCCTCCGGATCGAGATAGATCTTCACGTCATAGCAGTCGCGCATGCCGCGCGTGGCATACCCGAGCAGGCCTTCGGCGATGACGAATTGCTTGGGTTTGACATATTCAGGGGGCGAAAATGTGCCGTGCCGGTGGTCATAGACCGGCTTCAGCACCGACTCGCCCCGGCGCAACAGCCGCAAATGCTGCTCGATGATGTCGATGTGGTTTGCGCGCGGGTCGAGCGCCGACAGACCGAGCGCAGCACGGTTGTCGCGGTCGTAGCGATGGTAGTCGTCAGTGCAAATCACCGTGCAGTGTTCCTCGCCCAGAATCTGGGCAACGCCTACCGACAGCGTTGACTTTCCTGACGCCGAATCACCGACGATGCCGAGTATGATCGGATGCTCGACGCGCTTCGACATTCACCACTCCAGGCACTCCTCCCGTTCGGGCGTCAAGCAACGTCGCGCGCGGCGATGTTCGCCATGCGCTCGAGCGGCATGTAGGTCGTCATGATCTGCCGCTCGTTGGTTGCGCCCGTTATCATCATGGTCTGCACCTTATAGTGGGATCTCGACCGCTCCACGCCTTCGAGCATGAGGCCCGTCGTGATCCCGGTGGCACAGAAGAACACATTGTCCGAGGTGATAATCTCGTCGCACTGGTACCATTTTTCGGTGTCGATCCCGGCCTCCTTCACCGCCTTTGTCTCGGTCTGAAGCTGGGGATCGAGGCGCGCGAGGAATTCGCCGCCAAGAGCCCTGATGGCGCAGGCCGACATGACGCCTTCCGGCGTGCCGCCCGTCCCCATGAGAGCATCGATGCCGGAGCCGGGAATGGCGGCCATCAACGCGCCGGCGACGTCGCCGGCCGGATAGAGCGCGACGCGAGCGCCGGCCGCCAAGATGCCATCGACAAGCTCGCGATGACGCGGCTTCTCCAGCACGAACACGGTCAGTTCCGACACGTCCTTGTTGAGGGCGTCGGCAAGAGTGGTGAGCTTCTGCTCCACCGGCCAATGCGGATCGATCTTGCCGCGCGCCGGCGCGCTCGTGACGAATTTCTCCATGTAGAAGGCGGGTCCCGGGTTCAGCATGGAGCCGCGGGCGGCAACGGCACAAACGGCGAGCGCGTTGGTTTGGCCGCGGACGAGATAGCTCGTGCCCTCGACCGGATCGACGGCGATATCGGCCTTGAAGACCGAGCCCGGACGCCCCAGGCGTTCGCCCCGCTGCGGCTGAGGGGCCTCGCCGCGCGTAGCCTCGCCGATTGCGACGATTGCATCGATATCGACTTCGGCGAGCGCGGCCCGCATGGCGTCGAGCGCGGCGCGGCCGGCGTCGAGACTGTCGCCCCGCCCGATCCAGCTGAAAGCGGCGCAGGCGGCGCGCCTCCGTCACGCGGCGAAGGGAAAAGACAAGCTCCGGATTGGCCGGACCGGACATCGTCATACAAGCTCCTTACGGCGACCCGGCCGGGACGCGGCCGGGACAAGGCGAGAGACCGAGGCACTATAGCTTATGGTTCCGGGGTCACCTAGTTTTCAAGGATTTAAGCCAAAACCCCGGCGCGAGCGGCGTTTCAGCCGGCGCTTCGCCTCGGATCGAGCGCGTCGCGCAAGGCATCGCCGAGCACATTGACCGAAACGAGCAAGCCGATCAGCACGAGGCCCGGAATGACGGTCACCCACCACGCGCCCGCGAACATCAGGTCGTAGCCGGATCGGATCAGGGTGCCGAGCGAGGGCTTAGTCACGGGCATGCCGAGGCCGAGAAAGGACAGTGCCGCTTCGGCCATGATGGCGCCGGCGATTTGCGTGGTGGCGACGACAATCAGGGTCGAGGCGATGTTGGGGAGAATATGGCGCCACATGATGCCGCTCGCGCTCGCGCCGAGAGCACGCGCCGCCCTGACATAGTCCTTGGCCGCCTCGACCTGAGTGGCGGCGCGCGCCGTGCGCGCCAGGTACGGCCACTCGGCGAGGCCGATCACGACGGCAAGGAGCGGCACGGCGAAGCGGCCAAGGCTCTCGCCCCCGAAGGCGGCGCGGAACAGGGCAAGCGCGATGATCGCCATCATCAAGGTCGAGAGCGAGAGCTGGATGTCGGCTACGCGCGTCACAACGGTGTCGATCGTTCCCTTGGCGTAGCCGGCAAGCAGGCCGAGCGGCACGCCGATCGCGGCGGCGATGGCGACGGCGAGAAGACCGACAGTCAGCGAGATGCGCGTGCCGTAAAGAATGGCGCTCAAGAGATCGCGCCCTTGCGCGTCCGTGCCGAGCAGGAAGCGCGGGTCGCTCCCCTCGAGCCAGGCCGGCGGCAGGCTGGCGTCGAGCACGTCGAAGCTTGCAAGATCGAACGCATCTTGCGGAGCAATCAACGGAGCCAGGCCCGCGGCAAGGGCGAGTGCGCCGAGGACGATTGCGGCGATGGCGGCGCCCTTGTGCCGGCCCGCGAGAGCGCGCAGAGCCGATTGGCGGTTGGGCAGCGCGTCCGCGCTCATCACGTCTCCTCCAAGCCGATGCGGGGATCGAGCATGAGGCTTGCGATGTCGGCCAGCGTGTTGGCGACGACAAAGATCAGGCCGACGAAGACGAGATAGGTCGTGATCAGTGGAATGTCGGCGCGGGTGACCGCCTCGAGAAAGAGAAAGCCCATGCCGGGCCATTGGAACACGGTCTCGGTCAGAAGCGTGTAGGCTATGAACGTCCCGATCTGGAGCCCGCTCACGGCGGTGAGCGGCAGGAGCGCGTTGCGGAGTGCATGCGCGAGCCACACGCGGAGCGGTGATGCGCCCTTGGCTCGCGCGGTGCGCACATAGTCGTGGCCGAGCTCGTCGAGCATGGCGCCGCGCACGAGCCTGATGAAGAGCGGCAGCATGATCGAAGAAAGCGTGAGCGCGGGAAGGATGAGGTGTTCGAGCCCGTCGCGCGTGAGAAGCCCGGTCTCCCACGGACCGATGCGAACCGTGTCGCCGCGGCCAAAGGCCGGAAGCCAGCCGAGCCAGACCGAGAAGATCGTGATGAGGAAAATCCCGGTGAGAAAGACCGGGATGGATATGCCGAGAACGCTGAGATTGAGAATGAGGCGGGCGCCAAGCGCGCGCGGCCGCACGGCGCAGTAGATGCCGGCCGGCAGCGACAACAGCAGCACGATCAGGCTCGCGCCAAGGACAAGCTCGAAGCTTGCGGGAAACTTGGCAAGGATGACGGCGAGCGTCGGTCGCTTGTAGATCGTGGAGATGCCGAGATCGCCTCGAACCGCGCTGCCGAGATAGCGCCCAAGCTGCACCGGCCATGGCGCGTCGAGACCGAGCTCGTGCCGGAGCGCCGCGCGCTCGGCTTCCGGGACGGCCTCACCCACGATCTCGCGCAAAGGATCGCCGAGAGCCGTCCGCACGGCGAAAGCGATGATGAGGATCGCGAACATGACGAGCGCCGCTTGGCCGAGGCGGCGCGCGGCGAAGCCGAAGCCGGCGCTAAACGCTTTCATGGCCGCACTGGCTCGAACGTCACGCTGTGTGGCGAGTCAGAGCAAGAGCGATCACAGCGGCGATCGCGGCCTGCCACGGCACGAACAGGAGCGCGATCGCGTCGAAGCGCGCGGCCGGATAGAGCAGGAGTCCAAAGAGAGCGCCGGTTACGACGATCGGCAGCCAGGCTCGGGCGCGCCTGATCGACTGCGCGGCGATGCCAACGCCGAAGACGATAAGACCCGCTCCAATTCCGCCTCCAACGAGACCCGCCAGCACCCACCCAACAACCTCACGGCTTGCCTTGGCGCCCGCTTCGGTGCCGAACAGTTCCGAACCCACAACCGCCGAAAATACGTCGTTGGCCGTGTTGGCGGCGACGAGCCAGCCTATGATCGTGAACGCGATCGCGAGCAGGCATTTGCCAACGTCCCGGCTGACCCAAAGCCATAGCATGGCCGCAAGGCCCGCGCCAAAGGCGATGCCGGCGTGGAGCGGAACGCTTCTGGCGTTGATGAGAAATTCGGGATCTTCGAGGCGGACGTCCGGCAGCGGCGACGGCAGGCTGGAGATCAGACCGGTCAAAACGCCGAGGCACGCCATGATCACCACGGCGCGAGACCGCGCGGGCGGCTTCGGAAGCGCCGCGGCACCGGCAATTAATGTACTCATCCCGGCCCCCCGTAGGCGAGCGGACAAGTCCATCTATGGTACCAGCCTGCCGCTCATCCCGCTACATCGGCGGCCGGCTAATTGCGCGCCGTCTTGGCCCCTTCGGCCACCGATTTCAACTGGACAAGGCCCTTCTCGATAACGTCACCCATCATCTTCTGGCCGTTCATCACCAAGCAGAACGCCTTCTCGATGAAATTGTGGTGGCCCGACATGGACCAGGTCACGGCGGTCTGGTCGCCTTCGGGCTTGAAATCGAACTGCGACGTGCCGGTTCCCTCATGGGGCTTCACCATATCGACCTTGATCTTGACAAGGTCGCTCGGGCGGCTTTCGACGATCGTCACCTTCCCTTCCCCGACCTCATTGTTGCCGGACCAGGTCATCGCCGCGCCTTGCCCCGCCTCAGGCCCTTCAAAACCGATCTTGGCGGCGGGGTCGAGCTTGGCCCAAGGCGACCAGGCGTCCCATTTGTGGAAGTCGTTCACCTGCGCAAATACGTCGGCCTGAGGCGCGGCGATCTTGGTGGTGCGCTCGACGCGGAAATCGGCAGGCTGCATGGCCACGATGGCGACGAAGATGAGGATGAGGGCCGCAAGTCCGATCAGGATTTTCTTGAACATGTCGATTTCCTCCGGCGAAAACGCCGCTTGTTCCGGCTATTCGATAACGAGATCACCAAGATATGGCATGTCGATGACATTGACGACGGGGCCGATATTCACATTGTTGCGCGCCGCCCAGGACAGATGCTGCCAGTGCAGCGGGATCAGCGCCGCGTCGTCGTAGATGAGGCGTTCGATCTTGCGCAGCGCCGCGGCACGCGCTTCCCTGTCCGTCATCGTCTGCGTCGCGAGCGTGAGCTTGTCGATTTCCGGATTTGAATAATCGCCCGCGTTGTATTGGCCGTAGCCCTTGTCCTTGTCGGGCGTCATCACCAGGAACTCGTAGAAATTCGCCGAGTCTTGCGTGTCGGATTGCCAGCCAATCATCATGACATCGCCTGCTCGCTCATCGAAGCGTTGCCAGTACTGAGCTTTCGGCATGGTCTGCAAATCGACCCGAATGTTGATCTTGGCGAGCATGGCGGCGACGGCCTCGGCGACCCGCGCGTCCTCGATATAGCGATTGTTCGGCGCCATCATCGTCACGGCGAAGCCCTCGGCGTGTCCGGCGTCCTTCATCAAAGCCTTCGCCTTCTCGAGGTCGTAACGGGGCGCAAGAGCGGGATCGTGGCCGGCATAGCCCGGCGGGCTTAACTGGCCCGCCGCCGTCGCAAGCCCGCGCATGATCTTGCTGGCGATGCCTTGGCCGTTCAGGGCATAAGCGATGGCGAGCCGAACGCGCTTGTCCTTGAAGGCCGGGACACGATCCTGATTGAGCTCGAAGGTGAGCATGCGCGCGCTCGGGATGGTGACGAGGGTGCAGCAAGGCGCTTTTTTCAGCCGCTCAAGATCGGTCGGCGGCACCGGTCCGATGAAATCGACGTCGCCCGCGAGCAGCGCCGCAACCCGCGTCGCCGGCTCCTTGATCGGGGTGAGGACGATTTCATCGACATTGCCGGGCGAGTCCTTGTCCCAATAATCGGGGAAACGCTTGAGCTTCAGGCGAACCCCCTGCTCGCGTTCGGTGACGATGAAGGGGCCGGTGCCGCTCGCATGCATCGAGCCGAATGACGCGCCGTGCTTGACGATCGCGTCCTTCGCCTTTCCGCGCTCGTCGAGCCCGGAATAGAAGGCCCGGTCCATGGGAAAGATGTAAGTCGCGAGAGTGAGGACGAGCGGGTACGGGCCTTCGGTCACGAGATCGACGGTGAGCTCGTCAATCGCGGGCGCTTCGGTGAACGGCTCGAACAGCGCTTTGAAGTCGGGGCTCTGCTTCAGCCGATTGAAGGTCCACACAACGTCATCCGCCGAGAGCGTGCGTCCGGAATGGAACTTCACGCCCTCGCGCAAATGGAAGCGCGTGGTGCGCTCGTCGATCTTCTCGAAGCTTTTGGCGAGTCGCGGCTCGAGCGAAAAGTCCTGGCGAAAGCGGACCAGGGGATCGAACAGGAGATGCGACATCTGAAGCGTCGCACCCGAGAGCTGCTCATGCGGATCGAGCGAGGTGGGATCGGAATCATAGGCCATGCGCAGCGTCTTGGCCGCGAGCCCTTCGGGGGCGAAAGCCGCGAACAAGTAAAAGACCCCGGTGAGAACGACGAGCAAGCGGCGCATGGGCCGGCTATGTCGCCCGAAAGACGCGTCCCCGTCCACTCCCCTTTGCCTTACGGGGATTGGCCTATACTGTCTCGCCTTCGCTTGGGAGGAGCCCCCGAGGCTCGGACGGTGGTGCAGGGTTTTTTCGTCACCGGAACCGACACCGATGTCGGCAAGACGGTCGTCGCAGCATGGCTCTTGGCGCGGCTCGGGGCCTGTTACTGGAAGCCGGTGCAAGCCGGAACCGATCCCGAGACGACTCGGAAACGGTACGCCGGCTTTCGGGCGTGGGCAGGACCGCATCGTGCCCGAGGCCTATGTCCTGCCCGATGCGCTCGCTCCCCACGAGGCCGCGCGGCGCGCGGGAATTGCCATCGACATGGCGAAGCTCGTGCCGCCGCCATGCGACCGGCCGCTGGTGGTCGAAGGCGCAGGGGGTCTCATGGTGCCGCTCGACGACCAATTCTACGTCATCGACCTTGCGCGCGACCTCGGCCTTCCGCTCATCCTCGTGGCGCGCTCGACTCTCGGCACGATCAACCACACGCTGCTCTCGCTCGAGGCGATCAGGCGGCGCGGGCTTCCTCTCGCCGGCGTCGTGATCAACGGGCCTGAGACGCCGCATAATCGCGCCGCGATCGAGCGCTACGGGCAGGTTGAGATCATCGCCGAGATTCCCCGGCTCGATCCGTTGACCCGTCGTCGCTGCTCGCCATCGAGCCGGAGATCGATCTCCGCAAGCTCGCGCGGGCAGCGGCATGAAGGACGACCCGAAGTCGCGACAAGCGGCGACGTGCTCGCGCGCGACCGGCGCCATGTGTGGCATCCCTTCACCCAGCACGGGCCCGAAGGCGATCCCACCGTCATCTCGCGGGCCAAGGCCGCGTCGTTGTTCGACAGCGATGGCCGCGAGATCCTCGACCTCATCTCGTCATGGTGGACCTGCACCCACGGGCATTCCCATCCGAAGCTCAACGCGGCGCTTGCAGCGCAGGCGCGCCGCTTCGAGCATGTCATGTTCGCGGGCTTCACGCATGAGCCGGCCGTGGCTCTTGCCGCGCGCTGACGAGATCCTGCCCGGCGATCTCACGCGGCCTTCTTCTCCGACGACGGCTCGACCTCGGTCGAGGTCGCGCTCAAGATCGCCTATCAATATTGGGTGAATCTCGGCGAGACCCGCCGCAAGGGCTTGCTCGCCTTCGACGGCGGCTATCACGGCGACACGCTCGGCGCCATGTCGCTCGGGCGCGGGTCGGAAATGTTCGCGCCGTTTAGCGACCTGATGTGCAAGGTCTGCGTGCTGCCGTTTCCCGGGACGTTCGAGGGCGACGACGCCGCCGGCGAGCGCGAGGCCGGCGCGCTCTCCGCCTTCGAGGCGACGCTGACGGACCGCAGGATCGGGATCGCGGCGCTCATCATCGAGCCCCTGCTGCAGGGGGCGGGCGGCATGCGGGTCTGCCGGCCGGATTTCCTCAAGCGCCTGGTCAAGGCGGCGCAAGACGCGGGCGTGCTCGTGATCTTCGACGAGGTCGCGACGGGGTTCGGGCGAACCGGCTCGCTGTTCGCCAGGAGCAGGCCGAGGTCGTTCCCGATCTCGTCTGCCTGTCGAAAGGGCTCACCGCCGGCTACATGCCGATGGCCATCACGGTCGCGCGCGAGGCGGTGTTCGAGGCGTTCCTCGGCGAAAGCTTCGAGCGCGCCCTGCCCCACGGCCATTCCTTTACCGCCAATCCGCTCGCCTGCGCCGTAGCGCTCGCTTCGCTCGACTTGTTCGAGGAGGAGCAGACGCTGCCACGGATCGCGCGCATCAATCGTGCGCATCGCGCGATCATGGCCGAGCTTGCCGCGCGCGCGGACGTGGCCCGGCCGCGTCTCATCGGCTCGATCCTCGCCTTCGACGTGAAAGAGGCGGGCGGCTATCAATCCGCGGACAGCCGGCAGGTTGCGCGGCTGGTATCTTGCGCATGGACTGAATATCAGGCCGCTCGGCTCGACGGTCTATCTCATGCCGCCCTATTGCATCACCGAGGCGGAGCTTGCCCGCGCCTATGCCGGGATCGTCGAAGGCCTCGATGCGCTCGCTTCGGAGCTTCGAGCCGGCCATAGACGATGTGCCAGGTGACGCGGCCGCCAAGCGCGCGTCGGCGGCGCGGAGGGCGCCGCGGAGCGCGGCCGGCGACAGGGGCCGGTAGCCTTCGCGCGGAGTCAGCCCGCCGACCGCCTTCATGCGCCTCAGGAACGAGAGCGCGTCTGTGTCGGGGGTCAGCCGTTCCTCTTCGATCATGCCGGGGAGCCGGGGCAATTCCGCTAGTCCGCTCGGCAGGCCCTCGCCCGCAAGCGCGTCGCGCCATTCGGCGAAACTGTCGGGCCCGAGCGTGGCATAGAGCAGGAGGCCGCCGGGCGCGAGCAAGCGGCGCAACCGTTCGAGGCTTGACGATGGGTTCGGTAAGCCAATGCAGCGTCATGCTCGACACGATCAGGTCGAGGCGGCATGGCCGCCCGCCTCGCCCGCATCCATCATTTCGTAGCTGATACGTCGGAGCCAACGGCGCGAGATTGTGGCGGCATTCGGCGATCATCGCGGGCGCCGCGTCGGTCAGCACGAAGCGTCCCTCAGGATAGCGCGAGGCAGATGCCGGCTGAACAGGCCGGTGCCGCAGCCGAGCTCGAGCACGCGCGGGCGCTCGAGGTCGGGCAGCAGCCGCGCCAATCTGCTGCGACGCGCGCTGCAGCCCGCATGCGCTCGTAGCGCTCCGCGCTGGCGCCGAAGGCCTGGCGGCGACCGCGGCGCTACGCGTTTAGAGTGAAGCGGCGAAGTCAAGGACATGGTGCGCGCACCATCCTGGATGCCTCAAGGGGAGAACATGGCCACCGTCCCGCGACCAGTCGATGCCCGTTTCCTGCCATATCGCTTCGGTCATGGATACCGGCACGATGGGATCGTCGCGGGAGGCAAGAGCACGCATCGGGCATCGAGCCGCGCTCTCGCCGCCTGGGCGTCCCATTGCATCAGCCAGTCGAGGCCCTCGGCGAGGCGCTCGACGTTCAGCGCCTCGGGGGGCGCGAAGCCCGAAGCGCCGCAGGACCGCCAGAACGCCTGGAGCGTGGCCGGCGCGCGCTCGAGCCCGCGCTTCAGCGCCTTAACCCGCGACGGGGCGATATGGCAGCAGAAGCAGTCGAAGCCCTGGATGCTGACCAGTGCGCTGAAGCGGCCGCCCCCCCGTTCGAGCAGCCAAAGCAACCCAAGCGAATGGCCGACCGCGATGGCGTCCTCGGGCCAGTACGTGCCCTTGGGCCCGCCCGCGACGAAGCCGAGATCGATGAGCGTGACTTCGGCGCCATCGAGATGCGCGACGAAATCCGCCCAGATGCCGGCATGGAAGCCCCACCCATGAACAAGCACGAAATGCATCTTAGAGCGTAGACCTTCTCGGCGCGAGGGCGCGCGTTCCTGCGTGAGCACATCGAGCAAGCGATCAACATCGGCTTCCTTATGCGCCGCGGTGAAGGCGAGCCGGAGCCGCGCCGTTCCAGGAGGCACGGTGGGGGGCCTGATCGCGGTCGCCCAGAAACCGGCTTCTCGCAGCCGCTAGCTCATCGCAAGTGCTGCTCGGGCGTGCCGAGAATGACCGGACGATCTGTGTGGTGGCCTCGCCCGTGTCGAGCCCGGCCGCGCGGGCGCCGGCGCGAAAGCTCGCGGCGAGCCTCGCCACGTGCGCGCGCTCCGCATCCAAGCTTGGGAGGATATCGAGCGCCGCGTCGATGGCGCCAAGCACGGGCGGCGGCAGCGCCGTCGAGTAGATCAGCCCGGCGCAGCGATTGACGAGATAGTCGCGGACCGTCTCCATCAGGCGACAAAGCCGCCGAAACTGCCGAGCGCCTTGGAGAAGGTGCCGATAACGATGTCGGCCTCGTCGGAGAGGCCCGAGCCTCCCTCGCCCAGGATGCCGGTCGCGTGCGCGTCGTCGACGATCAGGGTCGCATCATGCTCACGCGCGAGGCGCACGATCTCGGCGAGAGGCGCCACGTCGCCATCCATGGAGAAGACGCTCTCGGTCAGGATGAATTTCGGGCGGCTGTCCCTCATGATCGGCGAGAAGCGCGGCGAGATGGCCTGCGTCGCAATGCCGGTAGCGGAGCTGGCGCACGCCCGCGGCCTTGCAGCCGAAATGCATGCTCGCGTGGTTGAGGCGGTCGGCGAAGACGAGCGGCTCGGCGCCAAGCGCGGTGCGATCGAGTAGCGCCTGCAACACCGAAGCGTTCGCTGGAAGCCCGAGGCCATGACCAGCGCGGCCGGCTTCCGCTTCAGCTTCGCGACCTTCTCCTCGATGCGCGCGAAACAGATCGAGATTGCCGGTGACGAGGCGCGAGGCTCCCGCCCCTGCCCCAAGCGTGGCCCATTCGATCGTCCGCTCGATCAGGGCCTCGTGGAAGCGAAACGCGAGATAGTCGTTGCTCGCGAGATTGACGTAAGCGCGGCCCTTCACGTCGACCGTGCGGGCCTCGCGCGGGGCGACAGCCAGCAAGATCCGGCGCAGGCCCTGTTGGGCCGCGGATCGAGAAAGGCCTGGTACCGTTCTTCGCTTCCCATCATGATCTGTATTAGCCAGCAACTTCACCCCCGCCAATAAAATCAATTTTACCGGCTGCGGGCGGGTTCCAGGTTTAAAGCGCCAGGAAACTGGTTCGCTCAAGGAATTGCGCGACCTTTCGCTCCCGCCTCCGATCCTGTATGAGGAGGGTCTATCCTCCAGCGATCGCGAGCCTCGGCCCGTGCCGGAACTCTCGGAAATCTTAAATCGTATCAGCGGCAAAGGCCAGCAAACAGAGAGGTCGCGCGAAGGCAAAGGCACGGCCGAGAGCCGTCACGATTGGGACAGAGGGGAGGTCCTCGATCTCCTTAGCCAACCCCTGCTCGACCTCATCGATCGCGGCGCGCGCCGTGCACCGGCGCTACCACGAAGATGGCGAGATGCAGCT